>CAVVLL010000001.1:0-118686 GCA_963749125.1 uncultured bacterium
ATGCCGGAGTAAAGCGCGGTAAGGACACCGGCGGAGTACGGCAGCTTCGAAGGCTGCGGAACAACTGATGGACATTGACCGCGCCATGGACTCCTTCATCGCGTATTGCCGTGTTGAGCGGGGCTTGTCGGCGAATACTATCCTCGCCTACTCCACCGACCTTCAGCATTTCGCGGCGTGGCTGACTTAAACCTGGCATCGGCTAAATAGCGCCTGAAAATCCTCACTTATTACGTCGGCTACATCAACACGTCGCAAGGCCTTGCATCTAGCACCGTGCGGCGGCGCATCGCTTCGCTTCGGCGCTTTACTCGCTTTCTTACAATGCGCAGTTACGTTGAAAAAGACCCGTTTCCCACTCGGCTTCGCGCGCCAAGGGCGACGCCGCTGCCAAAGGCGCTGACTATGGCGAAAATAGAGCAGCTCTTAGCAGCGCCTAACACCGCTACTTCGCTTGGCATCCGCGACCGCGCGCTGCTTGAAACGCTATATGCGTCGGGAATGCGCATCAGCGAGTGTTGCGGGCTGACGCTCGCCGACGTTGATATGAATGCAGGCTTCGCGCGGGTGAAGGGCAAGGGGGGGAAAGTGCGCATATGCCCTCTTGGCGATTACGCGGTTGAATGGTTGGGCAGATATATCGGTGAAGTGCGGCCGGGATTTAGTGCACAACTTTGAGCAAAGGTGTTCCTCAGCCGCAAAGGCGAGCTTTCGCGCGTCCAGGCTTACCGGCTGCTCCGGGCATATGCGTCGGGCGTTGGCATTACGTCGGGAGTGTCGCCGCACACGCTACGCCATTCATTCGCGACGCACCTGCTTGACCAGGGCGCGGACATTAGGGTTGTGCAAGAGCTGCTGGGGCATTCTCGGATAGCGACTGTAGAATTCTACACGCGCGTGGTGATGTCGCGGCTGCGAAACGTGTATGCGGACGCCCATCCGCACGGGTAAACGGCCGCTTATTCAAAATCTTAAGGGGATTGCCTTGTTTTCCTCGCAATTTGGTAGAATATATGTTCTTATACCTGCCCTTTAAGGAAACAGGTCGTTGGGGTATCTGACGCATTTATCAGCTATCACCCTGAGACCGCGTCGGCTGAGGCGAAGCTTCTAAACAAAGTCCTCACCGGCGCAGGCCTCAAGGTCTGGTACGACGAAGTGCACGGCGCTGATGAAGAGTCAGAGCGCGCCGCGGACGACGCTGCGCTCGTCAGCAATCACATGCTGGTCGTCGTCACAAAGCCGTGGGCACGTTCGCTTAATTGCGTCCACGAATTGAATACCCACCACCGCGCATTCCCGCAGACACAGCCTTTGGCCGTCATGTTCGCAGCCGGCAGTTTACCTGCTGTTCTCATCCAAGCAACTTAAAATTGAGCTAACGAACGAGAGCGGATGGACGCTTTTACTCAAAGAAGTTGGAGTGCAAGACGGCAAGATAAAGAGCGCACTCGCATCGCTTAGCGAGCTACTCAAAGAGTATGAAGCCACGCGTTGAGGCCAGCCCCCCCACCCCGCAGCCGAAGGCCGTGGCTGCGCCAGTGCCCGATGGGGCGGTTGAGGAGGCAAAGCCCATCGCTGATGATGCAGACCGCAAGGCTTTGGAAGAGAGGCTGCGCGCGCTGGAGCAGGAAGTTGCGCGGCCGGACCATCAAGGAACTTACGGCGCAGGTTGGCAAGCTTCAAAACATGCCGGCGCAGGAAGCGCTGCCTTCACCTGCCGCCGCCGAGATTGAAACTGCGAGAGCGCTGAAAGCTGAACTTGAAACAAGCTTGGGCGAGAAGGACAGGCGCATCGCCTCGCTGCAAAAGCAAGTGGACGAATTCAGAGCGGAGCAGGACATTTCCAAGCTGACCGCCGCGTCTGATGCGGCAAAGCAGGCGGAAGGTAAGCTCGCTGAGCTTCAATCGGCGGTAAACGACCGTGATGCGCGCATCAACACGCTTAACGCGCAGATTGAAGAGCAGGCGGCAAAGCTGCAATCGCAGAATTCAGGCACCGCTGAGCGCGAGACTATAGCTAAACAATACCAAGCGCAGCTTGATGAGTTGGGAAAGCAAAAGAAAAAGACACGCCGAAGCGCAAGCGGCGGGGCTCAATGAGCAGATTCAAAAAGTCGCATCATCACTCAAAGGTACAGAGGACCAGGTCAAGTCGCTGCAGGCGCAGATTGCTGACCGCGACGCCCGTATTGAAGAACTCAATAAGCATCTTGAGCAGCGGGATGCGCTTGCGAAGGGCGGCCAAGAAAAGGCGCAGACACTGGAACAGGTTGTCGCTGAAAACAGCGAGAAGATGCGCCAGCTTGAGGAAAAGACGCACCAGCTTGAGGATTCGGCGCGTGACGAGAAGTCGCGCGCTGACAGCCTTGAGCGCAAGTTGCAAGATGCCGAGAAGAAGTCCGCCGACTTGAGGGAAAGAACAAAGAGCTTGTTGCGAAGACCGATGAAAAGGATGAGAAGCTGAAGGCTGCTGAGCGCAACACGCTGGAAACCGAAAGCATGTTAGAGCGCCTGGAAGCCCAGTTGCAAGAACGCTTCGCCCGCGCGAAATCGCTGGAAGCAAGCCTTGAGGAGAGCAGTGTCAAAGCGCAAGGCTTGAGCGACCAAGTGCAGGAGCGGGACGCGCAAATCAAAGAATTGCGAGCGCGCATCACACAGGCCGAAGGCTCGCTTGGCAAGACGGATGCACAGGCCAAAGCAGCCGATGAGAAGGCTGCCGAAATGCAGGCACGGCAAAAGGAGCTTGAGGGGCAAAAGACAGCAGCAGCCGCGCAGATCAAAGAGCTTCAAGACAAGCTTGCGAAGCTTGAAGCGCAAGCAGCAAAGAGCGCAAGCGACGCCGATGTGCTGAAGAAGCAGCTTGAAGAGCGCTTGGCCGAGACCGGCAAGACTTCTAAGGCACTGGAAGACATTAAGGCCGAGCTGCACGATGCGCACAAGCTGGTGGTTGACCGCGAAGAAGAAGTCAGCCGCCTGCAAAAGATGATTGACGAGATGGAGAAGCGCATCAAAGAAGCGTCGGATGCGCATGTCTCAACCAACGGGCTCGCAAAGAAATTGGAAACCGACCTGCAGGCCGCCGCCGCTATGCGCAAAGAGCTTGAAGCGAAGCTTGCAACGCGCGAAGGCGAGATGGCGAAGATGCGCGAGGCAGTTGACAAACAAAGCGCAGACTTCAAGCAGCTTGCCGACCAGGTGAAGGCGCGCGAAAAGGAACTGGCTGACGCGCATGCCGCCGCAGACAAAGGCAGCGCGGATGCGGGGCAGCTCTCCAATACGCTCAAACAGCGCGAAAGGAGCTTGCGGACGTGCAGGCGCAAGCGAAGAAGGCCGGGCGACGAGGCGGCTGCGCTCAAAGCTGATGCTGCGAAGACGCAAGAGCGAAATGCTCAAATCAATAAAGAGCTTGCCAACTCGCAGGCGCTTGCAAAGAAAGCCGGCGATGAGAATGCCACGCTGAAGTCCGATGCTGCAAAGGCGCAGGCCGCGCTTGCGCAGGCCGGCAAGGACCTAGCAATTGCGCAGGATGCGATTAAAAAGCAACAAGAAGCGATGGCCGCTGCAGGTAAAGGCGGCCAAGAGCTTCAGGCGAAGCTGGCGGATGCAGAGAAACGCGCAAGCGACACAGCCGCGAAGCTTGCCGACGCACACAAGCGAGCAGACGAAGCAGCGGCGAAGGCTGCGGATGCCGAGAAGCGCTTTGCCGACGCTGAAAAGCGCGCAAGCGACACCGCCGCGAAGCTGTCGGATACCGAAAAGCGGGCTAATGATGCGGCCATAGCGGTGAAGGCCAAGGATGATGAAATTGCCAAGCTAAAGGCCGCATCTGCAGACCAGGCCAAGCAACTTACCGCCGCAGCTTCGGGCAAGGACGAGGAAGTGCGCAGCCTTAAGGCGCGAGCTGACGAATTTGCGGCGAAAGCTTCCGACATTGAAATGCGCTTGACTGATGCCGAAGTGCGCGCAGGCAGCGCCGAGAAGCGCATCGCAGACGCCGACAAGCGCGCCGCTGATGCATCAGCTATCGCCAAGACGCGCGAGGACGAGCTGTTCAAGCTTAAGTCAACAGCCGATGAGCTTGCAGCGAAGGCCGCGGATGCGGAGAAACGCGAAGCGGAAATTGCTGCAAAGCTGCAAGCGGCGGAGAACGTAGGAAAGGGTCACGAAGATACGGCAGCGAAGCACCAAAAAGACTTTGACGAGATGCATAAGATCGCCGAGGAATACGAAACTGAGGCGAAGAAGTACGAGGCAGTGGTTAAGGAGCTCTCAGATAAGCTTGCGGCGAACGAGGCTGTCGCCAGCGAGATGCAGGCGAAATACCACGACTCACGAGCCGCATCAAAGAGCTTGAGGCACAGCTCGCTGACGCGCATGCATCGGCGCAGAAAGCCGAAGGCAAGGCTGCTGCTGATCTGGCGCAGGCTATGCAACGCATTGACGAACTCAAAGCGCTCGTTGCCGATGGCAAGTTTGAGGACGCCGTGAAAATGGCGGAAGAGCATGGCGGGCGATGCGCACGAGAAACCACATGCTATATTCTATGCATGGGGAGACGCATTGCATTCGCTGGGCAAAGAAGATGAGGCCGTACAGAAATACCAACAGGCCATTTTCCCGCATCTCAAATACAGCGACTCGATGTATAAGTGGGCGGTCGCTCTGATGAAGCTCGGCCGCTATGAAGAAGCGCTGGGCAGGCTGCAAGTCGTCGCGGAACTTCAACCTAAGAATGCGGACGTGCTGCTGCTGACCGGGCGCGCGCTGCAGAAGCTCAACCGCCACAAAGAATCCGAAGCTAAACTTGAGGCGGCGGTGAAGCTTGCACCCCGACAATGTTGATGCGCATACCGCATTCGCGGAATCGCTATTGAGCTTGGCGATTTCAAGGCGGCGATACAGCTGCTCAAGCGCGCTAGCGAGCTGAACCCCAAGGACGGCGACACGCTAGCAGTGTGGGGCGCGCTGCTCTTCCGCTCCAAGAAATACGACGAGGCGATGGAACGCTTCCAGGCCGCCGAAAAGATCGGTTTCAAGTGGGCCGACGGGTATTACTACTGGGCGAACTCGCTTTACATGGTCAAGAAGCTGGACGATGCAGTCGTCAAATTCAAGAAGGCCATTGAGCTTGACCCCAAGGACGCGCGCTTCTACCAGAATATGGGGCATGCGCTTTCTGCGCTCAAGAAGTTTGATGATGCGATGAATGCATACGAGCAGGCGGTGAAGTTGAAGCCCGATTATTCCAGCGCGCTCTACGCCTGGGGCACCATCCTCGCGCAGAACAAGAAACACGAGGATGCGATAGAGAAATACGAAGCCGCCGCCGCTGCCGACCCGAAGTTCTCAGCGACTTACTACTACTGGGCTATCTCGCTGTCCATCCTCAAAGACGACGCGGCCGCGAAGGTGAGGATGGCCGAGGCCGACAAGCTCGGCTTCATACCGCCGGGCGGCTGGCCCAAGTGGTACGAGCCCATCAAGAAGTAGCGCATCCCCGTGGCCGCACGCAATCAACTCCTCATCGCCACAGCTCTTTGCCTCGCCGTTTACGCATGGATGGCGTTGGGGCTGTTTGCGTTCAAAAGCGCGCTGCTCACGATGCTCATCTACCACATCGCGTTGTGCGGCGGTGGATGGCTCACGCTGCGCCCGCGGCAACAACTGCGCTTCAAAATTAAGCACATTGGCATGGTAGCACTCGCCCTCATCGGCGGCTTTGCGCTTACATGGCTTGCGATGGAATACATCCTCACGCTCTTACCGCCGCAGGCATTCCCTATCGTGACCCTAAGCCCATTGGACACGGTGGGCATGAACGCGCGCAGCTACCTTCTCATCGCGCTTTACTTCGGGCTCATCAACCCGCTGGCGGAAGAGGCATTCTGGCGCGGGCGCATCCTGCCCACGCTTACCGACGCGCACGCCCCTGCGCCCAACTTGCTGCACGCGCTCATCTTCGCCGGCTATCACGTCATGCCGCTGTCGCTCATGTTCACGCAACTTTGGCTTCCGGCGGCGGTCGTCTTCACCGGCGGCATCCTCTTCGGCATTGTCGCGCGCAGGTCTCGCGGCTTGCTCGTTCCCTGGGCGCTTCACGCGGGTGTTACTGCTTACCTCCTCATTTGGTTTAGCCGCTTCATCTACGCAGGATAGAGGCGGCATTGCGCGCGCAGTGCTAGAATCTCCTCGTGGCAACGAGCGCCGACAGCACGCCTGCGCACCATCCGCACCCCTCGCCGAGCGCATGCGCCCGCGCAGCCTGCGCGAGTTCGCCGGCCAGGAGCACCTCACCGGCGCTGAAGGCTTGCTCACGCGCATCCTCGAATTGGGCAAGGTGCCGTCGCTCATCCTCTGGGGCCCGCCCGGCAGCGGCAAGACGACGCTGGCGTTCATCCTCGGCTCGCTGCCGGACTACGAGTTCATGAAGCTCAGCGCGGTGACCAGCGGCGTCAAGGAAGTGCGCGAAGTCATTGACGGCGCGGAGAAAAGCCGCCGCATGTTCAACCGCCCGACCATCCTCTTCGTCGACGAAATCCACCGCTTCAACAAGGCGCAGCAGGACGCGTTCCTCCCGCACGTGGAGCGCGGCACCATCGTCCTCCTCGGCGCGACGACGGAAAATCCCAGTTTTGAAGTCATCTCCCCCCTGCTCTCGCGCTGCAAAGTGCTGGTGCTGGAGCATCTCCCCGACGAAGCCATCGCAGGCATCATCACGCAAGCGCTCGCCGACGCCGAGCGCGGCCTGGGCGCGCTTGGCCTCACCGGCGACGATGACGCAATCAAGTACCTTGCGCGCGCGGCCGACGGGGATGCGCGCTTTGCGCTGAATGCGCTGGAGTTGGCGGCTGACCTGCTGGCCAAGGAGCACGGCGGCGGCAAACGCATCACGCTGGAGTTCATGCGCCAGGTGATGACGCGGCGCGAGCTGCTTTACGACAAGACCGGCGAGGAGCACTACAACCTCATCAGCGCGCTGCACAAGGCCGTGCGCGGCAGCGACCCCGACGCGTCGCTGTATTACATGCAGCGCATGCTCGCCGCGGGCGAAGACCCAAAGTATCTCGCGCGGCGCATGGTGCGCATGGCGAGCGAGGACATCGGCCTGGCCGACCCCTTCGCGCTTGTGCTGGCGCAGGCGGTGTTCCGCACGGTGGAAACGGTGGGCATGCCCGAATGCGACAACGCGCTGGCGCAGATGGTCATCTACCTCGCCGCAGCGCCCAAGTCCAACAGCGTTTACACGGCGAACAGCGCGGCACGCAAGGCGGTGCATGAGCACGGTGCGCTGCCGGTGCCGATGAAGATACGCAACGCGCCCGACGAAGCTCATGAAGGAGCTTGGATACGGCGAGGGCTACCGCTATGCGCACGGGCACAGCGAGCATGCGGCTGGCGGGGAAGCGGGCGCTGGCGCTGATGCAGGTGGCGGCGGGGATGCGGGCAGCGGTGCGGATATTGTGGAGGCCACCGGCGGATTTGTCAACGAAGGATACCTCCCTGACGAGATTGCCAGCGCCAAGTTCTTTGACCCCAAGCCCATCGGCGCTGAGAAGCGCATCAAGGAATTATTGGAGAAGCGCTGGGGGGAGAAGGGAATGAAGGAAATGTTAGATAACACTTCACCCGGACCGCGCCAACGTCTTATCTACGGTTTACTGCGGGCTCTCTGTTTCTGCACTATAGCTCTGTACTGGTGCTTTTTCTTCCGATTTGGTTACTACACGGACAGCAAGCTCATACTTATACCATTAGTTCTATTATGCGGAATGGCCGTTATTGCAGGCACTATCGCGCTGTTCTCAAGTGAATCATGGAAAGTACTGAGGCGCATTGATGCCCTTCTGTTAGGCGTGGCACTGGTATTCCCTATGCTAACGGATTGGTGGTAAGAGATGAAAGCGCTAACTGAGTTCCGATACTATAGACGCACAAGGCTGATAGCGTACATCTTCATAGTCCTTTATGAGTTCGTCTTTTACGGTTACATGTTCCCCTTTCTGCAAATGCCGTATACAGGGGTAGTCGGTGGCGGGCTATTCGGGATAATCCTAATTCAGACTGATCCAAAGGATTGGGGCGTCGTGAGGATAATGGATGCCGTCGTGTTAATCACACTACTTATTTGGCCGTTAACCTTCAACTTCTAGTTGGACTATGGAGCTCCATGAAAAGCGCTGGGGGAAGAAGGAGGAGTAAGCGCCATGAAGAAAGGAATTAAAGCGCGTATATTCACATGGCTCACCATCTGCTGCTCGCTTATCCTTGTAACGCTGCTTCTCTTTTTCGCAGCCTACAAGCAGTTGCTTGGACCAGAAGCTAAGAAAGTTGCACAAGAGACGGCGGGCAGGCTGCTCCTGAAGCCGCCGGCGAATAAAGGTAACGAGCGCTTTGATATCGACAAGCTGCTAATAAGTGTAAAACCCGGCGAGCGAACAGGTCTGAGCGCGCTACCAGACAAAATCCTCGTAGGCAAAGACACAGAATTCAGCCTTGCTCGTGAAGGCGGACAAGAACACTCAGGCACAGGCTTTCGCCGATATGAGAACGGTCTTTATCATCTCTCGGTCATAGCGGCGCCTGAATACGCCGCTATTGTTCGGGTCCGCGCTAGCAAGCCAACGGCAGAGCCGCTTGAAGTGTATCCTGACCTATGGATGTGTAAAACAACGCGGGCGCAAATCGCTGAAAGATTTGGTGACACCTTCGAAATGCGATTTTCGCCGTATTTTAACAATGGCTTTCCTGCCGACCAGCGCGCCTGGGTGGTCTGCGAATATAGCCAGACCAACGACGTTCTAATAAGCTTCAAGATGCAGTACATCGGCGACTAGCTAGCCCAAGGGTTATAGAGCATCACTCTTGGTGGCACATGCGTCTCGCTTGTGCGCTTAAAACACAGCCGAGACGGCTGTGCCACTATAATATTGCTTAGCTGGGCTGAAGCCCAGCCTACAGGGGATGTGAGTATTTATGGACGCGAATGAGGATAAGCAAACTGAACTCGCGGGAGGAATCGCGGGAAAGCCAGTGCCCGCTGGCTTCTGGGTGCGCGCTGGGGCATATTTACTGGATAACTGCATAATCACTGCAGTTACCTTAACGTTCGTCGTAGCCTGGCCTGCACTGCTAGAGCGGCTGCAGTTCGGCCCACTCAATGTCGTTCAAGATTTCGGTTTTGTAGCGTATTACCTAGTGTTTTTCAGCCTGTGGTCTACTACGCCCGCGAAAAGGCTCTATGGCCTCAAAGTTATCGACCGGCGCACGGGCGGACGCATTCGCTGGCATATGGCGCTGGTTCGCGCATTGATGTATTACGTATCTTCAATCATGCTGGGCTTTGGCTATTGGATGGCTCTGATGAACCGCGAAAAGCTGGCGCTGCACGACTTCGTGGCCGGCACTCAAGTAGTTGTCGAAAAGAGAAGCGGAAGCTGCTTTGGCTCGCTATCATCACAGTCCTTTCCACGATGGCTATGCTATTCGCGGTCGGCTATATTTACGTCAGCACATTATACAAGCGATAACGCTGCGAATTCCGATTGTTAGAATCACTCAGATGGACGCCAACAACAGCATGCTTGGATATTGCGGATACGATTGCGGGAGATGCGCGGCGAGGTCGGAGGACCCGGCGGTTCGGCAAAAGCTGGTGGACGGCTGGCGCAAGCTCTTCGGCCACGAAAACTACACCGCCGAGAACGTGCAGTGCGGCGGCTGCAAGGCGGGCGGGCTCATCGCCGACAAGTTGTGCGAGGCGCGGCCGTGCGTGGTGGAGCGCGGCGTGGAAAGCTGCGCGCTCTGCGAAGACTTTGTGTGCCCCAAGGTCGGGAAGCTGCTCGCTAGCGCTGAAGGCATGTTCGTCTTCATGAACAAGAAGATGAACGGCGTCACGCGCAAGGAGTTTGAGCTTTGCGCGCGCCAGTTTTGCTCCATGCCCGCCCTTGCGCGCATCATGGCCGACGCGGGGAAGCTCCCGGGCTGGGTTAAGGATAAGTAGCGCGGCCGTCCCGGCCGTGTATGGTTGTGGAAGCAAGGTGGAATCACGGGCGAGACGCCCGCGCCACTATATAATTCTCTCCCTATATCGCAGGAACCCTACCCATCCGGAAGGCCGTGCGGGATGACGCGCTTGAGCCAGATGGGGGTGATGAGTGTGGTGACGAGGACCATGAGAATCATGATGCTGAACACGTCAAGGCCGATGATGCCTGACGACAGGCCGACGGCGGCGACGATGAGCCCCACCTCGCCACGGCTTATCATGCCCACTCCCACGCGCCAGCTTTCGGTGCGCGTGAAGCCCGCGAGCATCGCGCCGGCGGCGCAGCCCCACGCCTTCATGTAAACCGCGATGACGATGATGAGCAGCGCGAAGACGATGAGCAGCCACTGCTGCAGCGTTATCTCGCTAAGGCGCGCCAGCGGGGCGAAGACGGTGCGCGCGTTGGCTTCCAGGCCGATGCTGATGAAGAACACCGACACAAATATGCCGTAGGTCAGCGTGCGCAGCTCGTGCTCCACTTCCTCCTTAAGCTGCGTCTGGCCGATGAGGACGCCCGCGATGTAGCTTCCGGTGATGGCGGCGAGGTTGCCGATGAACTCCGCCATCCACGCATACATGAAGCCGACGACTATCGCGGCGGCGACCATGCCCGCGGTGACAGGCTGCGCGCCCATGTGCGTGATGTAGCGCTTGGCGAAGCGGAATGTGTAGTTGGCGATGGCGACGAACATCGCCATGAGGATTATCAGCACGAACACGCGCAAGACGCCTTCAAACGGCGCGAGTGCAGGGATTTCGTGAAGCCACAACATTATCCAGTCCAGCGCGTGGGTCGGCTCGCCTGCGCCGCCTGCGCCCGCAGGCCGGAAGGCGATGACGATGGAAAGCAGCACGATGCCCAACACATCGTCAATGACCGCAGCGCCGAGGATGGTCAGGCCCTCCTTGCTCTTGAGCGCGCGCAGCTCCATGAGCGTCTGCGCGGAGATGGAGACGGAGGTCGCGGTGAGGATCGTGCCGATGAAGATGGCTTCGTAGACTGTGAAGCGAAGCCCCATCTCCATGAAGATGAACGCCGCGGCGCTGCCGATTAGGAGAGGGAAGACGACGCCGCCGGCTGCGGCAAGGAACGCCGCCTTGCCGACCTTCACCATCCTGTCCAGCTCCGTTTCCAGGCCCGCAAGGAACATGAGGAGTATCACGCCGATTTCGGCGATGTCCTTGATAGTGAAGAAAATTGGAATCGCCGCGTGGCCGTCACCCGTGGTCTCCACTGGCAGGAAGATAGGCCAGCCGAGGATGTTGAGCACCGTGGGGCCGAGGATGAGGCCGACAAGTATTTTGCCAAACACGGCGGGCTAGGCCCCAGCGCATGGACAGCGAGCCTGCCCACTTGGCAGCAGCCAAGATGATGGCGAGTATCAGCAGCAGCTGTAAGAGATGAGACATGTCTGTAAACGGACGCGATATCATCCTACAAGCGCGCGGCTGCGTCAAATCGTGGGCTTCACGCACTCACATTCAATTGGATACCGCCTGAGGCGGTTGAGATTTCGCGCCTAAGCTTTATCTACGCTTTCCGCCATATGCGGAGCGCCGGTGGTTATGGCGTCTATCGAGCTTTCCTGGGCTAGCAGGTCGTCATACCAGTATGCAGAGTCGTCGCGCCGGAAGACAAGGAAACGCCCTTCGTCCCTCCTATCTTTGGCGCGGTGGAATTTGAGATAGATATGCGAGGCCGTTACGCTGACAATTTCGATTTTCCCCAGTTCATGGCTCATCACAAATCGGGCACGCTTACCAAGCCCGTGAACGAACCGCTTCGCGTGCTCAATTATGAAGTAGGCCTCTACAATGGGAAGCGAGTATTGCAGGTTTCCTTTCGTTGGTCGGCACTGGAACAGGTAGTAAGGGGTAATGCCAGTTGCAGAGAGCTTATTCAGCAGCTTCGCTAATACAAGCGAAGAGTGGTTAACCCCGCGAATTATCGGCGTCTGGTTGCACAAGATAACTCCTGCCTTGAGAAGAACATCCGCCGCTGCCAGCGCGGTATCGGTCAGCTCCCTAGGATGGCTGAAATGGCACATCAAATACATGCGTCGTTCCGGCGTGCTGAAACGCCTGAACATATCGAGCAACTCCCCATCTTCCAAGATGCGCTGCGGCCAATATGCAGGCACTTTGCTGCCAATGCGCACGATTTTCACGTGAGGTATCTCGCGTATTTGCCCAATGACTTCAGCCAGCCGCTTAGTTGACAACATCAGCGGATCGCCGCCCGTCAACAGCACATTGGTAATGGAGGAGTGTTCCTTGATGTACTTTAATCCTTCTTCAACGTCTTCCCTGATTTCACGGTTATCCTTGTGGAACACGCGCTTGCGAAAGCAATAACGGCAAAAGCCTGCGCAGCTTTCGCTGAGCAGCAAGAGCGCGGTATGCGTGTACTTGTGCTGCAATCCCGGGAGCGACGTTATTGAAGCTTCGTCGCTCGGGTCTGCTTCGCCCCATTCGGATAACTCATCCGTATGCGGCACGATAATCCTGCGCAGCGGGTCATACGGATCATCCCACTTAATCAGGTCTAAGTAATAGCTCGTAGCCTTGAATGCAAATTGAGCTTGGACTTCTTCCATCTCTGCCTTTTCGTTAGGAGGCAGGCTCCATAGCTCATTTACGTCTGTGATGAACTTCACGTTATTCATGTTTCCTCATTTCGCTTCATCTTCCGCGGCTGCTCCGCGCCCGTATCAGCGCGCACGTTCGCGCCAATTAAGGCGCACGACCGATAGATAGCCGTTAGCCTGAGGCAGCCTTAGATAACCGAAGCTATATGCGTGCTTGGAGCTACTGCCTCAATTCCTATCTTGGGCGCTGGAGTTGCACTAATCTAAGCGAAACGAACAGCGGTGCGTTTTCCGCAAACAATATCCAGCGCAGTTATAGTATAACCTATAATTTGAACTACCGCGAACCCATTTATCAATAGTGACGAGCGCGCGCAGAGTTTTGTTCGCTGCAAAAGCCGTGTTAGCCTTATAATGTGAGTCTCCATGGAAAAGGTGAAGGTGTTACAAGTCGCGGGCTTGGACCACTTCTTCAAGTATTTCTTGAAGCGGCTGGTTGAAGGGATGACCGAAGCCGGCTGGCAGGTCGTCTGCGCATGCGGCGACTCGGGCTACTCGGATATCCTGCGCGCCGAGAAGCTGGACATCCGCACCATCCCCTACACCCGCACACTGAACCCGCTGGCGCACATCCCTTCCATCGCCGCGCTCACGCGCTTGATGCGGCGCGAGAAGTTTGACGTCGTGCACGTCCACAACCCGCTGATGTCGCTCATCGCGCGCGCAGCCGGGATGCTCGCTAAGCCGCCGCTGGTCATCTACACCGCGCACGGCTTCTACTTTCACGAGCATATGCCCGCGTGGAAACGCTACATCGGGCTGAGCCTGGAGCGCCTCGCCGCGCCGGCGACCGATTTCCTGTTCACGCAGAACCACGAAGATGCGGAGCTTGCGGTGAAGCTTGGCCTGTTCAAGCGTGAGCACACGCTCGTCATCGGCAACGGCGCAGACCTGCGCGCATTCAATCCTGCGCTCATCCCCGAGGCCAAGCGCGACATGCTGCGCCGCGAATTCGGCATCCCGCCTGGCCAGCGCATCGTCGGCATGGTGACGCGCTACACCCGCGACAAGGGGCTTGTTGAGTATCTTGAAGCGGCGGCGGCGCTGCGCGCGGTTATCACGGACCCGTGGTTTGTCATCACCGGCGGGCGCGCTGAGGGCGATCGCCACCCGCTCACAGAAAAGGAACTCAAGGGCATGGCGGAGTTCTTCGGCATCGGCGACCGCGTCGTTTTCACGGGCGTGCGCCAGGACATCCCCGCGGCACTATTGCTGTTTTACGTGTTCGTGCTGCCCTCCTACCGCGAAGGGATGCCGCGTTCGGTCCTTGAGGCGATGGCGATGCAGGTGCCAGTCGTTGCCACCGACATACGCGGATGCCGTGAGGAAATCACGCACGGCGTGGAAGGCTTCCTCGTCCCGATAAAAGATTTGGATGTGCTGGCTGACCGCGTGCTGGAGATACTTCAGAACCCCGAGCTTGCGGCACGCATGGCAAGGCCGGGCGCGAGCGCGCGCTGTGACTTTGACGAAGCCAACATTGTCAAGTTACAGATAGCAGCCATCACCAAAGCCCTCCAAGACCGCCGCGCCAAGGTGTAGCAGCGCCCTGCGGGTTCTTTAAAGCCCTCCCTGGTGATAACCCCGATTTGCGGGTATAATTACCTGAACGGTAAGCGATTTCGCGCTGCGGAAGGAGTTGGTGATGGGCCATTGGACAATTCGCTTTTACTTCGCCCTTTGCATTGGGGCAATTATCCTTGCTGCCTGCGCGTGCGGTAAGCACCACGGCGTTTCCACTTCACAGCTTGCAGCGAACGGCCTTCAGCAGCCCACCATCACTGCTCAAGACGCAGGCGCGCTTGACGCGCAAGGCTCATGGCCCACTGACCAGGAGCTTCTGGAGCGCTACATCAGCGCGAAGGCGGCATCGCTTGCAGCGAATGGCGGGGACAAGGCACCGTCGGTGGTGATAAACCCGCTTGGCGATGAAGTAAAGATTGATAACGCGTGGATTGAGGAGATTGACGGCGAAACCTGCATCACCTTCCCTTACAAGAATTCTGGCTGACTACAACCTTGATAGATTTGTAGATTTGAACGACCTTGATACACTTTCGCAGTATTTCGGGCAAAGCGTCATTGAACACCCGATGGCGCGCGCGGCCGACGGCAACGGCGATGGCGTCGTGAATACGGAGGATATCAGTGTAGTAGTTCGCTACCTCTACCGGGTATATCGATGTGCAGGCGTTGATTGGAGCGCGACCGAAGATGGTGAACGTGAATATCTGAACACACATTACGTTAGACGCGTTTATCAAGATCACCAGGGCCAAATATTAGAAAGCCGCGATCTGCCATTTCATAGGGAACATGGGTGGTTCTGGATACAGACTGGATTTTTGACCTTGGCGCAGGCCCAGTCTCAGCCGATGCGTTTTTTCTTCTTGCGCCGGAAGATGGCGTGCCACATATAAAAGCCCTCACGCCCAATAACCCGGTAGTAGAGCTTTACAGCTCGCTAGATTTGTGGGTTACTAGCATTGGCGCGGAACCGTGCACAATAACTTGGCATTTCGGGCCAAACACGGATACATTCTGGCCTCCGGAATTTGCGAACAAATGGGCGAGAGTCGGTTTTTCGAAGGCCAGGCCCGCAGCGCTGCACGGTGACGGTTGAAAAACTTGCTTGGCAAAGACGAGTATGTGTTTGTCGTGAAAGTGCTTCCTTTATTGGATTTCCATCCGACTGTTGTGAAAGTAAAGTATGTCGGGTACGCTCAATCCGGCAAGAAAGTGGTTTTTAGTGTTGAAGGCGAGTTACCTGGTACTGCCGATTACGTACTGGGATTTCAACGGGGCAGGGACGACTAGCAATCCGCTTGAGGAGACCCCGACAGTTACAATGGGGCGCGCCGGGTAGATACTACGCCAGCGTACTTGTGTCCAGCAATTACGGTTACGGATACGCAATTTATCACTTCGTCATTGAAGTTGTGCATGGCGAAAGTGAAATTGAACCGAACGACACGCGGCAGCAGGCCGACACGCTTCCGAGCGCTGACTTATTTGAGGCTTTCAGCTTGAATGCCAGCATTGGCTACCAGGGCGACGACGTTGACATCGTGGACTGGTACCAGGTCCATCTTCCTCTTGGCCAGCTTGTTAAGGCGAAATGCTCGCAGGGAATCGTAATGCGGGTTTACGATTCGCAGATGGCCGAAGTTCCCGAGTTTGTCGGCACAGTTGAAGATATGCTCGGTGTCACATTTCTCGCGCGCAAAGAAAGGACCTACCACATTTTAGTAGTTCCGATAGACACAGGTATCGCGGCTGACTACACATTAGCATTAGAGAGTGCGCTGCTTAAGCCCTACGATGAAATTGAATACGCCCGCATTCCCCAACAAAAGCTAGAACTCCCCGTATTCGGTTTTACAGGACAGATAGGCCATTACGGGCAATATGCCCAGGGAGATACATCGGATACTTTCAGGTTTTTCGCCTTAGCCGGAAGCACGTTGAAGCTCAAATTCACTGAAGGGTATGCAGGTTTTATTAACATACGACAAGAAGATCCATCGGAATACGGTGGATACTATCTACAATATCCTGTTGACACCGGCGCAGGAGAATACGAGTGGCTGATTACCAGGCCGGGAGCCTTTGAGCTCCAGCTTTATGCCGCCGTCACAAAGGCAGTTGATTACACCTTTAACCTTGAATTGGTGACGGACAAGTTAGTTATTAGGTCCGTAAGCCCCAGGGATATCAAGCTGAATAAGCCAACCACTTTCATCGCAGATGTACTTGGAAGCGAAAGTGCTTCCTTCCAATGGAGCTTTGGCGGCTCAGCCACCCCGAGCGAATCAACACAAAGGTATCCAACTGTCGTATGTTCGGTCCCAGGAGTTCATTCCGGTTCTCTCACGGTGAAGACTAGTGGGCCTCCGACGACATTCGCTTTCTCATTCAACGTGAGCGATTGGGAACGTGAAACTGTGAAGCCGATTAACTGGGGATTACGTTCTCGCAGGCCTAACCGTAGACCCATCAGGAGTGCCGTACATCGTTACAGTGTATGGTGATTATTCTGTGTTCGCCAAACAAGCAGGGACTTGGTTCTCTATCCCAGGTTACGACGTCTCTGCATATCCCGGCCTTGAAAACGTGACGGCGACTGGAATTGGCGCGCTGGCCATTTCGGATCAAAAAACCCCCGACGGGCTATGTGTATACAGGTGGAACGGAGTTGTGGAGTGAAGAAGTGGTGGACGCGGCTGGCGTCAACCGTGATAGAACTATACTGGAATCAGATGAACTTGGCAATTTGCGCATTGCCTATTTACAAAGCAAATCGGGGTACCCTAATCACTACAGTATGCTCTTAGCTGAAGAGGTTTCAGGTTCATGGAGGATACATCAGGTTGATGGTGTGTTTGACGATTATTGGACATGGAATATGGCGCTGGACTCCGCGGGAAATCCTTACCTAACATACGTGAAAGAAGGGGATGACTATCAACTAAAACGCATCATTGCTCATTGGACTGGCTCCGAATGGACATACGAAGAAGTTGGCGGCTTTACATCAAGTCAGCTGCAATATAATAAATGCCTGATTAGCGTTGACCAGTCGGACAGGCCGCATATTTACACTAATACGGGCCCTGACATGAGCGTAATGCATTACTGGAAGGAATCAGGCTGGATGTCAGAAGTAATCTACACGCCGCCCCCCAGCCACTGGCTAACCAATTGGACGCTTGCTGAGGATCTGCCCACGAACCTTGGATGATTTTTATCATGGTGGCGATGATTATGAAACCACTATTGGCAGTAAGTCATACTACAAAGTGGATATCGGGCTGTTGCACCACGAGACTGCAGGCTGGAGATACCGAGCTGATTGCCCACGATTTCAAATAGCTGGTTGGTCGGCGACTTAGCAGTCACGCCCGATGGCAAACCCAGGTTCGTGTACTTCAACAACGACACCAACTGCCTAACCTACGCATGGCGGGATTAGCGCTGCTGCGTATCTGAAGGAATAGCGGGCACAATATGCCCTACCCCTTGCCGAAAGGAAGGCGGGGCGGGTAGAATCCTCGTTCGCGCTGCGCGCTAGGGCAATGCCGCGCGGGGCGCAACGGAGGTAGGGTATGTCGGGTCATAACAAATGGGCTAACATCAAGATACGCAAAGGGGCGCAGGACGCGAAGCGTGGCCGCCTCTTCTCCAAACTCATACGCGAGCTTACCGTCGCAGCGCGCGAAGGCGGCGCCGACATTGAGCACAACGCATCGCTGAAAGTCGCCATTGACCGCTGCCGCGAAGCGAACATGCCCAAAGACACGATTGAGAAAGCGGTAGCGCGGGCGTCGGGCGAAGCCGGCGGCGCGCAGTTCGAGCGCATCACCTACGAAGGATACGGCCCGCTGGGCATCGCGGTGCTCGTGGAGACGCTAACCGACAATAAGAACCGCACCGTCGCCGAAGTGCGCAGCATCTTCACGCGCGCCGGCGGCAACCTTGGCGAGACCGGCTGCGTGGGATGGCTCTTCCGCCGCAAGGGGCAGTTCGTCGTCTTGAAAGAAGGCGTGAACGAGGACCAGCTCATGGAGATGGTCATGGACTTAGACGCGGAAGACATGAAGGAAGTTGACGATTTCTTCATCACCTGCGAGCCCACGAAATACGCTTCGGTGCGCGGTTACCTCACCAAGCACGGCGTCACCATCGTCTCCTCCGACCTCGTGATGGTCCCCAACACTGTCGTTGAAGTTACCGAAGAGAAGGACGCCATGAAGCTCATCCGCCTCATCGACTTGCTGGAAGATAGCGACGACGTGCAGAAGGTGCATGCGAATTGGGAAATGAGCGACGAACTGATGGAGAAAGTCGCGGGTTGATAATCCTGGGCATTGACCCCGGCTATTCGCGAACCGGCTACGCCATCCTTGACGCCGATAAGAAGCGCAAGCCCGTCCTGCGCGCAAGCGGCGTCATTGAAACCCCCGCCAGCGACGACTTCCCCGCGCGCCTGCTGCAACTCTGCACCGAGCTTCGCGCCATCATTAATGAGCACAAGCCCGACGACATGGCGCTGGAGGAGCTGTTTTGGAGCAAGAACGCCAAGACGGCGATAGGCGTGGCGCAGGCGCGCGGCGCGCTGATTGCCACCGCGGCCGAGCTTGGGCTGAGCATCGCTGAATACTCCCCCACTACGCTGAAGCTTGGCCTCACCGGCAGCGGCGCCGCGGCGAAGGCGCAGGTGCGCTTCATGGTTGAAAAGATACTTGACATAGCCCCCGGCAGCAAGCGCCTAGACGACGAGTTTGACGCGCTGGCGCTCGCGCTGTTGCACGCAATGAAAAAAGGGCTTATGCTCTAAACCGTGCTCTCATTCATTGACGGCTCCGTAACCCACATCGCCCCCGAAGGCCGCGTGACAATCAAATGCGGCGACTTCGGCTTCATCATTGACATGGTCGCCCGCGAAGCCAACTCGCTCGCCTACGGCGAAAGCGTGCGCGTGCATACGCTGCCCATCATTTCGCAGCAGGAAGGGCGCGTCACGTGTTTCGGCTTCCTTGAGGAAGTGGAGCGCGACATCTTCACGCGCTTGTTGCGCTGCCCCGGCATCGGCCCGAAGGTCGCGCTGGCGCTGCTGGAGATGGGCGCGGCGAGGCTGCTGCGCGCGATTGAGGAAGAACAGGCTGCGACGCTGACCAGCACGCCGGGCGTGGGCGCGAAGACTGCGCAGCGAATCGTGTTGGAGCTCAAGGGCAAGTTCCGCGAGATGCTGGGACGGCTGCCCGATGCAGCGGTGCCGCTCGCGCCGCAGGCAGAAGTCACGCAGGCGCTGGTGGGCCTTGGCTTCCGAGAAAACGAGGTGCTCTCTGCGCTGGCTTCAGTGGGCAAAGAAGGCGTCAGCATGGCCACCACGCCGGTGGAGGAGCTGCTCAGGCTTGTGTTGGAAAGATTGCGAAGGCAGTAATTAAACGCGCCGAGTACGCCGGGCTAACTAGCCCGGCTCTGAATATTGGGCGGTGGCACAGCCGACTCGGCTGTGCTCTTAATGCACAAGCGGGACGCATGTGCCACCAAAAGGGAATCCAGACGGCGAGGGATAAACCCCCGTCCCTTCAATTCAGATTCCAGAATCCGTAGTACGGCAAGAATGCCGCACCTCCGTAGAAAGAACCAGAACCGGGCTAGTCAGCCCGGCGTACTCTATTGTTTGTTCGCCTTCCAAGCTCTAGACAGAGCGCAGCGCACCTCGCCAAGGCGCTTCGCGTGTTTCCGCTCGGGGAGTGAGGATTCCATCCGCGCGATTATAGCGGGAAATAATTCCCTTGCCTGAAATCCAACTGCGCAAATACGGCCACGGCGGGGCACAGGTCCCCGCCCTACAGCAGAGTGCGGGGGGCGGTAAGCCGGGTTCTGTCGGGGGCGGCCATTTCTCTAGCTATGCGGTCTCCCGCATAGTCGTGCGGCATCAAACGGAACCGGCGGGCCGCCGGTATGCCCCGCTAAAAGCGTGGCATCTCCGCCTGCCTTGCACCGGGCGGGTTTGCCCACCCGGGAACCTTGCGGCCCCGGACGTGCGCTCTTACCGCGCGGTTTCACCCTTGCCGGAGGACTTAACCGAGATTTCGGAGGCTTGCGCTTCCGAGCTTCCGGCGGTTCTTTTCTGTGGCGCGTTCCATACGGTTGCCCGTTCTGGGAGTTGCCCAGCGCCCTGCCCTGCGGTGCCCGGACTTTCCTCACCCTGAGATGAACTCACGGCGCGGCCGCCAAGCCCCCCGCGGGAATATGATACCCGAAATGGGGAACTACGGGAAAACGGCGCCCAAAAGGCGAGTAACGCCTGCTATAATCCAGCGTGATGAAGGCATCACTAGGTGGGAAGGCAACCTGCATCGCAACTCCATTGGCGATACTCATTGCGCTGGCGCTGCACGTTTTCGCCACGTCATGCGCGCAGAAGCCGGCCGAGCTTTCGGGCATCGTGAGGGCGCGCGAATACCGCCTGTCGTCGCGGCTCGGGGGCGAGGTGGCGCAGCAGTTTGCGCAGGAAGGCGCGGAGCTGAAGGCGGGCGACCCTCTCGCGCGCATTGATGACTTGGTGCTCAAGGCGCAGCGCGCGGTGCTCACCGAAGGCGCGAAGTCTGCCTGGGCGACGTTCAACGACTTGAAGGCGGGCGCGACGCCGGAGCAGCTTCGCCAGGCGAGCGCTGAGCTTGCAGGCGCTGAGGCGCAGTATTCGCAGGCGCTGAAGGGCTTTCGCAGCGAGGACATCCGCGCTGCGGTGGAGCAGCGAGATGCGCTGTCGGCGAACTTGAAGAATGCGGGCAAGAACGCGGAGCGCCTGCAAAACCTATACGACGAAGGCGTGATTTCAGGCAAGGAGCTTGACGCCGCGGTGGCGGCGCGCGATGCGCTGAAGTCGCAGGTGGCGGGCGCGCAGGCGAACGTGGACAAGCTTACGCGCGGGCTGCGCCCCGAAGAAATCGCGGCGGCGAAGGCGGCGGCGGATGCGCGCAAGGCGGTGCTGGACAAGCTCAAGGCGGGCGCGACTGTGAACCAGCTTGCGGCAGCCGAGGCCAAGGCGCGCCAGCTTGATGCGCAGCTTGCCGCGCTTGATTTGGACATCAGCGACCTCACCATTGCTGCGCCGACCGGCGGCATGTTGGAAGAATATTTGCTTGATCCCGGCGAGATTGCATCGCCCGGCCAGGCGCTGGCGACGTTCGTCAGCACCGAAGACGTGTGGATAGACACGTTCGTCCCCGAGTTGATGCTGGGCAAGGCGCAGCAAGGCGCGAAGATGCGCGTCGTTCTGAAGTCGTTCCCCGGCAAGCCCTTTGACGCGGACATATATTTCGTGAGCCGCGAAGCCGAGTTCACGCCGCGCAACGTGAGCACGCCCGAGGAGCGCGTGAACCAGGTTTACCGCGTGAAGCTGCGCGTGCAGAATGCGCCGGTGCCGCTGCGCTCAGGCATGACCGCAAAGGTTATGTTCGCCAGCTGATGTGCCCCGAGACGACAATAGTCGTTGACGGCGTGACCAAAACCTTCGGCCACATCACGGCGCTTAAGGACGTTTCGTTCACCGTGCAGCAAGGCGACATCTTCGGCTTCCTCGGCCCCAACGGCAGCGGCAAGTCCACGCTCATCCGCGTGCTGTGCGGCATGCTGGCGCTCAACGGCGGGCGCGCCAGCGTGCTGGGCTTTGACTGCGAGCGCGAGACAGAGCAGGTGAAGCGCCGCATCGGCTACATGCCGCAGCGCTTCGCCCTCTACCCCGACCTCACCGTGCGCGAGAACATGGAGCTTTACGGCAGCCTCTACGGCCTCAAGCGGGATGAACTGCGCGCGCGCATTGAGAAAGTCGGCGGATGGCTGGAGCTTTTGCAGTTTTCGCGCCAACTTTCAGGCACGCTCTCCGGCGGATGGAAGCAGCGCCTGTCGCTCGCATGCTCGTTGCTGCACGACCCGCCGGTGATATTCCTTGACGAGCCCACGTCCGGCGTTGACCCTGTCGCGCGCGCCGAGCTTTGGACGATACTGCTGGAGCTTGCGGCGCAGGGCAAGACGCTTTTCATCACCACGCATTACATGGACGAGGCTGGGCGATGCAACCGCCTGGGCTACGTGTATTTCTCGCGCCTGCTCGCGCTGGGCACGGCGGAGGAGCTGACGCAGCTTCCGGTCGTTACGCCGCCCGGCACGCGCTGGATTGAATTCGTTTATCCCTCCGCGGCGCAGCAGCTGGGCAGCTTGCTGAAACTGCCGCATGTGCGCAAGGGCACCGTGTTTGGCAATAATGCGCATCTGCTGGTGGACGCTGACGCCACAGAGCAGGACTTGGAGCGCCACTTCAGCGAGGCCGCCGGCACTCCCATCAACGTGATGGACGCGCGAGCCACGCTGGAAGACGTCTTCGTCGCGCTGACGAAGGAGCGTGACCACGGTGTTTAGGGGGCTCCTCCCGATGGCGCTGAAGGAAACGCGGCAGCTCCTGCGCGACCGCGCCACGCTGCGCATCATACTCATGCTGCCCATCATGCAGCTTGTCATCCTCGGTTACGCCATCAGCACCGACGTGAAGAACGTAACCGCTGTGGTCTCAGACCTTGCCGCGAACGAAAGCAGCCGCGAGATGGTGCAGATGCTAGAGAACACCGGCGTCTTCCGCCTGCACTCGGCGCAGCTCTCATACGATGAGGCATACCAGGCCATCGTTGACGGCCACGCCAAGGCTGCGTTCCTTATCCCGCCGGGCTTCTCCCCCGACGCTTCCAGCGATTACAGCCGCACGATGCAGGTGCTCGTGGACGGCAGCGACTCCAACACCGCCAACTACGTCCTGAGCACGGTCGGCAACACGGCGCGCACGCTGTCGTCGCGCTTCATCCTGCAAAGCGGGCGCGTGCAACAGCAAGTGCCGGCGGTGGAGGCGCAGACGCGCATCCTATTCAATCCGCGCCTGAAATCGTCCAACTTTTTCGTGCCGGGGCTGCTCGTGCTCATCCTCTACATGCCGTTGGTGCTGCTCACGGCGCTGTCGGTCGTGCGCGAGCGCGTGGAGGGCACGCTTGAGCAGCTCATCGTGACGCCCATCTCGCGCCTGGGGCTCATCCTCGGCAAGCTGCTGCCAATGTTCGTGCTGGGCGCGATTGAGGGAATCGGCGTAATAATCGTAATGGTCTATGTATTTCACGTGCCGCTGCGCGGAAGCCTCGCGCTGCTCACGGTGATGATGATGATTTGGGTCCTTGGCTCGCTGTCGCAGGGGCTCATGGTCTCCACCTTCGCGCAGACGCAGCTTCAGGCGGTGATGGTCTCCATCCTCTCCATCGTCCCGCAGATAATGCTCTCGGGCTTCATCTTCCCCCGCGAGTTCATGCCCGCAGTCATCTACCCCGTGACATTCCTCCTGCCGATGACCTATGCCGTATACGTCGTGCGCGGCATCGTAATACGCGGCAGCGGCTTTTTCGCGCTGCTGCCATACATCGCCGCCATGTGCATCTACGCCTTCGGCCTCATCATCCTCGCCGCCCTCCGCTTCCGCAAGCGCGTGGGGTAAAGCGCCCTCATTGCGCCATGCCGCTTGCGCGGCTACAATAGCCGCCTATGCTTACAGACATTACCTGGCAGGAGGCGCAGTCGAGGCTGCTCGCCTGGGCTCAGCCTCTTAGCGTTGAAGCGATACCACTTAGGCACGCGCTGTTCCATTTCCTGAGCGGCGACGTCCCGCTGCACGCCGTCTATCCCGCGCACAACCTGGCGGCAGACCACGGCTATGCGCTTAACTTCTCGTCGCTGCAGGCTGCCTGGGAGCGCAATGAGACGCCGCGCTTCCGCTTCGGCGGCAACCTTGGCGGCGCGCGCAGCTTTGAGCGCCAGGCGCACAAGGACAACGCTTATCTCGTTGAGTCGGGGACGCTTCTGCCCGACGTGCTTGACGTGATTGTTGAGGAGGAAGCGACCGAGCGCAGCGGGAACGAGCTGCTCGTCCACGGCAAGCCTGTGCAGTATGAGCGCATGATACCCAAGGGGCGCTTCATCCAACGCCAAGCCAGGCTGCTTGAAGGCGGGAAGCGCGTGGGATACCCGGGCTACGCCGCGCTTTACAGCCAGCCCATCAGCGACGTGAACGTCATCCGCAAGCCTACCATCGGCAGCCTCATCCTTGGGCACGGGCTGGTTGACGCGCATGCCGACAAGATGAACGAGAGCGCCATCCCCGAGCTGCTTTCGCCGATAGCATCGTCAATGAGCTTCTTTTGGCGGTTTTCATTCGTCCCGCTCGGCGTGCAGGACACTCACCGCTCCATCGCGGAGACGTTGCTCGCCGCATCGGACCAAGCGGAAGTGCTGCTCGTGTCGGGCGTGCTTTCAACGAGCGAATGCCACGATCTGGACAAGGCGCTTGATGAAAACTGCAAAGTGGTGATCAGGGGCCTGAAACACCCGCTGGGCGGCAGCTTCCGCGCTGCGCAGCGCGACCACAGATGGATTTTCGTGTTGCCCTACCACCCGCCGTTCATACACGCGCTGTTTGCGCTCATCGTCGGCCCGACGGTCATCAGGATGCTGGGTGAGCCTTACGGCTGGGTTCCCATGTCCATCGGCACAGTCACTGAGACGGTGCACGCGCTGGTACCCGATGACGACATCTGGGTTGGCCAGGAGCGGTTCACGCGCGATTTCACGCAAACGCCAGAGGTGAAACTCCTCACGCAAATATCATCCGCAGCGCTAACATCGCTTACCGAAGGCAGTTGCCTCGTCATCCCGCGCACTGGCGAAACCGTGATTGAGGCCGGCACAAAGGTCAATATCATCCGCTACTAGGCGCATTTGAACGCGTTTGTTGCTTATTTCGTCTCCTAGCAGGCTGCTGGAAACAGCCGCTAGGTGCTACAATTGCGGTTCCGCGAATGACAGGAGGATTGGGTAATCCACGCCGTGTTTTCGGCGCAGCTATTCGCTCGCGCATACGCGCGCACATTGCTGCGCTGGTTGCGCTCGCACTCCTGTTGGTTCTGCCTCTCCAAGCCGTCTGCGGCGACGCCGTTGAGATAAGCTCCAAAGGCGCTTCACAGGCGTCAGCCCCGCCCGAGAAAGCTGCAAGCCAATACCCGGAGGAAGCGCCGCCTGCCGCCGATGCTTACGTGGATGAAAAGAATGCATCTTCGGAAGGCGAGCCTGCAGGTGACAGCGTCTCGGTCGCATCAAAGGGAACGGATCCGCAGCCAAAGCAGCTAAAGCTGCCCCTGCCCGATGGGACGGCATATCTAGAAGCGTATGACCGGCTGGAGTTTGACCGCGACGCGGGCATCGCGATACTTGAGGGCGATGCGCTGGTGGTCATCGGCGAGATGCAGTTTGAAGCGGACTATATTGAGCTAAACGAGAAGGCAAAGAATCTTTACGCGAAGGGCGCTATCGCCCTGCAGCAAGACGACGACGTGCTCTATGCCGATGAGGGCTATTACAGCTACGATACAACCGAGTTTTCACTCGTGAACGTGTCGGGGAACATGAGCAGCGCAGATATGGAAGGCGAGATGTACTTCACCGCCGCTGAAGCCAAGGGCAACTTCAAAGAGTTTGACATGTGGAAGGTTTGGGTCACGACCTGCCCGCCATACTGCAATGTATACGAATACGAGCTGCGCGCACGCAAGGCGCGGGTGCGCCGCAACAACAGCGTGATGCTGCACCATGTTTATATGTATGCACGCGAGCATAAGGTGTTCTTCTTCCCCGAATTAGTGATTCCCACGAGGCAGTTCCGCCCCCTCAAGCAAACCGAATCACCCATCCGCCAGGATTACGGCTACAACACCAACGAAGGATACTTCGCGAAGTTCGCCTACACATACATGAACGACGCGGTGGAGGACGCAGGGGCGGTCTTACTTGGCGCGGTGCTGCTTGTGATATCGGAAAAGCAAGGGCCGGGCTTCGGGCTGCGCCATGACTTGAACGGGCCGCTCGGCATCACAACGATGCGCGGCTTTTACCAGCGCCAGTTTGAGGGCGATAAAGACTCAACAGGCGTAAAGGCTGACCCTGCCTCAAACTACAACTATGAAGTGCTGCAGGAGTTGAACTTTTCGCCCGACATCAAAGGCGATATGTCGTTCAAGCGCAACAACACCATCACAGCCTACCGCGGCCGCTCCAACACGTGGAACAACCAATTCCATCTCGCATATAACAAACCCAACACGAGCATTATCCTCAACGCTTCCCAGAACACGAACGTGCGCGGCTCCACGCAAAGCACGCAAACACAGACGCAGTCCAAAGACACGAACGAGAGCATGACGTTTTCCTACGACCACCAGTTCAACAGGCTGACCGACATCAGCATCACGCAAAACGTCAGCGGTTCTAAGACCAACAACGGCCAGCCGATGAACCTTGAAGGCGATTTCAAGAGCGCGCTGACATACAACCGCCCCGATTACAGGGTGTCGCTGCGCTATGAAGAAGACATGGACCTGGACGGCAACCGCTACACTGGCGACGATTTGCAGCAGATTAGCGCGCTCCGTCCTGGCTTCCAGATTCAGTTCAACCGCTCCGCGTTCGGGAACAACTCAATTCTCAACGGCGCGACCTTCAGCCTTGACAATGTCCTTGACCGCAGGCGCAATGACACAACCACCGGCCCCGTCCTGCGCTTCAAATTCAACACGCGCGCCAGCAGGACGTACAGCAACAGCGAAACGACTTTTACGCCATCGCTTGAATTCACGCAATATATGTACGGCGACGGAAACGCGCAGTACTTGCTCAACCCATCGTTCTCTCTGCGCTACACCAATAACGAGTGGTTCAGTTACGACCTTCAATGGACGCGCAGCATTGCCCAGGGCGTGAAGATACCGCCGGTGCGCAGCGACCGGCTGGTTTCAAGGCACAATTCCACATTTGGCATGGACTTCTACCACGACAGGTGGTGGAAAGTTGCCTTCAGGAGCAGCTACGACTTCCGTGAGCACAAGTGGGGCCAGATCTCGGGGACGTGGACGATGGACCCATCGCTGGATTTATCGGCGAGCGTTCGCGCGACATACAATCCTGAAACGACGCAGTTCGGCTCGGTCACGACGGACATTAAGTACTGGGCGCCTTCAGGCAACTGGTGGCTTGATACCAATGCCACGCTTGATGTCCAGGGCTATTCGTTTAAGGATAGGCCGGTGCCGGCAAGCAGCTTCAGGTGGGTTTATTCGCGTAAATACAAGCGCGGCTGGAACTTCTATGTGTATTCCAACCAGACTCGCAACTCCAAGGGCGCATTCCTCGACCGCGTCCAGATCCAGAAGCGTAACACTTGCACTACGCTGAATTTTGGCTACTCATACAACCGCAAAGAATATTACATCAATATATTTATCAACGCGTTCCCGAAGTATCCGGTCTCGCTTACCGCCGCCGAGCAGACGACCAACGACTGGGACTTCAACTTCAGCACGCCTGTAGGCGACATGTTTGACGTCCAGCGCGGCCTGACGACCGGCTGGGGTTCATACGGCGGCTACTACTAGAGCGAAGGCAGCCAGCAAAGTTTACTTGAACAGCGAGCTTATGCTCTCGTCGGTGAAGCAGCGCTTGATGGCTTCGGCGAAAGTCGCAGCGGTACTAACTACCTTAATCTTCGGATGCATATGTTCTTCGTCCAGCGGTATCGTGTCGGTGATAACCACTCGCTCAATCGCGCTGCTTGAAATCCGCTTCAGCGCCTCTCCCGACAATACACCGTGCGTAGCGTAAACGGACACTGACTTCGCGCCGCGCTCCATCAGCCTCTCAGCGCCGACGGTAACGCTGCCCGCCGTGTCCACCATGTCGTCAAAGAGAATGCAGTTGCGGCCTTCAATATCGCCGATGACTTCTACGACTTCCGCAACGTTAGGCTCGGGACGGCGCTTGGCGATGATAGCCAAGGGGAAGCCTAGGCGAGACGCAACCGCGCTGGCGCGCTCCACGCCACCCACGTCAGGGCTGATGATGGCGCTGTCGCTTGGCGAGTAACCTTGCACTTCAATCGCACGGCTCAAGATTTTCAGCGCGGAAAGGTGGTCCACCGGTATGTTGAAGAAGCCCTGCGCGGAGCCACTGTGCAGGTCCATTGCAATTACGCGGCCTGCGCCAGCCGTCTCAATCAAGTTCGCAACTAGGCGCGCGCTGATAGGCTCGCGGGGTTGCACCTTCTTGTCCTGGCGCGCATAGCCGTAGTACGGCATTACCGCGACGATTCGGTGCGCGCTCGCACGGCTTACCGCGTCAATGATGATGAGCAGCTCAACGAGGTTTTCGTTGATGGGGCGGCATGTGGGCTGGATGATGAACACGTCATGCCCGCGTATGCTCTCGTCAACCTTCACGCGCACTTCCCCGTCGGAGAAGCGGCTGACCTTCGTATTGCTGAGCTGCAAGCCGAGTTCTTTGGATATGGCCTCGGCCAGTGCGCGGTGCGCAGTTCCAGCTATCAGCGTAAGTTTCTTGCGGTATAAGTATTCAACGCCCATTATCGGTCTCCCTCGTTTGTTTGCGGCGATGATCCATCCGCGGCCAGTTTCTCCTTTTTCTCGCGCAGCTTAGCCGCATAGTCTTCCTTGTTTTCCTGGCGCGCGCGCCCGACGCCCAGTGCCCCCGGCGGCACGTCTTTGGTCAGCGTGCTACCGGCGGCTGTATAAGCGCCATTGCCAATCTTTATCGGCGCGACAAGCGTGCTGTTGGAACCGATGAACACGCCGTCGCCAATCGCGGTGGGGTTCTTCGCAAACCCATCATAGTTGCACGTAATAGTCCCCGCACCGATGTTCGTGTCCTTGCCAATCTTCGTGTCTCCGACGTATGACAAGTGCGGTATCTTGGAGCCGTCGCCAACCGTCGTCTTCTTCAGCTCAACGAAATTACCTATTTTCACGCCCTCGGAAAGGCTGGTGCCGGGGCGCAGGTTCGCAAACGGGCCGATGTTCACGCCGGCCTCCGAGCGCACGCCAACAAGGTGGCTATAAACGACTTTGCACTCATCGCCCAGGCGGCTATCTTCAATGTAGGCGTTGGGGCCTATAACGCAGTCGTCGCCGATGACGGTATCCCCGCGAAGGATAGTGCCGGGCATTATCACCGCGTCTTGGCCAATGCGCACGTTCACTTCAACATACGAAGTCTCTGCGCGGATGAACGACACACCGTTTCGCGCGTGCGCCTGCACGACGCGCGCCTGAATCTCGTTTTCAGCTGCGTTCAACTGCGCGCGGTCATTGATGCCCATCAGATCCCGCGCAGGCTCGTATTGCATTGCGTGCGTGCGTAGGAATGTGACGATGTCAGTGAGGTAGTATTCACCCTTGCGGTTCTTCGGGCCGATTTCAGCGCGCGCACGGTCAAGCGCCGTTTCAATCCACTGGCGCGCGATGGAATATACGCCAGAGTTGACCTCGGTAATCTTCAGGTCTTCGGTCTCAGCGTCAACTTCTTCAATAATCTTTGAGACATAGCCTTCTTGCACTTTTACGCGCCCATACCCGCGAAGCTCAGGCGGCGTGAATGTCAGCAGAGCAGCATCCGCTCCGAACTGCGCGGACATTACGTCCCGCAGCGCCTGCTCTGTCACCAGCGGGACATCGCCCGGGATGACAAGCACGTTCTCAACGTCTTTGCTCAGGACAGGCAGCGCAGTCGCCAGCGCGTCACCTGTGCCAAGCTGCGGCTCCTGGAGAACCTGCTCATAGATGTTGCCGTAGCGCTGGAAGATTTCCTGGCGCGTGTCTTCGTTGACGACGATGACCACCTGCGCCGGAAACATGCCCTGTAACGTGCGCAGAATGTGTTCTATCATCGGCACTCCGCCAAGCGGGAACATGATCTTGCTGCGCGGGTGCTTGCTCTTAAAGCGCGTCGCCTTGCCTGCGGCCAGAATGACCGCGGCAAATGAGCCCGATGTTATGTCAGCCATCCCCTACTCCTTTCTGCGGGCGGTCTTTGCGGCCACCTCGTCTCGCAGCATCTGGCTGATATCGGCGACAGCCATCTGGCCCATGTCGCCATCCCAGTAACTGCGGACAGAAACAATCCCCTGTTCGGCCTCTTTCTTCCCGACGATGAGCGCGTAAGGAATCTTCTGCGTCGTGACATCGCGGATTTTGAGGCCGAGCTTTTCATTGCGCGCATCAACGGTCGCACGCAGGCCGTCTGCGGCGAGCTTGGCGCACACCGAGTTAGCGTATTCTTCAAGCTCGCTGATGATCGGAAGAATGCGCACCTGTTCCGGCGCGCACCATACCGGAAACGCCCCGTTAAAGTCTTCAATGAGCAGCCCGATGAAGCGCTCAAAGCTGCCGAGAATCGCGCGGTGAATCATCACCGGCTGTTTCGCCATGCCGTCGCTGCCGATGTAGCTCAGGCCGAAGCGCTGCGGCAAGTTGAAGTCAAGCTGGATGGTGCTACCCTGCCATTCGCGGCCGAGGCTGTCGCGCACCAGGAAGTCTATCTTCGGGCCGTAGAATGTCGCATCCTTCTCGCGCACGTAATAGGGAATCTTGCGCTCGTCCAGCAAGTCGCGCAGCGCGGCTTCCGCCTGGTCCCAAATCTCAGGCGTGCCGAGGAAGTGCTCCTGGCGGGTCTTGAGCCCCACGGTATATTCAAAGCCGAAGGTATCCCACACGTCGGTGCAGAAGTCCAGGCAGAGCTTCACTTCGGCTGGAACCTGTTCCAAGGTGCAGAAATGGTGCGCGTCATCCTGAGTGAACGAGCGCACGCGCAGCATTCCATGCAGCACGCCGCTTCGTTCGTAACGGTAAACGGTGCCAAACTCAAATAGGCGTAACGGCAGGTCGCGGTAGCTGCGGGTCCGTTGCTGGTAGATGAGGATGTGCCCGGGGCAGTTCATCGGCTTGATGCCGTAGAGGATGCCGGGCAGCGGGCTGTCCACAGCCTCGCCTTCCATGTCCTTCACGAAGAACATGTCATCCTTGTAATGCTCAAGGTGGCCGCTTATCTTCCACAAGTCGGGGCGCATGATGTGCGGGGTGGACACCGGCTCGTAGCCGCGCTTGATGTGCTCGTCATACATCCAGCTTTGTATTTCGTGGAGCAGCCGCGCGCCTCGTGGGCTGTAGAACGGCAGCCCAGGCCCCGCCTCTTCGTAAAAGCTCACCAGCCCAAGCTCAGGCCCGAGTTTGCGGTGGTCGCGCTTCTCCGCTTCTTCCGCGCGCTTGAGGAAGCACGTCAGTTCCTCGGCGGTCTCCCATGCGGTGCCGTATATGCGCTGGAGCATCTTGCGCTTTTCATCGCCACGCCAGTATGCGCCAGCGATTTTCAGCAGCTTGAAGTTCTGGATAAGGCCGGTGCTTTCAATATGCGGGCCGGCGCAAAGGTCGGTGAAGCGGCCGGATTCGTAGAGGCTGATTTCCTCTTGCTCATCAATATCCTCCAGCAGCTCAACCTTGTAAGGGTCGGCTTCCGCGCCGAACATCTTCGCCGCTTCCTCGCGCGATACTTCTTTGCGCACGAACAGCGCGTTTTCTGCGGCGAGTTTATGCATCCGTGCCTCAATGAGCGGGAGGTCTTCGGGCGTGAAGCGGTGGTCGGTGTCAAAGTCGTAGTAGAAGCCGGTTTCAATCGCCGGGCCGATGGCAAGTTTCGTGCCGGGGAAAAGCTCCACGACGGCGGCCGCCATCAGGTGAGCGGCGCTGTGGCGAAGGGCATGCAGGCGCGAGTCCTTCTCCTGGTCAAGGTCACGTTTCGCGATAACAGGCATCACAATCTCCTTCCCCAGTTGCGGCGGATACAACCCGCCTTCCGGGCGCAGCTATCTTACCACAGCCAAGCGCGCCCTAATCAGTCGGTTGCCTGTTTACAGGAAGGGCGCGCAGTCTTGTATAATCAAGGACGGATAAACGCCTGGAGGTGATCTGCGATGAAGCTGCGCACATACTCGGAGGCTGACGTAAAAGGAAAGCGCGTGCTCGTGCGCGCCGACTTGAACGTGCCCACGAAGGACGGAACTCGTCGCCGAATTCAACGCGCATCGTTGAAAGCCTGCCTAACATCCTCAAGCTGCATTCATGGGGCGCGCGTATCGCGGTCATCTCCCACCTCGGCCGCCCCAAGGACGGCCCCGACCCTCAATTCTCAATGGGGCCCGTCGCAGCGGAAATGGAGCGCCTGCTCAAGGAAAAGCGCGTCGGCATCAAGAGCGTGAGCTACGTGCGCTCTGCCACCGGCATTGATGTTGAGCGCGCGATGGCGGGCGAATGGCGCGGCGACATCGTGCTGCTTGAGAACTCGCGCTTCTACCCCGGCGAGACGAAGAACGACCCCGAGTTTTCGCGCGAGCTTGCCAAGCCGTTCCAGGCGTTCGTCAACGACGCATTCGGCACCGCGCACCGCGCGCATGCGACGACCGTCGGAGTGACGGCATTCCTGCCATCCTTCGCCGGGCCGCTCATCGTCAAGGAAGTGGACGCGCTTTGCCGCATCACCGAGAAGCCCGCACGCCCGCTGGTCATCATCACCGGCGGCAAGAAGGTCAGCGACAAGCTCCCGCTCCTTGAGCACCTCTGCGGGCGCGCTGAAGTCGTGCTCGTCGGCGGCGCGATGGTGTTCACGCTGGCGCGCGCGATGGGTTATAACACGGGCGATTCGCTGGTTGAAGAAGACTACGTTGAGCAGTGCAAGGCGCTCATCGCGAACTACCAGGATTCAACGACGAAGCTCATCCTCCCCGAGGACATCACCGTCACAGACAGCATTGAAAACCCGAAGCGCATTGAGAACAAGGCGCTGAATGTGCTTTGCGCAGGCGACATCGGCGTGGACATCGGCGAGATGGCGCGCGGGGCGTTCACGGCGAGGCTGTCGCGCGCGGCAACCATATTCTGGAACGGGCCGATGGGCGTGTTTGAGAAGAAGCCCTTTGACGCGGGAACCATCGCTGTCGCCAAAGCCATCGCCGCCAACAACGCCGCTTATTCAATCGTGGGCGGCGGCGAAAGCGTGGAAGCGGTAAACAAGCTCGGTTTCGCAAATGCCATCAGCCACATCAGCACCGGTGGCGGCGCCAGCCTGGAGTTCGTCGCAGGCATGGACCTCCCCGGCATCACGGCGCTGAAGGCGTAATATCTTTAGTAGTAAGCTGCCTGACCCTAACAGGTGGTAATCCCAGGGGAAGGCGAGTTGGGTGTCAACGGAGACCTTGAAGAAGTCGGGCTTGTAGCCGTCGCCGATATAGTCGGCATAGCAGGCGGTCTTGATTATCGTGGGATGGAACACTTCCAGCGCGCGCCGCGCAATGCGCATCGTCTCGCCGGTGCGGCTGATGTCGTCAACGAGCAGCACCTTCTTCCCCTGCGCGTAAGTGTAAGGCTTGATGACCAGCGTCGGCTCTTCGTTCACGACTTCCGCCATCATCCGCCGCGTCACCTTTATCGGGAAGAAGTCCACCTGCATCGCGCTGGCGATGACCGCGCCCACGATGACGCCGCCCCGCGCAATGCCGACGACGAGGTCGGGTGTGAACTGCGCGGCAATCTCATCGGCGAATTCGCGCGCGGTGCGGCCGAAGTCTTCCCATCCAAGGGTGATCATGCCGCCGTTTGGGGACGCGTCGTCCATCTGCTATCAAAGTAACCTATCCCGCGCTTGATGTCAAAGCGCAAGTGTAGGGCGGGGACCTGTGCCCCGCCGTGTTCTTACCTGCATGATTGTCGTTGGCGCGATACAAGCCGCGCTAATAATTATTAGTGGGTACGCCGGGCTCACCAGCCCGGCTCTGGTCTTTCTCAAGAACTCTACCGTACGCTGGGCTTTAGCCCATCTCTGGGGAAGGGATAAGGAGCGAGGAATCCAGATTTCCAGAATCCAGAACCGCACTAAAGTACGGCGTACGGTATACGTTAAATATGCTGAAACTACTTAGTGTCAGCGCCCTTTATCTCCGCGGCAAGTTTGGCGCGCGCTTTGAGGAGAAGCTGCATCTTCTCGCCGCACTTCACCGAGCGTTCGGCATCGCTCTCGTCGGAAGCTTTGCTCATCTCGCGCTGCAATGCGCGGATGCGCTCGTTCACCTCTTCTAGGCGGAATGCCTTGATCTTCGCCGCGTATGCATCGGCGGTGTAGCCACCCGAAATGTGCGACTGGCGCGCCTCGGCGCAAATCGCCGCCAGCTCCGGCGGGAAGTCGGGCGCGGCGCAATCTTCCTTCTCCACGACGAGGCGCTTGTATAAATCGCGGTAATGCCCCTTGGGGAAATCGTCTAGCTTCAGCGCGGGCTTGACCTGCGCACGCAGCGCATCATCCGCCAGCATCGCGCCGATGAACTGCAGCAGGAATTTCTCGCGCGGGCTTCGCGTGTCCACCGCCGCCGTTGCGGTATCGCGCTTGTTGCGCCTCCGGGGCGCACAAGGCTGAATAGCAAGTCGCGCACTTGTTTCTCCGGCATCCTCAGCGCGCCGCTCAAGTCCTTGGCAAACGCATTGGCGACCTGCGCGTCGGTGATGCGCCCAAACACCGACGCAACTTCCGCGACGAGCTTCTTCACTTCCATCGGGTCTGGCTCGCGCGTCTTGATGCGCAATCCCGTTATGAGGCGCGGGAACGGCACGGCCTTGGCGCGCAGCGCTTCCAGCGCATCCTTGCCGCCTTCGCGCACGAGGTCGTCGGGATCCTTGCCGCCGGGAATGATGAGCACGCGCGGGTAATGCCCCGCAAGCATGAACTCCTCGCACGTCCGCAGCGCCGCGGAAATCCCCGCGGAGTCGCCGTCAAAGGTGAGGTAGAATTTGTCGGTGAGGCGCGATAGCGCCTGCACATGGTCGCGCGTGAGCGCGGTGCCGCATGCCGCGACGCAATTCACGACGCCCGCCTGGTGCAGCGAGATGACGTCCATGTAGCCTTCAACGACGTAAACGCAGTCCTCGGCGGTAATCGCCTTGCGCGCGAAGTTCATGCCGTAAAGCAAGCGGCTCTTGTTATAAAGCGGCGTGTTGCGCGTGTTCAGGTATTCGGGCTCTTCATCGCCCATCGCGCGGCCCGCGATGCCGACGACGTCGCCCCGGTGGTCAAACAGCGGGAAGATGGCACGCCCGCGCATCATGTCAATCAGCTCTCCGCGCCGCCCCTCAATGGACAGGTTCAAGTCCAGCAAGTCCTGCTTGCGCGCATTACGCTGTTGCAGCTCTTTGGTCAGGCCGTCAACGTCCAGCGGCGTCACGCCCAGCGCGAAGTGGTTGATGGTCGCCTCGCTCAAGGCGCGCCCGCGAAAGTATTGCAGCGCGCGCTCGCCGTGCGTGGTCGTGGTGAGGAGCTTGCGGTAGAAGCCCGCGGCGGCTTTCATTATGCGAAGCTGCACCTGCCTGCGGCTTAGCTTTTCGCGCTCGTCAGCGGTCTGGTATTGGCTCAGGTCAACGCCGAGGCGCTGCGCCAGCATCTCCACGACCTCGCGCATCTCAAGCTGCTCAATCTTGGCGACGAACGTGAACGCATTGCCGCCTTCCTTGCAGCCGAAGCAGTGCCACAGACCGTTCACGACGTCAACCGACATTGACGCGTCCTTTTCCTGGTGGAACGGGCAGACGGCGAAGTAGCGGTTGCCCTTCTTGCGCAGCCGGACGTATTCGCTGAAAAGCGCGTGGTAATCCATCCGTGCGGCAAGCTCGTCAAATACGCCGGTCATATCGGCTTCTAGTATATCCCAACGGCGCGCAATGCCGCTTACTCCATCGCCACAAACGGCCTGCGCACTCCTCCGCCGCCCGTCGCGGGCACAAGCTGCGCGCCCTTGTAGCTGGCGAGGATGTCCGCGCGCGAATTCATCAGCCCCGGCAGCTCCAGCAGCGTGCGCACCGTCTCCATCGGGCTGCCGTAGCTCCCGCCGCGCGACACCATTACCGGGTCAATGCCGAGCTGGGACGCGGCGCTGATGTGCTCCTGCCGCCCGCCTATGTAAACGCACTGCTCGGGATACGCCTCAAGCTTGTTGAGCGCGTGCTTGAACGCCGCGCCGTGCGGCATGCAGGCCCCCGCGTCGCCGCAGAAGATTATCTCGTCAAAGTAGCCGCCCAGGCCGATGCGCTCCAGCTTCTCGCGCCACATCTCGGCGGGGGTGCCCCACACGACGTTCGCGAGCACCGCCAGGCGGTATCCGCGCGCCTTCAGCGCATGCAGCGCCGGCACGACATCCTTGTATGCGAACACGCGCGCGAGGAAGCTCTTGGTGAACGCGGCGCAGGCAGCGTCAAGCACATGGGGCTTCACGCTGCCGGGCAGGCTGAACACGGAGATGAGCCGGTCGCGAAGAGTGCGCACCGAGCCGTCGCCGTGGCGCTGCGCCTCCGCTTCAATGGCGAGGAGCATCTCGCCGGGGGTCAGGGGAACGTGCCCGTCTTTGGCTATGACGCGCTGCGCTTCGGTGAGGGCGATCATTATCGCTTCGCGCAGGTCGCCTGTCTCTGCGGGGGAATGCACCAGCGTCCCTTCCAAGTCAAACAACAAAGTATCTTTAGTTCTGTTCATGTCCATCTCCGGCCACCTCCTCGGTGTTACCCGAACACTCTGACGTAACTCTTAGCCAACCTGTTCGGTTTCAAAGCGCTGTTCAAAGTGTTCACTCATATAGATTGATTCGCGGCGGCTTAAGTTCCATGAAACTGGAGGGCTTGAGGCGATTGCCTTTCACCGCGAATTGGGTGGAACAAAACGCGGTTGTGGTAGTCTAATGATGTTAGGGGAAGTTACTGCTTCTATGGCCAGAGGCAAAAGCTTGTGAGTTCGTGCGGCTGAACTCAGCGCACTCGGAGGCGGTTATGGACGATGGCAAACAAGACGCAACCACCGGCGGCGGGAGGAAGAAGCACGGCTGCATGGGCTGCAGCTGGCCGTTTCTAATCATCTTAACTTTTATTGGCATCTTAGCCCTAGGAAGTTTAGGCTGGCCTAGGCCTCATGGATATCGTGATAAGGCAAGAGAGGCCGAAGTAAAGAGTAATCTGCACAACATCCAGTTGAGCATCGAACGCTATGCGGTTGACCACGGCGGGCAGTATCCACCATACCTCATCGGTGGACAAGGGAAGTACTCCGAATTTGTCGAAGGGAGCGTTAACGCCTTTATCAACATAAAGGACTGCACAGACCGCAGCATGCTCAGCGACCCGTTGCTTCGCGAAGGCTACATTGAAGCCTATCCGAGGAATCCCTTTGCCACGAATGGCGCGGCGTACCACCGCTTCCAATTAGATATTGGCGATGGCTTACGCAACAGCGCAGAGGAAGCGCAGATGCACGGGACTCGCTTCGGCCCATACTGCGTGCTTTATGGCAACGTAATGGCGGACAACCGCTATACCGAGTTCACCATCCGCGATGACAAGGGCGTTGAGCATACTTACCCCACGTTTGCCAATGTGAATTACCCATTCAGCGACATATGGAAGACAGACAAGCCTAAGCCCTTCCTCCCCGGCGAGTTCTTCTACCGCAGCTATTCGTTGCCAGTGATTGAAAAAGGCGTTGAGCGCGAGGATATTGAGACCTACATGCTCGGCGCGTATGGTAGCATCCACACGAAGGGCAAGGATGTCATCGGCCCCGACCCCACCGACGTCAACGATGTTACGCCCTTCGGCGCCGCGCCCAACATGTATGGCAACCCCAACGGCATCCGCGACAGCATCATCCTTGTGCTCACCCCGGGCTGGGACGAGCCGCCGAGGGAGCCGGAAACGAAAGAGAATAAGTAGATGGATACTCCAACTAACAATTCTGCCCAAAGTCCGCTGGCAAGCGAAAAGCGCAAACAAACTAGCTGCATGGGCTGTAGCTGGCCGTTTCTAATCACCTTAGCGCTTATCCCAGTCATCTTGCTGGCAATCAGCCAACCAAATATCAATCAGGTGCCCGATAAGGCTAAAGAAGCCGAAATCAAGAGTAACCTGCATAACATTCAACTCGCTATAGAACGTTACGCCACCGACCACGGTGGGCAGTATCCGCCCTATCTCATCGGCGGACAAGGAAAATACTCTCAATACGTAGAAGGAAGCCTAACTGCCTTCGATAATATAAAGGTCTGCTCTGAGCGCAGTATGCTCAGTGACCCATTAATGCGCGAAGGCTATATAGAGGCATATCCAAAGAATCCCTTCGCGACGAATGGTGCTGCTATCCACCGCTTTCAGAGCACCATAAACGACCCTTTGCGTAATGAGAGTAAATCTGCGATAAAGCACGGCACGCGTTTTGGGCCTTATTGCACGCTGATGGGGAACGTAATGGCTGATACTCGCTACACCGAGTTCACTATCCGCGACTCAAAGGGTGTTGAGCATACCTACCCAACGTTTGCGGACGTGAACTACCCGTGCAGCGATATGTGGAAGTCTAGAAAACCAACGGAATTCCGCCCTGGCGAATTTTTCTATCGCAGCCGATCCGTACTAGTTACCGATGGTACTACCTCAGGCGAGCTGATAGAAGACTATATGCTTGGCGGATACGGGAGCGCGCGCAACAAGAGCAAGGATGTCATCGGCCCCGATCCTACCGGCGTGAACGAGGTATCGCCATATGGAATTGATACACATGGCGTCTTGGACTACGGCAACCCCAATGGCATCCGCGATAGCGTCATCCTTGTACTCGTGCCTGGTGAAGACACGATACCGCAGCCCTAGAATAGATTGGGAACGATGCCCTACCCCCCGCAGCAACAGCCGCCGGCGATGGGCTTGACGGCGCTTACCTTCACGCTGACGACGGAGTCGGCCATGTCGCGGACGCTCTTCTCGTCAAGCTTCAGGCTTTCGGTGAGCGACTGAATCAGCGGGTCGCCCGCGAGGAATTCCTGGGGGAATGCGATCTCGCCGACGACACGAATATCGCCAAATCCCGCCGCGGCAACCGCGCCGAGATACTGCTCCTTGAGCAGCGCACCTGAGATGCACGCGGCGTATGCGTCGGCTGACTTCTTCACCATGTCGGGCAGTTCCTTGAGCAGCACGATGTCGGAGACCATGAGCCGGCCGCCGGGCTTCAGCACGCGGAACGCCTCGCGGAATACCTTGAGCTTGTCGGGCGCGAGGTTGATGACGCAGTTGGAAATGATGACGTCCACTTCGCAGCCTTCAACCGGCAGGCGCTCAATGTCGCCGTGGCGAAACTCCACGTTCTCATACCCGCCCTTCTGCGCATTCTCGCGCGCCTTGGCGATCATCTCCGGCGTCATATCCACGCCGATGACACGCCCGGCAGGGCCGACCTTCTCCGCGGCGAGGAAGCAGTCAAAGCCTGCGCCTGAGCCCAGGTCAAGCACCGTCTCGCCCTCCTTGAGCGATGCCAGCGCGACGGGATTACCGCAGCCAAGACCTAAGTTCGCGCCGTCGGGCGCCGCCGCAAGCTCTTCGTCGCTGTAGCCAACGGCTTTGCCCAGCTCGGCCGATGTGCCGCAACCGCAGCCGCAACCGCAGCCCGCAGTGGATTTCTTTGCAATATCGCCGTAGCGCTCGCGCACAGTTTCCTTGATGTCCTTAGTCTCCATAGCCATTCCTCCGAGTAATTACTTCTTTCCTGAGATGTCTTCGCCCACGATATGCAGCAGGCCCGAAACCATCGGCTTAATGCTCTCGGCCTTGACGAGTGAGAGGCAGCAGATGCCCCCGCCTGCGTGTTGCCAGGCGATTATCGCAAGCTTGTCGCCGCCCTTGATGTTCGCGCGATCGCGCAGTTCCTTGGGCAGCACCATCTGCCCGCGCTCGTCCACCGTCACCAACGCCTCAACGCCGGTGCAGCACATCGAGCCGATTCCGCATTCCTCGGCTTCTTTCTTCTCAGGCATCGCGAGCCTCCAAGCTTCGTGTATGAATGTTCGCTGTATGCTGAATAATCAGCGCGTGCTGAATATGCTAACATTGCGGAACGTGCGCGTCAAGCCCTGCGGGTAATTTCCCGCGAGGCGCTTCGGGTTGATGTGAAGCCTGCTACCTACCAGGGGGCTGGCGGCGGGTCGGAGTTGATGTCCTCGGGCTTCACGGTTGAGACGAAGTCGCGCAGGCGCTTGAGATGGGACTGTATCGTCCCTTTGTATTTGCCCACGAATTTTTGCTCAATGCGGATGGTCGCGGCCTGGTCCTTGCCCATTATCTTTGCGTATTTGGGCGCGACGTTGTTAATCCAATCGTCGGTCATCGTCTTGAAAAACGAGCGCGCCTTTTCGGTAATGGCCGCAGCTTCGCCGCGCTTTCCCGGGTCCACCATCACCAGCTCAATGGTCTGCGCCAGCTCGCGTGATGAAACAGCCGCCGCCGTAAGCCGGTCGTATTTCTCAGGCACGAAGCTGAGCATCTTCTCAACCGCCGCGATGAGCGTGGGAATCTCTTCGGGCTTCTTGTTCTTCGCACAATCGCGCGCGACGAGCACTGCGCACGCCGGAAGCAGCGCCGACGGCACCACCCCGTCGTAAAGGCCGCCCACCGCCTCTTGCTGCGGAACTTCCTTCCACGACGCCAGCGGCGTGAAATACGGCGGGCCGGTCATGCCTCCTCCGCCCTTCGATTCAGCAAAGCGCGTGAGGAGCGGTGCAATGCGCGTAGATGTCTCGCGCTGCACTTCGTCCTTCCAGTTCCAGGATATGAGCGTGCCGTTAAGCCTGCCGGTGTTGAAGAAATCGGCATAGGCGACGGTTAGCGTGAACAGCCCATTGTCGGGCTCGGCGTCGCTGGCGCGGTTGAACAGCTCAAGCGACATCTTGGCGAATATGCCGGCCTTGCTGTCGGCTTTCCAGCGGAACGGGTCGGCGCTTGCCTGCTGCGCGTAGTTCCACGCGAGCATGCCCAGCGAGTAGAGAATCCGCGCATCGGGGTTGGCTTCGCCGTTGGAATCGCTTGCCAAGCCGTTGATGATCTTGTCGGAAAGCGGGTCGCCCATCCCCTGAAGCCAGCAGGCGATAGTCACGCGCCCGTTGAACGGCTTCGTTGTGTCAAGCAGCGCGTCCTTCGCCTTGCGCATGGCGGCGGTGCGGGAGGCTTGAAGCTCCGCGTTGTCCTCCGGCTGCACCGATTTGACCTGCGCCAGTTCGTTGAGGATGGCCAGGACGCTCTCCTCAATCTGGACAGGCGGCTTGGCGGGCGGCTGCTCGGCAGCCTGCTTGCAGGAGCCTGTTAGTGCCGCAAACAGGCATGAAACAAGGATAATAACCAGATAACTCATCCTCATAGAAGTGATTCTACCCTATTTCGGGGTATAAACTAATGTTTCCCGCGAGCGGGCGGCGCAAAGCAGGAGCTTATCTGGAAAATGCGCCGTTTTTTATGTTGTAAAGTGGCAAAAGCGCGGGTATACTTCACAACTTGCCCGCATCCGTAGTGCGCTTCCGCATTGGTGCCGGCTTGAAAAACAGGATAAATGCCTATGCAGAATAAAAGTAAACAGTCTTCTCCGAAGAAGGCAGTCAAAACGGCTGTTAAGCCGCCAGCCAAGGTTTCCAAACCTAAGACGGCGGCCAAAGCGCCAATGAAGAGCGCTAAAGCGGTGAAGCCAAGCGCGAAGGTTGCTCCCGCGAAAGCTAAGCCCGCTGTAAAGCCCGTCAAGGCGGTTGCTAAACCTGCGGCTAAGCGCGTTGCGAAACCCGCTGCAAAGCCTGCTGCGAAGACTGCCGCAAAGCAGCCCGTGAAGGCCGCACCGAAGCACCAGGCGAAGCTTCCGGTTAATGCAGCGCCGAAGCCCGCGCCAAAGGTTGCGCAGAAAGCTGCACCGAAACCCGCCGCCAAGGCTCCAGCGAAAGAAGCAGCGAAGCCTGCTGCGAAAGCGCCGGTGAAGGCTTCTGCTACCACGCAGGCAATTAAGGATGCGCTCAAGGCCGCTGCTAAAGCTGCGCCGAAAGATGCAGCAAAGGCGCCTGCTAAGGGCAAGGCCGGCAAGGCTGCCGATGCGAAAGCTGCACCTGCTGATACGAAAGGTGCTGCTGCACCCGCCAAGCCAGGGGCAGTTATTCGCCCGCCGCTGAAGAGCGGCCGCCCGCGCAATGACGCCGGCTTCCCCGAAGAGATATACGACCAGGTTTACGACATCGCCTTCCGCAAGGGCGCAATCTCCACGCGCGAGCTAAACGACCTCATCGCGCGCGATGAAGACCTCACCGACGAAGATCTGGAGAACCTGCTTGAGGACCTTCACTCAAAGAACGTGGTCGTGGTTGACGAGACCACTGGCAAGGCGATTGACGGCCACCGCGAGCTTCTTGAGGCCGATGAAGAGGGCTTCACGAAAGAGGAAATCGGCGCCGCCGAGGACATCCGCCTTGACGACTCAGTGAAGATGTACCTCAAGACCATCGGGCAGATTCCGCTGCTGACGAAGGAAGAGGAGCGTTACTATGCGCGCCAGTACCGCGACGGCGACCCGGTCGCCCGCGTGTCCGCGAAGCAGTCGCTCATTGAAGCGAACCTGCGCCTTGTCGTCAGCATCGCGAAGAAATACCTCAACCGTGGCATGAGCTTCCTTGACCTGATTCAGGAAGGCAACATGGGCCTCATCCGCGCAGTGGAGAAGTTTGACCTTGAGCGTGGCTTCAAGCTTTCAACCTACGCGACATGGTGGATCCGCCAGGCCATCTCCCGCGCGCTTGCCGACCAGGCCGAGCTTATCCGCAAGCCGGTGCACATGGTTGAGACGATAACCAAGCTGTCCCGCGCCACGAAGATCATCCAGCAGCGCGAGAACCGCGAGCCGACCAACCCCGAAATCGCCACCGAACTGAACATCACCGAGGAAAAGGTGCGCGACATCCTGCGCGTGGCGCAGAAGCCCATCTCGCTTGAGAAGCCCATCGGCAACGACAAGGACAGCCAATTCCAGGACTTCCAGGAAAACAAGAAAGTCCCCAATCCTGAAAGCGAAGCGATGTATGGGAAAGCATGCAGCGAGATAGACCAGATACTCAGCACGCTCACCGACCGCGAGAAGCAGGTCATCAGGCTGCGCTACGGGCTTGAGGACGGCCATTCGCGCACACTGGAAGAAGTCGGCAAGAAGTTCAACGTCACCCGTGAGCGCATTCGCCAGATTGAAATGAAGGCGATTAAGAAGCTCAAGCACCCGAGCCGCCGCAAGCGGCTCTTCGGGCTGCTGGAGCTTTGCGAGAAGCGCCGCGAATTTATGAGCTAACCCTCCTTCACTCTTCACATAAGCTACGACTCCTGAAAAGCCCGGCCACCCCCGGGCTTTTCGCTATCAGGGCTCACTTCTTCAACATTGAGTACGCCGGGCTAACCGAATCCTCCGTAGCCTTGCGCGAAGGAGGAAGCCCGGCTCTCCCGCTTGACGATTGTTTAGGTATCAGGGTATATTCTTCACGCCTGCGGGGCGCGGAATAATGCCAAAAAAGATTACTGAAGAAACCCTTGAACAGGAGATAGCGAAATATCTTCAAGAGGAGCTTCCTGGGAGCTTCACAACCCAGGAACAGATATCAGGTTCTCGCGGTAAGGTTGATATCTTCTGGAGAACAAAAGACTTCAGCATAGTAATTGAGGGAAAAGTAAGTAGCCAAACAGGCCTCATCTATGATGCCGTGAAGCAGGCAAGAGAGTATCAAGACCAAACGGATGCAGATGGGATTATCGTCTTAGTCTACCCTCCTCTCATTCGCCAGTTTGAAGCGGAGCAGGTAGAAGTCCGGAACCTCGCTCTAAACACGCCATTAACTACACAGTGGGTTGATACACCATTTATAAAAGACCTTGGCGAGAAGGCGACGCTCGCGGAGCTTGTCAGCAAGATTAAGAAACACCTAGAGAAGCCTGATGCTACTCCCGCGATCGCAATGGTTGTGCGGATGCTTGCAGATAGTGTTCGTGCCTTATGCCAAGTGCTTAAGCGTCAGCAGGGCATTTCAGAGAAAGTAGCAGAAGAAGTAGTAGGCAACTTCAGGCTATTTTCCGCACTTGCAGATGCCCAAGGTAAAGAAGACTCAGAGACTATGGAGAAGGTGCGTTCTGTCGCGGCAGACCTAGCTTGCTACATCCTCACAAACCAGATTTTGCTTCATCGCCTGCTTACAAAGCCGCTGAACCTTACTCCGCTATCACGTGTGAAATCATTAGAAGAGCTTGCAGCGGCCTTTGAAGAAATCAGGCGAATAGACTACCGCGCAATCTACAATATCGCCGTTGCGGCCAAATTCCCGGAAGAAACCCTTAGTGTAGTAAACGAAGTAATCAGGGAGATTAATAAGGTTGAGCCGGAACGAGTTCCGCATGACCTTTTGGGCCGCGTATTCCATGAGCTTCTTCCTTTTGAAACTCGTAAGCAACTCGGCGCCTTCTATACGAAACCAGTTGCCGCAGAGATTCTTGCTCAGATAGGAATTCAAAAAGATGCATATAGCGTCCTTGACCCTGCTTGTGGAAGCGGGACTCTTCTTGTTGCCGCATATAGACGACTGCGCAAGCTTCATCCAGAGCTAACTCACCGTAAGCTAGTAGAAGAACTGATAACCGGCGTTGACCTTATGCCATTTGCAGCGCACATGACTGCGCTGAATCTGACCTTACAGTCTATAGAGGAAACGACAGACCGTACTCGCGTAGGCCTATACAATTCTCTCCAGCTTTCTCGGACTTCAAGAGTTCCTGTTATTGGACGTACAGGACTCCTAGACTTTGAGTTGTATATTGAAGGGGTAGGACCTGACATTACTTCTGAAAGCCTGCCTTTTGAAATGCCAGATTCGGTTGATGTCGTGATTATGAATCCCCCTTTTACAAGGCGCGAAAGAGTAAAGGGTACTATGCATGGGAACTATGGCGGAGTTTTCACTCAACATCAAAACTATTGGGCATATTTCCTACCTCTAGCCGATTCTCTACTCCGGACAAATGGACTCATTGCCGCTGTACTGCCAAGAGACGTTATTCGAGGTGACTGGAGCACTGCAGTAAGGAAATGGCTTTTTGAGACCGCTGGTTACTCGCTCCTGTACGTCGTAAAATCAATGCGCGAAGTTGCCTTTAGCGAAAATGCTGCGTTTAGAGATTACCTGCTAGTTTTCAAAAAAGGAAGAGCGGATGCTTGCGCAGTTGTTTATCTCAAGCGTAGTTTGAGTAATATGGATACTAGCAGTGCTTCTAAAATAGGAGCACAGATCGCTAATGTCCCTGAGAACTTCTCTGTTGACACAGAAGATTATGCGGTAGATTGGTTGCAGCAGGAATTAGTTCTCAAGAATTCAGCTGACTTGTGGCCCTTAGTGGCTTTTGTTAACCCTTCGAATGCTAAGTCGTTGAATGCGCTTTATAGCAGAGTCCTACAGAGCCATCCGGACCTTTGCAAGTTGGCTGATGTGACTGAGATGATGGAGAAGAAATTACGCAGAGGTATAGAGCCGAAACCGACAGGAATGTATGAGAAAACATTCATCGTTCGTGCGATAACCGATAAGCGGATTGCCAGGTCAAGACTTGCACTAGCCAACGAGAGTAGTAAGTCAATTAGTGCAATCTTAGATGTGTCTGGGAAGACATTACGTCTAGCTAGGTCGAATGTAGTTAAAGGGCTGAAAACTCATTCTTATCTTCCTAGAATCAACGTTACCGCTGATTGTGATTATCTTATAGTTAATGCTTCTCCCCGATATAAGGAAATTGAAAAAGCGATTGGAGGCGAGCCAGTTGATTTCTCATATATTCAAAGAGCAGCAAGTACTCATAAGTGCAATCTCGTAGTAGTTAGGTGTACTATTCGGATACATTGGTAACATCCGGAAATGAGTTGAAGTAGTGTATACGATAAGGGGTTGGATAGTTGTAGCCGATGGCAGAATGAGGCCTTTCCAGGTTGTAGTAGGAAACGAAACGGATCAAAGCTTCGCGCCGGTGGTATATGCTGTTGAAACGGACAAGACGCAGAAGCTCCCTCTCCACAGTTCCGAAGAATCTTTCCACTTTCCCGTTCGTCCTTGGTGTGTAGGGCTTGGTGAGAAGGTGTTCTATCCCCCTCAAGCGCAAGGACCGTTGGAAGGCGCATTCACGCTCAGGATGCGCGCTTCTCCTCATCGAAAAAATGCAGGCGTTGTCGGTCATCATCGCCTGAATGCCGTAAGGCACTTCAGCCAGTACGTATTCGAGGAATTCCTGGCTTGCGTCGCCGTTTACGCGCGGAAATATCTTCACGAACACTTCCCGGCTGTACGCATCCAGGGCGGCGAACATGTGTTCCGGCTGGCTTCCTGTGCGCAACGGAACCAGCTGCTTGATGTCCACGTGCATCAGTTCGCCCGGGTGGGTCTTCTCGTATCGCGGATACTGCTTGCGTGGAAGCGGAATACCGCACACCCCGTTCTCGCTGAGAACGCGGTGAACAGTGCTGCTGGAAAGATGCACAACCGCTCCTATCCTTCCCGCCCCCCAACCGTACTCGCTCCTTAGCCGCATGATTTCCCCTTCTTCAGCACCGCTGATGCGCGCAGGACTGTTTTGAGGGCGGCGTGAATGCTCCTTCAAGCCTTCGCTCCCGCCCAGCTCGTAACGCCTTATGAAGTTCCACACGGCTTTTCTGCTTATCCCGTAGGCTTTCGCTGCATCTCCAGGCTTCACCTTTCGCTCGACTACCGCCGACACGATCTTCAGCCGTTCCTCATAACCTATCGATTTCGCCATCGTGAAGTCCTCCTTTCACACCTCCACGATGTTACCAATGTCCCCGAATACTACAGTTAGGCGTCCCGACTTGGGATCTCCCGGCGTCATACAGCTTTCATACTTCTCTTCCGAGCCTATTGCTCCCGGAAAGGCATTCTGGTGTATACAGCTAGACGAACATACGAGCAGGTCAACTGCTTTGTTCCTTTGTAGTTTTCTTGGCTTACTCCAGATGCTTATGAGGCGTGTCGAGACTAGAGGAACCTATTCTGAGCTCTCTGAAAGTGGGTTACTTGAGCTTCTTATACCAAGGGCAGGAAGTCCGCTAGCATCCGCCATTGAGAATAATTTCGCTGCTTATGAATTAATTGAGTTTCCCTCGTTATTAGAGCAATACCAAGACCGGTTTAAAGAACGCGTGGAATTGGATACTGCGGTTCTAAAGGCCTTAGGCTATTCTGATGGTGAAAGTGCAGCGATAATCGACGAGATCTATCCTATCTTGGTTTCAGAGCTCACTAGCCTAAAGGAGTCCATGAGCCGTGCGTGATATTCATTCTCTAGTTATCTGGGAGGTGCGTAGACGTATAAGCTTACTCGCGGAATTCAGGGAGCTGGCCAGTGCTTATGACAAGGGTACTTTCATGGCCATAGATAGGGGGCTAGAAATTGTAGAGAATAAAGTCGCGAGAGATGCCCGCGGGAAATTGAACGATATTTATTGTGTCGCTAGAGAAGCTATCTTAGAAGCTGGATTAACGCCTGATATCAGCTACATGAACCAACTGGCTAATGTTCAGGGAGACATCGATTTAATTTCCAATATGTACTTACTTAAAGGGTTTAGCGATGAAATGCCCTCTCTTCTTGTTGACCTTATTGAGAAAGCTACAGGTAAGTATAAAAGAGAAGTAGTTAGTGCGTGGATTAGGACGTTGAATCCGCTTTGGTGGCTCTTTCGGCTATTCTCGTTTATCTTCAGCATACCGGTCCTACTATTGGCTTCCGCCGGTTATGACGCTGCGCAGCAGGATAAGAATCCTGCTTTCCGCGGAATTCGCTTAATTTGGGCCTTCATCATTGCGGTACTTACTCTGGCAGCGGTCGTGCTTAAGCTCATAGAAGGCTTATCGCATTTCCCTGCTTTTCAGAAGCTAGTAGAGTCTACTGGATTTACACGATGATTAGGCAAGCGGGATAGATGAGAGTATTCCCAAGTTCTGATTAGCCTAAATCCCTTGAGCCCCTACCCCGCCAATGCCCACCACGGCGCGCATAGAGTATAATCATTACGCATGTTTGATGGCGAAGGATGCACAAGCCCGGAGCGGAACATCGTGCTCACGGGATTCATGGGCGCCGGCAAGACGGAAGTTGGGCGAATACTGGCCAGGATAATGCGCAGGCAGTTCGCCGACACGGACATCCTCGCGGCCCGCGCGGCGAGGATGAGCATCTCCGCCATTTTTGAGCGCTTCGGCGAAGCGCGCTTCCGCGAGCTTGAGCTGCATGCGGCGCGGGAGCTGGCAATGAGGCGCAAGCTTGTCATCGCCACAGGTGGAGGCCTTCCTTCAAACGGGAAGGCACTTGACGAATTGCGCGTTTTCGGGTTTAGTGTATATCTTGAGTGGCCGTATGAAGCTCTCTGGGAAAGGATTTCCAAGACTGGCCGAATGCGACCTTTAGTCCGGCAGTATGGAATGAATGGGCTATGTGAGCTATTTGCGCAGCGGGAACAGCGCTACCGCGACGCCCAACTGGTTGTGAGCGCTAATGGATTGACGCCTAAAGAGATCGCAAGAGTGATACTACATGCCTTTAAAAGCTAGCGTAAAATCGGCTAACGTGCTTAGCGTTACGAGCACATCTAAGAAGACGCAGGAAGTTATTGCTTCGCCGCTTCCCAAGCTCACGATGAAAGCCATTGAGGCAGCCGCGCCTAATGCAGCCAAGGAGCTTGCCGGCCGCGTCCCCGTCCTCCTCATAGATAAGCGCGTCCACTCGCTTTGGACTGAAGCGATAGACACAGCGCCGTTTTTCGCCGACACGCAGCGCCTGCTGCTCCCCATCGGGGAGGCGTCAAAGACGCTGCCTACGGTTGAGACGACGCTGCGCTCGCTGGCAAGGATGGGCGCTACGCGCAACGACAATTACATCGTCGCCATCGGCGGCGGCAGCTTGCTTGACTCGGCAGGCTTCATCGCCAGCGTGTTCCACCGCGGGCTACCCATCGTGCATTTTCCCACGACGCTGCTCGCGATGATGGATGCGACGCTGGGCGGCAAGACCGGCGTGAACTTCCTGGGCAACAAGAACCAGGTCGGCTCGTTCTACCTTCCATGCCTGTCGGTGCTGGACTTCGCGTTCATGGACACGCTTGCTGAAGAGCACATGCGCAACGGCCTCATTGAAGCCGTGAAGATGGCGTTCCTCGCCGGGCCGAAGGAGCTTGACACGCTGACCGGGGAAATCCCCAAGATTCTTGACGGCGACAAGGAAGCGACCGAGAAGGCCGTGCTTCAGTCGCTGCGCACCAAGTCGTCGTTTATCAGCGACGACATGTACGACCAGGGCAAGCGCCGTAACCTGAACTTCGGCCACACCGCAGGCCATTCCATTGAGGCAAACTACGGCGGGCGCATCGCGCACGGCGACGCCGTCGCCAGCGGCATGCTCATCGCGCTGGAGATTTCGCGCGAGCTCGGGATGCTTTCCAAGGGAACCGAGGTGGCGCTCGCAGACGCGCTGGCCGCATGCGGCTTCCAGTTGCAGCAGGTAATGGACCCGAACTCACCTGGCGCACCTCCTCTGGGGCACCATCGGCACGGACAAGAAGGTCACCCAAGGCCGCGTCGTGTTCGTGCTGCCGCTTGCGCCGGGCAAGGTGGAGCTGGTGCAGGTTGGAATGGAGACCTTCACCGCGGCTGTGCTTCGCGTGTTCGAGTCCTAGTCGTGTGCTAAGATACGGCCTGCCATGGATATAGGCGAACACCAGTGCCGCTGCGCGACTCACCCTGACGGGATGCTAAGCGCGCAAGATTACCCGCTCGCAGGCAAGCGCGATGCCGCCCATACAACAGCTATCCATGCCGGCAGCCTGTCCATCGGCGAAGGCGCACTTACCATCATTGCAGGCCCCTGCGCCATTGAGAATTACGCGCAGGTTGCTGAGGTGGCCAAAGCCATCTCATCCGAAGGCCTGCACTTCATGCGCGGCGGCGCGTTCAAGCCAAGAACCTCCCCCTACTCTTTCCAGGGATTGCGGCAAGAAGGGCTGGATATCATCGCGCGCGTGAAGGCGGAATGCGGCATCCTCAGCGTGACCGAGCTGATGTCCATTGACGAGATGGATGCGGTCAGCGCGGTCGCCGATATCATCCAGCTTGGCAGCCGCAACATGCAGAACTTCCCGCTGCTGCACGCCGCTGGAAAGCAACAAAAGCCTGTGCTTCTAAAGCGCGGCTTCGGTAACACGCTGCACGAGCTGGTCATGGCGGCCGAGCATGTGATGTCAGAAGGCAACACGCAAGTAATTCTCTGCGAGCGTGGCATCCGCACCTTTGACCCGTCCCAGCGCAATACGCTTGACTTGATGGCGGTGCCGATACTCAAGAGCGTGACGCATTTGCCGGTCATCGTTGACCCCAGCCATTCCGTCGGCCGCCCGCAGTTCATTTGCGATGCGGTGAAGGCGGCGATGGTCTTGGGCGCAGACGGCGCGCTGGTGGAAGTTCATCCAGAACCGCAAGCCGCGCTCTCCGATGGGAAGCAGTCGCTCACGATTGATGAGTTCCACGCGTGCATGGCAGAAGTCAGAAAGCTGGCTGCCGCGCTGGGCGCAAGCGTTAATTAGAAGTGTAGCTAGTAGACCAACAGCGCGCCCGGGTGCCCGATACCAATCCCGCAGCCTACGCGCATGTGCTCCCCAGGGAAGAAATGCTCACCCGGCCAGAAAAATGAAGCCGCGTGCTGCTCGCTGCCGGCACCGAACAGAGGAATGGTAATCTGCCAGCTGTCGCCACCCAAGTAATATGGGTCCATAGTAGACTGGTAGGGCTGCAAGCACACGGGATAGCCTGTCTTAGGTGCAACCCAGGCATTCATATTCGGCTGGCCGCAGAAAACCAGCAGCTCGTCTAAGTTGGGGGACTGTCCATGCCATGTGCGATAGCTCACTATGGATTTAGCCAGCGTCGTGGCCAACGACCGGGCCCAGCAAAGCTGCCGCCATTCAGCGTCATCCGCCGCGTAGGCTTTGAGCGTAAGCCATTCGTCCATAGAAACCCGTCCGCTCTCTACGTCTTCGGGTGTAACGCGCTCGGTTTGCTTGAAAGTTGGTGCAGCGTCCAGTGCTATCTGCTTGATCTGCGCCTCGTGCTTGGAATAGGCAGCGGTGCTGGGAATGGCTAAACGGTATTCCTTTGATGGGAACGGAATCTCTTCGTCGTCGCCAGTATCCCAGCCAGTGGTGAGTACTAGATAGTCGCCGTCGATTGCCCAATTCACTGCACCCTCAGGTGGCAAGAAGAACAAGTACCCGTGCTCCAGCATATCCTCTTCGCACGCCGGCGCGCGACCTTCCACTGCGATGAAGCGCTCCACTTCCATTACATACAGCTTGGCCCCAAACGCACGGATATTGGTTCCGGGGTGAGTCGAAGGTTGCGCGGAACACGGGTGCGCCAGCACCGCGAGTGCGCAAGCGCTTATGGTAACGGCTATCAGCAACCTCATGGTCGCCTCCTTTTCTATGGTCATTCCCTCCGCTTAAGTATACCACAGGTCGTCCTGAAGGGAGAGAATCATTGGCGGAACCATCGGTCACCAGCTACCAGTTTCCAGCGGCCAGCAAGAGCCGGACTGACCGCTGCCGCCAAGGCTAGGGCGGACAAGAAGCCCGACGTAAGTCGTTCAGTCACGAGATAAGGTGGCGATTGAAGTTCCCACTCCGGAGTTTGGCCTCAAATCACGGGCGAGACGCCCGCGCCACCTCTCTCTGGACTTCCCAGGCGAGGGATTCGTAGGCTTTGGACGTGGGCGAAGCTGGGGCGTAGAGTGTGACCGGCATCCCGTATGACGGCGCTTCGGCGGCGCGAACGCTGCGGGGAATAACCGTCTTGAACACCGGCCCGGCAAAGTTATTGCGCAACTCATGCTCCACGTCTTCGGCAAGCCTTGTGCGGCGGTCGTGCATCGTCATGAGCACGCCGAGTAGCTCAAGCTTTGGGTTGTGTTCTGTGCGCATCATCTCAACGAGCTGCACCATCCGCACTAGCCCTGCCAGCGCAAAGTATTCCGACTGCACGGGAATTATGAGCTTGTTCGCGGCGATGAGGCAGTTCACGGTAAGCAGCGACAGCGCAGGCGGCGCATCAAGGAATATGTAATCCCAACCCCGGTTTATACCGCTGATTACACGCTTGAGGAGAAACCTGCTCTCGCGCCCTGCAGGGGGGTTGATTTCAAAGCTCGTCAGCCCCTGCCCTGCCGGGATGATATACAAGCCTTCCTGGCTGGTCGTTCGCAGCGCTTCAGCAAGGTCGCATTGCTCCATGAGCAGGTCGGTGATGGTAAGGATGCCGTCGGCCTCAGGGACGCCAAGCCCGTTAGACGCATGCGCCTGCGGGTCCATGTCTATCAGCAAGACGCGCTTGCCCGCCGCTGCGAGCGCGGCAGCGAGGTTGATGCAGGTGGTGGTCTTCCCCACCCCGCCTTTCTGGTTAGCGATAGCGATACAGGTCATTTGGCGGCAGCCTCCCACTTCAGCCGGTAAACAAAGCCGCTGCGGGATGCGCCAGTGTAACCCCGAAGCTCCATGAGCCGCAAGCCCGTGGGCAATTCACCGCCAAAGCGCTGTGACGTCGCCTCGCTTAAGAAACCTAGCGTCTCCCCGCCGTCAATGAGCATCTTCGCCGCAAGCTGCCCAAGCCGGTCGGGCGTGACCGATGCTCGTGTGACCAGGCGCGGGTGTTGAGGCGATGGATCCGTGCGCAGCGGGTCTGCCTGGACGACAGCCACGTTGCCTATGCCAAGTGCGCCGATGGCGATGAGCAGGAAGCCTGCTTTGCGCGCAGACCGCTCGTATAAGACAAACTGCGTGTCAGAAAGCGCGATGGCCAGCGGGATGCCGGGGATGCCCGAGCCGCTGCCGAAGTCTGCCACGTCGCCGTTCCACGCCTGAAGCAGCGGCATTAGCGCAAGTGACTCTGTGACGAGGACTTCGCGCACTTCATCCACTGACTTCATCGCCGTCAGCCGCGCCACTTCCCGGTAATGGAATATCAGCTCAGCATACTTTTCCAATTTCGCCTTGGCGGCTTTATCCAGCCCGTCAAAGACGGCTTTCAGGTTGATGGAATCAGTTTTTGGGGAGCCGGTATCCATTCCGCGAGATAATATCACACGAAATGAGGGCTTGGGTGATAGAATCAGCCTATGCCATTTCCCTTAATGCCGCGCATCCAGAACGCCGGCTACCTTAGGGCGCTGGTCTGCCACTTCTACGCCCAGGGGATGCGGCCGGAAGATTACGCCGTGCTCGCGCGCCGCAGCGACCTTGCCGCTATGAAGGTGACCGAGCTGCTCAAGACGAAAAGCGCGTGCGCCGACGACCTGCGCATCGCCCAGGACAAGCTGGTGGCGGCCCTTTCCGAGCGCCAGCGCAACGAGGCCGATCTGCGCATCTTCCTCGCGGACAACTCCAAGCCCGAGCCGCGCAAGGTGCTCTGGTTGTTCAACTCGCAGACGAAAGAGATGCGCGATTACGATAAGCACCTAACTTCGCTCCAGGACAGGCTCGCCCGTTCCACGGCGAAGATGGAGGAAGTACAGGCGTTCACGAAGGTGAAGCAGGCGCTATCCGACCGTGCGATAAACGACTTTCATGCGATGGAAATTGAGCGCAATTCGCTGCGCGATGCGGCTGTCAGGGCTGGCATCTACCTGATGTTCCACCATCAATCCTCGGGAAGTTACGGCGAAGCGGTCAAGGCGTTTGAGGAGGCTCGCAACCGCGCGCGCGGCGACCGCAGGCTGTATGTGTCCCGCGTGTTCATTGAGGCACTGACCGAAGGCTCAAATGCGGCAACCTCGCTGCTGCACGAATTCAACGAGGCGTTTGCGGGCGGAACTGCGACCGAAGCAGGATTGGCGCTTGCGCTTATAAGGGCCGCATCAGACGTGAGGCTGACGCCGCGCGACCTGCCGCCGGTCACGCCTGAGAACTATTCGGCGCCGGTGCATTTCGCGCTGCATTGCGTCCTTTCCGCGGGGTACGGCTTGCCTGCAGGCGGCAAAGCCGGTGATGGATACGACCTGTTCACTGAGCTTGCGCAAGGATGGTTCTCCGGCACCTTCAGCGCCAAAGCGCTTTCATCGCCGCCGCAGTGGCAGGCCGAGCTTCCCCGCACCGAGTTGATGGCGGCAGCCTACCTGAAGCAGGAGCAGCCAAATGAGGTGCTGGGATTATTCGGCATAGAGCTGGAACGGCTTCAGACATCACTGACTAAGCGCCGGGGTGAAGACCTAGTTCGGCTTACCTTTGGCAGGATTTCGGATGCGCGCCTCGGCTTCGGGCCGGTCTTCAGCGAGATGGGCGAGCGCTGCATCTGCCTCATGCTGCTTGCGCTTCAAGAGCTGGCGCCCAAGCCGTTTTACGACATCGTGCGCCAGGAGCTGCGCGTGACCAACTGCGGCAATGTCTACGAATTCCTGCGCGCAAGGGAAGAAGGCCGCCTTCCCCGCTTCACCAGGGTGCCAGACGAGCCTTATTGGGAAATTTGACGAATTGATTGCGACTTAACGAGCCGCATTCAGCTATAATTTCATATGCATCCGGCGCCGGTGGGAATACGGCGCAATTGGATCTACAGGAGGAATCATGAAGGAACTCACTGACAGTTTCCTTAATGTTGCGCAGATGGCTGGCGTCTCCTATGGCGACATCCGCGTTATTGAGGCGCAGACTGAAAGCATCGGGGTGAAGAACGGGTTGCTTGAGGATTTGTCCAAGACCTCCGATGCCGGTTTCGGCGTGCGCGTTTTGCATAAAGGATGCTGGGGCTTCGCCAGCTCCCGCGAACGCAATCCCGGAGAAGTCGCCCGCGTCACCAAGCTCGCCGTTGAAATCGCCGAAGCTTCCGCGACGCTTAAGAAGAAAGACACCTGGCTGGTTGACGAGCCTGCGCACAAGGACGTTTACGTCACGCCGGTGAAAGAAGACCCCTTTACTTTGAGCATTGAAGAGAAGCTCAAGCTTCTCATGGAAACCAACGAGATAATGCGCAAAGTTCCGGGGATCACCAATGCAGTCTCCAGCTTTGACGCCTTCCGCGAGCACCAGTGGTTCGCCAACACGCAGGGCAGCGATATTGAGCAGACGATTACCGAGTGCGGCGCGGGGATGGAAGCGATGGCGGTGCGCGAAGGCGAGATGCAGCGCCGCTGCTATCCCAACTCCTTCCGTGGCCAGTTCCATACCGGCGGTTTTGAATACGTGCGCAAATACGACTTGATGGCGCATGCGCAGCGCCTCGCCGAGGAATCGGTGCAGCTTCTGAACGCTGACCCTTGCCCCAGCATCACGACGACGCTGATACTTGACGGTAACCAGCTTGGGCTGCAAATCCACGAGAGCATCGGCCACCCAACCGAGCTTGACCGCGTGCTTGGAAGCGAAGCGGCATACGCCGGAATGAGCTTCGTCACGCCGGAGAAGCGCAACAACCTCAAATACGGCAGCGACATCATGCACGTCACGCACGACGCAACGCTGATGGGCGGCTTGGGCACTTTCGGCTACGACGACGACGGCGTGAAGTCGCAGCGCATTGACCTCATCAAGAACGGCATGTTCCTAAACTACCTGACCAGCCGCGAGACGGCGCATGTCGTGGGCGATACCCGCTCCAACGGCACAAACCGCGCCGATGGTTGGAACCGTATACCCATCATCCGCATGACGAACATCAACCTTGAGCCCGGCTCGGGCACGCTAGCTGAGCTAATCGCCGACACGAAAGACGGCGTGTTCATGAGCACGAACCGAAGCTGGAGCATTGACGACCGGCGCTTGAACTTCCAGTTCGGCTGCGAAATTGCCTGGGAAATCGTCAACGGCAAGCTCGGGCGGATGCTCAAGAACCCGAACTACACCGGCATCACCCCCGTCTTCTGGGGCGGCCTTGACCGCATATGCGGCCCCGAGGAATGGGTCATCTGGGGCACGCCAAACTGCGGTAAGGGCCAGCCGGGCCAGACCGCCCATGTCGCGCACGGCGCCGCGCCGTCGCGTTTCCGCAACGTCCAGGTTGGGATCCGTGGATAAAGGAGCAGCGAAATGACCGACAAAGACTTCTATATGAATGCTGAAAAGGCGAAGAAGCTGGCGGTGGACGCGCTGGAAATGGCGCAGGCCGCTATCAAGCAATCCAGCGCTGATGAGACCGAAGTGGTCGTCTCCGCTTCGGATTTCAGCGCTCACGCGCTTCGCCAACAGCCAAATACACCAAAACAACTTTGAGCGCAACGCAAACATCACTGTGCGCGCCGCCAATGGCAAACGTGTCGCCAAGGCGTCGGGCAACATCCTCACGAAGGACGGGCTGCAAGCCGTGGTCAAGGATGCCTGCGCGCTGGCGAAGCTAGCCGCCGAGGACGACAACTGGGCAGGGCTGCCGGAAGGCGAATTCCAGTATCCCATAAAGGTGAACTTCTTTGAAAACACGGCGCAGGTGACTCCCGCTGAGCGCGCCGCTGCATTGAAAGAGGTGTTTGACACCGCCGGCAGCGCGTATGAAGCCGCAGGCACGCTGTCCAATTCGGTTATCACGATGGTGGTCGCTAACTCGCACGGCGTGAAAGCATTCTGCAACACAACCGCCTCGCAGGTAACCATCCTCTACACCGGCTCCGACAGCAGCGGTTACGGCGAAGACTTCCAGCGCGACTTCAGCAAGCTGACGATTTCCGAGTGCGCGCGTCACGCCTTTGCGAAGGCGGAAGCCAGCCGCAATCCCAGCAGCGAGGTGGGCGTCGGCAAATACACGGTCGTGCTGGAAGAAGAAGCCGTGGCGACGATGCTCATGTTCCTCTCGTGGCTTGGCTTCTCCGGCAAGTCCTACCAGGACAATGAAAGCTTCCTTGTCGGGAAGCTGGGGACGCAGATAACAGGCGCGAATATCACGCTATACGACGATGCATCCGACCCGAGGACGATGGGGCTGCCGTTTGACTTTGAAGGCGTGCCGAAATCCAAGCTGATGCTCATTGAAAACGGGGTCGCCAAGGGCTACGCCCATAACTGGAAGACCGCGAAGAAGGACGGCGTGGAGTCCACCGGCCACTACCTCGGCATGGAAGAGCCGCTGCCGGTAAACATGGTGTTGTCCCCGGGCGACAAGACGAAGGATGAACTCATCGCCACGACCGATTACGGCATCCTTGTCAGCCGCTTCCATTACAGCAACGTCGTTGACCCGATGGAAACCGTCATCACGGGCATGACCCGCGACGGCACGTTCCTCATTGAAAACGGCAAGATAACGAAGGGCTTGAAGAACTTCCGCTACACGCAAAACGTCCTCGCGGCATTGGCGAACAACGACGGCCTGACATCCACCCAGGACTTCAGCTCGGCGTTCTTCGGCGGCGGCGCGGTCGTGCCCGCGATGAAGATCAAAGACTTCAACTTCTCCGGCAAGACTGATTTCTAGCAGCGGCTGCGACTCACCAAAGGGCGATGGGCGAAGCTGATAGTATAAACATTAGGGGCCGTATGGGGCCTGCGAGTAACGCACACATGGTTGTGAGAGGGACACTATGAGAGTAGCTATCATCGGCGGCGCCGGGAGGGTCGGCGCTACAACCGCTTTCCACCTTTTCGCGTCGCGGCTCGTGAGCAAGCTCGTGCTCATAGACGTCGTGGAAGACGTCGTGCGCGGCGAGCGCGAAGACCTCATCCAATGCACCTCGGTCATTGACGCATGCGACATCCGCGCGGCCACCAAGATGGAAGCTTGCGCGGGCAGCGACATCGTAATAATCCCCGCGGGAAGCCGCCGCCAGCCCGACCAGTCGCGGCTTGACCTGATGCGCACGAACGTGGGCATCCTTGACCAGGCGATTGACGTCATCAAGGAAGTGAACCCCGAGTGCATCATCATCACCGTGACCAACCCCGTTGACGTGCTCAACTTGCGCGCATTCAAGCGTAGTGGCTTCCCCCGCGAGCGCGTCATCGGCCTGGGCAACCTCGTGGACACGGTGCGCTTCCGCTCCTACCTTGCCGAGCGCTTCGGCTGGTATCCGCGCGACGTGATGGCGTTCCTCTGCGGCGAGCACGGCGACAGCATGGTGCCGATTTGGAGCCAGGCCAGCTACGCCGGGGTGCGCTTTGACAAGCTGGAGGGGTTTGATTACGCAGGCCTTGAAGAGGTTTACCAGAAAATCCGCAAGACCGGCGCGGAGATGATACGCCTGAAGGGCGGCGCATCGTGGGCGGTCGCCGCCGCAACGACCGAGCTTGTGCGGGCAATCGCGCAGGACGAAAAGCGCCCCCTGCCCGTGTCTGTCATCCCCGGCGGCGCATACGGCATCAACCTTGAAAGCAGCATAAGCCTGCCCGTGGTCGTGGGGCGCAGGGGCATCATCGGATTCCTCCAGGCTGAGTTCTCGCCCGAGGAGATTGAGGGGCTGCACAACTCCGCCAGGATAGTCATGGAAACCTATAAACAGATTGAAGGCTGAGCCCCCGCCCGCTTCGTAGGCAGTTACCTAGGTTGCGCCGGGACTGGCCTGCCACGCGCGGGCATCCTCAATGCTACAATTAGCCATCTCCCGCCAGGAGGATTTGATGTTCAAAACTGCCCGTCTTGCGGCGCTTGTGTTAGCCACGCTTATCGGCTTGGCATTCCAGGCTAACGCCTTGCCCCAAGCATATGATTCCACGCTTCCTAACGGCTTGCGTATAATCATGATTCCCGACAGCCGCGCGGAGATGGTCGCCTCATACGTTATCGTCAACGCGGCGGTGCGCTATGAGACGCCGGAGATAAACGGCGTGACCCACTTGCTTGAGCACATGCTCTTCAACGGGACTGAGAAGCTCACGCAAGAGCAGCTTTACGCCGAGACCGACCGCTTGGGCGCGTTCAACAACGCCTTTACGCGCAAGGACTTCACGGCGTTCATGATACTCGCGCCTTCATACACCTTCGTGAAGGCATTTGAGCTGCAGGCGGACATGCTCCTGCATTCCACGCTTCTGCCGGAGAAGCTGGAGAAGGAACGTGGCATCATCATTGAAGAAATCAACCAGGGCATGGGCAGCCCCGGCGAAGCGGTGGCGGACGCGATGCAGCGCATCCTCTGGAGCGGCATGCCTTACGAAATGACCGTCCTCGGCCCGAAGAAGGTCATTTCTACGATAAGCCGCGATGCTGTCGTGAAATACTACAAGTCGCATTACGCGCCAAACGGCATGACCATTCTCCTGCTCGGCGATTTCGTGCCGGAAGAGATGATGACGCTTATCCAAGCCAATTACGGCGATGCGATGCCGCAAAGCGCGCCCAAAGCTGATGCGGCATTCAGGCCTGCCAAGCCCGGCATTATCGCGCAGTACTTCAGCGGCATTACACCGAGCATCAGCTTCGCCGTGCTGCTGCCCGAGCTGTCGCCTGAAGCGTCGGTCGCGCTGTCTCTTGGCGAAGAGCTTCTGAGCGAGCGCCTGAGCAAGGCATTCACTGAGCGCGCCGGGCGCGATGTTGAAGTGTCAATCGGCGAGGACGTGTATCTTGAAGGCGGGTATCTCACCGGCACCATCGGCGCGCAGGACGAGAAGGAAGCCAAGACCTTCGCGCGCGCGCTGCCTGCAGCGCTGACCGCTGTGACATCCGCGCCTGACGAGGCGTGGCTTGCGCGCAAGAAGCGCGAGATGCTGGCACGCGAACTCAAGGACTACGACAACTTCCTTTTCTTCGGCATGACCAAGGCGCCGTTCATCGCGCAGGGCAAATGGGAGCTGGCACGAAACGTGGCTTCGCTGGTGGAAGGCGTCACCGGCGGGCAGATAAGCGACGAGCTTGTGCGCCTGGACATGGGCGCGAAAGTAACCATGCTCATCGCATTGCCTTATCCCGAAGCGAAGGTTACCGGTAAGACTGAAGCAGCCTCCAAGCGCGTTGTTCTCGCCAACGGCGTCACATTGCTCGTGAAATCAGACCCGCGCAGCCAAGTGTTCGGCGCATCGGTCGTGTTCCGCAATCGCAACTTCGCCGAGCCTGCGGGAAGGTGCGGCATGGCCGAGCTTTGGCAGCGCACGCTGATGCAAGGGCCTGCGGGGATGACGAAAGACGATTTCGGAAATAAGCTTGCCGGTCTTGGGCTGACGATGGATTTCGTGGACAACCCCTACATCCCGATGGACGACATGTATCTCTCGGCGCGTTACAGCTTCATTAAGGCCGAGGGGCTTGACGAGTCCTGGCGCGACAACATCGCCCTTCTTGCCGACACGGTCGTCCACCCTAAGTTGGACGATGCGGCGCTGGCAGATGCCAAGCGCAGCTTGATGCAGGTGCTGGGGATGAAGTCGGCAGGCACCCGCGACCGTGCGCGCACGCTGTACCTTGGCGGCATTCTCGGTGACACGCCGATGGCTAAGCCTGTGGAAGGCATCGCGCGCGAAGCAGGACAGGCGACGCTGGATGAGCTGAAGGCTTTCGCTAAGAGCTATGCAGGAGGCGGGAATGTCATAGTGAGCATCGCTACTAGCGCACCGCTTGACGAGGCCGTGCGCGCTGCGACTGAAGGATTTAGCATGTTGCCTAGTGGCGACGCCGTTGCCGCGCCTGCGCCCAAGCCCCAGCAAGGGACTGATGTGATGGAAGGTGAAGGCGCGCCGCAAGCCACCATCTACTTTGGCTACGCCTTTGACGGGCTGGATGATGCTGACCGTGCTGCGCTGATTATTCTTGGCGGCATCATCGGCGACCGTTCTGCATTCGTCATCCGCGAGCAGCAGGGGTTGGCATACTCGGTAGGCGCGGGCTTTGATAACTTCGGCAGTGTTGGGTGGTTCACGCTTTCAATGGGAACCGGCCCAGAGAACATAGATAAAGCGAAAGAGAGTATCCGCACAACGCTTGGCGCGCTGGCTACCGCGGAGATAACCGCCGACGAAGTGGAGCGCGGCGTAAACAGCCTCGTTGGAAGGCGCGTCATGCGCCGCATCACGCGCAAGAACCAGGCGTTCTTCGCTGCGACATCGGAGCTAAATGGCGAAGCCGATTTAGCGCTGGACGAAGCGCTTAAAGGCGTAACCCTTGCGGACGTTTTGCGCGTGCGCGAAAAATACTATCATCCCGAATTGGGAACGTTCACAATCGTGAAATAGGAAGGAGAAACGGATGAACCGAACTCACATATGCACGATACTCCTGGGCATTGTTCTCGCGATGCTCTTCGCTTCATTTGCCAGCGCGGAGACCATGAGTGCGAAGTCGGCGGATAAACACGGGCTGATTAGCTTCCATAACCTTACAGTGAAGCTGGACCCGGCGGCGCATACAATTGATGCAACTGATACGGTCAGCCTGAATGGCAAAGGCGATAGAACGCTCACGGTGGCGTTTGGTAAAGAGCTATCCGTTTTCGCGCTTTCCGACACAGGAAGGGCGTTGGAGCTAACGCCGGGCACGATTGACGAACTTCCCGAACACCTTACCGCATACGCACTGCTAATCCCGGCCGACGTGAAGGCTGCGACCTTCAGCTATAAGGGCGTTATCTACGACCCGATAAAGGAAGAGCAGACGCTGGCGCACGTACGCGGCGACGGGACTTTCGGCATTATTGGCGAAGAAGGCATCTACCTTGACGGCGGAAGCGGCTGGTATCCCATTGAAGAGACAATGCTCGCGGGCTTTGAGCTAAACGCCTCAATTCCTAAGCCTATGATGCTCGTAGCCCAGGGAGACTTGCTGGGGCGCGATATGGGTGGGGGCGCAAGTAGCTCCACATGGCGCAGCGACATCCCGCAAGACGGGCTGACCCTTGTCGGCGGCGCATACAAAGTTGAATCGCGCAAAGTCGGCAAAACAACGCTCTCAACCTACTTGTTCCCTGAGCATGAGCAGTTTTCGGGCAAGCTGCTTGACGCGACAGAACAATACCTCAAGTTCTACACAAACATCCTCGGCGATTTCCCCTCCAATCGCTTTGACGTCGTGGAGAACTTCTTCCAAACCGGCTATGGCATGCCTGGTTACTCGCTGCTGGGCAACGCGGTGCTGGCGATGCTTGGGCGCGGCGGCGGCTACGACGTTACCGGCCCTTCGGGCGTCGCCCACGAGCTGATGCATAACTGGTGGGGAAACTACGTTTTCTACGACCCTGAGCAGGGCAACTGGTGCGAAGGGCTCACAACATATATGACGAATTACTATTGGGCGGAGACGAACGGGAAGCCCGATGAGGCAAAAGATTGGCGCAAGCGCGCGAGCGTGCGCTTCAGCCTTTATGCGCCGCCGGATAAGGCCTACCCCCTGCGCGAGTTCAAGTGGAAAGAAACCGAAGTTGACGACGCTGTCGGCTATGAGAAATGCGCCATGTTCTTCCATTACATCCGCAGGCTTATCGGTGATGAGGCATTCTTCGCGGGCTTGAAGCAGGTAATCAAAGAGGAAGGCGGCGGCTTCGCATACTGGAGCGACTTTGAAGCGGCATTTGAAGCCACTTCGGGCCAAGAGCTTGGCGACGTATTCACCGAATGGCTGGACTTACCCGGCGCGCCGGTGTTTAAAGCGCAGGCACGGCGCAAGGACAACGCAGCTATTCTGCTGATTACCCAGCAAGAACCTTACTGGCCCATTAAGCTTGACTTCACCGGCATTGACAGCGAGGGCAAGCTAATGGCCGATGGCAGCATAAAGCTTGGCATAGGGCATGAAGCGACGGTTACCGTTACCTCGGGCAGCGATAAGCCCCCATTCCCCGGTGGGCTGACTTACGAGATTGACCCCGATTGGCAGGTATTACGTTACATACCAGCCGAGGCGCTGGAGCCTTGCCTGAACGCGGTTTTGAATGAAAAGGGAGCTATTGTCGTCTATCCTTCCGGCACGGATGAAGTGTCCGCTGAGTTGCTTAAGCTCGTTGACACAATCCGCAGCTCGGGTAACGAGGTGCAGGTTATCGCAGACACGGAATTTGAAGCGAAGATGCTGGCGGAGCATTCGGTAATGCTTTTGGGCGGTTCGCACGTGAACCGCGCTTGGGACAAGCTTGGGAATGCGCTGCCGCCGTCTGAATTCACGACGAACGCCAAGTCGTTTTCCTTGCGCCGTAATGTATATGCCGCGCCGGAAGACAGCGTCGTGGCGACTTTTGCCAACCGCGAAAGCCCGGGGCACTTCATCGCCGTCTATCATGGTAATTCGGTTGCAGCGATGGCGCGTGCCAGGTTTATATTCTTTTACGGCTGGGACAGCTACCTGATATTCAGCGCTGGACAGGCCGCGGACAGGGGTATGTTCCCGGCAGCGGTTAACCCTTGGAAGGCCGAACTGCCGCCAGTAAGCTAATGAGGTATTGATATGAACAAACGCAGAGTCTCTTACAGCTTGATCATTTCGCTCGTGTTGCTCATCGGGTTCTTCCTCGGCACGGGCGTTGGCACAACCCTTTACGCCCAGGAAGCAGGAGGGCGTGGCGGTAATCCGCAGGCAAGGCAGGGCGGCCAGGCTTCAGGGCCATCAACCCAGCCTGCGGCGGGAACGGGCCTCGACACGAACTTCGTGACGCAGGTGTTTGAGGAAGCCGGTCCGGCCGTCGTCTATGTGACCACGCAGGTCCAGGGCTTTGACTTCTTTACGGGTGGACAGACGATTCGTGAGGGCATGGGCAGCGGCTTCATCGTTGACGCGCAGGGCCTTATCCTCACTAATTACCATGTTATCCAAGGCGCGAATTCCATCACGGTCGTGCTCGCAAACGGCAAGGAGCTGTCAGCGAAGGTTGTCGGCTCGGATATATCCACCGACCTGGTAGTCCTGCGGGTCACTCCTGGCGCTGAGAAGCTGCCTGTAATCAAGCTTGGCGACAGCTCAAAGCTGCGCGTGGGCGACTGGGTCATCGCCATCGGCAACCCTTACGGCTTCAACCGCACTGTAACTTTCGGTGTCGTTTCGTCAAACGAGCGCAGTATCCGCGCCGCCGACCAGCGCACGATCTCCAACGTCATCCAAACCGATGCTGCTATTAACCCCGGCAACTCCGGCGGCCCGCTGCTGAATGCGCTTGGCGAGGTAGTCGGCATCAACTCAGCTATCCTCTCGCAGAGCGGTGGCAGCGAGGGCATCGGCCTTGCCATCCCGATAAACGTGGCGAAGAGCATAATGGACGATCTGCTCAAATATGGGCGCGTACTGCGCGCATGGCTTGGCATTGAAGTTGTGGAGCTTTACCCGCGCTTTGTCGAAAGGTATAACCTGCCGGTGCAGGAAGGCTTGCTCGTCCGCGAAGTCTATAAAGACTTCCCCGCAGCCAAGACCGGCATCCTCCCGCCGGTGGAGAAGCCCAACGTCGGCGTGGTGCTGGATATCATCACCAAGGTTGACGGCAAACCGGTCAAGACCTACACCGACCTCATTGACGTGGTGCGCTCCAAGCCGGTTGATGGCAAGGTAGAGTTGGGGGTTGTGCACATTGAAGGCGGGACGCGTACGGACAAGAACATCACCGTCCAGCTAGCCCCGCTTCCCGAGAACGCGCCTATCGCAGGGGCGATATAGCAGTGGCTTACTTCGAGATAACCGTCGGAGCTCAGGCGGAATGCGCCCTGCGCATTGAAGGCGCTGCGTCGCCTGACTCCGGCATCCACGGGCGCACATACCGTCTGCTGGCGGCGTTTCACGGCGAGAAGCTAAATGAGCGCGGCTACCTGGCGGATGAGCGGGAGCTTCGGGCGATGCTTGGCGAAGTCGCGGCTATGCTTGACCACAAGTATCTAAACGAACTGCCGCAGTTCCATGGCGCGAATCCGAGCGCGGAGAACATCGCGCGTTGGATTGCTGAAGAGCTACTAAAGAAGTTGCCGTCGTCAGGCGGGGTCAAGCTGGCATGGGTTGAAGCCGGTATCCACCGCGACGCGGCGGTTAGATATTACCTGTAGCGACATTCGTATCTTTCAGGTAATCACGAGCTCTAGGGCTAGAAAAGCCCTTCGATAAGCACGCCTTCTTCGCCGTAAATACGAACATAGACTAAGTAAGGTGGTTTTACCCAAACAGGATTCTCCGGCTCGACTTCATCGTAATTGTAAGGATAATTGCGCATATAACCCCATGCACCAACTCGCCAAAACGCATTCTTATTCGTGAAAACCCCTTCAAGGATGATTGGGTCTAGCTCGATCAATTCTGTTACTTCGTCAGCTCCTACAATCCTCACATACGCATTACCGGCAGAGAAACTGGCGCAATCCGTCTTGATAATCTCGTTTGTAACGGAACTCACTCGAAGCTCCAGATATTGGCACATCGCGCTTACATCTAGATATTGTCTGTCTTCAACCCATTCCATATCAGGAACCGTATACTTCGCCTTCTCGTACTGGCGATAGGCTGAGTTAGCTAGTAGAAGCGGCATCGTAATAGTGTCGGCTACACTGGTCGAGATGTAATCGTAATAGCCCCAGGCTAGATATTTTTCTAGTGACGACATCTCCTCAAAAGGGGTGAGGGGGTCGTCGAACTTGAGGTCATGATATGCGTCAATCGTCTTCGGACGGTAACCTGAATATAGTTCAAGGCGTAGTCTATCATGCGCTACTCTATCTCTACTGGAAGTAACTCCGGTCAGTCTTAACGCAACCATGGCATTAACATGGCTGGTTTCAATTTCGTCCTGCAGGTCCTTCGGCAATGCCTCCCTCGCGCTTGCGTTATCTGCGTAAGCTGAGTTTGGAATCATACAAAGTGCCATTACAAGCAAAAGCACGCCTGCTAAGAGGCACGAACCCGACTGGCAATTGGACTTCCCCATTTAGTCCTCCTGGGTTACATACACAGCGATACAGTCTTCCGAATTATCCTCAAGGCATTGGCTTAGCTGCCGCTACCCTAGAAATACAGGTTCGGGATGATGTCCTCTTCTTCTTCCTCAGGTGCAAGCTCGGCGCTCAAGAGGTTCGCCAGCTGTAACTGGTAAGCTACCGGCTGGCGCTGCGCAAAGCGGGACTGCTCGGAACAAATATCCTTGTAGATGGCATTCACGCCATGCGCATACCCGTTGGGGCGGCGCGAACCGGGGCTGTTATAGCGTGCCAATGCTAGCATATAGCCACCCGCCCCGCGCTCATAGCGCTTGTAAAGGGCGATGCCAGCCTGGATGTTGCCCTCGGGGTCAAAGAGCATGTCGCGGCTGATGGTGATGTCCTCAACCCGCTTGCCCGCCCAGAAAGGCATTATCTGCGAATAGCCAATTTCTCGTGAGCCGCCCCGCACGACGTTCCCCGGCGCCCGGCTCCTGCCTGCGCGGTAGTGGCGACCCCGGCTCTCCTTGAGCACGCGCGCGAGCTGGACCATCGGGTCGGTGCTGTAACGGGCGGAATAGGTGAGAAGCCAGGTCGCGAGGGGGGTGGCGTCGGCCACCGGCAAGCCCCACTTCCTGGTCAGGTAGTGCACGATAAAGGCGTGGTCTTCAGGGCTGAAAGGCAGGCTCGCAGTCGCCTGGACGGCGGTTACGGCCTCTCTGTCAGCTTCCGCAGCCTCGGCCTTAAGCAGGCTTCGGCTAACCACACAAGTAAGTACTAAAACTAGTGCCAGCAAACCAGCCAGCACCGCGATGCGCGATAACAGTTGCGTCATAATCCCTTAACTCCTGGCGCAGGGGCCGATGCCCTTGCCCTCTTGAAACCAAAATGCCCCTACTGGGGCACACGAGCATTATAGCCCATCGCACACCCAAACGCAAATCCCCCCGTCAAGCCCCGACCAACAGATAGGGAAAACCACCTCTGGCATGCAGGGCGCGTCAGGCAGGCTTGGGATTTGGTGTAGGGCGCGGACTTGTACCGCGCCTCTGGGTTCTGCTGTAGGGCGGGGACCTGTGTCCCGCCGCTCTTCTCCGGAAACCAGACGGCGGCCCACGGGTGGCCGCCCTACAGCCAGACTCAGAGCCGGGCTAAAGCCCGGCCTACGGTTCTGGGCTTACCCCTGCACGGATAGGTGCTAGAATCTTTGCCATGTCCAGGCTTCAAAAGCGGTCGGCATATCTGATAATCGCCCTCCTCGTGGCGCTGGCGTCCTGCGACGTCATCAAGGGCGGGGAGCTGGCGAAGCCGCCTGAGTTGGACTTCGCCGACGTCATGACCTGGGATAGCGCTAAGGCGCAGTCCACTTTCGGCGCGCCGTCCTTCATCGTGCGCACGCAGCGGGGCGACAACCTCTACTACTCCACGGGCGCGCAGGAGCCGACACAGGTGATGGAGCCCCCGGACTTCGCCCAGCAGTTCCCCTCCGGCGACCCGCGCATCCTCCCGTTTGCCATCATCGTGCTTTACGACGGCAGCCAGCCCACGAGCCTGTTCGTCCGCAAGGCGTATGAAGAGCCCGCCCAGCGCATAGGCTTCCTCGGCAAGCGCCTTAACGCCCTGCGCAAACCCGAGGTGGGCAACCTCGTTGGCGAGCCGGACGGCACAGGCTGGAGCGGCGTGGGCAAGAAGGAGTTTCGCTACGACTGGAAGTTCGGGCAGGGCGAAGGACCGCTGCCCAAGCTGCTCTTCAAATACGTGCTGCAGGTCACCTTTGACGGCGACTCCCCCCTCGTCACCAGCGTCCTAGCCTCGCGGGATGAAAGCTAAGCCTCAAGTCTAAGCTACCGGCTTCCGACGCAGCCCCTACCCCTTTTCGGCTTCTTTGGCGCGGGTGAGGACGACAGCCTTGTCGCGCTCGCCGATGATAAAGGACGCGGGCGGGTTGAGGTGCGGGTGGAAGCCGGAAAGGCGGCCACCGCCCAGCTTGGCTCGCTTGAACTTTTCCTCAATGAACTTGTCAATCACCGTGTAGTCGTCGGAGAGCACCTGGTCAAGGCTCATCCCCGGCTCGTGCGTAATAATACCGAGTAGGATGTCGCCCTTTTCCTCGTAAACATGCTTTAGCAGCTCGCCGAAGGTCTTGCCGATGAAGTGCTTGGGGATATCGCGGACGATGAAGTCGGTTTCCATGTCGGGCATGAGCGCGTTGCGGACGATGCGGCTCAGGCCGGGCGTCAGCGTTGAAGCGATGAGGAAGAACGGGTCGTTCTCGCCTGCGACGATGACCTCGTCGGCGCGCGCACGGCGCAGGTGCGAGCGCGAGCTTTCGTTGAGGATCTCGACCGACACAAGGATGTCGCTCTTAATCTCTTTCAGCGCCAGCGTCGCGAGGATGGCGCGCTCGTCGCTCTTGTCAGCGTCGTGCAAAGTGTAGTCGGCAAGGATCACGGCGCCGCGCGCATGCCTCGCATTGGCGCGCTCAAGCACTGATTCCTGCGTGTAATCGCCAAGGACCCAGCGCAGCTCAAGCGTGGGGTGGTTGCTTATGACGGCGGCTACTTCCTCTTCGGGAAGGTCGTTGACCAGCGCGGCCGATGTCTTCTCCTCCGCGCGCTCAAGGTGCTGGAGAAGGCGGTTGCCGTTGCTGTTCCATCCACAAATAATGAGGTGATTTTCCATTCGGACCTTTTCCAAACCCTTTCCCTCCTTCAACCGCCGGGCCACCAACATTGATGCTACCCCCGCCGAAAGCAGCGCCATGATGATTATGTGTATGAACACGAGCACCATCACGATGATGCGGCCGGCCGAGCTATGCGCCGTGTAGTCGCCATAGCCGACCGTGGCCATGGAAATCCAGCAGAAATACAGCGCCTCACCGAGCGTGCCGAAGCGCGACGGGTCGTGCGCGAATTCTATGAAGTAAATTGCGACGCTGCCTGTAAGCCAGGCGAACATGTCTGCAAGCAGGTAATACCATAGCCCGGCTCCGCTGACGAAGGCGGAGAATTCACTAAATCCTCCGAATATCTGGCGGAAGGCTGCTACAAGCTGTTTTCCCAGCGCGCCCATGTCTTACAGCCCCCGCATCCCCAAGAGGACTGCCAGCGCGGCGAATATCGCCGACGCCAAGTAAAGGTAGAGCACAGTGTTGCGGTGCGCCAGCCCCTCAAGGAGCAGCTTCGTGTCCATGTCTACCGGCGCGCCATTGCGCGACATCCTATGGCGGTAGCGCTTGTTGACGAAGAAGAGGACGCGGTGGTGAATGTGCTTCTTATCGGGCGAGGTAATCGGCTTGTGCTTGAGCAGCCTTCGGACGATAGCGAAGAACGTGTCAAGTATCGGGATGAGCAGGATGATGAGCGGGAGGCTGGCGGCGATGAGCGTCGTCTGCTTGAACAAGCCGAGCAGCGAGATGGACGCCAGGAAGTATCCCATGAGCAGCGCCCCGCCGTCACCGATGAACACGCGCGCCGGGTAGAAGTTGTATGGCAGGAAGCCAAGCAGCGCGCCCAGCACCGCGAGGCTCACCAGGCAGAAGTAGTAGTCGCCGCGCACGAGCGACAGCACGAGTATCGCCAGGAAGGAGATGGCGCTGATGCCAGCCGACAGGCCGTCCAGGCCGTCAATGAAGTTTATCGTGTTGACGATGCCGACGATCCAGAACACGGTGAGGGAGTAGTTGAGCCAAACCGGAAGCGCGACCGTACCGAAAAGCGTCCCGATGCTGATGCCCGCCCAGGCGACGCCGATGGCGAACAGGATTTGCAGCACGAACTTGAGCTTCGCGGATAGGTGGTAGATATCGTCGGCGAGCCCCAGCGCGAAGTATAGCGCCGCGCCCACAAGAAAGCCTGTAATCTGCATCCTGCTAAGCGGGATGTAGGCGCTGTCAAGGAATGCGGAGACGAAGATGATGAACGCCATCGTGGCGATGAACAGCGAGACCCCACCCAGGCGCGGCATGTCGCCCCGGTGAACCTTGCGCGCATCCGCCTTGTCGTAGAGGCAAAGCCTCTTGCACAGCCACATTACCCACGGCGTCAGGGCTAGAGCCAACACAAACGAGCCCGCGCCGGTTATGAGGATTAGAGACGTCATCAAGCCGCCTGGGAAACCCCCGAGCCTTGAGTTGAAGCGCAACCTGCGCCTCTGGCCATGAAGATTCTAGCATAGGCTGATACATGACGCGGACTTGCAATAGAACCTTTCGCCAGCAGCGAAGCTAATCTTGGCGAACAACTAGTAAAAGTTCGCCTTATCATCTGATGACTGTGCCTTAATTGCGCGCAGCGGCCATGAATGGCCGCATCGGTGGCAGACCATGTGCGGGTTAGGCATTGGTAATAGGCCGATACTCCCGACTACGAAGAGGAATGGAAGAGCGAAAATCGTCAACAACGGCGAGCAGCATACTAGAAGCGAGCATGGGAAGTAGTACTTGAACCATTTCTTTATTCCCCGCCAACTCTCCGTGTGGAATGTTTCTATTTCATCCGAGTTGCATTGAGGGCATCTTAAAGGCTTCTCGCACTCCAACGCTGCTTTCGCGCTTGCGTATCTTTCATGGAAAAAGAGCTGTCGCCTTGTAGGCGGCGGATGTGGCTCATGCTTTCTCGGCAGGCCTGATTGCTCGTTGTGGTGGTGGTCGTGCGTCACGGCGTGGGCTTCGCCGCCTTTAGTTTTCGCCATTTGTGGCCGCAGGCTTTGCAGCGGTATCCCCATGGAATGGCTGCGAGAATGGCTTCCGATATCATGATTGCCGGGAGTATGTAGAACAGCAAGATCCCTATGATTCCCAAGAACGACGTGCCGTAAACGGTGAAGAAACCAGTTTTTACGTCGCCGTTGCCGCACTTCGGGCATTTTGCTTCTTCGGTCTCCCCTGCTTCCTGCGCAAGCTCTCCGGCGCTGATAGGCGGTAGACCGAGAATCTCGGCAGCCGTTGAAGCATCACGCGCGCGCACCATCAGCCGCATTCCACCCATCGCCTGCGCATACAGCCACTGCGCATTGATTGTGTTTTCGTCGAAGATGACCGATTGAATGCCGTTAGCTTCCAACTCCCCGCGAGCAAGCTCGGCGTCGGGGATATCGTTATACCTTGCGAGCACGATGAGTTCGCAGCCCGGGTCTGCGGGAAGCGTGTCCCCCTTATCGGCGATGCCTTTCGGCTTGCCGTCCCTTTGGTGATGGTCGTGCTTCATCGCACTGGCGCGATTGTAGCACAGACATTCCCGCTAAAGGCTCTTCAGGTGCCGCGCCATCTTCATGTCAATGCTGCGGATGTGCCTTTGCAGCCAGTCCACGAGCAGCTCCTGCGCGTAAACAAGCAGCTTTTCATTCGGCCCTTCGCGGGCCAGCCGCGCGCGCAGGCCTGTTATTTCGTCACGCATATGGTCGTGCTGGCCCTTGTGCTCGCCGTAGCCTCCGTAGTTGGTGAGAATCATCTGCTCTTCTTCCGCGCCGAAGTGCAGCAGCGCGTATTCTTCCATGAAGTCCAGCGTCTTCTTCAGCTCGCCTTGCGCGTGCTGCTCGCCAATCGTCCGCAGGAGATGGTTGATGCGGTCAAACAACTCCTTATGCTGGTCGTCAATCTCCTGTATTCCCACCGACAAGCTTTCGTCCCATTTGATATACATGTTTATCCTCGTCTGATTGTTTGCGCCTCTGCGCGATTACAGCCTACTATTCCTCAATCGTTTCCTGCTTTTCCGCTTCTTTAGGCTCTTCTTGCTTCTCCGGCACTTTAGGCGCGTCCTGGGGCTTTAGCTCCTTTGCGTCCGCCGGGGAATCCTCCCCCTGATGCACGCGGACGAAGCGCGCCATGGAACGATCAACATCGTTTATGTGGTTTACGAACCAATCCGCCAGCGATTTGCGCACGCGCATAAGCAGCATTCCCGGCGGCACACCTGATTCCAGCTCTCGCTGCAATATCGAAACTTCCTTTCTGAAGCGTTCGTGTTGCCGCAGATGCGATTGAATTGCTGGATAGGAGTACTTCGCCATCAATTCTTCTTCGGCGGCGAAGTGCTTCCGGGCGTAGTCATCAAGGAATTCAATCGCTCGGTCAACTTCCTTTTCGGCCTTTCCCTCGCGTAGGGAATCAATCAGCTCGTTGACGAAGCTGATCATCTGCTTGTGCTGCGTGTCAATCAGCTCGACGCCGACAGAAAGAGAATCAACCCACTTTAGATACGCCATGTCCTACACCTTAAGGTAAGCTGGAATGATTATACGATATCACCAACGCGCCCCAATTAACTGAAGGGCGGAGCATCGCCCCGCCCTTCACGAACTTCATTCAAGTAGCCTGCCCTACCGCGCCATCTGCGCATCCATCGCGGCGGTGATGCGCGCGTTCTCCTCTGTGAGATGCGCGCGGGTTGCATCATCCAGCCCCTTTGTGCGCAGCGCCTCAATGATAGCGGTGCGGAGGTTCGTCAGGTCGTAGCGGGCGAGGCTCGCGGCATCCAATGGCGCGCCGCTGCCGCCAATCATAAGGCCAATGAGCATCCCTGTATGCTGGCGCTGGAGGTTGCGGCGGAAGCTGTTGACGTTTTGCTTCGCGTAAACCTCTTCCCAGATGGAGTGGCGCAGCGTCTGGAACATCTCGCTCATCGTGAACTGCGATTCGCCCGGCGCGTAATGCAACGGCATGTCTTCTAGCCGCCGCAGCATCGCCGCGCTGTAGAGGTAGCCAAGCGGGCTGGTCTGGATGCCGAACACCAGCTCGTGCATCGGGAAATCCACGCGCTCGCGGTTCCAGTTCGTGCCGGAATAGTCGTCATAACGCTCGGGCGCGAGCTTGTTGAGCAGGTCGGCCGAGATGGGGAACGCATCGGCGTCAAAGATGTACTTGTCCAGGAACGCCAGCGCCTCGCGCTGCTTGGCGGCTGAAACTGGCTTGAATGGAACACGCCCGTCGGGATCGCCGATGTGGTCGCGGTTTTGGTAGATGCCGCCGACGAAGCGCACGGCGTTGGATGCGCCCGACGAATACATGCCAAGCGCGTTGGCATAAACCCAGCGCAGGCGCTGGTAGCGCGTGCCGGGCTTCTCCAACTTGCCTTCCATGTTGCTCATGATTTCCTTGGAAAGCTCGATGTGGCCGCGGCAGGATGCAAGCGGGTCGTCGCCCAAGTCCCACATCGTCGTGAGTGGGTCAATTCCGCGCGGCGAATTGCCTATCGCGTCTTCGTCGGTGCCGTATGTCAGCCACGGCTCGTTGGCTCGGGCGGCAATCCTGCGCAGTTCGCCAAGCTCGTCCTCGGGCGACTTAGCGGTAATGGGCTTGTAGCCGTATTCAATGGTCCAGTAGTCCCACGGGCCGAGTGTTGTCTGCCAGTAAGGCCCCTGTTTCATTCCCGGCGCTGCGAAATTCGCGTCGTTGTAGTCCATTACAGAGCCGGTCAGACCGTTCTTCTCCACGAAGTCCTTGTCTTGCAGCTCGTAGAGCGAGTGGATTGAGCTGGCACGGAAATTGTGGCGGCAGCCCATCGTGTGGCCGACTTCGTGCACGACCAGCGCCTTCACCGCGTCCTGCAGGAACTGCTTCGCCTCTGGCGAGTCGGCTGTGAAGTCGCCGCGCGCCTCAAGCAGGTTCATGCCAAAGGCGACGCGCTGCGCAAGCCCCTGGGAGAAGTCATCGCGGTATTGCGGCTGGTTCATCCACGGGAACTTCACCGGGTTGGGCATCGCCGGCGGAGTTGACGGAGATGGGCCTTTAACGAGTTCGTAGCTATACGCATACCAGCGCAGGAAGTCGGCGCATATGCGAACGTCCGCGGCGTATATCTCGCCGGTGTAGGGGTCTGTCCAGCAAGGGCCGACCGCATATCCCTGTTCGGGCATGACAATCCAGCGCACGCAGTTGTAGCGCACGTCGGCGGAACTCCAGTCTGCATCGTCGGGCTGCTGCTTCACGACGATTGCGTCCTTAATGCCCGCTTTCTCAAACGCCTTATTCCAAGCGAGTATGCCGTCGCGCACCGCATCGCGGTATTCAACGGGGACAGTGTTCGCTACCCAATAGACTATGGGCTCTTTGGGCGGAGACACCTCCATCTCGGGGAACTGCTTCTCCAAGCGCCAGCGGTTGACCAGGCGCACGTATGCGTTGTCCGTCGCCAACGTGTCATAGTTCATATACATGGTCGTGAACAAGCCGATGCGGTCGTCAGCGTAGCGCGACGTGTAGCCGGGCTCAGGACGGGTGCAAAGGCTGTAACGGTAACGGTGGATGAAGTTGCGCGAGTCGGGGATGGCTGGGCTGGTACTGGGAGGGGGGCCTCCGCACTTGAAGCTCGCGATTACCTCAACTTCAGTATTCTTGGGAAACGACTGAATCGTCCCGAAGCGCGTTTCCTGGTGGTCAAAGTAGTAGCCTGCGCCAATCTGGTTGAGCATGTTAGCCACCCCGGGATCCAGCAGGAACAGCGGCGATGGGTCTATGAGCATCGCGCCAGTCTTTGGGTCAGGTTCGCAGATTTGCGGAGATGAACCAACTATAGATTCTGATACGCCTGAAGCGATTGCGCGCGACATGGAGCTGCCGGGCTCGGCGCGGTAAGCGAGGTTGATTTGGATGACCTGAAGCTTCTTGCCGATTTTGCGGATTTCGAATGGGAAGTTACCCATCATCGCGCCTGAATCAAAGTAATAGCCGTCGCCGTAATCCAGCGTCAGGTTCAGCAGATACGGCACGTTTAGCTGGTCGGGCTTGACCGCAAGCAGGAATTTCTGTTCCTCTTCGTTGATGTAAAACGTGAACAAGCCTTCCACAGCCTTGCAGCCTTCAATAGCCTTCTCAAACGGGCTCTTTTCGGGCGGCGGCGGCGGAGCAGGAGGCGCGGGCGGCGCTTCTGCAGGCGCAGCAGCTGGCGGCTGATCTGGGGGTAGTGTCGGAGCTTCTTGAGCAAACGCAGCGAACGCCGTAAAGATAATCACGGCGGCGATCGCCAGCAGAAGGTGAGCGATGCGTCCCATTTACCTTCCTCCTAGGTCAAATAGCATAATTGCTGAAACTGGCACCATGGCAGGCGCAGCCCGAGAATTATAGCGCGTGCCAGGGCAAGACTGCGCCTAGAGCCATTTCTTTCGTCTGAAAATGGTTACCAGCAGAATTTCGCTCACACTTCCGCAGCGCAGCCATGTGCGGCGCGACCCAAATAGTGTAACGCGCTTGCTGAGCCTGTCAATGAGGTCTATTACTCTTCGCAGCCTTTGAGCGTCTGTAATTCAACCAGAAATTCCTCGTATTCCAGCTCTGCAGCCGCCTGCGCTTCCATACGGGCTTTGTTAACCTGGTCGTATGACTCGTCCAAGGCGTCCACAATGCCCTGGTCAAGGGAACCGCTTTCAGCCATGCCCCTGATTATCTCTGTGATGGAATCCCTGTCCATTCCGCTTCGGTAAGGCCTATCCTCCGCAAGTGCAGTAAAAACGTCGGCGACCGACATCACGCGTGCGCCCAGCGAGAGGTTCTCCGCATCAATATGGAACGGGTAGCCTTTGCCATTCAGCCGCTCGTGGTGGGAAGACGCCCATTCCACGATGTCGCCTAGCCCGCCGATTTTCTCCAGCAGCCGCCGCGAGTTGTGGGTGTGGCCGCGGATAATGTAAGTCTCATCCTCGGATAATGATGCAGGCTTGTTCAGTATCTCCGCCGGGACTGCCAGCTTGCCGATGTCATGGAGCAGGCCTGCGAGCCGCATTTGGCGCTGCTCGTCGGGGTTCATCCCGCAAACCTCCGCAAGCTTAGCGGCAGACGCTGAAACGCCCTGCGAGTGCGTGGATGTGAACGAGCTTTTGTAATCAATGATGTGGGAGAGAAACCTTGCCAGCTCCTCCATCTGCGTGTAATCCAAGTCAAGCGTGATATCGCCTGCGAGCTTGCGCACTACGTCGGGCAGGAAGGGCGACACCGAATCCAGCCAGAAGAACTCCTTCTCCGACAGGCGCATGAACGCGTTGACGTAATCCGGCACGAACAGCTTGCCTGAGCCTTCGCATATGCGAGCGCTGATGGATTGCGCCTGAGAGAGGATGTTCCTGTCAGGCTCGCGCAGCACGTCAATGCGGTCCGAGAGGTTTATCAAGTGGCTCAGCATCGGAATACTATTCCCGTTACCTCCCGAGCCTTCGCCGTCGCGCCACGGCCGGTGGTGGTAACGGACGATTTTCGCCGCATTCTTAAACGGCCCGAAACGGCGCAGGAAGATGCACCCCATCTTCGAATGCAGATCCGGCTTCGTCAGCTCAAATGACAGCGTGTCCAGTCGCTCCTCCAGTGAGAATGCTCCGATGTCGTGCAGCGACGCGGCAAGGAATGCCTCGCGCAGCTGTTCTTCAGAGATTCCCGCTTCCTTGCCGATAGAGAGCGTGTAGTATGAAACGCGGCGGTGGTGGCCCGCAACTAGCGGGCTTACGAAGTCAACCGCAGCCCCCATTGCCGTGACCATGTCTATGAGGTCAATCTTGTATGTCCTATCGGGCATCGCCTAACTCCTCAATTTAGAGCACTCTAAATGCTACCATTGCCTGAAATCTACTGCAAGCTAAGCTGGCTTCGCCGCGCGCCGCTTGGGCAGGCAGACCAGCCATGTCGTCACAGCCGCCCCTGCAAGCGCGACTGCAACCGCCACCATCGCGGGTATTGCGTAACTTTGCGTTCGGTCGTAAAGCAGCCCGCCGATGGTAGGCCCCATCGTCCCTGACACCGTGTAGGCAAGGAATATGAATGGGTAAACGCCTGAGACGCGCTCGGCGCCGAACACCAACGCCACCTGCGCCGCATACACGACGAAGCATGCGCCGAAACCGGCCCCCGCCAGCGTCGCCACAACTGCGAATACAACCCCGAAGCGCGCCGAGGGCTGGAGCGCCAGCACCGTTAGCGCGAGAAACACCAGCGAGACTGGGATAGCGAACCTGCCCAGCCGGTCAAACACCCACCCCCACACTATGCGCCCAACCGCATTGCCGGCCGCGAATGCGCCGACTGCGGCGGTGGACAGCGCCTGGCTTAATCCAAGTTCCAGCCCAATGGGCTTCAAGTTACCGATGACGAGCAAGCCAGCGAATGTCCCCGCGAACAGCCCGCTGACCATCCCCCAGTATGCGCGCTGGCGCAAAAGCTCGCGCAGCTTTACCTTTTCGCGCACGGGACCTTCCACTTTCGCAGGCAGTGAGAGCAGCGCCGCCATGAGCAGGATTGAGATGCCGTAGATAAGCCCGACAATGCGCCAGATGACGAGGACATCCGCGCCGCGTTCCAGCGCCCATCCTGCGACCGCCGACAGCAGGATCGCGCCTGCGCCGAAGCCTGCGACCGCAAGGCCGGTGATCATCCCCTTTTGTTTCGGGAACCAAAGCATGCAGGCGACGATGGGCGAGAGGTAACCGAAGCCCACGCCTGCGCCGGCAATGAAACCGATGCCCAGCAGGATTAGCGCGAATGAGCCGCCTGAGAATGACGCGATCAGGTAGCCCGTCATGTAAACCACCGCGCCGATGACGACAGCTAGCCTCGGCCCGAGACGGTCGTGCAGCTTGCCCGAGAAGACGAAACAGAATGCGAATGTGGCGACCGCCGCGCCGAAGATTATCTGCGTCTCGGTTGTGCTAAGCCCGTAAACCTCGCGCAGCGGCGGGACGAAGACGCTCCATGCGTATATGCTGCCGAAGCAGAATTGGATGAGCACCGACGCAATTAGGACAATGTAACACTGCATATCCGGCGTTCCCGCCGCGGTAATCATACCATCAGGGGGTTAAATAACCTCAGCAATTGTTACCTTTTCACTAGAAGCTTCAACCCTCTTTCTTCTTTACCATGGTAATGAAGAAGAAGAATAATTACGAACAGCACCACATGAACAGCCTTCTTTAATGGTGCATCTTATAATTGTTCAGATCTTTGAAGTACGCAAGGCCTTTTTGATCTCTCGTATTGGAGTATTAAATGAAACAGGGCAACAGCATACTCGTTGCGCTTCTAATAGGGGCGGTAATCGGAGCCACATTAGGCTATATCGCGTGCTATTCAATTTCTTTCTTTCGCTTACCGGGTATCAGCGTAGTAGGGGATAATGAGAGCGGCAACAAATCAGATGCAGATAACAACACTGCGCCCGAACCATCAGCGCTGAGCCTGACTGCGCATAAAATCAGCATCGTTGGAGAAGATGGGAAAGTGTGTATGGAAATTATCGGCTCCAGCGCTAAAGACGCAGATGGAAAAGCTGATACATCTGGATATATTCTATTTTACGATGATAAAGGCCAGATTACCCACTTCTTAGGCACTCATGATGGTTCAATGATTATTAAGCGGGCCGACAGTATCTGGGGAATTGAAGAGCCGCGTACGATGTTTTATTTCGACGAGAAGGCTTTCTCTAATAAACTTAGAACTAAGCAGATTGAAAGATAAATGGAATGTAGTTGCGCAAGCTTGAGCCATGACAAGTTAGCGCAGTTGTTTTCGTAAAGGATTTGGACTTAAGTTCGCTATTCCGGGGTTTCGGAATTCTATATCTGGAACCTAACCCCTAATCCCTCATCCCTAATCCCTTCTTCCCCGCCCCGTGTATAATTCACTCCCCAATGATTGTATCGGTGCAAATGACGAAGCTTGAGCGGATGCAGGCGGCGCTGGGTGGCCGCAAGGTTGACCGCGCGCCCTACTCCGTTTGGTACCACTTCGGCCAGCAATTCCGCGACGGCATGGCGCACGCCGAACTGGAGCACGCGTTCTACCAGCGCTTTGACCTTGACTTCCTCAAGGTCATGAACGACTACGACTACCCGCGCGCCGAAGACATGTATGACGTGGTGGAGCCCGGGGACTGGCACCGCTTGCCGCAGGTGAGCCCGTGGAGCTACGACGGCTACAAGCAGGAACTCACAGCGCTGCGCGAGCTTTCGCGGCGCATGGGGACCGAGGCGTACTTCATAGACACCATCTTCTCGCCCTGGACGACCGCGCGCAACATCTGCTGGAAGAACTGGCGCACGCACATGAACGAGCATCCCGACGACTTCCTCGCAGGCCTGGAGACGATCACAGTGAACCTTGAACGCCTCGTGTCGGCGATGATGGAAGTCGGCACGGCGGGCATCTTCTTCTCGGTCGCTGGCGCGGCGAAGGAATACATGACGTGGGAAGAATACGAGCGCTTCGGCAAGCCCTTTGACATCCGCGTGCTGAAGGCGGCCGAGGGCGCGGCGATGAACGTGCTGCATGTTCATGGAAGCGCGGTGTATCTGCGCGAGCTGCTTGATTATCCTGTGACCTGCATAAACTGGGCTGACCGAGACGCCACGAACCCATCGCTTGCCGAGGTGCGCAAGCTCACGAAGCTTCCGCTCATGGGCGGCGTTGACCATGAGAGCTTCAAGGAAATGACGCTTGACGAAATCCAAGCGCAGGTTGACGACGCGCATGCGCAGCTCAAGGGACGCGCGTTCATCCTCGCGCCGGGATGCAGCCTGAAGACCAATACGCTGCCGCGCCAGATAGACAATCTGCGCGATGCGGCGCACCGCCTGCGCGCGGGCGGCTAGGCGAAAAGCAGGCGTCACTTGCCCAAGCTTCGCGGCGATGTTAGAATGTGTGCCCCTGCACCGCAGGAAACGCCCGTGCCGAAGTGGCGGAATGGCAGACGCGCTAGGTTCAGGACCTAGTGAGAGCAATCTCGTGGGGGTTCGAGTCCCCCCTTCGGCATCTTGTACGCCTGCTTCCACGCTTGAACACAATGCTAGTCCCCGCGTCCTATAAGCGTGGGGAAAAGGATCTTAAGAAATTTGGCTCTATATATGATAGCGAGCTTTATCGGCATTCTTATAACTACAGCTTTACCGGAGCCGATGATCCGCGGCTCACTGACACCACCACTACATAGCTCTTGGCTTCGAGTGCGGTATTCTATGGTCGATGGAGCTGTAGAGATTATTCCTGAAAGTGGACGATTGGATATCGTCTCGCCTGAGTATGGGATTATGACGTCAGAACGCGCTTCGTTTGATGGGAACATGCCTGTTCCACTAATGGATATACCTACGATAGTCACTTCCATCGAATCTGAATAAGGAATAATTGATATCTCACAAAGGAAAAATCGTGCTTAAGCGCTACTCATCTGAATACAAGCTAGTGTCTTTATCTGTAGTCTTTGCCTTAGCTCTAGCCTTCCTCTTTGCACTTACACATTATGCGTTAGCTGCCCAAACACGTGAGTTCCCGCGCATGGGCGTGAGGGTCACGCAAGACGTGGCATACGCAACCGTGGACGGCACGGCGCTTTTGCTTGACGCATACGAGCCGGTGACGAAGGACAGGGAACGGCCGGTCGTGGTCTACATCCACGGCGGCGGGTGGAAAGGCGGCGACAAGGACGGCGGCGCGCGCTTCCTCCTCCCGCTTGTGAAGGCAGGCTACGTCGGCTTCTCAATCAACTACCGCTTGAGCGGTGAAGCGCAATTCCCCGCGCAGATACACGACTGCAAGGCCGCGATACGCTGGGTGCGCAAGCATGCTGCTGAATACGGCGGCGACGGCACTCGCATCGGCGTGTTCGGCACTTCCGCTGGCGGGCATCTCGTCGCGCTGCTGGGCACGAGCAACGGCGTCGCACAGCTTGAAGGCGACGAAGGCGTGACCGGCGTTTCAAGCGACGTGCAGGCGGTCTGCGACTGGTTCGGCCCGTCCGACCTCGCCAGGCCAGGCATGGCCGACAATCCCGATGGCCTCGTGGCGCGCTTGCTCGGTGCGGAGGTGAGAGATGCGCCGGAGCTGGCTGCGCAGGCATCGCCGGTGACATTCGTAGACCCGAGCGACCCGCCGTTCCTCATTATTCACGGGACCAAAGACCCGCTGGTGCCCTTCGCGCAGTCGCAGGAGCTTCGCGACGTGCTGCTCGCCGCGGGCGTGAGCGTCCAGCTTATTGATGTCCCCGGCGGCAAGCACGGCGGCTTTGAGCGCACGACCCCCGACCAGCGCGAGCTTATGCAGGCGATGCTCGCCTTCTTTGACAAGCACATCCGCTACGGCGGCTAGACATTTTCCCTTAGTGCTAGAATAGCGCCTATCCATTGCCGGGAGGCGCGCATGGCGCTGCAACACGATTATTTGCATAACAACGTAACGGCTGCGTTTTTGGGGCTGTCGCGAAGCGGCAAGGGCTACGGCTGGGACGTGCTCAATGCGATACGCAACTACTCGCCTATAACCAAAATCATCGCCGTGCATCCCTGCGCCACCGCCGACGAGATGAAAGGCATGCAGACCGTGCACTTGGCCGACGAAATCAAGCCTCCGCCCGACCTCGCCATCGTCGTGCTCAAGCCCAAGGACGCATATAACGCGATTGAAGGGCTTGCCGCCGCGGGCATCAAGAAGGTATGGCTCGTGATGGGCGCGTGCAGCAAGGACAACCGCGAATATGCGGAAAAGCAGGGCATGGAGGTCGTGGGCGGCTGCCCCATCCTCTTCGTTGAAGACCCCGGCTTCCCCCATAACATCCACCGCGCGCTGGCGAAGATCTTCGGGAAGATATAGCTAGGATAAAAAGCGCCTTCGCAAGTAAGTATATTGGCGAGGCTGCGGGGTAATAACATAAGTTATTGGCTGCTCGAGGCGGCATCAGGCATGCCGGGTGAAGAGATTTGGAGGAAGGTAGGATGTTACAGCACGACTTACTAAAGACGAAAGGGCCGGTCGCGCTTTATGGGCTCTCGCGCACCCATAAGGGATACGCACGAGATGTGCTCTCGGCATTGCGCGTTAGCTCTCCCACCGCAGAAATATTTGCCGTCCATCCTTCTGCCTGGAGCGGAAGCTTGCACGGCGTTATCTCAGTCCGGTCGGCGAAGGAAATCGATGGCCCTGAACTTGCGGTGATTGTGCTCAAGCCGGAGAATGCGCGCAAGGCGCTGGAGGATGCGGCTGATGCCGGCGCGCAGAAGGTGTGGCTAGTGATGAATGCAGCTAGCAAAGAGAATCAGGAATATGCCGCAAAGCGAGGGATGCAGGTTGTCAGCGGATGCCCGATGCTCTTTGTGGACGACCCCGTTTTCCCGCACAGCATCCACCGCGCCATCGCCAAGCTGTTTGGCAAAGTCTAGTTCTATATATCCAGCGGCCCGTTCTGTTACTGCGTCTACTGTTTCCATTCATTAGGGAAGGGCTCATACTCGTGCTGCCCAGAATAGCGGCCAAGCTCCTGCTCATTCTGACTGAAGAAGTCGTCAGTAAAGATATGCACGCCCCTTAGCTCCTCGAACCTGTAGTCGCTAACACTATCCTGTGGTTGAGTGGCCGTAAGGAACACATAATGAAAGTACTTCATGTCAGGATCGAAATACTCCATATCCTGATTCACATATCTAACGCAATCTGTCGCTCTGTACTCATCCTTAAATGCGATATCACATGCATTAACCATATCCCAATAGGAGTACTGGTGCCGTATTCGAAGACTGAAATCATTTCCATCGTTATCTTGTCGTCTGGTCATCATCAGAGCCCCGTATAGGCGCAAAATCGCTTCTAGTTGTGCGGGCGAATACACAATCGGCTCATCATAATTCTCTGCTCCGTATTGGGGTTCCTTAGGCTTTCTGACGCTTTTCGGCTTGACCAGCCAGAGTATTCCCTCTCTGCGAAAACTTGCTATCCAAATATCTCCTTTATCAACCCAGACTACTAACGTCCCTTCCGGGATGGCAGGCCAGTCCTTCATAGATATTGTGCGCTTTTCCTGGTCTGTAATTCCAAACCACGTTAACCCAGTAACGAAGGATTCCTTTTCAATGCTGCCATGCGAATTCCACCAATCACAAAATGCCGCAACCGAAGGTTCATACCGTATGGCCATATTCAAATCCAGAACAGGATATTCATTGGCCTCACCTACAACAGGTACTGCAATTACGATAAGCGCGAATGCTGCAGCGATGCATAGCCATGAAACAAGTTTTCGATAGTAGTTGTTCATTTTCGATTTCCCTCAATCGCGTTCATATCTCGTATTTTCGGCGTTTCTCTTCGGGGATGATGCTCGGTCGCGGCTTCAGGCGCTCGGGAGGCGGGTTGTACTTTTCCTCAATTTCCTGAATTAGCTCGCGATAGCCCTTTTCGCGGAATGCATCGCCCATTTCGCGCGCTTCTTCAATCATCATGCAGGCGTGCCTGTGCGCCCCTGCATAATCGCCGTTGGCAATCAGCTCATCGGCGATACTGTCGTCAAACGTGCGCGCGCGGTCGGTGCGTGCCTGGAGCTTCGCCACCTGGTCCTCCAGGCTGGGCGCGAATATCTCGCTGCCGCCGGCGTCGCCATCATCACCCCAAATGGGAGCCGTAAGCTCGTCGCAAACCTCGTAATCATCAGGCTTGGGCTTGCGTTCCTGGATGGCGAGCGGCCAAACGAGCAATGCGCCCGCCAATGCGCCGCCTGCATGCGCGTATATGCCCAGGTTCATGCGGACGCCTTCGGAGATGGCCCACCAGGACAAGGCAAATTGAAACACTACCCAAGACCCGATAAACCAGACTGCGCTGATGTTGCGGAGGCGAAGGCCCCAAACGCCGGTGGCCATGTGGTCAATGCTAAACGGGTCAAACCAGACGAGCGACGTAATCTTCGCCCGAGGGTAAACCAGAAGGTATGCAGCCATGACGCCTGCGATGGCCCCGCTTGCGCCAAGTCCCGGCAAAGTGCTTTCCGAGCCGAGGAACAGGGTGCATGCGCTCGCAGCCAGGCCGCAGACGACATAGAAGAGCAGGAACCTTGCGCGCCCCATCAGCCATTCCACGTTGTCGCCGAAGAGCCAGAGGGCGTACATGTTCCCGAAGATGTGCCAGAAGTTAGCGTGCATGAACATGGACGTGAACATGGTTGTCCATGCCGGAATGTTGGTTCCGGGAACCACCTGGCCTTTCATGATGCGGTCCGGGATTTCGCCCCACTGGTCGTAGGCCGCCATGAAGCCGTGCGGGTGCGTCCACATCATCCCGAAGACGACCATGTTGGCGATTATCAGGCTGACCGTGACGATTGGTTCCGCCCCGCAGCGCGCGTTGTCTCTAAGTGGAAGTGCCACTCAAATTCACCCGGCGTGAATTATACAGCGTCGCTGGGCTCCCGCGTGTATAATCTGCGCTTCGCATGGCGCTGAAGAATTACACAGCCGAATTGGGAACGCAGCCGCTCGGGCCGCTGCTCATACGCTTGAGCCTGCCGGGGATGGTTTCGTTCCTGATGATGAACCTGTATAACGTGGTCAACACGTATTGGGTTTCGCGGCTGGGCGCGGACGCCATCGCGGCGCTGGCGGTCGTGTTCCCGTTCCAAATGGTGAACGTGGCGCTGGGCGCGGGCACGGGCATCGGCATCTCGTCGCTGGCATCGAGGCTCTTCGGCAGGTGCGACACCGAAGGCGCCAACCGCGTCGCCGGGCAGGTGTATTTCCTGAGCCTTGCGCTGGGCGCGCTGACGCTCATCGTCGGCGCGGTCTTCACCGACGCCATCCTCAAAGTCTTCAACGCGCTGCCGGACTTCTGGGCGCTTTCGCACACCTACCTGTTCATCATCTCGTTTGGCACGCCGTTCCTCTACTTCATGATGATGAGCAATAATTTGCTGCGCGGAAGCGGCGACGCCATCACGCCGATGTATATCACCATCGGCTCGGCGGTCGCCAACGCGATACTCGACCCGTTCCTCATCTTTGGGATAGGCCCGTTCCCGCAGATGGGCGTCGCAGGCGCGGCGCTGGGCACTCTCATCACGCAGTTCCTTGGCGCGGCCGCATACCTCATTTACATGAGCCGGAGCAGGTCTGCCTACCACGTTCGCGAGCAATACCTGCTACCCAACTTCCACGTCATCTACGACATCTACCGCGTCGGCGGGCCAGCGATGATAATGCAGCTCACCGCGAGCATTGTCATCGTGTTCTTCAACCACTTCCTCGGCGCGTTCGGCACGGTCGCCATCGCCGCGTACGGCTTGTTCTTCCGCATCGTGGGCGTGTTCCTCATGCCCATCGTCGGCATGGCGCAGGGGCTTATGCCCATCGTGGGCTTCAACTACGGTTCGGGGGATTTGCGCAGGATGTGGAGTGCAATACGCATCGCGACCGTTTACGCCACGGTGGTCACGACGACGGTGGAAGTGCTCCTGCTGCTGCTAGCGACCCCGCTCGCATCGCTGTTCGCCAAAGATCCCGTGTTGCTGGCGGAAGCCACGCTCGCCATCCGCATCTCAATCCTGGCGTTCTTCCTCGTTGGGCCGCAGTTCATGTGGATCACGGCGCTGCAGGGGATGAAACGTGGGGGCGAGGCGATGGCGCTTTCGCTGATGCGCCAGCTAATATTCATCCTCCCGCTGCTGGCGATATTCTCCCATTACTTCGGGCTTGCGGGGATTTGGGCCTCAGGCCCGGTCGCGGACACCTTGGCGTTCGTCGTCACGTTCATCTGGATATTGCGCGTGCGCAGAATGCTCCAGCCGCAGCCTCCCCCATCTCCAACCTCCGCTGCCGCCTGAGCACGCAATAGGCGCGAAGTTGCTTATTGGCGCTGCATATAATAGAATCTGCGCGGGTGATGCGGCTTGGATTCAAGCCTAAAACTATTCCAACGAATGCGGTCTAAGACCATTGAACTGCTGGATTGCGTTCCAGACGAATTTCTCACGTGCAAATCCGCTGATAACCGGACAGTGGCGCAGATCTTCGCGCACATCCACGACGGCGTTTGCATCTGGATGAAGTCCCACTCGGAGAGCTGGCGCTGCGACGAGATCGGGGAGACTCAGCATCACGCCCGCGAGAAGCTGCGCGAAGCGCTCATTGAAAGCGGCAAAGGGCTGATGGGCATAGCAGGTTCATCCAACACCGAATTCCTCAACAACGACGTTTCCATCGTGGGAACAGGCGCAGACCTCATCTGTTACCTTGCCGCCCACGAAGCGCACCACCATGGCGTGATAGCCACGCTAGTCCTCCAGGCTGGCCAGTCCGAAGTCCACAAGAGCATCTGGTCCGAAGGCAAAGAGATCTAGGCTAAGCCGGGTTAGCTATAATACCTGCGCACGGCGCTGGCGGCTTGAACACCTTTAGCCAATCCTGCGTCAAATGTTCATGTCTTTTCAGGAGGTCGCATAATGCACGACGAACACTCTGAACACGGCTGCAAGCACAAGGGGCAGAAGCTCCGCGTCAAGCTGGCCATGATGCGCTGCATGATGGCAGGCTTGTTTGCGGTCGGAGTTATCTTCTATCTTTCATCCCTGCATTCCAGAATGTCGCCGTGGACCTATTGGTCGCTGTTCGGCGCGCTGGCTGTGCTTGCGGCTAGCGCTATGATGGGCGCTGGCGTTGTTGAGAAGAGCATCAACTCGCTGATTGAGAACAACGACTGGCCCGTGGAGGCCGAAGTCGGCGGCTATGCGAAGTGGCAAAAGCTCCTCATCGGGCTGGCGTGGCTGCTCATCCTCGTCGGCGTGATTACCGCGGTTTACGTCAAGCCCGGCATCCGCCGCCCGCAGCCTAACCAGAACCAGATGATGATGCAGCAAAACCAGCGCATGCCCGATGGACGGATGCAGCAGCAGATGTTGGAGCGCCAGGGCATGCAGCCCGGACAGCCTATCCGCCCGCAGCAGCCCGGCATGCAACCCGGTGGGCAACCTGGTGGACAGCCCGGCCAGCAGCCTCAGAGGCCTGGCGCCAACCAGCCTCCCGGCGGTCAAGTTCCCCCAGGGCAGAACCCTCCCGGCGGGCAGCGTCCTCCTGGCGGCGGTGGACAAATCCTCCTCCCGGCCAGCAACCGCCAAAGACTGGCGGCAAATAGCTCGCACTTGAATTAGAGGTTTACCTTCGCGTATCGGCGCGGGATTGGCATCAGTGCCCGTCCCGCGCTTCGCTTAAGCCTTGGGTGGCTTAACAAAGAGCTTCTTCCAAGCGCGCTTCGTAAGCGCGTCCTCAATGCTCCCCGGCAGGTCGCAGAACACGCCATGCTGCGGCCATCCAGTGATGAGGCCGTCCTTTCCGCCAATCCAGTTGTAGGAATCCCTTCCCCCGCCTTCGTCAATGAACAACGATAGCGAAGTCCCGCCGTGATAGTCGTTGCCACCTGCGCGCGCCTGCCCTGCGGGGTAATCGTAAATGTCGTTACCGCCTCGGTCCCACATCACGCAAAGCGCGTTGTGCGCCGATGCGCCCTGCGAGAAGCCCCCACCGCCCTCGTAAACATCGTCGCCGCCGCCTTCAATGAACATGGTCACGCATTCATCCCACGCCAGTCCTTGCGCGACAGCTTGGCGCGTGCGGTAGCGGTCGTCACCTGAATCTTCAATAAAGCAGCCGACGGCCTGGTGTGCGCAAAAGCCCTGGTTGTATCGTGAACCGATGTAGCGGTCGTCGCCTGCGAAGTCGCGCAGGAAGCCGTAGCCGAAGTAATACCCGCCGCCTTGCGAGAAGTTGCCGGCCTCGTAATAATCATCGCCAGCGAAGTCCATCATCCCCGCGATGCCGCCCGACGCGTATTCGCGGAAACCCATCGCGCATCCCTGCGACCATGCGTCAAAGATGCCCGCGTCGCCGTAATTGGTCGGATACTTCCCCGAGGCGTAACAGAAGTCGTCGCCGGCGGCGTCAATGTGCATGCCGATTGCGCGCGCGCCTGCGAAGCCCTGCGACTTGCACTGCGCCTCGGCGCGGTCGTTTCCGTCAAGGTCAATCTTGAGCCCGACGCCGAATATCGCTGCGCCCTGCATCAGCTCTTCGCCGCGATAGGTGTCGTCACCGGCGCTGTCAATGAGCGCGCCTGCGCCCATGAAACCCGTCCCCTGCGACCATTGCAGGCCAACGTATTCGTCATTGCCCTGCATATCAATTAGCAGCCCGACTCCCATTGACCCGCTGCCTTGCGAATAGCGCTGCGTTGAAGAATAGTCGTCGTTGCCGCTGCATTCAATGAGCACGCCTACTGGATGCTTCAGCGAAGTCCCCGACCCCGCCGTCGTCGTGTAGAAGTCATTACCGCCAAGGTCAATGAGCAGAGTAGGAGCTTCGCCCTGCCGCCATGTCTTCCCTTCGCCAGAAATGATGAGCTTGCCCAATGGCGTTTCGCGTACGATCAAGTCCGTATCGGTTAGCTTTGTTGCGAACTCAGCGCGCAGGTCTTCCTGCATCGCCTTCAAGTAAGCGCCGTCAGTAACGCGCGCGAGCTGCATCTGCGCCAGCATTAGCTCGCCATAGTTGATGCGCTTCGCCATCTGCACAAGTTTAATGTTGCCCTTCATTCGCGCACGGTCTTCGTCTTCGTGGATGTAAGTCATCCAACAAAATACGTCGGTGAGCTGCTCGCGCTGCGTTTCAAGGAACGCTTTCTCTTCGTCGGAGAAATCCACGAACGCGGCGTTCACGTGCGTCGCGGCAGCGTCAAGAATCGCGTACAGCTGGTCAAGGTGTTGCTCAGCAGTCAGGCCGGTCTTCAGCGGCGAATATGCGGTCTTGATGGGCGCGATGTCCTGCAGGTCGCGCACCTCGTTGAGCAGCGCGCTGTAACCGTCAATGCCGCGTGACACGTAATCGCGCGCATGATCTGTGAGACTACGCGTGATTCTTTCGTCTCTTAAGTCCATCGCGCAAAATGTAAGTCGTGCGCTTGAAACGATAGCCATCGTCGGGCGTGGCACGGTTGTAGAGGCGCAGCCACAAATCGTCGCAATCTTTGCGGATGCCGAATGCGTCAATCATCTCGTCCATCAACGACCGAACTTGCGGGTTGGCGTCGGTAATCCCCGGCAGCAACATTTCGTTCGGCGCAAATGCACTTGTCCCAACTTCCGGCCGCTTTGCAAGGACAATTGTTGCTGTGAATGTAGTCGGTTCATTGACCGCGTCAAGCTGCGCTTTCTCCCCAACCTTCAAGTTGCCAACAATCGGCGCGAACTCACGTAAGGGATCGGCGGTTGTATATGGCGTACCATTCAACGCGATGCTAATCTGCGGCCCGGGGCGGAAGATCTCAAGCTCAAGCGTATCGTCAACCTGCTTGTCCTTGAGCGCGTCCTGCAAAGCTGCAAGGAAACCAGCGCTGTCGCCTTCCAGCTTCTTGCCTTCAATGCCGATGATGATGTCGCCGGTGCGCAATCCTGCCAGTTCCGCAGGCGATTCCTGCACGACTTCTAGCTGGATGCCAGGCGGCTCGGTGACAACCGTCATGCGTACGCCCATATAGACGCCGTCGGCTGCGAACGCCGCTTTCGCCACGAGAGTCAGCATTGCCGCTATGATTAAGGCAAGTAGCCTCATATCCTTCCCCCGATTGTTAATAACTACTTACGCTGAGTGCGTCACTTGATGTTGACTGCCGCCGGTGCAGTGCCGCTGGCGGGCTTTGTGTAATCAAGCTCCGAGCCAAACAGGCTGTGCGGGATCATGAACACTGCGAGCATGATGAATGCCGCGATGAACGCTGCCCATCTCGCCCGCCTCGCAGCCTTTAAGGCAGGCATTCCGCCGCTGCGCGCTATGACCACCAGCGCGACCACCCAAGCAATGAGCGCAATCAGCGTCTTGTTGTCGGTTAGGTCCCAGCCCAGCGGGACGCCTGTCCACCATTCGCCGAAAGCGTAATGCTGCATTATCGGGCCAAATACGAAGCCGCCGATGAGCAGCGTGATGAACGTCCACCACACGAGCTTGCGCAAGTTGGCTCCGCCCGTAATGGCTTCCAGCCCCGCGCGCGCAGCCATGAGCATCGCGCCGAACATTAACAGCACGTGCAGGACAGTGATGAAGACAGGAACGCTGCCCTTGAAGCGGATGACGGCGGGCGTCGCGGGGAACCTCGCCTCGGATGGGCCGTTGCGCACGACGATGTAATACTCTATCTTGCCTGCGGGGGGCTGCGACGGGATGTACGCCGCAAGATCTTCGCCCTCGCGCGCCAGTATCATCGCTTTCAGCGGGTCGGATGACTTATAGCGTTTGAAGAACGCGACTCCCGCAAATCCCTCGGGCGCTTTGAATGCTACCCGCGCGTCCTTGGTCGCTTCGCTGGAGCGTAGCAGCTTGTAACGGATTTCCTGGCTGCCCACTTTCGCAGTGCCTTTAATCGGATACGTCGGGCCGGTCGTGCGCTGGTAATACGCCGAAAGCAGCGTGATTACCACCGCAAGCACCCATAGCCAAGTCCCAGTAATTTTCGCGCGCCGGTTCATCCGGCTGGTTTCGTCTCCCATAACTCACGATTTTAGCACTCAAATTCGTCCTTCGCTTGCGATAAAGCGCGGATTAGGCGGGTATGAATGAGATGCTTGGATACCGGAGCGAGAATGTTTCTGCCTGAGTTTCCAAGCGCAGCATGGCTTAACTCAGAGCCCCTAACCAGGGCAAGCATTGAAGGCCGCGTTGTCCTCGTGGATTTCTGGGACTACACCTGCGTGAATTGCATACGCACGCTTCCGCACATCCGCGAATGGCACAGCAAATATAAAGATAAAGGCCTTGTTATCATCGGCGTTCACACTCCTGAATTCATTTTCGCCCGCGAGAAGGAGAACGTCGCCCACGCCGCGCAATCCTTCGGCCTGGACTACCCCATCGTTCTTGATAACGATTACTTGATTTGGAACGCATTCGGCAACCGCTACTGGCCGGCAAAATATTTCTTTGACCACCGGCTGCGTCTGCGCAACTCCCATTTCGGCGAAGGCGCATATGCAGACAGTGAGCGCGGCATCCAGGCATTACTGCACGACCGCGACGCATCTGTTGAACTGCCGGAAATAATGAAGACGCAAGCCGCTCCCGATGAAGGCGCATTCTGCGTGCCTGTGACACCGGAGCTCTATCTTGGCTGGGCGCGAGGCATGTTCGGCAACGCAAGCCCTGTATACAACGGGAAGCCCAGCCCCTTCAAGCTGCCGGATAAGCTGGTGCCGGACATGGTTTACTTGGACGGTGAGTTCATGGTTAGCCAGTGGGGCGTATCGGCGGCCGGCTCAGGCGATAGGCCTGCGAGGCTATTGCTCAAGTATGAAGCGTTGGAAGCTAATATCGTCTTGCATCCGCCGCCGAGCGGGCCGGGAATGCTTGAGCTTAGACACGACGGTGAGCCGTTGAAGTTGAACATTGCGCCGGAAGCAGTCAGCGAAGACGGCAAGACTATACTGCGCGTGGACGTCCCCAAGATGTATAACCTCGTGCGCAACCCGCATGTTGAATCCCACACGCTTGAACTTATCTGGCATACGGCAGGGATTGAAGCGTTCGCTTTCACCTTCACAAGCTGCGGTTAAGCGCCCGTGCGGTATAATCTCGCTGGAGGGAACTATGAGAACACTGGCTGTAATTTTGCTTGCCGCATTTCTGGCATCTATCCCCGCGTCTTTTGCCGCAGCCGAGAAACTCGCATTATCAGAAGCCGATAAGGCGGAGATACTGACGCTTGCGACTAGAGTTGAAACCGCAATCGCTGCCAAAGACACCAAGCTCCTTCAGGCCTGCTGCGATCCTTGGGGCGGAGTATGGATAGATGCAGGGCACAGCGGCAGCTATAATCCCGCGCCTGTTATCTACTATGGATGGGAACAAATCGCCGATATCCTCAACGACGACAGGCTTTACTTCCTAGGGTGGACCGACGGTTCGGGTATGCCTGTCTACGGCCGGGCATCCGAGATTGTTTGGGATGGAATGTGGGAGGTCCACGGTGTCGGTAACGACCCTAGCCTGGGCGAGCCGGGCGAATATCCTATGTTGATCGGGCGAACCTCGTTGTCCGACATGATCGCGCTGTATGACGGCTATGAGCTTGATGCGCTCACTCACCCGCCTGCAAACATTCTCTTCCCTTGGCAATACGATTACCACTTCGTGCAGTATTTCTACGCCGGCGAAGACGGTAATCCTGAAGAGGCTTACGACAACCAGCTTTGGTTCCTGCTGTTTGACGAGAGGATGGAGCACGCAGGAACAGACTGGTGCCTCGTTGGCATCGCCCACCTAGACGGCTGGGGGATTTAGCTGCGAGGCGATATCGTCCGTAGTGGCCACATACGCAAAGCCGAACGCCAGGTTGAGCAGGCTCGCCACGTGCATTTCTTCGCACACGCTTCCAGTCGCGTCGGCGGGGATGAAGACCCGGTAATCCCGCATGTAAGCATCACGCGCCGTAGTCTCGCAACAAAGGTTTGTCATTATGCCGGTGATGACCAAGTCTTCTACTTTGAAGCCGCGCAGCACCGTATCCAGGTCGGTGTTGTAGAAAGATGAATACCTGCGCTTGAGTATCACTGGCTCTCCCGGCAACGGCGCCAGGCTGCTGTGAACTTCAAATTCCGGGCTGCCTTCAATGCTCATCCCGTCCCACCACCAGCCCATTATCCCCGCATCAGAGCCGTCTGCGCGGTGTACATGCCGCGTGAATATGACGGGACGCTTGGCCGCGCGAAACGCGTCAACGAGCCGCTTGACGTTTGGCAGGATAACTTGCCCGCCGCATGTAAAAGTCGGAGATTGCGGGTCAAGGAAGAACTCCTGCATGTCGATCACCAGCAGCGCAGACTTGCCGGTATCCAGCCGCATCGCATGCTGGTTATACGGTTCTATCTCTTCAAGCCATCGCTGAGTAGATTGCGCGAGTGACTTCTCTGTCACGTACGGCTTCATATACGAGCTCCTTACAGTTAGTGGGAATTGTGTTTGCCTATGTCTTTGACCAAAGGCCGAGCTTGTTGCCAAGGCTGTCCCGGAAGTAGCAGTAGTAGCCCATCTGCCCATTGGCAATCGCCGTCTTCTCGGTAATCCCTTTGCCGCCGTTGTCTGCGATCTTTCCCAGCATCGCGGGGATGTCATCGCATTCAATTATAAGCACGCAGCCGCCTTCGCTGGGTTTCTCCGTTCCATCAAAGCCGCCGCCCAAAGTATCATCGCCGATTTTAATCATTGCATAGCGGCCATCGCCCCAAAGCTCTACTTTCCAGCCGAAAACCGTCTCATAGAAACGCTTCGCCTCGGCCATATCCGGCACGGGTATTTCAAAGTGACAGATGTCGTGCATCGTGTCTCCTCCAAATTAATGGTCGCCCATTTTCGCACAAATACCCATGTTCTAGAGAATTCCTATGCTAAAATGCTCCTAGGGAATCCATCCGTAGGAGCGGGAAGTATGAAGTTACAGCTACACAGCCTGTCGCCGTTGCAAATCATGCTTGCGGGGATCGCAGCTTTATCCCTGCTGGCCGCATGTTCAACCACGCACGTCCCAATTTCCGAGGCTGCCCTTCCTGGCCAAGTGAAATTGGCGTCCGACGTCCCGCCAACACCCGTCAAATCAGTAAACGTCCCGCCATTGGGTGAGGCCAATCAGGTTAGAACCATCGGCTACCATATTGACGGCCTCGGCGATTATAACCTAACCTGGCGCTACCGGCTGCTCGGAGACTACAACCTCACGCTTAATGTTGACGTCTCCGATATAACTCCAATCGCGATGCACTTCGGCGAGACATGGGACCCCCTCGTCAATCCGGACAGCGCGGCTTCGGTCGTTGACGGAAGCGGGAATCTCACCGTCGGCGTAGAGGATATCACGCAGATTGCGATGAACTACAACCGCCGTTGCGTCTCCTACCGGGTTGAAGGCTCAGGCCGCAATTGACGGCATTTATGCCGAAGTCGGCAACGCCCCCTGCCCCACCGGATCGTCGGTGGACTTGGGCTGGCCGGAAATCGCCTTCAGCTTAGGCGCTACTCCAGCATACGAATGGTACCGCGTAGTGCCATTAGATAATGAAGGAGTCGCCGGGATAGAAAGCATCCCTGTCCATTTCGTCCCGGGCGGGGGCGGCGGCTTAATTATCAACCTAGTATCAATCGCTGAAAGCGGCACGGGCATGGAAGCGGACCCCTTCGTCATCCTCACCGGCACCGCCTACGAGATAGCGGTTGAAGATGAACACGGCAACCCGATAACCGAGGGAATTGAATTGCACGTCCAGCCCCCCTTCCTTGCCGAAGCCACTTCAACCTCTCCATTCACTATTACCCACAATGGGACTGTGACGGGCGACTTCTACGTTTACGCCACATCAGGAAGCCTGTTCAGTAACAGGCTGTATTTCCGAATACCCGGCTTGCCGTAAGCCTGGCTAAAAACAACGCATAGTGTAATCTGGACGGAGGTAAGTCCACATGAGGACAGTAATCACGTTCATTATCGCAGCCTTAGCGCTAGCCATTCTCTTTGCCCTCTACTCCTGCGGAGGACATTCCCGCAAGGCTGTGACTTTAGCTAACACGGCTCCAATCGCCGCTCCGGCGGGGCAGCTATCTCTTAGCGTGAGTTGGCCACAGTCGCTGCCGGTTGACAAGCTCCAGCCCTGGGAGACGCTAGACGGTTCAGGCCGCTTGGCAAGCAGTATCAACCTGCAATCCCAGTTCGTCCCCGGCGCAGACCGCTTCCTTGAAGCTGGCGATGTGGTCAACCTTGGCGAGGCCTCGCGATTTGCCTCGGGAACTGCCGGCAACCGTGAAGTCTCATATGCCCTCTACCGAATACCAATGGGCTCGGAGCAACCGGGAACTATCGCCGCCGACGTGAACATCCTCGCCGGCGCTGAATACTACCTCGGCGTGGCCGACTACTCCGCCAACACCTGGCGCTGGCACGGCCCCTTCGCCGCTAACCATGTCCGCGTATCCCTGCCCGACTATGCATACACCAGCTCGCTGGGTAACTTATTCCTCGCGGCTGTGGCGTTTGACGGCTCTTCCTTTGACCTGGTCGGCCTGGGTGTGAACGCACGCGACTATGCTGACACTACGCCACCGCCAGCGCTTGCCGATGCGCCGTGGGTATCACCCTACAACGGAATGGTTCTAGTGGAATGGCCGCAGGTTGTAGCCTCTGACCTTGCAGGCTACCGCGTATACATAAATGGCGAAGACGCTCTCGGCTACATAGAAGGCGGGACCGATGTCGCAGTGCCCACCGATGACGTTGTGGATGTAGCCGTAAGCGCAGTGGATATCAGCGGTAACGAGAGCGCCCCATCACCCGTTACAACGCAGGGGATGCCTGCTGGCACACCACCGGCTTGTCAGCTAATATCTTCCTCCGCATCCGGCATGCGCGGTGACATCATCGCCCTAACAGCATCCGGCGGCGACACCTACGACTGGGACATTGACGGCGACGGCAACTGGGATATGGTCGGCGTCACCGACACAAACGCCTTCGCCAACACCACCAACATGGGCATCATCCGCCCGCGCATCTACGCGCATACCGCTGACGGCGGCTTCTGGATGGGCGCGGTGAGCCTCGTGATCGCAGGGAACTCGCGGCCGGTGGTCATGGCTACTGCGGACGTTATGTCCGGCCCTGCGCCTCTCAACGTTAACTTCTCGCTGATAGCTGAAGACGATGACGGCACAATCGTGGAATACGCCTGGGACTTTGAAGGCGACGGCATCTTCGACGCCACCTCGCCGGTCAATCCCACTCCCCTGCCATTCAGTTACCCCGCGACCGGAATGTATAACGCCAAGTTCCGCGTAACCGACAATGAAGGCGGATGGGACGTGGATACCGTCGCCATAAATGTCGCCGGAAGCCTTCCGCCCGTCGCCCTGCTAAACCTGAACACCGAGAAGGCATTCATGGGAGACTATGAAAGCGATGAGATTGTCTTCAACGCATCCGCAAGCTACGACCCCGACGGCGGGGCTCTTGAATATGCTTGGGACTTGGACGGCAACGGCTTCTTCACTGCTTTCGGTGGTAACTCATCGCAGGCTAGGGTTTATACATCTCCAGGAACCCACCTCGCCAGCGTCCGCGTCCGTGACCCGCAAGGGATGGTGGCTGAGGCTTCGCGGCAAGTCTATGTTTACCGCTATATCTCTCATCTCGTAAACTCTGCAATCAGCGGCCGATATCCATCTCTTAGGGATGTTGGCGGCAAGCCTGCTATCGCGTTCTATGATTATACAAATAAAGATTTGATGTACGCGCGGGCTTCAACGGCTTCGCCATCAAGCACTGATAATTGGCAGGTCCATTCTATCGATACAACGGACGACGTTGGGTCTCAGCCCTCGCTAGTTATCTTGACTGATGGCAATCCGGCGATGGTTTATCTGGACCAGACTAATGGCTTGCTGAAGTTCGCACATTCAAACACAACCATCCCCGATAGCTCAGGTTACTGGTCAATACACACCGTCGTAGCAGCTAACGCAGCAACGATGTGGGAAGATATCAGTTGCCAGTTGTGCCGCGGAGTTCCTATCATCTCTTACTATGATACTGCTACCCAAGACCTAAAATTCGCCAGGTCAACACTGGAAATCCCCACTGCCACCGTGGATTGGGCTACACATACAATTGACAGCGGCGGCGCTGTAGGGCCGTACTCCGCTCTTTCAATAGTGACCACTGCAACCGGCGAGTTGCCCGCGATTTACTACTACAATTCGACAAACGGCGACATCAAATATGCTCGCGCCAACTTATGGCCGCCTTCGGGTGCCGGTGATTGGACTATTTACACACTCGACGATGGCGGCGGCAATTCTGTTGGCCAATACACCATTGGTGCCCTTCCCGATCCGGGGATTAACAATGGCAATCCTGTCGTGGTCTATTTTGATGATACAGCTATGGACTGCAAAATAGCTTTGGCAAACACCCTTGAACCGTCCTCTTCCGCAGATTGGAACATCTACGTCCTGCGCGACGGTTCATGGTACGTTGGCTTGAGCGCTTCGGTGCTACGCTATGGAGGAAGGCTCTTTGTCAGCTTCGGCGACCATGACAGTGAATACACATGGCTTGCGAAAGCTATTGTCGGCAATCCAACATCTGTATCCGACTGGTGGTTCCACAGGATTGATGGCTCGTCATCAACCGATTGGTTCGGTACAAGCCTCGCGCTGGTGGACGGCAAGCCTATGCTTGCATATTACCAATACAGCTATTATCGGCTGAACATAGCTGTGCCTACGCTATAACTGGAAGTACATTTCGCTTCGGCGATCTCGATGGAGGTGTGTTCTATGAAAAGGCTATTCGTTTTAATCTTTGGGGTTGTGGTTTTGGCGTTCATTGTCGCATTGACTGCATGTGGTGGAAACACTCGCAAGGCTACAGCTATCCCCGTGCTTTCGCCTGATTACGCCACAATGCTACAGCCGACGGCTAACTTGAGCTGGCCACAGTCGCTTCCGGTTGACAATCTCCAGCCTTGGGAAACGCTGGATGGCTCGGGACGATTGGTAAGCAGTATTAACCTGCAATCCCAGTTCGTTCCCGGCGCAGACAGATTCCTTGAAGCAGGCACAGTTACCGACTTAGGTGAAGCTTCTCGTTTCAACTCAGGCGATGTCGGCAACCGCGAAGTCTCATATGCCATTTACCGCATCCCGATGGGTGCTGAGCAGCCGGGGACCATCGCCGCCGATGTAAATGTTTACATCACAAGCGACTACTACGTCGGGATTGCTGACTACTCCGCCAACACATGGCGCTGGCACGGCCCATTCAAAGCGAACCATGTCCGCATTCCCCTGCCCGACCACGAATACACCAGCACTCTGGGCAACCTGATGCTGGCGGTCGTCGCATTTGACGGCGCAATGTTTGACCTGGTAGGCCTGGGCGTGAACGCACGCGACTATGCCGACTCAACAGCGCCTGACGCCCCTCCTGCCCCGGTACTCACGCCAATCCCCGGCGGCTTGCTGGTGGAATGGCTGCCAGTGGTCGCTTCCGACTTGGCGGGCTACCGAAATCTACGCCAACGGGGCAGAGGCGCTGGGATACGTTGAGGGCGGAACCTCAGTTGTCATTCCTGCTGCTGGCCTTACTGAAATCAGGCTGCGCTCGGTGGATGTCTCCGGCAACGAAAGCGATTTCTCTGAGCCTGCTTCTGCGGGCGCGATGGAAGGCTACTTGCTCAACGTCATCCTGGCTACCACGGCAGCGTCAGGGCGCAGGGGCGAAATCATCGCGCTTAACGCCATTGGCGGCGAATCTTACGACTGGGACGTTGATGGCGATGGGACTTACGACGTCACCGGCGACCTGACTGGCACCGCGTTCGTCAACACCGATAGCTTAGGCATCATCCGCCCGTCTGTCCGTGGACACCACTCTAACGGCAGCTTCTGGATGGCTGCGGTGAGCCTGATTATCTCCGGCAATTCGCGGCCGGTGGCGATGGCGACGGTAGATATTGCGTCCGGCCCCGCCCCTCTGATGGTGAATTTCACCATTGTCGGTGAAGATGATGATGGGACTATCGTTGAGTATGCCTGGGACTTTGAGGGTGACGGCATCTTTGACGCTACCTCGCCGGTCAATCCCACTCCTTTGCCATTCAGCTACCCCGCGACCGGAATGTATAACGCGAAGTTCCGAGTGACCGACAACGATGGCGGATGGGACGTGGATACCGTCGCCATAAATGTCGCCGGAAGCCTTCCGCCAGTCGCCCTGCTTAACCTGAATACCGAGAAGGCCTACATGGGCGAGCTTGCTCCAAGTGACGAGATTATCTTCAACGCATCCGCAAGCTACGACCCTGACGGGGGCTCACTTGAATACGCCTGGGACTTGGACGGCAACGGCTTCTTTACCGGCTTCGGGCCAGGTGCGATTATTGCTCAGGCGTATAATGCGCCGGGAACTTACCAGGCTGCAGTCCGCGTCCGCGACGCTCAGGGCATGGTAACCGAGGCTTCGCGCCAAGTGTATGTTTACCGCTGGAAGCGCTACAGCATTGATTCTACTTCATCCCCTATGCGGCCTTCAATTGCCATATCTGCAGGATATCCTGTATGCGCATATTACGGGAGCGGAGCGCAAGACTTGATGTTCGCTTATGCGACTACTAAATACCCAACCAGCAATTCTGACTGGCGCAGTTACGCGATAGAAACTACGAATGCGGTAGGAGATTGGCCGTCGTTAGTGGTTTTAGGTGATGGCACCCTTGCAGTCTCGTACTCCGACGCTTCGAACGGTGACTTGAGATTTGCGTATTCAAACTCCGCCTTACCAATTTCAAATGCTGATTGGTCCATATACCCGATAGACACAGGGGGATCCGTAGGTCTCTACAGCTCAATAGCACTTCGTGATGGATACCCCATCATTAGCTATTACGACTCTACTAATAGCGACTTGAAGTACGCCGAGTCTTCAGTGACAAATCCGACTTCCGCGCTTGAATGGGTCACCCATACGGTTGACGACGGTACTAATGTTGGCCAATACACGCGTATGTGCGTTGTATCAACACCTACTCTGCTTCCTGCTATTGCATACTATGACCCAGGCAATCAATCGTTGAAGTATGCCCGCGCAACTATCTCATCGCCCACTTCGTCTAGCGACTGGATTATCCACACTTTAGCAACCGGAGCGCAAGCTGGATACGCTGGCTTGGGTGCGCTACAGTATCCCGGCACCACTAACGGGAATCCAGTAGTAGCCTATATTGATTGGGATAACTACGATTTGAGAATTGCCACTGCAAACGTCTTGGAGCCTTCCGGCCCAGGGGATTGGAACGATTACATCCTTGACGATGGAATAAACTTCTATATCGGCCATTCAGCTACGGTCATGAAACATGCAGGCAGGCTGTACGTTGCCTACAACGATATGGATGATTATATCTATGATCTGAAGCTTGCGAAATCCAAAGTGGCTAATCCGGCTTCACCATCAGACTGGACACTCCATACCGTGGACTCAAGCTATGCCTTCATTGACTGGTGGGGAATCAGCATGACGCTGCAGGATGGAAAAGTTGTTTTGTCATATGGGAATGATAGTGGTTTGGGCCGACAAATCAGCATCGCCATTCCGGCTCTTGAATAAACGTCCGCTTCTTTGAGGAGTGGGCTGTAATTTGCCTGACTGGGGCGCGCTTTCATCGCGAAGGCGCGCCCTTCTTTATGTGGCCGCGCTAGGCAGGCGTTGCAGGAATCTCATGGGTGCTGAATAGCGAAAGCCTGCCGGAGGGCAGGCATAAAAAACCCGGCACCGTCCTACTTTCCCATAGGGTTGCCCCTACAGTATCATCGGCGCTGGAGAGCTTAACTTCCGTGTTCGGGATGGGAACGGGTGTGGCCTCTCCGCCATAGGCACCAGGAACAGTGATTATACAACACCTAATGCGCGTGTCAAGAGGTTTGCGCGCGGATTCTTGTTTTTCTAAGCCTCGCCGGGTTTTCCCTTTATGGGCGGGGTTTGCAGCGGCTGCTTCTTGGCCTGCGACATCATGGCGTTGATAAAGCGCATCTTCTCAATCTCAAGGACTGAGACCACGCGCATGTCGTTGGTCTTGCCCTCCACTTTGACCTCAACGCTGCCGTCGTTATAGAACTGGATGTTTATCACATACGAGCCTGCGACTTCACGCTGCTTTGGCATTGCGCCCTCCATTAGCGAGCTAGATATTCGGCGATAAGGTTAAGCGTCTTGGCGCGGTGGCTTATAGGCGCCTTCTTCTCCAGGCCGCATTCGCCGAAAGTGCAGCCGTAAGGCGGGTAGTAAAAGACCGGGTCATATCCAAAGCCGTTGTTGCCGCTTGGCCGAGTGGAGATGGTCCCGCGCACCTCGCCCTGGGCTTCAGCGAGAATATCCGTTCCGCGCACCAGCGCCATTGCCGACACAAACCGCGCTGCCCTGCTCTCCTCGTCCAGGCATCCGGCCTCGCGCAGCTTTGTAAGGACGATGGCCATGCGCTCGGGGTCGGTTGGCGCGATGCGGCTTGAGTTCACGCCGGGAAAGCCGCCCAGCGAGAATACTTCCAGCCCCGCGTCTTCCGCAAGCACCAGAGTGCCGTAAGCCAGGTGTTTCGCGAGCGCCATTGAGTAATACAGGGCTTTAGCGCGGGCGTTCTCGGCAAAGGTGGTTCCCGGCTCCGGCGGCTCTAGGACTTGCGGGAAATCTTCAAGCCCAAGGATGATCACCCGTCCGGCAAGCCTCACAATCACTTCCCGCAGTTTGCCCTTGTTGCTGGTGCCGAATAGAACTTTAGGTAAAAACAATGCGCTCCCTCGTTAGCCCATCCTAGGCCTGATTGCGCTATTATACTGCGCGCCTGCTGGGGTGTAAACGCGGCGGCGGCAATGAAATGGCTAAAGGAAATACTCACAGTATCGCCTACCGGCTCTACCCGCTGAATTGGTTTCGGCTTGGGCTGATAGACAAATACACGCTCCATTACTTCAGCCTGGGCTCAATACTGGGCGGGCTGTCCGGGGGGCTGTGGGCGATTTCGGCCATCGTGCTCAAGAAAACCCTTGAAGGCAGCAACTTTGAGGTCACCATCTTCTCCATGATCGGGCCCATCACCGCGCTTTTCGCCATCTTCGCGGCGGAGTGGATGCGCGGGCGCGATAAGCGTAAGTTCATCTTGTGGTCGGGGCTGTATGGACGGCTGCCAATGATGCTGATGCTGTTTATCTCAGACAGTACAGTGTTCATCCTGCTTGCATTTCTCAGCATGATATGCGGCTCGGTGCTTACCCCCGCGACCAATTCGCTCTTGCAAACGAACCTTACGCGCAACACCCTGGGGAAGATGTACGGCTGGCTAACTGTCTTAAGCACTGCGACGCTCATGATTTCCACCGTCGCCAGTGGTTACATCCTCACCTGGAACCCTTCGTCATACCACTGGCTCTTTGCACTGTCAGCGCTGCTCGGTATCGCATCAAGCACGGTCACCGCCAAAATCAGGCCTAGAACGACCGCATACCAGGGCGAGCGGACTCTGCACCTGCGCCACATTCCGTTCATCAAAGTCCTGCGCACCAGCTTCATCGTCCCGTTAAGAAGTAACGCAGTAATTATGGTCCGTAATAAGGGCTTCGCGCTGTTTGAGCGCAACTTCTTCCTATACGGCATGGCGTTCATGGTGCTGCTGCCGATAGTCCCAATCTTCCTTGTAGAGAGAATGAACATTTCGTATGACGAAGCGGGCATGGCACTCGGCCTCTTCAGCGAAATAGGGCTGCTCGTAATGACGCCGATATTTGCTGTCATTTACGACCGGCTGCATCCTGTTTCCTTCTCCAGATGGATATTCCTGTTGCTTGGCTTCTACCCGCTGACATTGCTCGCATCTGGTGTCCTCTCCGAGGCCACCAACACTCCGCCGATATTCTGGGCCTACATCGCATACCTCATTTTCGGCTTCGGGATGGCGGGCCTGAGCCTCGTATGGATGCTCGGCTCTATCCACTTCGCGGGCAACGATGATGCCACGCCGTATAGCGGCATTCACACGACTCTCGTCGGCTTACGCGGGATGATTGGGCCTATGATAGGCTATCTCATATACTCATACCTGGGCCCCAGATATGGCGCAGATGCGGTGTTCATCCTTGGTGCGGTGCTGTTCTGGCTAGCTTCATTCCTCATGTGGAAGCTATACCGCGATATCCGCGCTGGCAGGATTACCGACCCTTCCTTCAACGTAACTGCCCCCGCCCCGCCGGCTTAGCCACGAGAAGCTTTGCCCTGCTATAATTCTTCGCATGCCGAACATAGAAACCCTACGTGATTACATGCTACGCCTAAAGGGCGCGAACATCGGTGACACCGAGCTTTACTGCGTTGAAGGCGAAAGCACGCGCGTGTCCGTGCGCGACCGTAAAGTTGAAAACGTGCAGCAAAGCCGCAGTTGCGGGCTGGGCATCCGCGCGCTGAAAGAAGGCCGCCTTGCGTTCACGCACACGACCGACTTGTCTCCCGCAGGCATTGACGCAGCGGCGAAGAGCCTCGCGGATTTCCTTGCGGTTACCGAGCCCGACGAGCACAACAAGCTCGCCGACCCGCAGACGCCCGCAGTGAAAGTGCTTGACGCCAACGACGGTGGGCAGGCAGACGCCGCCGTGCTGTCGGACCACGCGCGCGATATGGCAGCATTCGCGCTGTCGGTTGAGCATGTGTCGCTCGCGGAGGCGCGCGTTGACGCGCACCACACCCGCGTGAACCTGCTGAACTCGCTGGGCGTTGACCTGTCGTCGGAAAGCACGATGTATGAAGCGCTGACGAAGGCGCATGCGCACAAGGGCGACCTCAAGGAAGTCGCATATTCCTATGCAGCGGCGCGCCATTACGCCGACCTCTATCCCTCATGCCGCATCGGCGGCGAGGCCGCGGAGTGGGCACGCGACAAGCTGGGCGCGGAGCCCCTCCCCACCGGCGACCGCCCCATCGTGTTCATGCCGATGGCGGGCGGCAGCATCGTTGAGTATCTCGCCGGCGCGCTAAACGGCGAGATGGTCAACATGGGCGTGACGTTCATGACCGGCAAGCTCAACGAGCAAATCGCCTCGGAGCTGGTGCACCTCATTGAAGACCCGCTGATGAAGCGCAGCGTTGAGAGCAGCGCATGGGACGGCGAAGGCACGCCGACCGCACGCAAGCACGTCATAAGGAAAGGCATCCTCACCACCTACTTCCACAATATCAAGTCGGCCTCCAAGGCTGGCGTCGTGACAACCGCCAACGCATCGCGCGGCGGTTTTGCCTCAATGCCCGGCATCGGCAACCTCGGGCTGTTCATGGAAGAGGGCAAGACACCGGTTTCGCAGCTCATCGGCGAAGTGGAAGACGGGCTGCTCGTCTATATGATGATGGGTCACGGCCCCGACATGTCCACCGGCATGCTCTCAATGGGCGCGTCCGGCTGGCACATCAAAGACGGCAAAATCGGCAAGCCGGTCAGCAAGGTCACCATCGCGGGCAACATGATCGACCTGTTCAAGAACATTGACGCGGTCGGGAACGACCTTGACCTTGCGCGGCCATACCGCACGCCGACGTTCCGCGTCTCCAAGATGAGCGTCAGCGGAAGCTAATCATGCCGCTTGCACTAGGTGCGGCGCTCATCGCCATTCTCGCTGCGGCCGCATATGCGCTTGGCATCATCGCGCTTTCTGGCGCCGTCGCCGGAGCTGCGGTCACATTCACGATACTCGCCTGCGCGGGGCTTCCCGGCTTCATCGTGCTGCTCGCATTCTATCCCGTTTCTACATACGCCTCGCATGCGGCTGCGGCGCTAATATGCGCCACGCGCGAGGGAAAGCGGCCGCTTCAGGCATTGCACCCGCGCTCATTTGAAGGGATACGCCGCGACGGCTCGCAGGTTCTTGCGAATGCAGGAATTCCCGCGCTGCTGGCGGTTGCGCATTCGCTGTCCATTGGCGCGCTGCCGCTGCAAGTGAACGGCTGGAGCCTTGCCGTAACGTCGTCGCCCTACCTCACTGCGATGACAGCCGCGCTTGCCTTCGCCGCATCCGACACCGCATCGCATGAAATAGGACAGGCGCTGGCTGGGCGCACAATTCACCCCCTCACGCGCAAGCTCGTTCCGCCCGGGACGACAGGCGCGATTAGCTTGGGTGGGAGCACCGCCGCGCTCGCTGTTATCGTTATCATCGTTGGCGTGGCCGGGATTATCGGAGTGCTGGCTGACCCACTGCAAGTCGTCGCAGCGCTTATCGGCGCGGTCGCAGGCAACATCGCAGACACGCTCATCGGCGCATGCGTGGAAACGCGCTCGCTTAAATGGGGGAATAACGCGACTAACTTCGCGGCAAGCATCATCGCCGCCGCGACGGCGCTGTTGTTGGCCTCCCTGCTTTCGTGAGCATTACGGCTTCCTAGAAGCCGGTGCTCTTCCCTTTGCGCTTGCATTCGGCGCAGAGAATCTGCACGCCTGAAAGCGACGCGGTGCTGCCGTGTTTCGTTTCGGCGAACCAGCCCCCTTCGGAATAGCTGCCCCTCATTCCCCAAAAGAGCCGCTGGCCGCACCTGCCTTCATGCCCGTGGCCGTGCTGCAAGCACTCGCACCTGCCTCCTGAACGCTGCCATGCGCCCTGGAGGACGCCTATCTTTAGTGTGCCGGATTCCATCCACACCACCTCTCTATGATCTCACTCTAAGTATACCGTGAAACCCGCCATTTAATCGGAAAGGAACATGTATATGAGTACGCCGGGCTCACCAGCCCGGCTCTGGTTCTGATTCTTGTAGGCGGGACTTCAGTCCCGCCTTGGCTCTGGATAGTGGCACATGCGTCCCGCTTGTGTTGTAAGCTCGCGCTGGCGCAAGCCAGCTCTACCACAATTCCTATCGCGGAGGTGCGGCATTCTTGCCGCACTACGATTTGAGGATGCGAGGCTAGAAAGCCCCGCCTCCGGCTTCTCTTCTGTCTGTGGCGCAGCCTTGTGGCTGCGTCCTTAACGCACAAGCGAGACGCATGTGCCACCAAGAAATACCCAGATTTCCATACACGGGCGGGACGCCCGCGCTACTATCTCATGCCTCCTCCCAACTCTGAACTCTGGAATCCCATCTACGATCTACCTGTTCTGTTCGGAGACAGTTGTAACATCGAGGAGGCACTAGGAGGTGTTATTCGATGGGACAACGAGGCATATCTGGCAGCACGGATCTGCGTATGGCGGCAGTGCGCGCGATAACAGAGGAAGGAGTTGGGATCGCTCAAGCCGCAAGCCTGTTTGGCGTTAGCAGGCAGAGCATATGGCGTTGGGTATCCCGCTACCGCGAGGGCGGTGAACCGGGACTGAAGGAGATTTCCCGGCGGCCTGCGAGCAGCCCAGTGCAGGCGTGCCGCGAGAAGGAAGATGCCGTCTTGAAACTCAGGCAGGACAGGGCCTGGGGCGCTGCGAGAATAGGGTCGAGAGTTGGCCTGGCGGGAAGCACGGTTCACCGTATCCTGCGCGAGCACGGCATATCGAAGATACAGGTGCCGCGCAAGAAATACCCGCGTTACGAGATGGCCTTTCCCGGCGAGCTCGTGCACATAGACTCCAAGGAGTTGGTGCCGTTGCGAGCTGGGATGCGGCCTGAGTTCCTTTTCGCCGCGCTGGACGGATACAGCCGCGAAGTGTTCTTGCAGGTGTTTCCCCGGGCTGATAGCGCCTCCAGTTCCGAATTTCTGGAATGGCTGATAGACACAATTCCCTACAGACTTTGCGGCGTCATGACCGACAATGCGTGGGCTTTCACTATGCGGCTAAGCGCCCACCCAGACCGGCGCACGCCTTTCCAAAACCTGCTGGAGCGAAACGGCGTTGAGCACCGCCTGACCAAGCCTTACCACCCGCGCACCAACGGCAAGGTGGAGCGCTTCTTCGGCACGGTCGGAAGGGAGCTGCTTCGCGTCGTGCGTTTCCACGACAGCGCTCACAGGAGGGACGAATTAGCCTGCTTTGGCTCCTATTACAACCTTGTCCGGCCCCATTCCGCAATCAACCATCACTCCCCAACCCCCTACCGTATACAATACTTTCAAGCTAACCCCGATGTAACATATGTCTCCGAATAGTACATCTACCATCTACTGTCTTTTCCCCCTCTTTCGCGGTATACTTTCCCTGTCCGGCATGCGCATAACGCGCGCGCATCCGGCACCGGGAGGACGACGCCGTGGACGAGACCGAAAAGGGGAAAGCTGCCTCCGAAAAAGCGCCCAAGCGCAGGCATGCGGCGTGGTGGGTGGAGATACTCATCGCCATCGCGGTCGTGCTCGTCATCGTTGGCATAGCGATACCGGCGTATAACCAGCACAAACTCACGCTTAAGACCGCGCAGGCAGAACAGAATCTTCGAGAGATAGGGTACGCATTAGGGGAATATTCCTCCAAAGATCAGAACGCCTGGAAGTTTCCTGAGTACCTAATCGGAGGAAGCGCCCCTTCCACTGGAAGCAAGGACGCATCCGACCCGCTAATCCGCGAAGGTTATCTCGCTTCATATCCTAAGAACCCATTCGCAGCGATGGTGAACGTGAGCGAGATACAGAAGAAATACAACGACCCACTAAGGCCTGGCGGTGAAGGCTCCAAGTTTGGCTTTCGTTTCGGCGAAGACGGCGCGCTCATGGGAAACGTGCTGGCTGATGTGCGCTTCTCCGGCAAATACGCCGAATTCGGTTATCCCTTCTATGATTTATGGCCAAAAGACAAGCGCCGTCCAAAGGAATATATCCCCGGCGCGTTTTTCTATCGCAGTTGTCCGACGCTCGTTTCTACAAGTAATTTGTCAGGAGAACAGCCGAAATCCCAGTTCCGAAGCCCTGAGATGTATGGCAGCCTATGGTCAAGCGCCGCTTATGCGAAGCGGGCTCCATGGGTGCCTAAAGGCGGCGCCGAGAACTACATACTTGGGCTGTATGGGCCAATTAACAGCCCAGGAAAAGATATTCTCGGCGAACCTCAAATGATGGTCTATTACTATCCCATACACAAAGATCGGGAGAAGGTAGGCGTGATGGGATATACATACAGTGACCCTAATAAGACTTCGCCATTTGGTTCCCAGATTGATCTTGAACCACCTCTCAATCCAAATGGGATTCCCGATTGCATTGTGTTCAATTGGTATGGACCGATGGATTCATGATTTCAGGAGAGAACAATGAGCGCTGAGCGCGGGAATCATCTTGTGAGAAAAGGGAACGAGCGCGCGTTATGGCTCGTTGAAATCACGTTAGCGTTAATCCTCATCGTAATAATCGCGGGAGTTGCAATGCCAAGCTACACCGCGCATAAAAAGGCTAAGCTACACTCCGAGCTCAACAGCGGTTTATACGAGATTCAACAAGGGCTTGAACGTTTCGCCGTTGACCACGGCAAGACGTATCCTGACTACCTGATTGGCGGAAGCGCACCAGACTTTTCGGGGGATTTCGGCAATTCATCCCCGCAGGCGTCGGACGTTTTACTGCGCGAAGGATACTTACAGGAATATCCGCCAAATCCATTCATGGTTACGCAGCAAGTGGAGGAAATGCAGGAGGAATTTAGCGACCTTTTCCGCCCTGGGACTGCGCAGTCTATGTATGGCTGCCGCTTCGGAGATGATTATGACTTGATGGGCCAGGTGATGGCCGATTTTCGCTTCCCCAAGCTGGAAGGGCAGAAGCCGATTACCAAGGATGGGATGACCTATTACGATGATGTCCAATATCCCTGCTTTAATCTTTGGATGCTGGAGACGAAAAGGTTTTTCCCGGGGGAGTTCTTCTACAAGTCCGCCGGAAGCATCATGTTATCCAAGTTGTATAAGCCCAACCCCAACCAGCCGTTGGTAGCTGCTAAATCCGAAGTATATGTGCTCGGTGTTTATGGCGGCCCGCGCGACAAGGGCATGGATGTGCTGGGATGGGAGCCGCAAGTCGCATTCCGCACCAAAAAGGCAAACTCAGAGCAGCCAGCCGAGTTCAAGCTTCCGCTTTGGACCCGCTCTTCAATGAGGACTTTTGGCGAAGGTAAGTATGTTTATTCAGGAAGCCCCTTCGGTGAGCCGAGGGAATACATAGATTACGGGTTTAGGCTTATCTCGTTTGACGGGCAGCAAGACGGAGTGATCACGACGATGCAACCAGAGCCGATCATCACCGCTTTTATCTCCGACGGGACTAAGAAATGACCGACGAGATGAAGAGTGAGGAAGTAAAAGCGCCGAAGCGCAGGCATGCGGCTTGGTGGGTGGAGATACTCATCGCCATCGCCGTCGTCATCGTCGTCGTTGGCATAGCGATCCCGGCGTATAACGCAAAGAAGACAGAAGCGCGGCGCACAGAAGCCAAGGCAAAACTACACGAGATACAGCTCGCCATTGAGCACTCCGCGGTGGACACAGGCGGGACATACCCCGATTACCTCATTGGCGGAAGCGCGCCACGCGGCGACGACCCTAAGCAACCCTTTGCCAATGCATCCGACACGCTTTTACGCAAAGGATATTTAACCGCTTACCCCCGAAACCCATTCGCAGTGCCGCACAGAGTGGAGGCGATGCAGGAGAAGTACCGCGACCCGTTTAGGCCCGGCACAAGCGAGTCCAAGTATGGCTATCGTTTCGGTGAGGATTACATGCTCATGGGCCAGGTGCTCGCCGACTTTCGGTTCCCGAAGGCGCTTGTATTCAATGGCAAGAAGCTTACTTCGCACCCAAGCTACGCCGACTTCGGCTACCCATTCTGGGATATCTGGCCGAGAAACTCAAAGCCTAGGCCATTCCTCCCGGGCGAGTTCTTCTACAAGTCAGCGGGGAATATCGTCGTGACTAATAAGGAAAGCGTTAATCCAGACAGGCCGCTTGTGCCGACTATCGTAGAAATATACATGCTGGGTTTGTATGGTAGTGCGAAAGATACCGGAAAAGATGTCCTCGGAGCTGAGCCGACAACGACTTTCCGGACTTATACAGACCAGGCAAAGACACTTGAGGAATTCACTGTTCCTGTGTGGACGCGCTCTACTGACAAGCCTGATAATAATGGTGAGTTTCTCGGTTCGCCTTACGGCCCTGGTGAGTGGCAATTTGACTACGAAAATCCCAACAAGATTCCAGATGCAATAATCCTCGTTATTGTCCCAGGCGAAGACACGTAAGGAGCGCAAGACTAATGGCCGATGAAAATACTGCCTCCAAGAATGCGCCGAAGCGCAGGCGGGCGGCGTGGTGGGTGGAGATACTCATCGCCATCGCCGTCATCCTCGTCGTCGTTGGAATAGCGTTGCCTTCATATAACATCGACAGGGCCAATGCGCGACGTGGGGAAGCCAAGAAGAATCTTCATGAGATTCAACTGGCGGTTGAGCGGTATGCAATGGGAACAGGCGGGATGTATCCTGAGTTCTTGCTTGGCGGCAGCGCCCCACACGATGAAGACCAGAGGAACCTCCCTGCGCAGGCATCAGACCCGCTTATACGGGAAGGCTATCTAACCGAGTATCCCCGAAATCCTTTCGCCGTGCCGCAGACAGTGAAAGCCATGCAGGAGAAATACAACGACCCGTTCAGGCCGGGCACTGAGCAATCCAAGTTTGGGATGCGCTTCGGTGAAGATTACACGCTAATGGGCCAGGTCCTCGCTGACTTCCGTTACCCCAAGTTGCCCGGCCAGAAGATGACGCAATCCAACGGCATCTATTACTACGCAGATACCGAATATCCTTTCTGGGATATTTGGGCTAATCGCTTTAATCCTAAGTCCTTTCTTCCAGGCGAGTTTTTTTATAAGACATATGGCATGCTTGAATTCGCCAGCGAAAAAGATGTTCCCACAGATCGTCCCATCGCGCCGAAGATAGCTGAAATCTATTTGTTAGGGTTATATGGCGGTATTAGGGATAGAGGTAAAGATGTTCTGGGGATGGAATATAAGGTTTATTTCCATCCTAACTTTGAGGGAGCATCAAGATACGATGATTTCACTGCTCAGACTTGGACTCGTTCAACAATGACACTAGACGCAAGAGGAGAATTTCAGGGCAGTGCATTCGGCCTCACGATAGGGGCGGACGTAGAACAGCTCGGATACGGTAGTCCTAATGGAATCGCAGATGCGATTATATTAGGGCTTGTCCCCGGCGAAGATACAACGCCTTACGCTTATCCTTAATCCAATTGTAGCTCCTTTTAATGAGCTAACAGGATTCCAGAGCCGGGCTGGGCAACCCGGCGTACCCATCTGGAATCCATACTACTTACTACATACTCCATACTACATACCTCCCAACTCTCAACCCTTAACTCTCAACTCTCTCCCCGCCCCATTTTGCATTCGCTGCGGTGCGGTGCGATAATGGCTGCGACCTTGGAGAGGAAAACGCAAACAGCAAAAGCGGCGGCAGCCAAAGTCCTGTTGGACCACAAAGAACTGCGCCTGCCGGATAACATCAAGACCGTCCAGGACCTGCTCATCCACGTGCAGGCGGCGGTGCTCACCGGCGACCGCGTGCTCCAGACAATCCTCCTTGACGGCGAGAAGCTGTCTGAGAAGGGTGAGCGCGACGCGCACACGATGCTGCTTTCCGACTACCGCCAGGTGGAGCTGCAGACGCGCAAGGTGCTTGACCTCGCGGTTGACGGCCTCATCGACGCCCAAGACGTCATCCCCGCCATCACCAACGACCTGCGGGAGTTGGTGAAGCTCCTGCGCGTGGGCGACATTGAAGGCGGCATTGAGATGCTCCACGAGAGCGTCCAGATGATGGACTGGTATATTGAGCTGGTGCATGCGATTGAAGCGGTGTTCCACGCAAACAAGCCCTGGCTGCGGCAAAAATACCCCGAGAACGCGGTGAACGGCGAGGAGTTCAAGACCTTCCAGTCAAAGACCGCGCTCATAGACAAGTTCAACGACCTGGAGCAATACCAGGAAGCGCAGGACTACGCCGGCGTCGCCGACTTGATGGAATACGACATCCTGCCCATGGTTGAAGAATGGCGCGAAGAGCTGCCGGGCATTCTCGCGAAGATGAAGGCCGAGAGCGCCGAGGCGTAACCCCCTGCACCGCTGCTACAATTAACGCTGATGACGAAGCTTCATTTCCTGCTTGACGGCGACGGCGTGCTTTGGCGCGGCGCAGCGCTCGTGCCGGGCGCGGCACAGTTCCTTGAGTTCCTGCACGCGCAGGGGCACACCTACTGCCTCGTCACCAATAACTCGGCGTTGCGGCGCGAAGACACCGCCAAGCGCGTCGTGGGCATGGGCCTGCCCTTCAAGCCCGAGGAAATCTTCAACACGAACTACCTCGCCGCCTGCTACCTTAATAAGCACCATGCCGGCGCAAGCGTGCTCGTCATCGGCAGCGACATGCTCGTCGACGTGCTAAAGTCGCAGGGGCTTCGCCCTTACACAGCGAAAGACCTGCTCCCTGCAGACATCGGCGGCTCATTAACCATTAAGCCTTTCATGCGCGAGTCGCTGGCGCTTGAGCCTGACATCGTGCTGGTCGGCCTGGACACCGGCGTTGATTACAACAGCATCGCGCTTGCGTGCAGGCTATTGCATGACGGCGCGAAGTTCATCGCCACCAACCGCGACTACACCTACCCGCTTGAGCACGGCTATTTGCTGCCGGGAAACGGCGCGTGGGTTGATCTGCTGGAGAAAGTGACCGGCGTTGCGCCCATTAATCTCGGCAAGCCGGAAACGCATTTGGTGGAGCTTGTCGAGCGCGAGATGGGCGTTGAGCGCGCGCAGATGGTCATGGTCGGCGACCGATTTGAGACCGACATAGACATGGCGCAGCGTGCAGGCATACGCAGCGTGCTCGTGCTCACCGGGGTGACCAGCGAGATACCCAAGTGCTGGCCGGAAGACTACCAGCCCACCTTTGTCGTGCGCGACCTGCCAGAGCTTCAAACGCGCTTTGGCCGCTTCTTCAACGGCAGCTAAGCGTCGCCTTCGCTAACGGGAAGCGCACCCGCGCGCGATGCCGCAGCGCTGTGCGCCGTGAGCGTCGCCACCGCACCCGCCCCATACCGCGTGCGGATGCCGTCCAGCGCAGAATAAAGGCGCTGCTGGCGCAAGCGGCATTCCCACTCAAACAGCGGGATTTGGTGCAGGTCGCGCGTCAGCGCCGCCAGCCTGATGCCCACGAGCCGCACGCTTACCCGCCGCTGGAACGCTTCCTCAAACAGCGCGCAGACCGTCCTGTATAAGTCTTCGTCGGCGAACAGCGGCTCAACGCGCCGCTGGTGGGTCGTGGTCTCAAAGTCGGAATAACGCAGCTTGAGTATCACCAGGCGCGACGTGTAGCCTCCCTCGCGCAGGCGGAAGCCCGCCTCTTCCGTAAGCTCGGCGAGCACCGCGCGCAGCTTCGCCGGGTCGGCGGTGTCCTTGAACGTGCTCTCATGCCCGATGCTCTTGGTGACGTGGTGCTCGCGCGCAGTGAGCACGACTTCGCCCCTGCACTTGCGCTGCAACGCCTCGCCGTTCTTCCCCAACAGCGCGCGCAGCATCACCAGCGGCACCTTCGCCACGTCGCCCAGCGTGCGCAGCCCGCGCTCGGAGAATAGCTGCTCGGTGAACGGGCCGATGCCGGGCATGCGGGAAAGCGGAAGCGGCGCGAGGAATGCCGCCTCCCCGCCCTGCGGCACGATGAGGTAGCCATCGGGCTTGGCTTCGCTCGCCGCAACTTTCGCCACCAGGGAGTTTGCTGCGACGCCCAGCGAGATGGGCAGGCCTGTATGCAGGTAAACCTTCTCGCGGATGCGCCGCGCCAGCGCCGCCGGGTCGGGATAGACGCGCTCCATTCCCGTGAAGTCCATGGAGAACTCGTCAATGCTCATCGGCGATGCGTCGGGCGTGAATTGCTCAAGGATGTTATGGACGATGCGGGAGTAGTAGCCGTAGTATTCGCCGTGCCCGCGCACAAATATCGCCTGCGGGCAGAGGCGGTAGGCATCACGGGCGCTCATGCCGGAATGCACGCCGTATTTGCGCGTTTCGTAGCTGCATGCCGCCACGATGCCGCGCCCGTGGGGGTCTCCTCCGACAACGACCGGCTTGCCCACCAGCGCAGGGTCTAGCAGGCGTTGAACACTGACGAAGAAAGTATCCAGATCCGCGTGAATGACCAGGCTCATTTCGTTATTCCTATACACTTGTATAGTAACGCTAAACATGAGGGCTGTCAAGGGCGGGGCTGGTATAATTTCGTTCGTGGCTCCCAGATACAACAAGCCGCTTTTCGTGGTTGCTAAATACCTCTTGCTGCTGGGCGGCAAGATTGCGTTCCGCGTTAAATACATAGGCGGCCACAACATTCCCGAAACAGGCGGGCTCATCGTGGCCAGCAACCACCAGTCGCACCTGGACCCGCCGACGGTGGGAATGGGAGTGCCGAGGGACGTCCATTTCATGGCCAAGCAGGAGCTGACGACGTCACCGTTCCTGCGATGGTTCCTGCGCTCTGTCGGGACGATTTTCGTTGATAGGGCACAAGGGCGCGAAGCGCTGGCCGAAGCCGCCGAATACCTTAACGCCGGGATGTCCATCGTCATTTTCCCCGAAGGCACGCGTACGCGAACAGGCCGCATCGGTCCGGGGAAGAAAGGCGTGGCGATACTTGCGCACCGCACAGGCGCGGCAGTCGTCCCTGCGTGCATTGAAGGGGCCAGCAAAAATTTCCCCGCGGGCAGCAAGCGGATGCGCTTCGGGAAGATAATCGTCCGCTATGGCAAGCCGATGACCTTTGAGCATATCCCCGAAGGAGAGATTAGCAACGAGCTAATCTACTCCACCACGCAAAAGATCATGGACGCGATAATTGAGCTTGCGCCGCCGGAGCTGTGGCCGCTGTCCAAAGTTGAATCAGGCGAAACAAAGAAGGCAGGCGAATGAGCAATCCTATAAGTGTTGGAATTATTGGCGCTGCTGGCCGCATGGGAAGGATGGTCGCGCAAGGGCTTCATGCGGACGACGGCTTCGGAGTGGTTACACTATATGACACCGCGGGCGGGGAAATCACCGGTATCGGCGTCATATCAGCCAGCCTTGATGATCTGAAGAAAAGCTCTGCGACGCACATCCTTGATTTCTCGCTGGGACAAGGTGTAGATGCGCATGGCGAAGACATCCTCGCTTCAGGCAAGCATTACATTGTCGGCGCAACCGGCTACAACGAAGATACAATCGCGCGCCTGGATGCAGCGTCGGTGAAGCACGGCGTTTCGTGCCTCATCGTCCCCAACTTCTCCATCGGCGCGAATATGATGATGGAGTTCTCGCGGCTGGCTGCCGCATTCTACGACAACGTTGAGATTGTTGAACGGCACCACGCTGGAAAAGCCGATGCACCCAGCGGAACTGCGCTGAACACTGCGAAGCTGATCGCAGGCGCAAAGAAGATGGCAGCGGGGCCCTCGGCTGAGAAATTCGCTGGTGTGCGCGGCGGTGACGTTCACGGTATCCGCGTTCATTCGCAGCGCCTTCCCGGCGTGCTTGCGGAACAGCAAGTCATATTCGGCGCGGGCGGCGAAACGCTGACGATTGAGCATCGCACCATCAGCCGTGAATGCTACCTCCCCGGAATCAAGCTTGCGCTGCGTGCGATGGGGACATTCACCGGACTGCGTATCGGCCTGCAATCGGTGATGGAGGCGCAGCTATGAAGATCGCCGTCGTCGGCGCAACCGGCATGGTGGGTGAAGTCCTGCTTTCACTTCTGCCGAATTCCATCTTCGCAGAAGATGAAATCCATGCATTCGCCAGCGCCGCCAGTGCAGGAACGCTCGTGCCTTACAACGGCAAAGAGCTTGGGGTAAGCGAACTCAAGCATGGAAGCCTGCAAGGCTTTGACCTCGTATTCTTCGCCATCGGCGACAACTTGTCGCGCGAATATGTGCACGAGGCTGTGGAAGCCGGATGCCGCGTCGTTGATAAAAGTAACGCGTTTCGTATGAAGGAAGGCGTGCCACTAATCGTCGCAGGCATAAATGATAAGGCGCTCGGAGATTCTAAGCTTGCAGCTAATCCGAACTGCACGACGATAGGCTTCGTTCATGCGATCGCGCCGCTGATGCAATTCGGGATTGAAGAAGTGGCTGTTGCGACATACCAATCGCTATCAGGCGCGGGCAGAGATGCTGTAAATGGGTTCCTTGGCTACGCGGCTGATGTGCTTGCTGAGAAGCCTGGCTATTACGCACCCGACCTTGCGACTGCATTCCAGGTTAACCCTGCGGTAGATGTCCGCGAGGGCGACGAGTATCTAGAGGAAACCAAGCTTAGGCTTGAGACGCAGAAGATTACCGGCCTTGATGCAGACTGCATCTTCCCCACCTCCGTGCGCGTCGCCGTGATCATAGGGCATAGCATGGCAGTGCATGTCCGCCTGCGCGATGAGGCTAGCGTACGAGCGGTTTACGACGCGCTTACTGCTAATCCTACATTGAATGTCCTCCCACTTGGCGAAGTACCGTGGAGCGGCTGGGCGGTTAAGCTTCCTGACAAGGTGACCGTCGGTAGGATTCGCGTTCGCCCGAAGAAGCGTGTAGTGGACTTCTTCGCGACCTCCGACAACCTTAATATAGGTGCAGCCCTCAATGGACTGCGCATTGCCGAGTTGATGTTCAACTAGACCTATGATGAAGCCGCATCATTACTGGAATTTTCGCGGCGACAAGCCTACGAAGCGCTTCGCATTGATGCATATCTCACTTTCCGAAAAGTGCAGTTCTTCCTTGCCTCTCCAGGTGTCTAGACCAGTAATACTACACATATGTAGAATGTAGCCCAAATTATCCCAGAAAAAGGGTTGACTCGCCCATCTTTTCCCAGCTACACTGCTAGCCGTCAGGGGAATGATGATTAGAGGATCCTCAAAAACGAAATTAGACGCCAAAACAAGGCTGCTCCTTGGCGCGCGCCTAACCGAGGGAATCGGCAACAAAGTCATCATCGTCAAAGGCAACGGCCCCTACCTCAACATCTTCCCTGTCAGCGAATTCAAGAAGCTTGAGAAGCGTATAGAAGCGCTTACCGACCTTGATACTGAGCAGGGCTTCAAGCTCTTCTTTGATAACAAATTCCAAAGCTTCCTCGGCAACTTCTATTCCAACCAAGCGGAAGCTGAGATTGACGAACAATCAAGGATAACCATCCCCGGTTTCCTGCGCGACGAGGTTGACTTGTCCGGCGACCTAATCGTCAGGTCAACCGGCCGTTACCTACAAGTTTGGAAACAAGTCACTTTCTACCAGCGCCAGGGCAGCGATGCCGAGCTGGACACGTCTGCGTTCATTGGAAACCTGTCACTCGTGTAGTCGGCGCGAAGAGCGCTTGTCCAAAGCGCTAGCGCCTGGTTGTTATAAGGAAACGCCGTGGACATAGTTCACAGGCCTGGACTTTTGAAAGAAGTTATGGGGATTATGCAGCCCCGTGAAGGCGAAACCTTCGTGGATTTCACCTTGGGCGGGTCAGGGCATTTCAGCGCATTCCTACCCCACCTAGCGCCAGGCGGCATCGCCATTGGGCTTGACCGCGATGAAAGCGCCATAGAGCGGGCAGAAGAGATGAGGGCGCAGTGGCCGCAGATGCGAATTGAGTTGCGGAAGTGCCGGTTCTCAGATGCTGAAGAGGCGCTGGATGAAATGGGCGTTACGGAGATTGACCTTGCGCTCTTTGACCTGGGCGTATCGGCGTTCCAGGTTGACGACCCGGCCCGTGGTTTCAGCTTCATGGCTAATGGTCCCTTACTAATGCAAATGGGCGAAAGCAAAAAAACTGCGATGGACATCGTGAACGGCGCAAGTGAGCGCGAGCTCACCGCCATCCTCACCGATTTCGGCGAGGAACGCTTCGCGCGCCGCATCGCAAAGAGCATCGTGCGCAAGCGCCAGGAAAAGCCCATTCGCAACACGCTGGAGCTGGTGGAAGCGGTTGACCGCGCCGTCCCCGGCCCTGCAAAAAAGAACATCAACGCCATCCGCGCGCGCGTCTTCCAATCTGTCCGCATCGTAACCAACGACGAGATGGATGAGCTGCAAAGCGGGCTTATGTCCGCCATCCGCTATCTGAGCACCGGCGGCCGCATGGGCGTCATCTCGTGGCACTCTCTTGAAGACCGCACCGTCAAGCGCACGTTCAAGTTTTACGGCCCCAAGGGCGAAGGCGAAGAGGAATGGGTCTTGCTTCCTGCTACACCGAAGCCTGTGACCCCGTCGCCCGAGGAAATCTCAGCCAACCCGCGTTCGCGCAGCGCGAAACTGCGCATTGTCACGAAAGCTCCAAGGGAGGAAGTTCAACATGGGCGCTGAACCCGCGGAACAGAGATTGCGGCCCGACCGCATTTATACCTACGAGGAGTTCGCCGATTTGCGGACACGCTACGGCGGCCGTCCCAAGCACAAAGGCATCATCAACTTCCGAAGGAAGCACCGCGTCGTCCCCTTCGTCCTGCGGATAAGTTACCAGACCGCGATTGTTACTGGAATTATTCTCCTTATGGGCTCGGTGCTTACTTACGGGATGCTCTCAACGGCGCTGACCAACAAAAGCTACAAGCTCAGCGACACCAAGCAAAGCCTGCATAACCTCGGGCTTGCCCTGAGCGCCGAGCAGACCGACTTGAAGCAGGCTCAAGACAAGCTGCTCTACGACAACACATCCGCGAAAGGCCTTGGGCTTGTGCAGCCTGCCGAGACCAAGTTCATTGTTCGCACGAATATCAAGCCGGTGCGCGTTAATGCCCGGACTGTTAAAGACCTTTACCCCCTCAGCGATGAGGTAATCGAGATAGACCCGTGATTTCCCTTGGGGGACAGCTATCTCCTGAGGCGCCGATCTGCCGGCGCATCAAACTTGCTACCCTTCCTCCTGGCGGCGGCCAGATCCGACTGGCCGCCTACCCCCCTTCTATTATTCCAACTAACTTATGAACGGCGGTAGCTCATGGAACGAAGCTTCGCCATCAAAGCGTATGTCCTGTTTTTAGTACTGCTAGCGCTAGCGGTACTCTCCTCTTTAAGCTCTACTCCGTCCAGGCTGCCAACGGTGGCGGCGACGGCAAACCGACAAAATACGAGAAGATGTGGCGCCGCAGCACGCCGCTGCAAGCCAGGCACGGGCGCATCTTAGCGAGCGACGGCGAGACTGTCCTTGCGACCGACATAAAGCTTGCCCGCATCGTCATTGAGCGCAGAATGGTCAAGGATGCCGAGGGGACGGGTGAGAAGCTAGCCGCCTATGCAGGCTTGAGTCCTGAAGCCATTACTGCGAGAATAAATGACTCGAAGGAGCCTGCCAGCATTGAAGTCGCGCATGACATTCCCATCGACGACGCGGAGACTATCTCTTCCCTGAAGCTGCCGGGCGTGTTCACCCGCTACTACTACCAGCGAAAATACCCTTATGGCGCGGGCTTTGCGCCTCATACCGTCGGCTACACGTGCCAGAAGGCCGAGCTTAGTATCGGGCTAGAAAGCAAATTCAAGAAAACGCTCACCGGCCT
>CAVVLL010000002.1:0-337183 GCA_963749125.1 uncultured bacterium
CGAGCAGAGATAACGCTTTAGCTGACCGACTTCAGGTTCGCCCGAGCCAGGGATGAGCACAACTTCAGGAGATTGCCTCTTTAGCTTGGTCTTCTCGCGCTTCTTCTTTGGCTCAGCGCTAGTCATCGCGCCCTCCTGATCTCACTTTCAGGAGCGTATAGCTAATGACACAGTTTTCCAGCAATTCCGTCTGGGTGCATGATTTGCTGCACGAGAAGCTGAAATAAAGACTGCTTCCGGGACTATCCCCGTGTCAACAGGCAGGCTTCTAGCCAGTGAAGAAAGCCGATTTTGATGTTGCCTCACATTAATTAAGGCTGCTAAACAGGCCTTTTGGCTCTTTTCGGCGAGTCCGGTGCCATATGGTGCCAAATAGCCTTTCGGAGTGCGCTTGGTTAGCACCGAACCGCTAGAAATCGCTGTCGCCAAATCGCCTGAAAACAAGCAGTTTTGTTGTGGCCTCACATAAGTAGCTCGCTTTGGGTAGTGTTTCGGCTGTTTTCGGCTATTTAGGCCAAAACGAGCCGACCAGTTACGAAAAACTGAACCTGAGCGCGCTATGCCAGTTGGAAGTACAGCCGGGTAATATCGTCCTGAACCACTCGGTAATATTTGCTGCCAACAAGTCTTTATAGTCCTCGGAAACGATCTTGTTCCCGGCTACCTAATGCCGCTTGAAGCTCCTCATGCTCTGCCCGAGGTTTTACAGGCGCGTAGGATACGAAGTGAATAAGTGAGTGAGCGTTAATATATCGGCTCACATGTAGCTAACCTGCATCAATAGCCGAATTAAACAACCAACGGCTAACTAATCTCCGAACGATATCCTGGCTGTGCTCGCTGGATTTGCTCCGTCACGCGTAATGCCGCCGGAAATGTCCGGTCGCCCTGCGTCTGTTTATGTTTTAGTATGCCGGCCGCTTCCAGGCGCGCCGGTGCTCCCTACGGACGGTAGTTGCGGTCCTGAGGGAATCCCAGGCGGGCGGGGGAGGCTTGAGGTGCTAGAGGGGTCGGAGGGGCCGCCTACGGCACCAATGCCGAGGTCACGGGAGCCGGGAGGACCAGCACCTGGCTCGCCGGTGTCGGGCATGTTCACCAAGCCCTTGGGCGCAAGCAGGTCATCGGACATGGGGTCGATGTCATAGGCGAGATGGACTTCAAAGCTCGCCAGCTCGTCAAGGCGCGCATCCTTGTCGTATTCGGGCTTGGGCGAGCCGAGGACGCGGTATTTCTTCCCTACCTGCTCCCCCGCCACTTCCTGAATACTGTTGACGAACCGCGCCACCGCACCGCCCGCACATCCTTGATGTAGTGCGCCTGCACGCGCTTTAGCGTCGCTTCCCCTTGCGAAAGCCTGGAACTTCCGCATCCTTCGCCAGTCCCTTCACCACCTGCATCACGTGCGCCCGTATATCTGCAACGCCCACATGGCATACAAGCTCTATCCTCCCCAGGTGAGGGCGGGAGACATCAGATCGTAGGCGAGTCAGGCAGCACTGGGTCCTATCCATTGGTCATCCAAAACACCCGGAAGTTATTCATGTAATGTATCTCCTTGATAGTACTAACTCTCTCTTGCGAGTTCTCTTAGCCGTCTGGAGCTTTCTTCTCCAAATCACGCTTCCCATGCTATGCATATGTTAGAGCTACTATGTCGAAGTTTCAACGACAGAATCGTGGTTCGACTTATGCCGCATTCATCTACAACCCATGTAAATTGAGGCAAGGCGCAGGTACATTGTGAGTAAATATCACGCATAAGGTGATCCATCGTAATCTTGAGTTTGTTCTGTGTTTCCGCTTATCTGTGTTACGCCAAATGGACTATACAACTCAACAATTAATCGTTCTTCAGCCGCGTCATTCTGACCAGATTTTTCTTGCGTCCTTCAACAGCCTGTGGGCAAATTCCTGGTCGACAGCAACAGCTAGAGCGGTAGAAAGTGGAATCAATAACGCTACGATAAATGAGGAGCCGAAAATGACACTCCAGATACAATCTATGAATGCGATGCTTAAACAGATGAAAGCTCTAATATAATCAGCCTTCTCATGCTGGTTGCCTTTAATCAATGCAGCCAGCTGTATAGTCGAACACATAGCCATAAGCGAACTGACCAGAAGGAATAAGACATTGAACATACCATAATACTTAGTTTCGCCTATTCCATGCAACCCATAAGCTGGGTTAATAACGTACGTTAATGTACCTATTATCACGGGGCTATGCAGTATTCCTAATGCAATGACAATTGGTAATTGGAAAGCGCTGCTACTTACAATGGAAGTGTAACGCATGGACTTCGTCAGCTGGTTAAGCTGGCACGTAGAAGTAGCGCTTGAGATGCCGATTAGATTAGCATACTTACGATTAGTTATGTAGATAGATAAACTTGAGTAGCGCGCTATAGTCATCAACCATAGATAGAACGCAATGCCAGTTGATAGGACCAAAGTATATGGAAGCCATGATTGATTGATTGTAGCATTCACCATTGTATTATCCATCTCGGTTTGGCCGATTGTGTAATTCATCGCAAACACTGGCGTAGCAGCCGTCAATACACTGCTCGTAAGCTTTTTGGATATCCTTACGATAATCCGGAATCCACAACATAGATGACCCAGCACCGAGTAGTCCTGCAAGAGCGAGGCACGCTAGCACTCCCCACCAACCTACAGGTGTTGCGGCAAGCGCAAAACAAGCCAATGCAAGTAGGATTTCCGACCGTTATCCACGTTGGCCACTGATAGGAAGCCCCGAGTTTCATTCTCTTTAAATTCTCTACGCTTAAAGCAATCATCCAAATAGTCCATAGGATAGCCATCATATACTTCAGGTAAATATGGTAATGTTCCCCAGGGGCCATACTTGGTGCTTGTAGTTGGAAGGGCTCCATAGTTAGAGGAGCCCGGCAGTAGCCAGGGCGCATTGGCAACATTACGCGGATACCCAGCTTCTGCCAAGTCGAGGTGCTGTCAATTGGAAGTGGCGGAACATTCTTGAATCTCAAACTACAAAGCCTTGGGGTAGGCCGTAATTTAGAATCGGTGGCAGATCAGTTGGCGCAGAGAAGGCGAAGTATGATCGACCGTAGCCACCACAACACGTATTAGTCGTCTCATGATTTGCCCTTGCTGCGTACATACATGTTTCGCAACAAGTATCATTCGTTATGGCAGCTTGAAGGTCGCTTGAATGGAACGCTTCTTCATAACTTCCTGGTCCTCCGTATGGAGGATTTTCACAAACACAGCATTTGCAATGGGCTGATAGGCCCCCAGGGCTACCTCCCATATTCATTGCAACGTTACTATTCCAATCAGCGCAGTCATCTAGGCAAGGCCCACCAGTAGTTTCTTTCTCCGCTCCGCAAGGCGGGGGATCATTATTGATACTGCTCCCATATCCGCCCGAGATGTTACCCATCAGGGCGGACTTGGCCCGCGCGACGCCACGCTTCCTCTGTGCGTATTCCCTCCATCGGCGTAATACGCGCCATCGCCACGGCCCATGGGGTTGAGGTCGCGGCCGAGGACGGGGGACTTCACGCGCGTGCCTTCATACTCCAGGTCGCTGGCGGCGAGTTGCAGGGCGTGATTGGTGGCGGCGGAGGATGCGCGGTCGGCGTCCAAGGTGACTTGATAGGCGTTGAACAGCTCGGACTTGTATGCCATAAGCGCAGGCCTGGTCGGAGTGACATTGCCGTTGACTTGCTGCCACTCCGCATAGCGCGAATCGTCGTTGGCGTCGCCTGCGGTTATGCTGGCCACGCGGTATGACTTGCGCTCCACGTTGCGCTCGTCGGAGACCATGTAGAACTGCGTCGCGGATGCGGTATAGCGCTGGGGAGATTCGATAGGCCCGGCGTGGGGCATCCCCGCGCCGGCCTCCCACTTCCACACCTTGCCGTTCACCGGCTGGCCGGTAGTCTCAATGTTGCCCAGGTGCTGGCGCCCGGCGTAGACATGCTCGAAGTTCTGCGTATTGGCACCGATAGTGGCGTCGGTCTTGACGAGGCGGTTGTAGCCGTCGTAGGTGTGCTCCACGCTGAAGTTGGTTCCGCCGACGGCGTATTCGGTAAGGCGGTTCTCGTAATCGTATGTGAACGCGCTGGTGAGATTCATGCCGCCGGGGATGACTTCCTGCACACTCGTTATATTCCCGTTCCAGTCGCTGGTCACGGTCGCCGTATATCTGCGCGCCGTGTCCATAATCGTCGTCAAGCGCCCCATCTCGTCATAGATATGCGAGTTGTAGTTCACCGCCTGGCCGTAGTTGTAGCCTCCGCCGTTCTGGTGCTGGTATGAGGCGCGGTTGCCAGCCTTGTCGTAGGTGAAGTCCTTCTGGTAGTGTAGCGGCAGCCCGCCGCCGGTTCCTCGCTTCGTCTCGTTGGTCATGCGGCGCAGCTTGTCGAAGGAGTATGAATACCTCGCGGCGGCATTGGTTTCGGTTCTGGCGTATGCAGTTGCCAGGCCCGTATACGTGTAGTCGTATTGCTCCAGGAGCGCCGGAGGAACCTGCGTGTTGTCTTCGAACTTCATCTGCGATACCCGCCCTGCGGTATCGTAAGCATAGCTCGACTTCAAGTTGTTCGCGTAAGTCCTCGTATCCACGCGCCCGGCCGTGTCGTGGGTGTAGTCGGTGTTGCCCGAAGGAGTGGCGATCCTCGTCACCCCGCCGCGCAGGTCGTAGGCGTAGGTTGTGGTGGCGCTGGTGTGGTCGGTAAGTACGAGGACGCGCGACATGGAGTTGTAGCTATACTGCACCTGGTTGCCCTGGGTATCTGTGAAGCTAAGCAACCTCGCGAGCTGGTCATAGCTCAAGGACGCGCTTCCCGTGGCGTCGGTATATGCCGTCACCCGGCAGCAGTTCCATGTGTATGTCACGTCGTTTAACGCTCACGCCCCAACCCATGCTCGAGCGCTGGTTAAGCGCGTTGTATACGTAGTTCGTCGTCGCGGCTTTGAAGTCCACGACCTTCACCACGTTCCCGTTCCCGTCGAAGTATCTCAAGTCCTCCTTGGGGTTCACCTGGCCGGTCACCAGCGGCGCGGTTATCTTCGTATTGCGCCCCATCGCGTCATATTCCCGGTCGTATTGGTTGCCCAGCGGGTCCTTCTCCGACGTCCTCGCGCCGTTGTCGTCGTAGCCGTATTCCACCACTATGTCGTTGGCCTGAACCGCGTCGACCTTGTTGGTCACCTTCGTCGTCCAGCTGTTCGTGTTGTATTCATATTCCGTGACCAGACCGTCGGGATCGGTGACGCTCACCGTCCGGTTTTGCAAGTCGTAGGTGTATACGGTGGAGAAGTTCCCGGGCGCGACCACTGTATCTACCTGGTCAAGGTCGGTATAGCTGTAGGTGGTGTTCTGGCCGGTCGGAAGCTTGATCAGCGTGACCTTGTTGGTCTTGGAGTATCCGTATTCGGTCGTGATGTAGGTCGAAGGCGAGGTGCGCAACACTTCCTGCTTGTAGCGCCGGTTGAGCTCGTCGTAGTAATATTTGGTCTGGCCGCCGTCGGGATAGTCTACCTGCGTCACGTTCCCGTTCTCGTCATAGGTGTAGTCCGTGTCGTCCAGCGTCCCCGAGTTGTGGTCCAGCTCCACCTGAGTTCTTCTGCCCGACGCATCGTAGGTATAGCGGGTATATGCGCCGGTCGTTCCAAGCGTGTAGTCCACGAACCCGCGAGTTGTATACCCTCGTCGAAGCTCGTATACGTTCCGCCGGGCAGCGTAACCAACAACACGCGGCCCATCTCGTCATAGGCATAAGTAGTCGTCTGCCCGTTGCGGTCTTGCACCGATGTGCGCATGCCCAGCACGTTGTATACATACTGCTCGTTGTACTTGATGTTCAAGCCGTTTACGTTCTTCACCTGCGGGAACTGCACTATTGTCTGGCGGCCCCAATAGTCGTAGGCGCTCTCTGTGTAATACGTCCCCGAGGCGTTCACGCGGTCATAGCGCTTCGTCACGTTCCCGTTGGCGTCGAACTCCGTGTCCGCCACCATCCAGTTGCCCTCATTGTCCATGACGTTCACAGTGCGATTGAGGGCGTCGTACGCGTATTCCGTCCAGTAGCTCTTGGAGTCCGCCACGCTTTCGTAGTCGTAATACTTGTCCACCGCCCCGTTGAGGTTGTATTCCGTCTCGTCGTAGTCGCCGGTTGTCCTGTCCAGCCGGACGTTCTTCACCTTGCGCCCGTCGTCGTCGTAGATGAAGTACATCTTCTTGGCGCGCCCGTTCTCCGTATTGTATGTCAGCCCGGCGCTGTCGAAGACCGTCTTCGTCGTCAGCGTGTCAGCAACCGGCGTTGACGGCCCGTAGTCGGTGAAGTCCTGGTCGACCTGCACCGCGCGCGACAGGTTGTCGTAGGTGTAGTCGGTGTCGTTGCCGTTCATGTCTGTCGCCGTAACCGTGTTGCCCACCTTGTCCAAGGTGAACTCGGCGTAGGGCGTTCCGCCCGGAGGGGAGTATGTCGGCGGAGTCCCGCTCGGCGCATTGGCGTCCTGGAACGGCTGATAGCTCTTCACCGCACGGTTCGCATCGTCGTAATCGGTCAGCGATACGTAGTTGTCCGGATCCTTCGCCCATAGGCGGTTGTTCACACGGTCGTAGCCGTACTTCGTAGTGAGATACTGCCGCCCGCCGCCGCCCTGCAGGTTCACGTTAACCTTGCTCTCCGTCAGGCGGTTCAAGCGGTCGTAGACGAACTGCTTGAAAGTGAAGCTCCCGCTGTTCCATACGTCGGGAATGGCCACATCGGTGACGTTGCCGTTGTAGTCGTAAGTGTTGGTCGTTAGTGTAACCTCGGAAAGGGACGAGCCTGTTATCGGATCAGGGCGCTTCACGCTGGTGAGATACCACCGACGGTCGTATTCGTAGCTCGTGTAGTAGCTGCTTCCCATCGGCAGCTCTACCTTCGTCCTTCTCACACATGCCGCGTCGTATGTATACGTCGTGACCTCGTTAAGCGCATTCTCTACCGATATGACCACGCCGTAGGTTTCGTCGTAAGTGTAAATCGTGCCTGCCAAGTTGGGATCGTCCGTCTGAATCGGATCCCTCACTTCTTCCATGTCGCCGGTATCCGCGTCGTAGTTGTACGTCGTCGTGCTGCCAAGCGGCGTCGCCACCGTCGCTAGGTCGTCGTTCGCCGTATATGTCATCTCCGTCATGACCAGGCGGATCTTCTGCGCGGTCGGAGATGTGGCGTCGTTGTAGTAGTAGCCGTCGACATCCGTCAGCACGTCGCTGATGTCAGGGCTCGCAGGCGCTACCGTCGTCACAATCTGCCCTGATTTCTGCGCGTAAGGTCTCAATCAGGTTATTGGGCTTGCTGTTGGCTGTGTCGTATTTGTAGAAGGTCAGGAAGCCCAAGGCGTCCTGCACCACTTCCAGGTTCTTGTCGGCGTTGTAGTAATACTTGGTGGATATCTGGTTCGCTCCAGCGTTGGGCTCCCAGGTCTTCACCTCCGTCAGGTTGTGGTCGCTGCTCCACGTGTACTGCACGTCGTTCTCATTCGTCGAACTGTCATACAGCGGATCCGCTGTGCGCACCACTCGCCCGTTCTTCCATGTGTCCGTGCTGTCATACTCGTTCTCGTACCACCAGTACCGTCCCTCGCCGTCGGTTAGCTTCGTAACCTTGTTGTTGGCATTCAGCTTCGTGAACGGCAAGCCGCTCGTCACGTCGTAATCGTATGAAGTCGCTGCCGTGTAGTTGCCGGTTGTCCCGCCGTCGGCGTTGCGGTAGCGCACCGACGAAACCAGGCCGCTTGAATAGCTGATCATCCAACTGTCATTGGTGTTGGCGCTCGTGCCTGCTACACAGGCTTCCGAGTCGTAGACATACTCTAGTAATCCGTTGTTGTATGAGTATTCAACTGCAGATCTCAAGTCGCTGCCGGCTACGCCCGGGTTGCTCGCGATATCCGCTAGAGAAGCATTGCGCATGTGTACGCCGATCAGCAGGCCGGAAGAATATGCGTAGTGCATGTACACATACTTCGGAGTGCCTCCTCCATCGCTTGTGTCGTCAAGAGTGATTGTCTGAATGAGATCAGTCCCGGTAACGTAGTTGAAACTCATCACCTGCTTGTCCGCCCAGTTCGAGGCGCTCACGTCGTAGTAATGGATGTCAACATGGCTGATCTGTACCGTCGGCTTGTTGTTGGACAGCACGCGCACTATCTTCAATGCGTTGCCGTACTTGTCCTCTATCTTCGTAAGGAGGCTCATTGTGACGCCGTAGTCAAGCTCGAACGTGAACTTCAGCTTGCCGCTTGTGAGTTCGAAGTTACCGCTGGATTTCACTCGAATCAGAGTGGTCTTCAGGCCGCGAGGTGTCGTGTAATAGTCGTTGTTTGCGTCAGCGGACGACCAGTCATAATCCCATTCGCTCCCACTAGCGTCCTTGTGCGTCACCGTTCCGCTGCCGCCGCTCAGGCTGCCTGTCAGGCACTCGTCCAGGTTCAAGAACCATCCAGCGCCGAATGCGCGCGGGACACTGCCGTTCGTATCGAGCGAGTTGTATGCCCGGCTGACCGAGGGCGTTACGCGCGCCTGCAAGGGGATATCGGTAGCCAGCAGCGTTAGGTTGCCTTCGTAGGTGTTGACGAAGAGATTGTGCGGCCTGTCGGCCCTTTGCGATGAGGATGAGAAGAGTGAAAAGGAAGAGTAGTTCTGCCAGCCCTTGATACCGATGCTTGCGTTAGCCGTCATTAAGTTCCCCTCCGAGGAATGTGAAAAAACGAAACTGCAAAGCCGTTGTTAATGTGCGATAAACGCTATCTATCTTCGAGAGGCTCGGGGCCGCGCCCCGAGCGGCAACTATAGTATACCCTGGATTTCACCGAACTGAAGTTTCGTTTATGTAAAATACTATCAACAATCACCGAAAGATCTACCTCATCATTTGAAGACCACCCTTGTTCAGGGAAATGGCGATCAGCGCGCCGGTGTCGGGATGTTCACAAGGCCCTTGGGCGCAAGGAGGTCGTCGGACATGGGGTCGATGTCATAGGCGAGTTGGACTTCAAAGCTCGCCAGCTCGTCAAGGCGCGCGCCCTTGTCGTATTCAGGCTTGGGCGAGCCTAGGATGCGGTATTTCTTCCCCACCTGCTCCCCCGCCGCCTCTTGAATGCTGTCCACCAGCCGCGCCAGCGCACGTGCACGCACGTCCTTGATGTAATGCGCCTGCACGCGCTTCAGAGGTGCCTTCCCCTTACGGAATCCGGGCACCAGCGCATCCTTCGCCAGCTCCTTCACCACCTGCATAAGGTGCGCGCGGATATCCGCCACACCCACGCGGCATACAAGCTCTATTCTCCCAAGGTGTGGGCGGGCAATATCAGTTTGTAGGCTAGTCAGAAGCATTGGTTAACAGCCGTCATACTATAAGATGGGTGGTTGTAACCATCTATAGCATTCGCAACAACGATCTCGGACTGCAGAAAGAGTACTTCGTAAAGCGATTCGCGTAGTCGTATGTGAACGTGCTTGTAACGTTCATACCGCCGGGGATGACTTCCTGCACGCTCGTGATATTCCCGTTCCAGTCGCATTCAATCTCGCTATTCGCCTTTATACTTCTCATATCATTCAGGTGGATATGTGAGATCGTGAAGATCTGAAGGGACAAACTCACCCAACTTAATACGTAACCATGTAGTTGCTGTCGTAGCCGCGAATTCCATATCGTCATCATTCTGGCCAAAGAAGCCTTTGCTGAAGACGTGCAGGGCTGTGATGCTACTCCAATCGTACTTTGTCGGATCGGTATTTCCTCTAATAGTTGCGAAATAGTAGTAATGATAATTCTTCAGATCATTACTTAGAAACGGAGCATCGGCTTCCCATTGAAAATCTGTAGCTCCTGCCTTCTTTGATAACTTATCCATCTCTGAGTTAACATGTTCCCTTGAATCAAATGCATCGGGATATCGATTCACAACGTCTTTGCCAAGGTTAATTTGCCTATAGCGCTCTTGACCTCGAAGCACCAAGCCAGCTAAGTGAAGCGTACTAGCTTGCTGTAGTGTTAACGATTCTCCCATCTTATTGTCGTACACAGCGCTCTCTATTGATGGCTCAATGATCTCCAAGTTAGACGTAAGATCAATCGGCACGAGAGTCGCCCTACCTCCTACTACAATAAGCGCAAGAGCTGTCTCAGTGTGAAACCTAAGCGGCCAGTAGTTATATCCTGCATTTTGAAGGTCATCGAAGCCTGTCGTACCAAGCCATGAGAGCTGCCTGATTGCTCGTTCTTGGTCTGAAGCACTTAGCTCTTCAAAATAACATCCTGAGACTTGCGCAGTCGGCTTACTAGATGCATTTAGCTCGGTATTCGTATCTGGTTTGCGCATGCTCACATTACAGCTTGATAGACAAATCAGAGATAGTAACGCGAATACTAGATTCCGCATCCTCCACCCCCTCCATTTGCGGATTTACCTTCACATGTTTCGCTAACCACATTCGTATCGAGACAAGTGCAGCAAGAACATGTAACTGCGGCATAATCCGAACTATACAAATCGGTCATTGGGAATCCTGCGATAGCGATGTCACAAGCGTATGAGACAGCTTGTGAGTTAGGACAGGTATAAGTACAGTTCCATGCGACTCGTCCTGCCTCGTGGATTATTACATCTCTAAGCCAATTGGCCATAATATTAACTTTTGGAATCCCATAGTCCTTTTTATCCCACCATAAGCCTTCAAAGAAACGGCTCTCTATAAACACAGAATGCTTGCTGGTCGGTGAACTCCCGCAAACTGTTTCAGCAAATCCGAGATGATGGTCCATAAATAGTCTTAATTCGATATATTTATCGGAGATTTTCGTTTCAAAGAAGTCGTCATTCTCCTTACTCTTTGCAAGATACCAAGTAACGAGAGGAGAATTGAGCGCTCCGTCGTATACAGAGTAAACACAGCTCTTGATTGTTCTTCTTGAATAATAAGCCTCGTCCAACTTCTTCTTCGCCGCCGTCATCGCTAAATCGAAAGCTGGGCTGTTAGTAATAGGCGTAATCTCATACCAATCGTGTGAAAACCAGTTAGTTAACGGTGTGGCCATGCAAGTCTTATTGAACTCGGTAATGTTGACCCCACAGCTCTTGCTTTGTAACGCTGCCTCATACGTGCAGAGAGGCAAATCGAACGCATCGTTGATAGGTAGCCATGATGTGTAGAAAGCACAATCCCGATTGGCTAAGCCACTACAGCAGCTGCCTGGGATAGGGTTATAACCACGAGTGTCATTGACAGACGGTGCATCACAACTAGTCGTGCAACAACAAGCAAGGCCTTCCAATGGGTATCCCTTGCCCCACCATGAGCTATTGTTTATCGCATTCCCGTACCCGCCCGTGATGTTCCCGATATGCGCGGGCTTCGCCCGCCCAACAGCGACGCTCCCTCCGTGTGTATTTCCACCATCGGCATAATAAGCGCCATCGCCACGGCCCATTGGGTTGAGGTCGCGGCCAAGGACCGGGGACTTCACGCGCGTGCCTTCATACTCCAGGTCGCTGGCGGCAAGCTGCAGGGCGTGGTTGGTAGCGGCGGAGGATGCGCGGTCGGCGTCCAAGGTGACTTGATAAGCGTTGAACAGCTCGGACTTGTATGCCATAAGCGCAGGCCTGGTCGGGACGACGTTACCATTGACCTGTTGCCACTCGGCATATCGCGAGTCGTCGTTGTAGTCGCCTGCTGTGATACTCGCGACGCGGTATGACTTGCGCTCCACATTGCGCTCGTCGGAAACCATGTAGAACTGCGTAGGCGAAGCGGTATAGCGCTGGGGAGACTCGATGGGACCGGCGTTGGGCATCCCCGCGCCGCCTTCCCAGCGCCACACCTTGCCGTTCACCGGCTGGCCGGTAGTCTCAATGTTCCCGAGGTGCTGGCGCCCGGCGTACACATGCTCGAAGTTCTGCGTATTAGCGCCGATGGTGGCGTCGGTCTTGACAAGGCGGTTGAAGCCGTCGTAGGTATGCTCCACGCTGAAGTTGGTCCCGCCGACACCGTAGGCTGTAAGGCGGTTCTCGTAATCGTATGTGAACGCGCTGGTGAGATTCATGCCGCCGGGGATGACTTCCTGCACACTCGTTATATTCCCGTTCCAGTCGCTGGTCACGGTCGCCGTATATCTGCGCGCCGTGTCCATAATCGTCGTCAAGCGCCCCATCTCGTCATAGATATGCGAGTTGTAGTTCACCGCCTGGCCGTAGTTGTAGCCTCCGCCGTTCTGGTGCTGGTATGAGGCGCGGTTGCCAGCCTTGTCGTAGGTGAAGTCCTTCTGGTAGTGTAGCGGCAGCCCGCCGCCGGTTCCTCGCTTCGTCTCGTTGGTCATGCGGCGCAACTTGTCAAAGGAGTATGAATACCTCGCGGCTGCATTGGTCTCGGTCCTGGCGTATGAAGCGGCCAGGCCCGTATACGTGTAGTCGTATTGCTCGATGAGCGCCGGAGGAACCTGCGTGTTGTCCTCGAACTTCATCTGCGATACCCGCCCTGCGGTATCGTAAGCATAGCTCGACTTCAAGTTGTTCGCATAAGTCCTCGTATCCACGCGCCCGGCAGTGTCATGTGTGTAATCGGTATTGCCTGAAGGTGTAGCTATCCTCGTTACCCCGCCGCGCAGGTCGTAGGTGTATGTCGTGGTAGAGCTTGTGTGATCGGTCAACACCGTCACGCGCGACATGGAGTCGTAGCTATACTGCACCTGGTTGCCCTGGGTATCGGTGAAGGAAAGCAGGCGTGCGAGCTGGTCGTAGCTCAAAGAGGAGCTTCCGGTGGCGTCTGTATATGCCGTCACCCGGCAGCAGTTCCAGGTGTAGGTAACGTCGTTGACGCTTGCTCCCCAGCCCATGCTTGAACGCTGGTTGAGCGCGTTGTATACGTAGTTCGTCACCTGCGCCTTGAAGTCCACGACCTTCACTACGTTCCCATTCCCGTCGAAGTACCGCAAGTCCTCCTTGGGGTTCACCTGGCCGGTAACCAGCGGCGCGGTTATCTTGGTGTTGCGCCCCATAGCGTCATATTCCCGGTCATACTGGTTGCCCAGCGGGTCCTTCTCCGACGTCCTCGCGCCGTTGTCGTCGTAGCCGTATTCAACAACGACGTCGTTAGCCTGAACCGCGTCGACCTTGTTGGTCACCTTCGTCGTCCAGCTGTTCTTGTTGTATTCATACTCCGTGACCAGCCCGTCGGGATCGGTCACGCTCACCGTCCGGTTCTGCAGGTCGTAGGTGTATGCTGTGGAGAAACTCCCTGGGGCGACTACCGTATCCACCTGGTCAAGGTCGGTGTATGCATATGTCGTGTTCTGGCCTGTGGGGTGCTTGATCAGCGTGACCTTGTTGGTCTTGGAGTATCCGTATTCGGTCGTGATGTAGGTCGAAGGCGAAGTGCACAACACTTCCTGCTTGTAGCGGCGGTTGAGTTCGTCGTAGTAATACTTGGTTTGGCCGCCATCGGGATAGTCCACCTGCGTCACGTTCCCGTTGTCGTCGTAGGTGTAATCCGTGTCGTCCAGCGTCCCCGAATCGTGATCCAGCTCCACCTGCGTCCTTCTGCCCGACGCATCGTAGGTGTATCTCGTGTATGCGCCGGTCGTTCCCAGCGTGTAGTCTACGAACCCGCGATTGGTATACCTTGTCAATGTCGTATACGTCCCGCCCGGCAGCGTCACCAGCAGCACGCGCCCCATCTCGTCATAGGCATAGGTGGTCGTCTGTCCGTTGCGGTCCTGCACCGTCAGGCGCATTCCCAGCACGTTGTATACATACTGCTCGTTGTACTTGATGTTCAAGCCGTTTACGTTCTTCACCTGCGGGAACTCAACCTGCGTCAGGCGGCCCCAGTAGTCGTAGGTGTTCTCCGTGTAATACGTCCCCGAGGCGTTCACGCGGTCGTAGCGCTTCGTCACGTTCCCGTTGGCGTCGAACTCCGTGTCCGCCACCATCCAGTTGCCCTCATTGTCCATGACGTTCACTGTCCGGTTGAGGGCGTCGTATGAGTATTCGGTCCAATAGCTCTTGGAGTTGGCCACGCTTTCGAAATCGTAATACTTGTCCACCGCCCCGTTCAAGTTGTATTCCGTCTCGTCGTAGTCGCCCGTCGTGCGGTCCAGCCGGACGTTCTTCACCTTGCGCCCGTCGTCGTCGTAGATGAAATACATCTTCTTGGCGCGCCCGTTCTCCGTGTTGTATGTCAGCCCGGCGCTGTCGAAGACGGTACTCGTCGTCACGGAGTTGGCCGATGGCGGAGTCGTCGTGTAATCGGTATAGTCCTGGTCGACCTGCACCGCGCGCGACAAATTGTCGTAGGTGTAATCGGTATCGTTGCCGTTCATGTCGGTCGCGACGATGGTGTTGCCCAGCTTGTCCAAGGTGAACTCGGCGTAGGGCGTCCCACCCGGAGGGGAGTATGTCGGCGGAGTCCCGCTCGGCGCGTTGGCGTCCTGGAACGGCTGGTAGCTCTTCACCGCCCGGTTCGCGTCGTCGTAATCGGTCAACGAAACGTAGTTGTCGGGATCCTTCGACCACAGGCGGTTGTTCACCCGGTCGTAGCCGTATTTCGTAGTGAGATACTGCCGCCCGCCACCGCCCTGCAGGTTCACGTTAACCTTGCTCTCCGTCAGTCGGTTCAAGCGGTCGTAGACGAACTGCTTGGAAGTGAAACTCCCGCTGCTCCATACGTCGGGGATGGCCACGTCTGTAACGTTGCCGTTGTAGTCGTAGGTGTTGGTTGTAAGCGTGACTTCGGGCGTTGAGCCGGTCGCCGGGTCGGGGCGCACCACGCTGGTCAGGTAGAACCTTCGGTCGTATACGTAGCTCGTGTAATAGCTGGCCCCCAAGGGCAGCTCCACCTTCGTTCTGCGTACGCAGGCCGCATCGTAGGTGTATGTAGTAACCTCGGATAAGGCGTTAGTCACAGATGCCACGACGCCGTAGATTTCGTCGTAGGCGTAGTCCGTGCGCCCGAGGTTCGCGTCATTCGTCTGCATCGGGTCCTTCACCCATGTCATGTCGCCCGTCGTCGAGTCATAGTTGTACGTCGTAGTGCTGCCAAGCGGTGTAACCACCGTCGCTAGGTCGTCGTTCGCCGTATATGTCATCTCCGTCTTGACCAAGCGGATCTTCTGTGAGGTCGGAGTCGTGGCATCGTTGTAATAGTAGCCGTCAACGTCCGTGAGCACGTCGCTGATATCTGGAGTGGCAGGCGCTACCGTCGTCACGATCTGCCCTGATTGCTGCGTGTAGGTCTCGATCAGGTTGTTGGGCTTGCTGTTGGCTGTATCGTATTTGTAGAAGGTCAGGAAGCCCAAGGCGTCCTGCACCACTTCCAGGTTCTTGTCGGCGTTGTAGTAATACTTCGTGGAGATCTGGTTCGCGCCCGCATTGGGCTCCCAGGTCTTCACTTCGGTAAGGTTGTGGTCGCTATTCCACGTATACTGCACGTCGTTTTGGTTTGTCGAGTCGTCATAAAGAGGATCGGCCGTGCGCACCACCCGCCCGTTCTTCCATGTGTCCGTGCTGTCATACTCGTTTTCGTACCACCAATACCTTCCCTCGCCGTCCGTCAGCTTCGTCACCTTGTCGTTGGCGTTTAGCTTCGTGAACGGCAAGCCGCTGGTTACATCATATTCGTATGATGTCGCCGCCGTGTAATTGCCGGTTGTCCCGCCGTCGGTGTTGCGGTAGCGCACCTCGGATACCAGGCCGCTCGAATAACTGATCTTCCAGCTGTCGTTGGTGTCGGCTGTCGGAGTCCCGGAACAGGTTATCGAGTCGTAGACATACTGCAATAGCGGCGTTCCGTTGTATGTGAGCTTGACCGTCTCGTTGAGATTCGTTCCGCTTGCTGGCGTGCCCGAAATGGTCCCATCGACCGCTTCCCGCCTGTATACATACTCCAGGTAGTCGTCGTTGCCGATTGTAGTATACGTATAGTGCATGTATACGTACTTCTGTGTCGATGAATCGTACATGTCGTCCAGGCGGATGGTCTCGATCAGGTTCTTGCCCGAGACGTAACGGAAGAGCATAACTTGCTTGTCCGCCCAGTTCGAAGCGCTCACGTCGTAATACCGGATGTCCACATGGCTGATCTGCACCGTCGGCTTGTTGTTGGACTGCACGCGCACAATCTTCAAGGCGTTGCCGTACTTGTCCTCTATGTTTGTCAGCAGCGCCATCGTGACGCCGTAGTCGACTTCAAACGTGAACTTGAGCTTCCCGCTCGTGAGCTCGAAGTTCCCGCTCGTAGTGTTGCGCTTCAGCACTGCCTTCATACCGCGCGGCGTCGTGTATGTGTCGTATCCGCTCGCTGTAGACGCGTATGCGTAGTCCCACTCGTTACCGCTAGCGTCCTTGTGCGTAACCGTCCCGCTTCCGCCCCCCAGCGTTCCTATGATCGCTTCGTCCAGGTTGTGCACGAACTGCATCCCGAATGGGCGCGGATAGCCCGATGACGTATCTAGCGAGTTGTATGCCCGGCTCACCGAGGGTGTTACGCGCGCCTGCAAAGGAATATCGGTGGCCAGCAAGGTGAGGTTGCCTTCGTAGGTGTTGATGAAGAGGTTGGTCGGCCTGTCGGCCCTCTGCGATGATGATGAGAAGAGTGAAAAGGAAGAGTAGTTCTGCCAGCCCTTGATACCGATACGCATGTCAGCCGTCATTGATCGAACCCTCCATACCGAGAATATGATTGATAATCAAAGCCTATGCTCTTCATCGCTATAAGAAGTCTGTAAATCGAGTACCACATTATGATCCCTTCCCGCTTCCAGACGCTCTCACGTTCCCGATAGATGGCGGTCTCGGCCCGGAAGGGATTCCAGGCGGGCGGGGAAGGGAGGATACGGCGTGGGGGTCGGAGGGGCCGCCCATGGCGCTGAGGCCCATATCGCGGGCGCCTGGAGGGCCTGCGCCGGGTTCGCCGGTGTCGGGCATGTTCACCAAGCCCTTAGGCGCAAGGAGGTCGTCGGACATGGGGTCGATGTCATAGGCGAGTTGGACTTCAAAGCTCGCCAGCTCGTCTATGCGCGCATCCTTGTCGTATTCGGGCTTGGGCGAGCCGAGGACGCGGTATTTCTTCCCCACCAGCTCCCCCGCCGCCTCTTGAATGCTATCTACCAGTCGCGCCAGCGCACGCGCCCGCACGTCTTTGATGTAATGCGCCTGCACGCGCCTAATCGGCGCTTTGCCCTTGCGGAATCCCGGCACTTCCGCATCCTTCGCCAACTCCTTCACTACCTGCATCACGTGCGCGCGTATATCTGCCACGCCCACCCGACATGCAAGCTCTATCCTCCCCAGGTGAGGGCGGACGACATCAGATTGAAGGCTAGAAAGGAGCATTAGTGCACAGCTCCCTTATCTTAAAACACATCGTTGTAGATGTCGTAGGTGTGCTCCACGCTGAAGTTGCGCGCACGACGTATGCTCCATAATCTAGTATTTCCTTTGATCATAGTGGTTATAGTACTGGATATATGAGCATTGCGCACCACACCACTGTGTAGCTTACAAGGTATAGGCTGATAACTGAAACACTCAGCACGCGTATCATACTTAATGGATACCGCTGTTCGGCTACCCACAGGATCAAAAAGACACTTAATAGGATGAATGGTAGAATGGTGCCCCATCTTAAAGCCATACCAGTAAAAAGTATGCGGAATAGTAGACCGTCTGACGCGTTGACCTCCCCTCCCCAAAGCGCTACTAGGGCTGGAGTATGGAATGGCCAGAGTTCACTAAGATATAAACGCATACTCAAGTGTTTAACCGTGGCAACGGGAAGCAAGTAGATGAGTGGGATTATGAATATGTGCCACGTTATCGCCAGCAACGGGAAGTGTCGCAACAGCGCACTAAGTAGTGGCGATCTCCTTTTGGGCTGTATTAACAGTGACTTGGGATTTATCATTACGTGCCTTCACCTCATTTTGAGCAGCACTTAGTCAGGAGTATAAAGTCCTTGCATGGGTGATCTCTTCTCCACGTTTCAGGATAGCACAGCCATTGACATGCGTATGTTCCATATTCAGGATAACCCTTCTTGCCTCTGCATTTCTTAGGAATTGGAAAATACTTTAAGCGCTCCATTTCCTTCTCGGCGCACTTCTCGACCGCAGATCTGGCGTTACTGCACCACTTGGTGTGGATGACCTCATGAAAGATATAGGCCGCATCCGTGGCGAATATCGAGACGTGTATTCCGCAACGCCCAGGAATTGTAAACGCCGGTACCTCCGGATCATCTTTATCCTCTGGAATGCAGTATACGAGAGCAGGATGACCCTCTGGGCAATCGGCTGCTCTATCAGGCGCGAAGCAGAATCGAGCAATGCAAGACCTAATATCGCCTCTTAACCTTGGGCACCACTTTGTGTCGGCGACTTTGTTGCACATATCCGCGAATGCGGCTGCAGCGCGTTGAAATTGAGTTTTGATGTTTCCTTGTCGGTCACAGCAGCTACTATGAAACCTTGGGTCTTTGCACGGCATCGGGCAACCTCCCTTCTTCTCAATAGGACAGTTCTCAGTGTACTGATGAAGATTGTATGCGCAGCCGGGCTTATGCTCCCAGTCGTTCATACAAGCTTCCAGTAAAGTCTGTCTATCGGGATCCCATGCCACGCAACTATTCGCGATGGCTTCGCAGCAGTCACGGGGATTCCCTATATTCTTTGGCATCCCACTAGGACATTCAAAGCAATCGATGCACCAGCATCTATTATCATTCGTAACACTTGGACAGCTTTGCCCATTGCCCCCACCAGGACCTTGGTTATTAATTGAGCTACCATATCCCGAGCGTACATGTCCTGGTGCCCAACTTGGTCTAATTCTATTTATTGCGACACTGCCGCCATGTGTATTACCACCATCGGTATAGTATGTCCCATCGCCTCTCCCCATAGGGTTCAAGTCCCTACCGAGTATAGGCGATTTGACTCTCGTCCCTTCATACTCAAGGTCTGTTGCGGCCAGGGAAAGCGCGTAGTAGCGCGCGGAGAAAGCGGAACGGTCAGCATCCAATGTTACATTGTATGCAGAGAACAGCTCCGATTTATAGGCCATGAGGGCAGGACGACAAGGCACCACGTTTCCGTTAATCTGTTGCCATTCCGCATACCGGGCATCGTCTGATGCGTCTCCGGCAGTGATGGCATTCACGCGATATGTCTTGCGGCCTTTGTTGGTCTCATCGCCGAGGTTATAGAATTGCGCCGCCGATGCTGTGTATCTCTGCGGTGCTTCTATCGCTTCAGGGCCGTTTGCATACCCCCATCTCCATACTTTCCCATTCACGGGATTGTTAGGGTCGGTGATTTCCCGCGAGCCGAGAAGCAGGTCTTGCGAATACACATGCTCAAAGTTCTGCGTATTAGCGCCGATGGTGGCGTCGGTCTTGACAAGGCGGTTGAAGCCGTCGTAGGTATGCTCCACGCTGAAGTTGGTCCCGCCGACACCGTAGGCTGTAAGACGGTTCTCGTAGTCGTATGTGAACGCGCTGGTGAGATTCATGCCTCCGGGGATGACCTCCTGCACGCTCGTGATATTGCCGTTCCAGTCGCTTGTGATGGTCGCCGTGAACCTGCGCGCCGTATCCATTATCGTCGTCAAGCGCCCCATCTCATCGTAGATGTGCGAGTTGTAGTTCACCGCCTGGCCGTAGTTGTAGCCTCCGCCGTTCTGGTGTTGGTATGTGGCGCGGTTGCCAGCCTTGTCGTAGGTGAAGTCCTTCTGGTAATGCAGCGGTAGCCCGCCGCCGGTTCCTCGCTTCGTCTCGTTGGTCATGCGGCGCAACTTGTCGAAGGAGTATGAATAGCGCGCGGCTGCATTGGTCTCGGTTCTTGCGTAGGAAGCCGCCAGGCCCGTATATGTGTAGTCATATTGCTCAATGAGCGCCGGAGGAACCTGCGTGTTGTCCTCGAACTTCATCTGCGACACCCGCCCTGCGGTATCGTAAGCATAGCTCGATTTGAGGTTGTTCGCATAAGTCCTCGTATCCACCCGCCCGGCCGTGTCGTGAGTGTAGTCGGTATTGCCCGAAGGCGTGGCTATCCTCGTCACACCCCCGCGCAGGTCGTAAGTGTATGTCGTCGTTGAGCTTGTATGGTCGGTAAGCACAAGGACGCGCGACATGGAGTCGTATGTATACTGCACCTGGTTGCCCTGCGTATCGGTGAAGCTAAGCAAGCGTGCCAGCTGGTCGTAACTCAAGCTGGCGCTTCCCGTAGCGTCGGTATATGCCGTAACCCGGCAGCAGTTCCAGGTGTATGTAACATCGTTGACGCTCGCACCCCAACCCATGCCGGAGCGCTGGTTAAGCGCGTTGTATCGGTAGTTGGTTGTCGCGGCCTTGAAGTCCACGACTTTCACGACGTTTCCGTTCCCGTCGAAGTATCGCAAGTCCTCCTTGGGGTTCACCTGGCCGGTCACCAGCGGAGCCGTTATCTTCGTGTTGCGGCCCATCGCATCGTATTCCCGGTCATACTGGTTGCCCAGCGGGTCCTTCTCCGACGTTCTCGAACCGTTGTCGTCGTAGCCGTATTCCACCACGATATCGTTGGCCTGAACCGCATCAACCTTGTTGGTCACCTTCGTCGTCCAGCTGTTCGTGTTGTATTCATACTCAGTGACCAGCCCGTCGGGATCCGTGACGCTCACCGTCCGGTTTTGCAAGTCGTAGGTGTATACGGTGGAGAAGTTCCCCGGCGCGCCTACCGTATCTACCTGGTCGAGGTCGGTGTATGCATATGTCGTGTTCTGGCCGGTCGGATGCTTTATCAGCGTGACCTTGTTGGTCTTGGAGTATCCGTATTCGGTCGCGATGTAGGTCGAAGGCGAAGTGCGCAGGGCTTCCTGCTTGTAGCGCCGGTTGAGCTCGTCGTAGTAATACTTGGTTTGGCCGCCGTCGGGATAGTCCACCTGCGTCACGTTCCCGTTGTCGTCGTAGGTGTAATCCGTATCGTCCAGCGTCCCCGAGTCGTGGTCAAGCTCCACCTGCGTCCTTCTGCCCGCCGCGTCGTAGGTGTAGCGCGTGTATGCGCCGGTCGTTCCCAGCGTGTAGTCAACGAACCCTCGGTTGGTATACCTTGTCGACGTCGTATACGTCCCGCCGGGCAGCGTCAATAGCAACACGCGCCCCATCTCGTCGTAGGCATAAGTGGTCGTCTGCCCGTTGCGGTCTTGCACCGATGTGCGCATGCCCAGCACGTTGTATACATACTGCTCGTTGTATTTGATGTTCAAGCCGTTTACGTTCTTCACCTGCGGGAACTCCACCTGCGTCAGGCGGTCCCAGTAGTCGTAGGTGCTCTCCGTGTAATACGTCCCCGAGGCGTTCACGCGGTCGTAGCGCTTGTATACATTGCCGTTGGCGTCGAACTCCGTGTCCGCCACCATCCAGTTGCCCTCGTTGTCCATCACGTTAACCGTGCGGTTGAGTTTGTCATATGCGTATTCCGTCCAATAGCTCTTGGAATCCGCCACGCTTTCGTAGTCGTAATACTTGTCCACCGCGCCGTTGCGGTTGTATTCCGTCTCGTCGTAGTCGCCCGTCGCGCGGTCCAGCCGGACGTTCTTCACCTTGCGCCCGTCGTCGTCGTAGATGAAATACATCTTCTTGGCGCGACCGTTCTCCGTGTTGTATGTCAGCCCCGCACTGTCGAAAACCGTCTTGGTTGTCAGCGTGTCAGCAACCGGCGTTGACGGCCCGTAGTCGGTGAAGTCCTGGTCCACCTGCACTGCGCGCGACAGGTTGTCGTAGGTGTAATCAGTATCATTGCCGTTCATGTCGGTCGCCGTTACCGTGTTGCCCACCTTGTCCAAAGTGAACTCGGCGTAAGGCGTTCCCCCCGGAGGGGAATACGTAGGCGGAGTCCCGCTAGGGGCGTTGGCGTCCTGGAACGGCTGGTAGCTCTTCACCGCCCGGTTCGCGTCGTCGTAATCGGTCAGCGAAACGTAGTCGTCCGGGTCTTTCGCCCATAGGCGGTTGTTCACCCGATCGTAGCCGTATTTCGTCGTGAGATACTGCCGCCCGCCGCCGCCCTGAAGGTTAACGTTCGCCTTGCTCTCTGTCAGGCGGTTCAAGCGGTCATAGACGAACTGCTTGGGAGTGAAGCTCCCGCTGTTCCATACATCGGGGATGGCCACATCGGTGACGTTGCCGTTGTAGTCGTAGGCGTTCGTCGTCAGCGTGACTTCGGGCGTTGAGCCGGTCGCCGGGTCGGGCCGCACTACGCTGGTCAGGTAGAACCGGCGGTCGTATACATAGCTCGTGTAATAGCTGCTCCCCAAGGGCAGCTCCACCTTCGTCCTGCGCACGCAGGCCGCATCGTAGGTGTATGTCGTAACCTCGGACAAGGCGTTCGTCACCGTCGTCACCACGCCATAGGTCTCGTCGTAGGCGTAGTCTGTGCGCCCGAGGTTCGCGTCGTTCGTCTGCATCGGGTCCTTCACCCAAGTCATGTCGCCCGTCGTCGAGTCATAGTTGTACGTCGTAGTGCTGCCAAGCGGTGTAACCACCGTCGCTAGGTCGTCGTTCGCCGTATATGTCATCTCCGTCTTGACCAAGCGGATCTTCTGTGAGGTCGGAGTCGTGGCATCGTTGTAATAGTAGCCGTCGACGTCCGTGAGCACGCAGCTACTATAGCTCGGGTTCGCAGGCGGAACCGTCGTCACGATCTGCCCAGATTGCTGCGTGTAAATCTCAATCAGGTTGTTCACATTAGTGGCATGATACCTATAAATGGTCAGGAAGCCCAGCGCGTCCTGCACCACTTCCAGGTTCTTGTCGGCGTTGTAATAGTATTTCGTTGAGATCTGGTTAGCGCCCGCGTTGGGCTCCCATGTCTTCACCTCGGTCAGATTGTGGTCGCTGTTCCACGTGTACTGCACGTCGTTCTCATTCGTCGAACTGTCATACAGCGGATCTGCCGTGCGCACCACTCGCCCGTTCTTCCAGGTGTCCGTGCTGTCATACTCGTTCTCGTACCACCAGTACCGTCCCTCGCCGTCCGTCAGCTTCGTTACCTGGTCATTGGCGTTGAGCTTCGTGAACGGTAGCCCGCTCGTCACGTTGTATTCGTATGAAGTCGTGGCTGTATTATTTCCGCCTGCAGCCCCGTCTGCATTGCGGTATCGCACCGACGCAACCTTACTATTCGAATATGTAATATACCAACTGTCGGAGTTAGCTGTCGGAGGAGCTCGGAACGCACATAGCGATGGAGTTGTAGACGTACTCCAGCAATTCGTTGTTGTATGTATATCCCACTGTCGCCAGTAGGTCGGTTCCGCCGCCCGGAGTGCTCGCGATGTTCGCCAAAGTGTCCTCAAGCATGTATACGTTCGCCAGTAATCCCGATGCGTATGTGTAATACAAGTAGATGTACTTCGGCGTCCCGCCGCCATCGCTTGTGTCGGATAGAGTGATCGTTTCAATGCGATTGGTCCCGGTGACATACCTGAAGCTCATAACTTGATGAGTGTCCCAGCTAGTCGCACTCACATCGTAAAACCTGATATACACCTGGACTATCTGCACTGTGAGATGCCCACTAGAATCATCTCGCTCAATGATCAACGCATTGCCGTACTTGTCCTCGATTCTTGTCAGAACGGCCATCTTGTATTTGCCTGACCCGCTGTCGTAATCGGCCAACTCGAAACGGAAAGTGAGTTTACCATTCGTAAGCGTGTACCAACCGTTCGTGCTGTCCCAGGCCAATGTCGACTTCAGCCCGCGCGGCGTATTATAGGTGCCAGAAGTGCATGTATAATCCCACTCGCCGCCCGAAGCGTCTTTATGAACCGCATCTTTGTCCCCGTCGGTGATATCGGTAATGTACTGCGTTCCCGATATCAAGCACTCGTCCAGGTTCAGGAACCACCCGTCGCCGAATGCGCGCGGGACATTGCTGTTCGTGTCAAGCGAGTTGTATGCCCGGCTCACTGACGGCGTTACACGCCCCTGCAGCACGATATCAGTGGCCAGCATCGTCAAGTTGCCTTCGTAGGTGTTGACGAATAGGTTGTGCGGCCTGTCGGCCCTCTGCGATGAGGATGAGAAGAGTGCGAAGGAAGAGTAGTTCTGCCAGCCCTTGATTCCAATGCGCATGTCTGCCGTCATGGAACTCCCCAAAATGAATGATGTGCGAAACTGCTAAGGGATCAGTAAGTAGTATTAGAAAAACGCGGGCTTGATAGCCTTGACCGCATCTTATTATACCAGCGATTTGGGGATTCGCAACGCTGGCAATAGGGATTTTTCTGAAATATCCATCTGTGCTTTCAGATAGATACAATCGGCTTGGGCGAGCCGTTGGTGGCACACGCGTCTCGCCTGTGCATATAGCCCACAGCCGGGACGGCTGTGCCACTACTCTTCCCCACCCTCCGCCGCAACGCGCTACGCGCAGCTATGGAGGGCCTTCGGCCTGCTCGTAACGCCGACTGGATGTTTACCCGCCGAAGCCTTGGCGAAGGCGGGCTGTCCACCAGCCGCGCCAGCGCACGCGCCCGCACGTCCTTGATGTAGTGCGCCTGCACGCGCTTCAGCGGCGCCTTGCCCTTGCGGAAGCCGGGTACTTCAGCATCCTTCGCCAGCTCTTTCACGACCTGCATAACATGCGCTCGTATATCTACAACGCCAACCCGGCATGCAAGCTCTATCCTCCCCAGGTGGGGACGGGCGACATCGGTTTGATGGCTAGTTAGGAACATCAGTTAAAAGTCGCCATCTTCAAAATATACGGAGGCTATTTTCATCACGCGATATCCCTAAATAAGGGAAAATAAGAATCCCAAAACCCGCCTACGCCGAGGCTCACTTAGCGCACTTCCTCCCGCGGATTATCCTACTTCCTTTTGCGCCAGGTGCCGACTCGCCAAAGCTTCAGCGATGAAAGGTCCGGCGGGCTTTCGCCCCACTCAACCTCGACCTTTCTAGAGAAAAGGTGGAAGTCGATGATTGGCGTTTGGTATATGGTATCAATAATCATCGAAGCGTTCAATTGCAGATTACCAGAACCATTTGCGCTTTCCGATATCTGGAATCTCTTTCAACGCTTCATCTGTAATGTCTACACCAAAGTCAATGACAGATTCGCGCTCTTCGTCGGCTAGCGAAAAGAAGCCTGGACTGAAAACAACAAGGCGATGGATATTAATCGAGTATTTTTCTGTTCCGAGAGTGTTGACCAGCGGAGAGAATCTCCTTCAAACACGACGAGATAGCCTCGTCTCTTGCTGGATAGGATTAGCTTAGCATTGAGACCTGTTTGTTTCTCGGTCTCCTCTGTCGGGCTTTGCCAGCAGGCCGACACTGCATTCGATGCAATTCCTAAAAGCCATTCACTATAAGCCCAACCAGTAGTTGCGAGGTCGGGTAATGGCGCATAACAGCCTTCACGCCCAACACTCCCATCGCCTTCCCTAACTCCGCCAGTGCTCCTCCAGTACGCCTCTTCCGCGGCGACTAGAGGTAGTATTGCGGCTACAACCCCATCAAACGGATAGTAGCCGGTAATCGAGGTTTCCCTCCAAGACTCCATCCACGCTTCGGAAAAACCCACGCATTCATAGGTGTTACAGTCCAAGTATGCAACGAAGATGTTACCCTCTTGGCCTTGAACGCTTGAAATGAATACAGTGCTTGCAGATAGCGAGTTCTCGAGTTTACCTTCATCAAACTCCAATTGAGCGAGATTGGCAAGACCCTTATTCCCGTAGAACGCTGCAAACAAGTATGGATTCCAATCCGCATTTAAGCTTTCCATTCTCCTTTTGTCGATGGCTACACGAAGATACTTCTCGTGAGGCTTAATGATGCGAAAGAGTAATAGTGTGACTAACAGCATCGCCAAGGCAGTGGCGATAATAGCCAGCTTTGATAAACTCGCACACCTCATATTATAAACTCCTTTTCTCGCAACCTGTCTCATCAAACCTCTTGTCGAAGCAGTTGCAGCACTCACACTTCTCAGTTAGCGCGCTGTTTATTTCATCTTGAATGTCCGCTCCAATGCTATGTATAGGCGGAGCCCAACTAAACATGTCGTGAGCGCACTTGGCTGTTAAGTTAAGATCTCTAGGGCATTTCATGATGCAATGCCAACAGACATGCCAAATTTCATGAGTAAGGACTTGAGCAGCCTGTTCTAATGTCGAATGAGCGCCTATTACCCAATAACCTTTTAGCCTTTCATTCAAATAGCGACTAAAATAGTATTCTAGTTGGGCAGCAGGATATATCCAGACTTCATTTGTATCCTTTTTCGGTTCTTGCCATGAGCACTTGTGTGTGCCTGCACTCCTTGAGCTGCCAACCTTCTGAATAACTTCCGTTGGTGACCATTTAAACAAGTGAATTCTTGTACTCCGTAATGCGCTGGAAAAGCAGCTCTTAGCACAATCGCTTCCAATTAGCTCTAAACGAGTCTCGATTAATCTGGTAATGTCTGCTAGTGAAGGCCTATAGAAGCGATAGACTAAGTAGGCTATTTGGACCGTAAATAATGGGTCACTCATACTTCCTGGAATTAGCGTCATACCTATGTTTTCGGCTATAGCCTCGTTCATCGGATGGTTATATAGAGACGCAAATATCTCCGGAGCTTGCATGAGTATACTTAGCTGTATGCTTGTACCGCCATGATTTCTCTCTCCGTTGGCTATAGGAGCTGCATACGGCATCGAGCTCGTCGGCGTTGTATGCACAAGAAACACGCGAAGTTGAGAGAGCCGTTACACATTGCGCCATATCAGTGTTCTCATCAATGCCAAGTCCGCCTTGATAACCTAAGCAAGCATCCCACATGCCACTACAGCAATCGCCTTCAGACAATGCCGTAGTATCAAAAGGAGCGGGGCCTACGCAGTGGGTTACACAGCAACAAGGGTGAAAATAGCTATTCTCACCAGAACCCTGACCTCCTCCAGGGCCGCACTCGTTATTCACACTGCTCCCGTATCCGCCCGTGATGTTCCCGACCAGCGTCGCTTTCGCCTGTCCCACTGCCACACTCCCTCCATGTGTATTCCCGCCATCTGCATAATAAGCGCCGTCGCCACGGCCCATGGGGTTGAGGTCGCGGCCGAGCACCGGTGACTTCACGCGAGTGCCTTCATACTCCAGGTCGCTGGCGGCGAGCTGCAGGGCGTGGTTGGTTGCGGCGGAGGATGCGCGGTCGGCGTCCAACGTGACTTGATAAGCGTTGAACATCTCGGACTTGTAGGCCATCAGCGCAGGCCTGGTCGGCACGACATTGCCGTTCACTTGCTGCCACTCGGCGTAGCGGGAGTCGTCGTTGTAGTCCCCGCTGTGATACTCGCCACGCGGTAAGACTTGCGCTCCACGTTGCGCTCGTCGGAGACCATGTAGAACTGCGTCGCGGAAGCAGTGTAGCGCTGGGGGGATTCGATCGGCCCGGCATGGGGCATCCCCGCGCCAGCCTCCCACTTCCACACCTTGCCGTTCACCGGCTGGCCGGTAGTCTCGATGTTTCCGAGGTGCTGGTGCCCGGCGTAGACATGCTCAAAGTTCTGCGTATTGGCGCCGATGGTGGCGTCGGTCTTGACCAGGCGGTTATAACCGTCGTAGGTGTGCTCCACGCTGAAGTTGGTCCCGCCAACACCGTAAGCTGTAAGGCGGTTCTCGTAATCGTAAGTGAACGCGCTGGTGAGATTCATGCCGCCGGGGATGACTTCCTGCACGCTCGTGATATTCCCGTTCCAGTCGTTGGTCACGGTCGCCGTATATCTGCGCGCCGTGTCCATTATCGTCGTCAGGCGGCCCATCTCGTCGTAGATGTGGGAGTTGTAGTTCACCGCCTGGCCGTAGTTGTAGCCTCCGCCGTTCTGGTGCTGGTATGTAAGGCGGTTGCCCGCCTTGTCGTAAGAGAAGTCCTTCTGGTAGTGCAGCGGAAGCCCGCCGCCTGTCCCGTGCTTGTTCTCGTTCGTCATGCGGCGCAGCTTGTCGAAGGAGTATGAGTACCGCGCCCCGGCGTTGGTCTCGGTTCTGGCGTATGAAGCGGCCATGCCCGTATACGTGTAATCATATTGCTCCAGAAGAGCCGGAGGAACCTGCGTGTTGTCCTCGAACTTCATCTGCGATACCCGCCCTGCGGTATCGTAAGCATAGCTCGATTTCAAATTGTTCGCATAAGTCCTCGTATCCACCCGCCCGGCGGTGTCGTGCGTGTAGTCGGTATTGCCCGATGGCGTGGCTATCCGCGTCACCCCGCCGCGCAGGTCGTAAGTGTATGTAGTCGTTGAGCTGGTATGGTCTGTTAGCACTGCTACCCGCGACATGGAGTTCGTAGGTATACTGCACCTGGTTGCCCTGGGTATCGGTAAAGCTAAGCAGGCGTGCGAGCTGGTCGTAGGAAAGCGAGGCGCTTCCCGTGGCGTCGGTGTATGCCGTCACCCGGCAGCAGTTCCAGGTGTAGGTCACGTCGTTGACGCTTGCTCCCCAGCCCATGCTGTAGCGCTGGTTGAGCGCGTTGTATAAGTAGTTCGTCACCTGCGCCTTGAAGTCCACGACCTTCACTACGTTCCCGTTTCCGTCGAAATACCTCAGGTCTTCCTTGCGGCTCACCTGGCCGGTCACCAGCGGCGCCGTTATCTTCGTGTTGCGCCCCATCGCGTCGTATTCCCGGTCATACTGGTTGCCCAACGGATCCTTCTCCGACGTCCTCGCGCCGTTGTCGTCGTAGCCGTATTCCACCACGATGTCGTTGGCCTGGACCGCGTCGACCTTGTTGGTTACCTTCGTCGTCCAGCTGTTCTTGTTGTATTCATACTCCGTCACCAGCCCGTCGGGATCGGTAACGCTCACCGTCCGGTTCTGCAGGTCGTAGGTGTATGCGGTGGAGAAGCTCCCCGGCGCGGTCACCGTATCCACCTGGTCGAGGTCGGTGTATGTATACGTCGTGTTCTGGCCGGTCGGATGCTTGATCAGCGTGACCTTGTTGGTTTTGGAGTATCCGTATTCGGTCGTGATATACGTTGAAGGCGAGGTGCGCAGAACTTCCTGCTTGTAGCGCCGGTTGAGCTCGTCGTAGTAGTATTTGGTCTGGCCGCCGTCGGGATAGTCTATCTGCGTCACGTTCCCGTTGTCGTCGTAGGTGTAGTCCGTGTCGTCCAGCGTCCCCGAGTCATGGTCAAGCTCCACCTGCGTCCTTCTGCCAGCCGCATCGTAGGTGTATCTCGTATATGCGCCCGTCGTTCCCAGCGTGTAATCCACGAACCCGCGATTGGTATGCCTTGTCGACGTGGTATACGTCCCGCCCGGCAGCGTCACCAGCAATACGCGGCCCATCTCGTCGTAGGCATAAGTGGTCGCTTGCCCGTTGCGGTCCTGCACCGATGTGCGCATCCCCAGCACGTTGTATGTGTATCGCTCGTCGTAGATGATGTTCGTCCCGTTCTTGTCCTTCACCAGCGGGAACTGCACTATTGTCTGGCGGTCCCAGTAGTCGTAGGTGCTCTCCGTGTAATACGTCCCCGAGGCGTTCACGCGGTCGTAGCGCTTGGTTACGTTCCCATTGACGTCGAACTCCGTGTCCGCCACCATCCAGTTGCCCTCGTTGTCCATCACGTTAACCGTGCGGTTGAGGGCGTCGTATTTGTATTCGGTCCAATAGCTCTTGGAGTCGGCCACGCTTTCGTAATCGTAATATTTGTAGACAGCCCCGTTCAAGTTGTATTCCGTCTCGTCGTAGTCGCCCGTCGTTCTGTCCAGCCGGATGTTCTTCACCTTGCGCCCATCGTCGTCGTAGATGAAGTACATCTTCTTGGCGCGCCCGTTCTCCGTGTTGTATGTCAAGCCCGCGCTGTCGAAAACAGTACTCGTCGTAACGGAGTCGGCCGATGGCGGAGTTGTCGAGTAATCGGTGAAGTCCTGGTCAACCTGCACTGCGCGCGAAAGGTTGTCGTAGGTGTAGTCCGTATCGTTTCCGTTCATGTCGGTCGCCGTTACCGTGTTGCCCACCTTGTCCAAGGTGAACTCGGCGTATGGCGTTCCGCCCGGAGGAGAGTATGTCGGCGGCGTCCCGCTCGGCGCGTTGGCGTCCTGGAACGGTTGGTAGCTCTTCACCGCCCGGTTGGCGTCGTCGTAATCGGTCAGCGAAACGTAGTCGTCCGGGTCTTTTGCCCACAGGCGGTTGTTTACCCGGTCGTAGCCGTATTTCGTCGTGAGATACTGCCGCCCGGCCCCGCCCTGAAGGTTAACATTCGCCTTGCTCTCCGTCAGGCGGTTCAAGCGGTCGTAGACGAACTGCTTGGGAGTGAAGCTGCCGCTGTTCCATACATCCGGGATGGCCACATCGGTAACGTTGCCGTTGTAGTCGTAAGTGTTGGTCGTGAGCGTGACTTCGGGCGTCGAGCCGGTCGCCGGATCCGGGCGCTTCACATCGATAAGATACAACCGGCGGTCATAGACGTAGCTCGTGTAATAGCTGCTCCCCAAGGGCAGCTCCACCTTCGTCCTGCGTACACAGGCCGCATCATACGTGTACGTTGTAACCTCGGACAAGGCATTCGTCACCGTCGTCACTACGCCGTAAGTCTCGTCGTAGGCGTAATCCGTGCGCCCGAGGTTAGCGTCGTTCGTCTGCATCGGGTCCTTGACCCACGTCATGTCGCCCGTCGTCGAGTTGTAGTTGTATGTCGTCGTGTTGCCAAGCGGGGTTACCACTGTAGCCAGGTCGTCGTTGGCCGTATACGTCATCTCCGTCATGACCAAGCGGATCTTCTGCGCCGTTGGAGTCGTGGCATCGTTGTAGTAGTAGCCGTCGACGTCGGTGAGCACATCGCTGATGTCAGGGCTCGCAGGCGCGACCGTCGTCACAATCTGCCCTGACTGCTGCGCGTAGGTCTCGATCAGGTTGTTAGGCTTGCTGTTCGCTGTATCATACTTGTTGAAGGTCAGGAAGCCCAAGGCGTCCTGCACAACCTCCAGGTTCTTGTCGGCGTTGTAGTAATACTTGGTGGAGATCTGGTTCGTGCCCGCGTTGGGCTCCCAGGTCTTCACCTCGGTAAGATTGTGGTCGCTGTTCCACGTGTACTGCACGTCGTTTTGGTTTGTCGAGTCGTCGTACAGCGGATCTGCCGTGCGCACCACTCGCCCGTTCTTCCAATCGTTTGGAATGGACTCGCTCTCGTGTTCGTACCACCAGTACCTTCCTTCGCCGTCCGTCAGCTTCGTTACCTGGTCATTGGCGTTTAACTTCGTAAACGGCAAGCCGCTGGTTACATCATATTCGTATGATGTCGCCGCCGTGTAATTGCCGGTTGTCCCGCCGTCGGTGTTGCGGTAGCGCACCTCGGATACCAGGCCGCTCGAATAACTGATCTTCCAGCTGTCGTTGGTGTCGGCTGTCGGAGTCCCGGAACAGGTTATCGAGTCGTAGACATACTGCAATAGCGGCGTTCCGTTGTATGTGAGCTTGACCGTCTCGTTGAGATTCGTTCCGCTTGCTGGCGTGCCCGAAATGGTCCCATCGACCGCTTCCCGCCTGTATACATACTCCAGGTAGTCGTCGTTGCCGATTGTAGTATACGTATAGTGCATGTATACGTACTTCTGTGTCGATGAATTGTACATGTCGTCCAGGCGGATGGTCTCGATCAGGTTCTTGCCCGAGACGTAACGGAAGAGCATAACTTGCTTGTCCGCCCAGTTCGAAGCGCTCACGTCGTAATACCGGATGTCCACATGGCTGATCTGCACCGTCGGCTTGTTGTTGGACTGCACGCGCACAATCTTCAAGGCGTTGCCGTACTTGTCCTCTATGTTTGTCAGCAGCGCCATCGTGACGCCGTAGTCGACTTCAAACGTGAACTTGAGCTTCCCGCTCGTGAGCTCGAAGTTCCCGCTCGTAGTGTTGCGCTTCAGCACTGCCTTCATACCGCGCGGCGTCGTGTATGTGTCGTATCCGCTCGCTGTAGACGCGTATGCGTAGTCCCACTCGTTACCGCTAGCGTCCTTGTGCGTAACCGTCCCGCTTCCGCCCCCCAGCGTTCCTATGATCGCTTCGTCCAGGTTGTGCACGAACTGCATCCCGAATGGGCGCGGATAGCCCGATGACGTATCTAGCGAGTTGTATGCCCGGCTCACCGAGGGTGTTACGCGCGCCTGCAAAGGAATATCGGTGGCCAGCAAGGTGAGGTTGCCTTCGTAGGCGTTGATGAAGAGATTGGTCGGCCGGTCGGCCCTCTGTGATGAGGATGAGAAGAGTGCGAAGGAAGAGTAGTTCTGCCAGCCCTTGATGCCGATGCTTGCATTAGCCGTCATTGGGTTCCCCTCCGAGGGATGTGAAAAAACGAAACTGCTAAGGGGTCAGTAAGTAGTATTAGAAAAACGCGGGTCGATAGCCTTAACCGCATCTTATTATACCAGCGATTTGGGGATTCGCAACGCTGGCAATAGGGATTTTTCTGAAATATCCATCTGTGCTTTCAGATAGATACAATCGGCTTGGGCGAGCCGTTGGTGGCACACGCGTCTCGCCTGTGCATATAGCCCACAGCCGGGACGGCTGTGCCACTACTCTTCCCCACCCTCCGCCGCAACGCGCTACGCGCAGCTATGGAGGGCCTTCGGCCTGCTCGTAACGCCGACTGGATGTTTACCCGCCGAAGCCTTGGCGAAGGCGGGCTGTCCACCAGCCGCGCCAGCGCACGCGCCCGCACGTCCTTGATGTAGTGCGCCTGCACGCGCTTCAGCGGCGCCTTGCCCTTGCGGAAGCCGGGTACTTCAGCATCCTTCGCCAGCTCTTTCACGACCTGCATAACATGCGCTCGTATATCTACAACGCCAACCCGGCATGCAAGCTCTATCCTCCCCAGGTGGGGACGGGCGACATCGGTTTGATGGCTAGTTAGAAGCATTGGTTATAAGGCCGCTAAATCAAAATAATTCGTGTGTGGTAGTGCATGTCTGCTTCAGAATTATCAGTCATAAATCTAATCACCTGCAATCGTCATCGGATTACTAACCTTTAATTATTGACTCCTGCGAGACAGCCTCGCTCTTTTATCTTCCACCTAAGACCGCTTCTCGCAATTCCAGCCGTCCATCACTTTCGTCAGGAATGTAACCGAATAACACATGAAAAGCTCCTTCTGTATCTACGACGACGCTTGGCTCACGCAGTATCAGACATGACTGCCGCGCATCTATAGAAAAGATACAACTTGAAAGTTGAGAAGTGTCATCAATATCCGTTAGCAATAAGTGAGTATTATACGAATTGTTGATATGTCCTACATAACAGACAGTTATCGACCCTGAAATACTATGTGCTAGTGTATATGAACTATACACACTTTCATCACTGCTGTTCACTCTCGAATACAGCCATCTCCCATTCGTTCTCTTAGCTAACATTAACTCGAAATATGGCGTATCTGTTATATAGGCCACGACTGGGTTATCAGCCACATCCAACTCCATCACGGGCCAGCCTCCATTAATGCTAGCTAGCTTAGTTACTCGGCTATAACTCCATGCGCCGTGAAGCGATCCCAAGTAAATCGAATCCTTCGTTGCAAAGGTTATAATCGGGTCCTCATTTCTGTCTAATTCTATATCTACACAATTGTATAGTCGTCCTAAATCAGTTTTCAATTCCTGTCGCTTCCATGTGCTACTACCGTCTTGCTTAGACAGCAAGACGAGAACATTAGGGTATGAATCTATATAACAGAGTGATAAATTACCGTGCGAATTGATCTGAGAGTCGATATTAGTATATATATCTGAAACAGGAGAAGCGACATTTATGTACTCGGTAATCCACTTTCCATTCAAGAAAGCATCATGTTTTAGTTTTCCGTTCTTTTCTTCGAATGAGAACAGATGAACAGATGAATCTTTGCCAACAGACATTGAGAACGAAGGCCCAACGATAACGCTCTCAGGGACTTCTACGGCATGCCATATTCCCGCCATGTAATTTGAAAGATGCAATCTGTTCTCTTTGAGGTAGGCCAAATACAAGGCTCCTCGACTTGAGCTCTCTAGCGAAAATGAAGACATCGGAACCGTCTCGTCTAATATATCTATCAGATTTGTTATCATCTTTGGTGCCAAAGATGGTGTTTGAGCCGAGACTGCCGTCACATTATCTTTGTTCATGCTGCGTATAACGCTAGCAATGATCATAACCAATACAAGAGATATTCCAATATACAGGTAGTAATACTGAATCTTCAAACGCATAATAACCACCTCAAAGGCCTGTAATCAATATAGCCAAGATGCTTGACAATAGATAAATAGCCTGCATATTGTGATTTCTCATTAAGCGTCGTTATTCTAGTCACCACATGATTAGTAATAATGACGCTCCCCCCTCTCTGCGCTCCTTGCAGACGCCCATTCGCTACAGCCATGGATACACTGCCGGCAAAGCTCTTCAGCAACGCTCAAAGGGCTATATACAAATGGATCTCCGAACCAATCTTTCATGTCTCTAAGCGTCAAAGTCTTGTCACCAAGCCAAGCCAGAGCTCCCGCGATAAACATCCCTGCACACACGCAGGCTGAAGCAATCTCATCTAAGACGTAACCAGAAAAAAGAGCAAACGCTGCCATCCCTGCATAACTGCCAAATTCCTTTGCGGCGGCAGCGATGTCTGCCGCAGTAATATCTTCACCTGAACATATTGCGCCGCAGCGGGACCTTTGATAACACTGGTGGTAGTAGTACTGCCAAGTTGGATTCACAGGCCGATAAGGTGATTGCGCCCTTGGTGGCGTCTTTGGTAAGAACGGATTTGGTTCTTCGGGGTTAACGGGTTGCACAGGTCCCCATTTGTTTCCACCAGGTCTATTCAGGTCAAAGCCTGGGTCTGGATTCCACGGAACATATTGCCGTCCCGGTGGCGACCATGTACCAGGAGGATAAATTGGTATCCCTCCGCAACCTCCGAAACATGTGTCATTTGTTTGTTCTTGAGCATCGTCATGTATTCGATTATTTGTATTACCTGAGATATCAGAACCGGGTTTTAAAGGAATTTGGATTTGCAAGTAGCAGCATCCATCTTGGCACCAAGTGCCTATAACACAACCGCATGCTCCGGCGTCTGAAAACTTACCCATACCAATGGTCGAGTTAATCCCGCCTTCTTCTAAATCGGTAATAGCTAGTCTAATGTTTAGAAAACCGCTGCCAGCCCAGACTCTGTTTTTACAGTGTTTCTCACCGCTATTATAACTTTCTCCAGTAGCGATTGCTGGTAGCTTCCATCCGCCGCAACATTCCCCTGCGCCAGCTGACGAAATGCCACCGCCAAGGTCGCTGGCTGCAGGGACTGCTTCGCCATTACAAACTGAGTTTCCAAATCCAGCAGTAATTTCCCCAACGAACGCCGCCCTAGCGCCAGCAATCCCCATCGCGCCTTGAGCGTAATAAGTCCCATCGCCACGTCCCATAGGGTTCATATCGCGCCCGAGGACGGGCGTCTTAACACGCGAGCCTTCAAACTCAAGGTCGGTCGCAAGGATTGCCAGAGTGCCTTCGCCGCCGTATGCATACACGGCGCGGTCGGAATCAAGCGTGAATGCATAGGCGCTGAAAAGCTCGGAGATGGATGGCGGCAGCGCTAATGCACGGGTAGGAGTGACCGTTCCGTTGACCTGTAGCGTCTTACTGCACATGCGCGCGGGATCAACCGAGTTGCCCGCAGTCATGGCATTGTTGATGTAGCTCTTGCGCTGCGTGTTCTTCTCGTCGTTCACGTTGTAGTAGTTGCGAGCCGAAGCGGTCTTTATCTGAGGCGATTCGATGAGCTCGTTCTTGCCGTGGTTGCCGAAGCCCACGCCCCACTGCCACACTTTCCCCGTCACCGGGCTGTTGGGATTGGTCACGTCAACGCTTCCGATAAAGCGCGAGCCGGAGTATACATGTTCAAAGTTCTGGGTTGTAAACCCGATTATCGCCTGCGACTTCAGAGCGCGGTTGAACCCGTCCCAAGTAACGTTCATCGTCATACCGGAACCGCTGGGAGCCGCCTGGGTAAGACGGTTCTCGTAGTCGTAGGTGAAATTGCTGGTGGCATTCAAAACGCCGCGCGGGATAACTTCGCTGACCTGCGTTATATTCCCGTTCCAGTCACTCGTGAAGGTGGCCGTGTAGCTGCGGGCAGTATCCAGGATTTGCGTCAGGCGCCCCATCTCGTCATAGCTGTGCGAGTTGTAGTTCACCGCTTGGCCATAGTTGAAGCCGCCACCGTTCTGGTGCTGGTAGGAGAGGCGGTTGCCCGCCTTGTCGTAATTGAAGTTCTTCAGGTAGTGCAACGGCAGCCCGCCGCCGGTTCCGCGTTTCATCTCGATGGTCATGCGGCGCATTCTATCGAATGAATATGTGTAACGAACGGCGGCATTAGTCTCTTGGCGGTAGTAAGACGCGGCCAGACCACCATATACGTAGTCAAACTGCTCAAGCAGCGTCGCGGGCACGGTGTTCGTATCCTCAAACTTCATCTGCAAGATACGCCCGGCTGTATCGTAGGTGTAGCTTGTCTTCAGATTATTGGCATAGGTACGAGTATCCACCCGTCCTGCCGTGTCGTGCGTGTAGTCCGTGTTGCCGGAAGGCGTGGCAATGCGGGTAACCATCCCTCGTAGGTCGTAGGTATAGGTGGTCGTGTTGCTTGTGTGGTCGGTGAGCACCAAGACGCGCGACATGGAGTCGTAGGTATATTGCACCTGCCTGTTCAAAGTGTCGGTGAAGGAAAGCAAGCGTGCGAGCTGGTCGTAACTCAAAGACGCGCTACCCGTGGCGTCGGTATATGCCGTCACCCGGCAGCAGTTCCAGGTGTAGGTAACGTCGTTGACGCTTGCTCCCCAGCCCATGCTGTAGCGCTGGTTGAGCGCGTTGTATACGTAGTTCGTCACCTGCGCCTTGAAGTCCACGACCTTCACTACGTTCCCATTCCCGTCGAAGTACCGCAAGTCCTCCTTGGGGTTCACCTGGCCGGTAACCAGCGGCGCGGTTATCTTCGTGTTGCGCCCCATAGCGTCATATTCCCGGTCATACTGGTTGCCCAGCGGGTCCTTCTCCGACGTCCTCGCGCCGTTGTCGTCGTATCCGTATTCCACGACGATGTCGTTGGCCTGAACCGCATCGACCTTGTTGGTCACCTTCGTCGTCCAGCTATTCGTGTTGTATTCATACTCCGTAACCAGCCCGTCGGGATCGGTCACGCTCACCGTCCGGTTCTGCAGGTCGTAGGTGTAGGTTGTGGAGAAGTTCCCGGGCGCGACTACCGTATCCACCTGGTCGAGGTCTGTATAGCTGTATATGGTGTTCTGGCCTGTCGGATGCTTGATCAGTGTGACCTTGTTGGTCTTGGAGTATCCGTATTCGGTCGTGACGTAGGTTGAAGGCGAAGTGCGCAACACTTCCTGCTTGTATCGCCGGTTGAGCTCGTCGTAGTAATACTTGGTCTGCCCGCCGTCGGGATAGTCCACCTGCGTCACGTTCCCATTGTCGTCGTAGGTGTAGTCCGTGTCGTCCAGCGTTCCCGAGTCGTGATCCAGCTCCACCTGCGTCCTTCTGCCCGACGCATCGTAGGTGTATCTCGTGTATGCGCCGGTCGTTCCCAGCGTGTAGTCAACGAACCCGCAAGTCGTATACCTCGTCGAAGTCGTATACGTTCCGCCGGGCAGCGTAACCAACAACACGCGGCCCATCTCGTCGTAGGCATAAGTAGTCGTCTGCCCGTTGCGGTCTTGCACCGATGTGCGCATGCCCAGCACGTTGTATACATACTGCTCGTTGTACTTGATGTTCAAGCCATTTACGTTCTTCACCTGCGGGAACTCCACCTGCGTCAGGCGGCCCCAGTAGTCGTACGTGCTCTCCGTGTAATACGTCCCCGAGGCGTTCACGCGGTCGTATCGCTTCGTCACGTTCCCGTTGGCGTCGAACTCCGTGTCCGCCACCATCCAGTTGCCCTCGTTGTCCATCACGTTAACCGTGCGGTTGAGTTTGTCATATGCGTATTCCGTCCAATAGCTCTTGGAGTCCGCCACGCTTTCGTAGTCGTAATACTTGTCTACAGCCCCGTTGAGGTTGTATTCCGTCTCGTCGTAGTCGCCCGTCGTGCGGTCCAGCCGGACGTTCTTCACCTTGCGCCCGTCGTCGTCGTAGATGAAATACATCTTCTTGGCGCGCCCGTTCTCCGTGTTGTACGTCAAGCCTGCGCTGTCGAAGACCGTCTTCGTCGTCAGCGTGTCAGCAACCGGCGTTGACGGCCCGTAGTCGGTGAAGTCCTGGTCGACCTGCACCGCGCGCGACAGGTTGTCGTAGGTGTAATCGGTATCATTGCCGTTCATGTCGGTCGCCGTTACCGTGTTGCCCACCTTGTCCAAACTGAACTCGGCGTATGGAGTGCCCCCCGGAGGGGAGTATGTCGGCGGAGTCCCGCTGGGGGCGTTGGCGTCCTGGAACGGCTGGTAACTCTTCACCGCCCGGTTGGCGTCGTCATAATCGGTCAGCGAAACGTAGTCGTCGGGATCCTTCGCCCACAGGCGGTTGTTCACCCGGTCGTAGCCGTGCTTCGTAGTGAGGAATCCTGGCGTGGAACCGTCGTGCAAGTCTACGTATGCTTGGCTCTCTGTCATGCGATTCAGCCGATCATATACGAACTGCTTGGAAGTGAAACTTCCGATGCCGGAAAGATTAGGAATCGCTACCGCTGTTATGTTTCCGTTGTAGTCGTAAGTGTTGGTCGTAAGTGTGATTTCCGGAGTGGTGCCGGTCGCCGGGTCCGGGCGCTTCACGCCGGTCAAGTAGAACCGGCGGTCATACACGTAGCTCGTGTAATAGCTGCTCCCCAAGGGCAGCTCCACCTTCGTCCTGCGCACGCAAGCCGCGTCGTAGGTGTATGTCGTGACTTCGGACAAGGCGTTCGTCACCGTCGCCACTACGCCGTAGGTCTCGTCGTAGGCGTAATCGGTGCGCCCGAGGTTCGCGTCGTTGGTCTGCATCGGGTCCTTCACCCACGTCATGTCGCCCGTCGTCGAGTCGTAGTTATAGGTCGTAGTGTTGCCAAGCGGGGTTACCACCGTCGCCAGGTCGTCGTTCGCTGTATACGTCATCTCCGTCATGACCAGGCGTATCTTCTGCGCCGTCGGAGTCGTGGCATCGTTGTAGTAGTAGCCGTCAACATCCGTGAGCACGCAGCTACTATAGCTCGGGTTCGCAGGCGGAACCGTCGTCACGATCTGCCCAGATTGCTGCGTGTAAATCTCAATCAGGTTGTTCACATTAGTGGCATGATACCTATAAATGGTCAGGAAGCCCAGCGCATCCTGCACCACCTCCAGGTTCTTGTCGGAGTTGTAGTAATACTTGGTTGAGATCTGGTTCGCGCCCGCGTTCGGCTCCCAGGTCTTCACCTCGGTCAGGTTATGGTCGCTGTTCCAGGTATACTGCACGTCGTTCTCATTCGTCGAACTGTCATACAGCGGATCGGCCGTGCGCACCACTCGCCCGTTCTTCCATGTATCCGTGCTGTCATACTCGTTCTCGTACCACCAATACCTTCCCTCGCCGTCCGTAAGCTTCGTAACCTGGTTGTTGGCGTTTAGCTTCGTAAACGGCAAGCCGCTCGTGACGTTGTATTCATATGAAGTTGATGCAACCTTGTCGCTGGTCGTGCCTGTGTCAGCATTGCGATAACGCACCGAAGCAACTTTGCTGGTAGGTGTACCGGAATATGCGATATACCAGCTGTCATTGCTGTTGGCGCTCGTGCCTGCTACGCAGGCTGTAGGGTCGTAGACGTATTGCAAGAGCGGCGTCCCGTCATAGGCGAGCTTCACCGTCTCGTTGAGATTCGTTCCGCTTGCTGGCGTGCCCGAAATGGTCCCATCGACCGCTTCCCGCCTGTATACATACTCCAGGTAGTCGTCGTTGCCGATTGTAGTATACGTATAGTGCATGTATACGTACTTCTGTGTCGATGAATCGTACATGTCGTCCAGGCGGATGGTCTCGATCAGGTTCTTGCCCGAGACGTAACGGAAGAGCATAACTTGCTTGTCCGCCCAGTTCGAAGCGCTCACGTCGTAATACCGGATGTCCACATGGCTGATCTGCACCGTCGGCTTGTTGTTGGACTGCACGCGCACTATCTTCAAGGCGTTGCCGTACTTGTCTTCTATCTTCGTCAGCAGCGCCATCGTGACGCCGTAGTCGACTTCAAACGTGAACTTGAGCTTCCCGCTCGTGAGCTCGAAGTTCCCGCTCGTAGTGTTGCGCTTCAGCACTGCCTTCATACCGCGCGGCGTCGTGTATGTGTCGTAACCGCTGGCTGTAGACGCGTATGCGTAGTCCCATTCGTTTCCGCTCGCGTCCTTGTGCGTTACTGATCCGCTCCCGCCCGTAAGCGTCCCTGTGAACACTTCGTCCAGGTTGTGCGAAAACTGCATCCCAAACGGGCGCGGGAGGTTCGCAGTGGTATCAAGCGAGTTGTATGCCCGGCTGACCGAGGGCGTTACGCGCCCCTGCAGCACGATATCAGTAGCGAGCAGCGTTAGGTTACCTTCGTAGGTGTTGACGAATAGGTTGTGCGGCCTGTCGGCCCTCTGCGATGAAGATGAAAAGAGTGCGAAGGAAGAGTAGTTCTGCCAGCCCTTGATTCCGATGCTTGCGTTAGCCGTCATTGGAACTCCCCAGATTGTAATGATGAGACTGCAAAGCAATTGTGAACGTTCAGTGAACGATAGATCTTACAGATTGCTCAGGGCCGCGCCCCGAGCGGCAACTGTAGTATACCCTCGATTTCACCGACCTTACGCCCTGTTAAGGTTAAATCTTTTCAACAATCGCCCAAACAGCTACTTCATCATTTGAAGACCACCCTTGTTCAGGGAAATGGCGATCAGCGCGCCAGCAAGGTGCTTTCCAGATAAGCGGGAGGTTTGTGGCGCCGGATGTAAAGATTAGCCTAGTGCTTCTTGTCCTTAGGCGGGCATGGGTCGTTGCCGTAGCTGTCGGAATCCCTTATCTTCCCGTCTTTCCCGTGCGTTACCAGTTCGCTCTTGTTGTTCTTGGCGATATCCCTTCCCCGATCGATCGCCTGCTGCTGCGTGTCGTGCACGGAACCCGGGCGTTTGCTTCCATCGGTTCTCACCGCCCAATTCCCATCGTGCGGCACAACATGAACGTTCTTCTTAGGCATTTTCGTAGCCTCCTAAATTTAGTTACCGCTTAATTATACTGAGCCTAAGCGATAATCTAACAGCCGGTGTTGCGCTATTCTTAAAGAATCGAGTGGTTGAGCTTCCTATGAAGGCCGAACCTGAGCCTGCTAACGCCTCGCCTTGTGCGCATCAAGAAAACACACTAACCCAATAAGGCCAAGGATACCTAATGCTATATATCCAAGGATCTTCAATCCTTCGCCGGATAAGGCTAAAGCATCATGATCTTCAGCCTGATACCAAGGCGGCACGTATGCGTCAAGGTCTACTTTCAGCGGTATCTCTCCCATGAGTATCTGGCGAACCGCTTCTCCGAGCGGGACAAAGCCTACTTCGGGTAAACGGACTCTAATATTGGCGAGGTCGGTCGCGTCTAGCAGGAATGCTGGAACGTGCGATGAAAGCTCTGTGACTATACTGGATTTCGTGAGCCAAACCGGCATGACATCGCTGGCACGGTATCGTGAGCTTCTCTCCGCTGTTTTTTCCGCCGTTTGGCCTGCTAGTTGCACTTCAAAGGCGATTGTGATTTGTGAAGTGCTAACTAGCACGTCTGCTATCCAGCCGTCACCAGCAACTTCAGTGTCCGCTTCAAATCTCATATCTCGCGCAGTCGTGTATATGATGGCTTTGCATTCCCGGTGTGCTTCAGATTTCGGGTTCACTTGTGCAGTTACCGCGACGTATATGCTTGAAGAATGGTTTGCCCAGCTTGCTCGTCGCCAGAGTCCCCTCTCTTCTACAGCAAGGCATAGCCACGTCGGGATGGGCCTGTTTAAGCGCGTTCCAGTCTCCTGGCGAGATATCCAGCGAATTAATCCTCTCCCCTGATAACAAAGCCACAAACGGCATGAAACGAGTATATCACTAGAGGCCAGCATTGCTCTAGGTAGCGGATAACATGCATCTCTGATACTCAGATTGTCTGTTCACATAAAACCAAAATGTGTTAAGGAGAAGTTGCGAAACGGCATAAAGCCTAAGAGGACACGAAAACGCTGGAACGAGAAATCGACCAGCTTGTCTATCAGCTTTACGGCCTAACGCTAGATGAGATTGCGGTCGAAGGTATGAATTAGGACAGATTATCTGCAATCATGTCCGATTCCCACTCAGGTTCATTTACAGGACATTCAGGATCATCTTCAACTTCATCTTTTGGCTTCAAGAGTTCCATAAGCCATTTGCGCCTTTCGACTAATTCATCGAAAGTAATAACTTCAACATCCTTCAAAGAAGTTCGATACAACTCAAATGCCTTTAGTTTAGGCTCGTCAGCTCTAACACTTGCAATAACACCTGCTATTACAACGCATTTCGGATTGAAAGCTGAAAACGGTTCATGGCTCTTTCGCACCAAGCCAAAATACTCATTCAATAGTGATTCACGATAACCCAGCACTTGACCCACCGCTCCGGTCAGATCGGCGCTGATTGAATAGGTCTGTCGGTAAGGTTGGCCGAGTAGTGGCGTTTGCGGTGTCTTGATTTCAATCAAAGCTACATTACCTGTGAGTTTGTTCCTGAAAAGAAAATCAGCTAATTCACCACCTGTATTAGCTATTCCTTTCCCTCCAACATATGCCTTACCTGCGAATAAGACGACGGGTTGCGAGAATAGCTGCCCTATAATCCAAGGCCATTGTGCTAACTTCCGTTGCCACCATTCCTCTTTCTCAGTTCTGCCGAGCGCTAAAGACAATTCCTTAATCGTCTGTTCGAATCTCGCCAAACTAAGCGTTGTCTCGATCTTATCCAAATCTGAAGGTTCGATTTTTAGAGAGAGCTCTATTAGCTTCTCAGGATCGCTATAATTAGCTAACGCCCTCAACATATCAATTGCGCTTGAGTCTGTGATTGCGACCCTTGTAGTACCTATTGGAATACCCAACTCAGAATAAACAGCCCTTAAATCCCCAATGCCTTTAAGTAAGGCGTGAATCTCTGCGCTACCGAGATTCAAATTGATCTCTTCGCCTGCTTTTAGCGTTGCGGCATTAAAGCTCTCAGTATCCTCCCATTGCGTGTTAGCTCCTTTTCGCTGTCTGATGAATTTCCCTTTTACACACGCCTCTGGATTCTGCGGGTTCTCAACTAACACGGGGCGAAATAGGAGTCGCGTTGTAGAAGTTTCGCTAAGCATAATATCGTCACAAGCGGCAGACTGCCTTGACGTAGACTCTACAGTCGTAACCTTAACAGGTTCTTCAGGTGTGCCCATAGATTACTTCTCCCTCACGTCCATAATAGACCCACGGACGGTCAGTCCGCTAACGGTCTTTGATTAGACCACTATTTCGCAGCCTCCGCACTTACTGCTTTAGCTGAATTTGAGAGAGCGCCTTGAACTAGCGCGCAAAATGTATCGATGTTCTTTTCATCAATCTGCTTCGTAGAGTAAAGGTAAAGAACATGCTGCGGCTTCCTATGATCTCTTCCGGCAGACGGAATGTTTAGTATACGTTCTAACTCGCCGGTTATCGGGACTATTGAAGCAGTGAAATCCGAAGCGGAGTTAGCAATCAGAGTGTTGACGTCAGCCTGCTTTCCCTTATTGTCGTCATCGTCATAAATGACGCTGTGCTGAATCCCCATCGCAGAGAGGAGGTTCATGAATCGATGGATGTTGTACTTTCCTATCGAGTTCGAGCGGATGAATACCTCCGGTTCCGGCATTTATCCTCGCATCATCCATGAGCCTTCTAACAAGCGCAACCTCCGTTGGACCTTCCATGATCAAGACATGGTCTGCGAAGAAAGCGCTAGCACGATCCGGATTGAGCCATAAGAAGTGTTTTACTGCTTCCATCTCATCAGTATAGTCTGCTGCCTCGGCTCCGAGTATTGTATTGATAGCCTGATTGTCGACTACCATTTCATCCCATAACTTCTGGGTAAGCTGATGGACGTGCGACCCTTTACCAGTCGCTCGTGTGCGGACAATGCCGAGTAAATCTTCAGTCCGCCTGCTAACGAAGTGCGATGAATGAGTTGAACATATAACCTGATGCGTTTCCGTCGCAGTGATACCTTTCAGGTTCCGCGCCAGATTCTCTTGTTGTGGCGGATGTAAGAACGCTTCTGGTTCTTCAAATAGTAGTAGCGTCATTTCAGGCGTAAAGTCTTTAGCCTTCTTTTTTGGTGCTTTCGTGGAATACCTGGCGCTTATCTCAATCAAAGAATAGATAAAGTAGCGTTGAAAACCTGAGCCGAAAGAATCTACTTTTTGCTCCCGGTCGAATCGTTGATCTTTCCAAATTGGCTCAACGAGGCTTTTTACGATTTCTGCTGCTGTCGGCGGATTTATCTTTAGCGAAAAGTCGGCACCCCATCCCGATAGGATCGAATTAAACTCCGCTTCAAATGTGCTCAACGACCTACCACCGCCAGTCTGTTCTGTTTTGATTTTGCTTGCGAACTCATCAAACTGCGTTTGAAACTGCGCGAATGCGTCCGAACCCGCCGAGATTGTGGTCATGATATCGGTAATAAGGTCTCGGAGAGCAGAAGGGCCCGACAACTTAGTGTGTTCATCAACTTTGCTAACCGCCGGAATGAATATTACATCACCAAACTTCCCTGACTGGACATTGTTAGCACCATAAAAAGGCTCTCCTTCTATCTGCGCGGTATTGTTATACGCGAATATCACACCAGCTTTAGATGTTTTTCCGTCGTCCTGCTTCTCCGAGGTTTGAAAGTACTTACGAGCCTTAAGGATGCGGCTTGCGGATTTATACTTGTCAGCTAAAGAATCGTATTCTTCATCGCTCAGGCTGAAACTAAGTTCAACCCATGACTCATTATCCTTTGCTTCCGCGAAAGGAAAATCGCGCTTCCCATCGAACTTATATCCATCTTTGCAGTAGAAAGTTCTAAGCGCATCTAGGATAGTGCTTTTGCCGGAATTGTTAGCACCAACTAGAAGTGTATACGGCGACACGTCAAAGTCTGCATCAAGCAAGCTGCGGTAGTTGTGCAACGTTATATGTATGAGTTTCATATTGTCTGGCTCCTTACCTCACATCCATAGTAAAGCCACAGGCGAGACAGTCAATGTATCTTGGGTATTTCATGCACTTAGGGCAGCGCCCAAAGTAGTTGCCGGGACGGGAGTAGCCGCACTCGCGGTACTGCGAGCCGAGAGAACTAGGTGAGAGATAGCTGGATTGGATCCTGCCTCGCGAAGGCTTCTTTGCAGTGGAAAGTGGCAGGCCTAAGATAGCGCATCGGATCCCCGACGGGTCCATGAACCCGCGCATCTTGTCGGCAGCCGCCCAGGGCTGCTGCTCAAAGCCCAGATTTGCGCCATTGCCGCGGCCGTGGCTGGACAGTAATGTGGTTTCTGTCAAGAGTGCCTCCACCCGGCGAACTGGCCCGTATTGTATCACTCCAAAGACATCTGATAAGACTGCATAAAGAAAATGTCCATGCATCTTGGAGCTCCAGCTGTAAGCCGAAGGCGATTGGCTGGCAATGGCTTTCCCCTATTAGAGGATCCCATATACTCCAACCAATCGCCTTGTACGACAGCTTGCTTTCTTTTTGTTTGGGTTCTTTTCAACTTAAGTTAGGTTGGGTTAGGTCCAAGCCCCTCTGTGCATTGAAAGCAAAGCGGGCGCGGGCCATTACACATCAGCATCATCTCGTTCATTACGGCTTTCCCATCCTACAGGGAAAAGGGCGGTAATCTCGATGTGGTCATCAGGATCGTGGTTCTTCTTCCCGAGCATGATACGGCAGATCTTCATGCAGCCCTTGATATAAGGCTTAGGCGGGTTTGACGGGTTAGGGATATGTGTCGGAACGATGTGGCATGTCGAGTTGAATCGCTGGATTTGGAACCAGCTCGGGATATAGAAGTATTTCCTTCCCCCGAATTCGTAAAACACAATCAAGCCGTTTGCGCCAATTTCCTTGAGCCGACTGGTCACTTCGCTAAGTGGCATAGGCCCCATCGGAGAGAGTGTGCTGACCAGATGCGCCGGCTCGCCATGCCCTCGTCCGAAGTCATCGGCTAGCACCAGCATCTTGAGCGCCCAGAGCTGAGATCCCTCGCTCATTTCTGAGAAGGCGGGGTCGTTGATGATATCCTTCGAAACCAATCTTCCATAAGACATAGTATTCACCTGTTTGTATTAGATTTGGCGTGCCCGGAAGTAAATCGCAATCTTTCGGAGGAGCTCTAGCAGATGGAAATGGTAGACTAGGAGGGCGCGTGTATCTCATGACGCTCTCCTGGAGAAGGACTTTAGAAACTCGCCCAGGGCAATTGTCGCCTCTGCGTCGGTTTCTAGGTTAGGGCCTAAGACTTGTAGGAGTGGTTTAAATCGTCCCTGACGTCTAATCCCCCCCTCTCCGCTTTAAGGAGTTCATTAGTCCTTATGGCTGCTAGAAAACACTATTGCTTGTTCGTATTGCTACTCCTGCTTGCATGGGGCACAGGATGCACTCAACCCACGGCAAAGGAGAGAGTATTCATCGCCACAATTCCTCCGCTCGCGGCCATACTTCAAGAATTAGTTGTAGGACGCGCAAAAGTGAACACGCTGCTGGCACCTGGCGCTTCGCCGCACACTTACGATCCCAACCCGTCTGACGCGAAGGCGGTTGAAACGGCGTTAGGGCTGTTCCTGGTGGACTCCTCGGTGGACGGTTGGGCGGCGCGCTTCACGCATGGCGAACGCATTGCTGTGTTCGCGTTGCTGCCCGAGGAGTTGAAGTTGCCCGCCTTGGCCGCTCAACAAGCTGAAGGCGTGCAGGAGCACCATTTGCATCATACCGCTGAGGACGCGCATTTCTGGTCTTCGCCGCGCGCGGTGAAGGCGCTGTTGCCGGCGCTGGTGGACGAGCTAGCACGGCTGGACCCCGGCGGCGCAGATATCTATCGTGCGAATGCCCTGGCGTTTGAGACAAAGCTGGATGCGTTGGACGCCGAGATTACGGTGCTGCTCGCGCCGGTTAAGAGCGCAAGCGTGCTACTGTTTCACCCATCCCTTCAATATCTGCTAGCTGACTACGGGTTGAACATCGCGGCTGTGGTGGAGCCTTCGCCCGGCAAGGAGCCGATGGCGAGGTGGATTGCGGATCTGGTGGCTTTAGCACGCGAGAAGAAACTCAAGGCGCTGTTTACTGAACCGCAACTGTCTGAAGCGCCGGTGCGCGTTCTCAGCGAGGAGGCGCACCTGCCGGTGTTTGTGTTGGACCCGCTGGGCGGACAGCCGGGACGTGAAACCTATGAAGAACTGATTAAGTATAACGTTCGGACGCTGGCGGAGGCGCTACGATGAACGCTGCAATTGAGGTATCGAACCTTACAGTGAAACTGGGCGCCTTCACCGCGCTGGAGGATGTGAGCTTCTGCGCCAGACCGGGCGAGACCATAGCTGTTATGGGCCCCAACGGCGCGGGCAAGACCACGCTTATTCACGCCCTGCTGGGGCTGATTCAGCCAACTTCGGGCGGCATCAGAATATTGGGACATCCTCCGCTACAGGCTCCCGCCGCGCATATCGGTTACGTCCCGCAATTCAAAACGATTGACCGAGGCTTTCCCGCGCTAACCTGCGAGCTGGTAGCGAGCGGGCGGCGCCGAAGTTGGCCTGCCCGCATCACGCGAGCCGAGCACCAGGAGGTGACTGCTGCTCTTTCGCTCGTGGGTGCAGCGAACCTGTGCCATAAGCCCCTGCGCTGGCTATCCGGCGGCGAGTTGCAGCGCGTGTATCTCGCGCGCGCGATAGTGCGCAAGCCAAAGCTGTTACTGCTGGACGAACCTGCAACAGGCATTGACCTTGTAGGCGAAGATGACATGTACGAACACCTGGAACAGTATCAAAGGGAGAGCGGTTGCGCTGTGCTGATGGTCACCCACGACTGGTTGGCCGCGAAGCACCATGCGGCGAAAGCTCTGTTACTCAACCGCAAGCTCGTAAGCTTCGGCCCGCCAGTTGAAGCCCTGTCGGATGAAAAGATGCGCCACGCCTTCGGGCATATCGGCCACGATCACCCGTCCGACAAGGAGAAAAACGATGCTTGATGCGTTTGCACTGGGATTTATGCAGCGGGCACTACTGGCGGGAGTGCTCACTGCGCTCGTAGCGGGATATTTAGGAGTGTTCGTTGTGCAGCGCAAGATGTCCTTTATTGGTAGCGGGCTGGCGCATGCCGCGTTCGGGGGGGTTGCGCTAGGGCTGCTGCTAAAGCAAGAACCGTTATTCGTGGCGGTGCCATTCACAATCGTGGTGGCGGTATTAATCACCTGGGTGCGAAGCCGCACATCACTTTCTGCTGATACAGTCATCGGAATTTTCTTTGCAACCTCAATGGCGCTAGGCATTCTGTTCATCTCACGGCTGCAGACTTACGCGGCTGACGCGTTTACCTACCTTTTCGGCTCCATTCTCTGCGTGAGCTGGGTGGACACTGCCGCAGTGGGAGCGTTAGCGCTCATTATGCTTACAATGCTGCCGCTCTGGGGGCGCTGGGCATATGCTACAGTGGACAGGGAAGCAGCGAGGGCTGACCGGATACCGGTGCGGCTTGACGATTACATCCTCTCAGTGCTCGTGGCCGTTACTGTGGTCGTGGCTGCGAAAGTAGTCGGCATAGTGCTCATCAGTGCGTTTCTCGTTATCTCGCCTGCGGCGGCGCGGTTGCTGTCGCATCGATTCTTGCGGATGACGGTGCTGTCGGTAACGCTGGGAACTCTGAGTGCAGCGGCGGGCCTATATGCTTCGTACGCGCTGGATATCCCCAGCGGTGCGGCCATCATCCTAGTTCAAGCGTCGGTGTTTATTGTATGCGCGGGATACTACATTGTCTGGCGGCGAGCACCATCTATTTGAACCAAATACATCTCCCATTTCAAGTGTTCTAGTAGAGCCTCTCCCCCCGAAATTCCCATCCACCCTTGCTAAACAACGCGGGGGATTGGCGCGATGATATAATCGCACTCACTCCATACAAGGAATAAACGATGAAAATGACGATGCGCCTGATCCTGGCCGCAGTTGCCATCTTGCTGGCTTCGCTTTTCGCCGCAGCGCAAGACGCCCCGGCGGGCAACACGCAGGCCAAGGTTACCTATAACGTGTCCGACCTCGGCGTTGTGGAAATCCTGGAGACGTGGAAGGGGATGAAGATGGAAAGCGGCGTCTACCCCTACTTCTCCGCGACCAAGGAAAGCGGCATTATCCCGGTGCGGGTGGAGAACTTCGGCTTCTCCGTTAACTTCGCCACGCGCTCATACCTCCAAAGCGAAGAGGGGAAGATATACTTCGTCACGCCCGACTTCTACTACGAGGAAAGCCCGCTTGACGTGAACATCACGCTGCACGTCCCCTCCAACCTGTCGTTCGTGAGCGCGACCATTGAGCCTGCGTCCAACGAGGCGGGGACGATTACCTGGAATATCCCCGGCGCGGTGCACAAGATGCTCGTCGTGGAGTTCACGCAAACGAGCCCCTTCGCCATTCCCGACAGCCCCACCGGCCCGCTCTACCAGGTTGATCCGGCGACGCTCCCCGAGCTTAGCGCGGAGAACATTCCGCAATCGCCCGACGAGGCGCTCAAGGAGCTGGAGACCATAATCAAAATGATGCAAAGCGACCCCAAGGTAGACCCGGACATGGTTCGCGTGCTGAAGCGTTCACTTTCCAAGTTCTACTATTTGTTCGCGGTTTACGGCCTAGTGCGGGAATACGTGCCGGAGAAGCCCGCCGAAGAAGCGCCCGAGGGCTAACCGCCGCCGCGCCTATGCGCCGTCAAAATGTCACGACTTAATTAGGGCATACATATGCAGCTTGCGCTTATCATCGGAGCAATCGTCCTTACTATCGCGGGTATCCTGTTCGCCGCGGAGTTGTTCACCAACGCGATTGAGTGGGTCGGCCGCAAATTCAAGCTTTCCATGGGCATCGTCGGCAGCGTGCTCGCCGCGGTCGGCACTGCGCTTCCCGAGACGCTGGTCGCGGTCGTCGCAGTGATAATGGGGAGCATGGGCGTTGTCAAAGGCGGACACGACATAGGAGTCGGCGCGATACTGGGCGCTCCCTTCATGCTGGGGACGCTGGCGTTCTTCATGACCGGCGCGTCGTATTACGTGAGCCGCAAGATGAAGAAGCGCACCACGGACTTTAATATTGACATGAACGTCGTCGCCAAAGACCTCGTGTATTTCATCGTCGCCTACACCATCGCAATATCGCTGGGGCTCATCAAGCACTACGCATTCCCGGCAGGCGGCGTGATGCGCATCGTTGACATTTTCGTCGCCACCGCGTTAATGCTCATCTACATAGTCTACGTCTACAAGCAGGCTAACACGGGCAGCAAGATGGACAACTGGGACATTAGCCCGCTGCACATCCAAAGGCGCTGCGAGGGCGACCCCAAGCGCCGCTTCATCTTCCTGCAGATCTTTATTGCGCTGATGATTATGTTCATCGGCAGCCAGTTCTTCGTCCTTGAAGTCCAGGCGATGGCGTCCATCATCGCCATCCCTGCGCTCGTCGTGGCGCTGCTGCTTGTGCCGTTCGCCACCGAACTTCCCGAGAAGTTCAACTCGGTGCTCTGGGTGAGCCGGGGGCACGACACGCTGGCGATGGGCAACATCAGCGGCGCGATGGTGCTCCAGGCGACCTTCCCCGTGAGCATCGGCCTCATTTTCACTGAGTGGACCTTCGCGCTGCTATCGCTGGAAACCCTGAGCGCATTTCTCGCGCTGCTTTCGGCCAGTATCATGCTCATCGGCTGGAAGCTTACGGGCAAGCTTCATCCTGCGCTGCTGATGCTCGGCGGCGCGTTCTACCTCATCTACCTGGCGACCGTCATCATCACTCTGAACCTCGGCGGCCTCCACTAAACAACTATGCAAAAGCAATACAACTTCGCAGCGGCTGTGATTGCAGCGCTGGTCATCGCCGCGTTTCCCGCTATCGCAAATGCCGCGTCATTGCGCGCGGTTACGTTTGACGGCGGCGGCGATTATGCAACGCTCAAGCTTTCTTTTGACGCGCTGCCCAAGTATGAAACTAAGCTTTCCGGCGACAGGACGCGCCTGGAGCTTGTGCTGTATAGCGCCAAGGCCGTTGGCAACATTGCGCTGCCCCAAGCCTCCTACCCCGTGCGCAGCATTGCGCCTTATCAGGGCGCTGAGAACTACGCCGTCACCATCACGCTCGCGGGCAAGTGGCCGTTCGTCGTGCGCCGCGAAGGAGCTGTGCTCGCAGTGAGTTTCCCCAAGGTATTCACCGAGCGCACCGAGTTGCCCATCGTCCCCGGCGTCACCGCGATATGCGAAGCATCAAGCGACGGCAGCGCTTACCGCGAGATATATTCCGCGCGCATCCCGCAAGACGTGTTGCGAACCCGCGCGTCAATGGCGCTGGCATCCGAGCACGGCGCGCGCTCAATGGCGCTCACGGAGCTGGCGCGGCTGGAAGGCGCTGCGCTCGTGGTCGACACCGCCTACTTTGACACCAAGAGCGGCACGCCGGTGAGCCTCGTCGTCTCGGACAGCAAGCTGGTCACGCTGCCCGTGAAGCCGGGCCGCGCCGCGCTCATCGTTGACGAAACCGGCCGCCCGCGGATTTACCGCCCCGGGCTGGAAGTGCTGGTTGGAGGCTGACGGCCAGCGCCTGCGCGTGCAGGGCTTCAACCAGCCTGCGTCGCCGGGCATGGTCGTGGCATACACCCCCGCGTTCCCCGCGGCCAAGCTTAACCCCGACGCAATCTACTACCGCCTCGTCAGCATGGGCAGCCTCGCGCCCCTTAGCCTTGCGGAGATTAAGCAGGAAGGCTTCGCCGACAGCTTCATCGCCGTGAACCTTTCGCCAGAAGCAAACCCGTTGAGCGGCGCGAAGGAAGCCACGTTCAAGTGGAAGCTCACCGACCCCGCAAAGTCGCCGGTGAATGCGCGCTTCGCCGTGTGCGCAGCGCCAATGCTTGTTGAAAGAGGCGCGATGAACATCACATGCAGCGAAGACGACGTGCCCGCCGATATCGCCACTTCGGTGCGCGCGCGCACAGCCGTCGGCGTGGACAAGAACGATGCGCTCATCATCGTCGTCGTGCGCGAAAGTAAGGAAGCGGGTATCGCAGGCATGTCGCTCAATGCGCTGGCGCAATACATGCTCAAGCTGGGCGCGGTTGACGCGCTGAACCTTGATGGCGGCGGGAGCAGCGAGTTCGTGCTTAATGGCGCGCCGATGAACGTGCCTTACGGCGGCGAGCGGAAGATGCCGGTGGCGTTCGTGCTGAAGTAGGTTTACGCGCCCTGCGCTTTCATGTGGCGCGCTTCAAGGATGCCAAGCTGGAAGCGCTTGGCGGCTAGGAACGACTTCATCAAGTAGTCGTCAATCTCCAAAACCTTCGGCTCGCGGTGCACGTGCTGCAGCGTCTGGAAGCGCTTCAATGCGGCTTCGCGGCTGTTTTCCAGCATCACATTCCCGTCATACCCGTTCTCACCGAGCAACTTCGCCAGGCGGTCAAAGTCAAAGGTGCCGGTGTAAGGGACGAGGTGCAGGTCGCGGTCGCCGAAGTTGTCGGACAGGTGCGTCGTTTTTATGCGGTGGACGTTGCGCTCAATGTATTCAAAGGGGTTGGCGTTGCCCATGCTGATGTGGCACGAGTTCCAGGCATAAGTAAACGCTGTTGCCCTTGTAGCTTTCAAGCACGCGCTCAAGGATGCGGTGGTAGGCGAAGGTGAACGGCAGGTTCTCCAGGCAAAACAAAACCCCGTGCTTGGCGGAGTAATCGCCCAGCACCTTGATGGCCTCCGCCGCCAGCGGCACGCGCGCCCCGATCTCGTCGTCGCTCATCTCTTCCTTGTTCGTGAGATGGACTGTGATGGCGCGCCCCTGCAATTCTTTCACCGCGTCAACCGCAGCTTTGCATATCTCAATGGTTGATACGCGCACGTGCTCGTTTTCGCTGCTGAGGTCAAGCGACAGGTCAATGGGCGTGTGGATGTAATCAACGAACAGCCCCAGCCGGCCGCATATCTCGCCGACTTCGGCAACGCGGCGGCTATCAAAGAAGGGGAAGTGGGTGGTCTTGTGGCCGAAGGCAACCGCGTCAAAGCCCGCAAACTTCATCCGCTCAAGCAGGTGCTCCAGCGGGTATGTGTAGTCCACCAGTGTGGACATGCCTACGCGGCAAGTTTGGCCTTTATTCACGAACGCTTCTATTCTACCCCCATTTCCCCCCGTTCACAAACTCCGGCTAACCAAAAGCCTGGTAGGCGGAGCTTCAGCTCCGCTCTGATTTGGGAATCTTCCCTCCCTTCTCGGGGGTGGGGCATTCTTGCCCCACTGTGGATTCTGGAGTCAGGGCTGAAGGGCCATGGCTTTACGCCCCGCCGTCTGGATTCTGGCTCCGGTTGATACGTGAATAATTGTGCTGAGTACGCCGGGCTCACTAGCCCGGCTCTGGGCTTCATCCGAATACATGAACAAATATTAGAGTACGCTGGGCTGACTAGCCCAGCTCTGGGACTCTGGAAATCTGTTCTCCCTTTCCGGAGGTGCGGCTTTCCAGCCGCACTATGAGAAAGGATGCGAGGCAATAATGTTACGCGCCTGGGGCGCCCCCGCCTCCGGGGATGAAAGAAGCCGGGCTGGTCAGCCCGGCCTACTCAACATAGACTTTCTACTTACCACAGGTTCACTACTACATCCCTCTCCTCTGGAATCCCATCTACCATCTACCTATCTACGAACTACCCTCTTTTCCGCCTCCCGCGCCTTGACAACGCCTTCTTGTTTAGCTAGACTATTTATTCGCCAACTCACAGGCGGAAGTGCCATGTACGCGATAATTGAAATGAAGGGTAAACAGTACCGTGTCCAGGAAGGAGACACCTTCACCTGCGCGCGGTGCGGTGCTGCGGCCGGCGATGAGATTGCGCCTGAGCGCGTGCTCCTGGTCGGCGGCGAAAATACACACGTGGGAACCCCCTCGGTTGAGAGCGCTAAAGTCCAGCTCAAGGTTATCAGGGACGAGCGCGGCGTCAAGATCCGTGGGTTCAAGTACCGCAGCAAATCAGGCTACAAACGCTCCTGGGGCCACCGCGACGAGCTCACGGTCCTGCGCGTGGAGAAGATAGAGGTCTAACATGGCACACAAGAAAGGACTTGGCAGCAGTCGCAACGGCCGTGACTCCAACGGCCAGAGGCGCGGCGTTAAGGTCTACGGCGGCCAGGCCGTCATCGGCGGCAACATCATCGTCCGCCAGGTCGGCAACCGAGTTTACCCCGGCGACGGCACCGGCCAGGGGCGCGACTTCACCATCTTCGCGACCCGCGAAGGCTTCGTGAAGTTCTACCGCAAGGGCGACAAGCTCCTTTGCTCAGTAGTTGACGCGTAACCAAAGCCGTCTCTGCTTACTTTATCCGCTGATTTAGGGGAATTTCCCGGATTTCGCGCGCGCAATTGAACGAACAGGCTGCTAAAATCATCTAACCTGTATCCCATTCAAGGAGCGATGATGCGTTTCTTCCGCTGGCTCAACCGTAACAAGTGGTGGCTTATAGCCGCAATCATACTTTTCGGCGGGCTATACTTCGGCATCAAGGCCAACTTCGCCAAGAAGAAAGGCCCTACAATGCAGGAATACGCCGTGGAAAAGCACGACATCGTGCGCGACGAAACGGTGAACGGCACGCTGGAGTCCAAGACGCAAATTGACGTCAAGTCCAAGGTTGGCGGTATCGTCAAGGAGATACTCGTCAAGGAAGGCGACCCCATCCTGATGGGCCAGGTCCTTGCGCGTATTGACGAGATTGACCTGCGCAAAGACCTCCGGACGGCCCAGGCGCGTTTTGACCTTGCGAAAGCGCAATACGAAAAGGCGAAAAAGGGCGGAACGCGTGAGCAGCTCTCAAGCCTTGAGGCGAACCTAAAGGACAACAAAGTTGAGCTTGACCTCGCCCGCGAGAACTTGAAGCGCATCCAGTCGCTATTTGACAAAGGCTACTCGTCCGACCAGGAGCTTGAAGACGCCAAGGGGCGCTTTGAGCGCGCCAAGGCTTCCTACGATGACACAGAGCAGCGCTTGAAGTTCGCTAAGGCCGGCGCTGCGGCTGAGGATATCAAGATTGCCGAGGCGACATTCAAGCAGGCGCGCATTAGCCTTGACCTAGCCACTGAAGACCTGACCAACGCCACCATCCGCAGCGAGGTGACAGGCAAAGTGCTCTCGGTCGAGCAAGACCCCGGCGACACCGTCGTTCCGTCGGTGCAGGGCCAGTCAGGCAACGTCGTAATGATTGTAGGCGACACCACGAGCATCCTCGTGAAATGCGATATCGGCGAAGACCTCATCGGCGTCCTCAAGGAAGGAATGCCGGTGGAGTTTGAGCTGTCGTTCATAAAAGACCGCAAGGTCCCCGGCAAGATTACACGCATCAGCCACTTCGGCAAGCCCAACGACAACGGCGTCGTCATGTTCCCGATGGAGATGGAGCTCACGGGTGACATCGGCGAGCCGCGCCTGGGCAGCACCGCCAAGGGCACCATAAAAGTCGCCGAGGCAAAAGGCGCATTGTCGCTGCCGGTGGTTGCCGTCACCTCCAAAGAGGGCAAGAAGGTCGTGAAGAAGGTCATGGGCGGCGGCCGCACGGAGGATGTTGAGGTAACGACCGGCATCTCCGACGGCCAGTTCGTTGAGATCCTCACCGGCCTCAAAGAAGGCGACAAAGTTATGGCCGAATTCAGCGAAGAGCAGGCCGGCCCAGGCGGCCCTGGCGGCGGCGGTGGAGGCGGAAGAACAGTAATCCGCGTCAGAAGGGGGTAGCTAAAACCCCGTGCTGGAAATAATCCGCATGTCGGTCGCCAGCTTGATGCGCCAGCGGACGCGCACGTTCCTGACCATGTTCGGCATCATCTGGGGCATCGCGGCTGTGATAATCCTCGTGGCCATCATCCAGGGCTTCAAGTCGCGCAACCAGCAGTTCTTCGCCGGCGTGGGCGTGAACAAGCTGATGATGGAATACTCCAACACGTACGAAAAGGACGGCATCGTTTACCCGCTCCGGCATGATGTGGACGACAAGGAGTTCATCCTCAAGTACTGCCCTAACGTGGAAGCAGCCACCATTGAAACGACGTCCTTCCGGCCGATGGAGCGCGTGGGCAGGATGGAAGGCATGGCGGGCGGAGGCGGTGAAGGCCAGAATTGGTTTCGGGCCTGTGGTGTGACACAGGACTACACGAGGCTACGCGATTACGAAGTCGCCTACGGCCGCCTCATTTCCATCATCGACGAGGAAACCAGCCAGAAAGTGTGCGTAGTCGGCTCGCACGTTGTGGAAAGCCTGTGGGAAAAGGATGCCAACCCCGTGGGGCAGCAAATCGCCATAGGAGGCGTTGTTTTCAATGTCGTCGGTGCGCTAAAACAATCCCAGAGCTTCAACGACTTCAGCGTGCTCATACCCTTCAGCACCTATGATAATAGCCTGGCGACGCAGAGGCACGGCGGCGATTTCACGCTGATGCTGCTCCTCAAAGACCCCAAGCTTTATGACGCCACGCGGATCCAGGTCATGCGCATGCTCGCCGCGCGCCACGGCTTTGACCCCAACGACGAGAACGCCATCCGCGTGCAGGACTTCGCGCGCTTCCGCGAGGAAACCGTGAAGCTCTTCGCGATGATGTTCATCCTCGTGTATTTCGTGGGAATGATGACGCTCGCCATAGGCGCGGTGGGCGTGACGAATATCATGCTTGTAAACGTAAAGGAGCGCACAAAGGAAATCGGGCTTCGCAAAGCGCTCGGCGCGACCGCTTCAAAGGTGCTCTGGCAGTTCATCATGGAAGCCCTATTGCTGACCGTGGTGGGCGGCCTCATCGGGATTACGCTCGGGCTGCTGCTCGTAGCATCCATGTATCCCATTGCAGCGAAGACGGAGGCGTTCCCGACGCCCGTCGTGACCATATCATCAATCCTCATCGCGGCGGTGGTGAACGTGCTGGTGGGCGTCATCGCTGGGAGCTATCCCGCGAGCCAGGCTGCGCACCTGGACCCAATCCAATCGTTGCGCGACCAATAGATGTCAGGGCTAACGACAATTATCAAGCAGGCGTTCGCGAACCTCGCTGTCAATCGCGGCCGCACGGTGCTGACTATGTTCGGCATCATATGGGGCATTGCGACGGTGATTATCCTCGTCGCCCTCATCTCCGGCTTCAACGAGCAAAACGTGAAGCAGATGGAGCAAAACGGCGCGAACATGCTCGTGCTTGAATACGGCGACACCTACACCAAAAACGGGGTGCGCTACCCGCTCGTTCCCGACCTGGGCGACGCGGCGTATATAATCCAGAACTGCCCTTACGTGAAGCAGGCGGTGCCGCAAGTTGAAAACTGGGCGGAGATGACCGTCGGCCAGCGCAGAGATGGCTTCCATGTCGTAGCCTCAACCACCGAAGTCGCGGATACGATGCAGCTGGAGCCGGATTTCGGGCGCTTCTTCAACGTCGTTGATTACGACTCCCGCGCCAAAGTCATCGTCGTCGGATACCGCATCGCCGACACGTTTTTCGGTAGCGGCGAGGGGCGCGGCGGCCGGGGGGGCGGAAGCAGTTCAGGCAGCGCGCCTACCATAGTCCCCAAAGCCGTTGGCAAAACCATCAGCATCTTCGGCCAGGAATTCACGGTCATCGGCCAGCTTCCGCGCCAGCGTTCAATGAGCGACTGGACCGCATATATGCCGCTGACGGTGTTCCAGTCCGTGTTCGCAACGCCCAACAACCCGCTTGGCGGCAGCCTGAGCATCTACGCCACTCTGGACAACCCCCTGAACTACGACGCAGGCGCGCTTATGGTGCGCAAGCTGCTCAATGCGCGGCACGGGCTTGACCCCGAGGACGAAGACTCGAATCCGCCTGCGCGACTTCGCCGAATGGCGCAAGCAGGCCGCGGTCGTCTTTCTCATGTTCTTCGCCGTGTTCTACACCATCGGGCTGCTCACGCTGACTATCGGCGCGGTGGGCGTGATGAACGTGATGCTGGTGTCGGTGCAGGAGCGCACGCGCGAAATCGGCTTGCGCAAGGCGCTGGGCGCAACACCTGCGACCATCATTTCGCAGTTCGTCTTTGAGACGCTGGCGATAACCATCCTCGGCGGTGTCGCAGGGCTGGCGCTGGGGCTCATCATCGTTGGTGCGCTGCGGACGCTGCCGCTGCCCGACACGTTCCCCCCGCCAGTTGTAACGCCGTCGGTGATTATCGTGGCGGCTGTTAGCAATGTCATCGTGGGCTTGTTCGCCAGTTTCCTCCCCGCCAAGCGCGCGGCTGCGCTTGACCCCATCGTCGCGCTAAGGGCTGAATAAGATTTCTCCTTCCCCTTTCGGGATAGATACCCGCTGCCCCCGCCTTATGTTATTATCGGTAGCCCTATGGCGCAATCCACAATCATCATCGGTGCGGGGGAAGTCGGCTCATACTTGGCACGATACCTCTCGCAAGAACACAAGCTTGTCAGAGTCATTGATATCGACTCCGAGAAGCTCAAGAACCTGCAAGAACAACTTGATATCGCGGTAATCCACGGGAATGGCGCCTCGCTAGAAACCCTTCGCGAAGCGGAATGTAAAACTGCGGATATTGTGCTCGCGACAACCGATAAAGGCGAAGCAAACCTGGTCGCCTGCATGATTGCAAAGAAGCTCGGCGCAAAGAAAGTTATCGCGAGAGTGAGGCACAAAGACCAGGCTGTAAGCCAAAGCTACTACCGCAACCTTCTTGGTATAGACCTCGTTGTTGATCCTGACGCGCTCGTCGCCGCTGAAGTCGAAAACTTGGTGCGCGAGACGGGCACGGTCGGCGTAGAGTATTTTGCCGACGGCCGGGTGTCGCTGCGAAAAGTCGTGCTTGACCAGAATTGCAGTATCACGGGGAAGGCTTTGCGCGACATTGAGTTTCCCAAAGACAGCCTCATCGTCGCGATAATCCGCGGTAACAAGCTGCTTATCCCGAAAGGCGATGATCACCTCGCGTGCGAAGATACCGTCCACATCATCACGCAAAGCGACGGCAAGAAAGAGCTCCAACAGCTGCTTGGGAAAGAACACCCACAGTCAAAATCGGTGATGATACTCGGCGGGGGAAATATTGGGACGACCATCGCCAAGCGCTTGTCCGGGCGCCGCATAACCGTAAAGCTGATTGAGGCCAGCAAGCAACGATGCTGGGAAATCTCGCAAGACTTGCCTAATGTGCAGGTTATACAGGGCGACGGGACGGACATTGACCTGCTTCACAGCGAATACATAGAGAATGTGGACCTTTTCATCTCGGTGACCCACAGCGACGAGATGAATATCATGTCCGCGCTGATGGCGCGGGAGCTGGGCGCGCGACAGGTAGTCGCTATCGTTGACCGCCCAAGCTACCTCCCGCTTGCGCAAAAACTGAAAGTGGACGTGGCGATTTCCCCGCGCCTGTTAGCTTCCAGCAAAATCCTCGCCTTCGCCCGGAGCCGGCACATCCACTCAATCTCAATCGTGGGTACCGGCGAAGCCGAGGTGCTTGAGTATCATATTCCTGCCGACAGCAATGCTTTCGGAAAGACAGTCGAAGAGCTTCACCTGCCAAATGGCGTCATAATAGCCGCCGTTGTGCGTGATAAAGAGGTGCTAATCCCACGCGGATCGACCGTCTTGAATGCCGGCGACACGGTTATCGTATTTGCCCTAACAGAACATGTTGCATCCATCACACACTTATTCGCTTGACACAGCAGCTAGCCTATTTATTGTGGCGCTGCGCATCGCGGCAGGAGAAGGCGCGCGGTGAACTACAAAATCGTAGGCAAAGTTCTTGGGCTGTTTTTGCTGTTCTTCGGAATAGTCATCGCTATGCCGGCGCTGGTAGCTTGGCATTTCAGAGAAGGGTTCGCTGCGGTCTGCTTCATACTAGTCGCCCTGCCTACGAGCGCTCTAGGCGCAGCCCTATACTTCAGCCTTAGAAAGACCCGCGAGCAGATGTTTCGGAAGGAAGGATTGCTTGTAGTTTCGGCAGGCTGGCTCCTTTCGGCAGCGATTGGCGCGCTCCCATTCTTCATTTCACGTGAAATACCCTCATACACCAACGCCTTCTTTGAAACGATGAGCGGCTTCACGACGACCGGCGCCAGCATTCTTACCGACATAGAATCGCTTTCGCAGAGTCTGCTTTTCTGGCGCTCGTTTACCCACTGGCTGGGCGGTGTGGGTATCATCGTGCTGTTTATCGCTATCCTGCCCGTTCTCGGTGTTGGCAGCAAACACCTCTTCCGTGTGGAAGTCCCCGGCCCTAGCAAAGACTCATTCCTGCCCCGCCTGCGCGATACGGCGATGGCGCTCTGGGTTATCTACGTAGTCATTTCGATCATTGAGTTTGTGGCGCTGATGTTCAGCGGCCTGAACTGGTTTGACGCATCAATCCACACTTTCGGAACGATGGGAACCGGAGGATTCTCCAACTACAACCTTTCCGTCGGCCATTTCCAGAATCCTGCGGCGGAGTGGATCATCATATTCTTTATGTTTGCCGCAGGCGCTAACTTCTCTTTGTATTTCCAGCTTATACGGGGCCGGGCGTTGTTCTTCCGTGACACAGAATTTCGCGCTTACCTGCTAATCGCGCTAACAGCAATTGGAATTCTATATCTCTCCACTGTGCTTGGCGGAGCGGTCCAGCACAGCCATCATGGAATCCGCGCCAGCGCTTTTCATTCCATTTCCATTATGACGACCACCGGCTTTGCTACTGCGGACTTTGATACTTGGCCGTCATTAGCCCGTATCGTCCTCTTTGGCTTGATGTTTCTCGGGGCTAGCGCCGGAAGCACCGGCGGCGGCCTGAAAGTTGTGCGCGTTGTCATTCTCCTCCGCTGGGCGTGGCGCAGCATCATTCACACTTTCCAGCCTCAAGCGATTGTCCCAGTCCGCATCAACAAGCGCCTGCTGCCGCAGGAGATGGAAGACCAGGTAACCGGCTTGTTCATCGCTTTCATCGGGCTGTTTATACTTGGCACCCTTATCATTAGTTCGCTTGGATACGGCTTTGATGCCAGCATGAGCGCTTCCATCGCCTGTTTGGGCAATGTAGGCCCCGGCCTCGGGATATTCGGCCCGACCGGAAACTACTCGTCGATTCCCGACGTCGGCAAGTGGGTATTATCAATGCTCATGATGGCAGGCCGCCTTGAGGTTTACGCGCTTCTTGTATTGTTCGTGCCGTCGTTCTGGCGCAAGTAGCCTTTAGCCGACGAGCACGTCTTCAACCGGGCAATGCACGAGGTCCGGCACAGCTTGCCTGAAGGCAATGCTTCCTATTGTGATAGGCCCAATTCTCCCCATCAACATCAGAAAGATAACGACAATCCTGCTCTCCTCGGAGAGTAGCGCAGTAATGCCGCGCGAGTTGCCGACAGTTCCAAGCGCGCTAACTGCCTCAAACACAACGTTTCCGATATCCAGCCCCGGGTCAAAGTGGCTCATCGCCGCAGTCGCGAGAAGCAGTATTGTTACCCAGACTGTAACAAGCGCATATGAGTTTAGAAGCGCCTTCGCGGGTATCTTGCGCCCAAAAAGCGCGGTGGATGTGCGGTTGCGGAAGGTGTTCAAAGTAGCTAGGACAACCATCGTCGCAGTGGTAGTCTTGATACCTCCGCCAGTGCCGCCGGGGCTCGCGCCGATGAACATAAGCAGCACAGTCATCCACATCGTTGCAGGCATGATATTCGCGTAGTCAGTCGTGTTGAAACCGCACGTGCGCGGATAGACGCTCATGCTGTATGCGTTTAGCAGCTTCTCGCCGAAGTTGTAGCCGCCAAGCGTCAGCGGGTTGTTCCACTCAAACAACAGGCTCAGTATCATTCCGCCGGCGAGGAGCAGCAAGGTCGCCCGAATGACCACCATCGTGTGCAGCGAAAGCCCCTTGCTTCTGCGTGTCACGAAACGCTCCCACAGGTCCGCCTGCACATACACGCCGATGCCGCCGATGATGACCATCGTTGGCAGCACCAGCCCGACCCATGGGTTCGTGCTGAAGGACATGAGGTTGTCGCTGAAAGTTGAGAAGCCTGCGTTGTTGAATGCGGACACCGCCTGGAACAGCGCGTCAAACACCCCCGCCCCGCCGCCACGGTATGCGACGAACGCGGGCATTACCAGCAATAATCCCAGCAGCTCAAAGCAAGCTGTGCTGATGAGCACAAGCTTGAGTATCTCGCGCTGGCGGCCAAGGTGTGGCAGGTTCATACCCGACCGGATGGTCTCTTGGTCGTGGCGCGACATTTTCCTGCGCAGCGCCATGATTAGAATGCTGTAAGTTACAGCGTAACCGAAACCGCCGAGTTGGATCAGCAGCAAGATCACTGCTTTCCCGAAAACCGTGTAGTAAGTCGCGGTGTCAACGACTATGAGGCCGGTGACGCAAACTGCCGATGTTGAAGTAAAAATCGCGGTTAGGAACGGCGTCCACAATCCCTGCGCATTGGATATCGGCAGCATGAGCAGGAACGCGCCTGCAAGGATGAAGCCTAAGAAGCCGGCTAGGAGTATCCTGGCTGCGACTGGGTGGGAACCGCGCTTTTTTGTGGTTGGCATTTCAAAAGGCGGATTAGTTGTGGACGTGGCCTTTCTTCGCAGACAGCGCATTGCTGTAATGCCCCAGCGACTTGTCCCAACCGACCAGGTAAAGCAGGTCGTCGGCTTTCAGGACGTAATCGGCGTCAGGCACCGTTTTTGTCCCGTCGGCGTGCTTAATTAAAATCAGGTTCAGGCTGAAGCGCGAACGCAGCACCGACTGGCGCAGTTGCACCCCAACCATCTCCGGCAATGGAGCTGCTTTCGCCAGCGAGAACCCGTGCGTGATGGCCTGCACGTCTTGCATGCCGATGAAGAGCATCATTTGCGCGAGCCTGTCAGCGCTGTCGCGCTCGGGGAAGATGATGATGTCGGCGCCTACGCGCCGCAGCACCTCAGCGTGCTGGTTGTCGCGCGCCTTGGCTGCGACCTTGGGCACGCCGATGTTCTTCACGGCGAGCGTGGCCAGCACCGATGCGGCGATGTCCGTGCCCAGCGTGACCACGGCGAGGTCGTATTCCTTCACCCCGGCGGCGATGAGCGCGTCCTCGTAAGTAGCGTCAATTTCCATCACCGACGGGAACTCGGTAGCCATCACCTGCACGACGTCGCGGCTGGAATCCAGGCCGAGGCAGTCCAGGCCGTGCTCAGTCAGCGAGTGCATCAGCGCATGCCCGAAGGTGTTCAGGCCGATAACAGCAATTCGTCTTTTCGCGGTCATATAACCGCGCAGAGTCTAGCATAAACCATTTACCATGGTACTGCTCCCCCAATCTTGTAGGCGGCACCAGCCGAAGGCTGGCTTGCTTCAGTGCCGCTCTGGACTTGCGGGACTGAAGTCCCGCCTACAAGTGCTGAATACAACATCCGAATCCCCTTACCCCTTACCCCTTATCCCTTCTTCTCTCCCTCCCCCTTCCCCACCATGCTAAAATCTCCCTGTATGAAGCACATATGCAAACCCAGCGGCTCAACGCTTTTCACCAGCGAATCCGTCAGCGAGGGGCACCCCGACAAGGTATGCGACGCCATCGCCGACGCCATCCTTGACGACATCCTCGCCCAGGACCGCGAGGCGCGCGCGGCGGTGGAAGTCGCCTGCACGACCGGCGTCGTGATGATATTCGGCGAGGTGACGACGAAGGGCTATTCGGACATCAACGCCATCACGCGCAAGACGATACAGGACATCGGCTACCATTCGCCGACCTTCGGCTTTGACGGCGGCACCTGCGGCGTCCTCGTGAGCATTGATGAGCAGTCCTCCGACATCTCCGGCGCCGTGAACGCGTCGCGCGAAGAAGTCAGCCACACCGCCAAGGACAAGTTTGACCGCCAGGGCGCTGGCGACCAGGGCATGATGTTCGGCTTCGCCTGCCGCGAGACCGAGGGCTTCAGCGCCAAGACGAAAGGCGCGTTCATGCCGCTGCCCATCCAGCTTGCGCACATGCTCGCGCTGCGCTTAGCCGAGGTGCGCAAGAAGGGCGTCCTCCCCTACATTGGCCCCGACGGCAAGACGCAGGTGACCATGCGCTACGAAGGCGGGAAGCCCATCGCGGTTGACCGCATCGTCGTTTCGGCGATGCACCTGGAAAACGTGAAGATGAAGAACATGGCCGATGACATCATTGAAACCGTCATCAAGCCTGTCATCCCGCTCAAGTGGTTCGCCGGCAGGCGCATTGATAAGCAGCGCATCCTCGTGAACCCCTCGGGCAAGTTCGTGAAAGGCGGCCCGCTCGCCGACAGCGGCCTCACCGGGCGCAAGATAATCGTGGACACCTACGGCGGCTCTGCGCGGCACGGCGGCGGCTCGTTTAGCGGCAAAGACCCCAGCAAGGTTGACCGCAGCGGGAGCTATTACGCCCGCTATGCAGCCAAGAACATTGTCGCAGCCGGCTATGCCGACAGGCTGGAAGTGCAGGTCGCGTATGCCATCGGCCGCTCGCACCCGGTGAGCATCTCCGCGACGGCGTTCGGCACCGAGCGCGTGCCGCTGGAGCGCATCAACGCGCTGCTAAAGTCGCACGAAGTCTTTGACTTCCGCCCGGCGGCGATCATCCACAATTTGAAGCTCAAGCGCCCCATCTACAGCCCATGCGCCGCCTACGGCCACTTCGGCCGCACCGGCCTGAAGCTTCCGTGGGAGGAGCTTGACCTGGTTCCTGCAATCAAGGCCGCGCTGGGAAAGCCAATTCTTTAGCGCGGCGGGTATATAAAGTGGCTACATCTTTAGGAGGTGCGCAGATGCGCAGAATTATCTTAGCGCTGGTAGTATTGCTCGCGCTGTTTACAGCAAGCTCAGCTTTCGCATCGCCCGGTTTGGGCGCAAAGGCGCTGGACATCACCGGCAAGGACATGAACGGCAAAGTGGTTAGCCTCGCCGATCTCAATGCTCAAGGCAAGTTCGTCTTCATAGACTTTTGGGCTTCATGGTGCGGCCCCTGCATGGGCGAGATCCCCTTCGTTGCGCCGTTTTACGATGCATGCAAGTCAGACAGCTTTGAGATGATAGGCGTCTCGCTTGACAGCGAAGACACCTACAAGGATATGCTCGCGGTGATCGCCGACAACAAGATGAACTACCCCGTCATCTACGAAGGCGGCGGCTGGAAGAACCGCATCGCCGTTGAGTGGGGCGTGAGCTCCATTCCCGCGACGTTCCTCGTGAACCCCGATGGCGTTGTTGTCCTCAAGGACATCCGCGGCCAGGAAGGGCTTGAACTCGTGCGCAGGGTCGTCAACGACATGCCCGACTTCCTTCCGCCGGACATCGCCATTACTGTGGACGTCAGGGACAACCGCCTGGTTGCGCATGCCGGAACTTCCGAGCTGACGCTTGACCCGCACCGCTTCAGTTTCAGCATCGCTTACTACAAGGCATCCAATTCTGAAAGCGAAGCAGGCCAGTGGGTCGGCGGCGATTACACACTGGGCATCACGCCCGGGCCGGAGAACTGGGAGCTTACATTGACCCCGTCGGCCGACAATGAAGGCCCCGAGGCGGTCACGGTTGAGATGATGGGCGGCAAGATAATGATTACGCTCAAGTCGGATAAGCCCATCACCACCGGCTACTTTGAGCTGGGAATGTTCGTTCCGCTGCTTGAAACCGACATCAAGCTCTGGTCGTCCTATGCGCGGCCTCCCAAGCCCGAAGAAGGCGCTGAAGGCTAACCCACCAACGCTGCGCATATAGCTCTATACGCAGGCGCGCTCAATGCCGTGCCTGCGCAGTGTCGCGCGGTGTGTGAGGTGATACGCTGTCCGTGAAGTGTTGCGCTGCATGCGATACCTGGGCGCGGACGGACTCGAACCGCCGACCTACTGGGTGTAAACCAGTTGCTCTAACCAACTGAGCTACGCGCCCGCATAGCGAATGGATATTATACGGCAGGCGAAGCGCCCGCAAGCCTTTCGGCGCGGTAATGGGCCCAGCCGGATTCGAACCAGCGACCAAGTGATTATGAGTCACCTGCTCTAACCGCTGAGCTATGGGCCCTCGCGCGGATATTATAACGCCTACTTCCAGCGCATTGTAGTAAATCACCAACGAGTACGCCGGGCTGACTAGCCCGGCTCTAAATCTGGACTTCCCTTCGGGGGGTGGGGCTTTCCAGCCCCACTATGGATTCTGGGCTGAAGGGCGAGGATTTATCCCCCGCCGTCTGGGACCTAATCTTGGTGGCACATGCGTCCCGCTTGTGCGCTTAATAACACAGCCGGGACGGCTGTGCCACCTCCGCCTACAAATCCCCCCGTGCTATACTTCCCTTGCCTTGCGCAGGCGCTACCGCAAACCACCGCCGGCGCGAAAGGGGCGTAATTATGATTGATTTTCTCCTGAACATGGATTTCTTGCGAAAAGTAAACAGCGTGATGATCGTCATCCTCTTTTTCGCGCTGGTCTTACATACCTACCGCATGAGCAAATGGATAAGCCGTGAACCGGCCGAAGACCTCCCGCGCGACAGGCGAATCCTCTGGACGCATGCGGTTATGCTCTTGGTTACCACTGCGATACTGTCCGTGATATCGTTGCGGACGCTCCCCGCGAACCCGTCTTTTCCTATTCTAATGTGGCTATTTGCTTATAACATGCCGCTCTGGTTCGCCGGCGAGATTGCGCGGAATGAAGGGAAACTTGACCGTTCGCTTATGCGCTTCAGTTCCATCCTATCACTGATAGCGTTGCCCATTTTCATCATCTCACTGATTTGGCCCGAACTTTCGCCCTCTGCAGTGACATTCGTAACGTTTAGCGTCATTGCATCCGGCATCGCCATCGTTCAACACAACTACCGCGCTCTGGCGCTCAAACGCGCGCAAGCGCAGCCGATTGAGCAGAAGGGCGATTGAGAGCAAACGTGGTTACCCGTTTAGTGAGGGTGACCAACCTGCTGGTTGAGACGTGGACCAATATTATGAGTACGCCGGGCTGACTAGCCCGGCTCTGAAATCTGGGCTTTCCTTCCGGGGGTGGGGCTTTCCAGCCCCACTATGGATTCTGGGCTGAAGGGCCGGGGGTTTATCCCCCGCCGTCTGGATCCTAATCTTGGTGGCACATGCGTCCCGCTTGTGCGCTTAATAACACAGCCGGGACGGCTGTGCCACCTCCATCCTTCATCCATAAACCAAAGTGGGGACTTGCGTCCCCACTAGGAATACTAAAGTTGCGCGATGAAGCCCTATTCAGGCTCGCTGCTTCCGCGAAGCAGCGCGAGAACAGACGAGAACTGCATGCTTATGTCGTCGCCCGAATCTCCGCTACCGCCGCCCCCATCGTCTTTGGGCTTGTTAATCGGCAAATACCGGTTCTTGTTGCGGATATCAGGATAAAACATTGCTAGTGCAGTGATAAACATAACGAAGCTTACTAGCACAGTAACCGGAAATCCTGCATATCTTGCTAGCATGTATCCCGGATTAAGCAGCTCGGGAAGCCAGCCTGCAGCAAGCGAAGCCGCCCCTGCGATAATCCCGATTGCGGCAAGAACCATTATCCGCTCGGTTGAATGCCGGTGATACCTTCTAACAGCTTCTAAAAGCGTGAAGTTAGCAGCCATCCAGAACACCGGTAAGCTGCCGAAATGATACATATGCAAGTATGCCAGGTATGTTCCCGCGAGGAGTATCCAGGAAGCCAGAAGCAAAGCGAGCGTGTTCGTCTGCGGATAAAACGATATTTTATGCCGCCAGTATATATCTGCAGCATGAACTACTGTGAATCCGAAAAGCAGCCAGTAGATAACTGCGAGAACGACGTTCAAGTAGTTCATACTGTCCTGCCCAACTTACGCCGCCTTCTGAAGAGCGGGGCTATAGCCAGGAATCCGCCGTAGATGGAATTGTAGAAGGCTACATCTCCAACAGCAATGCAAATCACCGCAATCAACAGCATGCCGCAGATAGATGCTGCTGCTACAATCGCGCCAACATGCGGATTTGCCAGCAATATCGGAAGGCTCACGCCTGAGCCAATTCCGCATACTGCACTTCCGGCACTTGACAGAGGCGCAGCCATGCATTCAGCGGCAGCGTCGCACCACGCCTTATACGCCTTTTTCGTTTTGTCCCAGCTTTGCTTGAGGTTAACGTGCGCAGCCAGGGCCTGGTCTTTCGGCGTGCCGTCGTCATAGCCAAGCGCATAGTTAGCCAGGCTGGAACTCACAGCGCTCCACGTCACAAAGTTGCTGCTCGAGTTGTCGTAGGAAAGCACGACGCTCGCGGCGACAAGGTTGCCTTCAAGGTTGTTGTAGTTGTAGTTCGCGCTGTAGGTGTCGTGGTCAAAAACGAGAAGCTGGCGGTAAGCCTTGCAGTATTGGTCGCCAGCCTGGGGCAGGTCGGTCTGCGCCGTCATAGGCAAGGCAGCAGCGTCCTGCAAAGTGTAATCAACGGCTGCAAACGCGGCGAGGGGCAACAGGAGCAGCCCGGCCAGCGCTGCAATAGCGGCTTTTTGAATGTTCAGTTTCATTACTGGCCTACCTCCTGCAGGTTGATAAACTTGGTAATGTAGATTACCGAGGGCCTGAACTGCGCCGCCGCGGGGTCAACATCGGTCATAACGCTGATGCTGTATTTGCCCGGCGCGCAGATGACGCCCAAGTCGTCCTTCCCATCCCAATACATGGTGTGCGGGCCTGCGGTCTGCGCCCCAAGGTCTATTGTGCGGCGCAGGATAGGGTCGGAGCCGGTCGGCGGCATGTAGCTGACATACATAAACGCCCCGTCTTCGGCGGCGTCAAGCGCGTAGTCAAGCTTCACGCTTTCGCCGCTGCCGGGGATGAAGTATGTGAAGTCGTGCTGAACCGGCACATCGTTTAGCAGCACCGACAGGCCGGTGCAGTGGATGCGGTTCAGGTAGACGCTGTAATCAATGTCGTACGAGGTCTGCGTCATGCGCGGGAAGATCGTGACCTTCACCGTGTGTGCGCCCGGCGTGTAGGTGATGGGAAGCGAGCGGAACATGCCGGTCGCCTCGAAGTTAGCCATGCCGCGCGGCATGCCGTCAAACAGCAACTGCACATTGTCACCGGGGTTGGCCAAGCCTGCTGCGACCCATTCGTCGCTGCTGTGGTCAAACTCGCCGTTTGCACTCACGAATTTGTTAGCGTCTTGGATCGTAACGCCCGCCTTGGGCCGGTAGGTGATGACCTCGGTTTGGCCGTGGCCGATTTCCTGCAACTTGCTGTTAAAGGCGACGACGCTAAAGACGTAAATTGAGTAGCGCGCGTTCTGGCCCAGGCTGTCCTTGCCATCCCAGGTGTAGTTGGATGTACCGGCAGGCGCCACCTGGTTGTAAAGAACCTTCACGGTTCCATTGAGGGAATTCAGGACGCTGACGCGCAGGATAATCGCTGACTGGCTCAGGCTCACGCTGAGCGTGGCAGTCTGGCCGACAACCGGGTCAAACGTCCTAGGGTTGCATGCGATGGAGCTTACAGTCCCATCAAACCATGTGAGTGAGGGGATGCCGCCGATGCTCTGTTGGTATAAAAGCTTGTCGTCTGGCGGAGTAGCCCCGAATCCGACGCTGGATACCTCGCGATAGCTTCCTTGCTCTACGCGGTTACATGAGGGGAGAAACAGGAAGTAGGTGAGGAGTGCCAGCGCTAGCAACGCAAAGCCCATGGCCTGCTGCAGCAGCCTGTTGGCTGGCAAAGGTGCGTTCATCATTTTGTGTTACCCTCCCGTTGGGAACTGAGATTGAAGCCCAGACTCGCGTCAAGCATGTTATCGTAACCCGTTTACATTCGCCATGTCAATCGCCTTTACCGTAACTTTATGCGCGAGCAAAGGGGTAATGCGATATCAGGTTGAAGCTGGAGCAATCAGGAAGATAAACGAAGCTGGGGAGCTGGCAGGGCTTAGAAATAGACCTTATGTTCGCCATCGCCGCCGTCGCCACCGCTGGTGCCTCCATCGCCGCCCGCGCCTGCGCCTTCGGCCGGAGTCTCTTCGGGCTTCTCCTCTTCCTCCAGCGCCTCAGCCCTGATGCGGAATTGATAGGTATAATTGCCGGTCACCTGGATGTCTTCCAACTTCTCCAGGCCGCGCACCGTCCCGCCAACGATCTTGATGTTCTCGCACCCATTCGGCGGCTTGAAGCTCTCAACCTTGCGGTTCTTGTAAACAGCAGCCATGAACGTGCGGAATGTCGGCGCAGGGATGGTCGCCCCGAAGATACGCGCCATCTTGCGCCTGTGGTCGTCGTTGCCATACCACACGGCGGTGCATACTTTCGGCGAGTAGCCCACAAACCAGGCGTCGCCGTAATCGTCGGTGGTCCCTGTCTTGCCGGCGCAAGGCTGAGACTTGCCCTCACCGTTGTTGAAGCGCGCCGCCGTGCCGGTGCCGCCGGTGACGACGCGCTGCATCATCAGCACCATCGTCCATGCCACCCGCGGGTCAAGGGCGCGCCGCGTGCGCAGCTCGACATCCTTCGTGTGGTCTTCCAAGAGCACGCCGTAGCGGTCGTAAACCTGGAGTATCGGCACCGGCTCCACGTAATTGCCTCCGCGCGGGAAGCATGCGAATGCGCCCGCCATCTCCACCGGCTTCACGCTTGCCACGCCGAGAGGCAGCGCTAGCACTTCAGGCAGGTCGCCCTTCACGCCCATCTTATGCGCGACGGCGACGGCGTTCGCAGGGCCGACGCGGTTCATCAGGTCAATCGCCGCCACGTTGCGCGAATGCTGGAGCGCATAGACCATGTTCACGATGCCGCTGAACTTGCCGTCGGAGTTCTTGGGCGAATATATCTGGTTGGGGCCGAGGATGAAGTCGGTGGGCAGGTCGCGCAGCGTCGTGGATGGCGTAAGCCCCTGCGACAGCGCGGTCGCATACACGAAGGGCTTGAACGCCGAACCCACCTGGCGGCTGCCCTGCACTGCGCGGTTATATTTGCTGACGTTGTAGTCGTATCCGCCCACTAGCGCGAGGATGTTGCCGGTATCCACTTCAACGCTGACCAGCGCACCTTCCGAGACGCGCCGCCCTTCGCGGTATTTATCAAGATTAGTCTTGATCGCAGCTTCGGCGGCCTTCTGGTAATCCCAGTTCAGGCTCGTCACGACGATGAGGCCCTGGCGCAGCACCTGGTCTTCGCCGTATTTGTCGTAAAGCAGCTCGCGCACCCAGCTCGTGAAATACGGCGCGCGCATGACGCCCGATTCAGTGCGTTCAACGACTTTGACCGGCTCTTCCATCGCGGCGTTGATGTCGTCTTCCGAGATGTTGCTCAAGTCAAGGTATTTACCGCTGCGCTTCTCGGCGAGCAGCCTCTCCAAGACCTGGTTGCGCCGCTTCTTAGCGCCCTCGGGGTTTACGTAAGGATTGAGGACGCTGGGGAGCTGCGGAAGGCCTGCGAGCAGCGCGCATTCCGCTAGCGTCAGATTCTCAGGATCCTTGCCGAAGTAGGTGGAAGCCGCAGCCTTCACGCCGTATGCGCCAGCGCCGTAAAAGATGTTGTTCAGGTAGCTTTCAAGTATTTCGTCTTTGCTGAACTTCTTCTCAAGCGCCTGCGCGAGGATGATTTCCTGCACCTTGCGGTTCATCGTCTTCTGGCTCTTGATGAACGGCAGGAACACGTTGCGCGCCAGCTGCTGCGTTATAGTGCTGCCGCCCTGCGTCTTGGAACCGCTGCGGGCGATGGCGAGCAGCGCGCGCACGTTGGCGAAAACATCCACGCCGTGGTGGTGGTAGAAGCGCTTATCCTCGCTGGCCAGCGTGCAGGCGACCATCTCGCCTGGCAGCTCAAGCAAGGGCATGTATTCGCGGTTCTCCAGGTAGAGGTTCGCCAGCAGCGTGCCGGTGCGCGTCTTGGGGTCGTAGTCGGAAGCGTATACTTTGGTGGTCTGAAGCCCCTGCGGCAGGTCGGTGTTGATGATGCTGGAGATATTGGACTGGACGCGCAGGAACGTGAACAGCAGGAACAGGGTGGCTATGATGACCGCGACAAGTGCGGCCACATTGGCATATGCGACCGCTTTCTTAACGGTGTCCCACATAAGGCAGCCCGCCGCCGGGCTCTATTCCTTGATTGCGAACCGGCAGAAGGCGAGAGGCTTGATTGTGTCGCCAATCTCCTTGGCGACGCCTTCAACAACCTTCTGCACGGACAGCTTGTCGTCCTTAATGAACGGCTGCTCAAGCAAGACGGCTTCGCTGTAATACTTGTTCAGCCGGCCCATGACTATCTTCTCCACGAGGTTTTCCGGCTTCCCTTCGGAGAGGGTCTGTTCGCGGTAGACCTTCTTCTCCTCCTCAAGGACGCTTTCGGGAACCTCGTCGCGGGACATCGCCACAGCGACCATCGGTATTCCCGCAGCCGCCTGCATCGCCAAATCTTTCGCCAGCGCTAGGAAGCGCGGGTCTTTTTGCGTCTCGGGCTTGCCTGTTTCAATCGCAACCAGCGAAGTCACGCTTCCGCCCATATGCTCGTAAGCTTGCACAAAGGCGTTGCGTCCGGCGAAGTTGAGCACAGCGACACGGCCAAGCTGGATGTTCTCGCCGATCTTGCCCACGGCATCGCCGAGGATATCGCGCACGGTGCGGGACTTATCCGGCGAGTAGCACTCGGTGAGCAGCTCTTCGCAGCAATCCCACTTGCCGGTCGTGTTCAGGCGCTCGGAGCCTGCGTAATGCTCCAGCAGCGACTTCACCAGCGCACGGAAGTCGTCGGTGCGCGCAACGAAGTCGGTTTCGCAGTGGACTTGGATGAGGACGCCGGCATCGCCATTGTCGCTGACCCAGGCGGCGGTGAGGCCGTCGCTGGCTTCGCGTCCGGACTTCTTCGCGGCGGCTGCGAGTCCCTGCACGCGCAGGTTCTCCAGGGCCTTTTCCATGTCGCCGTCGGCGGCAATCAGCGCGCGCTTGCAGTCCATCAGGCCAACGCCGGTGCGCTGCCGCAGTTCGTTAACCATCTTCGCGGATATATCTACCATCGGGTTCTCCGGTCTCTTAAGCTTCAGTCGCTGGCGCGTCATTCGCGGGTGCGGCTGGCATCTCCGGCGCAGGCATCTCAGGCGCTGGGGCCGGCGCGGGTGCGGGCACGGGAGCCTGCGCATGCGCTGCAGCCTGCTGCGCTGCCTCTTCGGTGACTGCGTGGATGAACACGCTGTCGGGGGGCAGGTATCCCAGCTTGGCCTCGCGGACTGAATCGGCGATTATCTGGCAGAACAGGCGTATGCTGCGGATGGCGTCGTCGTTGCCGGGAAGCTTGTAGTCCACGTCGTCGGGATCGCAGTTCGTGTCAAGGATGCCGACGATGGGGATGCCCAGCTTGCGCGCTTCGCAAACGGCGTTCTTTTCCTTCTTCACGTCAACGATGAACAACGCATCGGGAAGCTTGTCCAGTTCGGCCAGGCCGCCCAGGAACTTCTCCAGCTTCGTTAGCTCTTCGCCGAGGTAACGCGCGTCTTTCTTCGTGATCTTGTCAAAGTATCCTTCATCGCGCTGCTTACGCAGGTCTTTAAGGCGCTGCGTGCGCTTGCGGATGGTTTCCCAGTTGGTTAGCAGGCCGCCCAGCCAGCGCGAAGCCACAAAAGGCATGCCGCACTTGGCCGCTTCCTCGCGGATAGCGTCTTGCGCCTGCTTTTTCGTCCCGACGAAAAGTATCTTTCCGCCCTTATCCACCAAGCCGCTGACGTAGCCGTGCACATCGTCAATGAACTGCACAGTCTGCTGCAGGTCAAGGATGTGAATACCGTTACGCTTGGTGTAGATGAACTGGTTCATCTTGGGGTTCCACTTCCGGGTGGGATGCCCGAAATGTACCCCGCACTCAAGGAGCTGCCGCAAAGAAATCAGTGGCACTCGCCGTATTCCTCCATTTCGCCAGATACGATAAGAACGGGTAGATTACCACAACCACAGCCTCTTGGCAAGGAAAAGCGGCTCTTGGAGGGCTTGGGGCTATAAGAGGCCGAGCGCGCTGTCCACTGCGCCCTTGAGGAACGTCATGTCGTTGAAATCCAGATAGACGCTCTCGGGGAACTCGCGCCCCATGGTGATGAAGACGGTCATCCCCTTCCCTTTCTGGAAGAAGCCCACCTTCATCTCGCCTTTCGTCTGATACGCGACCTCAGTGTATTCGCGCACCGAACCCGCCCACGTGTTCATCGTTTCAAACATTGAGCCAAGCGCATTAGACAGTCCTTGAATCTCGTCAAAGTCAACGAACGCCGTCCTGGTATGGCTTTGCGTGCCGCCAATGGTTATCGCTATGCTCAGGCCTTTCACCGCGGAATGCTCGTTTCCCGGCTCGTAAATGCTGAGCGCCTCAATAGTAACCTGCGTGGACAGCTTGGACTTCGGCGCTTTGTAATCCTTCACCAGCAAAACGCCTTGCCGCAAAGCCGCAGCCTCCAGCTTGGTCTTGGGGACATATTCGTCGTTTTGCTGGGCGAAAGCCTGCACTTGGAAAGCAAGAACTATAACAACTACAGCTATTAGAAACCTCGCCATTTTCGCGCACTCCACGATAAGGATGCATCTATTCTATCACCGGCCCACTTTCAGCCCCACTCAATCTCCTCCCCCATCTTCTGTACGCCGTGGCTTTAACCCGGCTCTGGAATCTGACTGTAGGGCCGCGAACTATTTCCCGCCAGCAGCAGGGGAGCTAAGGTATGGTTCTTTGTAGTACTGGCCCCATGCATGTTCTCCATTTCCGGAAAATACCTTTTGGTAGCTCTGAACCGATCTTAGCCCTTCATCATCATCAAAGGTTAGCACTACTGTTAATTCTGTTGCGCCGTCTCCAAGCTTATTAACAAGTATGGCGCGCCGCATTTCACTCTTGGCATTCTCGAGTTTAAGCGGCTGCTGAAGCTTCTCTCCGACTTGTTCGGGTGTCATACCCCATTCAACTTGCTTAGTTAAGATGAGTGAGCTACCTTTGCTAAAGTTTCCTTTCAAAGCTACAACGTCAGTCGCCCATAGGCCGGAGTCTTTCGAGCGGAAATGCATTAGCATCATTTCGCCACTAGGCAGCTTTATGCTCCAGTCTTCCCACTGCTTCTTGTCTTCGGTGAAGCTCCGCTTCTCTACCGCTGAGCCTTCAGGTAGCGGAGCCTTTCCTGAAACTCCAGGAGGTAATCCTGCAGACCACTTAATTGGTGCCTGAGACCAAACAGCCAAAATGGGATTGCTTACGTCTATTTCTCTATCAACCGTGTACTGATTTGGCCTATGGCAAGAGATGGCCGCCAGGCAGAAGAACACAGCAAGAACGAAGCGTATAAGCATCGCATATTTATTATACATGCAGAGGGAATCTCAATGAGCAGGCGGTGCTGACCGGCGCCGCTCCTCGCATCGCTGCGGGCTCTCCCCCCATCCCGCCCGGAGCGCTTTCTGGTAGTGGCACATGCGTCTCGCTTGTGCGTTAAGCGCACAGCCTACTCGGCTGTGCCACCACTTGTGAAGCAATATGAAGTCCTGATAATCACCGTCGCGAAGGCGGCTTGGTGTTCCGATGGCCGAAGAGATTCCGCAACACATTTACTATGAACAAGAGCAACGAGACAAATGAACTGCATCCGTATGTAAGTGTATAGGGGGGAGCGTAGGCCCGGCCTTGTAAGCTCATCTCTTTTCTGAGTACAGCAGTGATTAGGTTCAGGGCTTTCAGTCGCGTAAACAACATTCCAACTAGGAGAATAGATACAGCCCCAAACATCCACTCAAACGGTATTGAAAGCGGCGGATGGGGGCTGGCACCCCCAATGCTCGAGTATACTATGTCGGACACGACAAGCGCGATTACCAATGAAATCGCTTCATAGTTTCCGATGAGAAAGAACCAGGTTATAGGACTTGCAAGGTATGAAGCTAACTTGGGAATCGGCTCATTTCTAGCTTGCTTAGTAGCTTGAGGATGTTCGGCAGGCAACACAATGTAAGCAACGTCTTCTTTCTCGCTATTCACAATCACGCCACTGCCAATGGGCGCATCAAGCTTCGTTAGCTTGAACGGTGCAAGCCATGCGAGCGTTCGGGCGATTATGTCGTAAGAAAGCGTGAATAAGATCAGCACTGGAAGCAGCCTATAGAAAACAAATCCAAATATGATCCCGGAATCAGGCTTCTCAGCGGATACCCATTCAGTAAACGGTTTTAGAAAGAAGATGATGTATAAGACCGTTATCGCTGAGAATACAAGCAGAAATGCAAACCTGCCTATGACTTCCTGAATGGCTGGTCGGCAAACACTCCTGCCCTCTACTTCGATTATGTTGTAGAAAGCGACGGGGAATGCTTCCATCTTCTCCGCGCTTCCATGCACGATTAGCAGCTTTAGCTGCGTGCGTTCAACGTCAACTTCCGGCGCTTTTCGCATGATGAATCTTCTGCCCGGGCTGAGCCGTTCCCTGTGCAGTTCCATTTTACGCCGCGTGCCCTGTACAAACAAGTCCGCGCCCTACAACCGGACGCCGCCCCCATCCCGCCCTCCGCGAGGGCGAACTCCGAGCGAAGCGATGGAGTGGGCGTGGCACGGGCTAAGCGGAGGGCGGGATATCTGGTTCCTGAGCTAACCTCTTGTCCCTTACCGATAAGCTCTGATTTCCATCGCCTTCCTGATATACTACCCGTGATGATTACAAGGATCATACGCGAAATGGGCGTCGTGCACGCACCGTATAACGGAACCCAAGTGATAAACGCGCCGCGAAATCCAATACTGAAGTGGCTTGCCGTAGCCGCAGTCTCTCTTCTCATCCTTCTAGCCCTATTCGCGTGTAAAAAAGCCCCTACAATCGAGTCTTTGCCTATTAAGGTTGGAAATTCTTACCAAGCGCTGCTGCCACAGCTAGGCTGGTCAGAGACGGGAAAAGTCAACGAGCAAGTTATTAACGCAAAGTCAATCGTGCTTGAAGGTAGATTATTAGAGAGGACTGATTACACCAATCCTCCGCTTAACATTGATGGAAAGAGAGAGCTTACCGTAATATTCAGTGATGAAATGTGGTCTGTGACAATCTGGGCTAGAAACAAGAGCTACCGGGAGAAAGAGTATTATGCCGAATCGGTCTTCATCGCGCTTAATCAGCATAGCGGGACTGGAATACTGAATTCGGATAAGCCACCGATTAATCTCCCGTTAGGCGTTGTCGTAGGCCGTTCCTCCTTCAAGGCCCTTCCTGATATCAATCTTGGCAAGCCCTTGCTTCGACAACGAATTCTCAATTCTGCTTTTTGGTATACGAATATCGGCGGTGAACCACGAGCAGTAAGGTTCAATTTTGACAGTGGAGATACACTAGTAGAAGTCGGATTCTCTAGTTTTAGCGACCAAAAGTGATAAAGGTACTCTAGGGCCGCAACTCAGCATGGCCTATCCTTGTGTTCCTTTACTATTAAGATAAGAACCAATATACGAGCTACGAACTACCATCCAACTCGTAGCCCCGAACTCCAATTCTGAACTCAGGAGCTAACTCTAATCCTTTCCCTGCTTTACGACAGACACCAATACGCCCATACCTGCGAGCGCGGCTTTGGCTTTCGCGGGGTCAAGGAGATTCTCCGGCCCCAGCGCAATCTTGCGCATGCCGCCCTCGTTCGCGGGGATGAGCAAATACGCGGCGCACTCCCCGCGCGCAGCGCCAAGCTTCTCGCGCATCTGCGCAATCTCGGCGGCGTCCGGTATGCGCGTGAACTTGATGAGCAACCGCCTGCACGGCTGCGCATTCCCATCCGCCTTTCCCACAGCCTGTGCGCCACCTGTGCTGAGCGCAGTCGAACCGTTTGCATTCGCACTCGCATTTACGTTCGCGCCATTAGCCTCGCCACTCGTGCTGAGCGTAGCCGAAGCGCCCCGGTATAGCTGCAATTCGCCGGTATATAGCTTTAGCGCCGAAATGAGGTCTTCGGCCGTCTCCTCAACCATGTCGTCAAGGGCGACCGTCGCGCTGATGATGACCTCGTTGCCGTTTTGCAGCAAGCTCGCGCACTTCTCCAGCGCGCCCGGCCCGACGACGACGTTGACAAAGCTGTCGGCACAGCAAAGCTTCGCCAGCGCGTATTGCAGCTTGCGCTTGGAGACCTTCATCTGCACCTCGTCGAGGACGCCGCCGACTTTAACCTTCGCATCGGCGAAATACGCCCCGCGCTCCTCAAGCGTGCGCAGAAGCTCGCCGATTTGCATGACGCGCTTGTCTTGAAGCACCGCCGCGCTTTCGTAAGGGTTGTGCGTAAGGTAAACGCCGATACTTTCCTTCTCCATGCGCGCAATCTCTTCGGGCGTGCTCACGTAGCTCACGAGCTGCTGCGGGTTGTCGTCGCCGCTGAACATCGCGATTTGGTTATGGTGGATGCGCTGCGAAAGGAAGCTTTCCAGGTTGCGCAAAAGCTCGCCCCTGTCCGCGCCGAATTCGTCAAAGCACCCCGCGCGCACCATGAACTCCAGCACCGACTTGTTGGCTTTCTGGCCGTCAACGCGCTCCAGGAAATCCTCCACCGACGTGAACGGCCCGCCCGCCTCGCGCACGCGCTCAATCTCGTCAACGGCAGCGCGGCCGATGTGCTTGATGCCACCTAGGCCGAAAATGATGCGCCCCTGCTCGTCGGAGATGAAATCAAATTTGGAGAGGTTCGCCGAAGGCGGGATGACCTCAATGCTCTGCTTTTGGCAGTCGGCAAGCGCCTCCGAGAGCTTCCCCGAAGTCGTGGATGTATGTGTTCATCAAGCCCGCCATGAAATGGTGCGGGTAGTAGTGCTTCAAATACGCGGTCTGGTAGGAGAGGTAGGCGTAGCACGCCGAATGCGCCTTGTTGAAGCCGTACTCGCCGAATTTCTCCATCATCTCCCATATCGCCAACGTCCTGGCCTTGTCGTGCCCGCGCTGCGCCGCGCCCTCAAGGAAGCGCACTTTGTGCCGGCCCATCAGCTCCTGGATTTTCTTGCCCATCGCCTTGCGCAGCACGTCGGCATCGCCCAGCGTGTAGCCGGCTAGCTTTATCGCGATGAGCATAACCTGCTCCTGGTAAAGCAACACGCCGTTGGTGGCCGCGAACACTTCCTCCAGCTCCGGCAGCGGCGGGAGCGATTTCTCGGGGTCTTTGCGGTTGGCGATGTAGAGCGGTATCATCCCGCCCTTCATCGGCCCGGGGCGGTTCAGCGCGTTGAGCGCGGTAAGGTCTTCAATACTTCTTGGGTGCGTCTCGCGCATGACGCGCACGATGTGCGGGCGCTCAAACTGGAACACGCCGAAGCAGTTTCCCGCCCAGTATATGTTCGCGTAAACGTCCTGGTCGTCCAAGGGAATCTCGTCAATGTCTATGTCGCGGCCCTCAATCTCGTGCACGTAATTGAGGCACTTCTCAATCTGCGTGAGTGTCTTCAGGCCCAGGAAATCAAACTTGATCATCCCGACCTTGGGCAGCGACCCCATCTCATACTGCGTCACCTGCATCGTCGTGTCTTTCACCGCGCGCAACGGCACGTATTCAATCAGCGGCTTGTCCGCGACCACAACCCCCGCGGCGTGCACCGACACGTGGCTTGCCAGCCCCTCCAGCTTCTCCGCGGCCTCCACCAGCTCCCGCGCGTCCTTGTCGGTGCGCAGCAGCGTCGCCAGTTCGGGGTTTGCGTCAATTGATGCGCGGATGCTCATGCCCAAGCCGCCCATGAGCTTGGTGATGCGGTCGGTGAAGGTATAGGGGACTTCTTCGACCCTGCCGACAGCCTTGATGGCTGCGCGCGCCTTGAGCTTGGAAAACGTGATGATTTGCGCGACATTGCCTTCGCCGTAGCGCCCCTTGACGTAGTCAATCATCTCTTCGCGGCGCTCATAGCAGAAGTCCAGGTCAAAGTCCGGCAGCTCCACGCGCTCCTTGTTAAGGAAGCGCTCAAAGAACAGCCCGTGCGCCAGCGGGTCAAGCTTCGTGATGTAGAGGCAATACGAAACGAGGCTGCCCGCCGCGCTGCCTCGCCCCGGCCCCACCGGTATTTCCTGCTCGCGTGCGAAGCGCATCAAGTCCCACACGATGAGGAACAGCGCGGTGAAGCCTGTGGAAGTAATGACCTCCAACTCCTCCTCCATGCGCTCGTTGACCGCCTGCGCAAGCGGCTCTCCGAAGCGTTCCTTCGCGCCCTGGTATGCCAGCTCGCGCAGAAATGCCTTCAGCTCCGCGTCGCTGCTTTCGCCCGACGGCGCGGTGAACGACGGGAAGTGCACTGTCTTGTCCAGTATCTCCACGTCGCACATCTGCGCGATCTTGACCGTGTTCGCAAGCGCCTGGCGCTGGTGCGGGAATTTTTCCAGCATCTCGGCGGCGGACTTTATGTAGTAATAAGGGCCTGAGTAGCGCAGCCTGTCCGCATCGTCGGCCTTGGTGCGCGTTTGCAGGCAAAGCGCAGTGTCGTGCGCGCCCGCATCCTCGGCTTCCACGTAATGCGTGTCGTTCGTGGCAGCTAGTTGCAGCCCGAACTTCGCCGCGCGGTCAATGAGATACGCGGCGGCGACCGCCTCGTCGGGAATGCCATGGTCCTGCAGCTCCAGGAAAAACCGCTCTTTGCCGAAGAGCTTTTCATACTTCGCGATTACCGCATCGGCGGCTTCCTCGCCGTCATACTTCAGCGTCGCGCTGACCACGCCGGAGAGGCATCCCGTCAGCGCGATGAGCCCTTCGTGGTGCTCGCTCAAGACATCAAAGTCAATGCGTGGGCGGTAGTAATAGCCCACGGTTGAGCCGATGGTAACGAGCTTTATTAGATTGCGGTAGCCCTGCATGTTTTCGCAGAGCAGCACTAGGTGGCGGTTGTAGCGGTCAACGTCGCTTTCGCGGTCGCTGTATTTGCGCGGCGCAAGGTAAAGCTCGCAGCCGATGATGGGGTGCAGCTCCGCCGCCTTCATCTGCGTGAAAAAGTCCACCGCGCCGTAGAGGTTGCCGTGGTCGGTCAGCGCGAACGCGTTTTGCTTAAGCTCCTTGAGCCGATCAATGATGCGCGGAAACATGCTGATGCCGTCCAGCAGCGAATACTCGGAGTGGTTGTGCAGGTGGACGAATCCGGGCATGTCAGCTTCCCGCGCCTACTTCTTCTCCAAATAATCAATAGCCACGCGGCGCATCATCTCCACGCACGCCGGCAGCACGTTTTCGTTGATGCAGAACTTCGGGTGGTGGTGCGGGAAGACCGCCTTGGGGTCTTTGGGCGCGGCGCCGATGAACGCGAACACCGCCGGCACGTGCTCCGCATAGCGCGAGAAGTCCTCGCCGCCCATGGACGGGTCGGAAACGACCAGGTTCTTCTTGCCGAAGACCTCCGCGCCTATTTCGCGCACGAAAGGCGTGTGCGCCTCGTCGTTTACCGTCGCGCCCAGCATGTGGCGAAACTCAATCTCCGCCTTGCATCCCATCGCCGCCGCGGTCTTCGTGCAGCAATCCATGAACCGCTTCTTCATCGTCGCGCGCACGTCCTTGTGGAACGTGCGTATCGTGCCCTTCATTGACGCCTTGGGCGGGATGATGTTGAACGCAGTCCCTGCATTTACCGCCGCGACGGTGAGCACCGCGGGGCGGAAGGGGTCTATGTTGCGCGACACGATGCTGTGCAGGTTTGTTATCACCGCCGCCGCAGCCACAACCGGGTCGGCGCAGTCCTGCGGGTGCGCGGCATGACCGCCCACGCCGATGATGTCTACTAGGAACTCGTCCACCGCCGCCATCCTCGGCCCCGGGTCGGCTGAAATCTTGCCGGCCTCCATGGGGTTCCACACGTGCAGCGCGAATGCGAAGTCAACCTTCGGCGACTCCAGCACTCCTGCTTTCACCATCGCGCCTCCGCCGTCCGAGCCTTCTTCGCCCGGCTGGAAGCAAAGCTTCACTTTCCCGCGCGGCAGCCCGTTTTCCTTGAGCACGCGCGCCGCTGTAAGCAGCACTGCGGTGTGCGAATCATGCCCGCAGGCGTGCATGACGCCGGGGTGCACGCTGGCATATTCAGCGCCTGTTTCTTCCGTCACCGGCAGCGCGTCCATGTCCGCGCGCAGCATGACGCACGGCCCGGGCTTTCCTAAATCAATGAGGCCGACGACGCCGGTGCCAACCAAGCGCTTGTAAGGAATGCCCAGCTTCTTCAGGTATGCTTCAACATATTCGGCGGTCTTGTGTTCCCTGAACGCCGTCTCAGGATGCTGGTGGAAGTGTCGGCGCAGGCGCACGACTTCACCGGCGAGCGCTGCCACTTCGGGCGAAAGCTTGCCAATCGGCTTGGGCGCGGAAGCCTCGGGTGCTGTTACATGTTTGCTCGGCATCAGGCGGGTCTCCTTGCAGTGTAATCCTCCGAATCATACCATGCCTAGAGGGTTCTAACTCCCCTTGTAGGCGGCACTTAAGTGCCGCTCTGGATTCTCCTGATGGGCGCGGTTTATCCACTGCCGTATAGGATTCTATAAACCGCCTACATTCCGGTCGGGAGGATGGAGGAGTGCTATACTATTCATGCTAGTGTGCGAGATGCCCTACCTACTCATTACATTTGGAACGCCTCGAGAAGCAGTGTATGACCTGACTATCTTCTTCGCGATTCCTCTCCTCTTGATAGCGACAGGTTATATCTTCCTGCTTCGCAAGCGTAACTGGCTCGACCTTGCGGCATTCATCTATGCAATTTACTGGCTAGTTAAAGGGGGAATTCACTTCTATTCAGGCGACGTCAGCGAGCATGATATATTCAACTCATTTGGCAATGTGTTTGCGGTCATATGGTTCATGAGCTATATAGCTAGCAAGCGGACTATCTCGGCTGTAATACGCGACAAGAAACGAGAAGTATATGCTACGTTCCTGATCATAGTTGGAAGCTTTGCGCTTTTCATCGTATTCTCCAGCATATACGGGGTGCTAGCATTCAGTGCGGAGGATAAACTCCTGGCGCTATTACTTAAGTAAGAAGATAGGCCATACGCCGGGCTCGCTTCGGCAAGCTCAGCGCCTTCGGAAAGCCCGGCTTACGGTTTTTGGAGATGACTCTAACCTCTCTCCCCCGACACGGTATAATTCTCCTGTGCAGGCGGGGCTCGTATCTGTAATCATCGTTAACTTCAAGACGGAGCGCTATTTGCGCGAGTGCCTGGAGAGCGTGCGCGCCCAGGATTACCGCGCCGTGGAGCTCGTCCTCATCAACAACGCAAGCCCCGGCTTTGACCGCGCCGTCATTGAGGAATACCGCCCCTGCCTTTTCATCGGCAACAGCGACAACACCGGCTTCGCGCGCGCAAACAACCAGGGCATCCTGCGATGCAATGGCGAGTTCGTGCTGCTGCTAAACGCCGACGCGCGCATTCCCCCCGACTTCATCAGCCGCGCGGTGGCGCAGTTCACGCGCGATAAGCGCATCGGCACCGTCGTGCCGCGCCTGGTGCGCTGGGGCAACACAAGCTCGGTTGAGAGCACCGGCCACATCATGCGCACCGATTTCACGCCGGCGCACCGCGATCATGACGCGCGCGCCGAGGACGCCACGAACGACGCGGGCTACGTCTTCGGCGGGACGGCCGCCTGCGCAATGTATAGGCGCGAGATGCTTGAGGACGTGCGCTTTGAGAACGAGTATCTTGACGAGAGCTTCTATGCATACTTTGAGGATGTTGACCTTGACCTGCGGGCGCAGCTTCTCGGCTGGCGTGCGTGGCACGAGCCCACGCTGGTGGCGGAACATGTCGGCGGCGGGTCGGGGATGCGGCGCAGCGCGCGGATGCGGCTCATTGCCGAGAAGAACCGCTACCTTTGCCTCGCGAAGTGCCTGACGGCAGCGGATTGGCTGCCGTGCCTGCCCGCGCTCATCGCATACGAAGGCTGGCACTTCCTCAACGTGCTGGCGCGGCCGTATCTGCTGCTTGCGCTGTTCGCATACCTCTACTACCTGCCGGAGATGATGCTCAAACGCATCGGTCTGATGCGCAGGCGCAAGCTCAAGCCCAGCGAGCTGCGCGCGATGCTCCAGCCACGCTTCGGCGCGCAAAGGGTAGTCGCGGCAAAACGCATTGACCGCGAGTATCCGCTGGCGGCGTCGGTCATCGTGCTCAACTACAACGGCATTGACGAAACGCGGCGCTGCCTGGATGCGCTGGCGCTACAGGAGTTCGCCGATTACGAAACCATCATCGTTGACAACGGCAGCGAGAACGATGAAGCTGCTGCCCTGCGCCATGAGTATCCGCACGCGCACGTCGTCAGCGCCAAGCGCAATCACGGCTTTGCAGGCGGCGTGAACCTCGGCGTAAGGCTGGCGCGCGGCAAGTATCTCGTGCTGCTCAACAACGACGCGGAGCCTGAGCCGCAGTTCCTCGGCGAACTTGTCGGCGCGATGGAGCAAACCGGCGGGGACGCGGGATGCGGCGTGCTGCTTGAAGACGGGCGCGATGAAACCAACGACACCATCAGCGTGCTTGGCTACACCATCCCGCGCGTGTTCGGCGATGATGCGCTAACGTTCTACCCCAGCGGCGGCGCGGCCATAATCCGCCGCGACTCGCTCATCGCCATCGGCGGCGAAGTGTTTGACCCCGCCTACTTTATCTACCATGAAGACGTGAGCCTGGGCTTCCGCATCCGCCTCGCGGGCGGCGAAGTTATCAAGATACCCTCGGCGCGCGCGCGGCATCTCGGCAGCGTGACTACGCGCAAGCTGCCCAGCGCCACCGTGCTTTATTACCAGGCGCGCAACCGCGTGCTAAACCGCCTCATCTATTTGCAGGCAAGCACGCAATGGAAGCTTGCGCCGCTATGCCTCGCGGAGTGCATTGCGCGCCACGTCATCGCGCTTGGCTCATTGCCGATGCTATCTGCGGTGCTGCGTGCCGACGGCTTCATTCTCGCGCACGCAGGCTACATCATCGCCAGGCGCGTGCGCGCGGGGAAGCTGCGCCACCTGCACCCGCTGGCGATGAACGCAGTCGCGCCGGTGCGCGACGCTGATTTCATGCCGCTGCTGTCAGGGCGCATCAACGGGCGCGGCAGCTTTGCAGACAAGGCTGCGCTTTGGTGGCTGCGGCTGGTTGGGCTGCCGGTGGCTGAACTCAAGCGGGATGGGTTCTGATAGAATACGCACGTGCTGATGTTGCTCTACAACGTGCTCCTCACCATCTTTTCGCCGGTGATACTAGCCTTCGCATGGTGGCATCCCGGCTTGCGCGAGGGGCTGAACGAGCGGCTCGGCATGTGGAAGGACCGCAAGCGCATTGACGCAATTCGCGGCAAGGCGATATGGCTGCACGGCGTGTCGGCGGGCGAAGTACGGCTGCTCAAGCCGTTGATTGACGAGCTTCGGCGCAGGTTGCCCGATACTCCGTTCTTCGCCACCACTATTACCCCTGCTGGCATGCGCGTCCTTGAGCAGTTTGCCGACGGCGAGAAAGTCGTCGCATCGTATTTCCCGTTGGTTGATATGCCGTGGATAAGCAGCAGGTTCGCCAACGCGGTGCGCCCGCTCATTTACATCACGACCGAAGCCGAGGCGTGGCCGAACCTGACCGGCATCCTTAAGCGCCGGGGCATCAAGAGCCTGCTAGTGAATGCGCGGCTGTTCGCGGCCAGCAAGAGCGCGATGGAACTTCGCGGCGTGCGCTGGCTCATGCGCGACTTTCATATAATACTTTGCCAGACGCAACAGTTCGCTGACAACTTCTCGCGCATCGGCGTTCCCATTGAAAGGCTGCGCGCCGTCGGCAACATCAAAAGCGACTTGGTGATTGCGCCTTGGAACGATGCGCAGCTGCATGAGTTCAAGCGCAAGCACGGCTGGGAAGGCGCGCGCGTGCTGGTCGCAGGCTCCACGCACCCCGGCGAGGACGAGCCTGTCCTTAGCGCATTCGCGGCCATCCGCGCGAAACATCCCGAGTGGGTGCTGGCGATTACGCCGCGCCATCCGGAACGGCGCGAGGAAGTGATGGCGCTGTGCAGGCAGAAGGGCTTGGACGCGGCATTGCTCAGTGGCGATGCAACAGGTGCGCCCGTGCTGGTCGTTGACGTGATGGGAGTGCTGATTGACTATTACCGCTGCGCAGACCTGGTCATCCTCGGCGGGACGTTCAACCCGCGCGTGGGCGGGCACAATGTCCTTGAGCCTGCGCACCTTGCGAAGGCGGTTATCGCCGGGCCGCATATAGATTCGATCGCCGATTCGATGGAGCAACTTCGCCCCGCTGATGCGGTGATATGCAGCAGTGTTGAAAAACTTGCTGCTGACACGGTAGCGCTGGCAGAAGATGAAGCACGGCGCGATGGAATCGGGATGAGGGCGCAAGTTATTGCCAAGTCGCTGGCGGGCGCAACGAAGCTCACGGTTGATGCGGCGATGGACGCGCTTGATTCAAGCAGGGCTTATCACTGCTCGTAGGGAACAATGAGGGCTTTGGTGATGGCCTTGCGCCGCGCAGGCTTAACGTGCTCCTCAATGATGCTTTTGTCGGGCGGCTCGCGCTTTTGCGGGTCAAGGTGTTTCACCAGTTCCGCATGCGCGAACGCCATTTCCCAATCGCAAACCGGAACCGGCTTGCCGCCGAGCATCTCCACTGGCAGCTTGTATGGGTCTTCGCTCGGCCAGTAAACGGTGTCGTTGGGCAAGTAAGTCACCAGCCGCCCGTCTTCCCAATCCAGGAATACGAAGTGCAAGCACAACAGGCTTCCACCGCAATACTTCGCCGTGCTGAAGCCGTGGTATTGCTCGCTTTGAAGCTTGAAGCGCTTGCGTATCAGGTGTGAATGGAACGCTGAAAAATCGGCGCGGAAAATGAGCAAGTCCAAATCGGAATGGTCGCGCCCTGCGGCCTTGCCTGTAAGTGCTTCCACCGCCCATCCGCCGGCAAGCCAAAGCGGCTTGCGGCTCATGCGTGAATGGCCGGCAATGTCATGCAACACTTCAAGCTGCTTGCGGTGTATTGCAGGGACGGTTGGAGAATCTACGGCTTGGATATCCATTCCCTTCTCCCCGGCTTGGCTAGCGGGCCTCGGCCCTTTCCGACGATGGGACGAACACATGCTGGCGCGTCTCTTTTATGTAAAGCTCAAGGACGTCGCCTTCCTTCACGTCCGAGGTTCCGTCAATGCGAAGCCCGCATTCAAAGCCCTCGGTGACTTCGCGCGCGTCGTCTTTGAAACGCTTGAGCGAGCCAAGCTGGCCTTCAAGGATTATCTCTGTGCCGCGCCGCAGGTTGTAGTATGCATTGCGCTGGATTTTGCCGTGCGTCACCATGCCGCCGCAGATAACCGAGTTGCGGTCAACGTGGAATATGGCGCGGATCTCCAGCTCGCCAAGGGGCACGTCAACAATGTCGGGTTCAAACAGGCCGCTTACTGCAAGCTCAATGTCTTCAAGCAGCTTGTAGATGATGCGGTAGATGCGCACTTGCACCTTCTCGCGCTCGGCGAGCTTGCGCAGCTGGCCGGCCATGGTCACGTTGAAGCCGATGACCATAGCGCCCGCGGGGGATGCGAGCATGATGTCCGTCTCGTTTATCTGGCCGACGCCGGAGCGGATGATATTCACCTTGACGCCTTCAACGTCGATCTTCGCCAGCGATTCCTTCACCGCTTCCAGGCTTCCCTGGACGTCGGCCTTGAGGACGACATTAAGCTCTTTGGCTTCGCCGGAGCGTATCAGCGTGAAAACGTCTTCCAGCGAAACGCGGAGCGGGGTTGCGCCCGGCGTGAACTTGTCGGCTACCGAGTCGCGGCTGTCGGCGATCTGCTGCGCGCGCTTCTTTTCGTGGAAGCCGTAAACCTTCTCGCCGTTTTCGGGCGGGGCTTCAAAGCCGATGATGCGCGCGGGCTGCGCGGGGCCGGCGCTGGTCATTTCCTTGCCCTTGTCGTCTATCATCCTCTTGATGCGCCCCACCGAGGTGCCGCAGAGGATGTAGTCGCTCTTGTGGAACGTGCCCTGCATGACCAGTATGGTCGCCACAATGCCGACGCCGGGGTCAATTTCATTTTCAATGATGATGCCCATCGGCGCAGCGTTCGCATCGGACTTGAGTTCCATCAAGTCGGCCAGCAGCACGATATGCTCAAGCAGCGAGTCGATGCCCGTGCCCACCAGCGCAGACACGTTGCAGTAAACGGTCTCGCCGCCCCAGTCTTCGGGGATCAGGCCATACTGTGAAAGTTGCTGGCGCACGCGGTCGGGCTGCGCCTCGCCCTTGTCCATCTTGTTAACCGCAACGATGACCGGCACCTTCGCCATCTTGCAGTGCTCTATCGCCTCAACGGTCTGCGGCATTACGCCGTCGTCAGCGGCGACAACGAGCACGACGATGTCAGTAATCTGAGCGCCGCGCGCACGCATCGCCGTGAACGCCTCGTGGCCGGGAGTGTCAATGAACGAGATTACGCGCTCCTGGCCGTCAATCATGATCTTCGCCTGGTATGCGCCGATGTGCTGCGTAATACCACCGGCTTCCTGGTCAACCACGTTCGTCGTGCGTATCGCGTCAAGGAGCTTCGTCTTGCCGTGGTCAACATGGCCCATGACGGTAACGACCGGCGGGCGAAGTTTCAGCGCTGCTTTATCCACTTTGGCGAACGTCTCAAGGTCTTGCTCCGGCTGGTCTGTCGGCGCAACCTCGTAATTAACCTTGAACTTCTCGCATACGAGCGAGACTTCATCAATGGAGGCTACGTAGTTAATCGTGGCAAGGATATTTAGCTCGTCCATGAGGAAGCGGATGATGGACGGCACTCTCACGCCTGTTGCTTCGGAAACATCGCGAAGCGAAATCGGGCGGGTAATGCGCAAGTGGCGTATTACTTCAACTTTTTTCTTGTCGGTGCGGGTAACGCCCTTAACCTTGAACACGCGCTTGACGCCGCGCCCAACGACCACATCGTCTTCAGACTGCAACTCAGGCGTCGTATGGCGGCTTGCGCGGCGGTCTTTGGGCTTAGCGCGGGTGTCCACCGGGGCGACGGGAGGCTTATCCTTTTTCACTTCGCGCTTGCGCTCGGTGACGGCGACTTCTTCTTCCACAGCTTCAACTTCGGCGACGTCCTCAAGTTCAGGCTCGGCTTCAACTTCGGCGGCTTCGGTTTTCGGCTCTTCCTTCTTCGTCTTGGTGAGCTTGACCTTCTTGCCGGCTGGGCGGTCTTCAATGATTGATTTCAGGCGAGGTGCAGGAGGCGGTGCCACGGTAACAGGCGGCGGCACTACTGCAGGAATTTCCACCTGCGGGGCCTGCGCCACTTCAGCGGCGGCGGCTTCTTCCTTGAAGAAATCGCGCATCGTTGCTGGCGCGGGGGGTGCCACCACGGGCGCGGCTACTTCTGCAATCGGCGCGGCGCGCTTGATGCGCTTGGGCGGCCCAACAGCCTTCCCCTTTCCAGTGGCGAAGGCTTTGAGCTTGACGATAGTCGCATCGTCTATCTCCGACATCATGCCGAAGCCTTCCTGGCTAACGTCATAGCCAACCTCGCGCAGCCACTCGAAGACTTGCTGCGAGGACTTAGCCTTCAGCTCCTGGACAAGATAGACGACTTTCTTGGGCATGTTACCTCGTGTCCCCCGCCTCGCGGCAACTGCGCTTCAGGCGCGCAAGGAGCAGCTCCCGTTCGCGGGATTCAAGACAAACGATAATCCTATCATACTTGCCCGACTTGAAAACGAGCCGCCCGCTTTTCAGCGCGCGCTCCCAGCAGTTTTCACGCGGGCACAGATATACCGAACGCCCTTCGGCGGGCACGTTCTTCTTCACAATCGCAACGCGGTCTTTGTGCATGCGCAGGCGCATCAAGTCATGCTGCGGGAAATGCTCGCGGCATCCTACGCATGTCCTAACCGGCGTATGCATCGTCGCGGTGCTCACGGCGTCGGCCCCGCCTTCGGCTTCTTGGGCTTGGCCGCGTCAGGCTTCTTCGCGCCCTGGGCAGGCGCAGTGTCGTTCTCGGTCACGCTGCGCACCTCCAGGAAGTACTTGGTCAGGCGCGATGCCAGCTTCACGTTGCGCCACGACTTGCCTATCGCCAGCGATATCTGGTCGTCGGGGACGACCACCATCGCGCGCTTCTCGCTTTCAAATATCTCTACGGAGATTACCTTGGCAGGTGACAGCGCCTCGGCGATGAACTCAAACGGGTCGGCGCGGAACGGCACCAGGTCAATCTTCTCCTCGTTGAGCTCGTGGGAGATGGCGGTGATGCGCACGCCACGGCTGCCGATGCAGGTGCCCACGGGGTCAAGCTCCGGCAGGTTGCTCTTCACTGCGACCTTGCTGCGGAAGCCCGGCTCGCGGGCGATGGCCATCAGCTCAATGCTGGCCTCGCGGACTTCGGGTATTTCGTTTTCCATCAGCCGGCGGATGAGGTCGGGATGCGTGCGCGAGAACACGAGCAACGGGCCGTTCTTCTTGCCGCTGCGCACTTCCACGAGCAGGCACTTCACGCGCTGGCCTGCGCGCAGGTTCTCGTCGGGAATGCGCTCCTTTTGCGGGATGACACCCTCAACCTTGTCCGGCGTCATCACAAAGACGTCGCCGCGCTCGTCAAACTCAACGGTGCAGGTTATCAGGTCAAGGATGCGCGTCTTGTATTCGCGCTGGATGTGTTCCTTCTCCGCCTGGCGGATAAGGTTCTTCATCATCGTCTTGGCGGTTGCGACGCCCCAGTATCCGACATCGCTCATCTCGGTTTCAATCAGCAGCGAATCTCCCTCTTCGGCGTTGGGGTCGTAGCCACGCGCCTCTTCAATGGACATTTCCAAAACAGGGTCGGTCACTTCCGCGACGACCTTCTTGCTCAGGTATGCGTCAATGGTGGCAGTCGGCAGGTCAACCTCAATTTCCAGGTTGGTCGTCGGCCCGTTCTTGCGCTCGTATGCGCCCTTCATCGCCTCCACCAGCACCTCAATGATGCGCTGGCGCGAGACGCCTCGGGTAACTTCAATTTCTTGCAGCGCGGCAGATACGCGCGGATCGATCTTCATGATCTCAAACCTCAACCTTCAGACGGACAACCGTCACCAATTTTCGCGGGAGCAAAGCAACTCCCTCATCATATCCAATTCCCAGTTCGCCAATCATGTCCGGCGGAAGCTCGGTGGTGCGCACCTTGAGCACGCCGTCAAAGAGCCCAAGCAGCTCTCCTGCCAGCGAGGCCTTGCGGCCCTCAACGCGCAGGGTCACGACAACCTGGCGGCCGGCGAACCGGGTAAAATCAACATCGCGCTTGAGCAGGCGGTCAAAGCCGGGACTGCTCACCTGGAGCGAGGAATCGTTTGTGAACGCCTCCAGCAATTCCAGGTGAAGCTGGACGAGCGGCGAAAGCCTCATGCAATCGCCCAAATCCGCGGGCGACCCGTCGGCGCGTTCAATGTACAGCTTGTAAGACCTGCCCCGCCCCTGCCCCACGACCTGCATATCAACCAGGCCGTAGGCGTTCTGAGCCAGGAACTCTTCAAGCTGATGCTCCAGTTCCAGCAAATCCATCATAGTTAAAGAGATGGCCACTTACCTTGCAGGACAAGTGGCCGCCACAAAAACACCTGCTGTTAAGCCAGATATATTCTACCACACTGTCGGGGAGGGGAGATTTGGCCTGGCGATATCAACACCCCCAGACTTGCGCTTCAGGCTAGTTTGGGTATCTCACGGCGCGGCAGTGGCAAACCGCCAGGAAAAACATTTTCGCTCTGTAGTTATCGGTGCAATCCGAGGGTATAATTTAGTGAGGATAAATCTCCTCAAAGTTTCCGGATACTCGCCTTGAAGCAGACAAGGGTGGGATCTTTGATGGATGGGCACGAACAAAGTCTAAGGGTTTTAATCATGGCCGCATTAGTGGCCGCGCTTCTCTTTGTGTCATGCGAAGGAGGGCATTCCCCCGCGGGGCGCAATAACAACAGCATAGCGCCCCCGACGAATACGCCTGTTGAAAACAGCTCCGATGACGGCGGCCCGGGAGTTCTTCCCACTATCGCAAGCTTGGACGAGGTTATCGACGCATCGCAATGCGCCGAACAGGGGCTGTCCATAGTCAGCCAGGGCTCGGAAAGCGGGCGTTGCAGCACAAACAGCTCACAAGCTGGAGCGATGGAGAAGTCGGGAACTTCCTTAATCCTTAGGGCGTTCTCCCGCGGCGAATACGCCTGCGCCATATTCGCCCAGGACGTCGGCTCCTCATACTCGCCTCTTGCCATCCTCACCGATATGCAAGAATGCGTTTCCAGCTTGAACACTTCCAATACGCTCCCACTCAACTACTACATTGGCATTGCCGATTTTAGTATGGGAAGCTGGCGATGGTTCGGGCCTTTCACGCAGCCTAACACAAGCGTTACGCTAAGCGCTGACTCCAACAGCAGCCTGTTCAAGTCGCCACAAAGGAGGTGCTACATCAGCGTGCTCGTTGGCATAGGCGAAGGCGCGGCTGAAATTCCCGGCGAAGGCCTCGTTGCCGATATGCCGTTCACCGTGCCTGCATCGGTTTCATCAGTTGGCGACAATTCAGTCGGAGTTATGGTCCGCTCCATCACGACCGCCATCGGCGAGGATGTTGCGACGCTTCCCGCCGCCGTTGGGAGAGTTACCGCGAGCGCGACGATGGGCGAAGTTCGCCTGAGTTGGGAACCTTCCGTGGACATTAGCAGTGTTACATATGAGGTTCTGCGCGATGATGAGGATGATGAAACGGCCCCGGCGGTGCTGGAGGAACTTGATTCGACCATCCGCGAATGCTCGGATGCGACGGGCGTCCCAGGCAAAAACTATGCCTATTCCGTCCGGGTGCACAGCAGCGTTGGTTACAGCGGCGGCGTTGACGTCACCTCGGGCCGACAGCTTGCTGCGCCCACTGCCATCGCTAGCGATCACGCCGGTGACAAAATCATGGTCTGTTGGCGCGCGAGCGAAGGCGCAACCGGCTATGCCGTCTCGTGGGCGACGGCGGAAGGCGAGGAGATGCAGGCGCTGGCGGAGGTCGGCGCCGGTGAATTCGGCTACGACGACGAGACGCCCCAGATGAATGAAAGCCGTTGGTATCGCATCCAGGCCATCGGCGAAGATTTCAACAGCCCCTTGGGCTTCGGCGACATCGGCACAAGGCAAGAAGGCGAACGCGTCTGGTGGATGAAGGGGCGGGACAACGTTCATAGCCGTTGCGCACCATTCGCCGGACCTCAATCGGCTGCAATAAATTGGCGGCAGCAGCTACCTTTTACCGAACTAAGTGGGGCAGTGGTTGATTCAGAAGGCCAGTGCTATGTCAGTTCTTTCACGGGAACAAGCGGCTATCTGTATTCACTTTCGGTCGATGGCCAGGTGGAATGGGAATACGAGTGCGGCCAATCGACAAGCATGCCGGCAATTGGGCTGGATGGAACGATTTATGTCGTAAGTAATATGGGAAAGCTTCATGCAGTATATCCAAGTGGCGAGAGAAAGTGGGTATTTGAGTGTAGCATGTTGCTTTCCTTCGCCCCGGCAATTGGCCCTGACGGGATAATCTATATCACAGGCCGCGAAAATGATCAAAGCCTGTTTGCGATAGATCCATCTACCGGCGAGGCACTCTGGGTCTATACAAACGAAGGATTAGATGACACGCCGACTATAGCCGAAGATGGGACGGTATATGTTGGATACACAGCGAAGCCGTTCGGGCCTAGCATTCACATGCTTCGCGCCATCAAGCCCAATGGTGAGTTGAAGTGGGAATGCGAGATACCGTTGGGGAACGTTGGAAGCCCAACCATAGGCTCCGATGGCACTCTTTACGTGGGGACAAACAACGGATTTGTGGCGATGACCGACGATGGAACCAGCGGGACTATTAAATGGGTGTTCGAAGGCACATTCGGATATCCGGCGGTCACCGCTGACGGCATCATCTATATTACAGACGACCATTCAATTCTCGCCATACGAGATGACGGCTTATCCGCCACATTCTTATGGAGCCAAACGATCAGCCAGAGCTGGCAGGAACGCTTTGCATCCGAGCCAGCCGTCGACAGTGACGGAGCTGTCTATATGGGCAGCGATGATGGCTGCGTTTATTCCTTCACCTCTGACGGGAATATCAAGTGGACATGCGATGTCGGCGCGTCGGTGGTAGCAGGCCCAACGCTAGCCGCCGGTGGGAAGCTATACGTGACGTGTAACAACGGACAGCTAATTTCAATCGGCAATTCTTCTAATGAGTTCCCGCAAGCTGAAGTAACTACTGACGTTGTAGAAGGGGATGCCCCGTTGACCGTTAATTTTGACGGAAGCGCTTCGTTCGATCCCGATGGCACGATTGAATACTATGATTGGGATTGGGGCGAAGACAGCTTTCACCATGTTTTTGAAGGCACAGGAAGTAGCCCATTCGCTTCTCATGAGTATTCAACAGGAGGCGATTACACGTGTAGGCTGCGTACAGTGGATAATAACGGCGCTTTCGGGGAGGTTACAGAAAACATTGCTGTCCACGGATGGGGAACGAAGCCGATAGGAGAGGAGCTTTATACCGGGCAATATCCTTCGCTAGCAGAAGTGAGTGGCCGTCCAGCTGTGGCGTTTAGCGGCCGGCTTGGCAATGACTTGTCATTTGCGCGGTCACTTGACGCTCATGGCAATACGTGGGGTGCGCCGGTCTTGGTGGACGACATGTGTGCGGTTGGAAGGTGCACGGCTCTGAAGATCGTTAACGGATATCCCGCGATTGCCTACTATGACGCGGCTAATGACTACTTAAAGTTTGTCCGCTCAAGCGATGTTGACGGGAACGTATGGCAAATGCCGGTCGTTGTGGATAGCGCAGGTGATGTGGGTTCATACACAAGCCTAGCAGTTGTGGACGGCAATCCTGCCATTCTGTATTTCGACGCAACCAACGAAGATCTTAAGTATGTTCGCGCTAATAACTCATACGGCGAAATCTGGGGAACGCCTGTGATCGTGGAAGATGATTACAGCCAGGAATTCCCCACTTACGCCTCGCTAGTTGTCGCGAATGGCGCTCCCGCCACAGCCTACTATGACCGTCCGACATACAATTTAGTCTTTAATCGCGCGCTGGACTCGCACGGAGATTCCTGGGGAGTCCCTGTAGTTGTTGATGACATGAGGCTTGCCGGAGGCGGAATATCGTTGAGTATCGTAGACGGATGCCCGGCAATCGCATATGACGCTTTCGTGAATCCGGTGAAAGTAGTGAAGTTCATCCGTGCTGCTGACGCAGATGGGGCTTCTTGGGGAAATCCGTACTATGTCAGCACTGACAGAGATTATGGTCGCGGCCCTGTGCTGTCTGTTATTAATGGCAAACCCTTTATTGCTTATTCGGAATGGGAGAATCCAGCTCTTAAACTAGTAAGTGCGCTAGATACGCTTGGTGACTTATGGAGCGTTCCTGTAACTATTTCCTTAGATGCACCAATAACATGGCATCCTTCGCCGACGGAAGTAGACGGCAAGCCGGCAATTGCCCACGTCTCAGATACTTCCTATCGTCCTCTCAAATTCACCTACTTATACTGAACGCCTATGTGAAGCCTCCTCTGTTATAATCCCCGTGGCGCGATAATGCGAAGGTGGGATTACACGAAGCTGCCGGATTTCATGGAGGCGAACCTCCCGCCTTATGCCATGGACATCGTGAACGAGGTCACGGCGGCCGCGCTTAAGCTCGGCGTGAAAGCCTACCTGGTCGGCGGCGGGGCGCGCGAGCTTATGCGCGCGTTCATAGAGCAAATCGGCGCTGAGACGCTGCGCTACTTCCTCTTTGACGTGGACATCGCGGTTGAGGGCGACGCCATCGCGCTTGCCGAGGCGGCCGTGGAGAAGCACGGCGGCCAGATCGTGCGCAACCCGCAGTTCCTCACCGCGAAATGGGTCACGCCGCAGGGCTACGCGGTTGACTTCGCCTCATGCCGGCGCGAGGACTACCCCATCCCCGGCGAGCTGCCCGAAGTCACCGGCGGCGTGGAGATATACGAGGACTTGATGCGCCGCGACTTCTCGTGCAACGCGCTGGGCGTGTCCATCAGCAAGGAAGACTTTGGCTTCCTCTACGACCCCTCGGGCGGCGTGGGCGACATCTTCTCCAAGACGATGCGCGTGCTGCACCCGCTGTCGTTCTTTGAAGACCCCACGCGCCTCACTCGGGCGGTGCGCTACAGCGTGCGCCTGAGCTACGACTTTGAGGAAAACACGGCCGTCCTCTTCCGCACGGGCATTGAGGAAAGCTACTTTGACATGGTGAGCCCGGAGAGGGTGCGCTACGAGTTGGAGTGCATCTTCAGCGAGCCGTACTGGTTCGGCACCGCCTGGGTTGCGCAGAACCTTGAGGTGCTCGCGTGTATTCACCCCGCGTGGACGGCACTGCCGACGTATTCAGGCTGGGACGCGGAGATACTTGAGCTTGGCATCCGCAACCAGTCAGACATCCTTGAACAGGAGCTCATCCCGAAGTGGATGGCCAGGATATCCTGGGCGCTTATGGCGGTGCCAGTAGAGATGCTTGCCGGGCTGCTTGACCGGATAGGCCTCCAATCAAAGCTCGCCCGCAATATGGTGGAGGCGCGACAGCTTCAAGATGAGATAGTCGGGCGAATGAATCACCTGGGCTTCAAGCCGTCGCGCATCTACCGCGTGTGCCAGGAGTATGCGCGCAAGACGCTGTTCTTTGCCGCGTTCAACAGCTTCCTTGTGCCTGAGACCGAGCCGCTGCGGCACAATTTGTTCCTGCACCTGCGCGAGCTGTCGCCGCGAAAGGTAGTGCTCACAGGCGAGAAGCTCATTGAACTGGGCATTCCCGAAGGCCCGCTCATCGGCCGCGCGCAAGAAGAGCTTTGGTGGATGTTGATGGACGGGGAGATTAGCGAGGGCGAAGCCGCCGAAGAAGCCGGCAAATTGTTGGCTGAGAAATACCGCGCATTGCCTCAGCAATAGCCTAATTGCGCTACGATAATTAGCTAGCATTACTTATAACTGCTTTATTCACTTTCCCCATGATAGGTGGTAGAATTACGTCCCGATTTGGAGGGGAAACACGGATATGGCTCTAAGAGTTAAAGATTACTCCCGAGTTGCCCGAAATAAACATTGAGAAGCTGGCGCACGAGATAACCAGCAGCATTACGGCTGCGACCGTCTCGAGCAAAAAGAACAAGGTGCTCCTCGGCATATCGGGAGGAGTGGACAGCTCTGTTCTTGCCGACCTCGCGTGCCGCGCTGCTGGCACGGACAATGTTTACGGGATGCAACTTACCCATTCCCACGAAAACGAGCTGCTCATCAAGGACGCCGCAATCATCGCGCGCCACCTTCGCATCAAGATGCGCAGCCTGGACATCTCGCCGCTGGTTGACCTGATGTCCGAGACGCTGCGCGTGCCCTTCCACGGCGAAGAGGCGATCTCGCGGCGCTCGCAGATAGTCGACCGGCTGCGGATGATGATCATGCTTGACATTGCCGAGCAGGAAGGGATGCTCATGCTCTCTTCGCTCAACAAGACGGAGCGGCTGCTCGGGCTTGGCGTGACGTTTGGATCATCGGCGCTGGTCGCGCTGCCCCTCGCCGACGCTTATAAGACATACGTCTACCAGCTTGCGGACTTCCTTAAGCTTCCCGACCAGATACGCGTGCGCCAGCCCAACTTTGAGTTTTGGCGTAACCCCGCAGACGGCGACGAGCCGCGCGAAGTCGTCTTGGAAATTGACAAGGTGCTCTACCTGCGCAAGGAAAAGAAGATGCCGCCGAGCCGCGTGAAGAACGCAGGCTTTGCGCCGAGATTCGCCCAGGCAGTGCTCAAGCGCCTTGACGATACCGCCGAGGCTCAGTAGTCCAGTACGTAATTCACGCCTAGCAGTATCAGCACTGCTATCAAGCCGATGATGATTATCATCTGGTGGGCGCGGATGGCTTTTTGCAGCTCGTCGCGCTTGGCCTGCTGTTGCTCCAGCAGCTTGCGGCTGCGGTCGGAAGCGTTCCTCAACTCCTGAAGCTGCTGTGACTTCAAGACTGATTCCTGCGCGGTCATCCTCGGCCGCGAGCGCTCCACCAGCGTTTGCTCGGTCAGGAACTTCTGCTCGTTCAAGGACTGGTCGCGCTCAAGCACCGGCATCTGCTCTAAGACTCGTTTTAGCTCTGTCCTTTCGCCGGACGCCATGGCCATCTGCCACACCATCAGCGCGGCGAAGATGGCTATGAGCGCTATGTTAACGATAAGCCGAAGCTTGGGGTTGCGCAGCGTGATTTCAGTTTCAGTCGATACTTTCATCTACATAATCATACAGGAAACACGCGACTTCGTGCTCGGGCTGGTCCGCGCTTCCTGCAAGCCCAGGTTCAACAATACGGCAGCGCTGCATCGCAAACGGGCAGCGCGCTGCGAAACGGCAGCCCGGCGGCAGGTCGACCGGCGACGGGACTTCGCCTGCCAGCGCCGGCGGGCTGAACTTCACCGCCGGGTCGGGCACCGGAACCGCCGCCAGCAGCGCTTGTGTATATGGATGCAGCGGGTGCGAAAACACTTCATCGGTGCGCCCGATCTCGGCGATGCGCCCGAGATACATTATAGCCACGCGCTCGCTCACCGCGCGAACCACCGACAGGTCGTGCGCGATGAGAAGGATGGACAGGTCGTATCGGTCGCGCAGCTCAAGCAGCAGGTTCAGTATCTGCGCCTGGATGGACACATCCAGCGCCGATACCGGCTCGTCGGCGATGATAAGCTCTGGGCGCATGATGAGCGCGCGGCCTATGCCGATGCGCTGGCGTTGCCCGCCTGAAAACTCGTGCGCATACCGTCCCGCGGCGTCAGGCGGCAGCCCGACTTCCGCGAGGATACAAGACACCTTCTGCATCCTCTCGGCGCGCGTGCCGATGCGGTTGACCACCAGCGGCTCTTCAAGTATTGCGCCGATTTTCATGCGCGGGTCAAGCGACGACAGCGGGTCCTGGAAGACCATCTGCACCTTCGGGCGCAATGCGCGCAACTCGCGCCGCGAGGCCTGCGCTATGTTCATGCCATGGAAGCAGATATCGCCGGCGTCGGGCTTCTCCAGCCCCGCGATGAGCTTTGCGGTCGTCGTTTTGCCGCACCCCGACTCGCCCACCAGCGCCAGCACCTCGCGCTTGGCTATGTTGAAGCTTACGCCGTCAACCGCCTTGAGCTTCAGGCGCCGTGGGAAGCCCGCGCCGCGCTTGATGAAGGGGTAATGCTTCACCAGCCCACGCACGTCCAGGAGGCGCTCATCGTTATCCTGCGGCATTGTCATCCACCCCGATTCTACCACTGGGGGGAAGTATGCCTTGTAATCACCATTTTGGGTACGCTGGGCTCACCGGCCCGACCTTGAATTGGAACCAATTCGCAGTACGATGTATAATACAAATGTTCGACTGAATTGTGCGGGGACATAATGAATATACCGAATAAGCGTCGTCTCTCTTTCTTCCTAAATCCGCTCGTGTTGGCTGTGATTGCCATATTACTCGCGCTGGGAGCTAGCCTGAGCGCCCTTTGCGTTGAAAAGAGCGGCGGCGTGAACGGCGAAGGCATACTCGCCGAGTTGCTTTCTTCGCCTGATTCATCTCCGAGGCTAATCGATGCAGTAATGTGGTTATCTGATGCGCCTACACTTTCGGTTTATGGTTATTCATGGGATGGAAACGCGGATGGGAAAGCTGACTTTCTATATAAAGTAAGGCGCATAACTACTCTTCCCCGGCATGGAAACATGCTAGACATCGTAATATCACCAAGCTTTACGGCTAAGCTTGAGGAAGGACGCAATTCCGTCTACTTTCGCAAACTAGTTAGCCCTAGCCTGTATGGAAAACTATATCCCAATTGGGAAGGAATGAGCTATTTCCGATGGGAAGACGACAGTGCGGTTTTGATGTCACTAGCTGGTGAAATGCCATCACAGGAAGAAGTCCGATTAAGCCACCATGATTTCTTCGAACGTTATCCTGGAGGAATCATACTACTCGAGTTTAGCTATCAAGTTAATAACTCGCCTGGAGGAGTTGAAGTCGCAGGGGTTTTAGTTCGTCCCGCTGGTTCAGAAGACCAGTTGAATGACCATCTACAGAACTGGTTTAGCTTGCTGAAGGATAACATTAATGATGTGGTTGCGGTAGTTCAGTGGAACGGAGATAAGAATACTGTCTATACAGATCGAGACGAGGTCAATCATTTAATCCTCGACTGGATTTCAAAAGCCGAGAAGTCTAAGGAGACTAGATACGATTCTTGATTTATTCGAGCAATACTAAGAGCCATCTGGCTTCATATACCGAAGAAATAGCGAGCAGAGTTGGGTCGGTCAGACCAGCCTATCCTTCTTATGACTGCGCCCGTCATATCCGCCGAGCTCGGCCGCGCTGGTGAGCGCGGCCTACCCATTTAGGATCTTCCATGCTACTTGCTCACTACTACTTGTTACTTTCGGGGCTAATCCCTTGCCCCTGATATCTAATCCCTCAATGCTCGGCTCTGGTATAATGACGGCGCATGCGGTATTACAAACGAACCGAGCTGATTGAGAAACTAAAGGAAGTTGCGCTCCTTGAGGGGGACTTCGTCCTCCGCAGCGGGAAGCGCAGCAAATACTACCTGGACAAATACCTCTTTGAGGGCATCCCCGGCATCATCCGCAGCCTCGCGCACCACATGGCGCGGCTTGTGCCCGAGGACGTGACGCGGCTCGCGGGCGTTGAGCTTGGCGCGATACCCGTCGTCACCGCGCTGTCGCTGGAGACGGACATTCCTTGCATCTTCGTTCGCAAGTCGGTGAAGGAGCACGGCACGTCCAAGCTCGTTGAAGGCGTGTTTGAGCCCGGCGAGCGCGTGTTGATGGTGGAAGACGTCGTGACGACCGGCGGGCAAGTGCTGCAGATGATAGAGCGCCTGAAGGTGGATGCGGGGCTATCGGTCGTGGGCGTCATCGCAGTGCTTGACCGTGCCGAGGGAAGCCGCGAAGCCTTCGCCGAGGCGAACATGCCCTTCAACGCCTTGTTCACCCGCGAAGACCTGGGGTTCTAGGCCCGCTCAATACTCGCTCAACCCAAGGTGGAAGAGCAGCGCGGCTGACACACGGGCAAGATCCTCTTGGTTCAAGTCTCCTACGTGCTTGAGAATCCGCGACATGTCTAATGTACGGATGAACTGGCACTTCACCCAAGAATCTTTGCTTAGCCCACCTGCCCCTTTCGGAAGGAAAGCGATGAAGGGGTAGTCCCTCGAAGGCGCTTTCGTGCTGACCGGAAGAACTGTGACTGACCCGCCATGCTCCACGGCAACTTGATGCACAATGCAAGCCCTGTCTTTTCCGATTTCGCTACCAACGACAGGATCGAGCTTAGCGATGACTACCGACCCCATCTGAAGCCTATAAGCATCAACGGGCATCGTCCCGCTCCAACATCTCGCTCCATTCAGCCATGCCTTCTTCCAATTCAGCACGGGCTTCATGAGCATACTCGGCGTAGCCTTCCCGCGCAATCCGTATACGTTCTGCCTTAACCGTTTTCTTCAAGGCTTCTGTGATGAACTGATTGACAGAAGTGCCTCTTTCTTCAGCGAGCGTTTTCACGGCGTCATACAGCCACGTTGGAAGCCGCAAGGTTACTACAGCGCAATCAACAGTTGATGTCGTGCTTTGCATCGTTATATGATACCACAATATGATGCGATTTGCCATTTGCAGGGCCGACAGGCAGGCACTTTCTACTTCAAGGTCGCTACCGTGATGCCCTTGCCGCCTTCTTCGGCGGTGGCATCGCGGAAGCTGGCGATGTCGCGCGAACTGCGCAGCCATTCCCTGACGAACTTCTTCAGCACGCCCGTTCCCACCCCGTGCATTATCCCCACTTTGTCTAAGTCTTTGAGTATCGCGTCGGAGACTAATTTCTCCAGCTTCGGAAGAGCTTCCTCGGTCGTGTGGCCGTGCAGGTCAAGCTGATAAGCCAGGTCGGCTGAATTCCTAGTCATACGACATGTAGTTTTAGAATGTCGTTTCATATTTTGACACCAGTTCATGATACCAAAGGATGATATCTTCAGCAATAGCCGTTGCGCCTACTTCAGGGTCGCTATTGTTATGCCCTTGCCGCCTTCCTCGGCGGTGGCTTCGCGGAACTTAGCGACGTCGCGCGAGCTGCGCAGCCATTCCCAGACGAACTTCTTGAGCGCGCCCGTCCCTACCCCGTGCATTATCATGACCGAATCAAAGTCGTTGAGTATCGCGTCGGAGACAAACTTCTCCAGCTTCGGCAGCGCTTCTTCGGTCGTGTGGCCGTGCAGGTCAAGCTGGTGGGCGGTCGTGAACAGCGTTCCGGTATTCTCAGCGTCCAGCGACTGGCCCATCGCGCGCAGCCTGCGCTGGTCGGCGACTGACATCTGCAGGTGCTTGGCCGACGACGTGACGCGCGGGCTCGGCGCGTGCATCATCGCAGCGGCCTTGGCAAACGAGAGCTTCATTATCTTCCCGCGTATGTTCAGCTCAAGTGTATGCCGCGACTTGTCTACCGCCATTACCTCGCCGGTGACGCCAAGCTCTGGCAGGGGGACGCTTTGTCCCACCGCGAACACGGTTTCGCCCTCATAGGCGCCGGTGCTGGCTATGCCCAGCTCGCGCTCAAGTCCGGCCAGGGCGCTCTCGCGCTTTGACTGCACTTCGGCGGAGAACTCCGAGGCGACCTCAAGCCCGCTGCGGCCGCGTGATTCGCGCAGCTTTTCGCGCAAGCGCTTCTTCGCCTGCGAGATGAACTCCTCGGTCTTCACCTCAAAGTCGCGCTTCAGCTCGGATATCTGCTTGCGAAGCTGCGCCTCGCGCTCAAGCAAGTTCGCGCGCTCCTCGTCGGCCTGTGCAGCCTTGTTTTGCAGCGAAATGCGTTCGCGGCGCGCTTGCTGCTGTTCACCTTCAAGCGCCTGCTGCTTCCTGCGCAGCGTTTCCACAACATCGGCGAACGCTTCTTCCTTCCCCGCAGCCAGCTCAACTGCGCGGGTGAGCAGCTTCTCTGACAAGCCCTGGCTGCGCGCGATGTGGAATGCGAAGCTTGAGCCGGGGATACCATCCAGCACGCGGTAGCTCGGGCGCAGGTTCTCCTCGTCAAAGGCGAGGCTGAAGTTCTTGCAATCGGGGTATCGCTCGCCAAGCGTCTTGATGAGGTCGTAATGCGTCGTCACGATTACTTTAGCCGGTAGCTCGCGCAGGCGTTCCAGCAGCGCATATCCAAGCGCAGAACCTTCGCGCGGGTCGGTGCCCGTCCCCAGTTCGTCCATCAGCACTAGCGCCAGGGGTGAGCCTACAGGCCTTGCTTCAAGGTGCGATAGCATCTCGCGCAGGAATGCGACGTGCGCCGTGAAGGTGCTCAGGTTGTTGAGGACGCTTTGCTCGTCGCCGATTTGCACGAACACGCCGTCGTGCATCCCGACGGTGGCTCTCTTCCTGCGCAGGCACGAATATCCCGCAGTACGCCATCAGCGAAAACAGCCCGGCAGTTTTCAGCAGCACGCTCTTGCCGCCCGCGTTCACGCCGCTGACGATGGCGATGCGCTCGGCGTCAAACGTGAAGTCCTCAGGCACGAAGCCTTCCAGCATCAACGGATGCCGTGCTTGCTTAAGAATGATTCTCCCGCCGGGGTCCACGACAGGGCGAATGCCGCTGAAGGCGATGCTGTAACGCGCGCGGCCAAGTATCTCGTCCAATGCCGCCAGCGTCTCATAGTTGCCGATAAGCTCATCGCGGTGCGCCTGCACCGACGCAGAGTATTCCTGGATTATGCGCCGCACTTCCATTTCCTCGGCAAGGAAGAGCTGCTGGCGCTCGTTGTTCATCTCGACAACTTCGCCCGGCTCCACATACACGCTCGCGCCGGAGGAGGAGTAGTCAACGACCATGCCCTTGAATTGCGAGAGCATCCCGATGGGCACATTCACAGTCATACGGTTGTTGCGGATAGAAAGGTGGATATCGTCGGCCAGCGCGGGCGTTCGGTGGCGGATGAGGCCGCGGATGCGCCCTTCAATGCTCCCCATCAGGCCTGATAAGTCGCGTCGCAGCTCCTTGAGCTGGCGGGATGCGCCGTCGCGCACCTCGGCGTCGTCGCTGAAGATGCGCGTGTAGTCAGTGAGCAGCGCGCCAATATCCGCGAAGCCTGAGGTCAGCGACGCCAGGCGCGGGGACTTGTCAGGGGTAAGCTCGCGCAGAAGCTTGCGCGCCTTCTCGCTAACATGTAGGAAGCGCCCCAAGGCGAGAATGTCCTCGCGCTCGGGGACCATGCCTTCATGGAAAGCCGACAGGAAGCCGCCTGTGTCGGGGATGGCAGAGAGGCTTACCGATGCAGGGGCTAGCGTGTGCTGCCAGAAGTGGATGCCCTCGCCTGTTTCGTCAAGGAGCATCTCCACGGCGGACTGTTCTCCTGCTGGCGCGGATGCGAGCATGCGCCTGCGGCCGGCCTCGGACTGGCAATGCGCCGCCGCCCGTTCCAGCACACGCGGGAACTCCAAATCATCTGCGCCCCTGATTAGCACGTGGAAAGGATACCAGATGACGCTGATGGTTGCCTAAATCACCTGGGAAAATTACCATCGCAGAGATGGAACTATTTCCTGCGCGGCTAGTCTAATTGAATGACAGCCGTACCTTTGTTCTGGTGCTGTCTGGCCATAATCCCCCTATACCCCCCGAAAGGGGGGTTCTTTTTTTCACTACTGCTATAATCTTTGTTCGTGCGCACATTAGCCTTCATTGCGCTGGTAATCCCATTGCTCCTTTTGGGAGCAGCACCTGCGCATGCGGAGTTCATCGCCGATGTCAGCGCCAGCGGAAACAGGGTCACGCTTTCAGTGAACGCGGTTGATATCATCGCCCTGAACTACACTTCCACCAACCAGGCCGTCCTCACGAACCTCGCCAACGCCATGACGCGCGAAGTGCGAAGCACCTCGTCAAGCATTTTCACGGCGGAAAGTATCAAGGTAGCCAAGGCCGTGCTGGTGATAAAAGTATCGGCAAGCGCGGAATACAAGATTCCAACCGCCGAGATAGTGTCGCCTAACGTGCCTGACAAGGAGATAGCAGGGGCCATTGTCAGCAGGCTTCGCCAGGCGCTGAACTACCCGCCGTTCGCCGTCATTCCGGGCAAGCTAGTGATCCCAGTTGGGGAAAACAGGACTGCGCGCATTACTGGCGCATACGGCGCGGAAGTTGAAGCGCTTAACATGAGGCCCGAGATTATCAACGTTGACGTTGCCGACACGAAAGTAGTCATCACAGGATTATCCGAAGGCGATGGCGAAGTCTTGCTGCGCACCGGCACGAACGAGACTAAGCTCTATTTCACGGTAAGAAAACTTGCGGCATACCTGCCCGACAGAGTCCAGCTGGAGATCGCTGGAGATGCGCCTGATAACGACGAACTGCGCGACGCGATGCTTATCCAACTGAAAGCCAGCGCATCCGTTGCCTCAGACGCCAGCATCCAATTCACTGAACTATCACCTTCATCGTCCGGCAGCGGATGGGAAGCGAAAGTCTTGGCTGAATCTCCTTCACGTATAAAGGTCAGCCGTAACATACCCATCACTGTCTCGCGGGGACCTAACTACCGTGATAACGCGAACGCAGTGCTCTTTTCCAACGACCCGGAGTCTGTTTACCATCCGGGCGTCCTTTACAACACGAACCTGGTGAATGGAGACAATGCCCGCCTCGCCTACCATCACCAGAACCGCAGCGGGAGCAAGCTGCGCTTCCGCATACTACTCACCAACCTGTCTTCCACAAGCCAGCGCGTCTTCTACCGGGCGGGTAATGCAGGCCCTGATATAAGTACTTACCAAGTGGGCTTTGCCGCCGTGGAAAGGTACTTGCGAAGCTATGCTCGGGGACAGGGCTGCTACCTCTCGCTCTCGCCAAATGCAACAACGGTTGTGTTTGACCGCACAGCTGGAGATAACTTCTCAGTTTCAGGCTTGATGGACCTGCACTTGCTGACCAACGGCGAAATCGGAGTAACGGTGGTTGCAGAGATACCCGGCACTTCTACAAACAACGCTTACATTGCAGGCAACACCGGCGGCGCGCCAGGCGTGAATTATCCTGCGCGCTACCATCCTGCGTACGCACTCCGCAACGGATCATACGACCTGGACGGTAACTACCTATTCCTCCGCGTGGGCAAAGGCGAGACCTTTGACCACCGCGGCCGGCCGTTGATGGGCGATTACGGAATGCTCTTGGAATACAATGTTTCGCTGATAAACAATGTCGGCTATAGCCGCAATGTCGCCATCTCGTTTGACGCGACCGCAGGGGATGCACAAGCCGTTTTCCTTATTAACGGGGATGTTGTGCGCACACCGATGGTCCGCGCCCGCGATCCCTACCAGCTGAAAGTCATCACGCTGGGGCCGTATGAAAACCGCGAGATTAACGTGGTTACCGTGCCTGCCGGCGGTTCGCACTTCCCGGCCAACCTAGTCTTCTCAATAGTGAATTAGCCCGCGTTCGCGCATCCAACCGCCTTATGAACATCGCCTGATTCTGCGCGTCTAACAAGCATCACCGGAAACGGAGGACCATAACTATGATGAAAAGAGTATTAGTATTCTTATTGGCGGGGCTGGTAATCATCTCCGCCAGCGCCGCATATGCCCAGAGAGCAGGAATGGGGCTTGGCGGCGAGCGAAACCCCAACCTGCGGATTGTCCGAGGCACGGTTGACAGCATCAATGGCAATGCAGTCACCGTTTTCATAAAGGAAATTCTCATCCCCCGCGACGGGCCAATGGACAATCCCCCGAAGAAGCTCAAAGTCGCATTAACCGATGAGTTGCGTTTCATCACCGGCGACGACCGCAAAGCCAAGGCCAGTGATTTCAAGAAAGGCGAAGAGGTTGTCCTCATCACGAGCTTTGAAAATGACGAGTATTCACTTCGCGCGATGATGACTCCTGAGGCTGCCGAGACAATGCGCAAGCAACTCGGCGATAAAGTCCGCGAACGGCGCAACGGTGATGGCCAGGGCATGCGCGGCCAGGGCAGGAGCGAAGACAGCCCGTTCGGCCCGCGCGGTGAAGGACGCCCCGGCCCAGGTTTCGGCCAGCAGGCGATGGAGCGCATGCGCGAGAATCCGCCCCTGTTCATGGCGACTTTCAATGGCTTTGATGGCGACATGGTTAAAGTAACCATAACCGGCATCATCAAGCCTGATCCCGAAGGCGACAAGCCAAAGGTTGAGCCGCTATCCGAGAAGAAGCATCTCACAATCAGCATCAACGACCGCACGCGTTTCTTCCACGGCGGCGAGAAGGCTGCCATCCGCGACTTCAAGCGCGGCGAGTTCGTCGTAATCATCGTTCCGCGCAAAGGTAAAGACGGCGGCGAACCAATCTTGATGCTAATGGCAGACGAAAAATCGGCGCAGAAGCTGCGCGAGTTGATGCGCGAAAGGATGGAGGAGCGCAGGGAAGACCGTGGCGGGCAGGATAACAGCGACCGCCCGAGGCGCAGAGGCGGAAACTAGGTTAGCAAGTAATAAGCTCGGCAACACCCCTCAAGGAGGAGCCTGCCTACGGGCGGGCTCCTCTTGTTATCAGCGCCGCGTATGGCCGCACGCCAAAGGACTTATGCGCACCCCAGCGCTATGCTAGAATCACCTCATCCCTATCAGGAGGCGACGCAGATGGCCAGCCTTAACAAAGCCATCCTCATTGGAAACGTGGGCCAGGACCCGGAAGTGCGGTATTCACAGTCCGGCGCGCCCATCGCACGCTTCAACCTCGCGACCAACGAGCGTTTCAAGAACCGCTCCGGCGAGTTGCAGGAACGCACGGAATGGCACACCATCGTCGCCTTCGGCCAGCTTGCCGAGCGCATCAAGGAATATGTCGGCAAGGGCAAGCAGGTTTACGTTGAAGGGCGCATCCAAGCTTCAAGCTGGACTGACGCCAATGGCATCAAGCACACACGCACCGAGATAATGGCGCAGCAGGTGCTATTCCTCGGCCAGCGTGGCACTGGCGGCGCAGGTGCAGGTGGTGGCGGCGATTATCCGCAGGCCGCGCGCAAGCAGCCTCCCGCGCAAGGCGGCAGCGACCGCGAGGTTATTGACCTGGGGGTTGACGACGACTTCAGCGTGAACGACCTCGGCCCCGCAGTGGAGATGGACGACTTCTCGCTTACCCCCGGCGGGTAGGAAGACAAGGGCAAGGGGTAAGTTCAGAATCCGGAGGTGCGGCATTCTTGCCGCACTAAGAAATGCACGGCTGGAAAGTTTACGCGCCCGTGGCGCGCCGTGCCTCCGGCAGAGCATCCACACTCCTCTTATGGTGGAAAGTGAAAAACGGGGGTATACTCTGATGTGAGGCGACCGGGGATAATTATGGCAAGTTGGCTGCGGGCGATTTTGCTCTTTTCGCTTATAGCCCTCGTCGTATCGCAGCTTTCCTGCGGGGGAAGCCATAGGCGGCTGGGGGCTCTGGGGCAGCCTCCGCTTCAGATTACACAGCAACAACCGCGCCCGCAGACGCTTGGCGAGGCTCTGGCGCTGCTTGATGAGATGAAGCCGCCGCAGGGCGTGAAGCCTGAAGTGTTTGCCCAGCTCAAGGATGCATTGAGGGAGGCGCTGGAGCGTAGGGCGGCCACCAGTGGGCCGCCGTGGTCAGTCTCGCAGGAATTTCCAGACGGCGGGGCACAGGTCCCCGCCCTACAGCGGATCGTCTCCACACCACCATCCGGCGCTGCGAACGCGGTGCCCGACCTGGCGTTCGTGGACAACGGCGATGGGACAATTAGCCTCACCTGGTCATACTACAACCTCGGCGACTACGACCAGGATGGCATCGTGGGCCTCGGCGACATCATCCCGCTGGCGGCGCATTTCGGCGAGGCGGTGCCTCCCGAGGACGTGAACTCGCTGCTTGCGGTGATTGACGGCAGTGGCAACGACAAAGTGGGCATAGAGGACATCACGCCCATTGCCGTGAGCTTCGGCATTGAAGTCGCCAACTACGATATCCAAACATCGCCGTCGCAGGCAGGGCCGTTTACCTCGGCGCAGAAAGTGGTGATAGGCACTGGCCTGGACGCAGATACGCAGCGCATGCACTTCGCGTTCACATTAGCGCCCACACTTGGACACTGGTATCGCGTGGCCCCGCTAGACAGCGAAGATGCTGTCGGCGAGCCGAGTAACATCTTAAAAGCGCCGGTGATTGAGCCGTCTTTAGCCGCGCCATCCAACCTTACTGCCGTGGCGACCTCGCCGCACGACGTCGCGCTCTCCTGGCAGGACAACTCCACTTACGAAAACGGCTTTCACGTGGAGCGCAAGCAAGGCGCCTTCGGCGCGTGGAGCGTTGTCTTTACCGCGAGTGCCAACTCCACGGGCTGGACTGATAACGACATACTGCCGTACTACACATACTACTATCGTCTTCAAGCATATAACGATATTGGCTTTTCAGCGTATTCCACTGAAGCAAAAGCGGTTCCGCAAAGCCCTGCTAGCACTTGGACCCATACCTGGGGCAGCGCCGAGTTAGATTTCGCCTACAGCGTGAAAACAGATCAAAATGGAGACATTTATGCCGCTGGAGTCAGTGACGATAACGCGCTGCTCCTGAAATACTCGAGCGAGGGGCTGCTCTTATGGCAGAAGACCTGGGGAGACCTGCATTACCAAGAAGCCAATGCGCTTTGCATAGACAACGAGGGAGCCGTTTATGTAGCAGGACATACTGAAGACTCTGATGAGCCCGGTCTTCATACATTCCTGCTTAAGTACTCAGCTGATGGTTCTTTGCTGTGGCAAAGAGGATATGGGCTCGAAGGTTATCTTCTTGCTCTTACCGTTGACAATGAGGGAAACATTCTGCTTGCAGGCGGAGAAGGACACCTCTTAAAGTGCTCGCCTACAGGTCAATTACTGTGGCAGAAGACTTGGCCGCTCATTATGGTTAGCAGTATTGAAACGGACGGTAGCGGGAATATCTATCTGGCTGGCGATAGTCGGATAGATCAATTGTACAGCACATGTTTGCTTAAGCTTAGTGCTGACGGCTCAACAATATGGACTAGGAACTGGGGAGCAACAGGAACCGTTACGGCAAAAGCGCTGGCAATTGATACCCAAGGGAACTCGTATTTGGCTGGATACACTAATACTCTTGAAGACGACAGTCCTGATATCATCCTCCTCAAGTACTCGACGGATGGCACTCTCGTATGGCAACGCAGATGGGGAACAGTATTATCAGCCTATCCCTTTGGAATATGCCTTGATAAAGACGGCATGATTTATGTTGTAGGTAAGACAAAAACAACTGAACCATTTACCGATGCGCTATTGTTACGGTATTCTCCAGATGGTTCGCTACTTTCCCAAGACATTTGGGGAGATCACCACGCTTACGGTGAGTGTTTTGTATCTGTTTCGTCTGACATTAAGGGATACGTTAATATCGTTGGAGGCTCACATAGCGCCATATACGGCTCTTGGGCGCCGGTTGATGGCAGTTCTATCCAAGTAGAAGGCACTACGGCAGATACTCTTATTGTAGCCGATGATGTAACAGGCATCCAAGGCGCGCTTAACAAGGTTGAGGCTTCGCCGGACGGCATACGGGATATCGGTAACGTTGACGCCTACGATGCCCTCGTTATGAGAATCGATGTATCTGAATGGCTCGGTAAGCCCTTTGCGCCAGGAAACCTCACCGCAGACGCGGCATCTTCTTCAGAGATAGGGCTTACATGGCAGGACAATTCTAGCTACGAAAACGGCTTCTATATTGAGCGCAAAACCGGCGAGTTCGGCCCATGGAGCATAGTGTATACGGCGAGCGCCAATTCTTCTAGCTACACTGACAATGAGCTAACGCCCTCGACGGCCTACTTCTACCGCGTTCAGGCTTTCAACGACCTAGGTGTATCGGCATATTCCGCGGAAGCTTCGGCGACGACTCCGGTTGACCTTACGCCTTGGGTGCATACATGGGGAGGGAGCAATACTGATTCTGCACGCGCAGTAAACACAGATGATAATGGAAATGTCTACTTAGCAGGCTCAACTAGTAGCTTTGAGCTCAGCGGGTCAGATGCGCTTCTTCTCAAATTCTCTTCCGATGGAACGCTACTTTGGCGGAAAACTTGGAGTCGTAGCTATGATTATGCTACTGCCATCGGCCTTGATAGTTTTGGAAATGTCTACGTAGGTGGCGGAACGCGTGGCTCCGAAGGAAGAGACGCCTTGCTGCTCAAATACTCGCCCGACGGCTCTCTTCTCTGGCAGAAAACCTGGGCAAGCGGTGATAATTGGCTTTCCGCCTTATGCGTGGATGATGAGGGTAGCATTTATACTACCGGTCTTACTCAAGACATCGGCGACGAGTTACGTAAAGCGTTTCTTTTTAAGTACTCATCAGACGGCACTCTCCTCTGGCAGAAAGTGCTGAGCGGCGGCTTTGACGACTGGTTCAGCGCGCTAAGCTTGGACGACAGCGGAAACGTCTTTGTGGCCGGATCGACATACATCGCTGCCCAGAACTATGACGTATCGCTGGTAAAGTACTCATCCGAAGGCACTCTCCTCTGGCAGAAAACATGGGACGGCGAACGCCAAGAAGGAGCTACTTCGATTAGCGTGGACGGCGGTGGGAATGTCTATCTAGCCGGTGAGACTTATAGCTTCGGTGGCTATTATGAAGATGCATTACTTCTCAAGTACTCATCAGATGGCGCCTTTATTTGGGCCTATACCTGGGGCGGCAGCGGTTATGCCGAAGCATCCGCTCTAAGCGTTGATGCCCTCGGTAACGTCTTAGTGGCCGGATCCACAACGACTGCTTATGAAGGTCGTGAGGATGTGCTGTTACTCAAGTACTCAGCCAACGGCAATGTGATTTGGCAGAAAACCTGGGGAGGAGGCTTTGAAGACGCAGCTCTCGCCCTCAAGACAGGCAACAACGGCCTGCTGTATGTGGCGGGATGTGCGCACGACGCTTACGGCTCTTGGACAGATGCTGATGGGATACCTTATTCTCCGAGCGGGACGGAAGGGACTCCTGCCGTGATTGAGGGCGTCCCAAACGGCCTGGAGGGCACACCGGCAGGGATTGAAGGCTCCCCGGTCAGCATTATAGACACAGGCGGCGGCGGCGAGTCTGATGCCCTCATCATGAAGCTTGACCCAGCGGAGTTCTAAGCGGGCCGGCGTGGGCAGTGGGTGAAAGCTTCCAGAGCCGGGCGGACCAAGAGGAAAGAGATTAGGGATGATGGCTGAGAAGAAGGGATTAGGGATGAGGGGTTGGGGATTAGGGTTCAAGAGCCCAGATTCCAGAGTCCATAGGCGCGGTACAAGTCCGTGCCCTACACCAGGAGCCGGGCTTCCTCCTTCGCCAATCCACCTTCGCTAAAGTTACGGCGGACGAGGGCTACGGAGGATTTAGTGAGCCCGGCCTACCCGTATCTAATCAACTGCTACACCAAGTCTTTGACTTTGGCCCAGTCGTCGTTGAAGAGCTGGATGCCCTTGTCGGTGAGAGGGTGCTGGCAGAGCTGCATCAGGACTTTGTAAGGGATGGTCGCGATGTCGGCGCCGATGAGCGCGGCCTGCTTGAAGTGCTGCGGATGGCGCAGGCTCGCGGCGAGGACGCCCGCGTCAAAGTCATATTCGTTCCACACGGCGACCATTTCCTCAAGGAGCTGCATCCCGTCCTGGCCCATATCGTCTATGCGGCCGATGAACGGCGAGACGAAGTAGGCGCCGGCCTTGGCGGCGAGTATCGCCTGGTTGAGCGAGAACACTAGCGTCACGTTGCAGCGTATGCCATCGGCGGAAAGCTTGGAGACAGCGCGCAATCCGTCGGGGGTCATGGGAATTTTCACGATGATGTTCTTCGCCCACGATGCGATTTCGCGCGCTTCCTTTATCATGCCTGCAGTGTCGGGCGCGATGACTTCGGCCGAAACCGGACCTTCAACGAGCTTGCAGATTTCAAGTATGCACTCGCGGAACTTGCGCTTTTCCTTTGCGACAAGGCTCGGGTTAGTCGTCACGCCGTCAACGAGGCCCATCGCCACGCCCTGGCGTATCTCTTCAACATTCGCGGTATCAAGGAAAATCAGCATATCGTGCTCCTGATGAGGGTCGGCTTAAGCCTTTTTATGGATTTCGTTCAGGCGGGTATTAGTACGGTGGAAAGCCTCGGCGACGACCGGGTCAAATTGGGTGCCACTGCCCTGGGCGATTATGTCCTTAGCGGTATCGTGGTCAATCGCCTGCTTGTAAGTCCTTATTGAGCGCAGCGCGTCATAAACGTCCGCTACCGCCATTATGCGCGCGGCAAGAGGGATTGATTCCTTGGACAGCCCGTGCGGGTAGCCGCGCCCGTCCCACCGCTCGTGGTGCGAACGCGCAATGTCTATGCCCATGTTCACGAACGCGTTTTGCGGGTAGTGTTTGAGCACCGCCAGCAGCGTGTCCGCGCCGACGGTCGTGTGCGTCTTGATAATTTCAAACTCGTCGGTTGTCAGCTTGCCGGGCTTGAGGAGGATTCGGTCGGGTATCGCCACCTTGCCGATGTCGTGCATCGGGCACGCCTGGTAGAGCGTCGTGATGAAGTTATAGTCTATTAGCTTGCCGTAAGCCGACGTGTCCATGAGCGCTTCAGCGAGCGCGCGGCAATAGCTCTGCACGCGCTCAAGGTGCGCGCCGGTTTCGTAATCGCGCGACTCGGCAAGCTTCGCCAGGGCGAATATCGTGGCCATCTGGGAGTCGGAAATTTCCTTGACCTGCTCATCGACGAGCTCCTGCAGCCGCAGGTTGTGCATCTCAAGCGCCTCTTGCAACGCGCGAAGTTTGATGTGGGTTGTTACGCGCGCGTCCACCTCTTCAAACTGGAACGGCTTGGTTATGTAATCCACACCGCCAAAATGGAACGCTTTAACCTTGTCGGCGACTTCGCTCAATGCGCTAAGGAAAATCACCGGGACTTCAGCCAGCTTCGGGTCGGCTTTGAGTCTGCCACACACTTCAAAGCCATCCATACCCGGCATCATGATATCAAGCAGGATGAGGTCGGGGATGTTCTTCGCAGCAGCCTTCAGCGCCATCTCGCCGTTCGGGAACGCGAATACCTGGTAGCCCTTGTCGTGCAGCATGCTTTCGAGCAGCCTGAGGTTTTCCAGCGTGTCGTCAACTATCATTACGCTGGGAATATGCGGTTTATCAATTTCGTTTTTCATCTCTTCCATCCAAGATAATAAGCCGTGATTGCCGTTTGGCGTTAAGGGCACACCTAGCTATTCAGGCGCTACATGTTACCTTCCTTTTTTTGTAGCGCTTTTCGAATAGTATCATATTTGTAATCACGCGCCAGCCGGAACAGAAACTCTCCAAGCTCCGGCCAGCCAGGAGACACTTGTTCCTCTATCAGGTCATGCAACGCGATTATATCGCCGAGCTCGGTCGCCTCAAGGATTGAGGAGGTTAGACTATCGGGCAGCTTGGCTGCCTGGCGCCCCACCTCTCCGCTTAGCGATGCTTCCTCCGATATTACCGACACAGGCGCTGAGAACACATACTCCAGGCCAAGCAGCTTACCCAGCTCATTGAACACGTCCGCTTCCCGGAAGGGCTTGCGGATGAAGCTGTCCGCGCCTGCATCCAGCGCTTCCTGGCGGCTTTCTTCCATCGCGCTAGCGGTTACCATAATGATAGGGGTCTTCTTGCCAGCTTTCAGAGACTTGATTGCCTTGGTTGCCTGCAGCCCGTCCAACAACGGCATCCGCCGGTCCATCAAGACCGCGTCAGGCTTCCATCTCTTGAACGTGGCAAGCGCTTCTTCTCCATCCACTGCGGTTGCGACGTCAAAGCCCACGTTTCTAAGCAGTATCTCCAGGACTTTGCGGTTAAGCTCTTCATCATCGACTATTAATACCTTCGGCGCAGGCTTCCCGTCTAATTTGATACCGGTTATCCGCGCGGCTTTCTCGTCGGCCAGTTCAGGCTCTTCGGCGCTTTGCGACGGGACGGTTCGGAAGGAGAAGGTGAACTTGCTGCCCTTGCCCTGGGTGCTTTCTACGGTAACATCGCCGTTAAGCAGCCGCGCGAACTCGCGGCTAATCGCCATCCCAAGCCCGGTGCCGCCCATCGCGAGGCCCTTTTTGGACTGCTCAAAGGCGTTGAAGATGTCCTCCAACTCGTCGGGCGCGATACCTATGCCGGTGTCTTCTACCTCAATAGAAATATTCAACTCGCCTTCCGCGGATTCAGGAACAGCTTCGCTGCGCACGCGGACTGTGATGCCGCCGGCCTTAGTGAACTTCACAGCATTGCCAATGATGTTGATGACGACCTGGCGGATTTTCTGGACGTCCGAGCTTATGAACCTTGGCAGTAATGTCAGCGCGACAACCTCGAATTGCAGGTTTTTCTCGCCCGTGCGGACGCGGAACATAGACTCTATGTCCATCAGCAGCGCGCCAAAATCAAAGTCGGTTTTGCTTACCGTCACGCGGCCCGCTTCAATCCTGGACATCTCAAGAATGTCGTTAATCAAGTCAAGCAGGTAGCCGCCGCTGCGCCCAATCGTCTCCACATAGTCCTTTTGCGTCTTGTTGAGCGTCACATCACGCTGGAGAAGCTGGGCGTAGCCCAGCACTGCGTTCATCGGCGTGCGGATTTCGTGGCTCATGTTCGCCAGGAACGTGCTCTTGGCGCGGTTGGCATCTTCGGCGGCTTCCTTCGCCAGCTTTAGCTCTTCTTCTGCATGGCGCTGGCGCAATATCTTATGCAGCTCGTTCGCCACAAGTTGTATCTGCACTACATCGGCTTCGGTATATTCGTCAACCTTATTGCCCACCCCGAAGATGATACGGGCTTTGCCGTCCTCAATAACAGGGATAGACATAAACCGCTTTAGAGGCGTATGGCCTTTTGGAAGGCCCTTTTGGTTGGGAGACGAGGGGTAGTCGTTATACACAACCGGGCGCATATAGCGCATGCAGTCAAGCCAATTTCCCGCCTGTTCAATCGGATAATGGCTGTCAAAGTGGGCGTTGCAGGTTTTCAAGGCTTCAACATTCCAGGAAGTAAGCGAGATTGTATTTTGGTCGTCGGACACGACATGAATAAACCCGATATTGCTTCTAGTAAGCAGCACAGCTTGTTCCAACGCAAAATCGTATAGCTGCTTGTCGGTTAGCTGTTGGGCTTTCTCATATAACGACAACAGCCTCTCGCCGCGCTCGGCTTCCAGGCGCAGGACTTCTTCCATCCGCTTGCGCTCTGAAATCTCGCGCTGCGTGCCCCACGCGCGGAGCAGCATCCCGTTTTCAACTATTCCGGAGATAGTATGCTGGAAGTAATGCAGATTGCCCTGAGCATCAAAATCTGCCGTTTCGACATCTACAAGCTTGTATCCTGAACGGATGAATCCACGAACCAAGGTTTCTTCGCTTTGCTGCGCATTGGAGAACAGGTCTTTGAATGTCGCGCCAATCAGGTCTTCTGCCTTTTCAAGGCCGTTCATAATCGCCATTGAGTCGTTGCATTCGGCCAGCCGCCCGGAATTGATGATAAGGCTCACCTGCTCGTCTTCGGGCAAGTCTATGGAGACCGGCGGTGTTGCCTCAATACGCCATACGCCGTCGGCGGTGTTCGAGATGAATGTGCGGTAGCGTTCGTCGCTTTGCTTCAGAGAATCTTCTGTCCTGCGGCGCTGGATAATGCGCCATAGGCCGTTCATAAGCAAGCTGACCTGGCGGATGTCCGCCTGGTTATAGTCGGAGCGCTTGTTTGCTATGCCTGCCATCATTACGACGCGGTTATCTTCCAGCACTGGAACGCTCAGGAACCTAGCTATGCCGGCATGGCCTTCGGGCAAGCCTTTCATCCCATAAGCGCTGTTGAGGTAGTCGTTCTCCACGACTGGGCGCTTGTTCCTGATAGCCTCAGCCAGCAAGCCCCGGCCTTCCACCGGCAGGTCCAATACTTTGTCATGCATTCCGCAAGCGGCTAGCACAGCCTCTGACCATGCATGAATGTGCATGGCCTTCTCATCATCGGAGATAATGGCAATAAACCCGTATTCGCTTTCGGACAGCTTAATCGCCATCTCCATCGCATAGTTGGACAACCCGCTTTCAGACACTGTGTACATCTGGTCGAGTTGCATCAAGGCTTCCAGGCGCGATTCGTTTAGCTTCAGCGCCGCTTCCGCCTGCTTCAGGTCCGAAATGTCATCAAAGTAGAGCAGAACCTGGTTTCCATTTTCGCTTGTTATCAGCGCAGTAGAAATCAGGACTGTAACGTGCTCCGTGCCTGCTTCGCCCTTAACATGCATTGTGCGTTCGGACTTAGAGATACCTTTTTTGTCTCTCAGCGTTGAATTAAACGCCGCGTAGACGGGGCAACCTTTGCAATCGTCTGATATTCCGCCGCAGGCTACGCCTGAGCCTTCGGGCGCATTGACGCAACCGACAACATCACCCAGCATCAGGCCCTTCAGATTTCTTGGCTCCGCCCGCTGAACCGGACGGAGTCCATCCTGGTTAGCCTGGACTACCCGGCAATCCTCCCCTACCAGCACCATCAGGAAGGGCGCATTGCTGATGACGGCGTCTAACTCGTTGGTTCTTGTAGTAAGCGCAGATTTCAGCCTTCTTCCTCTCGGTAATGTCGCGCAGGCTCCAAACACGGCCTATTACCCTCTCCCCTAGCCGCTGGGGCGCCGAATACCGTTCAAACACGCGCCCGTCATTCAAATAAATCTCGTCTTCCGATTGCGTAGACGGATCAGCATAGATTTCAACGATTCGCCTTACGAATCCATCGGGATCGGTCGTGAGGGATGCATTGTATTTAGCTATCCCGTGAATGACCTTGCTCTTCATCAGGTCGTCGGGAACACCCCACATCTTCTGGTAATTCTCATTGAAAACGACCGTCTTGCGGTCCAAATCGGTTACCAGTACCCCGTCGGTCGTCGATTTCAGGGTTGTGCTCAATAGCGAAACATTGAGCTTAAGAGCTTCCGTTCTCTCGGTGACTGCGCTTTCCAGTTCGGCATGGTGGCGCTCCATTCCCTCTTCATAACGCCAGCGCTCGTATTCGTACTCCGCGCGAACCGCGGCGATTTTGAGAATGGTCTCCACCATTTCCGGATTCTGCGCCGGCTTGCGGCTAAGGAGCGCGATTACCCCGATGGAGGCTCCCGATGAATTAAACAGCGGCATACCGAAATAGCTTTCGCTCTCGCTTTCTTGCAGGCAAGCTGCTTGCGGGTACGCTCCCTGCGCGCCACACAGCAATGTCTTAGCCTGGTTTCCGATTACATTCGTGCAGGGTGTTCCGTGCAAACTGAACTCACGGCTCTCCAGGTTGCTGCCATCGGCAAACATCCCAAGCGTCCGGAGGCGCTCTTCATCCGGCGTCTGCTCGGCAATAAAACAGCAGTCCATTCTCGCCAGCTCGCACACGAATTTCGCCAGCGCGGAGAAGAAGCCTTCCTTGCTGCCTTCCCACGAGCGCATTGACGTGAAGCGCAGCATCTCTTCTATTGCATTCTTGCTTGAAACATCGGTAAGCTGAGTCAACACGCAGGGGATGTCACCCTTGCTAATCATCGCCTGCGATACAAGAACCGGTATCGTCTTGCCGTTCTTAGCAGTGACCACTATTTCGGCGCCTTGGTAAGCTCCTTTCTCGTTTAGCAGCCGGGATAATTCGTCCTGGATGCTTGCGTCAATGAAGCCCATCTCAATTGCGGTCTTGCCAACCATTTCGGCTCTTGATACGCCGTAGAGATGCTCACCGGCCTTATTCACATCCACAATCCGGCCGGTAGATTGCTCGGTGATGAAGATTGCCTCTGCGCTTTGCAGGAAAGTCGTTGAATACAGCTTCTCGGTCTCGCGCAGCTTTACATCGCTGGTAAGATCTTTGATATGCGTTACAAGGCAATCCGCGCCACCGAAGGATATGCGCGCCATAGAGAGTTGCGCAGGAAACACTTCGCCCGACTTGCGCCGCATCACCGTATCCACGGAGTGGTGAGTTCCTTCTTCTGTGACTGCGCTGACTACAGCTTCCCTTGTCTCCTTCGCCCAAATCCCAGCGTCAACTGATGTAACGCCCAGGACTTCATCTCGCTCAAAGCCTAACAGCTTAAGCGCAGCCTCATTGGCGTCTAAGATGCGGCCATCCTTTGCGGAGGTGATGCTAATGGCGCCGGGGCCGAGCGTGAACACCGACCCGTAGAGCTTCTCCATTTCGCGCAGGTGGATCTCCGCCGAAAGGTCGGTGAAGTGCCCTATTATGCGACGTTCCCCGCCTGTATCCAGCACGGAAAGCGACAGCAGCGCAGGAAACACCGTCCCGGTCTTCCTTCGCAGGGGAACCTCCATCTTCTTGTAAGAGCCGGTCTCGCAGAGCTGCGCTATCGCTTCTTCCTGCGAAGCTTCATCCCAAATCTTCAGCTCGGCTATCGTCCGGCCAACCATGTCTGCGCGGTTGTAGCCCAGGAGCTTAAGGCCGATATCGTTTATCTCCCTGATATGGCTCTTCTCAAAATCGGTGATTATCATTCCGGCGGGGCCGGTTTGGAATACGGTCCTGTAGAAATGCTCCGCCTCGCGCAACTTGTCCTCGGAGGATGCGTCAACCACGTGCGTGACAATGCATTCTTTACCCTTCACGTGCAGCCGCGACATTATGAGGACGCAGTGCACCGGGTGGCCCGATTTGCGGCGCATAATCAAATCAAGCACCTGCATGTCTTTGCTCTTCATAAGCGCCCGGCTGACTTCTATGCCGGAAGCCTGGTCCATCATCCCAAGCTCAAGGAATGTCTTCCCCGCTACTTCGCTTCTTGTGTATCCGAAGAGCTTTTCAAAAGCCTTGTTGGTCTCCAGGACTTTGCCGGTTTCAAGCTCGGAAAGCACCAGGGGGCTCGGGACGTGCTCAAAGACGGTTGAGAAGAGCTGCTCGGTCTCGTAGAGGCGCTGTTCGGCAGCCCGGCGCGCCTTGCGCTCTTCAGCCTTGGTAATTGCCTGCTCCACCGCGGCTGGGAGGCGCTTCAGGTTGTGCTTGAACAGGTAATCCGATGCGCCCGCTTTCAGGCAGTTGATGGCCTCTTCTTCGCCCAACACGCCTGAGATGAGTATCACCGGCAGCCCAGGATGGACTTCCAGGGAGTGAAGTAGCGCGGAATACCCGTCGTAGTCAGGCAGCGAGTAATCGTAGAGCCCTATCTCATATTCGCCTGCTAGCGCATCCTCAAACTCCGCCCTGCTTCTTGCGCGCTGGAACGCGCATTTCATCCCGGCCGCTTCCAGCGAGCCCTGGATAAGCTGCGCATCACGGTTGCTGTCTTCAAGCAGCAATACACGCAGTGCGGATTTCAAATGAGGCCTCTTAACACGAGATGGGTCCCTGAACGTAGCTTTTTCCCGCTTCTAAGCAGGGCACAACATACCTGCTGTGTCTTCCTGCAAAGCGGCCACAGCTCATAAGAATTTCACCTTCCCCGACATTCCCGAATTACCTTGAAGCGCCGGTGCGCGGTGGCTAATCGAGAGTTCTAATATGATACAAGACACAGGCGTTGCACGCAATGAGATAGGCGGTTCAGCCGCCTACAATCCAGCTTATTGAGCCTCATCAGGCCATCAGATACAGGCGCAGTCTAAGGAGGCGGCATTGCTGAGTGGGGTGGTCACGCTGTCACTTTCGTTTCTAACTCCCCAGCAGGCTTGAGCGCCTTTACAACCTGTTCGTAGTTATAATCCTGCGTCAAGTTGAGCAGGTATTCGCCGAGCGAAGGCCATGTGGGGATCACGCTTTCATTGACTATGCCTGCTAAGCCGGCCTTATCACCCATCTCGGCGGCTGCCATAAGGCTTGCGGCAAGCTCAGGGGGCAGTTCGCTTGCATCAGCAGCAATATCGCCTTCGGCAATATACGGTTCCGGTACCTTTGCCTTTGGCTCATCGTAAACATATTCCACCTTCAGCAGCCTGCCTATCTCGCTGAGCAGCTCTCTTTCGTGATACGGCTTGCGGACGAAACCGTCTGCGCCATCCTCAATGGCGTCTTGCCGGTCATCTTCCAGTGCGCTGGCGGTCACCATTATTACGGCAGTGGACTTCCCCTCGGGAGTAGCCTTGATGCGCTTTGTCGCCTCCAAGCCATCCATCACCGGCATCCGGTTGTCCATGAGGATGGCGTCAGGATGCCACTCATTGAAAATGGCTATGGCGGCCTCGCCGTTCGCAGCATCCCGCACGATGAAGCCTACTTGGCTGAGCATGATGGCGAGGACTTCGCGGTTCGTCTCCTTGTCGTCAACAACCAGGATGCGCGGCCCCGGCAGGTGAGCCAGGCCAAGAATCCTCTGCGTTATAACCGGCGCTGATGCGCCAAGCATCTCTTCAACCGGGCTCGTAACCGCGTGGAAGGTAAAAGTGAAGGTGCTGCCCTTATCAACCTCGCTGCGAACCGTCAGGTCGCCGCCCATCAAGCGGGCAAGCTGGCGGCTAATTGCCATGCCCAACCCGGTTCCGCCTAACATTTGCCCACGTTGGGTCTGTTCGAACGAGCCGAATACGCTCTCCAGCTCATCTTCGGGAATGCCCATCCCCGTGTCTTTGACTTCAACGGTCACGAGTATGCCGTTCATGCTATCGCGGCCGCTGGATGATACTTGAACAGATATAGCGCCTGCCGACGTGAACTTGATTGCATTCCCGAGCATGTTGGTAACCACTTGGCGGACTCGCATCGCATCGGCGACGATGGTCTGTGGAACTTCCCCTATGCAAGACAACGTTAGCTGTAGCTTTTTCTCCTCCGCCCGCTGGCTAAACATTGTCTCTGTGTCGCGCAGCATGGCGCGAAAATCAAAGGGCGCGGGATTAAGCTCCACTTTCCCGGCTTCTATCTTTGACATTTCAAGAATGTCGTTTATCAGGCTGAGCAGGAATTCTCCGCTGCGCCCAATCGTTTCTACATACTTCATCTGCGTGGAATTGAGAGTTTCATCGCGCTGGAGGATTTGCGTATAGCCGAGCACAGCGTTCATCGGCGTGCGTATTTCATGGCTCATATTGGCGAGGAAAATGCTCTTGGCGCGGTTAGCATTTTCAGCAGTCTCTTTCGCATTCTCCAACGCATCTTCCGTCCGCTTGAGTTCAGTGATGTCCAGCGAAGTGCCGAGAAGCCCGATTATGCCGCCCTGCGCGTCTCTCAGCGGCACTTTACTCGTATTCAGCCAGACTATTCCGCCGTCTAATTGCGGCAATTTTTCAATAATGCCCAGCTTAGGTTCTCCGCTATTTATCACCTGGAGGTCGTCTTCAAGGTAGTGAGCTGACTCGCTTGACCAAGGAAAATCTTTATCCGGCCTGCCTACGATATCGGCAGGGCTTGCCAATCCTGCCATTTCCGCGAGCTTGCTGTTACAGCCAAGGAACGACAGGTTCAAGTCCTTCCAGAAAACGATGCCGGGGAAAGCGTCCAGGACCATGCGCATCATTTGCCGCGAAAACTCAATCTCCCACTCTGCCTTCTTGCGCTCGGTGACATCCCTAAAGCTCCATACGCGGCCGGTTATCTTGTCGCCTAAGCGCTGAGGAAGTGAAAAGCGCTCTACGATACGGCCGTCTTTCAAGTAAATAGTATCAAAGTCCTCTGCTTCCGGCGTTGAATACAGGGCATTCACGCGCGTGATGAAGGCTTCAGGGTCAGCCATCTTTCCCGTAACGAACGCCAGGAGCGCCTTGTCGTCTCCAGCTTCTGCGAGCGCCGCTGGCGCACCCCATAGTTGGAGAAAGCTGTTGTTATAGGCGGTGACCTTGCCTTCTGCGTCTACGACCAAAATGCCATCAGCGGTCGATTCGAGCGTCGCGCTAAGCAGCGAAACGGCCTCTTTCATTTCCTGCGTTCGCTCTTCTACCAGTTCCTCCAAGTGTTCATGGTGCTTCTGCAACTCTGTTTCCGACTGCTGGCGCGCCAGGGCTATGCCTATGCTTGCGCCAAGGCCTTCAAAGAATTGTATTTGCTCAAGCGTGAACTGGCCTTTGCGGTGGTCATTGAGCTGGAGCAGGCCGATCGTATCTTTACCTGAGCGCAGCGGAATTAGCGCAACAGACTCGTAGCCCTCGCCGTTGCAGCGGTTTCGCGTCCTTGCCTGCCTGTCTGCTTCGGTTGTGGACGCAAGCAGGTCAGTCGTACAGTTGGACCAGAAACTCCCCTTTTCAGTAAAGAACTCCTTTGAGCGGTCAAACCGGCCGCAAATGATGTTGCCGCACATGCATTCCAGGATTGGATTGCCGTCACAGCCAACGATGAGGTTGCCTGTGGCGTCGCGAGCGCACAGCGAGCTTTCTTCTTCTACAAACTCACTGGGGAATCCGTTGGTTACGAAGTATGGGTAATCCTCGCCTTCGCGCAGGCGGATGCCTACCGCTTCAATTCCTGTGCTCTCCTTGATTAGCCGCAGGATACTGCCAATCGTCTCTTGCGTGTTCTCAGCCTTATTGAGCAACATTAGCACTTCAGACGATAACTGCCTTTGTCTCTCCGTCTGCACGCGCTCGGTGATGTCGCGGATGTTGCACTGGATCACCTTTTGGCCATCCGACTTGGTAAACGTTGCTGACAAACTCAACTTCAGCGCGCCTCCCAGCGGCAGTCTCCAGCGGCAGGTGTTCGTAGCGGACGTAGCCTTTCTTCTGAAGCTCCATAAACGCGCTCTTGGATGCGGTAATGTCCTTGAACAAGCCTATCTCCCAAAGCTCCTGCCCTAGGAACACCTCACGGGGAATGCCCAACAACTCGACCAGATATGGGTTGATATCCACAATCTTGCCTGTGTCTGCATCCAAAATCAGGATGCCATCGCGCGCCGCCTCAAAGAGCCGCCGGTAACGGATTTCGGAAGCAGCTCTCGCCGCTTCCGCCTGCTTGCGCCCGGTTATGTCGCGGCACACGCAGAAGATGAGTTTCCGGCCGTCAATTACGGCTGCGTTTGAGCTTATCTCAACGTCGTATTGAGTCCCATCTTTGCGCGTATGGCGCGTTTCAAATTGGTCGCCTGCTTCGGTTACGTCCCTGAGCATGCCCTGAACAACATCGCGCGGGAATGACTTTTCCCAATCCCAGATGCTGAGCTGCATTACTTCCTCAGGAGTATATCCGAGCATCTCGGCGTATTTGCGGTTCGCCTCAACCACCTTGCCGTCTATGTCCATCACTACAATGCCGTCGCGCGAGCCGTCAATCAGGATTCGCCGCCTGATTGCCTCCTCTGAAAGCGCAAGTTCGGCTTTCATGCGCTCAGTGATGTCCACAACCGTCGTTATGAAATGGAGCGGCTTGCCTTCGTCATCACGCCAAATCGCAACGCTGACGTCGGCCCAGACGATGGAACCGTTTTTATGCAAATACCTTTTGGTGAAACGGACCGAAATCCTTCTCGCCATTGATGAGCGAGTCGATTATTTTCTGGGTAGCTTCTATCTCATCCGGCGGCGTTAGCTCCTGCCATGTCTTGCCGCGCAATTCATCCTCGGTATAGCCCAGCATGTCGGCGAATGCTTTGTTTACGTTTATCTCGCCGGTCACCAGCGTTAGGGATTTCCCAACGTTGGAAGACTCGAAAACGTGCCTGAACTTCTCTTCACTTTCGAGGAGGGCGTTTTCGGCCTGCTTACGCTCGGTAATGTCCAACGCGCTTGAGATGGCGCCGGATACTTCGCCTTTTGCGTTCCTCAGCGTTCTACAGTGCCAGGCGAGCAAACGGCGTTGCCCGTCTTTGCGCCTTTGCCAGCTTTCCACGTAGACCGTCTCTTTGCTGCCGGTAAATACCGGCTTGACTACATCGTATGTTTTCTGCTCGCCTTCAAAATAGAAGGATGCTTCTTTGCCGATAACATCATCGCCGAAGAACGCAATGCCGGCTTCATTCGCCCACGTATAGACCTTATCGTTGTCAACCTCCATGATGATGTCGGGAATCATCTCAAGTAGCGCAACCTCGTGGGCTGTCGCCTCGTCCAGCTCCTGCTCGGCGCTCGCGTGCGCAGCTTTTTCCTCAAAGTGCGCTAGCGCTTCTTCAACTGCATGGGGAAGCCTTTTCAGGTTATGCTTGAGGATGTAGTCGTCCACGCCAAGCTTCAGGCTTTGGACCGCCGCTTCTTCCCCCAGCACTCCTGAGACCATTATCACGGGCACACCCGGGTGCAACTCCTTAAACAGCTGTACTGCGGTGATGCCATCGTAACCGGGCAAGGCGTAGTCGCTGAGGAAGATGTCGTAGCCGGCAGTAACCAGGCGTTCAAACTCCGCCTTGTTCTTGGCCATGGCGAACTTGCACATAAGCCCGCCAGCCTCAAGTGTATCTTGAATTAGCTTGGCGTCGCGAGAGTTATCCTCAAGCTGAAGCACGCGTATCACGCCTGTCATCTTATACTCCCGAGAAAAGCATTGATCAGCATCGGTTACTCTTTGGGTTTTCTGCCTGGCCATGGCGGAGGTTCGTTTACCAGCGCCCAGAATGTGCCGATATGCTTCACGGCTTCGGCGAAACGGGCAAAGTCCATTGGCTTGACTACATAGGCGTTCACGCCTAGCTGATAGCTCGTGATAAGGTCCTGTTCCTCGCGCGATGACGTCATCACGACTATCGGTATCACCTTCAAGTCGGGGTCGGATTTGACGATGCGCAAAAACTCAAGCCCGTCAATTTTGGGCATCTTCAAGTCCAGCAAGATTACGACGGGATTCCCATCAGCCCGATTTGCATGTTTCTCCCGCTTGTAAAGATAATCCAGCGCGTCCGCGCCGTCAGTAAGCTCAACGACTATGTTCAGCAGATTGTATTCCGCCAAAGCATTTTTGATCAGCTCGCGGTCGCGCGGGTTGTCATCAACAAGCAGCATCCTCTTAAACGTCGCTTCCATTACGTCTCCTTTTCTCCCAATAACCGGAATCAGATGATTCAATCGTAAAGTAGAAGGCAGCCCCTTTTCCGACTTCGCCTTCAGCCCAAGTCCGCCCACCATGGCGGTTTATTATCTGGCGGACAGTCGCCAAGCCAATTCCGTTGCCATCAAACTCGTCATGCGAGTGCAGGCGCTGGAACACTCCGAATAGCTTGGCCGCGTAACGCATATCAAAGCCCGCGCCGTCGTCTTTTACGCGGATAACCGCGAAGCCGTTTTCTTCGCCCTGACACGAAACCTCGATATTGGTATCAATATTGTTACGAGAGAATTTCAGCGCGTTGTCCAGCAGGTTCGTGAGGACGATGCCAACCAGGGCAGGCTCCCCTGATACAACCGGCAAGTCGCCTATTGACCAGTGAATGTTCCGCCCTATAAATGACGGCGCTAAGACGGCGCGGATTTCATCAACCAACTCGTTCAGCGAAATATCCCGACGGCTTAGCCCGGTGCGCCCAGTCCTTGAATAGGAGAGAAGGTCGTCAATTAGCTTGCTCATCTCTCCGCTCGCCGAGATCATAATGTTCAAACAGCGCAGCGACTCCTCGTCAAGCTGTTCCCCCGCGTGGCGCATGAGAATATCCCCGTATCCTTGAATATGCCGCAAAGGCGCGCGAAGGTCGTGGGATACTGAATAGGAAAATGACTCAAGCTGTTTGAAGGCTACTTCAAGCTGAGAAGCGCGCTGGCGCAACCTTTCTTCGCTGTCGCTGAGTGAGACCGCTGAGGCGGCTTGCTCGCGGGAAGAGTCGGCGATTTGCTGGCGTAATCTGCCCTCACTTGCGCTGAGGGCATCCGCAGAGATGGACCGCTCAAGAGACGAATCGGCGGTCTGCTGGCGGAATCTGTCTTCGCTATCGCTAAGTGCTGCTGCAGACACAGACTGCTCACGAGAGGAGTCTGCGGTTTGCTGGAGTAATCTGTCCTCACTGTCGCTGAGAGCTACGGCAGATAAGGCTTGCTCATGCGAAGAGTCAGCCCTCTGTTGGCGCAACTCTTCTATGCTATCGATTAGCGCTTGTTCGCCAAACTTGCGCTCGGTGATGTCGCGCGCAATAGTTGAGACGCCTATTATCCTGCCCGCGCTGTCTCTAATAGCGGACATGGCCAACGACACGTCGATGCTGCACCCGTCCTTTCTCATGCGCCGGGTTTCATAGTGGCGAACCGCTTCACCCGCAAGCACGCGGTAGAGGACATGTGCGATGTCGTCCGGCTGGTCCGGCGATGCAAGAATGGTGATAGGCTTTCCGATTATTTCACCGGCCGAGTAGCCGTAAAGCCTTTCTGCGCCCGCGTTCCAACTGCGAATTACGCCGTCAGGGGCTTGGCCGATAATCGCATCATAGGAAGACTCGACAATGGCAGCAAGCATCCTTACGGCATCTTCCTCCCGCTTGCACGCGCTATCCTGCGCCGCTTTGCTAACGGTTTCAGTTGAACCCGCCTTATTCCCAGGCTGGGAGCCGGCAGCCGGAATTGCTTGCTTTGGCTTACGGCCCCAGCTCATTTAGACACCCCGCGGCTTGCGGATGCGAAATATGGGGAGTCAACCGGAAGGCTTGCTGTTATTAGGCCAGCCGACCCGAAGGCCGCCGACGGCGAGGCATCCGCACGAAGAAACAGCTTTGCGCCCAAGCTCCGCAAGTCTTGGGTTCTCACGATGTATTATTTAGTATCTGCGCTTAGCTGAGATTATCGTAAACACAAACGCGCTTGGGCTCTCACAAGCTATTTACTATTTCTTTATACACGCGGAGGAATAATAATGAACGCCTATGGTCTAACTTGCCTTGCTGTCTCGTCCGATTTCGTGCAAACGCAACCCCGGCTGCGTGGCGTCTCAGCGATAACGCGTTACCGTGGCTGCCTTCAACTTTTTCCGCCGGCCTTCAGCACCTGCACAATCTGGTCAATCCTATAATCCCGCGCAAGCTGGAGAAGGTGTTCCCCGAACGAAGGCCAAATAAGCATGACCTGTTCCTTCACTATGCTGGTAAAGCGCGTGTTGTCGCCCATCTCGGCGGCCTCCAGCAGGCTCGCCGTAAGTTCGACGGGAAGCTGGCCTGCTTCACCCACGTAGTTCCCTTCGACAACATGGTGGGCAGGGGCCTTTACCAACGTGTCTTCGTAAACATATTCCAGGTTTAGCAGCCGGCCCATCTCGTCAAGAAGCTCACTTTCCTTGAAAGGCTTGCGGACGAAGCCGTCAGCGCCATAATTGAGCGCGTCTTGCTTACTTTCTTCCATGGCGCTGGCGGTTATCATGATTATCGGAGTTGACTTGCCTTCAGGCGTGGCCTTGATGATCTTGGTCGCCTCTATGCCATCCATCACCGGCATTCGCTCGTCCATGAGGATGGCGTCGGGATGCCAGTTCGCAAATGCCTCTACACACTCTTTCCCGTTCACCACCGCCTTGACGGTGAATCCAATCATGCCAAGCAGGATTGTAAGCACGTCGCGGTTCGTTTCCTTGTCATCAACAACCAGGATGCGGGGCCCCGGCGGTGGCGTTGCCAGGCCAAGGACCTTCTTGGTGGAAGCAGCCGTCTGAACCGCCTGAACCTGTTCTTCCTTAGCCAGAGCCGCATTGAAGGCGAACATGAACGTGCTGCCTTTGCCTTGCTCGCTCTTAACCGTGAGGTCGCCGCCCATCAGGCGCGCAAGCTGGCGGCTTATTGCCATGCCTAAGCCGGTTCCGCCAATTATCTGCCCACGTTTCGTCTGCTCAAACGAGTTGAAGATGTTCTCTAATTCGCCTTCGGGAATGCCCATGCCGGTATCTTCAACTTCAACGGTAACCAGCAAGCGGTCATCTCCTTCTACTTTGCCGGTGAATACCCGCACGACTATTCCGCCCTTCTCGGTGAACTTCACCGCATTACCGAGCATGTTGATGATGACCTGCCGCACGCGCATCGGATCGGCGATGATATGCGATGGAACTTCGCCAATTCGGCTTACCTGAAATTGCAAATTATTCTCTGCCGTCCTTACACGGAACATCGCTTCTACGTCGCCAAGCATCGCCTGGAAGTCCATGGGCAAAGGCGCCAAGGTAACCTTGCCTGCCTCAATCTTGGACATTTCCAAGATGTCGTTTATCAGGCTGAGCAGGAACTCCCCGCTGCGCCCGATTGTTTCAACATACTTCAGCTGCAGCGGGCTAAGAGATGCATCGCGCTGGAGAATCTGCGTATAGCCGAGCACAGCATTCATTGGAGTGCGTATTTCATGGCTCATATTGGAGAGGAAGGTGCTCTTGGCACGGCTCGCGCTTTCGGCCGCATCCTTGGCTACATTAAGCTCATTCGTGCGCACTTCAACCATTTCCTCCAAGTGGTCCTGGTATTGCAGCAGCTCTTCCTCGGCGCGCTTGCGTTCGGTGGCGTCCAGGTGCGCGCCCCGGTAGCCAATCAATTTTCTTTCGCTGTCCAGTAACGGAACTCCCGTCGATTCCAGGACTACGATGCCGCCGTCTTTCTTCACGTTTTGGCTTGGGAACGCCCGGAAAGCGGCTTTGCGGGCAAAGACTTTCATTGCCGCCTCTTTTAGCTGCTCACGGGCTTCCGGGACATATAGCGCGTAAATATGCTGTTTACCAACCAGCTCTTCGGGAGTATAGCCCAACACCTTTTCGCAGGTCGGGCTGACATATACATAGAGGCCGTTAGCATCAACTTCCCAGATTATCTCGCCTGTGGTTTCAGCAACCTGAAGGAAGCGCCTCTCACTTTCACTGAGCGCATCGGCCGACAAGGATTGCTCAATAGTGAAGTCTTTTGTCTGCTGGCGAAACCTGTCTTCGCTGTCACTAAGCGCTGCGGCAGACACAGATTGTTCCAGTGACGAGTCAGCCGTTTGCTGGCGTAACCTGCCTTCACTATCGCTGAGCGCCGTCGCCGACAATGACTGCTCACGAGAGGAGGCTGCGGTTTGCTGGCGCAATCTGCCCTCGCTATCGCTAAGCGCCGTCGCTGACAATGACTGCTCACGGGACGAGTCAGCAGTCTGTTGGATTAACCTGCCCTCGCTATCGCTAAGCGCCGCGGCCGACGCGGACTGATCTCGGGATGAGCTTGCAGTCTGCTGGCGCAACCTGCTTTCGCTGGCGCTAAGCGCCGCGGCTGACAAAGCCCGCTCGCGGGAAGAGTCCGCGGTCTGCTGGCGCAACCTGTCTTCGCTCTCCCTGAGCGCATCGGGCGACGAAGACTGCTCACGGGAAGAGTCAGCGGTCTGCTGGGCCAACCGGTCTTCGCTCGCGCTGAGCGCATCGGCCGACATAGACCGTTCAAGGGAAGAGTCGGCCCTCTGCTGGCGCAACCTGTCCTCACTATCGCTTAGAGCAGCGGCCGACATAGACCGCTCAAGAGACGAATCGGCGGTCTGCTGGCGATACCTATCTTCGCTGTCGCTGAGCGCCGCGGCTGAGACAGACTGGTCACGGGCGGAGCTTGCAGTCTGCTCGCGCAATCTATCCTCGCTATCGCTAAGCGCGGCGGCAGACAAGGATTGCTCATGGGAGAAGTCTTTGGTCTGCCTGCGATACCTATCTTCGCTGTCGCTGAGCGCCGCAGCCGACAGTGACTGGTCACGGGCGGAACTTGCCGTCTGCTCGCGCAATTTGTCTTCACTTTCGCTGAGAGCTGCGGCCGACACGGACTGGTCGCGGGCGGAGCTTGCGGTTTGCTGGCGAAGCCTATCTTCGCTATCGCTGAGAGCTGCGGCAGATATAGACTGCGCATGGGAAAAGTCAGCGGTCTGTTGGCGATACCTGTCCGCCCTGTCGAGGAGAGCCGCAGCAGACACTGACTGCTCATGGGAAAAATCAACGGCCTGTTGGCGTAACTCTTCTTTGCTATCGTTTAGCGCCGTCGCCGACAATAGCTGGTCATGCGAGGAGTCCGCCTTATGTTGGCGCAACTCTTCTATGCTAATGTTCAGCGCCTGTTCGGCCCGTTTGCGCTCGGTGATGTCGCGCGCAATAGTTGAGATGCCGATGATATTGCCTGCACCATCTCGTATAGCGGAAATCGCCAGCGACACATCGATGCTGCGCCCGTCCTTTCTCTTGCGCTTGGTTTCATAATGGTGAACCGCTTCGCCAGCAAGTACGCGGTTGAGAACGTGCGCGATGTCGTCCGGCTGGTCAGGCGAGGCGAGGATAGTAATTGATTTTCCCACTACTTCAGCGGCCGAATAGCCGTAGAGCCTTTCCGCGCCAGCGTTCCAGCTGGTAATCACGCCGCGGGGGGTCTTGCCGATGATAGCGTCATCGGAAGACTCGACGATGGCGGCAAGCATCCTTACAGCGTCTTCTGCCTGCTTGTGCGCGCCATCTTGCGCCATCTCACCGCTGGCTTGTTTCTGAACCTGCCGCTTCTTCTTGTCGGCGGAAGGCGGCCTGAATAGGCTTGTATTCCATTTCATCTGGACAACCTGTATCCTGCGAAGTTAAATTCTGAGGAGTCAACCGGAAACTGTGCTGTATTTAGGCTAGTCGACCCTAAGGCCGCTGCCGGCGGGGCATCCGCACTAAGAGACAGCATTGCGCGCAAACTCCGCCCTGCTTGCTTTCCCACGGTACTCTTTAGTATCCGGATATGCCTGACATTATCGTAGATTTAATAGGCTCGGGCTTAAACAGAGAGCAACTAACGCTACAAGTGTGCACCGCGGCGCGAAGGGACGCAGGCATATGAGATTTACGCATCCACAGGTCTATTGCGGCTTCTGATTTAGTCGCGGTATAATTTCATGAGCGAAAACTTGCGGGAGGGATTCCATATGAAAGGGCTTCAGATAACACTGGCTGTAACGATTGCATTGTTGGTGGCATTGCTCATCTTCGCATGCGGGCAAACAGGCACCCGGCGCATGCCTAACAACACGATAAGCCCGGCGAGCATTGACGTTGCCGCGGCTTTGGCTGAGCTTGACGCCCTGCAAGCGCCAAAAGGAGTAACTCCTGCCCTGTTTGCGCAGATTAAAGATGCTCTCCGCACGGCGCTCATCGCCCGTGGAACAAGTAAAATCGCCTGCACCCCGCCAACGGGTGCGGCTAACCATATCCCCGGCATCCAGCTAAATGATGCAGGCGGGGGGATGTATAACCTGATTTGGCGCTATTACAACGTCGGCGACTACAACCAGGACGGGTCTGTCGGCATTGCGGACATTACGCCGCTAGCCATGCATTACGGGGAAGGCTGGGTTACCGGCGAGGAAAACTCCTTGCCCGCGGTTGTTGACGGTTCAGGCAACGGGACAGTGGATATCGCGGATGTAACCCCCATTGCAATGAACTTCGGCGTAGATTGCGCGAGTTACGAGGTGCAGATATCCGACGCTGAAGACGGCACATTCGCGCTGGTGGACACCGTGTACCTGGATACGGGAACAGGGAAAGACACCGGGCGGATGATGTTCACCTACAACTACGCTCCGACGCCATCGCAGTGGTATCGGGTGATAGCTCGTGATGCCGCGAATACGCTGGGCGAGGGAAGCGGTGCAATGCAGGCTCCAGGCCCGGCGGGCGAAGCCCCGGTGGCGGACATCCAAGCGGTCCATTACATGGGCTATGCTCCTCTGAGCGTTAACTTTGATGCTGACAACAGCGTCGATCCTGACGGCGGTGAAATCACGCTATATGAATGGGATGCTGATGGCGACGGCGTCTTTGAAGGCCATACCGGCACAACCGCCTTTTACGATTGGGAGTATTTGGTGGTTGGCGATTACACAGCGACCGTGCGCGTTTTCGACGACGAAGGCCTTCAAGACACGGCGTCTATGACGATAAACGTGTATGCAGCTCCGGATTACGATGAAGTAGAAGATAATGACGATCAAGACGGCAGCGCCACCCCACTTCCAGCCATCCCGTTTGAGGGCTTCACCGGCAGCATCGGCGAAGATCTTCCGACATATATCGGCTACGACGGCGACTGGGAGGATAACTTCAGCTTCAATGCTACGATTGGCGACACGATTACTTTCGCCATGGAGTGGAGCCTAACCGAATACGCCGGTTCGCTGGCGATTATTGATTCTGACGGCGATACGTTGCAGTCATTGGAATCGGATGCCAGCCCATTCCAGCTTACTTACACGTTCGTTGACGGCGATACCGCGCCGTTCTACCTTGAAGTCTACAGCTATTGGGGATGCGCGGAGTATTTCCTGAAAGGCGTTGAAGGCACCCCTCCATTCGCGGACCTCATTGCTACGCCAACAAACGGCCCAACGCCGCTAACGGTTAACTTCGACGCGAGCGGATCCACAGATGTAGTAAGCTACGCTTGGGATTTCCTCGGCGATGGCACCTTTGTGGCAGGCGGCGCTGTTGAAAGCTTTGACTATGCTATTGACGGCTGGTACCGCGCTGCAGTGCAAGTGACCGACGCTGACGGCCTTGTCGCATCAGCTTCAATAACTATAACCGCGGGAGACATCGGCTACGACGAAGTTGAGAACAACGACGGGCCAGTAGGCGGCGACGCAAACTTGCTTCCACCGATTCCATTCAGCGGCTTCAGGGGCAGCGTGGGCGATAGCCCGGATAACGGCTATACGGGCTACGATGGAGATATTGAAGACTATTACACATTCAGCGCACTGGAAGGCGAAACAGTTACCATCACCGTGAACTATAATCCTGCAACTTCGGGCCCTGTCGTTTTGCTTTACGACAGCGACGCGGATATGCTTATAGGATGCGGGGATACGAATCCCCGGCAAATTGTATACATGTTTGGCCCAGGCGATAACGCGCCGTTCTACTTAGACATCTACGACTTTGGCTATACCGACTACACGATTGACATCATGCAGGGATCCATTCCCTACGCAGATATTATCGCTAACCCAGAAGAAGGCGCAGCCCCGCTGGAAGTGACTTTTGACGCCCGCTGGAGCTCTGACTACGACGGCGGCATCATATCAACTTACGAATGGGACTGGGATGGAGATGGGTCGTGGGATGATTTGACCGTTGACGCATTCCCCGTCCTGCACACGTTCACTGCGGACGGGTTGTATCAGACAATCCTCAGGGTTACCGATGAAGAAGGCCAGCAGGACGAAGACATCATCTGGATTTTCGTGCCTAACGCCCAGGCCTATTACGACGAAGATGAGCCAAACGACAGTGTCGCCACAGCGAACCAGCTCCCGCCATTCGATTTCGTGGATTGGCATGGGAGTGTTGGCCATTACGACCAGTATTTCTATGTGGGCTATGACGGTGGCAACGATGACTGCCTGTTGTTTGACCCCGCTGTCGGCGCTGGTGATACGGTTCATTTCCATGCCACTTTCGACGCGCACGGCGGAGAAATGAACCTCGCGCTATGGGACTTCTGATTCGAACGTGTTGGCCGTTGATGGAAGCTCGACGGAAATATGGGTTGATTACACCTTTACCGGCGATGAGACTTTCCCGTGCTACCTGAGGATGCGCAATGTCGGCGGGTACACCGGCGGAGATTACTGGCTTGACGGCCAGCTTACTTAGCGTCAAGCCTGCCAAGCGCGTCCGCGTGGGTGAATTCGCACCCAAGTTGGAGAAAGCCTTTCTCGTAGTATGCAAATATGAGGTTATATCCCGATAACTTTGGGGTGCAGGGATTCGAACCCCGATAAACGGATCCAGAGTCCGTTGTCCTACCGTTAGACGACACCCCAATCATTGGGACGGGCGGGGCAGCCGGGGCGGCCACGCCTTGCCGGAGGCGAGCGGAGATTTTACCCGCGCGCAGGGCTATTGTAAAGCCGAAAGCAGAACCGACGAGCCGTGCGCCACTGCGGCGGCATGTTGCGCATGTGCCAGCATCCACGACGCCTTGAGTGAAGCCTTCTCCGGCGAAACATGCGCCATTCCCCATTGCTCCACGATTTGAGCTGGCAGATCCGACACCATCGTTATATCAAACTTGCGTGCGAGGGTGCGCAGCGAAAGCGCGATGTGCGCGATTGGCTGGTAGCCGCCCTGAAGCTGCTCCAGCGTCTTGGCAAGGCTCATGGCGCACCAGTGCTCAAAGCTGGGATGCCCCATCCCATCGGGGCATTGCGCGAAGAAGAGGATGCGCGCCCTATGCGCCAGGCCGCCTTGCGCGTGCTTGAGCGCCTTGTGCGCCTGGTAAAGCGAGATGTCGCGCGGATGCCCGCCTGCGGAGAGCAGCAAAAGCCCTGCTTCGTGGGGCAACTCGCAGCGGAAATGTTCGTCCACAAAGACGCAGCAGGCTTCATGCGCGGCGATGGGCGCGCCTGCGGCGAAGAATGCCGGGTCGCGGTCATCGGCGAGCACCGTGTTAGCGATGAACACTGGCGGAAGAAGCGGGAGCACCTCGCGGAAGTCTTCCTGCACCGGATTGCCTGCGAGCGCGCCGGGCACAACTCCGTCGGCGAAGCGCTGCGCCGGAATATTCAGGCACAGGCCGTGGTTAGCGATAACCGATTCAAAGCCTGCAAGGCCGGGAAAGACCGCCTTCACGCCGCCGGTGAAGCCTGCGAAGTAGTGGTAGCCGACTGCGCCGGTGGCGATGATGAGGTCAGCTTCAGTGGTAAGCTTGTTCAGGACAAAGGGCGTGCCGCGCGTGCTAACGCCGATGTGCACCAGCGATGATTTATCGCGGCAGTCGTGGATGATGACTTCATCGTTGATGCCAAGGTAGGCGGCGACATCTTGCGCCGGCGGGGCGGCGTGGGTGCCGGTCGCCATGATGATGCGCAGCGCAGCGCCGGGGCGCATGTTCGCGCGGATGTGCGAAACCAGCGCGGGAAGCCACTGCGGGTATGCCACGCAGCGCGTGGGGTCGCTCACAATGAGGAGGACACTTTCAGACTGCGTGAGCTGTTCGGAAAGTGGCGCGCAGCCGATGGGAGCTTGCGCTGCGGCTATCGCGGCTAAGGCGCAGTCCGCGAGTGGGTGCAGCGGTCTTGGCTGCGCCATGAACAGCCCTTCCGAGACTGAAGGCGGAATCTCCAGCGGCAACATACCGTGGCCATAGGGCATTTCCAGCGTCGGCATACATGACATTGTAACGCGGGCGCGGCGGCGAACGCGCGTTTTGGTATAATTTGGGTTCCTGTAATGCTGAACTTTAGCTGGAACATAACCCACAGCCCGAGCCTTAGGCGGGAGGTGGAGCGCAAACTTCTTAAAGTAGCGCGTGCGCTTGGATTGCGCGATAAAGACGAGGCCACAATCACCGTCTGCGCCGACCGCCGCATCGCTACTTTAAACGCGCGCTTCCGCAAGCGGGATGAAACGACCGACGTGCTTTCTTTCCCCTGCGACACACCGGCGCTTGCGCCCGGCAAGCACGCGTCCATTGCTAAGACGCAGCCGCCAAGGCTGTTAGGCGATGTTTTCGTTAACCTGCGCCAGGTTGAACGGCAAGCCAAGCGCAATGGGAACAGCACGGCTGACGAGATGTCGGCGGTGGCGGCGCACGGGCTGCTGCACCTGCTCGGGCTTGGGCATAAATCCAAGGCTGACACGGTAAAGATGCTCGCGGAAGAAAAGTGGCTGTTTAAGTATGCAACCATTAAGGTGGTAGAGTTTGGACACTGACCCGGCAAGTCTTATTATTCTTGCCGCCTGCGTAATTGCAGGCGTCGCAAGCCTAATCGTTTTCGCATTCACCTCCGCCGCGCTCGCAAGTTTCCTCAGCCTTGACCCGGCGAACATTTCGCCTTTCAAGGAAGACGACGAGCCAAAAAGCTACCGCGCCGTCCGCGCTTTGCTTAGGCACACGCCGCACACGATTGTCGCATTCTCAACGCTGCAATTCGCGAGCTTTTCAGCGGCGCTGCTTCTCATATTCCTCGCGATATTCCACGCCTTGGGGATTCACTCCCTGCCGCTTTGGGCGCAGGCGCTGGTCGGCGCGGTTGTGCTGATAATCCTGGCGAACGTGTTCATCTATGCCGGGCACACGCTCCCGCTCATGCAGCTATCCAAGCCCGAGTTCATTATCAAGAACGCAGGGCTGGTCAGCTTTGCGTATGCGCTCATGTATCCCGCAGCGGCGCTGCTGCTCAAAACAGCGGGGTCGGTCGGCGAGACCGAAGCCATCGCCGACGCGATGAAGATGGGCGACTTCACCGTTTACGCGGAGACCGCGCCGGTTGAAAACGAGCTGGAAGATGAAGAGCGCGAGATGATTTCCGCTATCGTTGAGATGGGCGAGACGACGGTGCGCGAGATTATGACGCCGCGCATTGACATCGTTGCGCTGGACGCAGACGACCCGGCGCAGGAAAGCATCAAGGCGATACTTGATTCAACTTATTCGCGCTTCCCGGTCTATGAAGGGACGGTGGATAACATCGTCGGCGTGCTGCACATACGCGACTTGATGGTGGAGCTGAATTCCAAGCGCCCCGATGACATCAACATACGCCAGCTTGCGCAGGAAACGCTTTACATCCCCGAGACCAAGCGCATTGACGAGCTGCTCCAGGACCTGCGCAAGGAGCGTAAGCACCTCGTCATCGTCGCGGACGAATACGGCGGAACGGCGGGCATCGTGACGATTGAGGACGTGCTGGAGGAAATCGTCGGCGAGATACAGGACGAATTTGACGACGAGGCCAAGTGCGTTTACCGCAAGGACGACGGCAGCTTCATCATCAACCCGTCGCTGGCGATTGAGGAAGTCAACGAGGAGCTGGGGACTGAACTGGACGCCGAGGGCAGCGACACGCTGGGCGGGCTGCTTCTCGCCAAGTTCGGCCGCATACCGCGCCAGGGCGATGCAATCCACATAGACGGAGTGCGCATCACCATCTTGAATGTCGTGAAGAACCGCATCAAGCTCGTGCGCGCCGAGATACGGCGCTAGGGCTCTCAACTAAACCGCGAATATAGAAAAGGGAAAGCCCCCGTGGGAGCTTTCCCTTTTTGCCCATCTAAACACGCGCGATGATGCACGGGGATCCGCTGAAAGGCTTATGGCCAGGTCGGAGGTGTCGCGAAGCCAACCCAGTAATCAGTATTTTGAAAAAACACGCACGCCGGCTTGCTGTTTACAAAGCTAAGGCTGTGGTTAGAACCAACATGCTCATCCCCAAGTATCGGCCAGTAGCTCCATCCGCCTTCGCCGGTCGTTAAGGTCGATTGCGCGAAGTAGATATTGTCTTCGATGTCGTCGTTGAAGATGACCGACGGTATCCCGTCAAGAACCGCCAATGACAAGTACGACCAGTTTGTATCAAAGTTCGCAATCTGGTAGCTGTTCCAAGCGCCCGAGCCATCCGCGGCGGAGTTGATTACGAAATACGGGCTCTCGTTTGTATCAATACAGGCCACGGCAGGGCGCCCATCCACGATTGCACAGGAAGTTGAGGGGTAAGTATCGCTTGAAAAGACCGAGCTAGTTGTCCATGTGCCGTTTCCATCATATGCGTCGCAGGTTGCGAAACGGACTTCGTTTGAATTGTAGGCATTATAGAAAATGCCGGGGTAACCATTGGGGAGTTCCACAATGCTCGTGTAATAAGCGCCAGAGCCGCTATCGACTTCGTAAGAGGTCCATGTCCCGCTCCCGTCGATTGTGGAGTTCCTTGAGTACCAAAGCGATTCACTTGGCCCTTCATATGCAACGGCAGGATAGCCGTCGATTTCGGCGATGCTTGGGTCATAGACACCGTTAACGTCAACGTCAGAAACGTTCCATGTCCCAGAACCATCCGATGTAGAGCACATTGCAAATTTCACTCCCCCGCTGGAATCAATGTAAGCTGCCGCGGGATATCCTCCAAGTTCGCTGCCGCTCATGTATGAGCCGACAGTGCCGCTCGTGTCAACGGGATAAACTGTCCAGGTTCCTGTCCCTTCGATCGTATCGCTATAGGCGAAGTAAACGCTGTTGTTGTCGGAATCCATGTAGAAGCAGCCGGGATGTCCGCCTGTGTAGGTTAACGCCGACCAGTTGCCTAGGCTAGTACTCGTCGAATCGTCAATTACGAAAGTATCCCAGGGCTGCCGCGAGTTCAGCTCATACATTCCGCTGCCCTCATATGCGTAAACGTTGAGGTAATACGGGGGGATATCTGCGGCTGTAAAGGTGTGGGAGATTACTTCATCTGGCCCACTGGCTTGTGATGATGCGAGCATATCTCCTTCATCATCATACAGGAAAAGATCCAAATCGTAGGAATCGTCAGTGCCTGTCATCTCAACGAAGATTGAATCACCTTCCGACGCGCTGAACGCGAAGTAGTCGTCATCATCGCCATCGTATCCAACTGGCCCGCCGCAATGCCCATTGAAAGCTACTAAGGGAAGGGTGATATCGTTAGCGGTTTCATCCGCTAAATCATTATCTTCCACTTCATCAAACGACACCGATGAAAGCGCCAGGTCTAGCCAATAGTCTCCTGCTTCATTCACCGTATAGCCTACGGCAAGGCAGTGGATGTAGTATGTTCCGGGAGTAAACAGGAGTTGTGAGAAGCTCTCAATGTCGCCAGTGCCATAGCTGCCACCGAGCACGGTGAACGCCCCATCAAGCACCTCAACATCAAGGTCTGGGTCGTCTGAAGCCAAAGTCATCGTAACTTGAAGCAAGCTCGGTTCACTCACGGCAAAGGAAAAGTAGTCGTCTAAATCATCAGTGTTAGATAACCGGCAGTACCAATTGTCTACTGGGAGCGGTGGCAGCACATTGAAGTTGTCCGGCAGCGGGTTATTCGGCTCAACTTCATCATATGCGCTCACAGGCAGAACTTCAAAGTCAAAGTTATAGATGTCGCTTCCAAAGGAGTTATCCACCACAAGCGAGCATGGGTAGATGCCTGGACCGTTGAGCGTAATGAGTGGCGCTACGTCGGAGCTTGTGCCAGGAGTCGCAGCGGCATCGAAGTCCCAGGCGTAGGTAAACGGCGGGGTGCCGAGAACGGATGCGCTGATGCTTATCTCCGTCGTTTCCATGCCCGAAGTTGGAGTAACTATGGTTATATCGGGAGGCATCCCGACTGGCGTCACAACCAAGTCAAAACCTAAGAAGCTTTCGCCGTATGAGTTGGTTACTGTAACCGAAGCTGTATCGTAAACGCCCGCAGCGCCCAAATTGACAGTCGGACTTTCATCAGTGCTCGTATCAGGCGTCGCGCCACCGCCGAAGTCCCAAGCGTAGGTTAGAGGAGCGTCTCCAGTCGCGGTGACAGTGAACTGCACGTCTTCGCCTGACACACCGCCTGTTGGGTTAACAGCCGTAGCATTTGGCGGCGCGCCGACAGTGACCGTGAAGTCAAAGATGGTAGGCCCCGCGGCGTTGGTTACTTCCAAAGTGCAGTTGTAATCGCCGGCAGTTGCGCTCAAGGTAACGTTTGGCTGCGCATCAAAGCTGGAGTCAGGCGTGCATGCGCCGTTGAAGTTCCACACATAGGTAAACGGGCCAACCCCGCTCACGACCGCCGAGAACTGCACGGCTGCGTTGGTTGCGCCCGATAGCGGGCTCACCGATTCAATTACTGGGGCAGTCCCGCCGCCACCGAACTCCAGCGCATCGCTGGGAACGCCGGGGTTGCCTTGGCCGTCCAGCGGCACTACGTGCAGCCAGCGCGTGTTGTCGTCGGGCAGCGTAAACTCCAAAAGCATCCAGCCCTGGTCGGCGCCGGTGCCTGTATTGAGGAGGACGGTGCCGAGTTCTGTATATGTCCCGGTTTCAGTGGCTGATTCCTCCACGCGGTAGCTGGTCACGTTCACGCCGAAGTTCATCGCCAGCGGCGTGACGTCGGCAATCCCGATTGTCCCGTTCCCGTCGCCGTCAATTACAGCGTCCAGCGGGTCGGTGCCGACCGTATGCCCGTAGTGCATGGCGATAGGCGTGATGTCGGTAATGCCGACGGTTCCGCTCTGGTCGTAGTCGCCGATGTTGCGGTAGTTCCAGCTAAATATGAAATCGCCGCCGCTAGGCGTTAGCGTGAGGCCGGCAGCCTTGTTGTTATCGCCCGTGGGTGGCGTGCAGGCTATTTTCCCGCCCATGGCGAGATTGGACGCCATCGCTTGCACGAAGGACTTCTTCAGTGCATAGAAGACCTCGGCGTTGCACCTCCCTTCGGCGGAACCAGCGCGTCAACTTCCGCACGGATGTCAGCGGGCAGCGAGCTTGAGGGTTTGTAAGTATGAATCGTCCACCCCGGCGGGAAGCGGCGAAGCGGGCGCAGTCGGCAATGCGTTGCTTGTCCGGCGCGAGGAATGTCCCCCGCATGCTACAAGCAGGCAAAGAACAAGAATCAATGTGAAAATCCCAGAACTGCGCATAACATACTCCCTATATGAAGATGAGCACACTGCGGTGCCGACAGAATTATACCGTAGATTATGGTGATGAGGTATCAAAGCTGGCAAATCCATCCGGCGCAGGCAGCCAGCAAGATTGCCGTGAAGACGAAGGCGATTATGGCGTGCTCCTCTTAGGACACCCCGATATGCTCCTCTAAATGGCAACATCGCACGGCGTAAGCCGCAATGAAGCCATGCTAGACCAGTCCATACTCCCGCAGTAACGCAAGTAGAATGGAATGTATGCGAATGAAAAGTCGCCGATTGAAGGCAAACAGGCGATATCACCAATTAACTTATAGCCTTTGACGCCGCGCTAGCTCACGGGCACGGCGAAGCCAACCCAGTGGTTCGCGGTGTCGTAGAATACGCAGCAGAGATTCCCGCCGACAAATCCAAACGAGCGGTTCGAGCCTACTGAAGCGTTCCGCCTGACTGGCCGGGTCATCCACTCTCCCAAGCCGGTGTCGGCTACGGAGATGGCTTCATACAGGTCGCCTTCGGCGTCCTCAAACGAGATGCGCGGCCATCCCCACTGGACAGCTAGTGATACTTCACCGGCAGTGGTTATCGGCGAGGCATAATAGCCCGCCCAGCCACCGGAGCCATCTTCGGCGAAACCGCGAAAGAATATAGGACGGTCATTCCAAATGGCAGCTATTGAAGGATAGTTGGTGGTAAGACCTGTGGAAGTAGGCGTGCTGCCAGTAAAGAAACCACCCGCGAGGTTGACTGTCCAGGTCCCGCTCCCGTCAACTGCGTCGCATACGGCTAACCGCAGCTCGCTGGTGCTGCTGGAATCAAAAGCGATACAGGGGAAGCCGGTGGACAGCTCAAACAGGCTCGTGGACCACGCCCCAGGGCCCGATGTTGTAACTGGATAGGTGTACCATGACCCGCCACCGCCCGCTTCTCCGTTGATGGCGAAATGCACGTTGCCCGAGGAATCGCCGTAGGATATAGCGGGATAGCCTCCGATGCAGGCAACGCTTGGCCCCCGGTCAGCAAGGTTGTCTATCATGGTGTAATTCCACGTGCCGGAACCATCAATGCTGTCGCAGATAGCGAACTTCACGCCTCCAGCAAGGTCATCCAGATAGGCGACTGCAGGAAGCCCGTTAACCATCGCAGCGCTTAAATGAGAACCGACACCCTCCCAGGAATCACATGAATGGGAAGTCCAGGCACCGGTTCCATCTTCCTGTTCGGAATAAGCATAGAGGATTCGCCCATTGACAGCATCATAATAGAAGCAGGCCGGATGTCCGCCGGCATCCACCAAGGCGGAATATGAGCCCAGATCTGCGCTTGTAGTATTGTCGACGACAAACTCGCTCCAAAGTCGAACTTGTTCCAGCGTCCCGTTAAGCTCGTAGAAGCCTTGTCCAGTGCAGGCATCAACATGGATATAGTAAGGACCTACGTCGCTGGGGAAAAAGTAGTATTCAATCTCCTCATAGCCTGTAATGTCGTATGAAGAAGCAAGCTCGTCTCCGTTGCCATCAAGCAAATAGAGGTCTAGGTCGTATAGGTCATCCGTTTGGTCAAGTGTGAGGTAGATGCGGTCGTTGGCGGCGGCGTTAAACGTGAAAAAATCATCATCATCGCCGTCATAGCCACCGGGCATGCCACAGTTACCATAGAAGCTCTCAAGCGGGAAGGCCACAGCATTGGCTTCGACCATTGAGTCGTTGTTCTCCACTTCGTCCAGCGGGATGTTCTCCAGCGAGACATCCAGCCAGTAGTCGCCGGCGTTCGTGGCGGTGTGGCCAGAATAGTAACAGCGCAGGTAATAGGTGCCTTCGGCGGTGAACCAGTAAGTTAGACCCTCCACATCGGACGTACCGGAACTCACCGCCAGCACGGTTCCTATTTCGTCTTGCAGTTCCAGGTCTAAGTTTGGGTCATCCGTATCCAGATACATAGTCACCTCGACGCGGTCGCTGAAACCAGCGTCAAAGGAGAAGAAATCGTTCTCGTCATCCGTCTGCGTCAAACGGCAGTGCCAGTCCACGACGGGTGATGCAGGAAGAGCGTTTGCTTCGGGAATGCTGTTGTTGGGCTCAACCTCGTCGTAGGATGGCTCGTGGGTAACTGTGAGGTCAAAGAAAAAAGTGTCACTGCCGTACGGGCTAACCACATCCAGCTTGCATGGGCAAACACCGGCTTCTTCAAGGATGATGATGGGCGAAGCATCGGCGCTTTCATCAGGCGTTGCCGCCCAGCCGAAATCCCAATCATACGTGAAGGGCGGTGTGCCGTTAATTGTGGCGCTTATTGTTATCTCGTCTCCACGGTAACCAGTAGTGGGGCTGACCGAGATTATTTCCGGGGGAGTCGTATCGAGTACGGTTAAAGTAAAGCCGTAGAAGCTCTCACCGTATGAGTTGGTTACTGTAACCGAAGCTGTATCGTAAGCGCCCGCAGCGCCCAAGGTTACCGTTGGGCTTTCTTCAGTAGTCGTGTCAGGCGTCGCGCCGCCGCCAAAGTCCCACGCGTAGGTTAATGGCACTGATCCAGTAAGAACTGTAGCTGTGAATTCTACATCTGTGCCCGTAATACCGCCAAGCGGATTTACGGCTGTAACACTAGGCGGCTCACCAACGGAGACCATGAAATCGACATTATCCGAGCCAGCAGCATTAGTCACAGTTAGCGAACAGGCGTAGTCGCCCGCAATGCCGCTTAGAGTGACCGTGGGTTGCTCGTCGGTACTTGTGTCTGGCGTCGCGCCGCTAATGTTCCATGAATAGGCGAATGGGCCAACTCCATTAACAACCGCTGAAAATTGAACCGATGAATTGACCGCGCCAGTAAGCGGCGAAACCGATACGATCTCAGGCGGGCTGCCAAGGCTAAACTCCAACGCATCGCTTGGAACACCAGGGTTGCCCTGTGCATCCAACGGTACCACGCGCAGCCATCGTTCATCGCTGTCGGGCAGCGTGTATTCAAAGCGCATCCAGCCCTGGTCTGCGCCGGTGCCTGTATTTAGGAGGACTGAACCGAGTTCTGTATATGTCCCGGTTTCAGTGGCCGCCTCCTCGACTTGGTAGCTGGTCACATTCACGCCGAAGTTCATCGCCAGCGGCGTGACGTCGGCAATCCCGATTGTCCCATTCCCGTCGCCGTCTATCACCGCATCCAGCGGGTCGGTTCCGACAGTATGCCCGTAGTGCATTGCTATCGGCGTGATATCTGTAATGCCGACAGTGCCACCTTGGTCGTAGTCGCCGATGTTGCGGTAGTTCCAGCCGAGGATATAATCTGCTCCACTTGGGGTTACGGTAAGGCCGGTAGCCTTGTTGTTATCGCCCGTGGGTGGCGTGCAGGTTATTTTCCCGCCATTTGCAAGGCTGGACACCATCGCCTGTACGAAGGACTTCTTCAGCGCATAGAAGACCTCGGCGTTGCATCCTTTCGGCGGAACCAGCGCGTCAACTTCCGCGCGGATGTCCGCCGGCAGCGAGTTGAGGGCTTCCAAGTATGAACCGTCCACTCCGGCAGGAAGCTGTGAAGTGGGGGCCGTCAATGATATGGAGCTTGGCCGGCGCGCGGAATGTCCCCCGCAGGCTGCAAGCATGCAGATAACAAGAATCAAAATGAATACCCCAGAACTGCGCATAACGCACTCCCTCTATGAAGATGAGCACACCCCTGTGTGATAAGCGATTATACCTTAAATTCAGCGAAGGGCTATGTTGGAAGAGGGATTTGTGCCGCGCAGGCTAACTGGCGCGTCTTGAAATGCAGTGCTAGCGGGGGCGTGGCAGGAATGCGAATCCGAAGGTATAATTAGGGTGAAAGGGATGTTTGGAGGAACTTATGTGCCCACCAATTTGCCTAGCTAGACGGCACGTTTGGTACGGTTACGCGGCCATCTTATTGGCGTTGCTGATGGTTGCCTGCGGGGGCGGGCGCCACAACCAGCAGGCCGCGCTTCCGCTTGCGGGAAACGAGACGGCAATCACTTCACCTGATGCGCCACAAACACCGGCGACGCTTGCCGAAGCATTGGCGCAGCTTGACGCGCTGGCTATGCCCGATGGCGTCGCGCCTGCGGTGTGGAACGAGCTGAAGGGCAAGCTGCGTTCGGGCCTCAACGACCGCTTTGGCGGGAAAGGTGCTGCGAAGATTGCCGCGAAAGCGCCGACAGGAGAGGAAAACATCGTGAAGTGGATATGCGGTGTGACATCACTCGACGACGAACCCGGACGGCTGATGTGGCGTTACAAGAGCGCAGGTGATTACGATCTGAACGGCCTAGTTTCGGTAGCAGATGTAAGCGAAATAGGCCGAAATATGGGCCGCCGAATTGATATCCGCCCTGACCTTGAACGCATTGATACAAGCGGCAACGGGGTTGTAGATATTTCAGACTTAACTGCTATCATCCTTCACTACGGAAATGAATGCCGTGGGTACCGAGTATTCATGAAAACGGACAGTGGGGAATTAAGCCAAGTCAGCACGGTCTCATTCAACGAGGGAACGGTGGCGGATGGATCCCGCACTTTTGATGTATCATGCGAAAGCTGGGAAACAGCTGATACAAAATACTATTCAGTCTGCCCGTACGATTCCGGAGAGAACCTCGGGACAAGCTCCCTCACAACTTACTCACGCTCTTATCACTATGGCATCGGCAGTCGAGTAGAGGGCTTTCCCTTCGTTGTCGAGACTACGCCGCCAACGGCACCGGGTTCATTCGTCCGATGGGAATTTCCTGCGGGATTTTTACCTCGCTCATCAGATGAAGCGACGGCGACTACTACCGTGAATGAATCTGGCGATTATGTCTTCTTCAGAATACTATGCGAAGACGGACTTAAGACCTGGCGTTTGAGTTACTACGTTCGCATTATTCCTCCTGTAGAAATACCCATTGAGTACCGGAAATTGAGCACCCCCGAAGGGCCGTTTTTTTATTGGTCGCGGCAGGCATATCACAACATTGATGGGACTGTGTTAGCCGTTATACGAGATAGAGCACAAATAGCAGAACTACCCATTGAGCAATGGTATTACTTTGATGATACAGCCGATTCAGGAACACATGCTTATAAGCTAGTAGCTAAGTATGGCGAGCATGTTGTTACATCTTCCGAGACCATCTGGACTGGCGCATCCGCCGTTGAAGGCGAGCACCTATTCTTGCTTGAAGAGCCAGCAGACTACGCTGGCACTTCTGAAGACCTTTTTGCCTTAGTGGTTAACACCAGCCATCCGTTATGGTTCGTTCCGTCATTAAGAGTTGCTACTTACGGCGTCAGCCAAGCTAGTTCATTATCGATTGGCGAGCAATGGCCTAGCATAGGCTTACTTGGGGAAACGCCCAAAACAGCCAGTGCGCTTGAAAAGCCATATAGGCTCTATCCATGGTTTTCGAGCGCCGTCCTGGGGGAAATTGCCTTTACGCCGAATAGCAACAGCGCCGGTGTAGTGTTCAATTGGGAAGAGCTGGGATTGCCTGAGCCGGAGACCATTCCTGCACATAGCACGGTCTTGGTAGGGCCATGGGGACAAGGTGCAGTAAGGTCCGAAGTCCCTGAGGCCAGAATCATGCCAACTCCCAGCATAAGCGGGGATTCGCTTTTCTATGTAGACGCCTACCGTAATATGTACCGATTTGAATATGTTCACAATTTCAGATTAGACACGTACACCGTCGGGCCGGGCATTCCAACTACTCCTATAAGTGGCGTAATGCCGATAGGAAAACCGCCATTATATGGCGACCTAAACCAAGATGGTGTCGTAGGTATTAGTGACGTTACGGCTATCGCAGTTTACTTTGGGCCAGTGAACGAGACTAGCGAACACGTTGACCAAAACGATGATGGAGTAATCGGTTTTATGGAGTTCGTCTATATCTGGTTATATTTCGGGAACAGCCTTCCGCCGACGTAAGGCGTCTGCTATGAGCGAACGAACAAATTCTTTGGAGATGAAAATGATGCTGGGGAGAAAACAACTCGCTGTCTTAGGAGCCGCCATTCTTGTGTCGGCGTTGCTGATGGTTGCCTGCGGGGGCGGGCGCCACAACCAGCAGGCCGCGCTTCCGCTTGCAGGAAGCGAAGCGGCAACCACTACACCTGCGACACCACAGACACCGGCGACGCTTGCCGAAGCATTAGCGCAGCTTGACGCGCTGGCGATGCCCGAGGGCGTTGCGCCGGAAGTGTGGGACGAGCTGAAGGGCAAGCTGCGCATAGGCCTCAACGACCGCTTCGACGGGAAAGGTGCTGCGAAGATTGCCGCGAAAGCGCCGACCGGCGCGGAGAACCGCGTTTGGTACATCTACACGGAAGAGGATGAGGAATACAACATCCACTTGAAGTGGCGCTATCAGAACGTAGGCGACTACAACCTTGACGGCGAAGTGAGTGTCGCTGACATAAGCGTTCTGGTGCAAGAGTTCGGATTCAGTATCAGCGAGCATCCTGAAGCTGTTAACACTGATGGCAACCGCGACGGCGTGGTTAACGCTGGAGATATCACTGCGCTTGCAATGCACATAGGAAACAGATGCACCGGCTACCGAATATTCGGTGCAGACTATGAAGGCAATCAGCAGATACTCACCTTCGTTCAGTTCACAAGTTCAACTCTATTTGAGGGAAACCGAGTATTTGACTTGCCGGCGGGAGAATGGGATTCAGCGGGGAATGGCATACAGGAATATCAGGTCCGTGCGGAGGGCACCGGCGTGCAGGCCGGGGAACTTTCGTATAAAGTGTCGCGTATAAGCACCAGCAAATGGGACACGACATACTTCGCCGGAGAAGATGTGAAGTTCTGGGGAAGCGCGCAGAGCGAGACAGGCTCTTTTACGTTTTGGGAGCTGCCGCCCTCCATTACCCCACGTATCTCCACGGTTAAGATCCTGACAATCAAGCCCCCAACGGGTTCCTATGACATTACTTGGATTTCCAGTTCCGACGGCATTTACGCAGACAGGCATATCAATCGGATAAAGGTTCTGGGGCCTACGGATACGCCGATGGAGGTGCGGAACATCGCCCTACCTGAAGGGCCGATGCTCTATTGGGGGAGAGGCGAATACCAAGACCTCTTTATCAACACGTCCATCTACCGCGATGGCGTGCTACTCGGCGAGTTTCCGAGGAGCACATGGTATTACTACGACTTCCACGCCGGGACAGCGCCGCATACGTACAACGTGGAGATGAAGTACAAGGACACTCTTCTAGCTTCCTCGGAGCCCTTCCAAGCTTCAGGCGCAGCCTATACCGACGAACATCTATATTTGATCGCTGAGCCGCAGGTGATTACAGAGCCCACTACGCTGAGCGTTCTAGCTGTGCTTGCGAACAACAAGCATCCCTTGTGGGTCGTGCCGTCGTTACGGACTTGGGCGCAAGGCACATCCGATACCCCTATAGGCCATTCCACAAGTTCGATGCTAGCCGCATTTGCTGATGAGCCGAACATGGGCGCTAAAGGCGTGCAATCAAACTGGCCGGTAGAAGTGGAAACAAGGGGGGTAATGCCTGCACAGCCTTCGCTGGGATACGGATGGGATACGCAGGTGTTTTACAGCTATCCTTTCTTGACCGCAAGCCCGAATGTCGCCGCATTACGCGAACACAACACTCTCCTCGTTGGGCCACTTGACTTCCCCATTTCCCCGCCATTTGAGGCAGGTGCAAAGCTGATGCCCGGCACCAACGAAGAAGGCGCATTCAACTTTTACATTGATAACCAACGCAACGTGTACTCGTTTGAGAATGTCCACAGCCTTGACTTACAGACCTTTGAGCCTGGGCCTGCTATCGCTTCAACTCCAATCAGCGGGCAGCTCAGCCTGGGCGTCACGGCGACGCCGGGAGACTTGGACGGGAACGGTATCGTTGGTATGTCAGATATAACTCCCGTCGCCGCCTATTTTGGGAGCACCGATCCTGCGATCATTGCACAAGTGGATCAAAACGGCGACGGAGAGATCAGCATCATCGAGATACTTTACATCATTGCTTACTACGGCAGGAATTATAACTAGCATCCTAGAGCTGCCTGCAATAAGGAAATGCACCGTTTATTTGGAGCTGAAAATGATGCGAGCAGGAAGAAAACTCGCTGTCCTTGTGGCCGGAATGGTAATGACGGCAATGGTGCTCTTCGCCTGCGGGGGCGGGCGCCACAACCAGCAGGCCGCGCTTCCGCTTGCAGGAAGCGAAGCGGCAACCACTACACCTGCGACACCACAGACACCGGCGACGCTTGCCGAAGCATTAGCGCAGCTTGACGCGCTGGCGATGCCCGAGGGCGTTGCGCCGGAAGTGTGGGACGAGCTGAAGGGGAAAATGCGTTCGGGCCTCAACGACCGCTTTGGCGGGAAAGGCGCAGCGAAGATTGTCTCAGGCGCGCCGAGTGGGATGGAGAACAAGGTATGGTGGATCTACACCGAAGCTGGCACAGAATACAATCCCAGGAAGCTTGTTTGGCGCTATCAAAACGCCGGTGACTTTGACTTGAACGGAACGGTCGGCGTTTCGGACATAGTTCCATTTACACAAGCTTTCGGGGCGAAAATCAGCGAGAAGCCTGATTATTACACGCTGGACTTAAACCGGAATGGCGTTATTGATGTGGCGGACATCACGGGTATCGCCCAGAATTTCGGAAGCGAATGCAACGCTTACAGGGTCTATGTCCGCGATGGGCTTGGAAGCTTAACCGATGTTGGCGGAACAGCCAGAACCTCCGGACGCCACGAAGCCGGAACCCTTCGGTTCGAGTTTGAACTTCCATCGCTGTTGAATTTTCAGCCGATACCTAAACTCCTTGTTTATCCACAGGACTCATCAGAAGTCCTTGGAGAGCCTTCGTATGTCTATTATGGGGCAATGCGCGAGGATTTAGGTACGCGGCTCGCTTAAATTCCCATAGCCGTCGGTTTTCCGGGTGAGAATTCTGCAAGAGCCCTTGCAAGGTGGGAATTCCCACCTGAGATGGGGCGGAATGCGGCGATGGGAGCGTCAACCGTCATGTGGATAGCGCAGCCGGGTCACTACGAATTCTTCATGATTTCCAGCGGGGAGGAGATACTCCATAAGGAATGACTACGAAGTGGATATTGTCAGGCAAGATTCGTTGCCTAGTATACAGATGTATTCCCTCGGTGCTCCGAAAGGGCCGCTGCTTTACTGGCCGAGAGACGGATTTGCAGATATGCCTGTAACATTAGAGTTGACGCGCGATGGAGTGAAACTGGCAGACCTATCACATTATAAATGGTTCTATATGGATGAGCAGACCGGCTTAGCGCAACACACATACCAGCTTCGCGCCAAGTATGGCAGTTTTACAGCCACAAGCTCACCGCCGCTACAAGCCGGCGGTTTGGATTACATCGGCGAGCACCTATTCCTGCTGGCCGAGCCCACAACGGCAAGCGACAGCTCCGAAAACGAAATCACGGCGGTGCTGGTCAACACAAAATACAAGCTGGCCGCGATTCCCTCATTGCTGTTTGCGATTGAGGGAGCCCCGGCAGCTGTCTCATCGCTCCTGCCAAATTCCGAGCCGCCGCAATGGCCCAAAGGTGCCGCGCAAAGTGAAACAGATATGCAATTCCTCAATTTCTGGCTCCCAGCGTATCACGTAGGCGGCACAGCTTTTGAGATTGCGGCTGTTCCCAGCAGGTTATCAAATGAACTGGGAGGAACTCGGCGGGGCCGTTCCTGCAACGTTACCGCCCGGCAGCACGTTGCTTTTTGGGAACCTGCGTGTAGAAGCTTCAACCCTTGCTGGAGCATCAAGCTTGCGGCCTTGGACGAACCAAACCGGGACTTTCAGCTTCTATATAGACGAATTCCGCAACACACATTCTTTTGAAAACGTGCACTCTTTCGACCTCGCGGCTAACGTTCCTGGGCCGGCGGTTCAGTCTTCGCCGATATCAGGCCAGCTGTCACTAGGGCGCCCGCCGCTCCCCAGGGGACTTCAACGGAAACGGCTCAGTTGGGATGGAAGATACAAGTAGCTTTATTGCTTACTTGCAGTCTTCAGGAGGGAATCCCGTGACGCCGGAGAATGAAGCTGCTGACATGAACGGCGACGGTTACATTACCATCATTGATATATTCTACTTGTTCGGCTACGCCGGCCAGCATGCGAGTTAGCCCCGCAATGCTAAAATAGCGGGGATGGCGAAGGATACGAAGAAGACGAACAACGCGCATGAACCCGGCGCGGCGCATGAACCCGGCATGGCACAGGGCGCACACGGCCCTCAGACTGCGCATACTACCGGAACGCCACGGGTGGTGCATCCGCCGACGGGCACGCGCTTGAGCTGCCAGGGGTGGGTGCAGGAAGCCGCCTTCCGCATGATTCAGCACAACTTGAGCCCCGACGTGGCCGAGAAGCCCGGCGAGCTCATTGTCTATGGCGGCACCGGCCGCGCCGCGCGCAACTGGGAGTGTTTTGACGGCATCCTGCGCGCGCTTCAGGAGCTTGAGGGCGACGAGACGATGCTGGTGCAGTCGGGCAAGGCCGTGGGGGTTTTCCGCACGCACGAATGGGCGCCGCGCGTCCTCATCGCCAATAGCAACATCGTGCCGCACTGGGCCGACTGGGAGCACTTCCGCGAATACGAGCGCATGGGACTCACCATGTATGGGCAGATGACCGCGGGAAGCTGGATATACATCGGCACGCAGGGCATCCTACAGGGCACATACGAGACGCTGGCGGCCGTGGGCGCGAAGCTCTTCGGCGGCAGCCTCGCGGGGACCATCACGCTAACCGCCGGGCTTGGCGGGATGGGCGGTGCGCAGCCGCTGGCAGTGACCTTCAACGGTGGCGTGGCGATTGTCGTGGAAGTGGACCACTCGCGCATTGAGCGGCGGCTTGCGACGAAATACCTTGACGTGATGACGGCATCGCTAGACGAAGCCATCGCGCTGGCGCAAAAGGCGAAGGCTGAGCGGCGGCCGCTTTCCATCGGGCTGCTTGGCAACGCCGCAGAGACGCACCCGGAAATGGTGCGGCGCGGGTTCACGCCCGACATCGTCACAGACCAAACGAGCGCGCATGACGAACTGAACGGTTATGTTCCTGCGGGGATGAGCTACGAGGACGCGCTGAAGCTGCGCGAATCCAACCCGCAGCGATACATTGAGCTTTCGTGGGACAGTATGGCGGCGCACGTGCGCGCGATGCTGGCGTTCATGGACGCGGGCGCGGAGGTGTTTGATTACGGCAACAACTTGCGCGGGCAGGTCAAGGCGCACCGGGGGATGGACGACGCATTCCGCTTCCCCGGGTTTGTGCCGGCGTATATTCGGCCGCTGTTTTGCGAAGGACAGGGGCCGTTTAGGTGGGTTGCGCTTTCGGGCGACAAGGAAGACATATTCACCACCGACCGCGAGCTGGCGAAGCTGTTCCCGGAGAAGGAGCACTTGCTGCGCTGGCTGAAGATGGCGGGCGAAAAGGTGGCGTTCCAGGGGCTGCCCTCGCGCATATGCTGGCTGGGATACGGCGAGCGCGACCTGGCGGGGCTGATGTTCAACGACCTCGTGAAGCGCGGGAAGGTCAAGGCGCCCATCGTCATCGGCCGCGACCACCTGGACGCTGGCAGCGTCGCCAGCCCCTACCGCGAGACCGAGGGCATGAAGGACGGCAGCGACGCGATTGCCGACTGGCCGATACTCAACGCGCTGCTGAACACGTGCAGCGGGGCGAGCTGGGTGAGCTATCATCACGGCGGCGGCGTCGGCATCGGCTACAGCCTGCACGCGGGGATGGTCGTCGTCGCGGACGGCACGGACATGCAGGCGGAGAAGCTTGCGCGCGTGCTCACGACCGACCCGGGCACGGGCGTCATGCGCCATGCCGACGCTGGCTACGACATCGCACTCACCACCGCCCGCGACCACCAGATGAAAGTCTCGGGGAATATGGAATGAAAATGCCTCTTGACTGAACAGATGTGATGTAATACACTATCTGAGTCTGCCGTTCACTGGAGGGTGTTGTGGATCTATCTATCCTGCTCGCGATTTTGAAGCATTGGAACATTGATGTCGGCGAACTCGTCGACGAGCACAAACTGAACAGGAGAATTAGAGTTCAGAAGCTTATTCACCTTTTCCAGAACAAGAAATTCGGCGAGGATAGTCTGTACGCGTATGGGATGTATTTCCATGGTCCATATTCACCGGCGCTGACCCGCGAGTATTACCAACTTGCAGAAAAACAAGAGCTACACCAGCCATCAACATTGCGGGATACGACCATCCAATCGTTAAATGAAGTTCTAACTGAATCAGCTTCATTTGCTCAATCACACGGCATGCAAGAGATCCCTGCTTTAGAACTCCTTAGCACAGTCCTGTTCTATGCCAAGCTCTACCCCAACGATGACGATATAATCGAAGCCGTCATAATTGCTAAACCACTTTTCAAAGAATTCAGAGCTAAAGTTATAGACGCACTGTGCTTTCTCCGAGACAATCATTACCTTTGAGCTTAACTAAGTGCGAATCTACGACGACTTATATGAACTGATAGAATTTTCGGATGGCGAGAAAGAAGTTATTGATCTGCCTTGTTTTCAGAGATTGCGGCGAGTAGGTCAAACATCGCTAGCTCATTATGTCTTTCCAGGCGCTACTCACACGAGATTTCCGCATTCACTTGGAGTCGCACACCTAGCAGGCCGTGTAGCAGATAAGCTTCAGCCAAAACATCTTGATGAAGAAGATTGCAGACTATTAAGGATTGCCGCCCTTCTTCACGACCTTGGGCATTTGCCTCTTTCTCATTCACTCGAGGCAGTTTATGAGAATGAAATCGGACAAGCAAAAAAGGCTAATGCAGCCAAAGACGAATTTAGCCTAGTTCCACCTTCGATAGGATCAACCTCCGATGTACAGAAGAACGGCTCGGAACTAATGAACTACTTCATGAAGTACTGCGAATGTGACGACGATCCACCGAAAGAACGTAACAAACCCCATGAGGCTTTATCTGCATACTTAATCAAGAATGAAAAACAGCTAGCATCCAGAATAGAAAACTACAACGTAGCCCCGGCCGACGTAGCATCACTAGTGTTAGGTAGACACCCCAAAGTCTACCTTAATCAACTATTGCACTCTGACCTAGACGTGGATACGATGGATTATTTACGAAGAGATGCAAAGGCTACAGGCATCAATTATGGGGAGTTCGCACTTTCGTACTGATTAAACAACCTTTGGCTTCACCCAACTGAAAATGACACGTCGGTGCTGTGTATTCACAAGAAAGCACTTCATACTGCCGAACACTTTATACTAGCAAGGTATTTCTACTATCTTCAGCTCCTCTATCACAGGAAGCGGATGATTTACGATTACATCGCTCAAGCGATCGCTGTCTGGCTGAAAGAGCGCAGCCTACTTCCTTCTATAGCCGAACTGGAAGAACAGATTTCTGATGGACGCTTCAACGGACTGGATGACCATTTCTTCTTTCAAACCATATTTAATTGGATGCAATCAAAAGATAGCTCGTCTCCCACCTCAGTTCAATTACAGTGCTGCAAAGTTCTTCTCAACCGAATTCCAGTGGAGGAGCTTGTCGGGATAGAGTATTCGACTCAGTTTGTTGATAAGGGAATGTTCCCTAAACAAGTCGAGTCTGCGAAGAAGAAATATCTTGAAGACAAGGGTGACGAACTAACCAAGCTTGCGTTTGACAGATTTGATGGAGAGGCGAGAAAAGCAAGTAACTTATTTGAGACTCAAGAGCTTAAGGATGCCCTTAGTTCTTTTTACCCAGAGTTTCCCTTCGTAATCGAGAAGAGGTCTCTATATCAAACTCATGTTGAGACGGCTTGGGAAGCGGAAAAGCAAGTGGCACCGAGCGCTTTGGAGGAGCGGGATACTATAAAGGTCATGCTCGAAGATAATACGATTGTGAACATCAATGAGGTAGATTACTCAATTATTAGTGCTCTGGCTGGCCGTATCGCTCTGTTAGCCCGCTATTACTATCTAGCAGCAGTAGATTAAACTGCTAACATACTTCACTATGCTTAATCAACGCACAACATATCTAGCTTTCCTATTATTATCGGCCATCCTCCTCTTAGCTTCCTGCGCGGCGCAGAGGGTGGAGACGAGGGCGATGGGATTTTATAAGCTGCTCACGGGCAGGGAACGCGAGACAGCATGGTGAACTACCTGTCGCCGGCGTTTCGCGCCGAGTTGGAGAAGCAAAACGCGCTCAAAACGTTTGAGGCGATGGGCAACGCGCTGAAGCTGCCCGGCTCCAGCAAGATGAAGCCGCTTGAGGCGAAGAGCATCCATTCCGACCGGCTGGGCAACTTCGCCATCACGTGGGTTGAGGGGCTTCCCGAACTCGCCGCTTGTCGGCAGCGCGCCGATGAAATGGGTTCGCGTGAAGGGGAAGTGGTATTTGTGGATGGGCAGCGAGGCGGAGCTCAAGGCTTACAAGGATTTCCCATCGGGGCTGCGCATGCCTGTTATCGCGCCGCCACGTGCGTCCGATTATTCCCAGGAGCCGACGAAGGAAGAGAAAGCCAATGACGATGCCGCGAAGAAGGCTGGCGGGCAGATTGCGCCGGAGAAGGGCAAGGAGCAGGAAAAGCCGAAGGGGAAGTAGTTAACTGACCACTTGTAGGCGGCACCAGCCGCAGGCTGGCTAGCTTTAGTGCCGCTCTGGAATCTGGACTTTGTTGAAGGGCGGGGGTTTATCCCCCGCCGCTCTTTCCGGAATCCAGACGGCGGGGCGTAAAGCCCAGGCCCTTCAGTCCAGATCACAGAAACCAGATTCCATAGTGGGGCAAGAATGCCCCACCCCCACCGGAAGAGCCAGAGCGGGACTGAAGTCCCGCCTACAGGAGTTTTGTATCACTTCGCTCTAGACCTACCGGCTCCTTACGACGCCGATGCGGGGGCAGAGGGCGGCGATGGCGCAGATTGAGCATTTGGGCGAGGTTGGCGCGCAGACTTGCTGGCCGTGGTTCACGATGAGGCGGTTGATGTCCACCCACGTGTCCTTGGGTAGCACCTTCATGAGTTCTTTCTCCGTGTCATCCACGTTTTCAGTGCGAACCCAGCCCAAGCGGTTGCAGATGCGGTGCATATGCGTGTCCACGCAGATTGCAGGAATGTTGAAGGCCACGGACAGCACGAGGTTTGCCGTCTTGCGCCCCACCCCGGGCAAAGTCATCAACTCCTCGCGCGTCTTGGGCACCACTCCGCCGAAGTTATCGGCGATGGCAGCCGCAAGCTCCACAAGCGCAGCCGCCTTGACGTTGTAGAAGCCAACCGGGTAGATGAGCTTTGCCACATGCTGCGGCTCAAGCTTGCGCATGTCGTTGGGCGTGCGTGCTACCGCGAACAGGCGGCGAGCGGCTTCCACCGTCACCGGGTCTTTGGTGCGCGCGCTCATCACCGTCGCCACGAGGACTTCAAAGGGCGGCGTGTGCGCGCCGATTTTGAGCGGGTGCTCGGGATAAAGCGCTGAAAGAATGCCGATTACTTCAAGGACGCGCTTGCGCGAGGGCTTAGGCATAGGCCGATTATACAGGCTGTGCGGCGCGTATGTTAGAATCCTCGGGCATGGCTATCGCCCGCAAGAGTTTTCAGCTCGTGCCCGTTCCGGACGGGCCGTGCGAGCTTGCGCAGCGGGAATTCGCCGTCCTGGACATTGAAACGACCGGCGGCAAGCCCGATGATGAGCGCATCATTGAAATTGCCGCGCTCGTTCTCAAAGACGGTGCCATCATGCGGTCGTTTTCCCAGCTTGTTGACCCCGAGCGCCACATCCCGCCGTTTATCACCAAGCTCACCGGCATCAACAGCGAGATGGTTTCCTGCCGACCGCATATCGGCGAAGTCCTCCCGCGTTTCCTTGACTTCGCAGCCGACTCGGTAATGGTCGCGCACCATTCCGACTTTGACATCGGATTCATCACCGCATCCGCCAAGCGCATCGGCATTGAGTTTAGCAACGAGGTTCTTTGTACGCGCAAGCTCGGCAAATACATCCTGCCCTGGCTTCCCAGCCACAGCCTGTCCACTATCGCCGACTTCTTCGGCATTGACATCCGCAACCGCCACCGCGCGCTCGGCGACGCTGAAGCGACTGCGAAGATACTGGATATATTCCTGCGCTATGTGCAGCGCAGGGGCATGAAGACGTTTGACGAGCTTAAGCAGCTTGAACGCGGGCAGTTCCAGCTTTTCTAATACTCTAGCTTCACCTAACTTCAATCAACTTCGCATGACCATCTGCACGCTCGTAGCCTCAACGAGGACATCGCCGGTCTCCGCGTCCATTAGCTTCGCTTCGGCATTGTAGAGGCCGCGCCGTTCGCCGGTGACTCGCGCGCGGCAGGTTAGATTAGAGCCGATGGGCACAGGCTTGCGGTAGCGGACTTCCAGCTTGCCTGTGACCACGAGCTTGCCGCACTTGCGCGTGATGAGGTTGTTCATCAAGTCGTCAAGAATTACCGCCGCGATTCCGCCGTGCATGACGCCAGCGAAGCCCTGTAGGTGCGGCGCAGGAGTAAAGGACGCTTCCAAGCCCTCGTCGTCAATCGTGAATTGCAGGTGCAGCCCTAGCGGATTTAGTGCGCCGCAGGCGAAGCAAAAGTCGTTGTCTAACAGTCCAGAATGCCCCTTGTCGTCCATATGCGCAGCCCCTAGAACTTGAAGCTAAATCCAATATTCGCCACCGCTTCTTCCTGCACCGGGCCGCGTTTGCGCCAGATTATCTCCGCGTAAGCCTTGCCGCCCAGGTTCTGGTAGAAGTAATACCTCAAGCCAAGCTCCTCGCGCTCGTCCACCGGCTCAAGGAAAGTGCGCAAGTAGCTAATGGTGAAGTCTGGCGTTATTTCCTTTTCTATGTTCAAGTAGAACGGAGTGCCTTCGCTTCCAGGCAGGGCGCGGATCTCAAAGCGGCTGAAATTGAGGCTTTCTTCCAGGTAACGCGAGAGGCGGCTGCCCGAAAACGCCAGCGCTTCGCTTCCCAGGAATGTGCGCAGGCCGCTGCGCGAGAAGTTCAAGCCCTGCCCGCCGATGAGGTAAACCAGCAAAGTTTCGCGCGCAAGCGGGGGAACCGAGTACATGTCCATCGCGTCCAGGTTCTCCTCGTCCATCATCGCGTCAAGCGGTACGTCGTGGAAGCCGAAGTAAATCGTGAGGTCGTCGGACGCGGGCGAGAGCGGGATGTCGGACGGCATAATCTCGACCGCCGAATTCTGGCTTGACGACGCAAGAACGCCCGGCAGCTCCACCGCCGCCGTCCCGAAAAGGTGGGGCGTCAGGCCGTATTCTTCGCGCAAGACAATCGTCGCAGGCTCGGTCAGGCGCACAATGCGGTTAAGCAGCACCAGCGAGCCGCGCGACGCGATGAAGCTGCCGTTAACGATGGGTTCGTCAACGCTGCCGGTCAGCGCGAGTTTCCCCTGAAGCGCGACTTCCATCATGCGCGGAGAATAGCGCACCCACGCATCGGGCATCACTTCAAGGTTTACTTGCAGGAAAGTCTTTTCCGCAAACGGGACCGGCTTGACCTTCTCCATGCCCGGAAGCTGGATAGTTGAGCCGGGCTTCACCATGATATCGCCGGTTATGGATATCGGCTGGGGATCGCCGGCCTTGTTAATTTCCAAATAGCCGCCAAGCCCGCCTTTGAACAACCCTTTCACTTCAACATAGCTAAGGTTGTTGAAGTCAGCGCCCAGCTTAATGAAGTCCAGCTTCTTGCCGTCGGGCGAGAGGGACGCCGAGCCGCTTAGCTGTGCATAATTCGTCTGCGTGGAGGTGTCGGCGGCCGCGCCGGGGAAGAGCTTGACCATCACCGCCGGTATATCGCTGTTCTCCAGCATGGCGTAGGCGATGATCGTGGCGTTCAGGGTGTTACCCCGGTAAGACAGGTGGTTTAGCTCGGAGCGCACGGTACCGCTAACGAGCGGCCGGGCGAAGGTGCCTTTCACCTGAAGCTCGGTGGTTAGCTTTCCCGCGAACAGGAGTTCGTTGTTCTTGAAGAACGGAAGCATTGTCTCCAGCGCGAAGTCCTTCGCATGAACCGCCAGGTCAAGCGAGCCGGGATACCCGGGCAGTGGAATGTCGCCGTTCACGATGAGCTGCGAACCGTTGGTCAGCACCGTCGCCTCTTGCAGCCTCAATGTGCGCCCAACGATGGACAGCTTGCCTGACACGCGCTCGGCGGAGAACGGGCCTGCATGCAGCCCTTCGCTCCCCGACGACTGGAACGAGCCTGCAAGCTCAGGCTTGCCCGACTCGCCCTGCGTTACGACAAGACTCATGCCCGCTTCCCCTGACATCGGCTGGAAGCCTGCCGGCATGAGGGCTGAAAGCATCGAGATGTCCAAGTTGGGGACTTCTAAGTTGATGAGCGTGTCTTCGGCGCGCCTTCCCCAAAAGCCTGATGCGGTCACAATCGAATCGCTATTGTAAGCTGTGAAGTTATCAATGAACACGCCGTCGGGGCGCGTATTGAAGCTAAGCTCCAGGCTGTCCAGCGGTGCGCCAAGAATCTCACCATCGCGCAGCGAGATGACGCCCTGCACCACCGGCTCTGCGGCAGTGCCCGCCCCGTTTGCCTGGCCACTGGCGAGGCCCGATATTTGCAGGCGGCGAAGCGCGGGTGTGAGCCGTCCGAGCGCGACGACCGGGAAATCGGTGGCCTTCACCGACCAGGAGTTCTCGCCATGGCCGCGCAGCAGCATTTCGCCGCTGCCTTCAATCTTGCCTCCACCCATCGTGAGGAACGCCTTTTGCACGCTAACGCGGTCAAGCGAAGCTTCGGCTTGCAGGTCAAGCGTGCCGACTTGCTCTTCGGCGATGGTGCCGCCCATTTGCGCATAAGCGAAAGTCAGCTGCGGCTCTTTGTATGTTCCATATATTCGCGCGCGCAGCCTGCCATCGCCGGTCGCGGCTATTTGCACTTCGGGCGCGAGTTGTGCGGCGATTATCGGCAGCGAAACGCTGTCGCCCCAAAGCATCACGCCGAACCGGTCCTTGCCCAGCTCGCCATCTGCGAAGATGAACTCACCGCCGATGGACGCCGCAGCCTGCAGTATTTTCAACACGCCTTTCTCGTAGATGACCTGCGCGTGGATCTTGCGCATCGCGATTTCACGGCCTTGGGCGTTGAACACGAGCTTATTGGTAAACAGCGCAAGTTCAAGCGTTGGCTCATCAAGCTTCCCTTTCGCTATGCCGCCCAGCGTCGCCTTATCAATAGCCGTGACGTTTGGCAGCCACTTGCGCAAGGGGAACAATTCAGCATTGAACACGAGTTGGAAGCGTTTAGTGCGGGTGTTGATGAAGCCTGAGCCTTCAAGGCTCGTCGCCGCGTATGCTAATTGAATCGCAGAGAGATCAATCCTATCGCCTGCGAATTTGGCATTTGCGGATGCCGCCAGCGCTTCATCGCGGAAGACACCACCCGCATCCGCGCTAAATACCCACTTCCCGGCAGGCCCGCCGCCCTTCATTTTGAAGCGCAGTTTGTCCTTGCCGAGCTGCGCCTTGCCATTAGCCGAAGCGTTCAAGGAGACGCCTGAGCGCGCGAAACTGCCTTTTGCATCAACGGAAGCCGTAAGTTTCAGCTTGCCAAGCTTCATGCCGCTTAGCGCAATGGGCTTTGCCGGCGAATACTCCAGCATCGGCGAAGTGACATGGAAGGACTTGGGGCTTGCCTGGATAAAGACGGTGCCGCCAGTGAGCGTGCCCGAAGCCAGGCGCACATTTACGCGCTGCGTGCGGACGTCAAAGGACATTGTTTTCGGGTAGATGAAGCCGCTGAGCGTGACATCGGCGCTTGTGAATTCGCTGGGAAGCCGCACTGGCACAAGCGATGACGGCATGTCAGAACGGCGAAGCGTTAGCGTGCCGTCGGCGCGGATGCGCGCGGGGCTTCCTGAAAGCTTCAGCGACGCCAGCCTGCGGCCGTTTGCCGACCACTCAAGATGGCCGGAGAAGCTCTCGCCTTTCGTGTTACCGGAAAGCGACACATTTCCCGCCAGCGGCTTTCCACGAAGCGACATCCCCGAGAGAGCAAGCTCGCCGCCGATTTCCCCAGCTTCCTTGCCGCTGCGAAGGGTGGCTACCGCATCTTTCGCCGTAAGTCCTCTGATAGATTCTATGTATGGATTGAGGCGCAGCTTTTCCACTTCATAGCTCGCGTCGCCTTTCGCGGCAAAGCGCATATTGATGTTTGCACCGCCCGCATCAAGCCGCACTTTTGTGACCAGCCCGTCTTTGTCCGTTCCCAGCCGCAAGTCGGCAAGGATAATTTCGTGCTCGGTGCCGGGCGCGAAACTCACCTTGGACATCCGTGCGGTTGCCTTGTCTATTGCGAGCTTGCCGCCAGCGATGGTGAATGATAATGCCGCCTGTTCTACAACCGCCTTTGAGATATCCAACACCTCTGGGTCGGACGAGGAGATGCCAAGCGAAGCGAGAGGAATGCTGTCGGCCTTGAAAGATGCAGTGACCACGCCTGCGCGCCCGCTGTCGCCCACTTTCACTTCGGCCTTAAAGGGGGATGTGATGTTTAGCCGAGTATCGTATGTCTTCGCCTGGGGCTGCGCAGTGACATCTCCTGCAAAGGCGATTTCCAGGCTTTCCGGGGGTACAAGCTCAACTTGCTGAAGCAGCTTCACCAATAGCTCTTCGTCAAACGGGCTTGTTAGCACGATTTGGTTCTTCTTGAGCAGGGCAAGAATGTTGTTGGCTGCATCTGCGCGCTGTTTTGATACTAAACCGTTCAGCCACGCCCTGAAGCGCGCGCGGCCCGGTTCGTCAAAATTGACGATTACCTTCGCATCGATTAAGCTCACCTTGATAGAGTCAAGGCTTGATATCTCGTCTTTGGGCAGCTCGCGCAAGATGCGCTCAATATCCCACTCGCCGTTTTCCTCAAAGCGGGGGTATATGCGCAGTCCGATGATATCCGCGTTAAGCGACTTGATGACCGCGCGGTTGCGCAGCAGGTCGCGCAGGGGTAGGTTCAAGGTTATTTTTGCAGCTTCGGAGAGCAGGCTTCCGTCCTCATATCGCAGCAGGCGCGGCTTGATGAGGTCAAGGCCGTCGGCGGTAACATTTAGCGATTCGTACTCCAGCCTGCCGATGGGCACGTCGCTTAGCGCTTTCGCGACGTATGCCCGCAGCGATTTCATTCCTGCGAGCGAGAGCAGCAAGACGGCGACGGCTATGGCAAGCAGCGCCGCCAGTGCAGCCCAGAGTACTTTGCGCATTCTAGTCACATCAGAAAGATACTGACACGCCAGCGTTAAGCTGGTTTTGGTCGCCTATGTCTTCAACACCGAGGAGCACGTCGTAGCAATCCCCAACCGGCACGGAAAGGTATGAATTGAGCTTCGGGTCATTGATATCGTATAGGTCGCCCGCGACCTTCATGCCTTTGCCGGTGGAGTAGTCAAAGCCCATACCGAACTCTGAGCGGAATATCCCGCCGCGCAGCAACAGCGATTCCGAAACGTATTGGCCGCCCTGGAAGTTCACGCCAACGCTATCCTTGGAATCATCGCCGATATTCTCCACACCCAAATCAAGCGCCTTGTCACCCACGCGCAGGCGCGTCTTCACGTCAACATACGCCATGTCGGAGTTGTCGTTGTTGTGCGTGCTTTCATTGCGCACGTTCACTTTGCCCTTGAAGCTTATAGGGCCAATCTTGTCCAGCTTCTCATTCACGCGATCAAGCGTGCCGCGAAGGGTGCGCAGCGTTTCCTGCGCCTCAGCCAGCGTCGTCTTGGTCATGGCGATGCTGTCTTTCACATTCCCGCGCAGTTCAGGGTCGCTTGTTACTACGGACATATCAGCGGTGACTTGGTTGACCTGGACAAGCAGCTTGTCCACCTGCGTGAGGATTGAATCCACGCGGTTGCCGAGGTCAAGTGTGTCCACCGTGTTCTTCAAGTCGCCTGTGAGGGCGTTCACGTCCTTGCTTACAAGGTAAGCATTTGCCATTGTGCCGCTAATGTTCTTCTCGTTGACGGCGAGCATCCTGTCAGCGCGCGCGACGAGCGAGTTGGCTGCACGCAGGGTGTCGTTCAGGTTCTCAGAGACTTCGTTGATGACGCCGCCTAGCTTCTCCTCGCTCATAATGTCGTCAAATGTCCCTAGCAGCGTATTCACTTTCACCAGCGCGAGGTTGGCGTTTGTAATCATGTCCGTCAGGCCAGGATCGGGCGTGCCGATGAAGACATCGCCTTGTTCGGCGTCTCCGGCGAGCGGGTTAGGCTCCGGGTTATCTTTTATCGCGATGTATTTCTCTTCAATCAAGCCCTCGGACATTATGTAGAACTTGGCGTCTTTGGGAAAGGTGACACCTGGGGCGATGCGCACTTCTGCAATGGCTATGCCCCTGTCCGAATCCAGGCCGATTGCTGAAATCCAGCCGACATCGGTTCCAGCACGCTGCACAGAAGTGCCTTTCTTAATCCCGCGCGCATTTTCAAACTCCACTGTCACCGAATAGCCACTCGGGCGATTTATCGTTAGCAAGCTCATATAGGCCACCATGCCTAATATAACGCCTGCCAGAACGACTATCCCGACTTTCACCTGGTAAGTTAGGTCTTTGAATAACATTGCATTATCCTCTTGGAGGCGGCGGCTCGCAGCCGTGTATCAGCCGCCGGTACATTTCAACATGTTCTCGCCAGCTCTTCGTGAACTGGCTGACAATGGGGTCCTTGCTCGTCAGCAAATTGTGCGGCTCACCGACGTCAAGCGCAACTCCTTCGTGCATAAGGAAGACCTTTTCCGCGACATCAAGCACGCTTTCAAGGTCGTGGGAGACGAGGATTGATGTAACCTGGAACTTTTCGTTCATCTCGCGGATGATCTCGTCCACGACATTGATCATCGTCGGGTCAAGGCCGGTCGTTGGCTCATCGTATAGCAGTATCTTTGGGCGGTAGATGAGTGTGCGCCCGAGGGCAACGCGGCGGCGCATCCCGCCTGAAAGCTCTGCAGGATACTTGTTCTCAATGCCTTCCAGGTCAAGCATCTCCAGCATCTCGCGGACACGCGGGATGACCTTGCGCCAGGGCTGCTTTGCGCGGTAGAAGGGAAAAAAGCCGATGTTCTCGGCGACGGTCAGTGAATCGAATAATGCGGATTCCTGGAACACCAGCCCCATCTTCAGGCGGTGCTCGGCGAACTCATGCTCCGAGCACTGGGCAACGTCGGTCCCGTCAATTATTAGCTCGCCCGAAGTTGGGCGCAAAAAGCCCATGATAACTTTAAGCAGCGTGCTTTTACCGCCGCCCGAGGAGCCAATAATGGCCGTGGTCACGCGCTCCTCGGCGACGAGGTTAACCCCGTGCAGGATTTCAGTGCTGCCATACCCGGCGTGGATGTCAACTAGCTTCAGCATCTCAGAACAGCACCGGCAATAAGATCAGGTCAAGCGCGAAAATCATAACGATGCTCACGACGACGGAGTTGGTGACTTCACGGCCAACGCCTGCCGCGCCGCCTTCAACGCGGTAGCCCATATAGCAGCCTACCGCAGCGACGACGATGCCGAAGACGAGGCACTTAATCAGGCAGGCATAGAAGTCGTTAGCCACCACAAACGAGTTGATGTAAAGCGAGAAACTAATGTAGGAGATGCCTATCTTCGCGTTTGCCATAGCGAAGCCGGCGTAGAACCCGGCGAAGCCCGAGAATACTCCGACGACCGGCAGCATCACCAGCAGCGCTATCATGCGAGGGGCGGTCAGGAACCAGTGCGGGTCGATGGACAGGGCGCGCAGGGCTTCAATTTGCGAGGTTATCTTCATAGAGCCGATTTCGCTGGTGATGGCTGAGCCGGCTTTGCCCGCCATGACTACGCCGGAGAGCACAGGTATGAACTCGCGCAGCAATGCGACGAGGAGGAAGCCGCCGGTGTAGTTGGCTGCGCCGCGCTTGCCCAGCTCTTCTGCCAATAGGTAACACATGGTCGCGCCGACGAAGCCGCAGACCATCATCGCCAGGGGGATGGTGTTCACGCCCAGGAATTCCATTTGGCGCGCGACAAGGCGCAAGCTCAACCGCCCGGTGAACAGGTAACCTAAGGTGCGCGCCGTATAAACGACGACAGCACCCAGGAAGTCAAAAAGGCCCAGAATATACCCCATTGGTTCCGGCGCTTAGTATATGCTGTGGGCTTAGGTTAGTAAAGCAGAATCTGAGGCTTTTCGCCGCTAAACTGGGCCGCGCTGCCAGATTTGGACTGCCGTAGCACCATCAAGCGGGTCGCTGGGGTCTACGGGAAACACGAGCAGGGGGTAATCAGACACGGCCGGGCACACTTCCAATCCTAGGGGCGCGCGGAAATGAAGGAAGAGCGGCGTTGATTCGATAACCTTCTCGGGAATCCAGGCTGAGCCGGCCGTATCATACCGGCAGTAGACCACATCGCTGTAATTGAGCGGGTCTAAACCCGATACCGGGTCTATGACCCGTGAATATGTCGCCAGGGCGGCATGGCCGTCCACCAGCGCCAGCGCCGGGTCGTGGTAGTAGGAGCTAGGAGGCTCATCGAAGTCTGGCACGCTTACCGGCGTTACATCCTCGGCTATGAAGTCTGTGCCGTCGTAAGTGGCGTACCGCAGGTATGCGATATCAGAGATGTCGCTCGCATGAATGTCGTAGTATGCGAGATGGACAACGGGCGTAGCTGAACTGTCATCCACGAGAAGCTGGAGGTTACGGCCGGTATTGCTGTCAACGCTCGCACCTGCGTCTAATTGTGAAACATTCCATAGGGTGCCGGCGGAGTCGTATTGTGCCAACATCAGGCTTCCAGTCTTGGGAAGCGTGCTACTTGGATAATACTCCGTGGCCATTTCATAAAAGATGAGCGGGACTTCGCCGCTTCCGAAATCAGCGATTGCAGCGCGGAGGTGAATGCCCTTGTCCAAGTCCAGGTCTGCGACTTCAAAGCTATCCCACAGAAACAGATCGCCGATGCGCGAGCGCAACGAGTCTGCCTCGTTGGGCGGCGGCACAGACTGGCCAAACAGCGCTTGCATCCTGGTGGAGCTTCCAATAAAGGTGGAAAACGCTGGCTGCGTAGGGATGGTAAACGCGGTGATGCTCTCAGTATTCCAGACTCCCGCGCCCCTCACCGCCGAGATAAAGCTTACATTGTCGGCGATAGAGATAACCGGCGTCCCAGACGCATCTTCGCCCATTTCCAGGCAGCGGACTACGCCTGTCAGCGGTGCAACCGCATTATCCGGCGTCACAACCGCGCCATCGTAGGTAATGTAATGGAGTTCGCCTGAAATAGGTGGGCTTTCATCTTCAACCGCATAGGCGATGCGCAAGTTGCCGTCCACTTGCGACGGCGCAGTATCAAAGTACGTGATGACGGTATCCGGCGGGGAAGGCAGGCTGTCTTGCAGGCTCAACTGCGCGCGCAGGTTCCACGGAGGGGTCACGCCGATGTAAGTATCATTCACCTCAACGTTCGGGTTGTCCCACAACGGGCGGTCGGAAGCGCGCACGCCGAAGTAATAGCGCACGCCGTCTTGCAGGCCAGTGACTGTGCAGTTGTGCGGGACCATTCCGTCGCCTTTCACACTCACGGCAGGCGGGCTGTCCCATATCTGCGCCTTGTTCGTTGACGCATAGACGTGGTAGTAAACGGGGCTGTAGAAGTTGTCGGTTGCGTAGTCCCAGCTTAGCGACGCTTCGCCAAAGCCTGTTGAAACTGCGCGGACACCTTCGGTGCCTTGCCATGCGGGCGCATCCAAGTCGGGCTGCGCCTCCAGGCAGTAAAGGAGCATGTCAGTTGTGGGGATATACACACGTCCGCCGGACAGCGCAGGGCTGGCATATATCGGAGCGCCTAGATTGATGTCCTGCTTGATATTCCCTTGGAAGTCCAGCACGTAGAAATGCCCGTTCACCGAGCCAGCGAAGATGCGGTTTGCTGAAGCAGCAGGCGAGCCGAAAATGCGCCCGATGTCATTCGTGCGCCACACCTGTTCGCCGGTAATCACATCGTGGGCGGAAATGTAGCCCTGCGATGTTAGCAGATCGCCCTGCCCTGCGATGACCAGGTTGCGCGTTCCATCGTCTATGACGACGGGCGCGCCTTGCACCCCGTAATCGGTGGGATATTGCGTCGCCACTTGCAGGTTTGACGCGGCGAGGGAGTAATACTCGCTATTGCCTGCGGACGTGTTGGTGCCGATTATCACTAGGATGGGCGAGTTTGCCGGATAAAGGGCGGGGGTTGCGTAAGTAATCGTGCCTAAATCTATAGACCGCTCGACTTCGGAACCGGTTTTGATATCCAGCTTGTGGACAAACCCGTTTTGGCTGGCGATGTAAATATACGTCCCATCTGAAGCCGCACTACCGCTTATTTGGCCGGAATCAAGGTCTGTGCTCCATTTTTCATCGGCGGTGATAATGTCAAAGGCGTATACGACGCCTTCATCGCTGCCTACGTAGGCGATACCGTTCACTATCAGCGGGGATGAGCGGATAGGATTCCCGCTTGTTAGCGGAAATTCTCCCGATGAGACCCCGCTTGAGAGATCGCGGATGTAATACTTGCCGCTGCCGCCTATCACCAACCTGTTTTCCCATAGCGCGGCGGTGGATGACGACACGAACGACCCCAGGGGCTCACTATAAATAGGGAAGCCGTCGCTTTGGCGGAAGGCATAGATGCGGCCGTCAACAGAGCCGATATATACGTTGCTGTCGTCAAGCACCGGCGAGGACTCGTTGAAGGTGCCGCTGACTCGGTAAGGCTTGTTCCACACCTCAACCAGCGGCTCGGCGAGCGGCACGCCAAGCGCGCCACTTCTCTTTTCATCTTTGTGCAGGTAAGGCCACGGGTAGGGGTTTGGCACGTAGAGGAACGGCGTCGCTGACAGCTCAACCATGTTCGGCGGGTTCTCGCGCAGGTCGTGCTCGTCATACACCCACACGAGGAATGTATAAACGAGGCCGTTGGTAAGGCCGGTGATATCAACGCTGAACGGGGGAGAGCCCAGCGCCGAGCGGTCAAAGCGCATTGATTGCGCGACGGGCGGGTAGACGGTCGTGTTTTGTTCCCAGTAAACGATGTAGTGGAGCTGGTCGCCATCTGGGTCTACTGCATCGCCGAAGGATAGCGTCACTTTCTCATTCCCCGCCACGGCGGCCTGCAAACCCGGCTGGCTAACCCAGTGCGGTGCGCTGTTTCCACCGGTTGTGAACTCGGCTTTGGCGATGTTGGAAAACAGGACTGCGGCGGTGTCGTCACCGGCGAACGAATATGCGCGGACAGCGAAAGCATAGCTGCCGGAGTTCATGTTCCAGCCGAAGTTGTAGCGGATATGTACGTCGGGAGGCTCGCCGCCCACGTAATACTTCTCGCGCTTCACCGTGGGATGCGGCACACCCGGCGTATCCGGGTCGGCGAAGGGCACGGCGGCGAAGAACTCGTCAATGGATGGCTCGTAGCCCAGGAAGGGAATCTCAACCGCGGTAACCTCGTAGCCGGTAATCTGGCTTGCGTAGTTCATCGCGATTTGCGTGACGTCCTGCACATTGAGCAAGCCGTCGCGGTTGCCGTCAATCAGCCTGCGCTCGGGAGTGTCGGCAGGCTCGTTATAATGCATCGCTAGCGGGGTGATGTCGGAAACGCCGACCATGCCCGTATTGTCGTAGTCGCCGGTATTCACCTCTGTCCACTGCAAGTCGGCGAACGTCCCATTGGCGGTAACCTGGAGGTCGCGCACCTGGTTATCGCCATTCTCAAAAGCCCGGTCAACGGACTTGCGCGGAAACTCAATGCGCTGCGAGCCTTTGAATGCGCACGGCTGCGGCACCACTGCCGTAGTTGAAGGCTCAACGCGCAGGCTGAGGCTGAAGCTCACGACGCCTTGGCCTCCTATCGCCGCGATGCCGATGGGGACTACACCCGGGAGCTTGCCCGGCACGGCCACTGCGAGAGTTTCAGGTGAGGCGTTGAATGTGACGTCGCTCGCGGCGAGGCCCTGGGGCAGCTTCACATAGAGATAGAGCGATGAGGGCGCGCCGGGAAGAGACGAGATTTGCAGCGAGTCAGCTGACGCGGATGTTGAAATAAACCTAAGCGCCAGCGAGTTGTCGCTGAGGGTATCGTCTAAGGCGAATATCTCAAAGCCGCCCGCGTGCAATGCGGTCGCCTGCTCAAGCTTGCCGAGCACGCCTGAAGATGGCGCAGCTGTGAGGACGTTACGCGAAGCGCGGTGGCTACCACAAGCGAACGCGCCTGCCATTAGCAGCAGGAATGCGATGCACCGCAGTAGCTTAGAGCTGCGCATAATTAACGACGGTTATATCATTGCCCTTTAGCCATGCCGCAAGTTCCCCGGAGCAAAGCACTGCCAGCTCTTCATCGCGCTCCTCGCGGTAGGAAGAGAAGCCCTCCGGCAGCACTGCCGACAGCCCGGGATGGCACATGACTTCAACTGATTGTGCGCCCTCTGAAGCAGCCGCTCCAAGCAGCTCCTCCAAACGCGCGCAGCTAATATTATTCTTCCCGAAAAAACCGGTGATTAATACATCCGGGCGCACAATACCCAGCTTTGCGAAGCGCTGTGCCATCCAATCCGATGCCGGCCGGACGGCAAGGCCGTATTGAGCAGCCAGGTCTTCAACCACCACGAGCACCATGGCGAAGCCGTGAACATGGTGGTGGCTATCAATATGCGACACCTTCAGCCCCGCGTCCAGTAAGCGATGAAGCTGCGCCTCCAGCTCATCCTGCACCGCCACCCAGGGCAGTGCAGGCCCGCCTTCGGGGCTAAACACCAGCTTTGAGTTGAAGTTGCTGTCGTCATCAAGCCAACGGCGCGGGAACTGCGTTAGCGGCTTGCCTTTGGTCAGGTTGGCATGAAGGCCCGCCGAGATGCCGGGCATTTCCTTCAACTCGCCCAATTCGGCATCCGTGGCCAGGTTCGTCATCACCGTCGTGGAGCGCACAACGCCTTCGCGCATCGCTCTAATAATACCGTGGGAAATGGCAGGATGGGCGCCGAAGTCGTCGGCATTAAACACTACTTTCACCGCTTGCCCCCGGTGTGCATGCTCTCATCCAGCTTCTTTTTCACTCGCTCGATGAAATCGTCGGCTATCTTTACAGCGTCGGGTGATGGCCTGCGTGGGGAAAATGCTGCTTTTTCGTAGAGCAGCATGAACTCATCAAGGCCGCTCCTGCCCTCGCGGAAGAACTCGCCGAGCTTACTGCTGAATTCCTGGCAGGTATCGGACGGGCTCCTTCCCAGCGACGACACGCCTAGCATCTTGGAGAGCTCAATGTAGTCGGCGATTATTTGATTCTGCGGGTAGATGGGTATGGCGCGCGGCTTGCGCCGCTTGAGTAACACAACCAGGAACGCGATTAATCCCGTGAGCAGCAAAACCGACGGCAACACCCACCAGTTCTCCGCTACAAGCGGCTTCAAGACGTTATACACGCCGACGAAGAAGCTGATGATGGTCGCCTTCGCGCCGGCAGGGTCAACGATGAACAGGTTTTCCAGGAAGTTTGTCGTGCTGTGGACCGCTTCAACAAGCGTGTTGACGCTGAAGACGTCCGAGCTGCTTTGCGTTGGGTCAAAAACAATCCAGCCCAGCCCGTCAAAGTAAACCTCCACCCAGGCATGTGCGTTCTTGTCGCGGTACACGTATTTGTTGCCGATGATGGAGTAGCCTCCGGGGGCGTAGCCGGTGACAACGCGCGCAGGTATCTTATTGGCGCGGCACAGCACCACCATCGTTGAGGCGAACTGCTGGCAGTAGCCTTTCTTCGCACGGTTGATGAACGCATCGGTCGCCTCTTCATTTTTCGCCAGCGGGATGATATCCGTGTTGTAGGCGAATTCGTCGGGGTTCATCAAGTAATCGTAGATGAGCTGCACCTTGTCTTTCTGCGTCTCTGCGCCGGTAACAAGCGCCAGCGCCTTGGTGATCACGCTGTATGGGACCGGCACCACCGGATGCCCGATTAGGCGCTCCATCTCCGCGCGGTTTGTCTCTAGCGGAAGCTGGGTATAGCGCTGCACTATCTCGGACGGCGGGTCAGAATACACCTGCGCCATTTGCTGGCGGCGCACGCCGGGCGCGAGGACGGTCATCTTGTAGCTATACCTGGCCGGGTGACGCGGCAGCACCGACTTCACGATACTGAAGTCGTTCACCCTCGGCGAAGGGTTGAAGGCCTGCTGCTCCACCGTGCGCACAACGGAGATGTCTTCAATCTTCACCGGCTGGTAGGAGCTGAAGAATATCGGGGGGTGGTCTTTGACGAAGAGGACTTCCTGGGTGACGAGATTGTAATCCAACGAAGGGTCTTCGTTGTTGGAATAGATGTTGTCTTTGAAGATGGGTATGCCGCGCTGCTCAAGCTGCTTCCCGGCGTAAGTGTGCGATGGAAAGTCTATGACCGGTATTGAGTAGAACTGGGCGAAAGCAAAGTTAGCCGAGCGGCCGTGAACAGTCCTTTCACGCTCAGCCACTTCGGGGCGCGGTTCCCAGCCCTGGCCGGTATAGAAGTCAAACGCCGCGCCGCGCATGTAGCCGTTATAGCCGCTATGGACTTCCAGCGCCACAGCGTCGCTGAAGTAAAGCGAGCTGGGGCCAAAGACGGAACGGTTGTTCGCCAGGTCAAAGGAGTCGGAAAAGCCGGTAATTGAAAGCCCGCCCGAGTCTAATGAAACGTCGCCCTGGTTGTTCTTGCGCGCCAGGTCCTCCACCGTTTCGTCCAGCGCGTTCACCTGCGGCAGGAAGAACGCAGGCCGGTTGATGTTCGTGTAATGGGGGACGAACGTGTAAACGACAACCGAGATAATAATGATGACGACTACCACGCGCACGATAAGCCCGCCGACAGCATACATGAACTGCGCGGCCTGGTCGGGTGTAAGTGCTTCGTCGCGGCCGATGAACGACACGCGCCGTTGCAGGTCAATCGCGTTGGCGAAGTAGAGCCCGGCGGATGCGAAGATGAGGAACAGCGGGATATAGACGACCATCAGCAGGTCAAAACTCGTCGTTGCGGAAAAGATGATGAAGACAACGCCCATCAGCAGGATTTGCAGCTGCATCTTGTATTCAAACGTGATGAATGAAAGCAGCACGAGCATAATCCCCGCCAGCATCCCCAGGTAGTTGCCGATGGAGGAGTAGTCCTAAATCATCTTGTAGACATAGGCGCCGACGAACAGCAAGCCGCCCAAGTCCACGCCTATCCTCGCCAGGCCGTAGAAGCGCTTCTCAAGGAAATAGCTGAAGGCAAAGCCCGCAGTGGTCACGGCGATCAGCGTCAGCTTCAGCATCGGCTTGTCTAAGCCGAGGTCCAGGATTTGCAGCGATATGAGGCTGGCGAGGCAGACGGTAAGGAACATGATGAAGCGTTCCCTTTTCGCCCGGTGCTCCGCCGCAATCCTCATTACATCCATGCGCTCACCTGATAAATCCTACCTTCTCCACGAATGTATCCAGTTGTTTCACGAGGTCGTCGCCGTATGCCAGCTCAAATATCAGGAAGTTTTGCCCGAAGGTCACGCGCGAGCGCGGCGTTTTGGATGACGCGCCCATGCGGAAACTCTCAAGGTCAAATGTAATCACCGAAAGCAGCCGGTAGTTTAGGCGCAGGTTCGCCAGGAAGCGCGCTTCAGTTCCGGTGAGGTGCGGGATGAAAACGATGAGGTCGGAGCCGGCGGGCAGCGAATTCAAGATATCCGACGAATAATTGGCGAGGTCCAGTTTTTCACCGGGCGTTATCTCGGCAAGTTGCAGCGAGATGCGGTGGAAGAACTCAGCGCCCATCCCGGACGAGCGCGACTCTTTGCGCCCGTTTAGCTCAAGGAATGAAAAGAAATAATGCGAGCGGCTTGTTTCGCGCGCCAGCGTTGATACTAGCGTTATGGAATACTCCAGCGGGTTGTTCTCGCTGTCGCGCCCGGCGGCGCTTTGGTCATCGTTCACCAGCAGCACGCACAGCGTTGACGCGACATTGCGTTCAAACTGCTTCGTTATCAGCGTCCCCAGCCGCGCAGTGCTAGCCCAGTGCACCTTGCGCAACTGGTCGCCCGACTGGTATTCGCGCACGCCGAGGAATTCTGTGGAGCTGCCGGGAACGCCAATGGTCGCAAGCTCGTCCTTCGCAACCATAGAGGTGCTGCGCAGGTAGCTTACCTGCGTTTCCAGCGGCGTGGGCAGCACGACAAGGTCTGTAAACACGTTCACCTTGCGTATGTTTCGGTAGAAGCCGAAGGGGTCGCCGGAATAGAAGTAGAAGGGGCCGATGGTGTAATGCCCGCGCTTTGTGGGAGTGGCTTCGTATTCTACCGACACGCTTGACCGCGCGCCGAGGCTAAGCAGCGCCACTTCCCGCAGGTGGTCGCCCTTCTTCGCGGGTGTGAACTGGTCGTATCCCACCAGCGCAAATCTTGGTGCGCGAAAGCGGTTGTTTATCACGAGCGTGACGCGCAGTGGGTAGCCGCGCAGGCAGGTCTTTGAATGCAGCCTCTCCACGGTCAGGCCGCGCGTGCTGAACAGCGCCCAGAGAAACAGCCCGATGTTGGCGGTCGTGAAGAGGACGGCGGTATAGACAAGGAGGTGGTTCTTAAACAGCGCGACTAAAATGAAGGTGAAGGCCGTGAGGGCCAAAGATACGCGCGAAAGTGATGTTAGCCTATACATGGCCCAGCCTGCGCAAGGCTCATTGGACCGGGACCGGCAGCTTCTTGAGTATGCCTTCCACGACCGCGACGGGCTTCACGCCCGCCAGCTGCGCCGAGGGGAGCATTATCAGCCGGTGCGAAAAGACTCCAAGAGCCATCGTCTTCACATCGTCGGGGGTCGCATAATCGCGCCCGTCTATCAGCGCCCACGCCTGCGCCGCGCGCATGAGCCCCAGGCTTCCGCGGATTGACGCGCCCACTAGGATGTCGGGGTGGCTTCGCGTCTCCATGCTCAGGCGCACGATATAGTCACGCAGCGAAGGCTTGAGGTAGATGTGGCGGCTAAACTGCTGGAACTCGCCAAGCTCGTCCAGCGTCGTCACCGAAGATATTTCCTGAATGGGGTGCAGCTCGCGCTGCGCCTCAAGAATATCGGCTTCTTCCGCCGCGCTGGGATAGCCAATGGAAAGCCGCAGCAGAAAGCGGTCAAGCTGCGCCTCGGGGAGGTCGTAGGTGCCCTGGTGCTCAATGGGGTTTTGCGTCGCCACCACAAAGAACGGCTTGGGCAGCGGGTGCGTCACGCCGTCCACCGTCACCTGGCGCTCTTCCATCGCCTCCAGCAGCGCGGATTGCGTGCGCGGGCTGGTGCGGTTGATTTCATCGGCGAGCAATATATTCGTGAACACCGGCCCGGGGTTGAAAGAAAACTCGCTGGTCTTCTGGCTGTAAACGGTGGAGCCGGTGACGTCTGCGGGCAGCAGGTCGGGGGTGAATTGGATGCGCGTGAACTTCGCGGCGATGGACCGCGCCAGTGCGCGCGCCAGCATCGTCTTGCCGACGCCCGGCACGTCCTCCAGCAGCACATGCCCGTCCGCCAGCAGCGCAGCCAGCACCTTGCGGATTACTTCTTCCTTGCCGAAGAGGACGCGGGAGATGTTGTCGGTGATGCGCTGGATTTGGCCGGATGCGCGCAGCACCTCGTGGGGGTCTAATGTAGAGCCTTCCGCCATTACTTGATTTTTCAGCCTCGCGTTAGCCATTGCGCATTCCGCACCCACTATTATAGCAAAGCCCCGGCTGGTAGCACTGCTGACATCTAATTTGTAGGCGGCACTTCAGTGCCGCTCTGGAAATCTGGAATCTCGAATTCTGGAACCCTAACCCCTAATTGTACTATTCGGATACATTGGTAACATCCGGAAATGAGTTGAAGTAGTGTATACGATAAGGGGTTGGATAGTTGTAGCCGATGGCAGAATGAGGCCTTTCCAGGTTGTAGTAGGAAACGAAACGGATCAAAGCTTCGCGCCGGTGGTATATGCTGTTGAAGCGGACAAGACGCAGAAGCTCCCTCTCCACAGTTCCGAAGAATCTTTCCACTTTCCCGTTCGTCCTTGGTGTGTAGGGCTTGGTGAGAAGGTGTTCTATCCCCCTCAAGCGCAAGGACCGTTGGAAGGCGCATTCACGCTCAGGATGCGCGCTTCTCCTCATCGAAAAAATGCAGGCGTTGTCGGTCATCATCGCCTGAATGCCGTAAGGCACTTCAGCCAGTACGTATTCGAGGAATTCCTGGCTTGCGTCGCCGTTTACGCGCGGAAATATCTTCACGAACACTTCCCGGCTGTACGCATCCAGGGCGGCGAACATGTGTTCCGGCTGGCTTCCTGTGCGCAACGGAACCAGCTGCTTGATGTCCACGTGCATCAGTTCGCCCGGGTGGGTCTTCTCGTATCGCGGATACTGCTTGCGTGGAAGCGGAATACCGCACACCCCGTTCTCGCTGAGAACGCGGTGAACAGTGCTGCTGGAAAGATGCACAACCGCTCCTATCCTTCCCGCCCCCCAACCGTACTCGCTCCTTAGCCGCATGATTTCCCCTTCTTCGGCACCGCTGATGCGCGCAGGACTGTTTTGAGGGCGGCGTGAATGCTCCTTCAAGCCTTCGCTCCCGCCCAGCTCGTAACGCCTTATGAAGTTCCACACGGCTTTTCTGCTTATCCCGTAGGCTTTCGCTGCATCTCCAGGCTTCACCTTTCGCTCGACTACCGCCGACACGATCTTCAGCCGTTCCTCATAACCTATCGATTTCGCCATCGTGAAGTCCTCCTTTCACACCTCCACGATGTTACCAATGTCCCCGAATACTACACCTAATCCCTAATTCCTAATTCCTTTCCCAGAGCGGGACTAAAGCTAGCCAGCCTGCGGCTGGTCCCGCCTACGAGCGGGAGAGGAGCAGCCGAGCATGAACGCTACCTGCGCGGCGGTGGTATAATGCGGGAGTATGGCTAACGAGCTAAAACCTAAGATTTACTGCCCCTCCTGCAGCAGGCTTTTGAACGTGGCCGAAGGCAAGGGAGAAGGCGATGAGATGGAATGCCCTTTCTGCATGGCGCAGTTTGCGCTTGAAATTACGCCTATCTACGAAGGCCGCATCACCAAGCAAAGCCCGATTGCCGTGGTTGACGAGAAAACCCCTGAAGCTTGGCGAACGCGGGGAACTTGCGGCTAAGCGCCACCTTCGCAGGAAAGGCCACCGCATCCTCCACGCGAACTTCCGCTGCAAGTTTGGCGAGCTTGACATCGTCAGCGAGCGCGGCGGGCGCATTGTGTTCACCGAAGTCAAGGCGCTCATTGAAAGCGCAGGCCACCGCCCCGCCGATAACGTCCACCCGCGCAAGGTTGCGAAGATACAGCTGCTCGCGCAGTTTTATTTGCGGCAAAACGGGCTTGCAGACAAGCCAGTGCAGTTTGACGTAGTGGAAGTAGTGTTCCCCGGCGAGGGGAAAGCCAAGCCCCGCATCAACCACATTGAGCGCGCGTTCTAACTAGGTGCAGGCGCATGCGATAGCGCTTCGCTGACTTCACTAACAAAGCTGATGCCCTAACTTCACGCGCACATAGCGCACGTAACTTCGCTGGATAACTTCGCTTAAAAGCCGGAGCCCCTGCCCGAAGGCAGGAGCTCCTTTTTGGCGGGGGATTGGAAAAACCTTAGAAGTGGAGCAGGAACTCGCCGCGGACGAGAGTAATCGCGTCCTCGAGATCGTTGTACTCGCCGGCGGTGATGACATCCAGGCCGAGAGAAGCATTCTTCTCAAACGGATAGCGGAAGTTAAACTTCAGCAATCCCGGGCGGCTGTCAAAGAACGCGTTAATGCGCTCACCGGTGTACCACGTTACCTTTCCGTAAAGGTTGTTACGGAAGGAATGCTCGGCAGTGATGCCAAAACCACAGAAGTCCGCCGGGAAGTAGTTCTTGCCCTCGCGGCTCAGGTTGAAAGCGTCAGCAACGCCGTTAACGGTGAAGTCCCACTCACTGAACGGGTCGTTGTCTACGTTAGCATAGACAGGTAGACCCTCGAGCTGGGCGATGCTCGCGCCGGCAACGGCGACCCTCGTGCGGCCGTCATTGTAAACGTCGAGCTCGACGATAGCGGACATGTTGTTAAGGCCAAAGTCGTCCGCATTGATGTCGGAAACGTTGTTGGGGGTGTAGTTCCACTCGGCACGAATGCCGTTGAACCATTCTGCATCCCACCAGGGGAGCTCTGCGCTACCGGAAACGTCGATGTACTGTTCGGCACCATAGCCGTTAGGCGTACCGTCAACATAGATTTCCAGGTTGTGGGAATGGCCGGGGGCTGTGCCTTCGCGGCCGAGATACCTGATCCCAGCGAGGAGCATGTCGTCGTTGTCAATCAGGTTAACAACGCTTGAGCCGTTGCTCAGGGAAGCCGGGTTGAAGTAGGGGTTTAACCCGCCGATGCCTTCAACGCGGTAGGCTGCCACATAAGCGCCCCAATGGTTCTCACGCCAACCGGTATCAAAACGATAGCCGAAGTCGGAGCGATAGCCATTGTCGCCGGCCAGGCCGAATTCACCCTGGCTGAAGTACTGACGGCCGATTGTAAGGGTCGGGTTGTCACCCAGCGCATTGGTAAACGGGGTCAGTCCGATGGTGGCTTTAGCCTCATCAAGGACGAAGCTGCTTGACTGTGAACGGTTGCCGAAGGGCGGGTTGCCCGGGCGAGCCGCAAAAGTCTCGTTGTTGACGCCGGGGATAAAGCCGGTGCCGACATTACCCTGGGTCTCAGCTGAGGTCAGGGTGAATTCGAACTTGATGTTCTCGTCGGGCATGAAGCCCATGTGCAGGCCAAGAACCTGCTCGTGACCGAAGTCGTTACTCCAGTCAACAGCGCCGGTGGTCGCGAAAGCGCCGGTGGCGACACCATAATAGCCACTGATGTCGTAGTCCTTCATCATGGCCTTAATCTTGCTGATGTCCTCACCCTGGGCGGCGAGATCCGCTTCGATCTTGTTGAGACGGCCGTTGATCTGAGCCAATTCGTCCTTGAACTCATTAGCCAGACGGTCGATCATGGCCTCGAGCTCGTCAAGACGGCCGGAGGTGGAATCCATTCCACCAGCGAGGTCCTCGAGCTTTGAGTACATGCGGGCGACGACCATCGCCATTTCGTAGCGGGTGAAGGTGCGATTGCCCTTGAACTCGCCATCGGGGAAGCCCTCAACGAGGCCCTGCTGCTGCAGGTAGTCGATTGCTTCGTAAGCCCAGTGGTCGGTGGGCACGTCCTTAAACATTGCGGCGGAGGCGGATACGCCAAGCGCCAGCACAAACAACGCTGCCAAAGCGAAAATCAAATTACGCATTGGGCACTCCTTGGAGAATTGTAAATTTTGGCCCTTTCGCCTTCGCCAAGGAGAACAGACAAGTTTCCTAGTTACCTCTTCCGTTCTCCAGAGGGTCTGGCTTGTGAGCCAATATTGCCGTTACCAGCCGATGCTGCCTTGTCCAAGTGTTATCACCTCCTTTTTTCAGGGCAGTCCGGCGTTTGGGTAACCTATAGTTTCCGGCTGTGCCGCATGAGCAAAACCCAGGCGGCGTAGCCGTCCAGCGGGGGCCTGAATATCTGCGCATATAGATAGCGCAGCATGCCACCCCCACGGGTTTGCAGGTAGAGCTTAAGCGCCTCTTCGGTGCTTCCATGTTCGTCAATGACGGCCACTTCAGCACCCGGCAGCGAATGCCGCACAATCTCAATCACGCGCGCGCTGCCCGTTCCATCGCCCACTATCACGGTGGCGATGGCGAAGAAGCAGGAGGCTTCCTGCAGGAACGATTCCAGCTTTTCAATGTGCGAAACACCTATCAAGGGTGAGTGCGTTAGCTGGCACTCGATCGCCCAGCCACACTTGTGGCTACCCGGATCCAGCGCCAATCTCATCCCCAAGACAGGAGATTCGTAGCATATTTCAGCCCCCGTTGTCAAGGAGAAGCGGCCTTTCCGGCCTGCTTCACCATCCGGACAACGGCTTCAATGGCCAGCTTATAGCCGTCCCAGCCCAGCCCGCAGACGAAGCCGTCCACGACCTCGGCGATGATGTCGTTGCGGCGGTAGGGCTCGCGGGAGAAGATGTTGGACAGGTGAACCTCAACTTTGACGCCGGAGAAGGTCATAACGCTGTCGCGCAGGGCGTATGCGCTGTAAGAAAGGCCGGCAGGGTTGATAACCAGGCCCTCATACGCGCCATGCGATGAGTTGAGGAGGTTGATTATCTCGCCCTCGGAATTGGAGCGCCCGAAGATGAGCGTCACGCCGGGTAGGTTCTTGTGCACATGCTCCTCCAGCGCATCCTCAAGTTGCGACAGCGTCTTGGTTCCGTAAACCACGGGCTCGCGCACGCCCAGCAGGTCCATATTCGGGCCGTTGACTACCAGTATCTTCATGCATTCCCTCCGCGCGGCACTCGCGCCGCCCTGCTATAATAGCCGCAGGCTAATCGGCTATGCAAGAGCTTGGCACAACATCAACCGTGCAACCGGAAGTCCTGGCGGAGGTTTACCTTCTGCGTGACCTGACGCCGGGGCAGCTGGCGGCGTTCGCTGCGGCCTGCCGCCTCGTTACATGCGAAGCGCAGGAGCTTATCATCCGCGAGGGCAGCACCGGCGACGAAATGTATATCCTCCTTGACGGCGAAGTGCAGGTTTCGCGCAAGCTGACCATGCTCGCCGAGTTGGAGCACGATGAAATCAGCAAGACGCTCGTGACCATGACCAGCAAGGAAAAGCCGTTCTTCGGCGAGATGGGGCTGCTCGGGCAAAAGGAGCGCACCGCGTCGGTCATCGCGCGCATGGACTGCCGGCTGCTCATCATCGGGCAGAAGGATTTTGAGAAGCTTTGCGAGGACGACCCGAAGCTCGGCGTGGCCATCCTCAAGCGCATTGCGCTTACCGCCGGCGAGAGATTGCTCAAGACCAACAAGGACGTGATGAAGCTCACGACGGCGTTGTGTTTAGCGCTGGAGGATTAGGAAGGAGAAGTTGAGAGTTAGGAGCTTGGAGTTAGGAAAGTGATAACAATTCTTGAGTACGCCGGGCTGACTAGCCCGGCTCCGGCTCTGGAATCTGGAATTTGCTGAAGGGCGGGGGTTTACCCCCCGCCGTCTGGATTCTATAGAAAGTGGAACAGGCGACTCGCCTGTTCTTGTGACGCACAGCCGACTCGGCTGTGCCACCGAAAACTCCCTTAGCCGGGCTAGTCAGCCCGGCGTACTCAACTAATCTTTCGTTATAACGCGAAAGCGCTTACTTCGCCGCAGGTTCGGGATACAGCCCCGGCCAAGGGTAGACTTTAAGCTTGCTTAGAGGATGCTTTTCGGTAGGGCTGAACTGAAACATGCTGATAAAATTGACCTGCTCTTTGCCATCCAGCTCCTTATGAACGTAGAACACCACTTTCCAATATTGGTTGTCAGCTGTCTGAAAGGTGTACTCGATTCTTTTCAAGTCGAATGAGTAGTTTGGCACGCCTTCAATTATTGGTGAGGACACACGCTTGAATCCCATCGGTGTCTCGCTGGGAGGACCATAGGTCTTCAGCAGTTCATTTTCTGTAAGCGAAAAGATGTCTTTCTGTTCCCACGTAAGGAAGCTAATACGGGATCTCTCCTCGTATGGAATCTCTGGCCCGATTATCTCTATGGCGCTTTTAGCCTCGTCCGCGATCTCAGCTTGCTCATCTGTGATTGCAGCTGGTTCCGCGCCAGCATCATTCAGCCTAGGGGAGAAGAGATGCAACATCACTAAAGCGCCTTTCTCATCTATCCTGTAGCCTCCATCAGCAAAGCGAAAGTTCGCTCTATCTTTTCTTTCTGTAACTCTATAGTCTGTGACTCTAAAGCGTTCCGCCTTGAAGCCGGGGGGCATGGTTACTGGCTGGCCGGGGATGAAGCCGAGCTTGGCGATGTCCGCGGCGAGGAGGGATGCGCGGGGTTGGCTTATACACGATGAGAGAGCAGCGGCTAGCGCAAGAGAGGCGACACAGACGAGGACGATACACGTTACCATCCTCAAGAAGTATGTAGAAGACAATTGCCTAGACATGAGTGATCAAGGCGCGGGATACAGCCCCGGCCAAGGGTAGACTTTGTATTCGCTTAACGGCTGCATCTCAGAAGGCTCAAAGCCAATCATCGTCATGGAATCCACAATCTCAGGCCGGCCAACGAACTTGGATAAACTAATCCTAACGGCCCAATATTCGTCGGGGCCGACCTGATAGATATACTCGGCCATCCGAAAGGAATAAGTATAAGGTGCTACGCCTTCTCCCAATTGAATCGTATCTATAGTTGGCTCATCAAGAGGCCTACTCGGCGGGCCGTACGTGCTGAACAGCTCGTTAGGCGATAGGGAGAACAGGTCTTTATTCCGCCAGGTGTTGAATTTGACGCTTGATAATTCTTCGGGTGGGATTTTATAGCCAAAAGGCTTTTCGCCTATCCCGAAAGATTTATTGTCTTCAAGGCTCTTCTTCTTCATGGCCTCGGCCTGCTCCTTAGTCATCCCAGGGCGCACGCCACCAGGCATTAGTGATTGTGGCGAGTTTAGCGATGCGCAAGTCAATCGCTTATCACTATCTACCAAGTAGAAACCGTTGGAAAAGTTAAAGCCTCCGATGCTGCCCATGTCTTTGCCTTCCGCTTTGAAATCGCTCGGTAAAGCGACAGCCCGTCCGGGGATGAAGCCGAGCTTGGAGATGTCGGCGGCGAGGAGAGACGCGCTGGGCTGCTGCTTTGCGGAGGAAGGCTGCTTGGCGAGGGAAGGTTGCTTATTGCAGGAAGCCAGTGCCAGCAGGATGAGGGCGATGATAAGCGCCGCGGACGCGCGACGGAAGGTTACGCGAAAACTCATTGCGTTCACGTGGATATTATAGGGCAAGCGGGGATTTCCGGCTGAAGGGCGGGGGTTTACCCCCCGCCGTCTGGTTCCGGACTCTGGAAATCTGGATTCTGGGATCCGACTTGAAGGGCGGGGGTTTACCCCCCGCCGTCTGGATTCTGCGCGCGTTCTGGAATGTCTTCTCTTCGTTCAATTTGGCTATAATCACCACCATGCCTGATCCGCTTCTACCTGACCGTAAGCACATGCGTCGCCTTGTCACGATCCATCCCTATATCAGAACAATGATCTACCTGATATCCGTTTGTACCGATGACCGCAGGCGAATTCTTGCTAACAAGGAAGTCCACAACATTCTCGTCTCGGAACTGCGCGCGCAATCGGGGAAACTAGGCTGGATCGTTGGGAGATATGTAGTAATGCCAGATCATGTTCATTTCCTTTGCGCGCCAATGACGGAAACGGCGGAATCCAGATTGTCCGAATTCGTTGGCAGGTGGAAAGGCGTATGCGCAATGCGATACAGAAAGCTGGGCTATGAAGATCGGCTCTGGCAGAAGGAATTCAGTGATTATCTTCTCCGGTCTAACGGGTCTCTTGAAGACAAATGGGAGTATCTACGGCTTAATCCTGTAAGAAGAGAGTTGTGCGAAAAGCCTGAGGAATGGCCGTTCCAAGGCGAAATTGAGAGATTCATTTAGCCAGACGGGATAGGGAAGGATGCAGAATCCAGACGGCGGGGGGTAAACCCCCGCCCTTCAGTCCAGAATCCAAAATCCAAATTCCCGAGCGGGACTAAAGTCCCGCCTACAAGGAACAAGTGAACGACACGGTGGCCTACGCGTCAAACAGGGGTTCTTCGCGGTCTTCGGCGCGGATAATTTCCACGGAGGCGACGAGGTCTTCGGGGTGCAGGCTTATGACGCGCACGCCCATCGTCGGACGGCCCTGCTGCGAAACCTGGCGCACCTCGCTGCGGATGAGCATTCCCTGCTTCGTCACCACAATGAACTCGTCGTCGTCTGCCACCGAATGCGCGGAGACGACCGGCCCGGTCTTGGTGGTGACGCGCATGCAGATGATGCCCTTCGCGCCACGGTGCGTGCGGGTGAACTCCTCAAGCGGCGTGCGCTTGCCGCTGCCGTTTTCGCTGACCACGAGGAGCTGGCGCCCCGGCTCTATTAGGTTCATGCCGATTACAGCGTCCTCGTCGCCGGAGAGCTTCACGCCTTTCACGCCCTGCGCGGCGGTGCCCATTGCGCGCACTTCCTCTTCAAGGAAGCGCACAGCCAGGCCCTTGCGCGTGCAGAGAATTATTTCGTCGCGGCCCGTGGTCGGCTGCACGTAATCAAGGCTGTCGTCGTCGGCAAGCTGGATGGCGCGGCGGCCGGTCACGCGCAGCGACTGGAACGCCGAAAGCTCAACTTTCTTGACGATGCCGCGCCGCGTGCACATGAACAGGAACGGGCGCGAGAAGTCTTCCAGCGCAACCAGCGCAGTCACGCGCTCGCCGGCGGTTATCCCCACGAGGTTGATTATCGGAGTGCCCTTCGCGGTGCGGTCAAACGAGGGGATGCGGTAGACGCGCAGGGAATGGACGCTGCCACGGTCGGTGAAGCAAAGAATCGTGTTGAGCGTATTGGTGGTGAGGATGCTGCCCACGATGTCGTCGGCCTTGGTCGTCTGGCCGATGAGCCCCTTGCCGCCGCGCCCCTGTACGCGGTAAGCGGACAGCGGCACGCGCTTGATATAGCCGTTTTGGGTAATGGAAACGACGACGGGCTCGTTTTTAATGAGGTCTTCTTCGTCAATGTCGGATTCGGAATCGGCGAGGATGACCGTGCGGCGGTCGTCACCGAATTTCTCCCGCGCCTCGTCAAGCTCGCTGACGATTATCGCGTCAACCCTCTTCGGGTCGGCGAGGATCGCCTTGTATTCCTTGATCTTCTCAATGAGCTCAGCCAGCTCTGAGAGCACCTTGTCGCGCTCCAGGCCGGTTAGCTGCGCCAGGCGCATGTCAAGGATGGCTTTCGCCTGCAGTTCGCTTAAGCCAAATTCTTCTTGCAGGCGGAAGCTTGCAGTCTCGCGGTCTTTGCTCGCGCGGATAACGGCGATGACTTCGTCCAGCCTGTCAAGCGCAATCTTCAAGCCTTCCAAGATGTGCGCGCGCTCTTCAGCCATCCGCAAATCAAAGCGCGTGCGCTTGGTCACGACTATGCGGCGGTGCTCAATGAACTCGGCGAGGATGCGCTTCAGGTCCATCACGCGAGGCGCGCCTTTGCTGATGGAGAGCATGATTATGCCGAAGCTAATTTGCAGCGGCGTCGCCTTGTAGAGGTTGTTGAGGATGACCTGCGGGTTGGCGTCGCGCTTGATTTCAATGACCACGCGCGAGCCGGTGCGGTCGAACTCGTCGCGGATGTCGGTTATGCCCTGGAGCTTCTTGGCGTTGGCAAGCTCAGCGATGCGCTCCACGAGCATCGCCTTGTTCACCTGGTAAGGGACTTCGGTGATGACGATGCGGAAGCGGTCGCGCTTGTCCTGCTCCACTTCGGCACGCCCGCGCAGCACGATGCTCCCGCGCCCGGTGCGGTATGCGTCCTTGATTCCCTGCGAGCCGAGAATGAAGCCCGCGGTCGGGAAGTCGGGGCCTTTGACGAACTCCATCAAGTCGTCGGGAGTGGCTGTCGGGTTGGCGATGAGGTGCTTGACCGCGCCGAGAAGCTCGGTCATGTTGTGCGGCGGGATGCGCGTCGCCATGCCCACGGCGATGCCCTCGGTGCCGTTCATGAGCAGCAGCGGCAGGCCCGATGGCAGAAGCACCGGCTCCTTGGACTTCGCGTCAAAGGTCGGCGCGAATGCCACGGTTTCTTTCTTGATGTCCTTGACGAGGTATTCGGCCAGCGGCTTCAAGCGGACTTCGGTGTATCGCATTGCCGCGGCGGCGTCGCCGTCGTTGGAGCCGAAGTTGCCCTGGCCTTCAACCAGCGGGTAACGCAGGTTCCACGGCTGCGCCAAACGCACCAGCGCGTCATAGATTGAAGCGTCGCCGTGGGGGTGGTATTTACCCATGACCTCGCCGACGATGCGCGCGCTCTTGTTGGTTGGCTTATCGGATGTGTAGCCGCCGTCGGCCATCGCGAAGATGATGCGGCGGTGGATGACCTTCATCCCGTCCGCGACATCGGGGATAGAGCGCCCTACGATTACGCTCATGGCGTAATCAAGGTAGCTTTGTTCCATCTCCTCCACGATCTCGCGGGGGACTATTTTTTCGTCAAACTCTATCTTCTCGGTTCGGGTCATCGTTTGGTCCGGTAACAGGTGTAATAAGCTAAAATCAGGCTCTCGCCTGAACCAGTTATTTTAGCACTTCAAAGGCTCCAACGGGAGTGAAATCGGCTTCGGAAAGGCGCTAAATCACCTTTTAGGACGCCGCATCCTTGCTTTACGGGGGCTTGTTGGCTGCGGTATAATAAGTGTTCGCCTTATGAAGGCTTATAACACGAATCTTGGGCTCCTCCTGCCCGGCCTGAGGGTTGACTGGGCCGGCCTCAACCTGGAGGACTTCATGCGCCGCGTCTTGTTGGCGGTGAAGTCTGCGCGCGCAGACAACTTATACTACGCGCCTTATCCCATCGTGCGCAACCCCGAAGGGGCTGACGCTGCCGCAACTCACAGCGAAGAAGTCATCCGCCTCGCCGAGAACCAGCTTGGGAGATACGTCATCCTCCCGCAGGAAGTGGCGATGGTGCGTGTTTACCGCGCGATGATGCGCGATGTCGGGCTGGACAGCTATCCGGCGAAGCTGGAGAAGAAAGACTTCTACAGCTATTACCTGGCAGGGCTAAGCTTTCCCGCGCTGGAGCAGGCGTTTGACGCGCTGTTCTGGTTCCTCATCGGGCGCACATCGCGCACGTTGAATGCGCTTGAAGGCATCAAGCTCACGTATGCGTTTTTCCAAGACCCGGTGACGCAGCTCGTGAGCGACCGCACCGAAGTCGTGCCCGAGCAGTTTAAGGAACTTGTGCCCACAGACTTACAGATCATTGAACATGATATAGAGCTCGCCGCATGCCCGTTCGCCGCCGGAAGCAAGTTCATACTTGTCGGCGACAGCATGGCGCCGCTTGAAGGCATGAACACTGTGTTCGCGCAGTTTTGCGACAAGCCGCGCCGCGCCAAGCTTTCATGCAGGATGCATACGCACGACCTGGAGCGCATGGGCGACGCGAAAGCCGCGCAGGCGGTGGTTGCGCAGGCGATGCTGCGGCTCGCCGAAGATCGCATTGGTAAGATATTCGCCACGGCGAAAGCGGGTGAAAGCGACGCCGCGTAAGGCGCCTTGAAATGATTAACGGAGTGATTATTTCGGGATGCAGCGGCGTTGGGAAATCAACGGTCATCCACAAGCTGCTTGAGCTTCACCCGGAGTTTTTCTTCTCGGTAAGCTGCACCACCCGCGCCCCGCGCGCAGGGGAAGCTGACGGCACGCATTACACCTTCATCAGCCACGAAGAGTTTGAGAAGCGCATTAAAGACAAATACTTCGTGGAATGGGAAAAGGTCTATACCGACTATTACGGCACGCCCAAAGCGATTATGGAAGGCGTCGAAGGCCAGATCAAAGTCGTCATCTTTGAGCTGGACACGCGCGGCGCGCTGAACATCAAGGCGAAATTCCCGCAGTTCACGACCGTTGCGCTGCTCCCCCCCACGATTGAAGACCTTACCGAACGCCTTATACGGCGCGGCTCCGAAACCCGCGACACAATCAGTTCCCGCCAGGAATACCTGCGCGAAGAGCTGCAGCGGCTAACGAGCTTTGATTACGCGATAATAAATGCGGACGCCGACGAGTCTGCGGCGCTCGTTGAACGCATCGTCCTGAGCCTAAACAACCGCATCAAGTTTTATGCCAAGCACATTGAGAAACTGCTTGACAGCCTGAACACGGAGGGAATGTGACCGATAAACGCAAAACCGATGTTAAAGACAGCCTCGCCCACCCGCTGCTTGAAGACCTCCTAAAGGTTATCCCGAGCAAATACGAGCTGGTGCTGCTCGCAGCACTGCGCGCGAAGCAGATAATTGGCAACCAGAAGCGTGGGCTTAATGCGCGCGGCGAGATTAAATCCGACGTCCAGGCTGCGCACGGCGGCCGCAAGCCGCTGTCAATCGCGCTGGGCGAGATTTCGCGCGGCGAGCTTCCCCGCGAGAAGATGTATCTCCTGGAATACCTGGAGAGCTTCCGCCGCGGCGACGAAGACATACGCCCGCCCGCCATCGAGGCTGGCTTCACCAAAGAGCCCGATGTTATCCCCGCGACTTTTGAAAACGTGGAAGTTTCCGAGGATGAAGTTGATATAGAGGAGCTGTAAGCTCCCGGTGGCCGCGCTGGCAACTCAAAACGAAAAGCTGGTTTTACTTGGAGTAAGCGGCGGCATCGCGGCCTATAAAAGCGCGGAAGTAATCAGGCGGCTTGCCGACTGCGGCATCGCGGTGCAGGCAATAATGACCCCCAACGCACAGCGCTTCATCTCCCCGCTTACGCTCGCGGCGCTTTCGGCGCGGCCGGTGTGGGCCGATGAATTCCCCGAGCGCATAGGCACGCCTAGCGAGAAGCTTGACCCCGTGGCGCACATCAGGCTTGTTGAACAGGCGCAAGCGCTCGTCATCGCGCCCGCTACCGCGAACGTCATCGCCAAGATTGCGCTTGGCATCGCAGACAACTTGCTTACTTCAACCGTGCTGGCATGGCGCGGCCCGTCGCTCATTGCGCCGACGATGAACTACCGCATGCTTGAGGCAAGCGCGACGAGGGACAACCTGGAGACGCTTGCCAAGCGCGGCTGGACGGTCATTGAGCCTGACGAAGGATGGCTTGCCTGCGGCGAGACAGGGCGTGGAAGGATGGCTTCACCCGAGCGCATCGCGGCAAGCGTCATCAACGAGCTTGCGAAGAGAGACGGCGCGCTGAGCGGAAAGCGCATCGTCGTAACCGCAGGCGGAACGCGCGAAGCGATCGACCCGGTGCGCTTCGTCTCCAACGCATCGTCGGGCACGCTCGCGCTGAAATGCGCGATGCAGCTTGCGCTTGAAGGTGCGCATGTTGAGCTTATTTGCGGCACAGGCGTTGATGAACGGATGCTCGCGGACATTCCGTGCAGCCTCACGCGCGTCACCACCGCGAAAGAAATGAAGGCTGCCGTCGGCGATAAGGTGAAAGGATGCAGCGCGCTTTTGATGCTGGCGGCAGTCGCAGACTTCGCACCGGTTGCTGCGCCTAATAAGCTTAAGAAAGAACAGGCGAAGCTCGCGCTTGAGCTTGAGCGCACTGAAGACATACTGCTCGGGCTTGCGGGCGAGAAGACCTTCGTGAAAATCGGAGTTTCGCTGGAAACCGAAGACGCTGAAGCCCGCGCGAAAGCGAAGATGAAGGCGAAGCGCATGGACGCGGTGGTGATGGTGGATTACCGCGCAGGTGAATCCCCATACGGCGATGGCGGTATACGGTCGGCGCTAATAATCCCAACCGGTGAAGCGCTGCCTTCGGCCATGCGCCCCAAAGATGAACTTGCAGGTGCGATTACGCATCTAACAATAGACCTCGTCAATCCAAAGGAGAACTTGAAATGAGGAAAACTATCCTTGCCCTACTTGCGGCGACTCTTTTCTTGGGGCTGTTCATTGCCCCGGCCGGTGCCGCGCCTGATACAGTCCTGGCATCCCACAACGGCAACAACTACTCGCTTGAAGACTTCAACATCTTCTTCCTGAAGCAGGTTGGCGCGAAGGGGCTAGTTGCATTCCTTGAGCAGGCCATCGTTTATGAAGAGGCGAAGAAGGAAAAACTCATCCCCACTGCCGAAGAGAAGCAGAAGTTCATTGACGAGACTATGTCTCCAACAATTTACAAGGGCTTCCAGGAGCTTTACACGCCCGAAGCGCTTAACCGGTTCATTGAATACACAATCATGAACGAGAAGTACCGCAAGTTCCTTGAAGACAAGTTCATCAAAGAGAAGAATATCAAAGTTACCGACGACGACGCCAACCGTTTCTATGTCAAGAACATCGGCCTGTTCCAGCCTAACGAGCGCGTTTGGATGTCTATCATCTCGGTGGATTCGCTGGAGACCGCCAACGAGATCATCAAGAAGATTGACGGCGGCGAAGACTTCAACGAGCTTGCCGGCGTTTACAACGTTGATACCGAGCTTCGCGATCGCGCGGGCTACGTCGGAATGATGGAGAAGGGCAAGGGCCTTCCCCAGCCGATTGAGGACGCCGCATTCGCGCTGCAGAAAAACCAGCATTCGCAGGTTATCAAAGGCACGCTGTTCCATATCGTCTTCGTGCACGACAAGAAGGCCAAGGAAAACCATCCTTTCGCCGAAGTCAGCGCGGACATCAAGGAGATGCTCAAAGACGATATCGTGCAGCAGTATATTGACGAATACTTAAACGAGCTCTATGCAAAAGAGCTGCAGAAGTTTGATATCAAGGCCCAGCTCTTTAAGCCCGAAGAGCCGGCCAAGTAAGGCTGCGGTAATAATCTCATGCCGCGCGCTGCCCGTGCGCGCTGGCGATAACGGATGATGATGTGACGGGGGCGGAAGTCTATCTGCTGACACACAGCCCGGCGTTCCAGCCGTTTAGCTACGCATTACCAGCCGCCGTCAAAGCCGCGCCGGGCGACATCGTCGCTGTGCCCTTCAGGAACGGCATTGAAGCAGGGGTCATCTCCAGCATCACGAGGCTATCGCGCCCCGACGACCCGCAGCTAAAGCCGGTTCTCGCGAAGCTCTGCGCGCCTTGCCCCCACACGGGCTTTGGCAAGCTATTGCTTGCGCTGGCGCACCTAAACCTTTGCTCCCCAGGCGAGATATTCACGCTTGCGCTTTGGGGGCAACAGGCAAGGCTGTTTTCACTGGAGCTTTCGGCGGGAAGCGCGGCTCCACCGCCCGAATTGCAGGATGCGCACAAATCAGCGCTGATGATACTTGGGAAGCGCAAGGGCCGCATTACTGCAGGATTGCTCAAGAAGCTCACTAAGGCAGTGGGGTTCACCGAGCTGGTGACGCTTTCCTCATGCGGTAGCTTGTCTGTCACCGGCCAGGCCGGGCTTGACGCAGACTGCGGCGATGGTAAGAGGAAGGCGAAGCGACAGGCCGACTTGTTCCCCGAAGCCGAGGACAAGATAACGCTGAAGGCGGATTATGCGCTGGCGCAGGAAGCGCTGCTTGCGCTGGGGAAGGGAGGAAGTTCACTGCCAATTCCCGGCGCGGTTGTTCCCAACGTGAAGTGGCGGCAGCTTGCATCGCCGGAAGGCGCGCGCAGGCACATCTTCGCAGGCTTCGGGATGAAGCTTCTGCTACTCCCGACACAGTGGCACACGGCGCAGTTCATGGCCGCGCTCACGCCAAAGCAGCGCGCATCGGTAATTGTCTTTGAGCCTGATATGCCGGCGGCGGAGTTTAAGGCGCTGGAAGCTCGGATGAAGGGCGGCGGGCCGCTGGTCATCGTCGGCAACCGCGCGGCGCATTTCCTGATGCTCCACGCGCGCTTTGACGACGTGTTCATCTTTGACCCGCAGACAGACGATTACATCGCGGGCCAGTTCCCGCACTACAACGCATTTGCCAACGCGGCATTGCTGAGCGCCGCCACATGCGCGCCCTTGACGCTTTTCCCGCAGACGCCACTTCCAATGGGGCTGCACCGCGCGCCGTTGCAGGCAGACGTCGTATCCCTTCCCGGGCAAAGCGGCGCCAGGATTGAAAAGATCGTGGAGGCTATCGCCGCGCTGGCGAAGCCGCAGAAGCAGCTGCTTGTTTTCAACAACGCGACCGGCAGCGGACAAGAAGCGCATTGCGCGATCTGCGGGGCGAAGGTCGCCTGCCCGCAATGCGGAAAGCCCTCGTCCGTTGATGCGAATGCGAGCGACGGCGTGTGCAAGCATTGCGGGAGGCACGAACCGCTGGGCGCATGCCAGGAATGCGGGAGCAAGCAGCTAAGCATTGACATCATCGGCGTGGAAGCGCTGGCGAAGCGTGTGCGTGCGCAGTTGCGCGCGTCAGGCGAACATCCCGCGCCGAGAGTTCGGCGTCCTCCACCGCGCGCGCAGGGAAAAGATACGCGTGCCGAATTTGGCGCGCACCGACGTGCTCATCGGCACCAGTACGCTTTTCGTGCCGCTCCAGTTCTACAAGCCACAGGCAATCGTGTATATCGCGCAAGACACTTGGAGGGTTTCGCCGGACGGCTCGCCCGAGGAGGCGGTTATAGAGGATGCGTCGCGGCTCATGTCGCTATACGGCGTTCGCGGGACGAAGCTAATCATCCTCGCACCGAAGGCGCTTGCCGAGGCTGTAAAAGCTGGGCTTGGCGGTGGCGGCTGGGACGACGATATCATCGCGCTGCAAAAGCAATACGGGCTGCCGCCATTTAACGTGCAGGTCGGCTTTAGCATCTACGGACCGCGAGAAGGCGCCGTGCGCGTTTTCGCCGAGGAGATGTGCGGCCAGCTTGAGTTCGCGTCTGAAGTGCTGGAATGGCAGCTAAGCAAGCCGCATCCCCACGGAGGAAGGTGGGCTTTGCGCGGAAGCGTGCGGCTCAAACGATATGCCGCGTCGCATTTTGCGGAACTTCGCAGGCGTGGCAAGGGCAAGCACATAGATTTGGTGTTCAGCCCGCGCTATTATTGAAATGATGAAACGGCGAAAGATGCTGACCGTGTTCGCGCTGGCCGCAGCGTGCTTCATGCTGCTGCCAATCGTGCCGGTATCATTCGCACAAGACACAAAGAGCAGCGAGCCAGCTACGACCTCTGCCGCCGTTCCCGCAGCCACGCAGGAGGCCCTTGGCAGCGCGACTGCCGCCAGCCCCGACCGCATCAAGCAGGATATCAAGCGCATTCTAGACCGCCCGGACTTCAAGCTGGCGCGCGAAACGCAGGCCCGGCCGCTCCCGAAGTGGATTCAGTGGATTAGGGACACCTGGCGCAAAATGTGGGACAGCGTGAGCGAGGGCGGCTCGCGCATCGCCGAGGGCGCGCCGTGGGTTCCATATGCGGTAATGGCTATCGCAGGCGGCATACTCCTGCTCATGACTTGGCGCATCATCAGCGAAAGTTTCTTTGAAAGCAAAGTGGCGCGTGCAGGGAAGGAAGACGGCCACAAACCATCACCGGGAAAGCTCATGTCAGCGGCTGCGGCTGCATACGCTGACGGCGACGTGCAGCGCGCGATAAGGCTGTTGTTCAGTGCGGCGATACTCTCGCTTTTCGGCGAAGCCGCGCGCACCACACCGACATACTTGTTATCAGCGAAGCTTGCGCTTAGCGAAGGCGCGCCGCTAGATGACTTTCGCCAACTCAAGCGCAGCTTTGAGCTGACGTTTTACGGCGGGGCGCAGGCGGGGCGCATTGATTACGAGAACGCGCGGCGCATCACGATGAAGCTGCGCAAGGTAAACGAAGAGGCTGTTGATGAGCAGTAGCCGCAAGCAATGGCTGATGATTGCCGGGCTGCTCCTGCTCGTAGCGGCCATCGGCGCATACATGGTGCGCACCGCGGATTACATGCCCGAGAACGCGCTTTCAGCGACGGCGAAGACGCCGCTTGGCATGAACGCGCTGTATTTGCTGTTGATAAACAACGGCGTTGAAGTGAACTACTTCGGCCAGGACATGGCGCTGCTGCCCCCGGGGTCAACGCTCGTCGTGGGCGATGACGCGCCTGCTATGCCGGTCGCCAGTGAGCTTGAGCGCGCTGATTACACGAAGGCTGCCCTTGAGCGCGGAAACACGGTGGTTTACCTGCCGCCGATTTCAGATAAGAACTTCGCATCGTTCCCGAAGGCGGCACAAGAGGCGAAAGTTGCCGGTGCGAAGCCCGAAGCCGCCGAAGTGAAAGACAAGGCCGCGCAACCCGCAGAGTATATGCCCAAGACACCCAAGGGCGTGAAGGTGTATGAACTGCCCTGGGAGATTGACGACGGCGGCTACATCCACATCACAGTTGAAGGGACCAGCGACCCCGTGTTTGCAGGCGTGCACAAACTCACAGGCGGCGGGCTGTCGCCTTACGACATCAAGCCGCTTGATGCTTCGCGAAACGCGATTGACAGCGCGAAATCCATCTACGTGTTCAAGGGCACGAGCCGCCCGTTCCTGGTTACATACGAGCTTGGTAAAGGAAGATGGATTGAAGCCAGCGCATCCGAGCTGTTCACCAACCGCGATATCGGCAAAGAAGACAACGCCGTCTTCGCATACAATCTGCTCAGCCAGAACCAGGGCGAAGGCGTGTGGTTCCTCGAGTCAATCCACGGTTACGCCGCAGGTGGTGTTGGCGCGCCTACATTGCTTTTCTTTTCATGGTGGGGGCAGCTCATCTTGCTGCTCGCATTTTGCCTGCTGATATTCTTCCTTAAGCAGATGTTCCCGCTGGGCAAGGACGTTGAGACCGCGCTCATCGTGTTCCCTTCAACGCTGGAGCGCGTGCGGGCGCAGACCGAGCTTTGGCGGCACGGCAGGCAGACCCGCGCTGCCATGCGTTTCGGGCTGGCGTATGCGCTTGGCCTGGGCGCTGACGACGCGCCACGCCAGCTTACGGCATGGCTTACCGATGAAGGGCGGACGCCTGCGGAGGCGCAGCAGCTAGCAGCGGAGATGCTTGCCGGGCGTGGTACGCGGATATTGCCTGAAGCGCTGCGGGCGTATGGTAGGATACTTAGCCGGCACAGCGTTATCCGCCGATACTTATAAGGCACTGCTATGCAGCATTCATACACCAAACTAACGGTTGATTTGGGGCAGTACCGCCGCAACATAGAAGCCATCCGCGCAGCATTCGGAAGGAAGCTTTTGCTCATCCTGAAAGCCAACGGGTATGGGATGGGCGCGGCCGGGCTGCTGCCGGTTATCAGCGAGCTTGAAGGCGTGATGATAGGTGTCGCCGTTGTTGACGAAGCGCTGGAGCTTCGGCAAGCTGATTACCTCGGCGATATCCTTGTCATGGGATACACCCCGCCCGACCAGTTCAAGCTTGCGCTGCGCCATTTCCTGAGCCTCGGCATCTACCACAGCGAAGACATACACAAGCTTGAGGACGCAGCCGCAGAGCTTGGCACAATCGCGCGCGTGCACATCAAGCTGGATACAGGGATGCGCAGAGTGGGTGCGACCGAAGACAGCCTGCCCGAGCTGCTTGAGCGCATCAGCGAAAACCCTCATGTCGCGGTGGAAGGCGTATATTCGCACCTTGCCGGAAGCGCAGACCCCAACGACCCCATTATTCCCGCGCAGGTGAAGCTCTTTGCGGAGCTTTCGGAGCGCGTTGAGAGCAGGCTGTCGCTTTATGCGACCAAGCACCTGGCAAACAGCACAGGCGCGCTAGCATTCACCGAAAGCCGCTTTGACATGGTGCGCGTTGGGATCCTCACCGTCGGCTATTACCCCGCAGGCTATGAGGGCGAGAAGATAGGCGTGAAACCAATCATCCGCCTGACGACGCAGGCCATTGACGCGCGAAGCGTGCCCGCCGACACGGGAGTTTCATACGGCCACAAATACCACACGAAAGAAGCCGGCACGCTGCTCACGATACCAGTCGGGTACGCCGACGGCATCCCCTACCAGTTCTTTCCCGGCGGGCAGGTGTTGTTCAGGGGCAAGCGGCGCGAAGTCGCAGGCGTTGTGAACATGGACTACATGGTCATCAACGCCGACGGTGAAGAGAATATCACCGCCGGCGAAGAGGTGACGCTCATTGGCACGCAGGGCGGCGAAGAAATCACGCTCAACGAGTTTGCGGGCTTTTGCGGCACCATTAACTACGACATCATCTGCAAGCTGGGGCGCAGGGTGAAGCGCGTATATGTCCCCTAGCCGCTTACCGTGCGCCGGTACGGAGCCACGCAATACCACGCCCGCGGCAGGGCGCGTTCTAGCCTATTACCTCATCGGGATAGCGGCAGTTGCTGCGCTTGCCTGGGCCGCCAGCGCATTCTACCCGCGAGTGCTGCCCTTTGACGCGAAGATTTCGCGTGTCTACCTGGGGCTCGCATACAGTGAAGCGGTTTCTACGGCAGCAGGCGACGACAGCGCGGAGAACATCGCCAGGCTCGTGCGCGTACTGGCGCTGAAAGGTAACCTCGGGCGCGCCGACCTGCTTGCCAATTACGCGGGCGTTGAAGACGAGATGCTAACGCTCGCGCGCGATTTCCAAAGGAGCGTGCAGGAAGAAGCGCGCGCCACGGGCACCATCGCCAACCACTTCACCGAAGGCAAGCTTGCGAAGCTGCGCGGCTATCCGGTTTACCAGGACTTGAAGTTCTTCGTAGGCTACGAGCAGGCGCTGCTTGGCGACTGGCGCGCCGCCAAAGATTACTTTGCCGAAGCGAACCGCGCAGGAGTGTCGCCGCAGCTCAAGCCCTACTTGCAGTATTACTACGGGCGCTCGCTCATAATCAAAGGCGACAAGAAGGAACGAGCGCAGGGCTTCAAGATGCTTAGCAAGCTCGCGTCAGGCGGGGACAGCTACGGCCTTGCCGCGCGTGTGTCGCTCAACCAGCTGCAGGCTGCGATTGAGGCCGGGCAGGACAGCCTGTTCAAGACCTACTTAAACAAGCTTCAGCATGAGAGCAAGTCGTGGGAATACGCGAAGGCGCTGGTTGACCTCGGCGGCTATTTCCTTGAGCGAAAGGAGTTTGTGAAGGCGGCCGAGAACTTCATGCAGGCGCTGGGCGAGCATCCAACGCAGGCTGCCACGCGCAAGAGCGCCGCGTTGGGGCTTGTGGAGGCGATGAAGCCGCTCAACGGCAAGCTGCTTGAGCTTAGCAGCGCGCTCACGACCAACGACGGATTGAGCGTGCTGGACGAGTGGGCGCAGGCGCTCATTGAAATTGGGCAGCCGGGGCTGGCCGAGCCATCGCTAAAGCTTGCGGCTGCCGATGAAAGCAACGCCGAGGCGCGCTTCCTTGCGATGGAAACGCTCTCACTTGTCTATTCTGAAACCGGCAACCGTAGCGGACTGGAAGCACTTATCGTCCAGGCGAGCCAGCTTCGCGAAGCTCCACGTTGGCTTTTGCAGTCGGCTTATATCAACTACGCACGGCTGCTGCGCGGCGCAGGCGAGACAATGCCCGCGATCAACTATTACCGGAAAGCGCAGGAGATCAACGGCGGGCTTGCAGGCGAAGCGCGCTACGAGGAATACGAGCTGATGAAGGCGCGCTTCACGACGCTGGACACGGCGCGCTCAATTGAACTGCTAAACGAAGTGGTAATACTGCCCGTCGGAAGGCAGCGCCTGCAATCGGGTGAGGAGCTGATTGCACTGGCCGAGCGTGCAGGCAAGCGCAAGCTCGCCGAGGACACTGTAACGGCGGTTGCGGGCGAAGCGCCGGACCTCGGGCTTTTCTGGCGGATATTCTTCGCGCGCTCAAGCGGCGATGAGAAGGGCGAGGAGCTGTTGCTTTCGCAGCTTCGCGTGCGCAGGTTCAGCTATTACGAATTGCAGCCATTGGCGCACCTGAGCGAAGACAACATTGACTATTCACAGCGCCCGTTTTACCTGCTAGCCGAAACGCCAAATGAATACTTGGCGGGATACTTCATGGAGGGCTTGCTGCCGGAAGACGGCGCGGCAGTAAACGAGAAAGAAACGCTGGCGAAGGTCATCGCGCTGCGAAACCTTGAACTAACAGCCAGCGTGAAGACTACGAGCTGGGCGGCAACGGAGCTGCTTGAAGAAGGGATGCCGCTTGACCGGGCGCTTCTCGGTTACCTGCTAAGCGTCGCATACCCCACCCCTTACCGCAAGGAAGTGGAGGATGCAGCGAGGCGATACGGCGTCCCTGCGCAGCTCATATACGCGGTGATGAAAAAGGAAAGCGGCTTTGACCCGAACGCGGTTTCGGTGGTCGGGGCGCGTGGGCTCATGCAGCTAATGCCCGGCACCGCCGAGGCGTTTCGCCAATTCCTGCCGCCGGAGATACAAGGGCGCAGCGTGAGCGACCCGGAGTGCGGCATACACCTTGGCGCGGCATATCTGGCCAGCCTGCGCACGAGCTTCGTGGAAGACCATCTCGTGCTTTCCGCATACAACGGCGGGCCGGGCAACCTGACACGATGGCGCAGGATCGTGGGCACCAGCGACCCGGTCCTATACGTGGAACTGATACCAAACGACGAAAACGAGCAGTTTGTAAAGAAAACACTGAAATATAGCCGCATCTACGGCCTGATTCTCAGCGGCGAGTAGTGCAGGATGCCTCAATATCGGGTAAAATTATCAGCCCAGGAGGTATTCGGGTTTGGTCAATAACGTTGAATTGTTCTCTGATGCTAAAGCCAGCAAAGCGCTGGCGCCCCGTTCGCGCGAAGAAGGAATAAAGAAAGCTAAGGCGGCTTACGAAGAAAGCCCCGACAGCATTGAAGTTATAATCGCATACGCAGAAGCCCTGTTTAACGGCCACCAGTTTGAAGAGTCGGAGAAGCTCCTCGTGCGCGCCTGCGAGATAAGCGAAAGTGCAGACATCACCTACAACCTCGCATTCGTTTATGCCGTGCTCGGTAGGGAAGACAAGGCGAAAGAGAGCTACCACAAGGTCATCGTGATGGCACCAGGCACTTCGCTCGCTAAAAGCGCGGAATACGAGCTTTGGAAGATGGGCGAGCAAGTCAACGCGAAGTGGCTTAAGAAGTAGCCAGCGTCCATCACTTTCTGTATCATGCTGCAACACAAAGCGGATGTGCTAGACTTCTAGCGTGAACGTCGCACGGCCTTTCATCATTGATTCCCACCAGGACATCGCCTGGCACACGAGCAAGTACGGCCGGAGGCTGGACGCGTCCAGCGGCGAAGGGTGGATGGTGACGCTCGGGGAGCTGTTGCGCGGGGGGATAATGCTATCGCTTGTATCGCTTTTCGCGGAACACATCGGGCCGCGCGAAAGGCGTAAACAGGAACTCCAGCGCCAGATTGAATACTACAAGAGCCTCCCGGCGCAGTTTCCAGGCGCGGTTTTCCGAATCACTGAGCCGTGAAGCGCTTGCGGAATTGCGCGCAAGTTATGAGGCGGGAAACAAAGTGTGGGGTTTCGTGGTGACGCTTGAAGGGGCGGATTTGATAGACACGCCGGACGAGCTTGCTGAGCTGCATGAGAACGGCTTGCGCATAGCAGGACTGACTTGGAACGAGAACAACCAGTGGGCGGGCGGTGCGAGGCAGCTTGGCGGCATGCGCGATAAGGGCGTTGAGTTTCTAGGCGCAATGCGCAGGCTGGGGATTATCCTTGACGTCGCGCATATCAACCAGCGAAGCTTCAACGACGAGATGAAGCATTGGGACGGGCCTGTTTGCGCGACGCACGGCAACCCGTTTTCGCTTTGCCGCCATCCCCGCAATTACACCGACGGGCAGCTTGCGGAGTTGCGCGCGCGCGGGGCGGTCATGGGGACGCTGCTATACAACGGGCTACTTGCCGAGAAATGGAGCGAAGACGGGCCGCCGGTGAAGCTCGGCGAAGTCTGCGCGCACATAGAACACCTGCTTGAACACTTGGGGCCGGAGGGCGTGGGCATAGGCTCAGACTTTGACGGCGGGCCGCTGCCCGTGCATACGCCGGATGGGTTGGACACTGTCGCCGACCTTGCGAAGATTGGCGAAGCGATGCGGGCGCGCGGCCACAGCGCGCAGGCGGCGGCGAATGTGCTGGGGGAGAACTGGTATCGGTTCCTAATACGGCATTTGCCGTGAGCAAGCCGACGGCGCTTACGCGCGCTTGCCGAAGATGAGCGAGAGATAGGGTGCGATGGTGCACCAGTCGCCGGAGAAGATGCGCTGCGGTATGCGAAGCAACAGATACAGGCGGTAGTTGGTGACAGGCTTCAACAATGCGAGATTGCGGCGAAGGAACACAGCCTGGTTGCGCAGCATTCTCCTGCGCTTCCCGACATCGCCAAAGACGGCATCCATCGTCTGCGAGTGTTCATGGCGCACGAGCACGGAGGGGACAACAATGGTCTTCATGCCTAGCGCCTTGGCGCGGCATCCCAAGTCCACGTCCTCCCAGTAAGCCCTGCCGAATGCGGGCGAGAAGCCGCCAAGCTTGTTGAACACGCTACGCTTGCAGGCGAAGAATGCGCCGCACAACGCCGCTTCTACTACTTTTCCTGCGAGTGCCGTTTGTAGCGACGTTAGGTCTTCCACCGGTATTCCCGGGATGGCGCGCAGCCAGGGCAACCCGCGCGAGATCGATATTTCCTGGGACGTTTTCCACGCGCCTGAGCGGCGCGGCATATACAAGCGGGCATCGCTGCAAACACATCAGGCGTTGCATCAAGCGCATCAACCAGCGGCGTGAACGAGTTGCCATCCAGCACGATGTCGCTGTTGGCAAACAGCAAGTATTCGCCATGCGCTTCAGCGGCGCCTCGGTTGCAGTTACCGCCGAAACCGGCGTTTGCCTTGCCTTCAACAATGCGCACCGACGGAAAGTCGCGGCGAAGCATTACTACGCTTGAGTTTGCGGACGCGTCGTCGGCGACTATTACTTCGCTTTCATACGGCGCGGAGGACAGGCAGGCGAGTATCTGCGGTAGTAGCCGGGGCAGCAAGGTGTTTCCCATTGTAGTTCGGAATGACGACCGATAAGCGCATATACAAAAGCCCCGCAGCCTTTCGGCTGCGGGGCTGATTGTAACAGGTCTCAGTCCGACAGGACCTAATCGCTTAGGATATCGGGTCTAAGAATATCGTCGGGTCAATTGTCGTTTCTCCGGCAACGATGTGGATATCCTTCACCTTGGTCGCGTAACCATTAGCGCTGAACTCAGCCTGGTAATCGCCGGCAAGAATTTCATCGAAGGAGAATTGGCCCTGCGCATCCGTTCTCGTGGACATAGAAGTCGGGAGGATGCGCACCAAAACTTCAGCTACTGCCATGTGGGTCACGGAGTCGTATATCGTTCCCACGTAGCTGCCGACTGTCGGGGCGAGGCGCGGATACAGGTTGAAGTTCACCATGACGGTCTCGTCGTTGATGATCGAGATGTCGGTGTAATCGGTGGTGTAGTTCGACTTGGACGCGATCAGGTAGTAGGTGCCAAGCGGCAGGTTCTCAAAGCGGTACTCGCCGTTGATGTTAGTCTCAGATGTGTCGACTATGCCGTTCTCGTTCATGATGGTCACAGTCGCAGCAGCCATCGGGCCCGGCGGGTTCAGGGTCGGGTTGCGAACGAAGCCGCCGACGCTTCCGAAGTGAGGCGAAGATGGCGCGGTCGGGATTACGCGCAGCAACCCGGTATCGGAGCCTGAGCCCATCGTATCGCACACAAGGACCGTGCCGTCAATGAGGACGGTAAGGTCGCTCGGCGCGATAAAGTGGTTGCCTGACATGCCGCGCAGGCCGTCGCCCAGCTGGCGAACGAACTGGCCGTCTTCATCAAATATCTGGATACGGCGGTTGCCGGGGTCGCAGACGTAGAGGTTGTCGGTACGGGGATCAACCGCCATTCCTGAGGGGCCACCGGCGGTCAAGTCGTTGTCCTCAAGCGCACCGTCGGGGCTGCGTGGCGGATACAAGGCGAAACTCCCGGGTATGCTACCGCCTGTGATTCCGATTATGCGCGTGAACCCGTAGCCGTTGTCCACCACGCCGCCAAAGGTGTAGTTCCACGGCGGGAGGTCATGCTGCACATCCAGGAAGCTGATGCCGACGTAGTCAACTTCAAAGTTGTAGTCCTGGAAGTAAGCGCGCTGCTGGTCAACGCGGTTGTTCGGCCATGTGCGGCCGATTGCGATCTGGCCAAGGGAGCCAACCTGGTCGCCAAACGAGCGCTGGTGGAAGAACACTTGGTGCTGCGTCGTCTGGTTGTTGTCGTCCGTAACGGAGATACTCGGGCCGTTAGACGGGGCGATCAAGTAAGTTTCGTGCGGGTCGAACACCAAAATCGACATCGGGTAATCCGGGGACGGAGGAGTTGCCGGAACATCTAGGTCGACGATGATAGTTACCGCGCCTTCGCGGGTTACGCTGATGTCGTATGTACGGATTATTTGGAAGATCGGCTGAGGCTGGGCGGGATCCGGAGTACAGGGATACAGCCGCCAGCGTTGATAGTCAACAATGCTCGGGAACCAGAACTGTTTCGGGTTGTCAGGGTTAGTCCTGTCTTCAACCGTTACAGCATCGTCAAGGTTCGGGGCGAAGAAGCTCGCACAACCGCCAGGGCCGCCCCACGGGTCCATAGAAACCACGGGATAACCGGGGAAGGGGTAGTTCGAGTTGTCGGTCGGATAAGGATCAGGCGGGATGACCGCCAGGCCCTGCACCGTCGAAGGCGCGCCCGTTGCATTGACGAAGTTGCCCTGCGTATCAAACGCATAGACGGTAGTCATGTCCGCCACATAGATGTAGCGGGCGCTAGCGCCAACGCCGCGCAGGTCGCCGAAGTTGCCGCCGGGAAGCGTAAAGCTGCCACTGCGATACGGCGTTTCCTCGTCAGGGTCGCCTCCTGGGGGCCCTGGGTACTGCGGGATCGGGGAGAATCCCTGGTCAGTAGTGGGCGGAGGGGTCGTAGTGTCTCCACCACCACCGCCACCGCAGGAAGCAAGCCCGAAGCTCAGGGCGAGCAGCGAAAAGGCGAGCAGTATAGTAAAGAGTCTCTTCATATTCACACCACCATGTTTACAGCGTGCCAACTGATTATCCGGTTGTTCCGCCGCCTCCGCCATCGCCGGAGTACTGCGAAATTTGGAAATTTATATTGCGGATGCCGCCGGGGGCTACATCAAAGGTCTGCGACAGCGGCTCAAATCCTTCAATAGGCTCGCCGTTCCCGTCAACGACCACGCAGGTTACAGTTAGCTGGCCTGCCGGCACAACGAATATATAGTTGTAATCGGGATTGGAAAGCTCGTTTTCGTCAAAGGTCGGGTATACGTATCCCGCGATGTTGCCACCAAAGTAGTAGAGGCCTTGAACGCCGAACTGGACATCTATCGGGATGCGCTGGAAGTTGCCTTCGTCGTCCTGGAAGGTAACTTCGCGGCGGAAGTTGCTTACCTTTCCGAAGATTAGGCCGCAGCTAAGGTCGGCAAGCGCCGGATCGCGCGGCACGGCCGCGTCGGTCATATTGGTAACGAACGGATACATCATCGAAATCTGCGCATCTTCGCGGAAGTCGCGGGCGATTACGTCGTTACCGAAATTCGGGAACTGCAGCCAGAAGAAGTTGTGGTATTTGGATGTCAGGGCCTGTCCGCGCAGAATGACGATAACTTCGTCGTTCAGCGTGAAGCCCTGGGTTGTCCAGTTGAGGCTACCAACCGTTAAGGATGGAAGGTTGTTCGTAGCGGCATGGTCGGCATACAGATACTTATGGTTCATCTGCATCCCTACCTGCGCCCAAGTGGCATTGGGGGGGGTGTTGACCAGGAAACCAGCGGGATAGCCATCCTCGCCAGTGCCACCGCCGCCGCCGCCGCCGGTCATCCCGCCAACAAGCGCCTGGTAGATCGCGTTCTCATCAGCATCGCCGAAGCTTCCGATGTCGTTCAGAGTCAGGTACATCAGGCGGTCTTCGGGGGCTGAGAAACCTGCATTACCGCTTAGCCAGTTGAATACGTAGTTGGCGAAGGTAACGTCGGAGAACTGCTGAACCGCGCCGATGACAACCTCGGAGGCGTCAAGTTCGGCCGAAAGCAGGTCACGCAGCCCGTCGGTTGGCCCGAAGTAGACTTCAACCTGAGCGGTTCCGCCGGCAACAGAGAAGCTGTGCTGCGTCGCGTCGCGCTTCTCTACGCCGAACTTGCGCTCGGAGAACATCTGGTTGAACTGGCTGGTGAAGGCGTCAGCGATTCTTGCGTCGTTGATAACCAGCACGTCGCCAGTCGTCCTTTCACTTCCTTCGGTGCTCCAGATATAAGAACCCAATGCGACTTTCGCCCGGTCAATAATCATGAACCGGGAGTGCATCAGGCGGGGCTCTCCGTCTTTGTCGGTAACGATTTCAATGTTACCGTTATTTCTCAGGGGATTCAGCAGTTGTTGGTAGAAGGGCCTAAACGCCGGATCGTCGTAGTACGCCTTCTCGGTTACGATGCGGATGTGGGCAGTCGCGGACTGCGCCAGAAGCGCGTCCACAAGCGCCTGCCGATTAATCTGCATCACCGCGATATCAAGGCTGGACCGGGCCTGAGAAATCAGGTCGAACACCGGGTCCCATTCCTTGGGATCGTCCGTGAAACTACTGGTCCTGTAGGTGCGATCAACACCATACATGGTGACCCCTGGGAACAGGTCGTAGATCTTAGCCGGATTCGTCCCACCCTGATTGTTGTTGTCTGTCGGGGTAACCGTAGTGTTACCGCCGCTACAACCGGCAATCAGGAAGGACATCACCAGCGACAAAATGATCGCTATGCGCGAGACTCTAGCCAGCGACATCGTTCCCTCCAGGTTGAAGTAAGCCATAGTATTATCGTCCACCAGCGTTACACCTGTCAAGGAAACAGGTTGAGACACGCCTAAAGGCATATCACCTCAATCCCATTATACCCATAGCCGTATCAGGCTAATAGTTTAGCCAACTGGCGCAGCGGGTATACTTTCTCCTTATTCTTCAGGAGCAGGCTGGTTCTGTTCCGGGGGCTATGATGCTAAAGAGGCTTGGACACGAAATTGGGGCCGTTAGGGCGTTTGTCTTGAGGGACTTTGACTTGAGCAAGCGCTATCTGGGCTGGGAGATTGTCTTCCTGGTTTACACCACCATCAACGCGATTACCATCGGGCTGATTGGCGTATCCATGCAGGCCCAGGGCGTTTCGCCAGAGAAAGTTCAGGAGCAGACCCTATACCTGTTGGTGGGAGCGCTGCTCTGGAGCTTCCTTTCCGTCCTGTTCATGGTCGTTTCTGAGACGGTCGCATGGGAGCGCTGGGAGGGCACGCTGGAATACACGTTCATGGCGCCCATCCATCGCCTGACGCACCTGCTGGGCGTCTGCGTTTTCGCCATCATCTACGGCGCTATTAGGGTCATCGCAGTGATGCTTTTACTCACGCTGTTCTTTGACCTTGACTTGAGCCGGGCAAACCTGCTCGCAGCGTTCGTCCTGCTAATCCTCAGCTCGGTGAGCTTCGTCGGGCTGGGGCTGGTCGCTGCAATCCTGCCGCTGCTCTCGCCGGAGAAGGGCCCGCAGGCGACGAATATAATCCTGGGGATATTCCTTCTCGTCTCGGGCGTGTATTACCCCATCAGCTACTTGCCGAAGTGGCTCTACTCCATCGCGGTGTATTCGCCGGGGACATACGCGCTGAACGCGACGCGCGAAACCATCATCAACGGCGCAGGGCTCTCAAGCTTGTGGCACGAGATAATTATCCTCATCGTGAGCGGATTGATACTCATACCGCTGGGGTATTTCATTTTCCTGTGGGGCGAGAAGTACGCCAAGCGCACCGGCAACCTCAAGCGCGCCGGGTAAGCTCAAGCGAGGTTGCGCGCCTTCAACTCAAAATACTTGTTGACCAGCGCGGCGTTTAGCTTGTCGGAATAAGTGCGCACGACGATTACATTCATACGCCGCAAGCGCTCGCAAAGCTCTTTCTTGTCGCGCAGGTGCGACACGGCGGCGGCGTGCATCAACATTCCGGCTTCGTTCTCCACCGGCGCTACGCTGGCATCGTAGAGCTTCGGGTCGTCCAGGATTACCACGACGACCTGGTGCTTTTTCGCCAACGCCGCCAGCCCAGCCATTGCGCGCGCGCCCGTGATGCCGTCGGTCAGCTCGGTGAACACGAACAGCACTGCGCGCTTGGGATGGCGCGCGGCGAGGAAGGCGTACATTTTCATGAAGTCGCTTTCAACGTGCTGTGGGTGGAAGGGGAACAGGTCGGCGATGACATCGGGCTGGCGTGTCGGCGGGCGGAAGAAGCGAACCTCGCGGTCAAACAGCAGCACGCCCAGCCGGTCGTTTTCCAGCCGCAGCGCGAAGCTTAGCTGGCCCACCGCATCCAGGTAGCGGTCAAAGCGCGACTTGCCGTTGATGCCAGCGAACATTAGCCTCCCGCCATCCAGCGCCACGATTATCTCGCGGTCGCGCTCGGCGCGGAACTGCGACACGATGGGGCGGTTGGTGCGCGCGGTGGCTTTCCAGTTCACCTTGCCGTAATCATCGCCGGGAAGGTAGTCGCGCAGGCTGTCAAAGTCGGTGCCTTCACCAAGCATCCTGATTGAATGCTGGCCGCGCAAGTAGGCGCGCTGGCGGTGCAGGAACGGGTCGATCGCGAGGTAGTCGGATATGTGCGGGTAAACCTTCACCTCGCCGTCAAGCTCGTATTTGCGCGCCAACAGCCACAGCCCCAGCTTGCTTTGGTAGCGCAGGAACAGCGGCCCGGCGCTGATGCGCCCGCGCGCCGAGGGGAAAAAGCGCACCTTCGCCTGCATGCTTTCGCCGCGCCCAAGCGCGAATGTGCGGCTTGGCAGGTTCTTGCGGAAGTATGAATAGGAGTTTTCGTCAAACTCGCCTTTGAGCTTGCGCCCAAGCGTATTGCGGATGGTGATGGTATAGAAGCCGGGAAAGTCAACCGCCCAGATGTCGGGCATCTCGCGCGACACTTCGGGCGAAGGCTCGCGGCGGCTCATGCTGAAATCAAGCGCCAGCAACATGGTAATCAATCTGCGTAGGCGTAGAAGAGGATTTGGGCTTCGGCGGCAGCTTTGCCGAAAACAACCAGCGCGGCGGCTGCCAGCGCCAGCAAGGCGAAGTTGCGCGAAGGGATGCTCATGCCCGTGATGATGATAGCCTGTGCGGCGCTAAATTTCTATGCGCGGCTAAGGCGGCTTAGACGAAGAAGAAGCGGTAGATTAGCGAGAAGAGGAAAGTGATTATAAGGAAAGAGTAACCGAGCTTTGCTAGGAGCGGCGCTTTCTTCTCTTCAATTCCCACTACCCCACGGGTAGGCGCGCCCGCGCTGCCGGTGATGGCCGCGCCGAGGCCCTCGCTCTTCGTGTTGAGCGAAAGGGTGCGGACAATCATCCCCACGCAAATCGTGGCGATGACGAGCAGCAAGATGATTGCGACTATTGTACTAACCACCGAAACCTCCAGAGCAAGAGATTATAGCAGGTGAAGGGACGCGGGGCAAGGGGAACAGCAAGGAGAGGTATGGGGAAAGGAACCAGGGATAATCCTTACAGCTAGCCCATTCTTCGGCCCAGCGGCGGATTGAAGGGCGGCAGCCCGCCTTCCGTGACTGAGGTCCTCTCAGATGAACGGCGGGGGTGCAGCACCTTCAGAGGAAGCGGGATTAAGGCTTGTATTTGAGGACTAACAGGTCAGAGTTTCCGCCACCAGTATCTTCAATGCCGATGGGAGAGGTTTCAGTGCCTATAGGCGAGCCCTCAGAGCCGAGAGGAACACTATCACTGCCGATAGGGGTGCCTTCGATTCCGGATAGCGTAGAGCTTGTTCCGCTCGCTTCAATCCAGGCGCCAGAGGAAATTGCGCTTCGCCGCAAATACATACATTTCCGCTGCTATCTAACGCCAAGTTCAGGCCGCTGCTTAAGCCACTTCCGCCCCATGTCTTCTGCCAAAGGAGGTTCCCGTTATCATCATACTTTAGGAGGAAAGCGTCAGCATTCCCGATACCAGCGTTTTGAGTAGTCCCAGTAACGTAGACCAGCCCAGTATCGTCAACCACTACGCTCCGACCAAAGTCATCGCTACTTCTACTCCAAGTCTTCTGCCAAAGGAGGTTGCCGCTGTCATCATACTTAAGGAGAATAGCGTCAGCATTCCCGATACCAGCACTTTGAGTAGACCCGGTAACGTAAACACTCCCTCCTCTGCCAACTGCCACTCCAAAGCTATCTTCCCAGTCTTCACCGCTCCAGGTCTTCTGCCAAAGTAGATCCCCGCTGGAATTGTACTTCAGAAGATAGAGATCATTATAGCCAGCTCCGAAGCTATAAGTTTCCCCAGTCACATAAACCAGCCCCGTATCGTCAACTGCAATGTCCCATCCATAGTCATCGCTATTCCCGCCCCACGTCCTCTGCCAAACGAGGTTCCCCGCGGCATCAAATTTAAGAAGGTAAGCGTCCCAAATTCCAGCGCCGAAGCTAGCGGTCAAACCAGTCACATACACATCTCCATTACCATTAACCGCCAGGCCACAACCATAGTCCCAGTCCTCTCCGCCCCAAGTCTTCTGCCAGAGGAGATCGCCGTCATCATACTTGAGAGGAATGTCAGCCCAGCCAGCGCCGAAGGAATGAGTAATCCCGGTGACATATACAACTCCGCTTCCATCAACCGCCACAGCTAAGCCATTGTCCCAGAAGCTTCCACCCCACGCCTTCTGCCAGAGGAGGTTCCCGCCGACATCATACTTGAGGAGTAGCGCATCATCCCCGCCAGCGCCGAAGCTGCGAGTTGTTCCCGTTACATACATATTTCCGCAGCCGTCAACCGCTACGCCTTGACCATTGTCGTAGGCCGATCCACCCCAGGTATGCGCCCACACTCCGCCGGTTACTGTGATAGACGCGCTTTCGGTATCGCTAAGCTCGCCATCATCAGCCACACGCACAATGGCTGTGTAATTACCGGCAGCGCCGTAAAGGTGTGTTGGGGGCTGTGGCTGATACCCCCGAAGTGTCATACGTTCCATCTCCCTCCCAGTCCCATTCATAACGGACAATGGTTCCATCAGAGTCTGAATTTCCGCTGGCATCAAAGTCCACTGTCAAAGGATAATCTCCGGAATGTGGATTGACGATAACCGCTGCGGTGGGCGGCTGGTTAAGGATAAGCTGCACCACATTGCTTTCCACTCCCCGCGCCCCCGCGCCGTCAAAGGGCCTCACTCTAAAATAAGGTAATGGCGGCGTTCCTAGGTCGTAGGAGAGTCCAGCCGGGCGCTTCCAAAACCGGCAGCAAAAGGCACGGTGGCGATAACATCGCTAAAGCTGACGCCGTCAAGGCTGCCCTCCACAACATAGCCGGAGCAGTCGGCGGCGAAGTTCATCGCAATCGGCGTGATATCGCCGATGCCGATGTTGCCTGAGCTATCGCCGTCTGTCCATTCATTTTCAGGCGCAGATACTTCGCCATAGTTCGCCGCGATTGGCGCTAAGTCGTTCACGCCGACGATGCCGTCCTGGTCGTAATCGCCGAGATTGCGGTAATGCCATGAAAGCATGAACGCCCCGCTGGTTTCGCTCGTTGCGGTGAGGTCAATCACGCGGTTGGCGGGGCTGAGCGGTGGCGTTGAGACGATTTTCCTTACTGACGGGACTCGCGATCTCCAGATCGCGAGACCTTTAGAGGAGTGGCGAACTGGAGTTCGCCATTCCCGTTACCTACGTTAAGCACCTTACACTCCAGCGCACCTCTCAACGCGCCCTTAAGCCCTTCCCACAACTTCGCATCAACGCCCTCCGGCTTTTCCAATGCGTCAAGCTCGGCGAGCGCGTCTTGGATGGTTGTAGGAGATGTTGGCCGCACGGGCGAGCCGCCCGCGCCGCCATTGTGCAGCGCATGTTGTCCGCAGGCGGCGAATATGATGCACGCCAGCGTAAAAAAGATAAGGTTCCTGGTGATATGATTCATTAGCCCCACCGCGCTTACCTCACGCTAAATTATACCCTCGTTCTACATGAATTTGGGTTTCTTCAGCCGGGCTAAAGCCCAGCCTATGGGTTTCTTTATCTCTACCCGTCCTGAGGCGGGCAACTGGACAGGGATGTCTGATAGAATTCACTCGTGTTTAATTCGCTGTCGGACAGGCTTGGAAAGATAATAAGCGGCATACGCGGGCGCGTGCGGCTGACGCCGGCCGAAGTTGAGGCGGGGCTGCGCGAGATACGGCTGGCGCTGCTGGAAGCCGACGTGAACCTCAAGGTCGCGCGCGACTTCACCACCAACCTGCGCGAGAAGCTCACCGGCCGAGGATGTCGGCAAGGGGCTCACTTCGGCGCAGCAAATTATCAAGCTGGTGCACGAAGAGCTTATCCGCGTGCTTGGCGGCGAGGAAGCGTCGCAGCTTGCGGCAACTAGTTACGCCGGCCGGTTTGCGCCCATCATGCTCGTGGGCCTGCAGGGCTCGGGCAAGACGACGACCGCCGCAAAGCTTGCGCTGCGCTTCAAGGCCGAGGGGCAGCGGCCGCTCATGGTCGCGCTGGACCTTCAACGCCCGGCGGCGGTGGAGCAGGTCGCCATCCTCGCCAAGCAGGTCGGCGCCCCCGCTTATGCGGGCAACGCGAAGTCGCCGTTGCAGCTCGCGAAGGACGCAATTGTGTTCGCCAAAAAGGACGGCCTTAATCCTGTCGTGCTGGACACAGCGGGGCGCCTGCAAATAGACGACACGCTCATGGACGAAGCCGCTGCGATAAAGGAAGCGGTGCAGCCGGTGGAAATTTTCCTGGTCGCGGATGCCATGACCGGCCAGGAAGCAGTGAACATCGCGCAGGCTTTTCACGCGCGTATCGGCCTGACCGGCGTCATCCTCAGCAAGTTTGACAGCGACACGCGCGGCGGCGCGGCGCTATCCATCCGCGAGACGGTAGGAGTGCCCATCCGCTTTGTCGGCACGGGCGAGAAGGCGGACGCGCTGGAGCCGTTCTACCCCGAACGGTGGGCGAGCCGCATCCTCGGCATGGGCGACGTGCTCACGCTCATTGAGAAAGTCGAGCAGACGGTGCAGGTTGAGGACGCAGAAGCGATACAGAAGCGGCTGATGAAGGACCGCTTCACGCTTGAAGATTACCTGAAAGTCGTTGAGCAGACGCAGAAGATGGGGCCGCTCGGGCAGATGATGAAGCTCCTGCCGGGCGTGAGGCTCAGCGAAGACGACCTTGCGCAGGGCGAGAAAGAACTTGAGCGCACCAAAGCAATCGTGCGATCCATGACGCGCGGCGAGCGCAACGAGCCTGGGCTTCTCAACGCATCGCGGCGGCGGCGCATCGCGCTTGGCAGCGGCACAACGGTGCAGGATATCAACCGCTTTATCAAGCAGTTCAAGGAAATGCAGCAGATGATGAAGCAGTTGAAGAAAGGGAGAATGCCGCTCGGGAAGATGTTCGGGATGCGCTAGCGCGCAAACAGGCTCAAGTTATCTTTGAACCACTGCGCGGTCAGGCGCAAGCCTTCGTCCCATGTAACTTTTGGCGACCAGCCAAGAACCTCATGCGCCTTGCGCGCGTCAAGCTTCGCCATCATTTGGTCGCCTTCGCGCAGCGGGCCGGACAGTGGCGGCTGCGAATAGCTGGTGAGCTTGCTTAAGCGCTGGAAGATATCGTTGACCGGCCAGGCGTCGCCCGTCCCCACATTGAACGCGCGCGCATCTGCCTCCGCATCGGGCGGCAGCTCAACGTCAAGCGCCTTGACCATCGCGTCCACGACGTCAGCGACATACACGTAATCCTTCGCCTGCTCGCCGGTGCCGTGTATCTCCACCGGCTTGCCCTCAAGCATCCGCTGGAGGAATATCGCCACGACGCCCGCTTCGCCCTGCGGGTTTTGGCGCGGGCCGTAAACATTGCCCAGGCGCAATGCAGTCGTGTGCAGGCCGCGAAGCTGCGCAAAGTAGCGGCAGTAATGCTCCAGCGAGAACTTCGCGATGCCGTAAGGCGACACGGGGCATTTGGGCGAGGTCTCGCGGAATGGGATTTCGGGGCACGTGCCGTAGACAGCGCCGCTGCTGGCGATGATGAACCTGCGCACGCCTGCATCAGCCGCGGCGGACAGCACGTTCAAGCCGCCGCAGATATTTTCCTGCGCATCAAAGCCGGGATCGCGCGCGGACAGCGACACGCTGATTTGCGCGGCGAGGTGGTAAACGGCTTGCGGCGCGAACGATGCGAGGACGACGCCGAATTCGGAGGATGTAACATCGGATTCCACGAGCGTTGCGCTGCAGGGCACGAATTCGCGGCGCCCGCTGGAAAGGTTGTCCACGACGGTGACGCTATGGCCTGCGGCGACGAGCGCGGCGGAAAGATGACCACCGATAAAGCCTGCGCCGCCTGTTACGAGTATCTTCATTGCTTATGCGCCCAGCAGCCTTGTTATATCTTCAACGAGCGACGCCAGCGGAACTTCTCGCTGCTTGTTTGCTTCGCCGAACTCGGTGCGCAGGTCTTTTAGCTGCACCACCGGCGGGTCCTTCGCCAGCTCGTCTTCGCCTGCGACCACGGCAAGCGGGATGCCCACGCTGTCGGCGTATTTGAACTGTTTTGAAAGCGTGCGGCCGTTGGCGTTGCCGCTTTTCAGCCAAAGCTCGGTGGGTATGCCTGCGCCGCGCAGCATCCGCGCGATGCCTGCCGCTTTCGCCACCAGCGCATCGTCAAACACTGCGACGAACACGCGCGCCGACGATTGCCCGCCGGACTCGGGGAGCGCACCGATGGACGCCAGCGATTCCGCGAGCCTGTCCACGCCCACCGACAGCCCGACACCGGTGAGGCTTGAGCTGGTGTATCTTCCAACGAGGTTGTCGTAGCGCCCGCCGCCGCCGATGCTGCCCAGCGCTTCAGCGCCCTTAAGCTGAATCTCGCACACGAAGCCTGTGTAATAGTCAAGCCCTCGCGTGAGTGACGGGTCGGGGATGACGCACTCATCGGGCACGCCTTCATCGCGCACGCGCGCGAGGAACGGCGCTAGGTATTCGCGCAGGGCGTCAGGCTGCTTCAGCAGCGCAAGTAAGCCGTCAGCGGCTTCATCGGATATCGCGATTTCCTGCATGCGCTGGAATTCCAGCGCGCTGTCAAAGTCTTGCAGCAAGAGCTTGCCGGTCAGCTCGGCGCGCACCTTGCCCTCGCCCTGCTTTTGCAGCTTGTCCAGCACGCGAAAGACATCCTTCTCCTTCTCAGGCGAAACGCCCAGCCGCGCCAGCTCTGAGCCCAGCCAACGGCGGTCGTTCACGCGGAAGTAGTAGCCGCCGATGCCCAGCCTGCGGAAGCCTTCGGCGGTCGCCGCCACAAGCTCAACTTCGGGCTCGTAGGGCTGCGCGCCGACTACGTCTATGTCCATCTGCGGGACGAATTCGCGGAAGCGGCCGCGCTTCGGCTTGTCAAAGCGCCAACCGGGCCGAACTGGTAACGCTTGAAGGGAAACTGGAGCTGGTTTTGGTTCATCGCCACCATGCGCGCCAGCGACACCGTGAAGTCGTAGCGCAAGCCCACCGGCTCGTTGTCCAAGTCCGCGAAGCGGTAGGTTTGCTTGTTAGCGTCAACGCCCGTGTCGGCGAGCAACACTTCCTGCGTCTCCAGCGCGGGAGTGTCCAGCGGGGCGAAGCCAAAGGCCTCAAATGCGGCGCGGAAGGTGTCCACGACTTGCCGCCGCAGCCGCGCGCGCACCGGCAGGAGGTCCTGGAACCCCCTGAGCAGGCGCGGCTTTATCCTTGGATCAGCCATATCACACCACCAACGGAAAGTAGGGAGGGAGGGGCTCGAACCCTCGACCTCTAGTTCCACAGACTAGCGCTCTAACCAACTGAGCTACCTCCCCGTTGGCGAACTTTGATTATAACACCACGCGCAAGCGGGCGGGGGATGCGGTATTATTGCGGCGTGGATTCGGAGCGCAAAGCCATGCGGATGCGGATGAGCACGCCCGATGCCGCCGGGGAGGGCGGCGCAGGCGGCGTATTCCAGCGCGAGCTCAACGACCAGCAGCGCGCGGCGGTGTATGCGCAGGAGCCGCAGATACTTGTGCTCGCGGGCGCTGGCAGCGGCAAGACGCGCGTCATCACCTACCGCGTCGCGCACCTCATTGAAACAGGCGTGCGCCCAGGGCGCATACTCCTCGCCACGTTCACCAACAAGGCTGCGCGGATGATGCTTAGGCGCGTTGAGGAGCTGACGAAAGTCCCGCAGTCGCGCATCACCGGCGGCACCTTCCACCACCTCGCGCACATCATCCTGCGCAAGTATGCCGACCTCATCGGCTACACGCGCGACTTCACCATCATTGACGAGCAGGACGCGAAGCAGCTCATGAAAGTCGTGCGCAAGGAAGCGCCGGTGGACTTCACCGCGCAGCTGTTCCCGTCGCACCAGATGCTCCACCGCATCAACAGCCTTTGTGTGAACAAGGCGATGGGGCTTGAGGACGTCGTCGTGCAGTCGTTCCCGCAGTTCGCGCGCAGCGTTGAGGACATGCGCAGGATCATCATCGCGTATGGCGAGCGCAAGAAGGCGCGTAACTTGATGGACTTTGACGACTTGCTAACCTGCCTGCTGCGCGTGTTTGATGAAAAGCCGGAGGCAGGGAAGGCTGTTTCGGAGCGCTTTGAGCACGTGCTGGTTGACGAATACCAGGACACAAACCTTGTGCAGGCGAGCATCATCAAGCATCTATCAGCCGTGCACGGGCGCGTATTCGCGGTTGGGGACGATGCGCAAAGCATCTACTCGTTCCGTGGCGCGAACTACAAGAACATCTTGCAGTTCCAGCGCGACTATCCCGACGCTAAGATATACAAGCTGGAGACGAATTACCGCAGCACGCCGCAGGTGCTCGCGCTTGCCAACGAGATAATGAGCGCCACGCCCGAGAAGTTCCGCAAGAGACTGGCGCCGGTCAAGCTCCCCGGCGAGAAGCCCAAGTTCATCACCTGCGCCAACAACGAAGAACAGGCGCAGTTCGTCGCGGAGCAGATACTCGGCCTGCGTGAGGACGGGGTGGCGCTGGAAGACATCGGCGTGCTTTACCGCAGCCACCGCAACTCGCTGGAGATTGAGCTTGCGCTGTCGCAGCGCGGCATCCCCTACGACGTGCGCGGCGGCATTCGCTTCATGGAGCAGGCGCACGTGAAGGACGTTGTGGCGTTCCTGAGCGTCGTCGCCAACCCGCGCGACGAGGTTGCGTTCTCGCGCGTGCTTGAACTTTGCGAGCAGGTCGGCGCGAAAACGATTGACCGCATACTCGCGAAAGTCATCACCGCGCCAAACCCGCTCAAGGAGTTCACCGACGACGGCGCGCCTGCGCTAGCGCGCGGCTCAGGGCGCAAGTCGTTGCAGGCGATGGCCGACTTGATGCGCAAACTTACGGAGATGAAGGAAAGCGGCGTAGGTATCAGCGACCTCATCAACGCCGTCATCAAGGATTTCTACGACCAGCACCTTCTCACCCACTACGAGAACTACCGCGAGCGCAGGGAAGACCTGGATCAGCTTGCGTCATTCGCCGCCAAGCGCCGCTCGCTTACGTCATTTCTCGCGGAAGTGAGCCTTAACCAGGGCTTCACCGCAGTGCAGGTGTCAGACGCTGAAGCAAGCGGTGAAGGCGCGGTCTCACTGTCCACCATCCACCAGGCGAAGGGGCTGGAGTGGCGCGCCGTGTTCATCACGCACCTGACCGACGACAACCTGCCGCACCGCATGTGCTGGCAGATACCCGACCAGCTTGAGGAAGAGCGGCGGCTGTTCTACGTCGCCGTCACGCGCTCGGAAGACATGCTCTACCTTTGCTACCCGCAGATGAGCGGGGAGGAGAGGTTCGCCTTCAACCGCCCGTCGCGCTTCATTCAGGAGCTTGCAACAAGTTTGTTTGATAAGTTTGAAGTCCAGTTTGATGAAGACGAAGCTGGCTGCGAGCCGTAACATCCACTGCTTCAGACAGCGCATGCGCGCTGTGCTATCATCATCGCATACCTTAGTTGGGAGGCGCGAGATGGCGCAGTATTACGAAAAGCCGACGCTTGATAACATGGGCCTTAGCCTGGGCAAGAAGGTGCGTCTGCACCGGCTGCTATACGGCTACGGGCTGAAAAACGGGCGAATGATGATTCTCCCCATTGACCAGGGGCTTGAGCACGGCCCGGTTGACTTCTTCGCCAACCCGGAGAGCAAGTTCGTGGAGTTCCAGTTTGCACTCGCCAAGGAAGGCGGCTATTCCGCCATCGCGCTGCATTACGGGCTCGCGGCGAAATACCTGGATAAGTGGGCCGGTGAAGTCCCGCTCATACTCAAGATAAACGGCAAGACCACCATCCCGTCGGACGCCGAGGCGTTCAGCCCGCTCACGGCGACGGTTGAAGACGCTGCGCGCCTGGGCGCGGACGCCGTCGGATACACGCTGTTCGTGGGCTCGCCTGCCCAGGGCGAGGACATCGCGCAGCTCATGGATGTGCGCGCTGAATGCAACTCGCTGGGGATGCCGCTCATCGTGTGGGCTTACCCGCGCGGCGAGGCGATTGACAAGAAAGGCGGGCGCGACGGCTTCTACGCGGTTGATTATGCCGCGAGGGTGGCGCAGGAGATGGGGGCGGACGTCGTGAAGGTCAACTTCCCGAAGGTTGACGCGGCGAAAGACGCGCAGGCGCCTGCGCCATACAATACGCTGAAAATAAGCGCCGACGACGCGTTCAAGCAGGTCGTGCAGTCGGCGGGCAGGACGATGGTCCTCGTGTCGGGCGGCAGCAAGATGAGCGACGGCGAGCTGCTGGCGAAAGTCACCTCATCGCTGGCGGCAGGGGCGACCGGGCTCATCTTCGGGCGCAACATGTGGCAACGCGGCATGGACGAGGCGCTTAAGCTCACTGGCCAAATCCGCGAACTTATGCTCAAAACGTAGATGGGAAAAGAGGTAGATAGTAGATGGGCGGAGGGATTCCTCCAGGTACGCCAGACTGATCGAATCCGCCGTAGCTTTGGCGAAGGAGGGTAGCCTGGCTATGAATCTTTTTCCGGAGGTAAGGCTTTCCAGCCTTACTATGGAATCTGGAATCTGAATTGAAGGGCGGGGGTTTATCCCCCGCCGTCTGGAGTCTAGGCTTCTGGCTCTGGATTCTGTCTCCCTCAACAACAAGACGGGTAGGCCGGGCTGACTAGCCCGGCTGTGGGAATCCGGACTCCGGATTCCAGAATCCGTAATCAGAATTCAAGACCCAGACTCCAGAGCCGGGCTGGTCAGCCCGGCCTACCCGCTGTGCGGTCTAAGTTGAAAATACCGACCCTTTAAAAGCGCACAGGACCCCACCCTTGCGGGTGGAGTCCTGCGCTGATAGGCAGTTGGTTCCGGTAGGTTTAGGTACCGGTCATCGCATCGGCCGCGTTCATGGACTTCTTGTCCACGCCCGAGTCGAGCACGATGATCACGCCGTCGGGGCGGGTATCAGGGCCGCCGCGCGACTGGTTAAGCGTGTTAGGCGAGTTGTCGGTCTGGCAAAGCAGCAGGCCCTGCAGGCCGAAGTAGTTGGCGAGGGCGCAGGTCGCGACGCGCATGCGGGGATAGTATTCGCCGTTGCGGTCGTAAACGTCCTGGCCGAGGTTCTTCAACGCACCATAGCCAGCCAGCGTGTAGCCGGCAACTTCGTGAGCGCCGTTCCACAGCACCCAGCACTGGGTGTTGAGACGGGCGAAGTAAGAGAAGTTGCCAACCAGCAGGCGGCTGCCAGGCTGCTTGTACTCAGCAGCGGTGACGTCCTTGAGGCCACGGTTCTGCCAGAGGCCGTCCGCGTTCTGAAGGTCGGGATACGGAGGGATGACGCGCATATCGCCACCCATTCCGACCATGGCGAAAATCCACGCGGGGGGCGGGCCGAAGACTTCAACCATCTTGCCGTTGTCATCGCCGCCGACGAGGCGGGGCAGAGTGGTGCCGACGCGGTTGGTGTACCACAACATGTCGTGGATAATCCTGCGTGCGACAAGGTTGCCCTGCTTGACGAACGGGTTCTTCGGATAGGTCGGCATGTAGCCTTCCATAATCAGATAGTCGCCGTTTCCGTCCGTGCAGTACTGCGGGCCGCCGGTCTTCCAGGCTGGGTAGTCAACCTGGTCAAGGCCCGAGTAGTAGTAGTAATCCTCATTGATCGTGTAGCTGTCGGTCCAGTCGCCGCCGAGGATGTAGTTGGGGTAGTTGCCGTTCGCGTTATCGGTTGAATAACGCTCAATGGCGAGTTGGACCGAATGCAGATTTTGCTTTACCTCAGCTTCCTTCGCTTTCTCACGAACCTTGATGAAGTTCGGGAGGGCGATGGCGACGAGGATGCCGATGATCACGATGACCACCAGCAGCTCGATGAGAGTAAAGCCAGACTTGCGAGAAATCATTGGTTTCACCTCCTAAAGACTTAGAGGACGCCCTGAGCCTTAGCGTCTTGCGCGCTGCTCAGGTGGATAATGTAAAAGTCGGGAATGCCGTCCGCGACCACGCGCGGGGCATAGGCGTTGGCGGAGTTGTAAGGGTTGGGTTCTTGGACGTTGTTCAAGTAGCCCGTACGCTTACCATTGTTCTTGTAACCGCCGCCGGAAACGGAGTAGTCAATGTCCATACCTTCGGTGGTAGGATCGCCGTAGCCGAGAAGGTCGTAACCTTCAACGTCGTGGCTCCACACCATTCCGGGACGGGCACTTGCGCCGCCGCCGGTCACGTGGTTGCTCGTGCCCTGAGAAGTAGCCTGGGCGGTAAAGTGGTCGGCATTGTTAGCGCCGTCGCTGAAACGGGGGTGATAGTAGAACTGGCCCGGGAACTCAAACTTGATTGAAGTGGCGGGCTCGCCGTCAATGTCGTAAGCCATCAGGCTGGGGCGTTCGCCGGACCAGCCGAGGTTGAACATGTTCTGGCCGCTGACGCCACCGCAGGCTCTCCACGGAATCCAACCGCCCCAGTCCTTAGACCCGAGGCCGTAGATGTTCTCGGCCTTCTTGGTCAGGAACGGGTTGTTCGGATAGGCAGTCATGTAGCCGTCGTAAGCGAGAGTGTCGCCAAACTCGTAGCCGGAAGTCCCCATGTTGTTACGGGACAGGCCAGCGCCGGGATAAGTATGCGGGTAAGTGGTAAAAGTCTTGATGAACAAGTCGAATGGGTGAGGCCCACCGACACCAGGCTCAATCCAGTCACCGCAGGCATACTTACTTGTGCCGACGTTAACATAGCCGTCGCCGCCGTAGAGGAAATACGGGTAGCGGCCTTCGTTGTCGGTCGCATAGCGCTCAATGGCAAGCTGAATCCCGTGCAGATTCTGCTTAACCTCAGCTTCGCGTGCCTTGATCTTGATTTTGATGAAGTTTGGCAGGGCGATTGCCACCAGAATGCCGATGATCACGATGACCACCAGCAGCTCAATTAGGGTAAATCCCTTTTTCGTTCTCAACACAGTACCGAACCTCCTTGTGGAAGTATTAACTCATCCGGATAAAATGAGTCCTTTTCCGGACCTGCTGCCCTAGTAGCAGGCACCGTATATACCGGGAGAATAATACGCATGTTTAACGGACGGCGATTGACTGTCCAGAGTGGCATCCTCCTGGATGCACCCCCCGAACAGGCGGTTTCGCCCACCGGCCTGAAGGTAAGCTATCAAGGTGCACCATCCGTAGGCTTTGAATTATAACACAAGAAACGGGAGTCTGCAGCGCTTATGGGAAAATTCCTGAATAGCTTATAATCTATCCGTATGCCCCGTAAAAAGAGGAACCGCCGCCGAAGCAGGATAATCCTGGGGATGCAGATTGAGGTCTGGCAGGACCTGGCTGCACTCCTGATTTTCCTCGTTTTCATCTTCGTAACCATGTCGCTGATTACCCCCGACCTGGCCGGCAGCTCCTCCAGGTCGGTTCACGGCTTTTTATTGAGGTATGTGGGCCTGGCAGCCTACCCCTTGCCGCTGCTGATACTCCTGGCAGGGCTGGCAGCGCTGCCCCTGCGGGCGCAGCCCACCCTCATTGGCTACTCCTGGAAGCTGGCAGTGCTGAACCTGGTGTTTTGCCTGCTGGCGGGCTATTACTTCGCAGGCGGAGAAGGCGGCAACCTCGCCTGGTCATACGCGCAGCCCGTGCTGGGGTTTTTCTACCCGGTGCTGCTGTCATTCCTCCTCGTAGGGCTCATTATCGCCTTCGCAGGCCGGGGCTTCCTGCTCCCCGCGCTGCGCTTTTGCGAAAACTTCCTGGACGACCTGCGCAACGAAGCGCGCCAGCGCGCAGCCGCAGCCGAGTTGAAGCGCAGGCGCGAGATGCTGGAAGCCGAAGCCGCCAACGAGTATGTGGACGACGATGCACCGTCGCTGGAAGAGCCTGCGGATGAGCCGGTGCAGGCACCGCAGGCGGAAGGCGCAGACAATCCTGCCGCAGTTGATGGCGACGGTGAGAAAGCCGCCGCGCCTGCCGAGCCGCCTAAAGTCGGGCAGCAGGCGTTTCGCTTCGCCGCCGCGTATGAAGACTACCAATTCCCGCCGCTGGGGCTATTGAGCGACTTTCCATTCTCAGCCGTCGCTGAAGACATATTGCAGCGCAATGCTCAAGTCATCGTGGAGACGCTCAAGGCGTTCAACATTGAAAGCGAAGTGTCGTGCTGGGAAATCGGCCCGCGTGTAACGCGCTTTGAGCTTCGCATTGCGCCGGGAATCAACGTGAGCCGCCTGCATGCGCTCGCCGACAACCTCGCGCTGGAGCTGGCCGTCCCCGCAGTGCGCCTGGAGACGCCCATCCCCGGCAAAAGCGCAGTGGGCATTGAAGTCCCCAACCGCAAGTTCAACAAAATCGCGCTTCGCTCATTGCTGGAAAGCGCGGAGCTTAAATCCAAGATGCACCCGCTCGCTGTCCCCATCGGCCGCGATATTGCGGGCAAGCCCGTCATCGGCAACATCCACGACATGCACCACCTCCTCGTCGCAGGCAGCACCGGCAGCGGCAAGAGCGTGTGCCTCAACGCGATACTTGTGTCGCTGATGTACCGCAACTCGCCTGCCAGCCTGCGCCTCATCCTCATTGACCCCAAGCGTGTTGAGATGAGCGTGTTCAAGGACACCCCGCACCTCGCCGCGCCCATCGTCCACGACATCAACGAGGCGCTAAGCGCGCTGAAATGGGTTGTCGCGGAGATGAAGTCGCGCCTGCGCGCTTTTGAAGAACACGGCGTGCGCAACATTGACGGCTACAACGACAAGCCGCCTGAGAGCGGCCCGCTGCCTTACATCCTCGTCGTGGTTGACGAGCTGGCGGACCTCATCAAGGCCGCGGGGCCCGTGTTTGAGCGCCTCATCGGGCGCATCGCGCACCTCGCGCGCGCCACCGGCATCCATCTCATCGTGGCCACGCAGCGCCCCGACGCGAAAATCATCACCGGCAACATCAAGATGAACATCCCGTCGCGCATCGCCTTCGCGGTGGTGAGCCAAATCGAACTCGCGCACGATAATAGACATGCCCGGCGCGGAGAAGCTGCTTGGCAGCGGCGACATGCTTTACTTCCCGGTGGGCATCCCCAAGCCGCTACGCGTGCAGGGCGCGTGGGTGCGCGACGAAGAGGTCAAGCGCGTGGCCGAGTTCCTGCGCAAGCAAACCAAGCCCGATTACATTGAAGACATCACCGCGTTCGGCGGCGAGAACGGCGACGAGGACTGGGACGGCAACGGCGAAAGCGGCGGCAATGGCAAGGAGCTTGACGAGCTATACGGCGACGCGATGGACATCATCACGCGCGCAGGCCGCGCCAGCACGTCGCTTTTACAGCGGCGGCTGAAGATCGGCTACAACCGCGCCGCGCGGATAATGGAGCAGATGGAGCAACAAGGCGTGGTGAGCCCCGCCGACCACCAGGGCAACCGCGAGCTCCTCATCGCCCCGCAGCCCCCCGACGAGGATTATTAAATCGCCTATTCTTGTCCCCCTTCTTGTAGGCGGGACTTCAGTCCCGCTCTGGATTCTGATTCTTTACTGGGTAGGCTGGGCTGACTAGCCCGGCTCTGGACTCCGTGTCTTGAATTCTGATTACAGATTCTGGAATCCGGAGTCCGGATTTCCCTCAGCCGGGCTAGTCAGCCCGGCCTACCCATCATGTTGTTGCGTAAGACAGAAGACAGAGCCGGGCTAGTCAGCCCGGCCTACCCGTTTTGTTGTGCATGATGGGAATACGGATCCCGGCTCTGATATTATATGGGCGCTATGAAATCCCGTCCTGGCGCTTCTGCGAATAAGCCGCATCCTGGCATGCCGCGCATAGAAGAACGCGGCGGAACATACTTCATCAGTTTCACTATGGACCGCAGCCTTCCGCCGCTTTCTCCTGCTGAGCGCCAAGTGGTGTTTGACATCATTACTGCTGGTAACGGGACGAGATACAGGCTGTTCATCGCGGTAGTAATGCCCGACCATGTGCACTTAGTCTTGCAGGCGGTCGCGCAAGACGGGCCAGTAGGGTTGCCCAAGATAATGCACAGGCTGAAGGGCTTCAGCGCCCTGCAGGTCAACAAACTGCGCGGGCGTAAGGGTGCGCTTTGGGAAGCGCGCAGCCACAATCGGCTGATTTACAGCAAGAAGGAGCTTGAGAAGATGATGAACTATATATACATGAATCCGCGCGAGAACGAATTAGCTGAAAACCCCGATGACTATCCTTACTTGTGGCGGATACGAAGCGACATCAAGGGGAAACCTCAGTCGGAATAATATTTACCAAGGGGGTAGGCCGGGCTGACTAGCCCGGCTCTGGACTTAACGAAATACAAACTGGGTAGGCCGGGCTGACTAGCCCGGCTGTGGGAATCTGGAACTCCGAATTCCAGAATCCGTAATCAGAATTCAAGACCCAGAGTCCACAGCCGGGCTAGTCAGCCCGGCCTACCCATCATGTTGTTGCGTAAGACAGAAGACAGAGCCGGGCTAGTCAGCCCGGCCTACCCGTCTATTGTTTCACTAAAATCCCAGATTCCAGGGCGGCGCTCGCCTCGACAAGCTCAGCGCATTCGGGAAGCGCAGTCCGGCCGATATAAGTTGTTGGGTTAAACGAAAAGGGCGGGACCGAAGCCCCGCCCTTCTTGGTGCTTGTTCAAGGAGGCGGTTAGGAAACGCCTACGAGTTCCTTCACGGCATTCGTCCACTGCGTAGCGCGCGGCTCGCCGTCAACAGCGCCAACGGCATACAGGCGCACGTCGCTGTCACGGTCAAGCAGGCAGTTCTGCGGGATGCCTCCACTGCCACCGCCGTAAGCAGCGGCATACGGGCCAAGTGACGACAGGCTTGAGTCCTCGTAGCAGTTCGTAGCGCTCCAACTATTGGTGTTGAAGTAGTTGGTCATGTAGTCCAGAGTATCTTCCCAGACTATTATCCAGTAGTAGCCCTGGGGTCCGTAGGTTTGGTATAAGCCATTCTCAAAGGGTAACTCCCTTTTGCAGTAACCTCACCAGGAAGCTCCCCAATTTAGGAGAATAACTTTTCTGTCATCGTAGAACGAACTGAACGGGGCGTACGGAGGATTCGGGGTTGACCAGCTCTTGAACGTGAAATCAATGGGCGGGCCGAGTATCGTCAGCGTTGTCAGTATCGCGTCCACAGTGCCCTGGACGTTATCAATGCCGTCCGTCGCAGAAACTGTGATGACAACCTTCTGCGCAGTGCCGGTCGCGGGCGGCGAGTAGATTGGGGTCTTGCTCGTCGTGCTGTCAAACGAACCGGCGCTCGCAGACCATGTGACGTTCGCCGCAGGATTGTTCATTACAACACTAAGATTAGCCTTCTCAGTCGTTGAGCCGATGGTCATCGTCGTGTTGTCGGTCGTAACGCTGCTAATCTCCAGCGGAATGTGCGTATTAGGAGTGGCGCTCGCTTCAGCGGTGAAGGGGCTCACCTGGTTGAACTGGTCGTAGGCGCGGACCTTGTAAGTGTAGGTCTGGCCTTCGGTCAGGCCGGTGTCGTAGATGGTGCGGTCGCCCACTGCGCCTGCGTTTTGCAGGAAGCTGAAGTCGGTGTCGCCGGGGCCCTTGCGCCAAATCTCATAGCCCTCAAGGTAACTTGAAGTCGCAGGTCCCCACTTGACCTCAATTGCATAGGAATAGGGGATGCCCTCGCCGGTTACCGTGATTGAAGTCGGCGCGGTCGGGGCGGCGGGGAAGAACGGCGTTGCCGTCGCCTCGTTACTCGGCGGGGAATCCATGGACGCCGTGTTCACCGCGGTCAGGTGGTAAGTGTAGTCAACGCCGGACGGCAGCATCGCGCCAGCGTTGTTATCGTTGTAGGTCAGCGGGATTGCCCCGGCAGACACAACGCCGATTTGGTTGAAGGTGCCCGCAGGCCCGTCGCGGCGGTACACGCGGTACTGCAGCAAGTCGGGCTCTGTGTTCGCGCTCCACGATAGGCGGATAGCGCCCACGCCCACCGTCTCGTTTGCGGTGGCAACCAAGCCGTGAGGCGCGGCGGGAGCATTGCCGCTTCCAACGACAGCCGGGTCACTTTCAATGCCCTCGTTGCCGTCCGCATCGCACGGGCGCACGCGAACTTCCGCCTCACCAGCCAGGTCAAGGAGGAAGCTGTAAGGAATACGGCCCTCAGGAGGAGGCACCGGGCGCATCACAGAATACGGGGCTACCGGATTCGTGTTGGGGCGCGGGCTGGGTTCGCCTGCCACATGTACGTTATAACCCTCAAGCACCGTCCCGAAGTTCATCGCAATGCCCGTGATGTTGCTCACGCCGACCACGCCTTCGCCACCTGTAATCAGCTCATCAGTAGGATCCGCGCTGCCCAAGTGGTTGTAGTGCATCGCGATGGGCGTGATGTCGGAAATGTTGACCGTGCCATTGTTGTCGTAATCGCCGACGTGGCGCTCATGCCACATCAACTGATACGTGCCAGGCGTGCCGGTTTCAATGATAGTAAGGTTTGTCGGCTTGTTAGCGTCGCCAACCGGCGGAGCTGAAACCGACTTGACCGACATGCCGCCGGAGGCGAAGGAGATGCGCGCGATGACGCCTGAGCCGTTTACGCCGGCCACTTCATCGGGGTGAATCTTCACAATTCCAGCGGGAACGATGCCGCCACGGTCGGTAATGCTCAGGCTTACGACCTCGTCTTTTGCTCCGAGGAAGCCGCCAAAGTCAACCGCGACGGGATGATAATTGCTGTTGGGATAAACAAGCGTGAAGATTGCGCCCTTAAGGTCTTTGGCGCCTTCAACGCTGATAACAACCTCCGGAGCCGCAGCATCTCCGGCCACCGACGCGACAAGGCGTCCCCCGCCCATAACGTTAATGCCGGTAAGGTCAAAACCGCCTAACGTTGAGAGCGTGGGCGCAACTTTCGCGCCGCCGCCGCAGGATGCCACGAGCAACAGGAGGGCCAGTAATACTAGCCTTCTCATGTTTGTCGGCCTCCTAACGCACCTAATATTTAAGCCGTGCGCGTTTCACAAGCGCTGATTCAGACTTATTATACCGCAAACAAGCGGTTTGCAAGCATCTACAGCAGTTGCTCGATTGAAGCCCGCCATGTGGCTTCTGCAATCGACTCCTGCGCGACCAGGCGGCCGTTGCCGTCCCGGTCTATCAAAACAGATTTGGGAGTGCCGGAAGTCCAGCCGAACTGCGCGCCGTATGCGCCGTATATTCCCACCGTGTCGTAGTAATAATTAGTGAACGTGCCCAGGCCTTGCGTGTTATACCAGGTGTCCCATGCGGCGACGCTGTTCACCCACGCGGCGATGAAGTAATAGCCCTGAGCCTTGTAATCATCATAGATAGCTAAAAAGGTCGGAACCTCCGCCTTGCAGCTGCCTCATCCAAGGCTTCCGAAGTCTATGGTGATTACATAATGGTCGTCGAGGAATGTTGAGAAATTCGTGTAAGGGGGGCTTCCCGCCGCCCAACTCGGCGATGCGAACGTGGGGGCAGGGCCGAGGTTAATCATCGTGCACGCCGTGAGCTGGAACGAGGCGTCGTCGCTGGTTGAGCCGTCATCGGCGTGGACGCTTATCATCACCTTCGAAGGCGAAGCGGGCGGATCCCACACCACCGAAGCTCCTGTATTCCCGTTCGGGAAGGTGCCCTGCGGGGCGCTCCAGGTTATGGTCGCCAGCGCGTTGGTGACATCGGCGGTGAGCTGCGCATGCTCAAACGGGCCCCAGGTCGTCTTGCCTGCTCCGGCGGAGAGGATAGTCACGGGAACGTACGCCGAACACTGGCTCACGCTCTCGTTGCTGAACGCGCTGCGCTGGCCGTATTGGTCAAACGCCTGTACACGGTATGTGTAGTTCACGCCCTCGGTAAGGCCGCCGTCGTGAACCGTCAGCGTCTGGCCTGCGCTCACATTGCCGATGAGGGAAAAGTCGGCTTCGCCTTCGGCCTTGCGGAACACGTCGTATCCCTGCAGGTAATCCGAAACCGAAGCGTCCCACGTCACGAAGACAGTCAAGCCGTAGGGAGCCGTCTGGTCGGTCGCCACGCAGTTCAGGGGAGTGGACGGCACGGCGGGGTAGAACGGGGTGTTCGCAGCCTCGTTGCTGGGGGCGGACTCGTTTGCGCTGTCGTTGACCGCAGTCACGTAGTATGTGTATTCAACTCCCGCATCAAGCAGGCTGCCGCCGTTGTTGTCGGTGAACAGCAGCGGGATTTGGTTGGAAGATACAGAGTTTATCAGCGCGAACGTGCCGGCGGTACCGTCGCGGCGGTAGATGCGGTATTCATCAAGATTTAATTCCGTGTTCGCGCTCCAAGAAAGCATGATTCTGCCGACACCGACGGTCTCGGTCGCAGTCGTATAGAGATTGCGCGGGGCGGCAGGGATATCGCCGGTCCCTAGTTCCGCGGGGTCAGATTCCACGCCTTCATTGGACTGCCCGTCGGCAGTCCGCACGGTCACGGCTTCGCCACCGGCAAGCGTCACGGGGACTGTATATTCAACGCGGCCGGGGGCAGGGTCGTCGGGACGCATGACTGAAAGAGGTAGGCCTGCGTCAACTGGGTTTTCCATCGGGCCTGTCCCGTTGATGTAGATGTTGTATCCAGCAAGCTGCGAGCCGAAGTTCTGCGCAATGGGGGTGATATCGGAGATGCCGATAGTCTTGCTGCCGTCGCCATCCACAAGCGCCAGCGCGCTGACATCGTCGTCAGCCGGGACGGCGCTGCCGTAGTTTTGCGCAATCGGGGTTATGTCGGTGACGCCGACCGCGCCCGAATTGTCGTAATCGCCGGTGTTGCGCTCGTGCCACTCAAGGTTGTATTCGCCTGCGCCGCCGCCGGGAATCAGGGGTAAGGTCGGTGGGCTTGTTGCAAGTGCCGCCGGGCGCGGTAGATGCAGCCTTTGCGCGCGATGCCGGGCCGTTGGCGAACCACACCGTCAGCATCACCCCCGAGCCGCTTACGCCTTGCGCCGTGGCTGGATACAGCCTGACAATTCCCGCGGGAACGACGCCCGAGCGGTCGGTTACCGCAAGGCTCACCGTTTCGCTACTTGCGCCGATGAAATCGCCGAAGGATGCGCGGACGGGGTGATACTCGGACGCAGGATAGTTTATAGACGCAAACGCGCCTTTGAGTCCCGATGCGCCGCTGATGCGGATGCTGACAACAGGGCCTGATGCGTCGCCGCCTACTTCGCAGGCAAGCTTGCCCGTGCCGATTGTCTGCACATCAGATAGCGTGAATGCATCGGACGTATTGATAGTTGAAGGGGAAAGGCCTGCCCCACCGCCGCATGACGCGGCTAGGAGCATTATCATCAGAAGCGCCAGCCTTCTCATAAGGACCTCCGAAAGTTGGGAAACCCCGCACGAACGCGCTTCCTCGCGCGCCGTCTATAGCCGGAGCCAAAGCTATTATACCGTATCAGCGCGCCACGGCGTTAAGCGCCCGTGGGCTAGAAGTCAATCTCGCTAACGTCAAACTGGTTGGCGATGGCGATTTCGGAGATGTCACCGGCGATTCCGAATTCGTCGATGCGCTCTTGGAGCCTCTCGGGCGTATTGTTGTTGCGCGAGAGGTGGCCGAAGATGACTTTCTTCGGGAGTTCATGCAGGTCGGTCAGGAAGCTTAGCGACTGCTCGTTGCTCAAGTGGCCGCGCTGGCCGAGTATGCGCCGCTTGAGGAAAGTGGGATACGAGCTGGCCTCCACCATTTCCGGCTCGTGGTTGGCTTCGAGAAAAAGCAAATCGGCGCCGGAGCAGTGCGCGCTGAAATCACTTTCGGCTTCCCCCACGTCGGTGAGGTAGGCGAAACGCGCCTCGCTGCTTTCAAAGATAAGCCCTACCGTCTCAGGCGCATCGTGGGATACAACAAACGGCTTGACCAGCACGTCGCCGCAAGCATATGCCTCGCCGGGGTTGAACCCGAAAAAGCGGCGGCCGATTTCGTGCTTCACGCCAAGGTGCTCCACGATGCTCTTCAATGTGTAGTTGGTCGCCACGAAACGCAGGTTGGACAGGCGGTACCACGCTGGCAGCGCGCTTACATGGTCGGAGTGAAGGTGCGTGAGCAGGACGGCTTCTATGTCCTGGGGCTTTAATCCATGTTCCGCCAGCACCGCCGACATGCGCCTGTGCGAAACCCCGCAGTCAATGAGGAAGTGATGACCGCTTAAAGTAAGAAGGGAGCAGTTGCCGCCGCTCCCGCTTGCGATGTTGACGAGACGAGAAGAGATGTCCTAAGTATAACACCGCAAAACGGTTTTGCCAGCGCACATGCAGCGTAAATGCGCGGTTCAAGGTAAAATCAGAAACCTTCTTAGATGAACTTGCTTGAACGAAAATGGCTTTTGCTCCCGTGGGGCTTGGTTGCGCTATTCGCCTTCTTCGCCGCCACCGACGACTACGCGCGTTTTAAGATGGACAAGTCGTCGCAGCGGCAAGCGCTGACGGAATCGCGCAAGGCGCTGTCAAAGGCCGCGGATGCGTGGATTGAAGAGGCGCGCATCGTCATTGAGCAATACCGCACGGAAGAAGAGCGCAGGAGCATTGAGAAGGATCTAATAGACCTTGCCACGCAGGGCGCGCTGGCGCAGGAAGCCCTGAGGAAGATACCCGCCGCTGCGTTTTTCCCTGAAACCTTGAGCTCGGAGGAGAACCTCGCAGAGCGCATCGGCAAACTTGAGGAGATAACGCGGGGCGCGTTTGAGGCGAAGACGGAATTGCTCAACGCACAGGCGGAGATGAACGCCGCGCCGGTGCGCATCCAGCTATACCGCAGGCAGTCGCATTACTTCTGGACAATCCGCGACATCATAAATTATTACCTGGCGCAGGAAGCGCTGGCGCAGTCGGAAACATCTCAGCGCGAGCTCGCGCTCGCCGTGCAGGATTTGCAGTCTGGCCTTGATCAATGGCAGGAGCGGCTGGACTTTGAGCGGATGGAAGCGCTGGACGACCTCACGAAGATTGACGATTCCCTCACCCGCGAGTCGGGCATGGACTACTCCACCTATATCAAGGCGCGCTGGCGCAGTTTCAGCGCACGCCGGGCGATCCACCGCGCCTAGGTGTTCGCGCCCGGCAGGCTTATCGGCGGCGGGCCTTCCGCGCCCTCGCTTACGGGTGGCTTCGCGCCTTGCTGCGGCACGGGCGCGCCTACAGGAGGCTCTTCTTTTCCAGACGGCGGCTCAGGCGGCGGTGCGGCGGTGCTCAGCTTGAACTCGCGCAGCAGCGAGTAGCTTCCCGAGCTTGTTTCATAATCTTCAACCACCAGCAGCTTGCCGCTTATGTAATCAACGTCCATTATGCGCACGCGCCGGGCGGTTGTGTTTTCCGCCAGCTTCCGCGCCTTCGTCCCATCGGTTGCGGCAGACCAAATGCTGTGCCTACGCACAAGCTCGGGGATTTGGTATGACACGTAGAAAAACACCGGCGCGTCCATCTTCGTGAAGACACGGATGTAGGGCGGCACGTCCTTGACCAGCGTACGCAGGCGGTGCGTCGTTACATCAAAGCTCTCCAGCGTCAGCGTTCCGCGCGCATTGGGCACCGTGCTAGCCTCACCCGCAACGGCATCAGCCGGGTCGAAACGGCCAACGAGAACGTGTTTAGCGTCAATGAACTCGGCGGGCGGCATCCACCGTTCGGAAGTCAGTGTGATGAAATACGGGCAGGAAAACACGAGCTTTAGCTGCGCCGAGGGAGTTCCCGGCGTGCCCTGGTAAAGCGCGAAATATGAATCGCCGTAGTTAGCGGAATCGTAGTAGCGCACGATTTCAAGCGAAGTCGTAAGCGCGGGGTCAACCAGCGGCGCGAAGTCAAAGGAATGAAGTTCTTTCTTCGTTGCGGGGTCATACACGGCCCACTTCGTCGCCAGCCCTCGGATGAAGCCTCCGGCGAAGGGCGTCAAGTCAACGACATGCGCCAGCAGCAACTTACCGTCAGGCAGCACGTAGTCAACGAATTTGTTTTCCATCTCCAGCGCCGTGTCCTGGCCCTCAATCGTGAGATGGTGCGGGATGGCTTTGGTGTTCACTACCGGGCTGTGCTGCACGATCTGGCCTTCGCTGCCCTCCTCGGGCAGAGCTTCGCGCTCACCCTCCTTCACCTCGTGGTAGTAAACGCCACCGGTCGGCTCTTTGGTGAAGCTCAGCACTGCAGAAGCGCCTTTGAGCTGCATCACGTCGGAGGCGTCACCGGTGTTCACAAGGTAAAGAGGGCCGGCGCAGTCCGCGGTGCGCACGAGGTCGTAGTCGGTGACGAGCGCCAGCACCTTGCCCGTCCCGCCGAAATACGCGGCTTGCTTAATCATCCTGCCGTCGGGGCTGAAGAACAGCTCGCGGCCTGCTGCATACAGCGACTCGTCAAGGAACGCCACCGGCGAAAACTCCTTGGGCTCCACTGGCGCTTTGGCTTCCAGCGAAGGCGGTGGAGTAAGCGGCGCGGCATCCTGCTGCTTGGGCTTGGGCTTCATGCAGCCTCCTGCGAGCAGGCATATTGTTAAAGGAATCAGTATCAGCAGCGAAAACAGGCGCGTCTTCATAGTTTGTCACCAAGTTGGACGAACATCATCAGCTCCGGCAGTATCTCGCCGCTCTTCCCGTAGATGTTGTAATCGGCGGCAGCGCTAAGCTCGGTAGGCTCTATGTTCACCTGCACGACTTGGCCGCCGTTCTGCTTCACCGCGTAAGGAAGCCCTGCTGCGGGATAGATCTGGCCGGAAGTGCCGACGACGAGCATCAAGTCCGACTCTTCGGCAAGCGCGAAGCTTTCTTCAAGTATCGCCGGATGGAGCTTTTCACCGAACCAAACGATGTGCGGCCGCAGCATCGCCCCGCATTTCGGGCATTCGGGCGGGTATGCGGGGAGCGGCTCCTCGGGCAGCATGAACAGGTCGGGGCAGCATCCCTTGAAGCAGCGCGCCAGCCAGATGCTGCCGTGCAGCTCAAGGATGTTGCGGCTTCCCGCGCGCGCATGCAGGCCGTCCACGTTTTGCGTGATGAGGGCGAAGGGCCTGCCGCGACGCTGCGCGCGGCTTTCCCAGTTAGCCAGCGCTTCATGGCCGGGGTTGGGCTGCACCGAGTTCGCCTGGACGCGCCGCCGGTCGTAAAACTCCCAAACCGCCTTCGGGTCGTACAGGAATCCGTCCAGCGTGGACAGGCGCATCATTTCTTCTTCGTCTTTCCAGAAGCCTCCGCTGCCGCGAAACGTCGGGATGCCGCTTTCGGCTGAGATGCCCGCGCCGGTGAGCACCGTCGGGCGCTGCGCATGGGCCATCACTTCTGCAACTTCACGCATCCCTTCGTTCATTTCGCATCACCTAGCAGGTCGCGCGCGCACACGTAAACTTTGCCGTTGGGCAACATCTCTACGCGGTTGTCGGCGAACCAGTTAATTACTTCGGGGAGCAGCTCGCGCTCTGCGGCGCGCACACGTTCGCCCAGGCTTTCCACCGTGTCGGCGGCGAGCACGGGCAATGCGCGCTGGGCGATTATCGGGCCGTGGTCGTATTCGTGGTCAACCATGTGCACAGTGCAGCCTGTCACTTTGCAGCCCGACGCGAGCACTGCTTCGTGGACGCGGTCGCCATACATCCCTTTGCCGCCGAAGCACGGCAGCAGCGCGGGGTGCGTGTTGATGATGCGCGCGTTGTATTGCGGCGGGTAAAGGTAGAGGCTCAGGAAGCCGCCAAGGATAATCAGCTCGGGCGCGAACGGCGCGAGAGATTGCGTGACGATTTCGGAGAACTCGGCGGGGGTGTTGTATTCCTTGCGCGGCACGGTGATGCTGGGGATGCAGGCTTCATCGGCGAAGGCGAGCCCCGGCGCGCCGGGCTTGGATGACAGGACGCACTTTATCTGCGCGCGGCAGGAACCGTCGGCGATGCGGCCAATCAGGTTCTTCAGGGTCGTCCCGCCGCCGGAAATGAGCACTGCAATTCCTATGCGCCCAGCCATCCCCGCGATTATATCATTGCGGCTGGGCGCTAACCCAGAATGAAATGCTGCGTTCTGCGCACGCGCATGTTTGCCCACGGCTTATCCGCTATGCCAGTTATGGGGCGGCGCAACTGCCTTTTTCGGGGTAAAATGTATACAGCCATGGAGGGCTACACGGGATATATTTCTTGGAGGGAACGGAAATGAGAATCTGTCTGAAAGCGTCCAGGGGGGGGGTGCTCCTTAGCGCCCTCATTATGCTTGCCGTGCTTACGTTATTCTCCTGCGGCCACTCAAGCAACCATTCATCCAGTTCGCAGCTAGCAGCTGCGCCTGCAACAACTCCACCGCCACACAAAGCCATCGCCCTCACCGGCCCCGGCGCGGGCGGGGGAGGGAATAACAACCTTGACGATGAGGAAGAAGTTTATAACTTCGACGACCCGCCAACAGAACAATGGGTTGAGCCTGATTTCGGCAGGACGGTTACCATTGCATCCGATTGCGTGATTATCGCACTTCACGGGCCGTGGACACAGCCCGCGCCGGAAGAGCTGCCGATTGACATTGCCCCGCTAGATGAAGCGTTTGAGAATAATGTGACCGTTCAAAGCCTTCTTGCATCAGGCTTTGAGCTGATGCAGACGTGGGGTGAAGTGAACGGCGGGCTTTTCAAGCTGCCGCCGGGGATGAGCGTTACCCAAGCCCTGTCTGCGTTGCCGATGACTTATCCGGGGATTTGGAAGATATACCCAAACTCAGTTAACGAGCCATGTATTGCGCCTAATGACCCGACTTTCCTCTGGCAATGGAACTATCACAACAACTACGGTGATTTTGATGTGGACGCGCCACAAGCTTGGGATTTGGAGACAGGTGACGAGAATACAATCGTAGCGGTTATTGATACGGGAGTGGTTCGCTTTTGCTTTCCAAACAAAATAACTTCCTGGGGAGCCGAAGTTGGAAGGCGTTTACTCACAACACCTTGGCTAGTTGGGGGAGGTCAACCAATTATTGGAAGCGATAAGTGGGAGCACGGGACGAGGGTCTCCAGTGTTATCGCTGCACCTACAAACGATTACCAAAACATTGCTGGCTCAATGTGGCAGTGCAAGGTGTTTCCGGTCCGTTTGAATTCATGGGAAACCGCTGCGGAATTCAATGCGTATAGAGTCGTTGCCGCCACAAAAGGTATCATCTGGGATAGCCGTTTTGGCACTCCGCTGCATGCACCGCAGAATTACCCAGGCATGAAATCAGTGAACTACAGCTTTAGCGGTGCAGCGCCAAATTTCCTCGGCATGAAGTTTCTATATAGGTATTTAGGCGCATACACAGTCTTCGTATGCGCAGCAGGAAATTCGACAACTTGGCAACCATACTATCCTGCTGGAAACAAATACTATACGGGATACATGCCCGATCTGACAGTTGGCGTGGCAGCATTCGGGCAAGATGGATACCTTTATTATGACCAACCAGGAAAAGGCACTAATTACGGTCTTTACAACTGTGACCTTGCCGCGCCGGGGAAAGATGTGCTTGTGTTTAATCCTACATCACTATCAACGTATAACGTTACCAGCGTTAATGGCACATCTTTCGCCTCTCCTCATGTCGCCGCTTTGGCTGCTTTGCGCGCTACTCTCTATCCGAACGAATCATCAATGATGACTCTTAACAGAGTAATGTATGGATCTCTAAAGTATTCGCCTCCGCTTCTGCCGTCTTTTCAACTTGAGCATGGCGAGCCAATGCCGGTCCAGAGCAGCTTCTACAACTGCCTGGTAAGCCAGTAAGGAGGGTGATGATGCTAGTTAATTATGCCAATCAAATCATGCTCACTGTGGCTGTCTTGCTCACCGCGGCCTTCTTATCTGGATGCGGCTCGTCTGGCGGGAACGCACCTCCCAACTATGCTGTAAGTAGCATAAGCGTTACTCCTTACTTTGCCCCAGACGCTTCAGCTGCGTTTCCTACAACAATACGAATGCATGTGCGGGTTGAAGATGCCATTCTTCCGATTAGCTCTGCTTCGATTGACCCTGACGGCGATGGCGAAAGCCAATCTATACCCGTGAGTATGCAGCTAATCGGAAAACTCGATCCTCTTGATACTGGTACGTACTACTACTTTGATTTCGTTTGGGATGGCCCCGATAACACGCGCTCGGAAACGCGAGTGATAACTGCAAGCGGAAGCCACAGCGCTTACTTCGTTATACGGCTAAACTGGCTGGCCGAGTGGCCGTATTGAGTTAAGCGATTCAAAGAGGCTCGCCATACCCGCGAAAGTATCCCTGCGCTGACGCACGATGCGAGCATAATGCCCTGTGCTAGAATCGGTAGGGAAGCGACGATGAAAACGTCGATGCTTAAATACTGGCAAATGTGGGCTGCGCTGCTTGTGGGTTTACTCATTGCCGCAAGCATGGCCACCGTTGTCTGCCATGCCGCCATAAACCACCTCGCGCTGACGAAAAGCAGCGTTAGCCTCGTCTCCCTAAAGGCCGCGAGTGTCGGAATAGACGACCCCATTCCAGTTATCTATGAGCTGCAGGTTGCCCCCGATGCGCAAGGATGGGAGGTTAGCTGGAACAGCGGGATGCCGGGGGATTACGACCAGGACGGTACAGTAGGCGTTTCTGATTTAACCCCGCTGGCGATGCACTGGCAAGAACTGGTTGCAGATGCGCCAGAGCTTGAAGCGGTGGATGGCAGCAAAGACGGCGTGATTAACATTGCTGACGTTACAGCGGTCGCAATGTTCTTTGGCGTTACACAGATTGGCTATGAGATTTCCCTAAGCGAAGCTTACGGCGGGCCTTACACGCCGGTTGCCACTGTGGATTATGGCGACTACGAGCTTCCGCTTAGCGGCTTTCCGCATTACCGCACCACGATTTCGGCTCCACCGGCATCCGCCTACGTGATGGTCAGATTCCTGGCTTCGGATGAAACTTATAATTGGGGCACGGAAACCGTGCCGCTTGAGTGAGCCGGATTCAACGCAATGCCAAGCGCCGTTAGTTCTTTCAGCCCTCACTCCAATGCCCTGTGCTAGAATCGGCGTGGGCGCGGTTGCGCGCCTACAAACAGCATGGCGTTATATCTGGTAACCGGCGGCGCGGGCTTCATCGGCTCCAACATCGCCCTGCACCTATTGCAGGCGGGCGGGAAGGTGCGCGTCCTTGACGACCTGAGCACCGGCAGGCGCGAAAACCTGCGCGACTTCATCGGCGACATTGAATTCCACGAAGCGACGGTTTGCAACCCGGCGGCGTGCGCGAAGGCGTGCGCGGGCGCGGACTTCGTGCTGCACCAGGCGGCGCTTGGCAGCGTCCCGCGGAGCATTGAAGACCCGCAGGCGAGCAATGAGGCGAACGTCACCGGCACAGTGAACATGCTCACGGCGGCGCGCGATGCGGGGGTGCAGCGGTTCGTCTGCGCGGGAAGCTCCAGCGTTTACGGCGACGCGCCGGGGATGCCGCGCGTGGAGGCCATCCCGCCGAGGCCGCTTTCGCCCTACGCAGTGACCAAGCTTGCGCAGGAGCTTTACAGCATCGTCTTTCACCGCGTTTACGGCCTGCCCACGGTCGTGCTGCGCTACTTCAATGTTTACGGCCCGCGCCAGGACCCGCATTCCGCCTATGCGGCGGTTATTCCGCGATTCGCCAGCGCGCTGCTCACGGGCGGCAAGGCTGTCATCTACGGCGACGGAATGCAGACGCGCGACTTCACGTTCATTGAGGATTGCGTGCAGGCGAATATGCTGGCGTGCAGCGCGCCGGATGAGGCGTGCGGGCGGGCTTACAACATCGCGTTTGGCCAGCAGGCGAGCATCATCGGCGTATATGAGACGCTAAAGGGGCTGCTGGGCGGGAAGGGCGAGCCGTCGTTTGAGCCACCGCGCGCGGGGGATGTGCGCGATTCGCTGGCGGACATTTCGGCTGCGCGCGCCGCGCTTGGCTATTCCCCGCGATATGACATCAGCGCAGGCCTCGCCAAAGCCGCGGAATGGTACCGGCACAACTTAGGTTAGGCGCACTTCAGAACCTCTACTTGGAGCTTATCTTAGGATGCGGGCTGAGAAAGGCATCGTGCAAAAGCAGCTTGAAGTTATGAAACGGCTTCATGCGCAGCACGGAAAGCTTCCCGCTTAGCAGGCGCATTTGCGCAACGCTCGCATATTGTGCTACATAACACGGCCATGCAGACCCCGGGAGAAGTCATCCACCAGGCGGCGCTGGCGCAGGTATCAGGTGTGGGCGCCCGCATGTTGCGCGAATTGAAAACGGTCTTCGGGACGTATCGTGCCGCATGGGAAGCGCACCCGGCGGAATGGCTGGACGTTCCCGGCGCAAGCGCAGGGCTGCGTGACCGCTTTGAAGAACTGCGCAAGTCGCTGGACATTGAAGCGTTCGCCAAGCGTCTCAGGGACAGCGGCATTTTCATTCTCGGGCTTGACCAGCCCGGCTATCCCGAGCAGCTTGCCGTCATCGATTCGCCGCCGCCGGTGCTGTATGCGCGCGGGAGGCTTGAGCCGCTGCTGCCAGACAAGATTGCCATTGTCGGCACGCGCAAAGCATCCGAATACTACTTGAAGCATTCGCGCAAGACCGCATACGAGCTTGCGTCGCTGGGGCTCACTGTCGTTTCGGGAATGGCGCTGGGGGTTGACACCGCGGCGCACGAAGGGGCGCTGGACGCGCAAGGAATGACCATCGCGGTGCTCGGGTGCGGGGTGGACGTCGTTTACCCGCCGCAAAATGATGCGCTTTACCGCAAGCTCATTGAGCAGGCGCTTGTCGTCAGCGAATTCGCGCCGGGCGCTGCACCCATCAAAGAGAACTTCCCCAAGCGCAACCGCATCATCGCAGGACTTTCGCACGGCGTCGTAGTCGCTGAAGCGCCGCTAAGCTCCGGCGCGCTCATCACCGCGCGCTTCGCCATTGACGCAGGGCGCGAGGTCTTCGCGTTTCCCGGCTACCCCGGCAAGGCATCTTCGCTTGGCTGCCACCAGCTAATCAAGTCGGGGCAGGCGAAGCTCATTGACGATGCGGACGATATCGTCGGCGAATGGCCGCAGCGCAAGTCCGAGCTACTGGCGCAGCAACTTGAGAAGCTAAAAGGCGAGTTGCAGCTTCCGCTGGACATGCCCGAGGCGAAAGCGAAAGACGCGACTTCTGCTGTGCAGCCATCATCACCCAAGGGCGGCGTGAAACCAGCGCAGCCCAAAGCGCAGGTTGCTCCTAAGCCTGCGCGCGTGGCGAAAAAGGCGGGAGAAATACCCGAAGTGCAGCTGCGCGAAGAGGAGGTCGGAGTGCTCGGGCACGTGAGTTACGAGCGCAGCCACATCAACGATGTTGCGCGCGCGACGGGCCTCAGCATTGCGGAACTTGCGGCGCGGTTAACCATGCTTGAATTGAAGGGACTTGTAAAATCGCTGCCTGGCGGATACTATACGCGGCTCTGATTTTCCAAATCGCATCCCCAACTTATGCCAGCAAACGAGAAAAAACCTCTGATAATAGTTGAGTCGCCAACGAAGGCGCGCACCCTGACGCGCCTGCTTAGCGGCGAATATAAAGTCATGTCATCGCAGGGCCACGTGCGCGACCTGCCCGTGAAAACGCTCAGCGTTGACGTGGATAACGGCTACGAGCCCGAATTCGTCACCATCCCCGCGAAGAAGAAGATCCTCAAAGAGCTTAAGGACGCGGCGAAGGAAGCAGGGCAGGTGCTGCTCGCGACCGACCCCGACCGCGAAGGCGAGGCCATCGCCTGGCACTTGCAGGAAGAGATAAAGCGCAAGGCCGTGCGCGTTGAGTTCCACGAGTTTACGCGCAAGGCCGTGCAGGCCGCGCTCGCCAACCCTCATGCCATCAACCAAGAGCGCGTGAATGCGCAGATGGGGCGGAGGGTATTGGACAGGCTCGTCGGCTACAAGATATCGCCGGTGCTTTGGCGCAAGGTGCGCCGTGGCTTGAGCGCAGGGCGCGTGCAGTCCGTCGCGGTTCGGCTCATCTGCGAGCGCGAAGACGAGATAAACGCGTTCGGGACGCAGGAATACTGGTCGCTGGAAGGCGAGTTTGCGCACGGCGGCGCGGCGTTCAAGGCGCAGCTCGTTGAGCTTGACGCCAAGGGGATATCCACGCCGACGCAAAAGCAAAGCGACTCCACGCGCATTATCACCAGCGAAGCCGAGGCGCAGGGAATCAAGGATGCGCTGGCGAAGCTGGCATACGCGGTCGATTCGGTGCAGGAAAAGCAGACGACGAAGTCGCCCGGCGCGCCGTTCATCACCGCGACGATGCAGCAGGAAGCGTTCAAGAAGCTCGGCTTCAACGGCAAGCGCACCATGCGCACCGCGCAGGACTTATACGAGGGCATTGACGTGGGCGACGGGCCGGAAGGCTTGATCACCTACATGCGCACAGACTCCACACGCATCGCTCCCGATTTCCTCACCGCCGTGCGCGCGCACATTGAGCAGGCGTTCGGCAAGGATTACCTGCCGGAAGCGCCGCGCTTCTACGGCAGCCGCAAGAGCGCCCAGGAAGCGCACGAGGCAATCCGCCCGACCAACCTCGCTTACACGCCCGAGCGCATCGCATCGCGCCTCAGCCCGGACCAGCTAAAGCTATACACGCTCATCTACAACCGCTTCCTCGCATCGCAAATGGCGAACGCGCGGTTCCTGCAGCGGCAGACCGACGTGCTGTCGCAGGGCGGCGCGAACACTGCGCGCTTCCGCAGGACGGACACCAGCGTCGTGTTTGAAGGTTTCCTGCGCGCATACCGCGAGGAAAGCGAAGAGGGCGCCGAGAACGGCGACGGCGCGGCCAACGGCAAGGCGCCCGCGCAGCTACAAGCGGGGACGCCGGTGAACATGCTGGACCTTGCGATGATGCAGCACTTCACCAAGCCGCCGCCGCGCTACACCGAAGCGTCGCTCATCAAGACGCTGGAGGAGAACGGCATCGGCCGGCCGAGCACATACGCCCCCACGATTGAGACCATCATCGCACGCGGCTACATCGTGCGCGAAGGGCGCGCGCTTGCGCCGACGGTTTGGGCGTTTTGCGTTACCGCGCTGCTCAAGGACTTTTTCACTGAGATAGTGGACGTGGGATTCACGGCGAAGATGGAAGAGCAGCTTGACGGTGTTGAAGAGGGCAAGGACGAATGGCGCACGCTCGTGGACGAGCTTTACCAGCCGATGATGGCCGACATCGCGCGCGCGCTTGCCGACAAGGAACACGACTACCACCCCAAGCCGGTGAAGACGGGCGAAGACTGCCCCAAGTGCGGCAAGCCGCTTGTTATGCGATACGGGCGCTTCGGCCCGTTCGTTAATTGCAGCGGCTACCCCGACTGCGACTACAAGCAAAACGGCAACAAGGGCGGCGGCGGCGCGAAGGGTCTTGACGTGATCTGCCCCAAATGCGGTGAAGCCCAGCTCATAGCGCGGCGCAGCCAATACGGCATTGAGTTCGTGTCGTGCTCCGCCTACCCGAAATGCAAATACATCCGCGAGCCCCAGGAGTTTTGCCCCAAGTGCAGGGCGCAGGGCAAGATGGGCAAGCTCATCAAGCACCAGGCCAAGAACCGGCGCATCTTCTACGCCTGCGAGCACAACCCCGGGCCGGAAGCCGAAGGCAAGCCCGCGGCCAAGGGCGCATGCGACTTCATCATGTGGGCGCGGCCGACCGTGGACACCTGCGAGCTTTGCGGCTGGTTCATCGCCGAGCGCAAGCGCAAGGAAACCATGCTGCGCTTTTGCTGCAACCCCGACTGCGCGAATTATAAAGCGCATGAGGAGTAGCGGGCGGAAGGTGGCACATGCGCTTGCCCGCCGTAGCCTTGGCGTAGGCTGGTCTCGCCTGTGCGTTTAATGCACCGCCGAGTTGGCGGTGCCACCATTTCATAGCCTAGCCCCACACGAGTACGCCGGGCTCACCAGCCCGGCTATGGCTAATGCTACTTACCACAGCTCCTAACCAGCCAGACAACGAGAGCTCCGACAACTATTAACAAGACCATCTGTATTGCGAACCAAAGAAGATTATGCATACAGCTGACCATCATCGCATCTTGAAGGTCAGAGGAAATCTTATAAACCTCTTCCAAACAAGCTTCTCTATACGCTTTACGCTGTTGCTCGGTGATCCCAAGCATTTCTTTGGGCTCTAGTGAACCTCCATACTTTCTTTGTAAGCCACTTAGGATATCTTCAATGGTGCGGACTGTATCGCTATCAAGCTGAAAGCCGACTTTATCTTCGTATGGGGCGAGCATGCGCTTAACCCCTATCCCGGTTACTTCCAATGCTCCTTCTGGCTGCCGACACAAGCGAAAATACGCTTTGCTTTTTCGAAATGATTGTGTAGAGCTAATAACTAGCATAGCTAGCCAAGTTGTGCCTTGTGAACTGACAGCTGACCAGCTTACGATTCTCTTCTGGCTATCCCCATATCTAGCAATAAGTCTCTTCACTTCCTCCAAGTCGGCATTTCCTTTCCACTTACATGCGACTAAGCCTTTCTTCTCTAGGTTAGCTATCCATAGCCTAGCTAACCTTTCGTATGCTTTAGAACACCGCTTCCATTCAAAGTAATTCCCGATAGCGATTTCAAGCCAGGTTAAAGGAATGGAGAGCCAAGAACCCATAAATGCGGCAGCGCAGCATGTAACCTGATCTAAACGGAGAAGCACACGGCGAATCACCCGAAAATATGCTTCTCTCCACTCCTTGGCGGTTACGCTTTCGTCAACAGGCTTTTGATAGATGATTTGTCGCATATTCCCGTTTAGCGTCAGCTTCGCAAATCGACAAGCCGATAGCATCCCCTTATTGTCGTCATGACGGCGGAAGTATAACATGCCCGCAGTTATGAGAATTTGGTTGAAGGGCGGGGGTTTATCCCCCGCCGCTCTTCTCCAGAATCCAAACGGCGGGGCGTAAAGCACCCGCCCCGCCAAAGGTGGGCAAGCCTTCAGTCCAGACTTCAGATTTCTGAATCCAGAGCTGGGCTGGTGAGCCCAGCCTACCCATCATTGGGGCTTTCACGAAAGCGCCTCCTCCGCGTCAAATTCGCGGTATACTTCAAGCAGGCGCGATGCTTCGCAAGGCGTTAGCATTATCGGCGTTCCTTCTCGCGCTGCTTCCTCTCTCAGCGCACGCCCACGGCTGGGTTGTCGCCGCTTCTACGCCTTACAATCCACCCATAACGCTTTTTTGGATCACACCGCTCTTCATCGTCTTAAGTATGTGGTTGGATTGGAGGTATCTCACTCATCGCCCTCACATCATACGGATAATCCTGGCTAATATAGTTCTTACTATATTGATGTATGTATTAGTAGTTTTCGGTGTGTATTTCTTCTCCCTTGAAGCTTGCTTCTTTAGCCACCCGTTACATAGGTATTCTTGGGAGCCTAACGGATTGATGATCTTCCTAGTTGGAAATCTGTCCCTTTGGCTCTTCTTTAACATGGCAAAGAGAGCGGTGCTAAATTACTACAGAGCGCCTAAGCCGGAAGTTACCATGGCATTACGAATAAACGCGTATTTGTATTTTGCAATTATGGTTGTTTTCTTAAGCCTATCGTCGAGTATACATGGCTGGGCTGGCGGCTATATCGTCGGAGGCTGTGAAGGGCGTCTAAGTCTGATGGAAGATGCCATAGTTAAATACGCTATCGAGAATGGTAATCGGTTACCGAAAGCACAGAGCATTGATGAGTTATATACTCAGATACATCCTTATCTTGAGAGGCAAATATCTCCCGAAGGCGAGAGAGGTTTGCTAGTTTGCCCCGTAGAACGCAAGCTAAACATCCACCCTAGAAAATACACATGGGATAATAGCCTTTCAGGAATAACAGTAGAGGAACTGCGAAAGCGCTCGGGCAATGTGGCAATTAGCTGCCCGGCATACTACATCCCAATTCATGGCCGATTCGAGATTACGGCAGGAGATCTACTCGCTTGTTGGAAAGAGCTAACTTCGCCAACGAAGACCGCTAAAGAAACTAGTGGCGGTTGATAGGACAGCTGCGCCAAGTTGGGCGCTTTTTCACGCATCGCTTACTCAAACGTAATGAGTATCCTCTGCATGCCCATGAGGGCGTTGTCGTCGCGGCCGGTGGCGGAGCGCATGGGGACAAGGCCCTTGCCGAAGTCGGCTTCAATGCGCACCTTCGGGAGGTGCGGAATGTCGTCAACCTTCACGCGCTTGCCCGACAGGCTCGTAAGCGGCGGCTCGGCGCGGTCGTTCACGCGCGGGAAGAGCATGTCGCCAAAAAGCGGCGCGACGCCGGTAAGCTCCCCGCCGCCGTAGCTGTCAACGATTAGATACTGCGTGACGATATGCGAATTAACCATCTCAGGCGATTGGCTGTGGTTCCAGGGGATTATCTGGAAGCCGCCGATTTGCCCGCGCGGGCTCGTTGATATGTCCAACACTCCCGCATGCGCAGCGCGGATGGAGCCGACAGGCGCGAGGGCAGTGCCGGTGAAGCGCCCGCAGCCGGAGACGGGGCGTTCCACCGTGCCCACAGAGCGGCGCGTCATGTTCGCAAACACCGCGTCCACTTTTCCGCCGCGCCGGTTGTCAAAGTCAAGCGACTTCACGGGCTGCGCCGGCGCGATTACTTCAATTAAATATGTGTCGCCCACCTGCGGCGAGAAGCCAAGCTCAAGCCGCGCCGTCCGGCCACCGCGCATGCAGGTGACGCGGCTAAACGTGAGCGGCGAGAAGCTGCCGCCGAAGAGGTAAACGCCCGCCTGCATATCGGTGTATATCGCGTAGTTGAGGAGCTTCGCCTTCTCGCCTTCAAGCCCCCGGCCGTAAAGCTCGCGCGGGAGGATGGTCATCGTTGAGCCCTTGTCCAGGTGCGCCAGGCCAAATATCTTGATGTGGATGGCGTTCACCGCCGACGCCACGACGGTGCTGCTCTTCCCCCACAGCGTCGCATGAAACAACTCTTCACGCACGCTGGTCGCAGGGCGCGTGACATGGCCGATGACAAACGTGTTGTCGCCCTTGGGCTGGCCCTTCGTAAGGTCGGCCAGGCGTATCTCGCCGTTCTCGCGGTTTTCAAACGAGAGCAGGAAATGGTAGGCGCGGCCGGGCGTGTCTTCAATCGGCTTAGCCGATGTCAGCGCGCAGGCGCACGCAAGGGCGATGAGCAATGCGGGCAGAGTTTTCAGGCAAGCGTTCAACGGCGGGAATACTACCCGCCTAGCCCTCTGATGTCCAGCGCGCGCCATCGCGGCCGTAAATCAGGATTTCCTCGGTGGTGAAGAAGTTGGCTATTTCAACCTCGGCGGTTTCCGGCGCATCGCTGCCGTGCACGAGGTTGAAGGTCGTCAATGTCGCCAGGTCGCCGCGGATGGTGCCGGGCGCTGCATTCGCGGGATTGGTCGCGCCCATGAGCGCGCGCATCTGCGCAATTGCGCCGGGTCCTTCAACGACCATCGCAACTACCGGGCTGCTGGTGATGAACGCCACGAGCGCGGGGAAGAAGGGCTTATCGGCGTGGACGGCGTAGTGCTTCTCCGCCAGCTCGCGCGTGATGTGCAGCATCTTCATCGCGGCTATCGCGAGGCCCTTGCGCTCAATGCGCGAGATTATCTCGCCAACGAGGCCGCGCGCAACCCCGTCGGGCTTTATCAAAATCAGCGTGCGCTCATACATGTGCGCTTTCCCCTGTGGAATGTTCGTCCATTTCGGACATATGGCGCAAAGCGTCTATTTCCTTCGCCGAGATATCCGACCAGCCTGATTCAAGCGCGAAGTAGCCGGTGTCGTAATGCTCACGCTGCAGGATGCGCTCAAGCGCCGCGACGACATCCGCGTCAAGATGCGCGCCTTCTTCATCGCCGAAGCGCCCGACGTGCGGCATGGTCAGCTTCTTGCATTCGGCAAGCGCTTCGGAAGGCGTCAGCCCGCGCTTGTAAGGGCGCTCCTGCATCATCGCATGGAAGATGTCCGCAACCGCCATGATGCGCCCTTCCACCGATATTTGATCTCCTTTCAAGTGCAGCGGGTAGCCCGAACCATCAAGGCGCTCGTGGTGCATTCCCGCGACGCGCGGCACATCGCGCATATCCTTGGAGAAGTATACGCGGCTCAATATCTCAATGGTCTTGGACACGTGCGAATACATAACCTTGAACTCTTCGGGGGTCAGCTGGCCGGGCTTGGTGAGGATGGCGTCGGGGATGGCGATCTTGCCGTAGTCGTGCAGCACGCCCGCGACGCGAATCATCTCCACGCGCTGCGGCTCAAAGCCCATCTCTTTGGCCAGGCCCACCGCCACGCCTGTGACCATCTTGGAATGGTCGGCGGTCGTGGGGTCTTTGGCGTCAACGCTCGTTGCGAGGACTTCTATGAAGCTGTTGAACTGCTTCTTTTGCTCCTCGTAGAGCTTCGCGTTTTCAACCGCGACGGCTGCGCTTCCCGACAGCGCAGCAAGAAGCTGCTCGTCGTGCGCCGTGAAGCGGTCAAAGTCCAGCTTGTTTAGCACCTGATACACTCCGGTCAGGTCGCCCTTGCGGTTGAGCAGCGGCATGCAAAGGATTGACTTGGTGAGGTAGCCGGTCTGGCGGTCAACCTCGGGGTTGAACAGCGCGTGCGAATAGGGGTCGGCGATGTTCAGCGTTTCCTTCGTCTTCGCCACCGCGCCTGCAATGCCGCGCCCGGTGGGCATGCGTATTTCATTGACCAGCCCTTCGCTGACTATCGTCCAAATTTCATCGCTTTCGTCGTCGTAGAGCCACACCGTGCTCCGGTCGGCGTTCAAGAGCCACGAGCACTGGCGCGCCAGCACTGTGAGCAGCTCTTTCAAGTCTAGCTTGCTGGAGATAATCGCACTGACCTGCATCAGCGCCTCGGAGTTGCGCAGCGTTTCCTGGTATGCCTTGCGCAGCTTTATGCCCCCAACGACGGTCGCGAGTATCGCGCGCAAGTGGCCAAGCGCGAAGGTAAGGCCGCCGCCGTCTTCCACCGGCTTGGCGAATTCAAACACGAGCACTTCAATGGGCGCGTTCTCGGACGACTTCAGCGGCATGAAATACCAGCAGTCAACCTGCTCTGCGACTTCTTCGGGCAGCCCGGCGACGCCTTTGGGGAGCACCGGCCGCAGCTCTCCGCCGTCCTTCGCCATCAGCGACCATTCGGCGAGCTTGCGCTTGGCTTTCTTATACGCGGCTTCGTGCGCCTCGGAAAACACCGCTTCATGCCCCGCGAGCGGGAATTCGCTGCCGACCATGCCCTCTTCCACCGGGAAGCGCGTTATGCAAAACTGCGGTAGCAGATGCCGAAGGCCACCCAGTAGCTTCCTTCCCAGCACTTCAAAGCTGTCGCTGCCGGCCAGCTCTTGTTGTAGCGAAAGAAGCTGGAGCAGGTCAACGGTGCGGGATGCGTCGTCAGCCTGGCGGCTCATCGAATTCTTCGCCTCCCACGAATACGGGATGTCGGGCGCATCGTGCGGCACGCGCTGCTCGTCGGGCTTGCCGTAGTCATACAGGCGGTTGGGGAGGTTCAGCACCACCGTGGTCTCGCCGCCCAGCGCGCAAAAGCCGTGCAGGACCTGCGCCGGGATGGTGAGGAGCGCGGGATTGGTTTTGCCGATGAAATACTCGTTGACTTCGCCGTAGGTGGGCGAGCCCTCGCGCCGGTCGTAGAGCACAATCTTGGCGTTGCCGGAGACGACGCAGAAGTTGTCGGTCTGGTCGCGGTGCGAGTGCCATGCTTTCACGACGCCCGGATACACTGCGGTCAGGTATGCCTGGCCAAAGCCTGAGAAGCTCTCCCAGTCGGCCCTTAGCACCTCCATCAGGTAGCCCCGGTCATCGCAAATAGGATTTAGCTTGCGTAGTATTACCCCGGCAATCATCACCGCGATTATAACACAGGGAAGGGGTAGTCCAGCGTTGAGAGTTGAGAGTTAGGAACAGGCCACCTTGGGTAGGCCGTGCTCACCGAATCCACTGGCTTGTCCTCCGTAGCTTTAGCGAAGGAGGAAGCCTTGGCGAAGGTGGAAGCCCGGCTCTGGGTGTAGGGCGCGGGCTTGTACCGCGCCTCCGGCCTTTTCTTGGTGGCACATGCGTCTCGCTTGTGCGCTTATAACACAGCCGGGACGGCTGTGCCACCAATAACACTCCAGACGGCGGGGGATAAACCCCCGCCCTTCAGTTAAGAGCCGGGCTAAAGCCACGGCCTACGGTTATGGTAATCTCCCTTACCCTAATCCCTTACCTTACCCCTTACCCCCAATCCCTTCCTCTCCCTCGCCCATGTGCTATTATTGGCAAGCCGTATCTTGGATGGTCTCGGGGATTACAATGAAAGCTATCCGCGCTGGCGCGCTTGTTATCATTGCGCTGTTTATCTTCTCCTGCGGGAACCACAACCGCACGCACACCATGCTTCAAGACGCATCCTCTGCGCCAGCGAACACAACGCAGCCGCAGACGCAAACGCTTGGCGACGCCCTCGCGCAGCTTGACGCGCTGCCCGTGCCTGAAGGCGTGAACCCCGAAGTCTTCATGCAGCTCAAGGCCGCGCTCAGGGAGGCTCTGGAGTGTAGGGCGCGGGCTTGTACCGCGCCTATGGATATTACTGGAGACGCTGAGAATGGCGGGGTACAAGCCCCCGCCCTACAGCGGATTGTCTCCACGCCCCCCACCGGCGACGCAAACCGCGTCAACGACCTCGCCATCGCCGACAACGGAGACGGCACATACTCCCTCACCTGGCACTACCGCAACCTCGGAGACTATAACCAAGACGGCGTTGTCGGCATCGCCGATATAACGCCGCTGGCCATGCATTACGGCGAAGTGTGGGCCACTGGCGAAGAGAACTCATTAAGCGCAGTCGTTGACGGGAGCAACAACAAGACCGTTGATATCGCCGATGTAACGCCAATAGCTATGAACTTCGGCGTGGACGCGGCTTCATATAGGATTGAGAGTTCCCTGTCCCAAATGAGCGGCTACTCTGAAGTGATCAAGCGTGACTTCGGGACAGGAACAAACGGAGATTCCCAGCGCATGGAGTTTTCACACAGCTTCGCCGCTACAAAAGGCCGATGGTACCGCGTCGTGCCAATTGATGGAATTGGCTCTGCAGGTGAACCAGGCAGTGCTGTCGCCATAAGCAGCCCGGTTGAAATACCTGCCGCCCCGTCGGACTTGGTCGCTACAACGGTGTCAAGTTCGCGGATCGACTTGACGTGGCAGGATAACTCCAGCGACGAAACTCTGTTTAGTATTGAGCGCAAGACCGATGTAGGCGGATTATGGAGCGAGATAGGCCAAGTAACCGCCAATATAGAGACTTACCCCAATTCCAACTTACTTGCAAGCACGACTTACTACTATCGCGTGCGCGCAGCCAATTCCGCAGGTTCTTCCGATTACGCTAACGAGGCATTTGCCACTACAGACCAAGCGCCGCTTGAAGCTCCGTTCGGCCTGCAGGCATCTGATGGGAGTTATACCGACAAGATTTCGCTTCAATGGAGTCATCCAACCGTAGGACCAACTCCAGATGGCTATTATGTATTTCGTGCGGCTGAACAAGGGGGAACTTACACCCTTCAGGCGACTATAGGTTACGCAAACCAGTGGGACGATACGGCTGTTCCCGACAAGAGCGCATACTGGTATCAACTGCAATCATACAAGAGTGGTTATCCTGACAGTGCATTTTCAGGCGAAGACGGCGGCTTTATGGGTGCCGCATGGCATATTGCTCCCGTTGACAGCAACAACGACGTCGGCGAGGGGCCTACCCTCAAGATGGTGAATGGAAAGCCTGCCATCTCCTACTATGATGAGACAAATGGTGATCTTAAGTATGTGCAGGCGAATGATACTTACGGATCGTCCTGGGGCGCACCGGTAATAGTGGATAGCGCAGGAACCATCGGCGCGTACGCGTCATTGGAAATCGTTAACGGTAATCCCGCAATATCTTATTGGGACTTCACAAACAGAGACCTAAAATTCGTCCGCGCAAGCGACGCAGATGGGGCTACATGGGATTTGCCGCAGACCATAGACAGTGATGGTTTAGTAGGCGAACATACTAGCTTGGAAGTAATCAGCGGCAATCCTGCCATATCTTATTTCGACAGCACTAACGGAGCCCTGAAATACGTGCGCGCGGCCAACGCTGATGGGACTACGTGGAACGCGCCAAAGACTCTAGACAGCGGCGGACTTACCGGTTCCTACTCTTCTTTAGCAGTAGTGAACGGTTGCCCTGCGATAAGCTATTTCGCCTTTTTTGAAGGCGACTTGAAATACATACAAGCCCAAGATGCTATAGGTGATTTGTGGAATGCTCCTGTCACCATAGATTCCTCCAACATTACAGGTTGGCACACTTGCCTAGTCGTCATCAACGGTTATCCCGCCATCAGCTATTACGACGTAACCAGCGATGACTTGAATTTCGCGCGGGCAAACGATGTTAATGGGCAGACTTGGCCTACTATTCAAACTCTGGATAGTATAAACGGGATTGGACTGGGTGCTTCCATGGCAGTTATAAATGGAAATCCTGCAGTTTCCTACTATGATGTAACTAACTCCAACCTAAAATATATCCGTGCAAACGACGAAAGCGGGGTTTCATGGAACACGCCCGAATTAGTCGACAGCGTTGGAGACGTAGGCATTTATACTTCACTAATAGCTATCAATGGCTGCCCCGCCATGGGCTATTACGACTCTACAAACGGCGACCTGAAATTCGCCGTCTTTTACTAAGGCACTCATAGACCAGGTTTTCATTGAGCAATTAGCGTTAAGAGACCAAGCCTCGACCGATTGGTAAATAGCCTCTGCAGGTCCCACTTGACGAGGCGAAACCGGCGTAATGAGGCGAACGGAGTGGCGATATGGCCGCCACTCTTTGCCTCTTAGACTTAACGCTTGTCCAAACCTCACGGCTCGCGGTAGTAATTCAGGTTGCCCGGCGGATAGTTGTTGCGGTTGGGCCCGAAATCAAGAACGCCGATGGCAGCGTAGCTTATCTGGGCGGCACCGTCTTTGAAGTCCATAAAATCGGCGCTGGCGCCTTCAAACGGATCGGTGAGCTCCAGCGGGAAGCTGTATTGGTTAGTGAAATACGATTGCTTGATGCTGGAGCTGACTTCCAGCGTCTCCCCGCCATCGCGGTAAATCGCCTCAACGAAGACATAAGTGAATGCGCCGAAGCCAAGCCCCTGGGCAAAGGAGACTTGCGGGTCCGCGCCAGCGAAGAAGAAGTAAAAGTCCACGCCGTTGAGCTCGGGATCCCTTGTCTCGACAGTGCTCCATATCCAGTCTGAGCCGTCGAACCTGCATACAACGGCATCCGTTACCGGCACTTCCATCGTGTAGAAGATAGTTATTCGTGAATACGTCATCGCGATATGCGGCATGCCGCTTATCGGGTCGAAGGCAAGGTCTACCATCTCAGCGTTTACGGTCTTGGTTTCCCTATAAACCGTCTCAATGCTCCAGTCGTTCACGCCTACGCGGCGCGCGAACTTGAGCTGGACATTGAGGCTGGGCTCGCTTCCTTCGGTGATGATGCCGTTGGCGTAGGCGATGCAATGCTCGCCGGTAACCGGGTCTTTGGCTATGGCCGCGCTTGAGACGTTCGGCTGCGTATCGTCGAACATCTCTTTATTCCAGGTTCCCGTGGCAACCGGCTTTTCAAAGTAAGCGACTTGTTCATTGCCCGACGGCGGGCCCATCGCGGCGACAAGCGCGAAGCTGGCGGTGTCCGGGTCATACATTGCCGACAGCTCATAGCAATCCATGTAGGTGTTATCAATGAGGCTGCGCGTCCAAGTCTGGGCATCCGTGCTGCCTGTGAACATCACGAGATGGTCGTCTGCATTGTCAAACGCGAAGACGTATATCGCATCCTCAACCAGCAAAATAGCCGGGTGGTAGAACCGGTGCGTGCCTTCAATGCCGACCGTGACCCACTGGACGGCTGTTTCGTCATAGTAGTGGAAGTTGATTCCCTGGCCGGATTTATCAACCGAGACGATAGCCGGGCGTCCCTCAGAATCGGTGGCAATCGCAAATCGGTAATGGGGAATGCCGTCACTTCCTGCTGGCCGTCGGGGGGGAGGCCGAATGGGAACGGGCTGGGGCCGACGGCTTGCGGCGTTGCGGTAAGGGTGTTGGTATTGTCAGTCTTGTTCTGGTTTGCCGACGAGTCCTGGGCGCGCACGCCAAAGACATACGCCTCGCCGTTTACCAGCGAGCTAACCGGCGTGGAGCGCGTTGCCGCGGGATACGTGGAATGCGGCGTCAGCCAGTCAATCCCATCACTGGCAAGCGCCACATAGAGCATGTATGTTACCGGCGGCGAATCAGCGTCGGTCGCCTCGCCCCAACTCACTGTAACCTGCCCATCGCCGGCGACAGCGCCAGTCACGCCGACACTGCTTGTCCAAACCGGCGGAGTCACATCCGTAGTGCTGCCGCCCGCAAGCACGTAGTTCGTGTTGGTCGTCTCATTGCTGGACATGTCAAAGGCGCGAATGCTGAGCGAATAGAGCTGGCCGTCAACAATGCCGTCGCTCGCCAGCAACAGGCGCTCATAGGGTAGAGGCTCGCCGCCAATTACGCCGAAGATCTTCGTGTTCGCGGTGTTGTAGTTAACCGGGCCGGAGCCCTCCTGCCAGTAAAGCCTGTAACGAACCGGCGGGGAGTCGGCATCAGTTGCCTCACCGAATGTGAAACGGATCTGCGGGCCGCTTTCTGCAACGGCCGATATGATTCCGGTAGTGCTCACCCAGCTCGGGGGAGTTGTATCGCCGGTGAATGGATAGATTTCGTCCGAGGCAATACCAGCCGCGCCGTCACCGAAGGGATAGAACACATAGTGGACTGTGTCATTCGGCGCGTAATCCTGGTAGCTGTAAACTAAGCGGCCGTCAGGCGCGCCGCTGAGCGTCGGGCGCGAGACGCTTACTTGCGGCTCACCCGGCTCATCAATATTGGGAAGGTAATCGCCCAGCGTGAGATTGCTTCGCCAGATGCGGTAGCCTTCAATCACCCCTTGGAAGTTCATTGCGATCGGGGTTACATCTTCCACGCCAATCACGCCGTTGCCCGATGCGTCAATGAGGTCTGTAACGTCGGCGTTATCCGCAGTCCCTATCCCGAAATACATCGCGATTGGCGTAATATCGGCGACGGTTACAGCCCCGTCGCGGTTGTAGTCGCCCCGGTTCTTCTCCTTCCATTGGAACGTAACATATTGGCCGTTCACTTGAAGGGTAAAATCCTCGGCGTGCAAGACATTGAATTCGCCCCTCGGCGCGCTGCTGATTGAGCGCTTGGCATCGCCGCCGGGCTTGAAACGAATGGTAAACAACTCGCCTGCGCGCACTTTCTCGGCACGGCGCTGCGCAATCAGGCTTACGCCAACAGGCAATGGGTTTCTATCAAGCAGCGCGAGGCTAATATATGAGCTTGCATCGCCAAATGCAGGGCCGGGGGCGAAGCTGATGGACTGCATTCCCTTTGGGAATGCAAGCTGCGCGTAGAAGTCGGCGCCCAGCGGCAATCCGTCTTCGCGCAGCACCGCAGTGACCGCGACTTCACCGCCTGCGCGCGAAACTTGTAGGCGCACAGCGTCTTGTGCCTGCAACGGCTCGCCGCTGCTATCCACCAGCGTAAGCGTGTAGTTGCTTGCGGAAAGCTGTTCTTCAAGCATAAGGCCGTTGTTGCGGCCGCAGCCGGTGGCTTGAAGCAGGAGAACGATGGTGAGGAGCGCTAGCGGAACGCCCGAACGGATAATGCGGTTTAGCATATAAGCCCCTTAACTTGTGCCGCCACATCGCGGCGGTGTAATTGCAAATGCACGAGTCCAGCAGCGCAAAACGCGGTTGGACAACTACAACCTCAGGACAGGCTTCCAGCCTTTCACTCATTGAAGTATACCATCGTTTTAGCAGGAGAGTTGAGAGCTTGCGCGCTGGCTTGTCCACCGTAGCTGCAGGTTTCGGGTTTCGGGGTTCGGGATTCGTAGAGACCCATAAAACGCCGGGTAGGCTTAACTTTGCCTGCTATTAGAGTATGACCATCTCGTCAATCGTAGCCGCAAGAACCGGAGGTGCGGCTTTCCAGCCGCACTATGACAGAGGATGCGAGGCAAGAATGCCCCGCCTCCGGAGAAATAAGAGCTGGGCTAGTGAGCCCAGCCTACCCAGCAGATATCCATTGAAAAGCGGGGGACTTGACAAAGTGAAACGGGCGTATAGTATAATTGCGTATGGGGAAAAATTTAACCCGCAGGCAAAAGGAAGTCCTCAAGCATATTGAGGCGTTTGTTGATGCGCACAGCATCCCACCGTCAGTGCGCGACGTCGCCGCCGCCCACGCATGCAGCGTCAAGGGCGCATACGACCACATCCGCGCGCTGGAGAAAAAGGGGTTCATTGAGCGCACTGAGCGCACCTCGCGCTCCATCGTGCTCACGGACACGGCGCTTCGGCTGTTGAAGCCATCGGAGAACAAAACCATCCCGCTCCTCGGGCAGCTTGCCGCGGGCAACCCAATCCTCGCCGAACAAAACCACGAAGACGATATTGACTTCCCGCTGGACAAGTGGGAGCGAAGCAACTACAAGTTCTTCGCGCTGAAGATTGTCGGCGATTCAATGCGCGACGCGGGCATCCTCGACGGCGATATCGGCATCTTCCGCTACCAGCAAAGCGCCGACCAGGGAAAGATAGTCGTGGCGTATGTGGACGGTGAGGCGACCGTGAAGTATTACTATAACGACGGCCGCCGGGTAATCTTGAAAGCCGCGAACCCCGCGCATCCCGACCAGATCCATGCGGACGTGCAAATTCAGGGAATCCTGCGCGGCGTTATCCGCACGAGCATCCAGCACTAAGCTTCCGGCTATATTGAGTAGCCGCCGCTCACGGGAATAAACGCGCCCGTGACATAGCCCGCATCTTCCGCGAGCAGGAACTTGAGCGCCGCGCCGATATCAGCGCCTGTGCCGTGCCTTCCCATCGGCACGCGCGAAACATCAGTATTCACCACGCCATAGAACGCGCCCAGGCCGAGCACATTCACAGTGATGCCGCGCGGGGCCAGCTCGCGCGCCCAGCTGCGCACTAGCGATAGCTGCGCCGACTTGGCTGCGAAATATGCGGGGAGCATATGCTTGGAGGCGAGCATGTCGGCGCCGGCGGCGGAGAATGCCACGATGCGCCCGCGACTATCCGCGAGCTGCGGCGCGAACGCCTGCACCGCCTCGTGGAACGCAACCGCGTTTGCCTGCAGCAGCATCGAAAGCTCGGCAGGAGATGTTGCGCCGATGGGCTTTTCGGCCACGGGGCCGAAGCAGTGGATGAGGGCGTGCAACGAATCGCCGAACATGCCGCGCGCGGCGGCTGCGACTTCGTACATCGCCTGTTCGGGATAGTTATAGCGCAGGAGCGACAGCGCGTCTTTGTGTTCGCGCGGGAAGTCGGCCTTGTCCAGCGCGCGCCCGGTCGCAAGCACCCGCGCGCCGTTGCCAAGCAAGCCCAGCGTGCATTCTCTCCCTAAGCCGCGCGTGCCACCGAGGACGACGGCATTCACGCCAGCAAGCGGATAATGTTTAGTATTCGGCATACCATGATTATAGCCCGCGCGCGCTTTGCTACAATACGGCCCGTGCCAACCAAGAAGAAAGCTCTCGGGCGCGGATTGCAGGCGCTGGCGCGGGACGTGCAGATTCCCGGCATCGCCCTTCGCGAATCCGTGATGAAAACACGCCCGCCGTCGGAACTGCCCATATCGTCCATAACGCCCAACCGCTTTCAGCCACGCACAGACGTGCCGCCGGAAGCGCTGCAAAGCCTTGCTAATTCGATAAAGCTGCACGGCGTGATGGAGCCGATACTGGTGCGGCCTGCCACGGGCGGGAAGTATGAACTGGTTGCGGGGCAGCGCAGACTGCTTGCCGCGAAGATGGTGGGGCTCAAGTCCATCCCCGCCGTCGTGCAGGAGATGAGCGACGAGCAGGTGTTGGTGCTATCGCTGGTGGAGAACTTGCAGCGCGAAGACCTGAACCCCGCGGACGAGGCGCGCGCATTTCAAATGCTGTCCAGCCGCTTCGGGTTGACGCACGAGGCCATCGGCGAGGCTGTGAGCAAGGGCAGGACTTACATCACGAATTCGCTGCGGCTGCTCATGCTGGAAAAGCCTGCGCTTGACGCGCTTGCATCGGGAAGAATTACGCGTGGGCAGGCGCTGGCGCTGCTGGCATGCCCGCAGCCGTCGCGCACAGTCGCTTTGAAACAGGTACTGGGCAAAGGAATGACCGTGCGGCAAATTGAGGAGCTTGCGAAGTCCTCGCCGAAGCCGCGCGTGAAGGCGAAGCCTGAAAAGAGCGCGCATGTTGAGCGCGTCGCATCGGAACTTGAACAGGCGCTGGGAACGCGGGTGCGCATTGAGCCGCGCAAGAAAGGCGGCGAGATTGTCATTGCGTATACAAGCGATGCGGACTTGAACCGGCTGCTAAGGCTGCTTGTGAAAAGCGAGAACCCGTATTAGGCGCGGTCGAACAAAGCGCTGCGCGCTATGCAGCTTGCGCTAGCCGGTGTGGAAGTATTCGCTGACAAGCCGCCGCGTGAAATCCTCGTCGCTGCGCGCCATTTTGAGCATGTCGCGGTCTGCGTACTTCTTGAGGGTTTTCGCAATGCCTTCAATCATATCGGGCTGGAATATCCCGTCCGCTTCAAAATATTCACGCAGGTGCAACAGCGCGGAGGCCGATTCTTCGCAAGAAGACGGCAGCTTCTCAAAGGTGTGCATCAGCAGCTCGTCCTTGAACAAGTTGCACTCCACTTGCAGCTCCTTGGCGCGCTTGATCGCGTCGGCATCGCGGTAACCGCAGACAACTGCGGCCGCAATGCCTGCGAGAAGCTGGTGCATATTCGCCGAGCCGTCGCTCACGCGGTATTCAAGCGTTTGGCGGGGGATGCTTTTCCATTCAGCGGCGGTGGGGTCCTGCGGGTTGGCAAGCGACGCCATGTGGTCGGCGCCTACCCATCCAAGCGGCACGCGCACAAGCGCCGAGCGGTTGGACTTGCCCCAGCAAATATTGGTCGGCGCTTCGTGGTTTGGCATCAGGCGCAGGTAGCTCGTGGGCACGGTGTTGCCGAATGCGGTGAGCGCAGGTGCGAGGTGGAGCATCCCGTAGTTCGCCTTCAAGGAAAGGTCGGTCAGTTCGCCGGCATCGTCAAGCAGCTGGCTTCGCCCGTCCTTGAGCAGGTCGATATGCACGTGCAGGCCTGAGCCAGCGTGTTCAATGCCGACCTTCGGCGCGTAAGTCACGGTGACGCCCATCTCGGCGCTGAAGTTGCGCAGCAGCCACTTTGCAAGGACGATATGGTCTGCGGCGACGTCAAGCGGCTCGGGCAGGAACTCAATCTCGTGCTGTTCCATGCGCAGGTTTCCCTGCGACGGCACGTGGCCTACTTCGGAGTGGCCGTATTTCACCAGCGCGCCCATGCGCGCCAGCTCCAGCATCGCCATCTCGCGCAGGTGCGCCCATTTCACGAAGGGCGTTGATTCGTGGTAGTTGCGCTGCGGGATGCCGGGGTAGACTTCGTGCTCTTCGCCGAAGACGACATAGTATTCAAGTTCGCCCAGCGCGAGCATCTCAACGCCTGCCACCTCGCGCACGACCTGCATCGCCTTGTGCGTCAGGTTGGATGGCCCCGAGGGCAGAGGGTCGCCTTTGCGGTCAAAGTAGCTGCAAAGGAGGTTGAGCGTCGGCTCTGTTGAGAACGGATTGACGAAGGCTGTGCTGTAGCGCGGGACGACATAGAGGTCGCTTGAGCCGGTGTCAATGTAGCTAAACAGGCTTGAACCGTCCACGCGTTCGCCCTCGTGGAGGATGCGGTTGAGGTGCTTCTCGCCGCTGGGGGCGAAGCTCAGGGTCTTGAGCCTACCGTCGCCTGCGACGTAACAGAAGTTCAGGGACTCAATCTCTTCGTCGCGTATAAACTTGACGATATCCTGCGCGGTAAATGAGCAGCGCTCTTTCTGGAGCTCGCTGGCGAGGTAGTCAACGGTTTCGCCGGAAAGGCCTTGTTCGGGGTGGTCGCCTTTTTTCATCTGGGATTCTCCTTAGTCTCGCGGCATCTACCGCGGGCGTGGAATTATACCAGCGAACTCAAAAAGGTTGTAGCGCAAGCTCTAGACAGGCGAACTATTCGGAGACATATGCAACATTGTTCGGGGACATATGTTACATCGGGGGTTGCGATGCCGCGTTCATTATGGCTTCACGCTGCCAACCTAGACGTAAACTCGGTAGCCGCTTGAGTCGGCGTAGCAGGTCAGAGCGCAACTTTGTTGAGGCATCGTCGGCATAAAACACTGTTTGCGTCACAAACATAACTGTTCACTAGCAGCCATGACCCACTTGCGCGAAGCGACAAGACGCGTTACAATATGTTTGTGTCGCAAACTATCATCGCTTCATATCCTAAGCCAACTGATTTGAGCCGCCTGATTCACGAGCCGGTGAGGCTGCATATCCTCATGCACCTTGCATCGGCTGAGAGTGAACTGCGCTTCAGCGAGCTTAAGCGGCGGCTTGGAGTGACCCAGGGCAACCTTGCATCCCACCTTCGCATGCTTTCGCGCGCAGGCATTATTGAGGCCGTTCACCTCTACGGCGAGCCGAACGCGGAGTACTTCCGCATGACTGCACAGGGCCGCGAGGAGTTCCTGGCTTATATGGAGAAGCTGCAGGCCGTCCTCGCTCTGCTTTTTTAGCGCGAAAACAGGTGAAAACCATAGACATCAACCCCTGTTTTCTGGTATATAGCCGCCGCATTTTGAGCGCCTAACGGAGAGAAGGAGTGCGCAATGGGAAAGCCTAAGAGCGCTGTAATAAGCGTCTATAACAAGAGCTGGATAACCACGCTGGGGAGGTTTCTCGCGACCGAAGGCGTCGCAATCTTCTCCTCAGGCGGCACGCTTGCCGAGCTCAGAAGAAGAAAGTGCCATCCAAGCCGATTGAACACCTTACCGGCGCCAAGGAGATCCTTGACGGCCGCGTCAAGACGCTGCATTACAGCCTGTATGCAGGGCTGCTCGCTGACCGCGAGAACAACAAGCACAAAAAGACGCTGGACGACATCGGCGTCCCGCCGCTGGATATAGTCATCGTGAACTTCTACCCGTTCATTGACAAGGTCAAGGCGCGCACGAAGATGGAAGACGCGCGCGAGCTGATAGACATCGGCGGTGTCACGCTGGTGCGCGCAGCCGCCAAGAACTTCCCGCACGTCGTGGTGCTGGTTGACCCCGACGACTACAAGGACTTCACGCAGGCCTGGAAGGACACGGACGGCGAGATTCCCTTTGAGCTTCGCCGCAAATACGCATTGAAGGCGTTTGCATATTGCCGCGAATACGACCAGGCGATTGAAGACTACTTCCACGCCGCAAGCACCGCCGAGAAGGAAGAGGGCGAGCGCACCGATGCGCCTACAATTGAGCTGGACAGCCGCATTGACATGAGCTTCAGCCGCCTGCGCATCCTACGCTACGGCGAGAACCCGCACCAGCGCGCCGCTCTTTATGCGCCGTCGCCAGGCAACTCCGTCCCCTTCCGCGTCTTGCATAACAAAGACCTAAGCTACAACAACCTCCAGGACGCGAGCGGCGCCCTGCGCATCTGCCGCATGCCTTACGAAAAGCCGCACGTCGCCTGCGTCATCAAGCACGTGAACCCCTGCGGCATGGCGATTGACGACAGCCCACTGAAGGCCATCCAGCGCGCCAAGGAAGGCGACCCTGTTTCGGCTTACGGCGGCATCCTCGGCGTGAACTTTGAAGTTGGCATGACCGAGGCGAAGGAAATCGCAAAGACCTTCCTTGAAGTCGTCGTTGCGCCAAAGTTCGCGCCGGAAGCCGCGCGCGAGTTGGCCGCGAAGAAAAAGCTGCGGCTCGTGGAGATCGGCGAAGCCGCATTCCAGGAAGACCGCAAGCGCGTTATGGACGCCATTGAATTCGGGCCGCGACGTGCCGCTGCGCTTTTCCAGCAGCCCGTTTGGCTTCCTGGTGCAGGAGGACGACCTGCGCATTACCAAGCCAAGCGACGTGGAAGTCGTAAGCGACCTGCCGCTTCGCCCTGCATATAAGCCCGACGTGATACTCGGGCTCACCGCCATCCGCTTCCTCAAGAGCAACTCCATCGCGCTGTTCAAGGACGGGATGATGGTCGGCGCGGGGATGGGGCAGCCCAGCCGCGTTGATGCGACGAAGATTGCGCTGGAGAAGGCCGGCAAGCGCGCATCAGGCGCCGTGCTCATATCCGACGGCTTCTTCCCCTTCGCGGATTCCATTGAGCTTGCGCACAAGGCCGGCATCGCCGTCGCCGTCGCGCCTAAGGGCTCCATCCGCGACCACGAAGTCATCCAGCGCGCTAACGACTTGAAGCTTTGCCTCGTCTTCGTCCCCGAGCGGCACTTTTTGCATTAGCGCAGACGACAGCAAATACAATCGGATAGGCGGCTCTTTAGAGCCGCTCTGACCTGAAGGGCGGGGGTTTACCCCCCGCCGTATGGAGTATGCTTGGTGGCACATGCGCGTGCCCGCTTGTGCATGCTATTTAGGGAGTGTCGATCTCCAGGTCGACACATCTTCCATTGACGCGACCTAGAGGTCGCGTCTCCCAAGATATAGCCTTCCCGGCTGTGCTACCTTATGAAGAACCGGAGGCGGGGCTTATAGCCTCGCATATTCCATAGTGCGGCTGGAAAGTTTACGCGCCTGGGGCGCGCCGTACCTCCGAGTTAATAACTAACAATGAGTACGCCGGGCTCACCAGCCCGGCTGCGGAAACCTCTTTGACGCACTGCCCGCGCGGAGTATAATCAAGGGGCGATGAGCGAAGGCTTCGGACCAAAATTCATTCCACTTGTTGAAGAAGGCAAGCCTATCAGGATTGAACATTTAACTGAGTAATCTGAAACGGCTACAATTCATGAGGCTGGATAACGAAGGTGACCAATCAATGTCGACGAGGAGCCAATATGGGACTGCATGGAATTAACATATTCCATGACATTGGGAAGCACTCATCGTAGAGGTATTAATTGAAATGCTAGATGGACACAACGGCTTTTTTACTACAGTAGGTATAGTAATCAATCCTGCATGCAATAAGATAGTAGCATGGTCTCGCCATGTCTGGTTAATAAGCGTGTTATTATCAGTATTCTGTTTATTATCCTGTAGTAAGACAGCAGAAACCGAGATTGTGCCTCTTACCATTGGAAGCTCTTATGTAACATTGATACCTCAGTTGGGCTGGTCGGAAAGTGGCGTTCTTGACCCGCAAATGGTTAATGCGAAATCCATCGTATTTGAAGGCCGGACTTTGGAACGGACTCAGTATTACCCTCCTATGGTGGGTGTCGATGGAAAAAGAAGATTGATTGTGACATATGAAGATGATATGTGGTATGTTTCAATCTGGGCTTGTGCAAGAGGTATTAAAGGCAAAGATTACATTGCTCAATCGGTTGTCTTTGGGATGAATCAGCTAAGAAATCAAAAGATCCGCAATACAGAAAGACCACCCATCACTTTGCCGATGGGCGTCATCATAGGGCGCTCAACATTTGATACTCTCCCTGATATAAGGCTTGGAAAACCGATAATTCAACAGAGGATTCTCAACTCAGCATTCTGGTCTGCAACTATTGCTGAAGAACCAGTCGCAGTTAGGTTTGACTACGATAGCGGCAATACGTTAATCGGAATTGGCTTTATACAGCTAGGCGACCAATCATAGGCGGTTTATCGACACCATCGTTCCTAACGACACTGTAAATTCACTACTTCTCGTCCCCGCCTGAAGGGTATTAAAGCCGTGTGTAGCGCGGGAGTTCCTGATATCAAGACTCATGTAGCGTAAGTTGTGAAGGAGTTGGCGAAGGATGCAGAGGTGCAGGGATTCGGTGCAGTGGCACAGCCGTCCCGGCTGTGTTATTAGCGCACAAGCGAGACGCATGTGCCACCAAGAAGACCCAGCGCCGGGCTGGTCAGCCGGGCGTACCCCTCTGGAATCCCATCTACGATCTACGAACTGCCCTTCCAACTCCCAACTTTCTCAACTTCCCATGTTATGTTTTCACTCAATCTCGCTAGAATAGAATCAGATGACTGCAGCAGGCGACATCTGCCTGGTCTCACCCGCGACCGCCGCGGCGCTGGATGCGCTGCTGCTTCTCGCCGTCCAAAAGGCGTCCGAGGTCATCGCCTCAGGCGTGCTTGAACCGAAAGACACCATCGCCGCCGTGAAAGTCATTGCTGAAGCCACGAAGGCAGCCTCCGAAGCCGTCTCCAAAGGCAACGGCATCGCGCCTGCTCGCGCGCATCCCGCATCTTCCGACACCTCTCCCGCCGAGGGCCCACCCATCTACACCTTGAACGACGCCGTCGCTACAGTGTGCGAACGCGATGCCGACACGAAGGCTCTCGTCCCCTGGGCGCGAGTGATTTGCCGCATCCACCGCCTGTGCAACATGGTTGAAGAACAGATCGCAGAGCATCGCGGCGAGCCTATCCCTGAGCCTGTGCGCAAGACGACCAACGAGATGGCTGAGGAGCTTGCTGATAAATACGACGTGCCATTCTCACCTTCGCGCATGCCAGCATACGAAAAGAAGCTGCGCGATTATGAGCATGCGAAGAAAGCGCGCCAGAAAGCCGCCCGCGCAGAGAAACGAGCTGCATCCGCGAACAACATCCCCGCCCATAATCAAGAAGACAGCTATCCGGATTTTGATTATTCCGGTGGTTTCCCTGCAGACGACGTCTCCGATGATGATTACGTCGGTGTCCGCCCTGAAGATCCATCGAGGGCGACGCTGATGGATATCTACGAGGAGATACTGGCTGCCGACCCCGGCCATCCCTTGCGTGCTTTCCGCAACCCCGACGGAACTTTGCGTTCCCACGACGCCGCCGGCAATCCCCGCCCCCGCTATTATCCCGACAAATCCGACGATGATGATGATGACCCTTCCGCCCCCACTTGAAACAATCAACAACACGGGTAGGCCGGGCTCACCAGCCCGGCTCTGGGTGTAGGGCGCGGACTTGTACCGCGCCTCTGGAATATGGTTTCTGGAATTTGAAATCTGCTCCCTTCCCGGGGGTGGGGTTTTCCAACCCCACTGTGAAGATGCACGGTTAGAAAACCGTGCCCCCGGTATGGGGATTCCTGTGGTGGAACAGGCGACTCGCCTGTTCACATAAGCGCACAGCCGAGTCGGCCGTGCCACCATTCATTTTCCAGAGCCGGGCTAAAGCCGCGGCCTACGGAATAGAAAGACTCCAGAGCCCGGCTGGTGAGCCCCGCTTACTCCTGCCGATAATTAGCCGCCCCGCGCGGTATAATCGCAGTATGTGTCTGGCTGTTCCCGGATTGATTGAGGAGATTGAAGGCGACATGGCGAAGGTGCGCATCGAAGGCATCGTCATTGACGCCAACGTCGCGCTCATTGACGCGCCCAAGCAGGGCGACTACGTGCTCGTGCACGCCGGTTACGCCATCCAGCGCCTGGAGCCGGAGGACGCCGAGGAGACGTTCAGGCTGCTGCGCGAGCTGGCAAGCTTCCAGGATGCCGCAGACGAAGGCCAATGAGCGCGCCCAGCCCACTTGAGATTGCGCAGCTTATCCGCAGCCTACCCCTGCGCCCCGCTAAGTTCATGGAGGTTTGCGGCACGCACACAGTCGCCATCTTCCGCGCGGGCATCCGCAACACGCTGCTTGCCGAGCGCGGGATTGAGCTGGTGTCGGGCCCGGGCTGCCCCGTATGCGTCACCGCGGCCGCCGAGATTGACTGCGCGGCACAACACGTCCTGAACGACCCCAATGTAATCCTTACCGCATACGGCGACATCTTCCGCGCCAAGGGGCACAAGACGTCGCTCGCCGAAGTGCGCGCTCAAGGCGCAGACGTGCGCATGGTGCTGTCGCCGCATGAAAACATAACGCTGGCGGAAGCAAACCCCGGCAGGCTGGTTGTCTTCTTCAGCATCGGCTTTGAGACGACGCAGCCGGGCATCGCGCACACGGTCTTGGAGGCGCAGCGGCGCGGCCTGAAGAACTTCAGCGTGTATGTGAGCCATAAGCTGGTCGCGCCTGTGCTCTGCATGCTGGCGAAAGACCCGCGCTTGAAGCTTGACGGCTTCATATTGCCGGGGCATGTTTCCAGCGTCATCGGCGAGGAGCCCTATCAGTTCCTGGCGGACCAGCACGGGCTGCCGGGTGTCATCGCGGGGTTTGAGCCGGTGGACATCCTCGCGGCGCTGTATGAGCTTCTTGTCATGCGCGAGCAGGCTAAGCCGCGCATCGTCAATTCCTACCGCAGCGCAGTGCCGCCGCTGGGCAACCCGAAAGCGCTTGCGGCGATAGATTCAGTGTTTGATCCTGCCGATACGCACTGGCGCGGCATCGGCACTATCCCCATGTCAGGGCACAAGCTAAAGCCCCTGTTCATCGCCTTTGACGCGCACGAGCGGTTCGGGCTTCCGCGCATCACCAAAGACGAGTCGGGATTCGGCGCATGTTGCTGCGGCGAAGTATTGCTGGGATTGCAGACACCATTGGAATGCCCGCTGTTCGGAGTGCAATGCACGCCCGACAACCCGCTGGGCGCGTGCATGGTATCAAGCGAAGGCGCGTGCGCCAACTACTTCAGGTGCGGCGAGCGTCGCTAACGTTAGACGTAACGTTCAACGGTGAAGATAAGCAAGTTATGCGGCCGCAGCAGGTCAATCCCACCTTTTTGCGCCACGATGCTCTTTTGCGTTCTCACGTCATCCACGCCCTCAAGGTCGGGCAGGAGCAGCCCGCGCCGGTATCCCTGCTCAATAATCAGACCGTAGCGCTTGGGGTCAAGCTTCGATTCCTTCGCGGGGCGCGGCTCGCTGAGAACATCCACGCTTACATTGAGTTTGTCCAACTCGGCAACGGTCACGGGCGGGAAGCGCGGGTCGCGCGTGGAGGCGCTTATTGCATTTTGGACGATTTCCTCGGCGAGGCTGGGCGTCAGTGGCTCAATGGTGCCGATGCAGCCGCGAAGCTGCCCGCGCATTTTCAGTGAAACGAAGCAGGCTGCGCGCCGGGCAAGCTCATCTTTGTGCGGCTCCAACGCCTGTGCAAGCTCGGGCGGGATGCTCGCCAGGTCAAGCGTCTTGCGCCCGGGTATGAACGAGTAGATTGATGCATACGCGAGCTTCACGAATGGATGAAAGCCCTCGCTTAGATACCAGCCTTGCGCCTTTGCGTCCGCCATCTTAGCCTCCGGCAATCCTGCCAACAAGATATCCCACACCGAACGGGTCGTCGTATGAATAAAGCTCGCCCTTCGCGCCTGCGCCGTCCATCATGCCGAAGCCCACGAGGAACGAGCACAAGCCGCATTGCTGGGCGTTGCGGATGAAGCCTTCGTCAAGCGCGAGCAGCGGCTTGGGGTCTGCGCCTTCCACGGCGGCAGCGACAATGCGGTCAAACTTTGAGCCTTCGGGCGTGGCACGGCGGCCGGGGGTGTTGCGCGTGCTATGCGACAAGTCGCCGCTGGCAACGTATTGCACGCCGCCGGTATGTTTGCGCAGGATGCCGCCCAGCGCTTTGCCTGCATCATAAAACGACTTGGGGCTGCCCCACACCGCCGAGAGGACGACGAGGCGCGGTGTGCATCCCGCTTTTTGCAGGTAGTCCAGGAACACCAGCTCGCCATGGTCAAGCTTGGGCGTGTGCACCGGCTCAAAGAAGCCGCCGCCCTGCCCCAGCACCTCCGCCACCAGGTCCAGGTCGTTCTTGAACGCGTATTTGAGCTGCGGGTAGCCGAACTCGGCGAAGCTGCCTGCGAGGGCTGGCTCGGTGTAAACGCCCACGCTGCCGATGCCGCCTTGCGCATGCGGTGAGCTAATGACGACCGTGCCGGGGTTTATTTGCGCCATCTCCATGGCCAGGCGCTTCATGGCGTCGCAGGTGTTCGCCGCTTCGCGCGTATGTTCGCCGCCGATCTCCTCAAGGATAATCGGCGGGTGGGGGACAAAGCTGCATTGCATCCCGCTCACAGGCCGCCTCCAGCCAATCTGATGCTGTTGATTATAGCATCGCAGTTATAGCCCGGGCGTTGACAGCAGGCGCGCCGGGCGGATAAAATACTTGTTCCTATCGCACCGAGGATATTATGGCTAATACGAAAAGCGCAAAGAAGCAGATACTAATCAACGCGCGCAATGTGGAGCGCAACCGCCACTACCGCACCACCATGCGCACGGTCATCAAGAAGTACTTCGCGGTTCTTGAAGAGACTTCGGACGCCGCCGAGGCGAAGTCGGCGCTGACCGCCGCCCAGAAAGTCATCAACGAGACGGTTACCAAGGGCGCTATCAAGAAGCAGACTTCCGCGCGCAAGGTATCCCGCCTTTACAAGCACTATAACGAGAAGTTCGCCCAGCATCCCGCCACCGAAAGCTAGGCGCGCTTAGGCTAATACTCTTTCACCACGCCGTCCGCAGCGAACCACATTTCGCGTTTGGCCGCCTGGCTGTAAAACTCCACGCCGCCCGCGAACATCAGCAAGCCCTCCGGCACGTCCCCCCTGCCCTGCATCACGACCGCGCTTATTGAGCTTCGTTCAAGGAAACCCTTAATGCCGCTGACAGCGCCTGCGGCATCGCGCCCTGGCAGGATAAGGATGCGGCGTTCGCCTTGAGGTGCAGTGAGCTGCACGCTATCCAGCCGCGTGCCTAACTCATCCAGCACCGGTATCAGCACCAGCGTCTTGTTGCCGTTCTTTTGCATCCACACGCCAAGCATCCCCAGCGCGCCGTCGGGCGTCGGGTAGCCGCAAAGCTGACGCGGTATTTCGCACGGCGCATTCTTCAGCGCAAGCTCGCCGCCACTTGCGGGCAGCACAAGTTCAGACTTGAACGGCAGCTTTTCCCACAAGCCGCTGACAGGCTCGCCGCCGGTTATTGCCAGCACGGGCACTCCGCGCGCGCCATTGCGCACCAGCGCCCAGTATGAGGTTGTGAGCAGCGACGCCTGCCGATCAAGGCTTGGCGGCAGCGACACGAACATGACGGCGCTGCGATCGCGCGCGATGTATGCCGATGCCGCGCCTGACGACGTATAGAGCACGCGGAAGCATGGGAGATGGGTGGTGTATGTGCGCGCGGAAGATGTGACGATGAGCATCGCTGCGCATGCGAACACAAGCGAGAGCATCCTGTCCATCCTCGTCTTGCCCCAGCCCATCATCACGAAGCCCATGAACACCAGCGCGATGAGCGCCAGCGCCGTCAGCGAGCTTATTGGCACGAAGTAGATGCTCGCGCCGGGCAGGCTGCTCATCAGCTTCGCCCAAAGCAGCATCCCATCGCAGAGATTCTGCACACCCCACGCGATGAAGCCGCCAAGCACCGGCACCCACCACAGCGCGTAAAACGCCACGCCGAGGATGAGCGTGCACGACGCGAGCGGTATCGCAACGAGGTTGCTCACCAATCCCATCGGCGTGAACTGGTTGAAGTAACGCAACAGCAATGGAAACACCATGAGCTGCGCCCCGCCGGTGCCGATGAGAATCCCCAGCGCCCAGCGCGGAAGCCAGTGCATTCCCGCGACGTGCGGGTAAAACGCCTTGAATGCGAGGATGAGGCCGATGGTTGCGGAGAAGGTTAGCTGGAAGCTGACGGAATACGCCTCCAATGGGTGCATCGCGAGCAGGATGAGCCCCGCCTGGCCAATCACATTGAGACTGTCCACCTCGTAGTATAAGTAATGCGCCAGCAAGACGAGGATGATGACCACGAAGGCGCGGCGGATGCTCGGCTCGTAGCCGGTAATGAGGGCATAGGTGAGGATGACGCCGAAGATCGCGGAATACTTGAAGATGTTGAGCGCGCGGCCCCACAGCGACAGCGGCTGCTCCACGCGCAGGAACAGTAGGCTCACCAGCAGGAACAGCAGCGAGACCTGCGAGCCTGAGACGACGAGCAGGTGCGTCAGGCCGGCGATGCGGAAGGTGTCCTTGAGTTCCTGCGGAAAGTAAATCGCGCTGTCGCCGATGAGCAGCCCCAGGAATATGTCGCGCCCCGGCGGCGTGAGCATCGCCTCAGCGCTTTCAACGAGCTTGCGCTTGAGCCGCAGCAGCTGCACCGACGCTTTGCCGCCCGGCACCGCGCTGTCCACGAAGGTCGCCGCAGGTATCACCAGCTCATGGCGCACGCCGAATGGCAGTAGGTATTCCTTCATTGAGAAGTCGCCACGGTTGCGCGGCTCGCGCGCGATGCTTAGCTGGCCGCCCGCCTCCAGCGTGTAGAGGTATGAGATCGGCAGCCCGCGACCGCCGCGTATGAACACGAAGACGCGCCCGAGCGGGCGCTTGTCCTCCAGTGTCAGTTCCGCCGATTGAATCTTGTAGATGTCCAGGAACAGGCTCATGCCGTTCTCAGACAGGCGCGGGAAGCCCGACACCTTGCCCACGACATCCACGTCTTTGCCCGCGAACGCGTCCAGCACCGATGAGCTGAGCATGCGCTGGGAGTAGCCCGCATACATGAGGCCGCTCAGGGCGACGAGCACGAAGTAGGCGATGATGCGCGTGCGGCTGTTTTTCACCAGGCCGCTGACGACCATTGCGAAAACGAAGAGCAGGCCCGCCAGCGCGGCAAGCGCGAAGCCAAGCGGCAGCGCGGAGGTGTGCAGCGCGCGCGCGGCGTAGATGGAAAACAGGTAGACGGCGAAGATGGTGAAGTAGATATACTTACCGAAGAATTCCCGAAGCGCCCCCACCGCCTTGCGCCGCTATCCCTAGCTGTTCACGAGGTGGTTTAGCAGCCAGGCGATGAATATCGCGTCCAGCCCCTTGTGCGCGGCGAGCAGGCCTGTGCCGTGGACGTCGCCGTCGTAAACCTTGAGCTTCAGCGGGCTGGCGATTGTCGCTTCCTTCTTTATCTCCAAACAGCTGTTGTATGAATACGCGTCGCCCTGCGAGACTATCATGAACAGGGCGCGGCGGTCGTAAGCGTCAAGGTATGGCACGACTTCCAGGCTGCGGTAATCAAGCCCCGGCGAGAGCATTATCACCGTGCGCACGGTGCGGTCTTCGCTCGCGTATTGCAGCGCCAGGTTCGCGCCGATGCTCGCGCCGATGAGCCCCAGGCGGCCGCCGTTGATGTCCTTGCGGTTGTGCAGGTAATTCGCGGCTGCGCGCACGTCGTTAATCATCGCGGCATAGTCGGCGTCGGTGAAGTCGGCGAAGGTGCGCGTGCGCCCGCCAAAGTTGGTGCTCGCGCCATGCCCGCGCAGGTCAAGGGCAAGCGCGGCGTAGTTGTTTTGCAAAAGCAGCGGGATGAGTTGCGCCCACGACGAGCGGTCGGACTTGTTTTGGTGCAGCAGGATGACGCAGGGCACGCGCGTGCCGGGCGATGGATGGTGGAGGGTTGCGGAGATGGTCACGCCGTCGGAGGTGGTGAAGGTCACCTGCTCGGCGGAGGGAGGCTGCGCCCAGGCAGCGCCCGCGAAGGCCGCGAGCGATACTGACAAGATTGTGAGCCACAGCGTTATGCGCCGCATACCGATTCCTTCCGCCTGTTCAGGCTCGGGGATTCTATCACGGGGAGGGGTTTGGGGGGATTATTCCGGATACATCGTGCCTACGCACATAATTATTCCATCGGGAATACTGCCGGATGAGCCACTCGCTAAATGATCATCTCTACTCTCTAGGGCTACAATTGGGCTACCTAAGTACTCGCCATTCTCATTAGGTGTCATAGTTGAACGAGTCCATGCTGGAATTGGGAATTCATCCATACTATTCGTATTGCCGGAAGACGGTTTCAACGTGATTTTGAATTCTGGGCCGAGTACATCCTTTCCTTTATCTCTTAGAGTGCCATACAATCCCAGCAAATAAACTTCTGAAAAGGCCGGAACGGCCGGTCTTTTCGTGTCAAGTTCCTTCCCATCCCCAAACGCGAGACCTCCCATTGACTTGTAGAAAAACTCGCCCGGTAGGAATGGTCTCGGCTTTTTCGCGCCGGAAGGCCAGATGTCCCAGAAGGGATACTCCGTATCGGCGTAATAAAACACTCCGTTTGTCTGCGTCATCTTTTGCCCTGGCAGCTTGGGGTAGCGGAAATCTGCGAGGACTTGGCCCATGAGCGTGTAATCATCGCCAAAGCGCGCTCCAAACTTGGATTGCTCGGTGCCAGGCCGGAACGGGTCTTTGTGTTGCTCCTGCATAGCCTTCACGGTTTCAGGCACAGCGAAAGGATTGCGCGGATAGGCGGTCAAGTAGCCGGAGTGCAGTAATGGGTCTGAAGTCTGCGCCCAAGGATCCATGGGGTCTTTCCCCGGTAACGCGCTGCCGCCTATGAGGTATTCGGGGTATGACCCGCCGGTGTCCGTCGCGAAGCGCTCCACAGCAAGTTGAATATCGTGCAGGCCTCTTTTGCCTTCCGTGCGCCGCGCCTCTGTCTTTTTAGCGTTGTACCGCCGGTATCGCTACTCCAACGACGACGAGCACGACGGCGATGGCGATGAGTATCTCCACCCACCAAGCCGCATGCCTGCGCTTGGGCGCATTGGCTTCTTCATGTTTCGTCTCGCCGGTCATGTTCAAAATCGCATCGCCAATCTATTTATATGTAGTAGCCGATTGCCGACGGAATACTAACTGCGTACCGGAATCCCGTTACGGAAAGTGATTCACAATCGTCGCGGTATAGCCCAGTTCTACAGGGAACAAGTACCAGCTTCCTAGATAGCCGTAATTTAAGTCTTTCGTCATCGTGGAGCGTGTCCATACGGCGAAGTGATACTCTCCCCAGATTGCAAATATCGTCTCGTTAAGAGAAATATCAGGTTCAGGGCCTAGACATCCGTTCCCCTGTCATTGGGAGCCCCGTATAGTCCTAAGATGTACGCACCTACTGAATCAGGAACCCATGGTCTTTTCATTCTCAGTTTATCTTTGCTATCAATGACCGCCCCTACCTATTATTTTATAGAAGAACTCTCCCGGTAAGAACTGCTTAGGCTTATGCGCGCCGGCAGGCCAGATATCGTAGAAAGGATATTCAGTATCGGAGTAGCAGTCGATGCCAAATATTCTCACCATCTCTTGACCCGGCAGTTTGGGGTAGCGAAAATCAGCGAGGACTTGTCCCATAAGGCAATAGTCTTTACCGAAGCGAACGCCGAACCTTGATTGCTCTGTGCCAGGCCTGAAGGGGTCGTTGTATTGTTCCTGCGTGGCTTTTACCACGTGCGACACTGCAAAGGGATTGCGTGGATACTCGGTCAAATAGCCTTGTTTCAATAATGGGTCTGACGCTAAGGAGGGATTTCTGGCTGCTTCGTCGTTAACTGATGCGCTCCCACCGAGTAAATATTCAGGATAACCATCGTTATCTGTCGCAAAGCTCTCAACTGCTTTATATATCTCAACTAGTTTCGCCTTGGCTTCCGTCCTTCGCGCTTCTGTCTTCTTTGTGTTATACGCCGGTATCGCTATCCCGACGACGACGAGGACGACGGCGCTGGCGATGAGTATCTCCACCCACCACGCCGCCCGCCTGCGCTTGGGCGCTTTTTCGGAAGCAGCTTTCCCCTTTTCGGTCTCGTCCACTGCGTCGTCCTCCCTGATACCGGCTGCGCGCTTGTTATGCGCCTGCCGGATGCGGAGAAGTATACCGCGAAAGAGGGGGGGAGGGTGTAGTATGGAGTAAGTAGAAAGTAGTATGGATTCCGGATGGGTAGGTCGGGCTCACTAGCCCGGCTGTGGGAATCTGGGTATTTCTTGGTGGCACATGCGTCCCGCTTGTGCGTTAAGCGCGCAGCCATCAGGCTGCGCCACAACTGCTTGGAGACCAGTTCATTTCCTTACAGCTTTACTCTATACTCAACAAGCCTAGCTATGGTAAGGGAATTCACGCGATACCGCAGAAACCTGCCGCATTTCCGGCTGGACGAGTCCACCTACTTTGTCATTTGGCGGGCGCATGATTCAGTTGTGCCGCTTCCCGATTTCGCGCGGGAAATCTCCTTCAATGCGTTCCTGCATTTCAATGGAGAACGATACGACCTTATCGCTTGCGTAGTGATGGATGACCATGTCCACGCCGTCCTGAAACCGTTTCCAGATTGGCCGCTGCACAAGTTGGTGCATAGCTGGAAGTCGTTTACGGCACATGAGATAAACAAGCGCCTGAACCGGCAGGGGCCGGTTTGGATTGATGAATCCTACGACCGGATAATAAGGGATGAAACAGAACTAAACGAGAAGATAGTCTATATCTACAACAATCCCCAAGAGCGGTGGCCTGAGGCGAAGGATTATCCATTCCTGTGGGTTAAAGGAATAACAAACACACGCACAGGCGAGGCGCCCGTGCCACCAAGATAAGGCCATATACAGAACCAGAGAGGAATTGAGGTAGCGCTGGCTTGCGCCAGCGCGGGCTTACAACACAAGCGGGACGCATGTGCCACTATCCAGAAGAAACGCGCGCCCGGAGGGATTCGAACCCCCAACCGGCGGATCCGAAGTCCGCTGCTCTATCCGTTAAGCTACGGGCGCAAATGAAGGCGGGAACGGCGCAGGGTTAAGCCGAAACCTGACCGCCATTCTAGCACGCGCGAAGCTTGACGCTAATCAGGGCTATGGTAGAATCAGCTTGTGTTTCTGTTCACGAATAACGCGCACTTGCGCGCGTAGACCGCAACACGCCAATACCTGAGTTCTTTAACGAAACGCAATCGGTTACAAGGAGGCCTGCGTTGAGCAAACGCGTGCTGATAATTGACGACGAGCCGGAGATTCGGCGCAACCTTACATTCGGCCTGACGCAGGAAGGTTACACCTGCACCGCCTGCCCGGACGGCCTCTCGGCCATCCACGAGCTGAGCGCCGCGCGCGCCAAAGGCCTCGGCTACGATTACCTCATCACCGACATCTTCATGCCCGACATTGACGGCTTGAAGATTCTCAAGGTCATCAAGAACGAGTTCCCCGACCTGCCCGTCCTGGTCATCACAGGCTTCGGCGACGAGTTCCTGAAAACCACCGCGCTCGGCGAGCACAACACCGGATACCTTGACAAGCCCTTTGAGATACCGGAGCTTGTCGCGGCGCTCAACGAGCTTGCGGAAGGCTCGGGGACGCTTAGCCCCACGACGCCCGATGCGCCCGGCGAGCCTGCCATGCGCGAGTCGGTGACGGCTTACATGACCATCCGCGTGACCGACTCCGACCAGAGCATGGAGATCTACAACCAGCTCTTCCACCTTGACGGCATCGTGCAATGCGACGCCGTGCGCGGGGACGTGGACATCATCATCCTTGCGCAGGCCCCCTCGCAGGAGCACATCAACAAGCTGTTTGACGAAGTGCGCATGATCAAGGGGATTGAGGTCGTTTCAATGTCGCCGGTGGAGCGCCCGAAGCTTGACCGCGACGTCAAGGACTTCATTGACATCTACCAGCGCACCGTGCGCGGCCCGTCGCCGAAGCTGATGAAGGAAAACATCGGCACGACGAGCTACATCATCGTTGATATTGAAAAGAGCGCGATACAGCAGATATTCACGACCGTGTTTTTCGTGGACGAGGTCATCTTCTGCGACGTCATTGACGACGGCACCAAGCTTGTCGGCATGATCACCGACAGCGGCGCAGTCGGCAAGATGCCCCGCATTATTGAGAAGCTCAACAAGATTGACGGCGTGCTGCGCGTCCGCGAGGCGAAGATCATCCGCCTGATGGACGCCTAGGCGAACCCCGCGCGAATATGGAATAACGCACCCGGCAACGGGTGATAACCTTCGGAGAACAGCCGATGATAAAAGAACCCGATTTCACTTACAGGCTTTGGCGCTACGACGGCGCCCCCGGCGAACTCATACCCCTGCTCCAGTCGGCGCAGAACCACTTCGGCTACATTCCCCGCCGCGCCATCAAATACATTTCGGCGGTGACAAACATACCCAAATCCGCCATCTACGGCGTCATCACGTTTTACAGCCAGTTCCGCCTCCAGCCGATGGGCAAGCACCTCATCCGCGCCTGCGTGGGGACGGCTTGCCACGTGAACGGCGCGCGGCTCATCGTGGAGACCATTCAGGACGAGCTGGGGATTGAAGTCGGCGGGACGACCGACGACGGCATATTCACGCTGTTTACCGTCGCGTGCATCGGCTGCTGCTCACTTTCGCCGGTGATGATGGTTGACGATGACACCCACGGCAAACTGACCCCGGCAGCCGTGCGCAAGACCTTGCGCGCCATGCGCCGCAAGGAAAAGAAGCCCGCGGAAGCGGCGGCCGCAGTTTAGGCATGCGGCTTCGCGCCCCAATCTTTTTCGGAGATGATTGATGCGTAAGATACTTGTTGGAATGGGCACATGCGGCTTGTCCGCCGGAGCCCGCGACACTTATGAGAAATTAAAAGGAACTCGCAGCCGGAAGCGGAGCTGAGCCGGGCATCACGGGATGCATCGGCATGTGCTACCGCGAGCCGCTGGTGGAAGTGTCGCGACGAACGGAACGCGCATCCTCTACGGCGATGTCACGCCGGAGCGCGCCGAGGAAATCTACAAGAAGCATTTCATCGGCGGCGAAGCCATCCCCGACTACATCGTTTACCGCGAGGACGATAAAGGCGAATGCAGCGGCGCTGAGGTTGACTTCCTTGCGCGGACAGGAGCGCATCGTGCTGCGCAACTGCGGCAGTGATCGACCCCGAGCGGATCGAGGACTACGATCGCGCGCGGTGGCTACCAGGCACTGCGCAAGGCGCTCTTTGACCGGAAGATCCCGAGTGGGTGATCGAAGAGATGAAGGCCTCCGGGCTGCGCGGGCGCGGCGGCGCGGGCTTCCCCACCGGGCTGAAGTGGAGCTTCGCTGCGGGCTATGCCGCGCGATGTGAAGTACGTCGTCTGCAACGCCGACGAAGGCGACCCCGGCGCGTTCATGGACCGCTCCGTGCTGGAAGGCGACCCGCACGCGGTGCTGGAAGGCATGCTGATCTGCGCGCTACGCCATCGGCGCGAGCAAGGGCTATATCTACTGCCGCGCGGAATACCCGCTGGCGGTCAAGCGCCTGCGCATCGCGATCGACGCAGGCGCATGACGCGGCTTGCTCGGCCACAACATCATAGGCCTCGGACTTCAGCTTTGACGTCAAGGTCAAGGAAGGCGCGGGCGCGTTTGTTTGCGGTGAGGAGACCGCGCTGTTCGCCAGCATCGAGGGCGAGCGCGGCATGCCCCGCATCCGCCCGCCGTTCCCCGCCGAGAAGGGCCTGTGGCAGAAGCCGACGAACAACAACAACGTGGAAACCTACGCCAACGTGCCGTGGATCATCACCAACGGCGCGGCGGCGTATCGCAAGTTCGGCACGGAGAAAAGCCCCGGCACCAAGGTGTTCGCGCTGGCCGGCAAGGTCAAGCAGGGCGGGCTTGGCCGAAGTGCCGATGGGCATGAGCATCCGCGAGCTGGTGTTCGACATCGGCGGCGGGATTCCCAAGGACCGCGAGTACAAGGGCGTCCAGATGGGCGGCCCGTCCGGCGGCTGCATCCCCGCGAAGCTGGTGCGACACGCCGGTTGACTTCGAGCACATCCCGGCGACCGGCGCGATCATGGGTTCCGGCGGCATGGTCGTGATGGACGAGGACGACCTGCATGGTGGACATGGCGCGGTTCTTCCTCGACTTCACGCAGAAGGAGAGCTGCGGGAAGTGCACCTTCTGCCGGATCGGCACGCTGCGCATGCTGGAGATCCTGGAGCGCATCTGCGATCGGCAAGGGCAACGCCGGAAGACAAGGAGCACTGCTCAAGCACTTGGCAGCCAAATCAAGGAAGCGCCAGCCTGTGCGGCCTTGGGCCAGACCGCGCCTAACCCGGTGCTGACGACGCTACGCTACTACCTTGACGAATACGATGCGCACATCAACGAGCACAAGTGCCCTGCGAAGAGCTGCGCCACGCTGGTGAATTACTACATTGACCCGGAGAAGTGCACCGGCTGCACCATTTGCGCAAAGAACTGCCCGGTGGACGCCATCGCGGGCAAGGCGAAAGAACTCCACATCATCGACACGGCCCTCTGCGCGAAGTGCGGCAAGTGTATTACGTGCTGCAACTTTGACGCCGTTTACAAGGGTTAAGGAATACTGATGGACGCTATAACCATTGAGATTAACGGCCAGGAGATAAGCTCCCCCGCTGGCAAGACGATACTTGAAGTCGTGCAGGAGCATAAGCTCCGGGGTATCCCCACGCTTTGCCATTCGCCGGAGCTGAAGCCTTACGGCTCTTGCTTCCTTTGCGTCGTGGAAGTGGCGGGGCGGCCAAACCTCGTGCCCGCCTGCGCCACGCGCATAGCTCCAGGGATGAAGGTTGAGACGCACAACGCGCGCGTCATGGAATCGCGCAAGACCGCGTTGGAGCTGCTCATCTCCAACCATTACGCGGATTGCCTTTCGCCCTGCAAGCTCGGATGCCCCGCGGGCGTGGATGCGCAGGGATACATCGCGCTGGCTGCGATGGGGCTGAACCGCGAAGCCGTTGACCTTGTGCGCGAGACCAACCCGTTCCCCGCGATATGCGGCCGCGTTTGCGTGCGCAAATGCGAAGTCGTTTGCCGCCGCGTGGAAGTTGATGCGCCGGTGGGCATCAACAACGTTAAACGTTATGTCACCAACTCCCCCGGCGCATACGACGGCCCTGTGGAGCGCCAGCCTTTACGCGGTAAGAGCGTGGGTATCGTCGGCAGCGGCCCTGCAGGCCTTACGGCGGCGTGGTTCCTCGGCAAGATGGGTTACGACCCGGTTGTTTACGAGGCGCTGCCACGCACAGGCGGAATGCTGCGCTACGGCATACCGACATACCGCCTGCCCGACGATATCCTTGACCGGGAAGTTGAATACATCACCCGCGCGGGCGCGCGCATTGAGCTTGGCGTGCGCGTTGGCCGGGACGTTTCACTGGACGAGTTGCGAAAGCGGCATGATGCAGTGTTCATCGCAGCAGGCGCGATGGCCGGCAAGGAAATGATGGTCGAGGGCGAGAACGAGACCGAGGGTGTCGTGCGCGGCGCTGAGTTCCTGATAGAGAAGACGGAAGACCATTCGCCGCTGGAAGGCACGATAGTCGTCGTTGGCGGCGGCAACACCGCGATGGACGTGGCGCGCACATCATGGCGCCTGGGCGCGGAGAAGGTCATCATCCTCTACCGCCGCACCAAGGCGGAGATGCCCGCTGACAAAATGGAAATTGAAGACTGCCTCAAGGAAGGCATCAAGATAATGGAGCTTGCCGCGCCGGTCGGCATCGTCAGCGAGAACGGAAAGCTCAAGGCGCTGAAGTGCATCCTTATGAAACTCGGTGAGCCGAACTCGTCGGGCCGTAGGCGCCCGGTGCCGATTGAAGGCTCGGAGTTTGAGCTGCCCTGCGACATCGCCGTATCCGCCATCGGCCAAGAGCCGGTGCTGGAAGGCATCGCAGGCATTGAAAACACCCCCGCGATAACGCGATGGAAGACCGTCACCGTGGACACGAACACGATGAAGACGAATATTGACGGCGTGTTCGCGGGCGGTGACGTGGCCGACGACGGCCCCACGGTCGTCATTGACGCCATCCGCGACGGCCAGCGCGCCGCCTACGCAATCCACAGCTACATCAGCGGCGAGCCGATGCAGCCCGCGCCGTTCATCGTGCGCAAGGATTTCTGGGGCAAGCCCGGCCAGGCCGACATCGGCGATGTTAAGGAAACGCCGCGCCATGAAGTCCACGAGATTGCGGTAGAAGAGCGCGAAGGCAGCTTCAAGGAAGTCTCGCTGGGCTACGAGCACGAAGACGTGGTGCACGAATGCGATCGCTGCCTGTCCTGCGGCTGCGTGCGGTTTTATGACTGCGCGCTGCGGCTCTACTCGGACGAATACGGCGTGGACATGGCGCGTTTCGCGGGCCGCGTGCGCAAACACCGCGTTGATAACCGCCACCCGCACATTTCATACGACCCCAACAAGTGCATCCTCTGCGCGCGCTGCATCAGGACATGCGCCATCGTGCTGCCCATCTCAGCACTGGGGCTTGTCGGGCGCGGCTTCAAGACGGAGATGCGCCCGGCGATGAACGATCCGCTGGCGCAGACGAACTGCATAAGCTGCGGAAGCTGCATTGACAGCTGCCCCACCGGCGCGCTCACCGACAAATACTCGTTCCCCGGGCGCTCGCCGCTGCTTGCCGAGCGTGCCAAGACGAGCTGCGGGCTATGCTCGGTGGGCTGCACCATGACGCTGCACACGCTGGGCGAAGGGTGTTACTGGGTTTCATCGTCTGGAGTGCCCGGCGAATACCTGTGCCGCTACGGGCGCTTCGGCATTGAGCTTTTCCTCAAACAGCAAAGGCTTGAAACGGCGATGCAGCGCTCGGGCGGGTCGCACCAAAAGCTTGAACTCGCCGAGGGCATTGAGAAGGCTGCGCATTTCCTCAAGAGAGCCGCCGAGAAGCACGGCGCGCAAGCCGTGGCCGTCTTCGTCTCGCCCGAACTGACCGCGGAGGAAATGATGCTGGCTGCGCGCATCGCCCGTGAAGGGCTAGGCACTGCGAACATCGGCTCGCTGTCTGCGCTTGCGACAGGCATTAAATCGGGCGCGCTGGACAAGTCGTTCGGCTTCACAGCTTCCACCGCCGGGCGCGGCGCGGTTAAGGAAGCCGATCTCATCATCTGTAAAAACACCGATACGGAGAACGACCAGCTCATTTTGAGCGTTGACATAATGGAAGCTGTAAGGAGCGGCGCGAAGCTCATCGTCAGCAACTCCAGCCGTGACGGGTTGGAAGCGATGAGCGCGCTGATGCTTGACCCGATGCGCGGGCACTCCAGCTTGCTTACAAACGCCGTTATCCAAATCATGTTGGACCGGGGCTTCATCAGCCGTGCCGATGTAGCGAAGCTGGAAGGTGGTGAGGAGTTCTTGGCTGATATGCACGATTACGGGCTGCAGACGGTGGCTAACACCACCAGCGTTGACGCCAAGAAGATCATGGCGGCGGCGGAGATGATTATGGCCGCCAAACGCGTAGTCATCGTGCACAGCCCGGACCGCCCGCAGGACCAGGCGCCGGGATTGCTCACCGTGCTGGCTAACTTGGCGATACTCCTGCGCACGGCGAAGATCCAGGCGGACATCCTCCTGCCGCACCAGACCGCGAATGCTGCAGGGCTGGAGCTTTCCGGCGCCGACCCCTGCTTCGCGCCGGGCCGCCTTCCCGCGCCTGAACTTCCCGGTGCGCGTAACCGCGCCGAGCTGCAAAAGCTGCTCGTTGACGGCGAAATCAAGGCTGCGCTAGTCATCGGCGAAGACCCGATGCAGCATGACCATTACTCAAGCTACTTCGGCGGAATAGAGCTGATGGTGGCGATAGACTGGGCGCAGACCGAGACGACCCAGTTCGCTGATATATCCCTTCCCGGCACGACCTACCTGGAGTTCGCAGGCACGCGCTTCGGCCTTGACGGCAAGGCGTCGGCATTCAGCAAGGTTGTTGACCCGCCGTCGGGCAGGCAAGGATGGGAAGTGCTGGCGAAGCTGGCATTGGCGATGGGGCTTCGCGTCCCAGGCACGCTGGCTGATATCACCGCCGAACTGAAGCATCTCGTGCAGGAAGGCACCGGTGCGCGCATGGAGTTTTACTGGAACGACGGCAAGCCCCATTCGTGGAAGGGCAAAGGCAAGCTTCGCGTCGCCGACGTACGCACCGCGCCCACGCCTATTCCGCCGCCGCTTACCGAATGCGAGCGCTACAAACGCAACATCCGCGATGTCGGCGAGGAAAGATTCCGGGTTCTATAACGCCATTGGGCGCTGCGTATATTATGAATACGAGGTTCAGCCGCCTGAAATACCAACCGCCAGGGGCGGAAGGAGGTGGGGGCCATTAGGCTGGAATACCTCTACAACTTGTTTGAGAGCAGCTTTGACTACCTGCTCGTAGCCGACCGCAAGGGGACGGTTATACACGCCAGCCGCCTGCTCATCCAAGAAAGCGGGCTGCCCAAGGCTTCCATAGTCAAACACAAGCTTGATGACATCCTAACGAAGGATTCGCAGGAAGGATTCCGCCTGGCGATGTCCGAAGTCCGCAAGGGGCGCAAGGGCGCGGTGGGCTTCGCCGTACAGGACGGCAGCTCGCGCGTCATCCCGCTGAAAACAGGATATGTTGAAGGCGAAGAAGGCGGGCTGTTCCTTTTCTACGGGGCGCAGGTTGAAGGCATGAGCACCCTGTCCGACTGGGAGAAGATTGAGCGCATCAAGGAGCTATCCTGCGTTTATGCAGTCGCAGACTGGATTGAAGCGTCGGTATCTATCAAGGAATTCTTCACTGAGCTTCCCACATACCTAAGCCGGGGCATGCACTACCCGGAACACGCAGTCGTGTATTCGGTTTACCAAGGTGCTGAATACGGCCAAAAGCCTTCATCAAAGGAAGTCATCCACGCATCGCTTGAGGTGAACGGGGAGACGGCGGGCGAGATAGTCGTCGGATATTTCAGCGACGATTTCGAGCTGCTCTTTGAAGAGCAGAAGATGCTCAACGAGATTGCGCGCATGCTCAGCCTCGCGCTGGAGCGTAAGGAACTTTCCGAGCGCCTTGCGCTAAAGCAGGAGGAGGAAGCAGAATACAGGCGCAAGCTCGCCGAACTACAAGAAGAGATTGAGGCGAGGACGAAGGAGCTGGAAGACCAGCGCGACAAGCTGCAAACCGTCAACGCATACTTGAACCGCGTCAACCGCGATTGGGAAGAATTCAAGTCTAGGCTGGAAACTATGTTCCAGGCCATCCCCGACCGCGTAGCTATGATAGACCTGCGGCGAAACGTTGTCATGACCAACCGTGATAACGTGCTGCCGGGCGACAAGTGCTATCGCACGTTCTTCGGGTCGGATGCGCCGTGCCAGGACTGCCGCCTCATGCGCGTCGTGCGCGAGAAAACGCCCATCACGCTTGAGATAAAGCACGATGACAGCTTCTACGAGGTGCACGCGCTCCCCATCTTCAACCAGAAGCACGAGGTTGAGGGCATTATTGAGTTCTACCGCGACATCACAATGGAGAAAACCTACGAGCAGCAGCTCCAGCAGGCGGACAAGCTCGCGTCGCTGGGGCAGCTCGTAAGCGGCATCGGGCACGAGATTAACAACCCTAACCAGTTCATCCGCGGGAACATCAAGATAATCCAGCAGGCGCTGGACGACATCATCCCCATCCTTAACGAGTATTACAAGGATCATCCCGACCTCAAGATTGCGCGGCTTCGCTACGACTTCTTCCGCGAGCATGTGGGCACGCTGATTAACGACATGGCGCACGGCTCTGAGCGCATTAAGGGAATCGTGGAGGGGCTAAAGCGGTTTGCGCGGAGAGACGAAGGGCTGCTCATCGATTCGGTTGATATCAACACCATCGTTGACGCCAGCGCGCGCCTGGTGCATAACCAGGTTCACAAGCACGCTGACATTGAGCTTGACCTTGCGCCGCAAGTTCCAAGCTTCACCGGCAATTCGCAAAAGCTGGAGCAGGTGCTAATCAACTTGATCATCAACGCGGGTCAAGCGATGCCTGACGACCGGCGCGGGCTCATCAAAGTAAAGACCCGCGCCGAGAACTCTACAATTTCAATTGAAGTCTCCGACAACGGCAAAGGGATGAACGAGGAGACTCTCAAGCATATCTTTGAGCCGTTCTTCACCACGCGGCGTTCCAAGGGCGGGACCGGCCTCGGCCTCGCCATCGCCTACCGGATTATTGAGGAGCACGGCGGGAAAATTACTATCGTAAGCAAGCCGGGCGTTGGCACGACTTTTCTGATCCGCTTGCCGTTGAAGAAGAAAGCGGCGGTTGATGAAGAGGACTCCACCGAAACGCCGGCGATAGGGGGACATGCGTAATGGGGACCGGGGAAATGAAAAAAGTCTTAATCGCGGACGACGACGTCGCGGTGACCAACTACTTGATGGTCTTCCTGATGCAGACGGAGCGCTACGAGCCGACAGTCGTAAACGACTCGCGCGTTATACCGGAGTTGCTGGAGCGGGAGCACTTTGACGCAGTGCTCCTGGACATGGACATGCCCAACATCAGCGGCATGGACGTGCTCCAACTGGTTAAGGACAAGCGCATCCCCACGCCTGTCATTGTCCTAACCGGCGTGAACGATGTTGACCTCGCCGTTAAGGCGATGAAGCTGGGCGCGTTTGACTACCTCACCAAGCCGGTTGACGACAGCTACCTGCTGGAAGTGTTCGAAAACGCCATCGCGCATTCCGCAACCCACAGCCGCATTGACCAGATGCCTGCGGGACTGGCGCGCGAAGACCTTGAATTCGCGGAAGCGTTCGTCCATTTCCCGACGCAGGACCTCGAGCTTATCCGCGTGCTACACAAGGCGGAGAAGATTGCGGCCGGCGACCTTAGCATTTTCATTTGGGGTGAGCGCGGCACGGGGAAAGAGATGCTCGCGCGCGCGATACATGATTCCAGCCCGCGCGCACAGATGCCGTTTATCGCAGTGGACGTCGCAGCCATCGGCCCCGACATGCTCGCAGCCGCGATATTTGGACAGGCGCGGGATTACAGCGGCTCGCGGGAGGAACAGCCTGGATTCCTGGAGCAGGCATCGGGCGGGACTCTTTTCCTTGACGAGATTGATAGGCTGACGCTGCCGGTGCAGGTGCGCCTCAAGCGATTCATTCAGGCCGGCGAGTTCTACCGCGAATGCTCCACGCTCATAAACAAACTGGACGTGCGTATAATCGTAGCTTCACGGCACGACCTGACAAGCGAAGAATATCGCTATACATTTTCGCGCGACTTGCTTTACCACTTGATGGTAAACTCGCTGCAGCTGCCACCGCTGCGCGACCGGGTGGAAGACGTCCCGCTGCTTGCCCTCTATTTCCTGGACAAGGAAGCGGAGAAAGCTGGGAAGCGCTTTGAAGGCATTACGGCCGAATTTCTTGACGCCCTTAAGGCTTACAGCTTTCCCGGCAACAGGCAAGAGCTGCGCAGCATTATCGCCAGCGCGGTTGTCAGCGAGAGCGGCGATACACTTACTATCGCCTCATTGCCGAAGCACATACTTGATGCGGCCTCAGCCCCGGCGCACGCGACCGCCGACTTCAAGCCCCGCAGGCTTGAAGAGATTGAGCGTGAGCACGTTGCGAAGGTGCTGGATTACTTTGAAAGAGATTACGAGACGGCTGCCAAGGCGCTTGGCATCAGCATCGCCGAAGTTAAGGCGTTCGTCGGGCACGGGTCGAGGTGACATTGCCCAACAATTGCAGGTGAACTATGGCTACCAAGAAAGTAACTAAAGAGATAAAGCAGAGGCCGGCTGACCGGCCTTGCCCCGACTGCGCGGAAGACGAGCTGCGCGTCAAGATGCACGAGCTCAATGAGCGCATCAAAGAGCTAAACTGCCTCTACGCCATCGCCAACTTGCGTGAGCAGAAGGATGCGTCGATTGAGACCGTGCTGCGCGGCGTCGTTGACCTGATACCCCCGAGCTACCAGTATCCGGAAATAACCTGCGCGCGCATCGTCATTGAAGGCAAGCCGTTCCAGACATCTAACTTCCGCGAGACAAAGTGGAAGCAATCCGCCGAGATATTCGCAACAGGACAACCGATCGGCCTGGTTGACGTGTGTTACCTGAAAGAGAAGCTCGACATCGCGGAAGGGCCGTTCCTGCACGAGGAGCGCAGGCTTTTGGACGCGATTGCGGAGCGCGTGGGCAGGATTGTTGAACACAAGCGCGCCGATGACAAAGTCCATGAATACCAGTCGAAGCTGCGCTCACTGGCATCCGAGCTGGCGCTTACAGAAGAACGCGAGCGCAGGCGCATAGCAGTAGAGCTTCACGACCGCATCGGGCACGGCCTTGCCATCGCCAAAGTGAAGCTCGCGGGATTGAAGGAAAGCTGCGGCGAATGCAACCTTGATGAAGTGCTTGAAATGATGGATAAGACCATTCAAGATGCACGCTCGCTGACTTTTGAACTGAGTCCACCGGTGCTTCATGAGCTTGGCTTTGAGGCGGCACTGGAATGGCTGGTTAACCAAGTACAAGAAGAGCACGGCATTAAGGCCGAATTGACCATGGACAGGCGGCCGAAGCCCCTTGCCGAAGATACACGCATCGTGCTGTTCCAGTCGGTGCGCGAGCTTCTCGCGAACATAATCAAGCACGCGCAGGCGAAGAAAGTTGACGTGTCCGTGAAGCGTTCAAGCGGGCAGATAAAGATTGTCGTGGAGGACGACGGCGTGGGGTTTGATCCCTCCGAAGTGCGCGCGCGCAGGGGCAAGACCGGCGGATTCGGGCTGTTCAGCATCAGTGAGCGCATGAACTACCTCGGCGGCAAGAAGGAAATACTTTCCGAGTTCGGGCACGGCACGCGCATAACGCTGACCGCGCCGCTATTGCTTGAAGAGAATAAGCCTGCTGGCGAATTGAGTCCCGAGCCCAAGATTGGCGAGAATGGAAACGTGCACAAGATTAGGATCCTGCTTGCGGACGACCAGCAGATCACGCGCGAAGGATTGCGCGCTCTGCTGGAAAAGCACGCCGACATGGAAATTATCGCCGAGGCGCGAGACGGGCGCGAGGCCATCCAGCTTTCGCGCGAGCTAGTGCCTGACGTTGTCGTCATGGACGTGGCGATGCGCGGGCTCAATGGGATTGAGGCGACGCGCCAAATCGTCGGTAAGATACCCGGCGTGAAGGTCGTCGCGCTATCAATGCATTCCGACGGGCAGTTCGTGCTGGAGATGCTGCGAGCAGGCGCATCGGGCTATTTACTCAAGGACTGCGCGCAAGAAGACCTTGCGCGCGCAATAAGGACCGTTGACGCCAACCTCACTTTCTTAAGCCCCGGCATCGCCGACACGGTAGTTGAAGACTATGCGCGGCAGCATGGCGACACCACTGCAGCCGCATCGTCACTGACAGAGCGCGAGCGCGAAGTGCTGCAGCTTCTCGCCGAAGGGCGAAACACAAAGGAAATCGCGCTGCATTACCAAATCAGCGTGAAGACGGTGGAGACCCACCGCCAGCACATAATGGAGAAGCTGGGAATCCACAGCGTCGCGGAATTGACGAAGTACGCAATCCGCGAAGGGCTCACCGGCCTGGAATCCTGAGTTCCTAATTCCTAGATTAGCTTCCGCGCATCTTGTTATCCCTGTAAGGGAATGCCTGATTGCGCATATTCCCCAGCGGCGGCAATATTACAGTGCATTTGGCGCACCCGTTATCGTATTGGAGTTATTCCTTTCCCGTGCATGACGAATCAACAATCGGCGTTTTGGTGGTGGACGACCACAAAATCCTGCGCGACGGACTGCGCGCGCTCATCGACTGCCAGCCTGATATGTGCGTCGTCGGCGAAGCAGGAGACGGGCAAATGGCTGTCCAAGCCGCGCATGAGCTGAGGCCGGACGTCGTGGTCATGGACATCGGGATGCCCCGCCTTAACGGTATCCAGGCGACGCGCCAGATCCGCCTGGAGAATCCAACGACCCGCGTAGTAGGTCTGTCAATGCACTCCGACGGCCAATATGTAATGGAGATGCTGCGCGCGGGCGCGACGGGATATTTGTTAAAAGACTGCGCGCAGGAAGACCTCGCGCGCGCTATCCGCGCCGTCGGCGCGAACCTCACATTCTTCAGCCCCGGCATCGCTGACACGGTAGTGGAAAGCTATGTGCGCCACCAGACCCCGTCGCAGGCGCCATCGCCGTTCCTGCTCACCGAGCGGGAGCGCGAAGTGCTGCGCTTGCTCGCCGAAGGCAGGAGCACGAAGGACATTGCGGAAGCGTTTGGCGTCTGCGTCAAGACCATTGAAGCGCACCGCCGCAGAATCAAAGACAAGCTAGAACTCCGGAGCGTTGCAGAGCTTACCAAGTACGCAATCCGCGAAGGATTAACCTGCCTGGAGCCGTAACCGCCCGCATCCGCCTATAGGCACGGCGATTTAGCCATCAGGATTTGCGAAGTCCCATATCAGGGATTCCTCATCAGGATTATCCCAATTGTGCCACCGTTTCCGGCGGGGTATTCTCCCCGTGATGCCAGCCGCAAGCTGCATTGTGAAAGGGCTCACAGCCGATGCCGCCGACGAAGGCGAAACCGAGAATGGAAGGTTGTGACCCTTTTCTCATGCCCCCCGGGGCTGGCAATCGAATTTGGAGGATAAATACGATGGCAACGACAACTAAAACCGTTAAGGAAATCGCAGCAGTCCCCGTTTACGCCGGGCTTTGCACAACCTGCAACCACGCCGCCACCTGCGTCAACCGCAAGGCCGCCGGCGACGTGATGTACTGCGACATGTTTGACGACCTCGGCCCCGCCGACAACGCGCCCGTGCACACACTTAAGCCCTTTGTGGCAACCCCCAACGGCAACGGCGCATCCAAGGGCCTTTGCGGCAACTGCGAAAGCCACGGCGCTTGCGCGCACGAAACGGCAGGCGGCAAATGGTACTGCGAGCAGTACCAGTAAGCTGCACGTAGCCGAGTTCGCCAACCCCATCCTGGAGATCACTGTAGTGGAACCTGATGCAATCCTGACTGCGCTTGAGATAAAACCGGACACGAAAGACGGCTTGATAGCCATCCTTGAAAGGGTGCAGGCTAAGTACAACTACCTCCCCGCGGATGCGCTGCGCAAAGTCGCCGAAGTCACCGGCCGCTCGCTGGTGGACATCTACGGCGTCGCGACTTTCTACCGTTCCTTTAGCCTCAAGCCAAGGGGAAAGCACCTGGTGTCAGTCTGCCTGGGCACCGCCTGCCATGTGCGCGGAGGAGCTGAAGTTGCGCGGGAGTTTGAGCGCCAGCTTGGCGTTAATCCCGGCGAGACCACGCCCGACAAGGAGTTCACGCTTGAGACTGTGAATTGCTTAGGCGCATGCGCACTCGGGCCAATCGCCACAATTGACGGGCACTATTTCTCCAAGATGAAAAAGCCCAAGGTTCACGAAGTCCTGGATAAGGCTCGTGCAGGGCTTGATTTCGAGCAGACCGATGCGGACCACCGTATCATCCCGCTGGATGCCGCATGCCCCAGGTGCAACCGCAGCTTGATGGACGCCGACCACATACTTGACGGCCGCCCGTCCATACGCGTTACCGCCACCTTCGGCGACAAGCATGGCTGGGTTTGCCTTTCCAGCCTCTACGGGAGCTACGCCCTGTCATCCGAGCATGGCGTCCCGGATGATACGGTGGCCCACTTCTCCTGCCCCCACTGCCATGGCGAGCTGCTGGGTGCGGCCCGCTGCCATGATTGCGGGGCTCCGATGGTGCCCATGTCTGTGCGCGGAGGCGGGATGGTCCACGTATGCACCCGCCGAGGCTGCAGAGGGCATATGCTGGACTTGAACGGCGTCAACTTTTAGCCGCCGCCTATCCCAACATTTTTCACGCTCCCGCACTACGGGGGGCAACACGGGAATTGTAGATGGAGAAACTAAACACTATCGCCGCTTTCAAAGCATTGCAGGAGCGCCTACTCTCCGAGCGCCCCAAGGACATCGCTACGATTGTGATTTCCGCGGGGACCTGCGGGCAGGCCAGCGGCGCTAACGACCTCATCCGCACAACCAAGCGCGAGATACTCCAGCGCAACCTCATCGGGCGCGTTGAGCTGCGGGTCACCGGCTGCCACGGTTACTGCGAGACCGAGCCTTCAGTGCTCGTTGAGCCGCACGGGACGTTCTATCCCCGCGTTACGCCCGAAGACATGGTGCGCATCGTCACCGCAGTTGATAGCGGAAACGTCCTGCGGGACTTGCTTTTCGTGGAGCCGCGCAGCGGCAAGGCGATTGAGAAGCAAGGCGACCTGCCTTTCTACAAGAAGCAGGTGCGCAACATCCTCGGGCGCAACGAGAAAGTTGACCCCATCCGCATCTACAACTACATAGAAAACGGCGGGTATGCCCCGTTCGCGAAAGTGCTGGAGAAAGCCGACCCGACATGGACAGTCGACGAAGTTAAGGCTTCAGGGCTGCGCGGGCGCGGCGGCGCAGGCTTCCCCACCGGCCTGAAGTGGGAACTGCTTGCGGCGCAAGATGGCTCCAAGGGCAAGTATCTCGTTTGCAACGCCGACGAAGGCGACCCCGGCGCGTATATGGACCGTGCAGTGCTGGAAGGCAACCCGCACTGCATCATTGAAGGAATGCTAATCGGCGCTTTTGCGACAAGCGCAACCAAAGGTGTCCTTTACGTGCGCAACGAATATCCCCTCGCCATCAAGCACCTCACCATCGCCATTTCGCAGGCACGGGAGATGGGCCTTCTCGGCGAGAACATACTCGGCACTAACTTCAGCTTTGACCTGGAGATTGTGCGCGGCGCAGGCGCGTTCGTGTGCGGCGAAGAAACAGCGCTCATCCGCTCCATTGAAGGGAAGATGGGCGAGCCGCGCCAGAGGCCGCCGTTCCCGGTGCAGCGCGGCATCAACGGGCTGCCGACCGCGATCAACAACGTTGAGACCTGGGCGAACATCCCGCTGGTCTTTGAGGTCGGCGCAAGCGAGTTCGCCAAGACCGGCACGCCGAACAACTCAGGCACCAAGATATTCAGCCTCGTCGGCAAGATACGCAACACGGGCCTGGTTGAAGTTCCGATGGGCATCAGTATCCGCGAGATTGTCTACGACATCGGCGGCGGCCCCATCGGCATCGGGAAGATAAAAGCCGTGCAGACCGGCGGGCCTTCCGGCGGTTGTATCCCCGCCGACCAGTTTGACTTGAAGATTGATTACGACACGCTCAGCAAGGCCGGCTCCATCATGGGTTCCGGCGGCATGATCGTAATGGACGAGACCACCTGCATCGTGGATATCGCCAAATACTACATGAGCTTCCTGAAAGACGAATCCTGCGGCAAATGCTTCACCTGCCGCAAGGGCACGCAGCGCATGTGGGAGCTGCTGGACGACATCTCGCGCGGCAAGGGAACGCTTATGCACCTTGATTTGCTCCAAGAGCTTGCGCTGGTTGTGAAAGACACTACCATGTGCGGCCTCGGGCAGTCCGCCCCTAACCCCGTCCTAAGCACCTTGCGCTATTTCCGCAACGAATACGAACGGCACATCCTTGCGAAGCGCTGCGACGCCTTCGTCTGTCCCGACCTGGTCGGCGCGCCATGCCAAAGCGCGTGCCCGCTGGGCACTGAAGCTTGGCGCTATATCGCGCACATCGCCAAAGGCGAATACGAAGACGCCTACCGCGCCATCCGCGAATACAACCCATTCCCGTCGGTATGCGCGCGCGTGTGCAGCCACCCCTGCGAATCCAAATGCCGCAGCGGTCAAAACGGCCTTGCGCCGATTTCCATCCGCGCGCTGAAGCGCTTCGTCACCGACCGCATTGACCCGTCCATCGTGAAGCCGCAATACTCGCCCGACAGGCACGAGGAGAAGGTGGCTGTCATCGGCGCAGGCCCTGCAGGATTGAGTGCCGCGCATTTCCTCTCGCGCAACGGCTACAAGGTCACGGTGCTTGAGGCCGACGACCGCCCCGGCGGCATGCTCATGACCGGCATTCCCGCATACCGCTTGCCGCGCGAGACTATAGGCAAGGAAATCCAGTCGCTTGTTGACGATAACGTTGAACTCAGGTGCGGCACCGTGCTTGGCAAAGACACCAGTCTTGACCGCCTTTTCAATGAGGGCTACAAAGCCGTTTTTCTTGCGATGGGCGCACACAAGAGCCGCCTGCTCAACATTGAGGGCGAAGACCTAGCGGGCGTTCACCCGGCGCTGCGCTTCCTCAAGGCGTTCAACTTGCGCGGAGAGATGCTGGCGAAAGGGCATGTGGGCGTCATCGGCGGCGGCGACTCGGCGGTTGACGCCGCGCGCGTCGCGCTGCGCCAGCCAGGCGTTGAAAGCGTGACCATCTTCTACCGCCGCGCGAAGGCCGAGATGCCCGCGCTGCCCGAAGAAGTTGAAGAAGCGCTGCACGAAGGCATCGTGCTTGAAGCAATGGTATCGCCGGTTCGCATCCTTTCCGAGAACGGCAAGCTCGTGGGCGCGGAGTTCATCCGCAACGCCGAGGGCGAAGTTGACGCCAGCGGCCGCCGCAAGCCGGAGCCTATCAAAGACAGCGAATTCGCCGCCAAGCTGGACACGCTCATTGTGACCATCGGCGACACCCCCGATATTGAATTTATTGAAAGCATGGGCATCGCCGTCACGAAGGGCGGCGCACTGCACATAAATCCCGAGACGCTGGAAACGAGCAGGTCTGGCGTATTCGCTGGCGGCGACGTCGTCACCGGCCCGAACACGGTAGTAGAGGCTATTGCCGCTGGTAAGAAGGCTGCGGTTATGATCGCGTGCTACTTGCGCGGCGAGAACCTGGTGCAGCCTGCATCACCGCGCCTGCCTGAGCATTACATTGAGCCTCTTGTGCTAGATGATGTCGCGCTGGCTGCCAGCGGGCGCGCCAAGCCGCCGTCCATCCCAGTTGAGAAGCGGCGCAGCGGATTTGAAGAGGTTGAGCTGGTGCTTGGCGTGAAGGACGCGATGATGGAAGCGAGGCGCTGCTTGCGCTGCGATTTGGACTTCACCCAGCATCTTGCCCCATCCGCCAGCCGCGAGGTGAAAGAAGCATGATTACCCTAACAATAAACGGCCTCCAAGTGAGCGTTGAGAAGGGCACGACGATACTTGAAGCCGCGCAGTTCCTGGGCTTCCCCATCCCGACGCTTTGCCACATGGAAGGCCTATCGCCTTACGGCGCATGCAGGCTTTGCGTGGTGGAAATCGGCGAAGGGCCGCGCGCCAAGCTCGTTTCCTCCTGCACTTATCCCGCTGAGGAGGGCTTGAAAGTGCGCACGGCGACGAACCGCGTGTTGCGCGCGCGCAAGATGGTGCTGGAGCTTCTCTTGGCGAGCTGCCCTCAAAGCAAGGTCATCCAGGACCTTGCCTCGGCGCACCAGATTATGCAGCAGCGCTTCCGCCAGGAACACGAGGACTGCATCCTCTGCGGCCTGTGCGTGCGCATGTGCGAGGAGCAGATGATGGCGAAGGCCATCGGCTTTCGCGGGCGAGGCGAGAAACGTGCGCTTGGCACGCCGTTTGACATCAAGTCGGAAGTCTGCCGGCAATGCGGCGGGTGCATCTACGTCTGCCCGGCCTGCCAACTGCGCTGCACTTACACTGAACCGGACAAGGCCATCTGCGGCGGCTGCGCCAACCTGAGCCCGCCATGCGTAGAAAAAGAACAATTCGACGACATGATGTGCTACATGAATCCCTGCGTCGCTTGCGAAATAAAAAAGGACTAATGAAAGGAATATTTGGAGGGTTACTGTAATGCCAATCACGTTCTCAAGGGTAAATTCATCGGCGGCGACGCTAACCAAGAACCGGACCGAAGGTTCTGTTACTCCCAACTCCGGCATGTGCGTCACTTGCGTTGACGGCTGCATCGGCATGTGCGAAATCGGCAAGTCCGCGTACCGCGGCCACGAAGTCATCTATCCGCAGCCGTTCGGCGTCATCACGACCGCGGCCGAAAAGGTTTATCCGGTTGACTACGCCCACTTCAACATCATGGGCACCTGCGTCGGCGCGCACGGCATCGAGGCCGACAGCGACAAGGCCATCTTCCCCGCCGTGAACCTCGAAGTGCACTTCGGCCACGACAAAGGCATCAAGTTCCGCTGCCCGTGGATCATTCCCGGCATCGGCTCGACCGATATCGCCAAGAACAACTGGGAAGGGCTCGCCATCGGCTCGGCCCTGGCCGGCACCGGCCTGACCATCGGCGAGAACGTCGTCGGCATGGACCCCGAAGCGGTACATTCAAAAACGGACGCGTCGGTCGACACGGTCGACCTCAAGCGCCGCGTGAAGCTTTACAAGGATCAACCAGCGCGACGGCTACGGCGCGATCATCGTCCAGGCGAACGTCGAAGACACCCGCCTGGGGGTGCAGGAATACGCCATCGAGAAGCTCGGCGTCGAATGCGTCGAGCTGAAATGGGGCCAGGGCGCCAAGGACATCGGCGGCGAAGTGAAGATCCGCAGCCTGAAGAAAGCGCAGATGCTTTACGAGCGCGGATATATCGTGCTGCCCAATCCGACCGATCCCAACGTCATCCGCGCTTTCGAACGCGGCGCCTTCAAGGAATTCGAGCGCCATTCCCGCGTCGGCATGGTGACCGAAGAAGGGTTCGCCCAACGCGTCGAGGAACTGCGCAAGGCCGGGCGCGAAATACGTCTTCCTCAAGACCGGCGCCTACCGCCCGTGCCGATCTGGCGCGCGCATCAAGTCTTCGCGTCGAAATACAAACTCGACCTGCTGACGGTTGACGGCGCCGGCGGCGGCACCGGCATGAGCCCCTGGCGCATGATGAACGAATGGGGCATCCCTCCGGTCGAGCTGCATTCCCTGCTCTATCACATATGCCAAGCGCTTGCCGACAAGAGGCGAATACCTCCCCGCGCTGGCTCTCGCCGGCGGCTTCACCTTTGAAGATCAGATCTTCAAGGGGCTTGCGCTCGGCGCTCCGTTTGTCAAGCTGATCGGTATGGCGCGCGCTCCGATCGCCGCCGCCATGGTCGGAAAGACCATCGGCCGCACGATCGACGAGCAGCAGGTTCCCGGTGTACGTCGAACGGTTCGGCAACACGAAGGACGAGATTTTCGTGACGGCATCCGAACTGCGCCACGAACTCGGCGATGAGGAATTCGAGAAGGTGCCGACCGGCGCCTCGGTCTTTACACGTATTACGAGCGACTGGCCCAGGGACTACGCCAGTTGATGGCCGGCAGCCGCAAGTTCTCGCTCGAGCACATGTCCCGCGACGACCTGGCCGCACTCACGCCGGAGGCCGCCGAAATCAGCGGCATTCCTTACATCATGGATGCCGACAAGGACGAGATTGAGAAACTCATGGCCGGCGCTATTCCCGCAAGAAGAAGGCCGCGTCCTAACCATTACTTTGCCCACACCGCCGGCATGGCGTCCCCCACGCTTGCCAGGCGGCGATACCCTCCGCATGTTGAGGCCCCGTAGAAGAGCTGCGGGGCCTCCGCGTATTTGGGGGGAGGCAGCGTCTTTACACATAGCTCTATGTCTACCATCGCCACGACTATATGTTGATAAGTTGTTTATAAGACTATACAATGTAGTATGTCGGCGCATCTGAATCGAGTGGAGGACGCAATGGACATGGGACTTATCGGTGCGTCTTTAAGGCCTCTTGGCTGGCGCGAGAATTCGCTACAAGAATCCTACGTAGAGTATAGCGCACCATGTGCGCCAGTGATGCTCGCGCATACAGGTACTAAGGCAATTGGCACGCCTGAATTGCTAGGTAGAGCTATCTTCCGAGGTTGCCAAGTAGAACTCGTTGAACATAACGCAATTGTACGCGTGTACGATCCGCACAACCGAGACAGCTACCTTGGTGGTCCGCCTATTCTTGAAGTTAGGTTACCTCAAGAGAAGGAGTACTTAGCACCCGCGATCGTTCCCCATTATCTGCTAGATAGGGTTGGCCAGAAGCCAGACAGAAGTAGAATCGACCTCGAAAGGCATCTTGTACAAGAATGCGTAAGTCTATATGAGAACATATTGGGCGAAGCATCTCATGATGGAACGATGGCACTTGCACTAGTTGGGCAGCTTACTCTTCTATTAGCGAGAGGTTTAGCACTAGATGATAGTTGGGAGCGAGATATTGAAGAAGTGGGGATCAAGCTTAACTCAAACCTATTTTCGCGAAGGTGGGTTCCATCTCATGATAACTCAAGACTTGCCTGCTTAAAATTTATTCGTGCCGTACGGAGCTTTGCTGAAGACATGCCGGCCAGTATCACTCTTGACTGGTTGGGTCCAAGAGTCGTTGGCCGCGTGTTTGAGCAGATTGCCGGTCATATCTATGGACCTTCGGAGAAGGATCTATTTGGCGAACGTAAGGTGAAACCTCTTGGAAGAAAGCGCACTGGAACGTATTTTACGCCTCCTGCAATCGCTGAATGGCTGGGAGAAAAGATAGCCGACGCACTGTTCGATATTGAGAATCCAATGGTGCTGGATCCTGCAATGGGAACTGGTAGCTTACTGTGGGCGGTTGCCAGCGCGATAGCGAAGCGGAAAGACCAGAATGTCGTCTCTGTCTTTCAGAGAAGCTGTGTAGGCATAGATATTGATGAGCTTGCAGTGATGTCAGCTCAAATTGTCGCGTCTCTGCATTGCGCAAAAGATAAGAAGCTCCCCCGATTTAACAGCTTAAGTCGGGGGGACGGACTTCAAGAAATGAAAAAACGGAAGCCTAACTGTATAGTTATGAATCCTCCTTTTATCACATATAACAGTATGGCTTCTGAAGAACGCCCAGTCGCCAAAAAGGGACGGAAAGACGCGGCAGAGCTATTCGCAGAAGCCGCACTGGAATGTGTAGGCGATAGTGGAGTTTTCGCAGCTATTTTGCCCAGGCAAGTACTCAATGGCTGGAGATACCGTGACTTGCGTAATACTATGTCTCGCTTCCCCGAATGGTATGTCGCAGATTTTGGCTCTTCTCAATTATTTCATGGAGCACTTGTGTATGTCTGTGCTGTCGTGGGAGTTGGTTACGGAAAGACGGAGGTAAAGTATTTCCGAGTAGATGATACTCCATCTGCTGTGTTCAGTTCTTTAGAAAGAGAATTACATGGTGTGGATCGCGGATCACTCACAAATAAGACCTGGCCTCCCGACCGAATGATCCTTTATCCTAAAGTCGTAAATCGTATCCTAGACAAGATGAAAGCCTGGCCAACTTTAAATACCCTCAGTGACAAAGGCGTTGAAATCACGAAGGGTATCATCCCACATAAAGGCGGAAAGGCTGCCATTATCAGCTATGACGAAGCTATGAAAGCCGGTGTGCTTCCGCATACGCGCCCTATAGTCTTAGGCGATTCACTCTCTGGCCCTATTCTCTCGCCCAAACCAGAGAAAGTGATCATTTGGCCGTATCATGAAGATGACTCAGAGTTATCCAACGAGGAACTTACATCCCTGATTTCCCAATGCGGCTTGACAGGCTTAACCGCAAGTGCAACTCGTATTGAAAGGCCTCGAGAGATGTTTAGGAAAGGTAGATCGTTCGATATTGCGGTAAGTGAGGTCGGAAGATATTTGAGTGGAAGCCTTGTCTTGCCCGAGCAGCCTCTCCCTTGGGTAACTTATCGCTGTATAGCGATAGCGTGTGACTCTGCCATTAGCCCTTGGATACTTACCGCTTATCTTAGCTCAGTGACCGCGCAGTTATGGGCTAGGGTGACAGGTAAGGCCCTTAGTGGTGATTATTACGAATGGGGGGTAAAGATGCTATGGGATCTTCCAATCCCGCCTCTATTAGCTGGCAAAGAGCAGGCAGACCTTGAGTGGTTAGCTAGAAGCGCTTTGTACGATGCAGAAAAGAATCTATGGAAGCTCGCAAAACCTTGGGCTGATAAAGCTTTGGTACCTTTCACAGAGCGCGTCGATGGGCTTTCACAACATGAACGCTTGGAGGCGAGTGAATGGCTAGGGACATAGGGTTTAACCAAGTCGTTAACTTTCGCTTTAAAGCGCTTGAATGCCTGAAGAGACCTTCGAAAGTCTTTGAGCCTACTCCGGATTCTATCTCGCGCCCTCCTTCTATAAGTAAGAATGCCGATGAGGTTATCGTAGAAGCCGTTGATGGTAAATGCTATATCTACAAGCTGAAATTGGTACCAAACAAGCCTAAGCTAAACTTAAGCATAAGTGAGATATGGCGTCCCGATCCTATATCAAGGCAATGGTCTCTGCGTAAAGCTAAACTAGTCTTAAGCTGGAAAGGAAAAGATATTCTTAGATTAGAGATGCATGAAACAGAAGGGATCGAGAACGATTGGCATTGGCAAGTGGGGGTAAAAGATGGATGGGCTGTGACCAAAGCTCATTTACTGGCTGAATGTCGGCTTGAAAGGGAATGCGAAAGTGATTCGATTCCTCGTATGATACGAAAATACATTGAAGCAGAGCATTGGGAACGCGTGTTATCAAGTAGATAACACTTGCACGAAACAGCCATAGTCAATTCTTATTTACGGCGGGTTTTTCCTACACGAGGCCGGGGGCGGCGTCAAATGGCTGGGGAGGGATGCTAAGGCTGCGCATAAGCCGGAGGAGGGCCGCCATCATTTCGGCGTTGTCCATCGCCAGGCGCGGCTCAGGGAAGTGGACGCGCAGGCCCGCGCCCTCGGCGTGCGCGCGAATGTAATCGCGAAGCATCGCGTTCATCGCCACACCGCCTGAAACCGACACGTCGCGGATACCAGTGCTCTCCGCCGCCGCATGAATTTTTAGCCAAACTGAATCCCACACGCTGCGCATGAGCGACGCCGCGAACTCCTGGTCAAAGCCCTCGTGGCACGTGCGCATCGCGTCAATCTTGCGCACCGCCGCCGTTTTCAAGCCGCTGAAGCTGAAGTTCAGGTCGCCGCTGTCGCGCATTGGCACCGGCAGCGCCAGCTGGCGCGAGATGGGACGCGCGCCGTATTCGCGGGCAAGCTTCTCCATCTTCGCGCCCCCGGGATAGCCATAGCCGAGTTTCTGCGACAGCTTGTCAAACAGCTCGCCCGCAGCGTCATCCACCGTTTCGCCAAGCACGCGCATTTCGCCGAAGCGCGGGATTTCATAGAGGATTGTGTTGCCGCCGGATATCACCAGCGCGAGGAACGGGAACGGAATCTCCGCGGGCGACTTGCCGAAGAAGGGCGTGTAGGCATGGCCCTCAAGGTGGTTCAATCCGTAAAGCTCAGCGCCCAGTGCCATCGCTGCGCCGCGCGCAAAAGAGATGCCTGCGAGGAGGCAGCCCGGCAGCCCCGGCCCGCGCGTCACGCCCACTGCGCGCACTTGCGCAAGCTCCTGCGGGTGCATCCGCCTAAGCTCGTTCATCATCGCAGGGAGGTTCGTTAGGTGTTCGCGCGCGGCAAGCTCGGGCACCACGCCGCCGTAAGGTGCGTGCAGTTCTACCGAGGATGACAGCGCGGAAAACACGGTGCGGCAGGAATCGTCCAGCAGCGCAAGGCCGGTATCGTCAAAGCTTGTTTCAATCGCCAGCAGCATCAGCTTGTTCGCCTTCCACCGATTCTACCGCGAAGATAGCCGCATCGGGATGTTCCACTTCGCGCGAGCCGCATGCGGGGCATTCCCAGGGGATTTGCGCGCCGCCGGGATTGTGCCAGGGCTCGCAGAAGCCTTCCTGGGGCGCGTCAATGGTGGTTTCAATGCCGCATGTCTTGCACTTGACGATGAGCGGCTTGCGCGAGAATACGAGTTCGGGGCGGCCAATGCGGTGCTGATCCGCGACTTCGCCAAATAGGAATGCAAGTGTGTCGTAGCTGACAGCAGCCATCGGCCCGACGGCCATCGTCACCCGGTGGATAACCACAAGACGGTTCGCCTGCGCGCACTCTTGGCAAATCTCAGCTATGGAGCAAGCCAGGCTATACTCGTGCATCCGCTACAGCCGGGGCAGCGGGCGGTGGTGCAGCTCGATGTCGCTCTCAGCGTCGATTTCGCCGAATTGCGTCCAGATGCGGGCGTGCCCGCGCACCTTCATAACCGAGACATGCGCCGTAAACTGGGCGATAAGGACTTCTCCGCGCTCCAATTTCTCGGAGTGGAGAAACTTAGTTTCCTCGCCCCTTGTCAGGCCGGCGACGCTGACGCCGCTCTCTATAGCCTTGATTACGACATAGTCTTGTAAGAGTTCGAGTTCCATTAAAAGTAGCTCCTTAACTAACTAGGCACCCCGGATGGTGCGGCAAAATGATAGCACGTATAGCGCATAGCTACAATTCGCCGTATTGCCTGCGGTAATATTCTTTGAACTTACCTTCGCGGATAGGCTTCCACCAGGCTTCGTTGCTTTGATACCACAACACCGTCTTGCGCAGCCCTTCTTCAAGCGCGGTTGCAGGCGTAAAGCCAAGCTCGTTTTCGAGCCTCTGTGCGCTCAGCCGGTATGCGAAGTCATGGCCGGGCCGGTCTGCGATCATCTTCAGGCGGCTTTCATCAAGCTTGAGCAGCTTCAGAACCGCCTTCGCAAGCTCAATGTTCGGCACCAGCCCGCTTCCTGCAATATTGTAGATGGAACCGGGCTTCGCTTTCTCTGCCATGAGCAGCAGGGCGTCGCAGGTGTCTTCAACATACAGCCAGTCGCGCATCTGCTGGCCCGTGCCGTAAACGGGAACCTGCTCGCCCATCATCAAGTTCGTCACCATAAGCGGCAGAAATTTTTCAAGATACTGGTATGGGCCGTAGTTGTTCGCGGCGCGCGCTATGACTATTGGCATGTCACGGGAGATATGCGCCGTCTGGCAAAGCAAGTCTGCGGCGGCCTTTGTCGCGGAATACGGGTTGCGGGGCTTAAGGGGCGAAGTTTCGGTGAACGTTTCGTCTGAGCCGCGAGCTACCGAGCCGTAAACTTCGTCAGTGCTCATATAAACGAACTTGTCCACCCCGCGCGCGCGCGCAATCTCCAGCAGGCAAGCCGTGCCTTCAACATTCGTGCGCACGAATGGGCGAGAGTCTTGCAGCGAGCGGTCAACATGCGTCTCCGCAGCCAGGTGGAACACGTAGTTTATGCGCTCGCGCGACCACATGCGGTCAAGCGCAGTTTCATCGCAAATATCGCCCTGCACGAACGCGTAGTTGTCGCCGGCGTCTATCCCCGACAGGTTCACGAGGTTGCCTGCGTAGGTGAGCTTGTCCAGGTTGATTACGCGCCAGTCCGGGCGCTTGCGGCGCAACGCTCGCACGAGGTTGGAGCCGATAAACCCCGCGCCGCCTGTGACGATCGCAGTTGGCATTTGCATTACCTCTGGGATAGGCTGGCGCTAATGCTACCACAGAAGCTCTCGCCTGCAAGCCCGCGCATGTACCCCATCCCCAGCGCCTGCATCACCGTCGCGCCCGCGTCGGCGAAAGTGCTGCGCGTCCCCAGCTCCCTTCCGCGTGCTAATGGCGTGTATGCAAGCAGGGGAACGTATTCGCGGCTGTGATCGGTGCACTTCGTCGTGGGGTCGTTGCCGTGGTCTGCGGTGATGATAAGCAGGTCGGTGGGCTTTATCTGCGGCAGGAATTGCCCGAGCCATTCGTCGAAACGCCCAAGCGCCTGGCAGTATTTATTCACGTCGTTGCGGTGGCCGCAGTGCTGGTCGAAGTCAATGAAGTTCACGAACCAAAACCCGCTTTCGCGCCCCATGTCATTTTGCAGCGCCAGCGCGGCATCCTCATTGCTTGTTGCGTGCATGCTGCGAGTGAAGCCGCGCCCGGCGAAGATGTCTTCAAGCTTTCCGATGAGCGTCACTTCAACACCCGCGGCTTTCAGCTCGTCAAGGTAATTTCTGGGAGGGGCGATGCTGTAATCGCGTCGGCTCAGCGTGCGCACGAAGCTCCCGGCGGCGTTGCCCTGGAACGGGCGCGCAATGATGCGGTCCACTTCGTATTCGCCCTGCATAAGCTCGCGCGCCTGCCTGCACACGCGGTAAAGCCTTTGGAGCGGCACAATCGTCTCGTGCGCCGCGATTTGCATCACCGAATCGGCGCTCGTGTAGATTATGAGCGCGCCGGTGCGCAGGTGCTCTTCGCCCAGTCGCTGGATAATCTCTGTGCCCGACGCAGCCTCGTTCCCGATGAAGCTTGAGCCGGTGGCATGCGACAGTTTCGCCATCAGTTCGGGCGGGAAGCCGTGCGGGAATGTGCGCGGCGCGTGGTCGCGGATAACGCCCATCATCTCCCAATGGCCGGTAGTAGTGTCTTTCGCCGGAGACGCTTCGCGCATGCGCCCGTATGACGCGAGGGGCGCAGGTGTAGGCGCGAAACATGCGCCCAAGCCTTCAATGCAGCCAAGCCCGAGTTGCAGCAAGTTGGGGACATCGAGTTTTGTAGCTTGCGCGATGTGGCAAAGCGTGTTGCAGCCGTCGTCTCCGAACGCGGCCGCGTCAGGCGCTTCCCCCGCCCCCACTCCGTCCATGACGAGGAGAAACACGCGCTTAAATGCCCCTTGGGATTTCATAAGCCTGGTTAAGATAGTAGCAGACCGCGCTCTGGTAGAATAGCTGCGGCATTTCACTGGAGCGCGACGCATTATGGAACCACTAATCGGCATTATAGTTGGCAGCAAGAGCGACCTTGAACACGTCGAAGAATGCACCGGCGTTCTTGACGGGTTCGGCGTGCCTTACGAGGTCGTCGTCGCATCGGCACACCGCTCGCCCGACCTGGTTGACCGCAAGCTAAAAGAGCTTGACGCAAAGGTCAGCGTTTACATCGCCTTCGCAGGCATGGCCGCCGCGCTTCCCGGCGTTGTCGCAAGCCGCACCGTGAAGCCTGTTATCGGCGTCCCGATATCGGTAAGCCTCGCAGGCTTGGACGCGCTACTGGCGATTGTGCAGATGCCGCCAGGGGTGCCTGTGGGCGCCATGGCGATTGACGGCGCGAAGAATGCCGCAATATACGCTATTGGCATCCTCGCAGCCACTGAGGCCGGTAAGGAGCTAAAGCTGGGGCAAAAGCTAACGGAGTTGCGCGCCAAGCGGGCGGCGGAGATGGAGATGGATGCCGACCACGGAAAGCTTAGCCTCTAACGTCAAAGCCAATGAACTCGCCTATGTCGCCTGTAAGCGGCATTACCTCAATACTCGTGACGTGCGATGCGCGCGGCCCTATCTTCAGAGCTTCAAGGAACGCGCTTATGTCCTCGCCGCCGTCAAGCGCGACAACGACTTCTACGCTGCCGTCGTGCTCATTCCTCACATAGCCCTTGAGCCCCAGGCGCGATGCGGTGCGCTGCGCGAAGTAGCGGTAGCCGACTCCCTGCACATGGCCCGTAACGATTATGCGCTTAGCTTCCATCGCCGAACTCACGTAAAGCCAGGTGCGCTTTCACAGCGTCAACAGCGGCCGGCACGTCGTGAACGCGCAGCATGTCCGCGCCGCGCGCCAGAAGCTCCATGTGGAATGCTGTCGTCCCTGCCAGCCGTTCTTCCGGCGGGCGGCCAAGGACAGCGCTGATGAAAGATTTTCGCGAGATGCCGTAGAGCAGCGGGCGGTTATGCGCGCGCAGCTTGTCCGGCGAAGCTATCAGCTCAAGGTTCTCCTGCGGCTTCTTGCCGAAGCCTACACCCGGGTCAAGCACGATGCGCTGCCGGCTGACTCCCGCCGCTTCGAGCGCAGAGATGCGCTCTTCAAAGAACGTATGTATCTCGGCGGTCACATTGCCGTAGTTCGGACGCTGCTGCATCGTTTCTGGCGTCCCCTGCATGTGCATGAGGATGTAGCCGCAGCTTGATTGGGCGAGAAGGGGCGCCATGCCCGCGTCCATCGTGCAAGCGGAGATGTCGTTGATGATACAGGCGCCCTCGCCCAGCGCTGCGCGCCCGACTTCGGCTTTCCATGTGTCAATGGAAACCATCGCGGATGGCTGCTGGTTAATAATCGTTTTGAGGACAGGAAGGACGCGCTCTGCCTCTTCGGCAGCCGTGATGCGGCCGCTGCCGGGGCGGGAGCTTTCGCCACCGAGGTCAATGATATCCGCGCCTTGCGCGAGCATCTCCAGCCCCGCATCCGCCGCCTTACTTAAGTCGCCATTAAACCTGCCGCCGTCGTAAAAGGAATCAGGGGTGACGTTGAGTATGCCTATGATAAGCGGCTTTGAAAGCGCGATCTCATTTCCCATCACGCTCCAGGCACGGCGGCTTTCTTTTTGCGGCTGCATAAAAAAGCGGGGGCATCCCGAAGGAAGCCCCCGCATATGTTCACTGTATCGGAACCAGCCCTAGAAGACTTCTTCGGCGATCGAATACATCTCAATGGGGCGGTCGCTCAACTGGTAGACTTTCGCGAACTGCTTGTCGGCCTTGCGGTAGAACAACTGCGCAGTCACGAAGCAGGTTCCGGTCACGCCGGTCACGTCAATGTTGAGCTCTTCGGTAACGGTGTCACCGGCTAGAATGCGGTTGTCATAGAGAACCTGGTCGCCTTCCCAGTAGGGGACGTCCTGGCGGAAGTCGAACGAGCGGCCAAGCTTGCGCTCGTAGTTCTTCACGTTCTCAAAGATGACGTTGCCATCAGCGTCCTGCGCGCGCACCACGAGCACGAGCTGGTGGAACGGGATGCCAGTGGGGAGGGTGTGGCCAGCGCCGGTGTTGGTGATTTCCACAGTCGCGGTAACCGTGTCGGCTTCGCGCTCGGCGGTAAGCGTTAGCTCAGCCGCATTTTGCAGGAAGGCTTCGTCGGTGGCGCGGAAGTCGTGGAAGTGGTAATTCGGGCGGTCGGGCCCGTGCTTGGAAGTAGGCAGCCTGCCCATTCCAAGGTCCTTCGCAGAAGGCATATGGCAGGACTGGCAGTTCTTGAATTCCTTGCCGGGGCGCGAGTACTTGCTCTTGAGCCACTCGTTGTAGGTGTCCTGGACGATTACGCCGTAACCATTGACTTCCTGGTGGCAGGGGGCGCACATGCGGGAATCAACAAACACCGAGGAATAGCGGATGGTATGGGCGGAAGTGGGCGCCTCTTCAAGCGGCCCGAACTTCTGCATGCCAAACCGGTGTTCGTAGGCCAAGCCGTAGTACTGGTTGTAAAGCTCGGGGTACTTGACCTGGTCGCGGTCGGTTGGGAGGCCCATGCGGCTGATGGTATGGCAGAAGTCGCAACTCACACCGTCCTTGGTGTAGTCGTTAAGGCGCTGCCAGTAATTCAGCTGCTTACGGATGGTGATGTCCGTGTTGGGCCAGGTATCTTTGCGCACCGCGAGCGTGCGGTCAACCGCGCCCGAGGAAACGTCATGCAGTTCAGGCACATAGCCGTTGCGGATCGCCTTCAGGAATTCAACCAACGGGGCGTTGGTGCTGAAGTTGATCTCGGCGTCAATGGCAGGTGCATGGCAGGTAAGGCAGTCCACCTTCTCGGGGATTTGAGCCCCTGACGGAAGGATGTCGTCCTTGCGCAGCTCTCCCAGCTTGCGGGCCATTGCGACGTTCTTGGAAGTGTAGTCGTAGAACTCCCGATATTCCGCAGAAGCCTGCTGGTAGAAGGGGTTGGTGTAAGAGGTTCCGTGCCCCGAATACTGCCACTGCTTGAAGTAAGTGTCGTGGCAGAACGAGCAGGACTCAGAGTAGTCCAGCAGCGGGACATACGGCACGTCTTGCACTTCAATCCCGTACTTACCCATGTTCTGCTCCAGGTTTTCATACCAGGCGCGTTTGTGGGTTTTCGGGCGTGCATCGCCGCGCTGTTGCGCGAATGCTGTCCAACTGAACAGCACCAGCATTGTCACGAGGAAGAAGTACCAAAAGAACTTCGTTCCCTTGTTCAGGCTAACGTTCATGAGTCGCTCCGATAGGGTGGTTTATCCCGAACGGACAGCCAAGAATACGAGCTAGAAGTATACTGGCCAACAGGACGAGAGTCAAATGGCACGCCTGATTTTCCTGGAAAAAGCCTTCAGGCGGCTTAGAGAACCTGCGAGCGCCCTTGGATGAGCTTGAACAGCTCCTGGCGCGTGGCAGCGTTGGAATGGAAAACCCCGCGCAATGCGGAGGTCGTAACTACCGTTCCCAGCTTATGAACACCGCGCAACTCCATGCACAGGTGGCGCGCTTCCAGCACAACAGCGGCGCCGTAAGGGTGGAGCGTGTCAAACAGGAGGTCGGCCATCTGCCAGGTTAGGCGCTCCTGGAGCTGCGGCTGGCGGCAGAGGCACGAAAAGGCGCGGATTATCTTGGAAAGCCCGCAGACCGAGCCTTTGGGTATGTACGCGATATGCGCCTTGCCCATGAAGGGCATCAGGTGGTGCTCGCAGATTGAATAGAAATCGATGTCGCGCAGCAAGACGAGTTCTTCGTGCTTCTCGTGGAAGGCTGATGCGCGCAAAAGTTCGCAGCCTTCTTCTTCCACGCCGCCGAGCATTTCCTCGTACATCTGCGCCACGCGCTCGGGCGTTTTTACCAGCCCTTCGCGCTCAGGGTCTTCGCCTATCGCAAGCAGTATTTCGCGGACAGCACTCTCGATGCGGCCGCAATCAACCTTGCGTCCGCTCACGCCGTGCCCCCACCAATGCCAAGATCAAGCGTGCCGGGCTGCGGGCCAGCGGCGGGAGCAGGCGTTGCGCCAGGCGCTCCGAGTTGCGTATCCAAGTCTACCATGAGCTTTTCAAACTCTTTACGGTCCAACGTTTCCTGGCTAATGAGCGTGCCGCTGATTTGGTCAAGCCACGGCTTGTTCCCGGAGACGATGGACTTCGCTTTGCCGTAGCATTCGTTGACGATGCGCCTGATTTCTTCGTCTATTTGCGACGCTATGTCTTCGGAGTAGTTGCGGTCTTCGGCAAGCGTCTTGCCCAGGAAAACGTTTTGGTGCTTGTTGCCGAACGTCAGCGGGCCCAAGCGCTCGCTCATCCCGAAGCGCGTCACCATCTCGCGGGCGAGCTCTGTCGCGCGCTCAAGGTCGTTGTTGGCGCCGGTCGTGATTTCACCGAACGCGATTTCTTCGGAGGAGCGCCCGCCTAGGAGGATGCAGATACGGTCAAGCAGCTGCTGGCGCGTATGAAGGAAGGTGTCTTCCTCGGGGAATTGCAGAGTGTATCCAAGCGCAAGCCCGCGCGGAAGGACGGATATTTTGTGCACCGGGTCAGCGCCGGGGAGCCTGTATGCGACAACCGCATGCCCCAGCTCGTGGTAGGCGATGATCTTTTTCTCCAAGTCGGAGATGACGCGGCTTCTTCTCTCGGGCCCCGCAACCACGCGCTCGATTGCTTCCGCCAACTCCACCATTGAAACGCGGTCAAGCGTTTTACGCGCGGTAAGCAGCGCAGCTTCGTTGGCGACGTTACGCAGGTCCGCGCCGGAGAAGCCCGGTGTGCGCTGCGCAAGTTCGCGCATGTCAACATCGGGGGCAATGGGCTTGTTCTTCAAGTGAATCTTAAGTATCTCTTCGCGGCCCTTTGCGTCGGGGCTGTCCACCACAATGCGCCTGTCAAAGCGCCCGGGGCGCAGCAGCGCGGGGTCAAGCACGTCAGGGCGGTTGGTCGCCGCAAGCACGATAACACCCGAGTTAGGCTCAAAGCCGTCCATCTCAACAAGGAGCTGGTTGAGGGTCTGTTCGCGTTCGTCGTGCCCGCCGCCGATGCCTGTGCCGCGCAAGCGGCCGACCGCATCAAGCTCATCAATGAACACGAGGCATGGCGCGCGGCGCTTCGCCTGGTCAAACAGGTCGCGCACCCTTGCCGCGCCGACGCCTACGAACATCTCCACGAAGTCGCTGCCGCTGATGAAGAAGAACGGGACGTTGGCTTCGCCTGCGACGGCTTTCGCAAGCAGCGTCTTGCCGCAGCCCGGAGGGCCGAGGAGTATCACGCCTTTGGGAATTTCTGCGCCAAGCCGCTGGTATTTAGCCGGCTCTTTGAGGAAGTCCACGACTTCGTTCAGTTCGTCGACGACTTCTTCCAGGCCTGCGACATCTTTAAAGGTTACGCGCGCGCGCTCGGGATTCATCATCCTGGCGCGCGACTTGCCGAAGTTAAACGCCTGCGACTGCCCACCCGCCTGCGACTGGCGCGAGATGATGAACCACACCAGCCCGATGGGCATGAGCAGCATCAGTATCCACAAGAGCATCGTGGGGTTGAGGAGTGCGGAAAGACCGCTTTGGCGGATGAACTCTACCTTGACGTTATGCTCTTCAGCGATTTTCAGCAGGGGCGCATAGTCGGGCGGCAGGTTGCAGCGGTAGTGGACTACGGACTGCTTGCCTTCGGTATCAAGCGCGGGAACATACATGCCTTCGGCAGTATCGGTCTCGCGGTTGATGTTCATCGTGGAGATCTTGCCTTGCTGAATCTTGCTGACCAGGTCTGTGTAGTTGAGCGGATCCACCCCCAGTTGTCCCATCTGCGAGTAGAGCATCGCAGCTATGACGATGAAGGTTATGACGAGCGCAATCTGTACAAACCGGCTGCCCATGTTGAGCCGCGCCTATGGGTGGCGCTGGAGATATGTTATCACAGTGGGGGAAGCGGGGCCGGGCATTCCCAGCCCCGCATTTAGCAACGCGTTATTCGCCCGCCCTGAATTCGCTTTGGTCGAGCTCGCCCAGGATAACAGCGACTTTGCTTATCTTGGTTTTACGGCCTCCGCGAGCAACGAGCATTGTGACCCTCGTGCCTACGGCGTATTGCTGGATTTGCGCGATGAGCCCGTCGCCGGTCTTCACTTTGGTGCCATTGAGTTCAAGGATGACATCGCCGGGCTGGATGCCCGCGCGGTCGCCCGGGCCGTCGGCGTTGACCTGCGCCACATACGCGCCTTCAGTTACTTCAACTTTCAGGTCATCATGGTTATCCGGCGTTACGTCGCGCACGCCCAGCCCTACACCCGGATAAACGACTTTGCCGGTCTTGATGATTTGGTCAATCGTGTTCTTCACTTCGCTGATGGGAATCGCAAAGCCGATCCCGTTAGCGTAAGGGATAATCGCCTGGTTAATGCCGATGACTTCACCTTTCGCATTGAGCAGCGGGCCGCCGGAATTGCCCTGGTTGATAGCAGCGTCGGTTTGAAGCAGTTTGTGGACGCGCCGCTGGTCGCTCGGCATGCGAAGCTCTTTGGGATCGCGCGCGGATGTTGAAATGATGCCTTCAGTGACTGTCGCGACTAAGCCAAACGGGCTGCCAATGGCGATAGTCGGCTCGCCTATGCGCACCTTCGTTGAATTGCCGAGCGGCGCGACTGTCAGGCCACCCGCCTCAATCTTAAGTATCGCGATGTCCTTTAGCTTATCGGCGGCTATCAGCTTCGCCTTATATTCTTTGCCGTCGTTTAGCGTGATAGTGAATGTGTCCATGCCTTCAACGACGTGGGCGTTAGTGACGATGTGCCCTTTCGGTGAAACAATGAAACCGCTGCCGACGCCTTCCATAGGCGGCTGCTGGTATTCATACCCGGGCACGTTTGGCATCTCCATTCCCGGGAACTGCTCCTGGAACCACTGGAACGGATCCTGGCCATTGCCGTTGGGAAGCTCTTTGTATTCTCCACGGCGGTTCTGGTCCGGCTCATCGGTTTTAGGCTTGGATTCAGTGCGCACGTTCACCACGAACGGCAGCGCTTTTTCAACCAAGTCCGCAACCCAGTATTGAGCTTCATTTGGTTGGGATGCGCCGATGTCATAGCCGGCATGGAGAGACTTCACCGAAGATGCAGCTCTTGTCCCCTTCATGTTTTGCATGACCGATCCCATGTAGATGACAGCGCCGATGAGGACGATTATTAGGACGGCTGTAGCCGCCTTCCAAAAACGCTCGTTATTGTTTTGCATATATACCTCCACTAAGAGCCGGCGCCACTGATTATATTTGCGCCAGCCAATAGCGCAACCCTTCTGCTCCACGAAAGGCATATTATTAGATGCATGACGCAGCCGGTTGTTCACATCTCCACTTCTAACTTCATCTTGGCTCTTTGCCGTGGCCATTCAGAAGCCTAAGTTAAACTATCCGTAGAGAATGGTAATTATCTAATGTTATCAAGCGTAAGTTAATGCGTTTTGAGCCTTGGTATTTATCTAAGCCGTAAGGCATAAGATTATGTTATGCGGCTATTGACAGATTATCGTGAAGCGGCTAAAATGAGCCGTGAAATCCTTTTTAGAGGTTCTATATGGCTAAAGTAATCGGAATTGACCTTGGCACGACCAACTCATGCATGGCAGTCATGGAGGCTGGCGAACCAAAGATCATCGCCAACTCCGAAGGCGGCCGGACTACCCCTTCGGTCGTGCACATCACGAAGGACGGGGAACGGGTTGTTGGAGTCGCTGCCAAGCGCCAGCTAATCGTTCATCCTGAGCGCACCATTGCGAGCATCAAGCGCAAGATGGGCACTGACTACAAGATAAATATCGACTCGACGGAATACACTCCACAAGAGATATCCGCGATGATACTCGCCAAGTTGAAGCGCGATGCTGAAGCGCACCTTGGCGAAAAGATTACACAGGCGGTCATCACCGTTCCCGCGTATTTTGAAGACGCGCAAAAGCGCGCCACCCGCGATGCAGGAACTGTGGCCGGCCTTGAGGTGTTGCGCATCATCAACGAGCCGACGGCGGCTGCGCTCGCCTACGGGCTTGACAAGGCCGACAAGGAACAGACCGTCATGGTTTACGACCTCGGCGGCGGCACGTTTGACGTGAGCATTCTTGAAATCGGCGAAGGCGTCTTTGAAGTCAAGGCTACAAGCGGAAACAATTTGCTAGGCGGCGACGACTTTGACCAGCGCGTGGCCGACTGGCTCGCCGACGGTTTCCGCGAGGACACGGCGATTGACCTGCGCAAAGACCCGCGCGCGATGCAGCGCTTGCGTGAAGCGGCTGAAAAGGCGAAAGTTGAACTTTCAAGCCAGTCCAACACCGACATCAGCCTGCCGTTCATCACGGCAGACGCCGAAGGCCCGAAGCACCTTGACGCCTCGCTTTCGCGCGCCAAGTTTGAAGAGTTGATTGACGACTTGCTGGAGAAGTCCGTGGGCCCGGTGAAACAGGCCATGAGCGACGCGGGCGTAAGCTCGGACGACATCGACCAGGTGTTGCTCGTCGGCGGCTCAACCCGCATTCCCGCGGTGGTTGACCTCGTGCGCAAACTTACCGGCAAAGAGCCCAACAAAAGCGTTAACCCCGACGAAGTCGTCGCAGTCGGCGCTGCCATCCAAGCGGCGGTGCTGAAGGGCGAAGTGAAGGACGTGCTGCTCCTTGACGTAACGCCGCTGTCGCTGGGCATTGAAACGCTGGGCGGCGTGTTCACGAAGATGATCGCGCGCAACACCACGATCCCCACGCGCAAGAGTGAGATATTCTCCACCGCAGCCGACAACCAGACACAGGTGGAGATTCACGTCCTGCAGGGCGAACGCGAGATGGCGGGCTACAACAAGAGCCTGGGCCGCTTCCACCTCGTCGGCATCCCGCCTGCGCCGCGCGGCATCCCGCAAATTGAGGTGACGTTTGACATCGACGCGAACGGCATCGTCAACGTGAGCGCGCGCGACATGGCGACCAACCAGCAGCAGAAAATCACCATTACTGGCTCGTCTAACCTGGCTGACGACGACATTACCCGCATGGTTACTGATGCTGAAAGCCACGCCGCCGAAGATAAGCGACGGCGCGACGAGGTTGAGGCGATGAATAAGGCGAATGGGCTTATCTACCAGGTTGATAAGACGCTGCGCGACCACGCCGAGAAGATCTAACGAGAACGACCGCAAGGCGACTGAGCGCGCACTCGCCGACTTGAAGGCGGCGGTTGAAAAGCGAAATCTGGATGATATCAAGGCCAAGACCGACATCCTCCTCAATGCCACTTACCGTCTTGCGGAGTATATGTACCGAGGCGCGGGATCTCAGGGCGGGCCGCAAGATTTCGGCCAGACCGAGTTCCAGCCGGGAGATGAGCCTGACGAAGGCGTAGTGGATGCTGATTACAAGGAAGTTGACTAACATCAAGTGTCATGCATTTCCGGGGACGGGCCTATCCCGCCCCGGATTAACAAAACACCATGAATGAAAACAACAACATTGAGGAAGAGACTGGCGAGGAAATGCTCGGCAGTGAAGATGAACCGCTCGCTATAAGCGACCCGCGCGACTTTGTGGAAGAAGACGATTCGCAGCCAAACATCTACGTGCTGGGCGAAGAGCTGCCGCAAGCATCAATGGCGGGCGACTTGGAGGCTGCGCGCCAGCTTGCGGCCGAATACCTTGATATCGCCCAACGCACGCGCGCTGAGCTGATCAACTTCCGCAAGCGTGTGGACAAGGAGCGGAATGAGTATCAGCGGCATGCCATTGAAGAACTGGTGATTGACCTTTTACCCTGCTTGGAGAGCCTTGAGCAGGCGATACATATCTACCAGGACGTTGAAGAAGGGGAGAATCCGCTTCTGGACGGCATGCGCAAGACGAGAACCCTTCTCTACAAAGTCCTCACTAAGCACGGCGCCGAGGCGATCAACAAGCCCCAGGTCCCGTTTGACCCGAACCTGCACATGCCGCTGATGACGGAAGAATCAGCCGAGGTGGAAGCACCGTTCGTTAGCGAAGTCTACCAGCAGGGCGTTCTCGTAGGGGACCGCGTCGTGAAGCCCGCGATGGTCAAAGTGCTCGTCCCCATCGGAAAAGCAGACGAGCTCTCCGCCGGCCCGGAGGCCAGTGAGTAGTGCAGGCTACGAAAGATCTATATGAAGTGCTGGGCGTCCAGCGCAACGCGACTGACAAGGAGCTAAAAACTGCTTACCGCAAGCTCGCGCGTAAATACCACCCGGACGTCAATCCCGGCAATGCCGAAGCAGAACACAAGTTCAAGGAGCTTCAGGCCGCATACTCGGTGCTCTCGGATAAAAATAAGCGCGCCGAATATGACGCATACGGCGAAGGCTACTTCTCTAGCGCAGGCCCTACCAACGGCCCTGGCGTTGAATGGGAGGAGTTCGTCCGCCAGTTCACAAACCGTGGCGGGCGCGTGGACTTCGGCGGCGGCGGCTTTGACATCTTCGGCGACCTATTCGGCGGCGGGATGCGCGGCCAGCGCCAGGACACAAGGCCCCGGCGCGGCGGCGACATACGCCAGGCGGTGACGATTGACTTTCTTGACGCCGCGCACGGAACCAGCATGACCATGGAGCTTACGCGCGACGTGTATTGCGACCGCTGCGAAGGGACGGGAGTTGAGCCCAACGCCGAAACTGCTGCTTGCCCGACATGCGGCGGGAGCGGCCAGGCGAAGCAGACTATGTTTCAAAGGATACAAGGCGTGGTTTGCCCGCAATGCGGAGGGCGGGGGCACGTCTCCACCGCGGCCTGCATGCGCTGCCGGGGTAGCGGGGTAATCCCGAAGCATGAAAAGATTGAGGTGCGCATTCCCCCCGGCGTGGACACCGGCTCTAAGGTGCGCGTGCCCGGCAAGGGGCAGCCCGGGGTGAACAAGGGGCCTTACGGCGATATATTGCTGGAAATCACCGTGCGGCCGCATCCATATTTCAAGCGCGATGACTCGACGGTGACACTTGAAGTTCCCATTACCATCTCAGAGGCGGTGCTGGGCGCAGAGATTGACGTTCCGACGCTGGACAAGCGGGTGCGGCTGACCATCCCGCCGGGAACTGATTCCGGCAAGGAATTCCGCCTGCGCGGCAAGGGATTTTCGCGGCTGACCGGCGGCGATAAGGGCGACCTCATCGTGCGCGTTCTGATAGTCGCGCCCAAAGACACGAGCGTCAAAGCCCGCGAGCTTATGCGTGAGTTTGCGGAAGAAAGCCCGGGCAACCCGCGCCGGAAGCTGTTCGGATACTAGAAATGGAAAGCAAGAAAGACAAACTCAATGGCCGCGAACCCCTGCTCACGATAGGGGCGGTCTCGCAGATGCTGGAGATTCACCAGCAGACCCTGCGCAAATATGAAGACGAAGGGCTGATAGCGCCACGTCGCAGCGAAGGCGGGACGAGGATGTATTCGTTGGAGGACGTGGAGAGGCTGCGCGTCATCCTCACACTTACGCGTGACCTGGGATTGAACCTCGCGGGCGTTGAAATCGTGCTGCGCATGCGCGATGAGTTAAGCGAGATGCAGCGGATGATGGACGCGGTGTTTGACGAGCTTGAAGAGCCGTTGCGCGGGCGCGTCAGGGCGATGATGCAGGGCGAGACCGAAGCGATTGTTCCATTAAAGCGCGCGGGTGAAGGGCTCATCCCGATCACCTTGTTGCGCGCGATTATGGGCGGCGAGAGGGGCGGAAAAGAGTGATACCCTTTGAGAAATTCACCGACCACGCGAAAGAGGCGTTGCAGGCCGCGCAGGATGTTTTGCTTGAAGCAAAGCAGGTGCAGCTTGACAGCGAGCACGTCCTTTACGGGCTACTCAAGGTAGAGAGCTCGCTGGCGATGGAAGTCCTCGGCGCGGCTGGAGTGAACCAGCAAAAGGCGCTTGAGAGCTGCAAACGAGCGGTGATGACACAGCCGCATGTTGAAGTGCAGGCGGGCATCGGGCAGATTTACCTTACTCCGCTGGCGGCGAAGTTGTTTGACCTGGCGTGGGATGAAGCTAAGCAGATGGGCGACGAATTCATCGGCGCGGAACACCTGCTGCTGGCTTTCTTTGAACTGCGCGAAGGCGCGGGATACCGCATCCTCATAGGCGCGGGGCTGACTAAAGACAAGGTGCTCTCCGCGCTTAAGGAAATACGCGGTCATAGGCGCGTGGATTCCGCGAGCGCAGAGGAGACATACCAGTCGCTGAAACGGTTCACCGTTGACCTGACCGAGAAGGCGCGGCAAGGAAAGATAGACCCCGTCATCGGCCGCGAGCGTGAAACCAACCGCGTCGTGGAGATATTGTCGCGGCGGCAGAAGAACAACCCGGTGCTCATCGGCGACCCGGGCGTTGGCAAGACCGCGATCGTTGAGGGCCTTGCGCTGCGCATAGCGCAAAAGCGGGTGCCGGAACCGCTGCTAGACAAGCGCGTGCTTTCGCTGGACATGGGGCGGCTCATCGCCGGGACGAAGTTTCGCGGCGAGTTTGAAGATCGCCTTAAAGCCGTGATTGACGAGATTGAGAAGAGCAAACGCAACGTGATTCTCTTCATTGACGAGATGCACACCGTTGTCGGCGCAGGTGCGGCCGAAGGCGCGATGGACGCAAGCAACATCCTCAAGCCTGCGCTCTCGCGCGGTGACCTGCAGGCCATCGGCGCGACGACGGTTTCCGAATACCGCAAGCATATTGAGAAAGACCCTGCGCTGGAGCGGCGTTTCCAGCCAGTGATGGTGGACGAGCCGTCGCCCGCCGACACAGTGGAGATACTCAAAGGGCTGCGCCCGAAATACGAGGAGCACCACAAGCTTACAATCACCGACGAAGCCATTGAGGCTGCCGTATCGCTGTCGGTGCGTTACATAACAGGGCGCTTCCTTCCCGACAAGGCGATTGACGTTATTGACGATGCCTCCGCGCGCTGCCGCTTGCGCGCGCTGGCAGCAACATCGCACCTGACCGAGCTGCAGCAGCAGCTTGACGTCAACTTGGCTTTGCAGGCGAAGGCTTCAGATGCGCAGGATTACGAGCTTGCGGCGAAGCTCAAGCAGCAATTCATCGCGCTGGAAAAGGAGATGGACGCCGAACGCGCGCGCATGCAGGAAACGAGCGTGAACGTTCAAGTCACAGCCGAGGATGTCACGCAAATCGTCTCCGAATGGAGCGGCGTGCCTGTAACTCGGCTTACCGAGACTGAAGCGGGGCGCTTGCTGCACATGGAAGATGAGCTTGGCAAGCGCATCATCGGCCAGGAACAGGCGGTGCGCGCGGTGTCCGAAGTTATCCGCCGCGCCAAGAGTGGCCTGAGCGACCCCAACCGCCCGTCGGGGAGCTTCATCTTCCTCGGCCCCACGGGAGTGGGCAAGACCGAGCTGGTGAAAGTCCTCGCGGACTTCCTGTTCGGCAGCCGCGACAGCATCATCCGCATTGACATGAGCGAATATATGGAGAAGTTCAGCGTGTCGCGGCTCATCGGCGCGCCCCCGGGCTATGTCGGCTACGACGAAGGCGGGCAGCTAACCGAAAAGGTGCGCCGCCAGCCATTCTCCATCGTGCTGCTGGACGAAATTGAAAAGGCGCACCCCGACGTGTTCAACATACTGCTGCAAGTGCTGGACGAAGGGCGCTTGACCGACAACAAAGGCGTCACCGTGAACTTCCGCAACACAGTCGTCATTATGACGAGCAACCTCGCCAGCGGCGAGATTGCGCAGATGTCCGAGGGCAAGACGGAAGCAGAGCTTGAGCAGCTTTACCCGAAGATGCACGATGCCGTCTTTGAGGAGCTTAAGCGCACACTGCGGCCTGAATTCCTCAACCGCATTGACGAAGTCGTCGTCTTCCACTCGCTCAACAAGGAACAGGTCAAACGCATTGCGCGGCTTGTGATTGCGGAGCTTGAGGAGCGGCTCGCCGAGAGCGGCATCGCGCTTGAGATAACCGACGCAGCGCTGGACATCATCGCCGCCGAAGGCTTCAGCACAACGTTCGGCGCGCGCCCGCTACGCCGCGCTGTGCAGCGCCTTGCCGCTAATCCGCTATCGGAAAAGCTCATCACCGGCGAAATTGCGAAGGGAAGTACGGTCACGCTGGATGCGAAAAACGGCGCGATTACCATTGCGGTTGCGCGCAAGGCAGGCGGGGAGTAGAATCACCAGCCCCGATAAGAGATTTGTTATATGCCAATTTACGAATACAAGTGCACGAAATGCGGCTGCGTGTTTGAGGAGATATCAGCATACTCCGCGAACGGCGGCCACACGCACAAGTGCGAGAAGTGCGGCGCGCCCGCCAAGCGCCTGATATCCGCGCCCCAGGTCGTGTTTCACGGCGGCGGCTTTTACGTCACCGACAACCGCAGCTCCAACCCGGCATGCGACCCAGTGAACCCGCCGTCCCCCGACTCGCTGCCCGAAACGCCTCCCCTGCCCGCACCCGCCGAAAAGAAGGGCAAGGGCAAAAGCAAAAAGTAGGGCGAAGCCTCGCTGCGGTATAATCGCACCATGAGAAGCCTGATTGTCCTCATTGCGCCGCTGCTGCTTATCGCAGCCCTTGGCATCAACGCTCCCGCCGCCGATGGCGCACCCTACGCCGAAGTCATACGCACGGCAGGGCCGGTCACGCTTACGCGCCCTCCCAGCACAAAAGTAATCGCCGTGAAGCAGGGGCTTAAGCTTTGCGCAGGCGATGTGCTCAAAATCGGCGATGACGGCAAGACCCAGCTCAAGTTCCAGCCCAACACGCTGGTGCTGATTAAGGAAAACAGCGTGCTGACGCTAAGCGAGCTTGCGCCGCAGGGGCGAACAAGGGCGTCGCTTACCGCAGGATCGCTCATTGCGAACTTGAAGGAAGCGCTCTCGCCCGGCGCGACGTTTGAACTGGAAACGCCGACCGCAATGGCCATCGTGCGCGGCACGGTTTATGAAGTTGAGATAACCCCCAACGCCGATGAAAGCAAGCCGCCAAGGGTGGACTTCTACGGCCACGAGGGCGATGTTGAGATTACTTCAGGCGGCGAGGTTTTCCACCTCACTGCCGGCGCGCGGCTGCTTTTTGAATTCGGAGTGCTGCCCCAGGTCCTCACGCACACGCGCGTGCTCGCCGACATAATGCAGATGTTCAGCGAAGATTACTGGAAGAACGAAGCGAAGAACCGCGTTGAAGGCGAGATCCGAAGCCACCTGCCGTTCTAGCTGATTATTCCCCGGCGCTTGAGCAAGTCTTCAATGCGCGAAAGCAGGTGGCGCGCGACTCCTTCGTAGCACAGCGGGCTTTCGCCGTAAGGGTCGGCGACCGGCCAGTCTTCGTATTCAAAGTGAAGCTCGGGTCCGAGCACGCGCATGACCGGGAAGTTCTCGGCTAGGCTTATGACCAGCGTGTCCGCGCCGATGCTCACCGCGCTAATGGGCTTGGAGCTTAGGCCTTCGGATGGGATGCCGAGAGCCGCGAGCGCGGGATACACGTTTTCGCTGACGTGCCCCAGGGGAACCACGCCCGCGCTTTGCACTTCCACGACCTCACCGCCAAGGTGGCGGCATATCGCTTCGGCCATCGGCGACCGGCAGGCGTTGCCTATGCAGTAAAACAAGACTTTCAGCTTGGGTTGCACGGGTTAATTGTCGCATATCCCCAAGGCCAGGTTTTTGCTATAATATCCGCAGACCACGCAGGAGAGATGGAATGAAGCGGATTGTGATAATTGTTGTGATAAGCATAGCCGTAGCCGCAGCATCTTGCGGCCATGGCACGCGCACCACATGGAATCCCACGATTGGAGATCAGCTAGGCGCCCGCACACAAGCGCCTATTGAGCTTGCCAACGTGGAGTGGCCCACAGGCCTGCCTTCCGACGGGATACAGCCCTGGGAGCGGCTTGAGGGCGGGCGCGTTGTAGCCAGTTCATCGGATGCGCACTTCATCCCCGGCATAGAGCGTTTCCTGGAAGCGGGGAACGTATCCGACTTCGGCGAGGCGTCAAGCTTCGCCAGTGGCGAGCCCGGCGATAAGGGTGTATCGTTTGCGATATACCGCATGCCTATGGGCGGCGCTCAGCCATCCATCGTATCCATCGACGCCAACCTGCACTCGCAGGACGGCGCTTCATCTGCATATTACATCGGCGTAGCGGACTATTCCTCCGACACCTGGCGCTGGCACGGCCCGTTTGCCGACAGCCACGTGCTCATTCCCCTGCCGCCATCGGCATACACGAGCCCGTTTGGCAATCTCATGCTGGCGGTAGTGGCGTATGACGGCGCAGGCTTTGACCTGGCCGGCCTTGGCGCCACTGCGCGCGACGGCGGCGATAGCGAAGCTCCACCAACTCCTGATACACCCGTGCTCACGCCCGCTGCAGGCGGCATCTTCGCGCAGTGGGACAGCGTGCAGGCGCAAGGAATAGCCGGATACCGCATCTATGCGGGCGGCAGCGATGCGCTTGGCTATGTAACCAGCCGCACGAGCGCTTTCATACCCGCATCCGGTGATACCCAAGTCACCGTTAGCTGCGTGGACATGAACGGTAACGAAAGCGCGCCTTCATCCGGCGCAAGCGCAACTCCGCTTGCAGGTGAAGCTCCTCAAGTTACGTTCACAGCAAGCGCTGCTTCAGGCCGCAGCGGAAGCGGGATAACCTTGAGCGCATCAGGCGCTGCGAGCTACGACTGGGACCTTGACGGCGACGGCGAGTGGGACGTGACCGGCGACAACACCGGCCTTGCGCAAGCGCGCACCTCTGCGCCCGGCGTTGTTAGGCCGGCATTGCGCGCGCATGTGCCCGGCGGCGGCATGTGGACAGGCGCAATCAGCCTCATCATCGCAGGCAATACGCGCCCTGCCATGAGCGTTATCGCATACCACCAGTCAGGGCTGATACCCCTCGCGGTCGACTTCGAGATGACCGCTATGGATAACGACGGCCAGGTTGTTGAATACGCCTGGGACTTTGAAGGCGACGGGATCTACGACGGCACGTCGGCTGTGAACCCCGGCGCCGTGCACAACACATACCTGCTTGCAGGGCTGTATAACGCCAAGTTCCGCGCCACCGACAACGACGGCGGCTGGAGCACCGACACAGCCGTCGTGAGTGCTGTGACCGGCCTGGCGGCCCCTGGCAACACCGCTCCGATAGCGTCTCTCGTGGCAACGCCCGACACCGGCACTCCCCCGCTGGCAGTCACACTTGACGCTTCAGGCAGCTACGACCCCGATGCAGGCGACGCCATCGTCCAGTATATGTGGGACATAGACGGCGACGGCTCCTACGAGAAGATCACATACACCCCCACCTTGAACGTCGTATATGACACGCCGGGCATACCCGTTCCCACAGTTGCCGTTGAAGACAACCACGGCGCAGTGGGCGAGGCCAGCGCATTCGTCAATGTGAACGCGCTCAACAATATAGTCCCCACAGCAGCAATCACCGCCGTCCCCACGTTTGGCAACGTTCCGCTAACCGTCGCCTTTGACGCATCAACGTCAATCGACTCTGACGGCGCTATCGTGCGCTTTGACTGGGACTTTGACGGCGACGGCTTCTACGAGGCATATAACGCAGGCTCAACGCCTTCCTGGACCTATACCTCACCCGGCAACTATGACGCCAGGGTCAGGGTAACCGATAATGCTGGCGCGCAGGCAACCGCCTTCACCACCATAAGCGCGCTGGTGCCAAACAACCTAGACCCTGTAGCCAGCCTGTCACCGGCCACGGCTGCAGGCGATGCGCCGCTCGTGGTTAACTTTGACGCATCAGCGTCCAGCGACCCCGACGGCGTCATCATCCGCTACGACTACGACTTCAACGGCGACGGCATATGGGACGCTTTTGACAGCGCATCCACCGTCACCTGGACATACACCGTGCCCGGCGCATACACCGCACGCCTTCGCGTTACCGACAGCTCGCGCGTGCAAAACATAACCACCTCAGCCATCACCGTGAACGCGCTGCCGGTGGCTGTGCTCATCGCCACGCCACCCGAAGGCGAGAAGGGCGTGACGGTATTCTATGACGCGTCCGCATCGGCCGATGCAGACGGCGCACTCACCGACTATGAGTGGGACCTCGACAACAACGGCACCTTCAACGAGGTCGGCCCCGAAGAGAACGCCAGAGGCCTTGCAGGCGCGCAGGTGACCTACCCCGTCGCCGGTATCTACACCGCCACTGTGCGCATCACCGATAACGCCCTCACGCCGTCCACCGCCACCGCCTCCGCTACCGCCACCGTCCATGGGTGGAACATCGGCGTGATCCCGACCTCCGCTAACGGCGGCTTCTATACATCAATGAGCGTTATCAACGGCCGACCGGCGATGGCGTATTGGGATAACAATACGATGGACCTCTTATACCTGCGCGCCAACGACGCAGACGGGGCAACTTGGGGAACTCCCATAACGCTCGTCAGCGCAGGCGACCAGGGACACTTCCCGCGCCTCATGACCGTGAACGGCTGCCCCGCAATCACTTACCTTGACAACTCCGCGCACGCCCTGCGCTTCATCCGCGCCAACGACGCCGATGGCACGAGCTGGGGAACTCCCGTGGGGATAGGCGGCAACGGCTACTACCCGTCAATGGCGGTGATAAACGGCAATCCGGCAGTGACCTATTACAACTACACGACGTGGAAGCAGCAATACGTGCGGGCGAACGACCCCAGCGGCACGACCTGGGGCACTCCCATCATCATTGACGCCGCGAACTTCGCCGGCCAGTTCCCCACCTTGCTCATCGTCAACGGCCTGCCCGCCATCTCGTATTACGCCGAGGGCACGGGCGACCTCATGTTCGTCCGCGCAACTGATCTGGACGGCACAACCTGGGGCGCGCCGGTTTCAGTGGCTACCACGGGCAACGTCGGCAAGTTCACCTCAATGGTGATAGCCAACGGCAATCCTGCGATTTCGTATTACGCCACCACTGGCGACGACTTGATGTATGTGCGCGCGCTTGACGTGAACGGCGCAACTTGGGGCACTCCGATAGTCCTGGACAGCGCATCGAGCATGCTGTGGTACACGCCGATGGTAGTGATCGACGGCAAGCCCACAATCGCCTATTACACGATGACTTCAAGCGACCTGCGCTTCGTCAGATCCATTGACACCAACGGGAACGTCTGGCTGCCCCCGGAAACGCTGGACAGCGCAGGCCAGACCGGCATGTATACCACGCTTTGCGAAGTGGGCGGCGACGCGGCCATCGGCTACTACAACTGGACGAACTTTGACCTTAAGTTCGCTAGGCTCTATTAGGTTTGGCGGACGAGCCTGGAAACAAGCTAACGATCCGGAGGTGCGGCACGAGGATGTTAAGGCGGGAGTGTCCCCTGAAGTTAATCCTCGCGCCTGCATGGTTGTATAATAGCGACTGCTATTGCAGGAATACCCCGTTGGAGGCTCCTATACATGAAGGAGATTCACGAAAGCGATTTCGCGGAACTTGTGGAGAAAAGCACGCTGCCGGTGCTGGTTGATTTCGGCGCGACATGGTGCCCGCCATGCAAGATGCTGCACCCCATCGTGGAGCGCATCGCCAGCGAATACCAGGGCAAGCTTGAGGTCTTTGAGGTAAACACCGACAACGACCCGGAGCTCTCCCGCAGGTTCGGCATTACTGGCGTCCCCACGCTCATATTCTTCAAGGCCGGCGAATCGGTGAAGAACCTCGTGGGCTTCCGAGATTACGATTCGCTCAAAGCCATCGTTGACAGCATCCTCTAGCGAAGGCGCATACCTTGCGCATGCCGCCAAAAGGAAATGCTGCGCCGCTTCGCTTCGGCTCCGACGGATACCGCGGGGTCATAGGCGACACGTTTTGCTGGGAGCAGGTAGCTAAGCTCACCGCAGGCGTGGCGCAATACCTCCGCGCGCACGGCGCACCCGCAGGCGCATCCATCCCCGTCGGCTATGACACTCGCTTCCTGGCGCCGCATTACGCGCGCGCGGTTTATCATGCGCTAAAAGCCGAGGGCTTCGCGCCGCTGATCGCCGCCACGTTTTGCCCTTCGCCGTATTTGAGCTTCGCAGTTAAGCGCATGAACGCGCCGCTGGGCATTATGCTCACCGCGAGCCATAACCCCGCGAGGTATCTCGGCTTCAAGCTCAAAGGGCCCGAGGGCGGCAGCGCGCTGCCCGAGCTTAACAGCGAAGTTGAGAAGTATGCGGCGGATGCTGCGCCAACTTACGACGCCACGCTTGCGTTCAGCGTAAACGATTACGCGCAGTTTGACCTGCGCCGCGAATACGAGGACGGTATGCGCGCGTTTGCTTGCGGGATGCTTGAATACTCAAAGTTCAAGCTGGGGATAGACTTCGTGCGCGGCGCCACGGCGCACTTGTATTTGCAGGTGCTGGAGGCGATGGGCATCGGCTTCACGGCGATGAACACTGCGCGCGACCCCAACTTCGCGGGCGGCAAGCCTGAGCCAATACCAGAGCTGCTTGGCGGGCTGGCACAGTGGGTCGGGGAGAACGGCGCGGGCGCGTTCGGCGCGGCGTTTGACGGCGATGGCGACCGGCTGGGGCTCATTGACGAGAACCGCCAGTTCGTGCCGCCCGAGGACATCTTCGCGATATGCTTGCTGCACCTCGTTGAAGGGCGCGGGATGCGCGGGCGCGTCATCAAGTCGGTGAGCTTTTCATCGCTCATTGACCGCATCTGCACCGGGCTTGGGCTTGAGCTTTGCGAAGTTCCAGTGGGCTTCAAGCATTCAACACGCGAGCTGATAAAGCCGGGCGCGCTAATGGCGGGCGAGGAAAGCGGTGGCTTCGGCTTCGGGTTTTACCTGCCTGAACGCGACGCGTTGCTTGCGCTGCTCATCGTGCTTTGCGCGATGGCGGAGAAAGGCGCGACGCTTTGCAGCCTGCGCGATGACATCGCCAAGCGCTTTGGGCATCCATTCTTCCACCGCGAGGACATTGCGCTTGCAGGCGCTGACGAGGCGCAGCGCGTGCGCGGCCTCATTGAGCGAATGAAGAACGAGCCGCAGCTCATCGGGCTTGAAGGCGCGCGGCTTAGCGAGCTTGACGGCGTGAAACTGCATTACGCGGAAGGCTTTTTGCTGCTGCGCTTCTCGGGCACGGAGCCGTTGGTGCGCATATACTGCGAGCACATTGACGAGGGGATGGAGCTTGCGCTTATTCAGCGCGCGAAGGCGTTTTTGGGATTGGCGCGGGCTTAGCTAAATAGCTTGGAAATATCGCCAAGCGCGGAGTGGTCGGTCATGTTCCACATCAGCGGCGTTATCGCCGCATACCCCTGCTGTATCGCCATCACGTCGGTATCCTCGCGCATGTCTTCGTGCACGCGCTCGCCTGCGATCCAGAAAAACGGGCGGCCGCGCGGGTCGTGCATCTTCTGGACAACATCCTTGTAGCCGCGAAAGCCGGTCTGGCACACGCGCACACCCTTTAGCTCCGACAGCGGCACGTCGGGCACGTTCATGTTGAGGAAGCGGCTGCCGTTGAACACCTCGCGGATGCGCGCGCAATCGGGCTCGGGCCAGGGAACGCCGGGGGTGGCGTTGAAAAAGATGCGCTCAATGACGAGCCTGAGGGCCGCGGCGGCGGTCGCGAAGTTGCGCCCGGTTTGCGTGTCAAAGGATACGCTTACTGCGGGGATGCCCAGTATCGCGCCTTCCATCGCGCCTGCGACGGTGCCGGAATAGGTGATGTCCTCGGCTAAGTTTTGGCCGTCGTTGATGCCTGAGACGACGATGTGCGGCAAGCGCCCCTTCATCTGCTCAAGCACTCCCAGCATCGTGCAGTCGCTCGGCGAACCTGAGCACGAATATGCGACGCACCCTTGCGCACTGCCTTCCGGCCACGGGAATTCGGGGCGGGCGTCCACGCGCAGTGGCTTGTGCAGCGTAATCGCGTGGCTCACGGCGCTGCGGGGCGCTTCCGGCGCGACGATGGTCATCTCGCAAAGGGGCGCGAACGCGCGCGCAAGCGCGACCAGCCCTTCGCCGGCTATGCCGTCGTCGTTCGTCGCGAACATGCGAAATGCGTTCTTGGCGTGTAAAGCCATGCGCCGATTGTAGCATGGCAGCGCGCATCAGCTCTTTTTGTTATAATCGCGAGACGTGGAAGTAATCGAATACAGCGACCTGTACTGGGACAGCCTTCGCAGGTTCTGGCGCGTAATGAATCTTAGTTTCGCCCATGAGCCTGACGTTTTCCGCTGGAAGCACCTGGACTCGCCTGCAGCCCGTCGTGGCGCAAAGCTCTTCCTAACGGTAATAGATCAAGGCGAAGTCGCAGGCACGCTTGGCTTCACCGAGTGCCCCATATACGTGCATGGACAGAAACTTATGTCATGCGCCTTCAACGACTGGTACATTTTGCCCCGTCTGCGCGGCACAGGAATGGGCGGCAAGCTGGTCCCTTACTTTCTCAACCGTCCAGCGGAGATTAAGCTGCACTTCGTTTCGTCCACACATTCGTTGAAGGTAGTGCTCAGGAACAACTTTGACCAGCTTTACGGCATCTCCGATTATGTAGAATACACCGCCTTCCTGGGGCGGCTGCGCTCCATAGCGCAAGGGGCGATGAGGAAGAAGCTCAAGCTTGCACGCAAGCGCCCCCGGATGAAGCCTAAATTAGAGCGCCTGGGACACCTGGACTCCGGCATTAAGGTGCTTGATGCAAGCGACGAGCAAGTCAACGAACTGCTGACGCGCTGCCAGCTACAGTATCCCTTTGCCTGCGCCCGCGACGCTGAATACTTGCGCTGGCGGTATCTTGAACACCCCAAGGATATCGGCGTGCTCCTTCAATTAACATGTGAATCCGGGCAGTTGCGGGCCGTCTTTGCATTCGTATGGCGTTGCGCAGGCGTCAGCGACGCCCTACTGCTAGCTGACGTCTACTATGATCGGCAGCGGCCGCAGGATCTTAAGCGAATCATGCAGTTCCACCGTAATGCCGCCTTTGCGCTGGGCGCAAATTCCCGCAGCATTTACACCGGTAACCTCGAGCTGGCGCAGGCGGCGCAGGAAAGTGGGATGGCTCTAGACCGCGAGCGCCTCAACGCCTTTCGCAATGACAGCGGCATCATGCTTGACCCGCGCAGCATTCCCAACTGGTACACGTGCGGCGGCGACAGCGACTATGTTAGCTAACAAAAACATGTCCCTAGGACGTTTCAATATCTGCTTCGACTATGAGTTAGCGTGGGGGCGCTTTGACAAGGTTTTTGACGAGCAATATCTCGCCCGCGTGCGGCTGACGCGTACGAAGATCGTGCCATCTTTGCTGGATATCCTTGATCGCCACCGCCTTCCAGCAACCTGGGCCGTTGTAGGCCATCTGATGTTACGCGAGTGCGACGGCACACACGCTCATCTCGACCCGTATTGTCCTGCACACTTCCCAGATTGGTTCAGCCGGGACTGCGGAGGAGTGGACGACGGAAGTTCAATATGGATGGCCAGGGACACGATAGAGCGAATTGCTTCGTGCCGTACTCCTCAGGAGTTGGCGTCACATTCCTTCAGCCACGTAGATTTCTCCATGCACGAGTTGACCCGCGAGCGGGCGAAACAAGAAATGGAACTGACCCGGCAGCTAATCGCCGGCTTTGGCCAGGAGATGGCCACCCACGTGTTTCCGCGCAATCGGAAGGGATATCTTGACGTGCTCAAGGAACAGGGAGTGCGCGTATATCGGATTGCGCACAAGGAGGAGTCATCTCACCGTGCTCACTTCGCCCCAAAGCTCAAACGGTTCATAGCCGAGGCCTGGCAATTCACTCCTCCTTTGGTGAAGCTGGAGAAAGATGAATACGGCATGCTGGGAGTAGAGGGAGGAATATTCTTCAGTCGTCATGGGTACCGCAGGGCGATTCCAATGTCAAGCCGCGTCGCTCGTGCATGCAAAGGGCTAGATGTTGCTGTCAAAAGAAACGGCCTATTCCTCCTCTGGTGTCATCCTGGGGACTTCGCAGGGAATCCCACAGCGATGCTTGCCGGTTTTGAGAAGGTCTGCCGACAAGCAGCCAAGCTGCGAGAGATGGGTAAGCTGGAAATCGTGCCGCTGCGCGCTCTGGTATAGCAGCTTGAGCGCACGAACCATAATTGGCCGTTAATCGTTATTGCGATGGCGGCTACGGTTGCGTGGGGTGAAGTAAGGTGCCCTCAGAAGATAAGTAGCTCAATTAGCCCAGCGAAGAAGAAGTGAGCGCCTCTGCAATGCCCTCTGCGGCACAGCCGTCGCAATTCACAACAAGGACGCAGAGCAATCCCTTACTCTCAGTCTTGGCTACACGCCGATTGTGGCATGCCCATCCCCCCGCTTATGGTAGAATGACCTATCTATGCATTCTCCTTGCGTAATGGTGCTTGCGTCAGAGGGGGCCTGGGGCAGATCCCCGGACATCTTCGCCAAGACATCTGTGCACTTCCACCAGCTTGGCTACCGCGTCAGGCACGGCGTTCTCATCGACGGCGACGGCTCGCTGCTGCACCATATGTCAGACATCAAGGGCCTTGACGCATTTTCACTGCACATTACGAAGAAAGCGCCTTGGCGGGTGCTGGAGCTTCTGCCGATTCTGGACGAGGAAAGGCCCGACCTCATCATCGCCCACCTTTTCCACAGCTACATGACGGCGCGGTTGCTCGGGCGGATGATGCGCCGAGTCCCGGTAATCAGCGTGTATCACTCCAGCGGGCAGGGGCGCGGCCGCAGCTTGCTGGACAAGCTGACTCTTGGGCTCACCGAATATTACGTCACTGTCAGCGAGGACGGCGCGAAGTATGGGCGGGAAACTCTGGGCGTGCCGGAGCGCAAGCTAAAGGTCATCTCGCCCGGCGTTGATTTTGAGCGCATACTCAACCCGTCAATGCCGCGTGAAGCGATGCGAAGAAGCCTCGGGTACTCCGAAAGCGACTTCGTCGTCGGATGTGTTGCGCGCTTCCACCCCGTGAAAGACCATGAGACGCTGTTGCGCGCGTTCAAGATACTTCGCCTGCGACGCCCCAACGCCAAGCTGCTGTTGGTGGGGAAGGGCGACGAGTTGCCGAGAATGCGCGCGCTTGCTGAAGAGCTGGGGCTACTAGGCGATGTTGTCTTCGCAGGCTACAGGTGCGACGTGCCAGAGCTCTATGGCGCGATGGACGCCTACTGTCTCACAAGCAAGCGCGAAGGGATGCCACAAGTTATTCTGGAAGCTATGGCGGCGGGAGTGCCAGTAGTGGCCACGGAAGCGCCGGGGATTACTTCAATCTTGCGCCACAAGGCTAATTCACTATTGGCGCCCATCGGCGATGCCGAAAGCATAGCTGACGCTCTTGAAGCAATCGCTACCCAGCCCAGCCTTGCGGCAATTATCACGTGCGCGGCTAGAAAGGATGTTGAACGGCATTCCCTTACCCATTACCTTGAACAATACCAGGCGTTGGTGGAAGATATTATCGGCCCCGCGACGCCTTTCGCACACTAGACGGGCAATCGGCTAAAATACACTCTGCCTGGAGGGCTAGTTTCACATGGAAAACGCGCGCGTGCGCTCCAACAACGACCGGTTGCTCGCCGCCTTGGCGATGGCGGCGGCGGTTGCATGCGCGCTTGGCTATTCACCGCGATATAACATCAGCGCAGGCCTCGCCAATGCTGCGGAATGGTATCAGGCTAACCTTGGGTAAATGGGCGCGATAAGACAATTTTACAGGGATGTGCGGGACGACCTTGTTCGGTACCGGAACGGACGGCAAGTCGGGCTTTTGGAAGTTCATTTGTTGGTACTTGACCAATTCAGGCTTCGCAGGCCTTTACGTTTACAGGTTTGCGAAGATGCTGCACAGCCTCGGAGTAAGGGTTATCCCCCACATGATCCTCCGGCGGTTTCATATTGAGATTTCGTTCAAAGCGCGCATTGAAGGCGGGTTTATCCTTGGCCATCCCGTGGGAACAGTGATTACCGCTGAAACAGTGATTCAGCGAGGCGCTACAGTCCTGCAAGGCGTTACTCTCGGCACGAGGCTCTCGCCGGGAACAATGCACCCGAAAAAGGGCGCGCCGGTGCTGGAAGAGGATTGCGTGATTTTCGCCGGAGCGAAAGTCATCGGGCCGGTCACTATCGGCAAGCGCGCGCGCGTTGCAGCTAACGCGCTGGTGATGATTGACGTGCCGGAGGGAATGACCGCGATAGGCAATCCCGCCAAGCTTGTCCAAACGCTGCCTGCGGACATGGCCCCCGCGCGGAACGAAGCGAGCGCGACGTGAGCTTCGCCCGGCAGGGAGCAGGCACGCTTCTGGCCCGAGTCATCGTCTATGGGGCGATTTTCATCGCCAACATCCTCATCGCCAGATACCTGGGCCCGGCGGGCAAGGGGCAGATTGCCCTAATCGTCTTCACGATAACTGTCGTGATAGACCTGTCCATGCTGGGCATTCCGGTGGCGCTTTCATACTATATCGGTAGGCGGATTGGCGACCCCCGAAAGATACTCGGAGCTTCCATTCCCCTTTACGCCGCGACCGTATTAGTTTTCAGCACGGCGTATTTCCTGGCGCTGCCTTGGCTACGCAAGAACTTCTTTGCCGACATGCCCGCCTGGCTTCCGCTCGTCGCGCTGCTGGCGTTTCCGCTCACGCTTTGGACAAACTACGCTATCTACACATTCGTCGGGATGGGGCGAATCCGCCTCTTCAACCTGCTTGAGATAACCGACCGCGTATCCTACTTGTTCTTCCAGGCGCTCATACTCATCGCGGTAAGCCAGACTGTCGCAGGCGTCATCTATGCAGAACTGCTCGGCAGAGGGCTGGCGTGCGCCGTAGCATGCTGGCTGCTTTGGAAGCTGGCCCGGCCCGTGTTTGCGTTTAGCGCGCGCGAGGCTAAGCAACTGCTTGGCTACGGCTTGCGGGCGCATATCATCACCATTACAACAATCGTCGCTTTCCGCATCGGGATGTATATCCTGCGCTACTACCGCGATGACGCAGCCGTGGGGCAATATGCGATGGCGCTAAACGTTGCCGAGCTTTTGCTGTTCATACCCAACTCGTTTGGCGTCGTCTTGTTCGCGCGCACAGCGAATACGTCCGACGACGAAGCGAACGTGTTTACGCCTGTAGCCACCCGCAACGTGCTGCTCGTGACGGCGATATCGGCAGTGTTGCTGGCGCTGGCCGCGCCCATTCTCATTCCTGCCGTCTTCGGCAAGGCGTTCACGCCGTCGCTCGCGCCGTTCATGGTCTTGCTGCCGGGCGTCGTTATTTTCACAATCTACCGGGTGCTCAGCTACGACTTGATGGCACGCGGGATGCCGCTTCGGGTGTCGCTGGCGGCAGGCGCAGGGCTGGCGGCGAACGTGATTACCTGCATCACGCTGGTTCCCGCGATGGGCGCGCTGGGGGCTGCATGGGGAAACTTCGCGGGATACACAATCACTGCGGTTATTGTCATTGCGCAATACATCTACGTGAGCCGCACGCCACTGCTTGACTTACTGATTTTCAAACCTTCAGACCTCCGGTTCTATTCAAGGCTTTTCAACAGGCAGGCTAGAAACTGAACCCTCCCTGCGCCGTAATTAGTGTGTTAGTATATCCGCGTGGCTGACCATGGTTGTAAAGTGAAAGTGCTGCTCGTAGCTGGCATTGACCATGGGATATACACATTCCTAAGGGCGTTGATTGCCGGGATGCAGGCGGAGGGGTGGCAGGTAGATTGCGCGGCGGGATTGAGCGGCTACAAGGAAAAGCTGGAGGCTATGGGATGCCGCGTTTTCCCTCTTCCTTACGGCAAAGCCTCATCGGTCTTCACTAATCTAAGCCGCATAAACCGCCTTGTTAAGCTAATCCGCCGGGAAAAATACGCCGTTATTAATACGCACAACCCGCTTGCCGCGTTTACTGGCCGAATCGCGGCCGCAATCGCCCGGGCGCCGGTAGTAACCTATACCGTTCACGGTTTCAGCTTCCACGAAGACGCCCATCCGCTGAAGCAAATCCTGTCCGTTCTTGCAGAAAGGCTAGCCGGGCGGATAACTACCTTTAGCTTTTACCAAAGCTCCGAAGACCACGCTTATGCTATCAAGGGTGGAATAGCGGCACCAGAGAAGACGATGCTTATCCGCAATGGGATAGATCCTGAGGTGTTTAATCCTGCAAACTATTCTGCACCCCAGAAGGTTGAAGCCAGGCGCGAATTAGGCTTGCCGGAAGATGGGCCCATCGTTGGAATGGTCGCGCGCTTCTCCTACGAGAAAGGCATCCGTGAATTCATAGAAGCCGCAGGCATCGTTGGCAAGGTCTTCCCCGATTCGCGCTTCCTACTGATTGGAGGCCAGATTGGGGAAGGATCCTCCCAACCACACTCAAGCGAATTGCGCAATCTCGCGGCAAAACACGGTGCAGAAGGCCAGTTTGTGGCCACCGAGTATCGCAATGATGTGCCTAGGCTGCTGGCATGCTGTGATGTATTTTGCTTGCCGTCTTACCATGAAGGGCTTCCCCGTTCCATAATTGAAGCGATGTCTATGGAACTGCCGGTCGTGGCAACGGATATCCGTGGTTGCCGGGAGGAAGTCATTGAAGGCGAAACCGGGTTCCTAATACCGGTGCGCGATTCAAAAGCGCTGGCGGAGAAGGTGCTCGTGCTCCTGCGCGACAAGGAAATGGCGCAGCGTTTCGGCAAGCGGGCGCGTGAGCTTGTGCTTGAGCAGTATGTGGAAAAGGATATCATCCAGATGCAGGTTGATGTGATGAAGCTCCTGTTGGCCGCGATTCCGGTTGAATTTGCGGAATCCTGAAGGATTAGCCGCCTAAGTTCTTGGCGCGATAACCTGACAATCAGCTAGAATAGAAGACGCCAGGATGGTAAAGGTATCCATGGAGTACGCGCTTGCCCATCCAATTGGTGGACGGTTAGCCATCGCGTTTGCAATGATGGCTGCGGTCGCGTGCGCTCTCGCGCCGGTATATGCGCTGGGGCTAATCGGGGCGGCAGTTGCGCTTACCGTCATCGCGGCATTGCTGCTTAACCACCGCTTGGCATTCCTCGCATTCGTATTTTCAATTCCCTTGGCCACGACGCAGATAATTCCCATCCCAGGAATGTCCAACCTCGCGTTTATGATGATCGCCATCTTAGGGCTCAGTTTTCTTTGCAACATCAGGCGCTTGCCTGCAATTTCGTTGCGCGGCCTGGGGCTGAAGCCTTATCTATTTGGGGCGTTCCTGTTCGTCTCAACAGCGTCGCTGCTCATCGCCGATAATCAAACGAAGGCGCTTAAATTCTACGCGATCGCAGTGATTATCTTCGGGCTTTACCTAATCAGCACGGCGATGCTGCGTGAAACCGGGCTAATCTTGAAAGCCGCAAACTGGTTTCTCGCCGGGACTATTGCCAGCGGAATGTTCATTTTCTACGACTTCGTAACCCAGCCCCTCGCACAAATGTTTTACCGCGCTGGCGCGTCTGCTTCCGGCGGCATCAACATAACGATATGCTTCCTTGTCGCCATCCCGCTGTCGCTGGCGCTGCTTGATGGTGAGAAGCGGGCGTCGGTGCGGTCGGCATACTACATCATCGCCGTGTTGTCAGCCGCGATCATCCTTTTCTCCGCCACGCGCAGCGCATGGCTGGCGCTGATAATCTATTTAGTATACGAGCTGTTCAAGCGCCCGGTGCGCGCGTTCATCGCCGCCGTTATCATCGCCGTCGTCGTGTTCGGCTTCATGCCCATTTTCATGCCCTTCGCTTTCAAGGCGTCGGCGCTTCGTGCGCTAGCCGCATTCAAGCCGGAGTACCAGCCGCAGCACTACATCGGCTTTCGCGTTGAGAATTATTCGCTAGCGGCGAGGATGTTCGCCAATTACCCGCTTATCGGAGTCGGCTTGAGCAACTTTCCGGAACACGCGGGAGCAGTTGGCCGCTCGGTCATCCCGGTTGAACTGATGCTTGACACGCACAACACATACCTGGAGATATTCACGAGTGGGGGCTTGCTGGGGGGCTTGCCCTATCTGCTCGTTTGGCTAATCACGCTGCTTGAGTTCGCATTCGCCGCGGGTAAGGGAAACGCTTTACAGCGAAGGCTCGCCACAGGCTTGGGCATCGGTTTCTTGCTGATGATGATTCACGGGCTATTCCACGCAATATACCTGGCACTGCTGCTCGCGCCTATGTTTGCTTTCGCCAGCGCGCTGAGAAGGGAAGTGTCTTCGCCCGGGGCAAATGAGGCTAAAGCCGGATAACCTTGTCCGACTGCATAATCCCGCCAAGTCCATTGCGCGTGTCCAGAATAAGCTTCGCATTCTCCACAATCTCAGTCCAGTTGTAGCAGGAATGGTTCGTTAGAATAACCACTATGTCCTGTTCCCTCAATAGCTCGGGCGTCACAGGGGCGCTTTGCAGGCTTATCCCGTTGTATTTCAGCTTGGGGATGAACGGGTCGTTGTAGGTGACGACTGCGCCGTGCCCGGCGAGCATCTCAATTATTGGAAGTGCCGGAGATTCGCGGTTATCGTCAATGTCGGGCTTATAGGCGACGCCCAGCGCAAGTATCTTCGCGCCGTTGATTGGGATGCGCCGCTTGTTCACCAGCTCGATTATCCTGTCGACGACGTAACGCGGCATTGACGAGTTCACCTGGTCGGCCAGATCGATGAAGCGCGCATGGTAGTTGAGCTTGCGCATCTTCCAGGACAGGTAGAGCGGGTCTATCGGGATGCAGTGCCCGCCCAGGCCGGGGCCGGGGTAAAACGCCATGAAGCCGAAGGGCTTGGTCTTCGCCGCGTCGATAATCTCCCAGACGTCCACGCCGAGCTGGTTACATATCAGCGCCATTTCGTTGATTGAGCCGATGTTGATGGCGCGGAAGGTGTTTTCAAGGAGCTTCACCATTTCGGCGGCGGTCGCGCTGCTCACGGGGACTATCGTCTCAATCGCCTGCGAATACAAAGCCGTCGCCATCTCGGTGCAGGCGGGAGTTATGCCGCCGATGATCTTCGGCGTGTTTTTCGTTTGGTATTCGGCATTACCCGGGTCCACGCGTTCCGGCGAAAAGGCGAGGTAAAACTCCTTGCCCGCCTTCAAGCCGCTCTTTTCAAGCAGCGGAAGCACCAGCTCCTTCGTCGTCCCGGGGTAGCTTGTGCTTTCAAGCACGATTAGCAGCCCGGCATGCATCCTTGGCGCAATCCCGTTGCAGGCGGCGAGGATGTATGAGATATCAGGCTCGCGGGATTTGGAGAGCGGCGTGGGAACGCAGATGGAAACGGCGTCAATCTCACTAATGATGCCGTAGTCGGAGGTTGCGGACAGCTTGCCGGAGGAGACAAGGCGCGAGAACTTCTCGTTGTCTATGTCGCTGATGTAATTCTTGCCGCTGTTGACTAGGGCAACTTTCTCCTGCGACGCCTCAATGCCCACTACTTTGAAGCCTGCTTCTGCAAATTCAACGGCAAGCGGCAGGCCTACATAACCCAGGCCTATAACGCCAACAGAGGCGGTGCGGTCTTTCAGCTTTTCTAGTAGCGGCATCTCAAGCAAGTAATTCTAACAGATATGCCTAAAACGGGCTGTGCCAGTTCTGCGCGATTAGCAATATACCAGAACGAAATCATGCCGCGCCGTTGTTCGCCACGGCGTATTCGTCGTTAAGGCTTTGCAACTCGGCGTCCGAATAGAGAACGCGCTTCTCAACCGCCGCATCAAGCACCACTTCGCCGTCGTGGAAGCGGATGATGCGCTTGGCATGGTCGGCGATGCGCTGTTCGTGGGTCACAACGATTATCGTGATGCCGGACGCGCTGAGGCGCTGGAAGAGCTTCATAATCTCGGTGCCGCTCTTGGAATCCAGGTTGCCGGTGGGCTCGTCGGCGAGGATGATTGAAGGGTCGTTGACTATGGCGCGGGCAATCGCGACCTTTTGCTGCTGGCCGCCGGATAACTCGTTGCTCTTGTGGTGCATGCGGTCGCCAAGCCCGACATTGACCAGCGCTTTGGACGCGCGCTCATGCCGGTTGCCCGGCCGGGGAGAATAGATTAGCGGAAGCTCCACGTTTTCTAGCGCGCTGGTGCGGGGGAGCAAGTTGAAAGTCTGGAAGACGAAACCGATGCTTTGGTTGCGCACGCGGGCAAGCTCAATGTCGGTAAGCTTAGTAACGTCCTGGCCTTCAAACAGGTATGTGCCGTCGCTCGGCCTGTCCAGGCAGCCCATGATGTTCATGGCGGTGGACTTACCCGAGCCCGAGGGACCCATAATCGCTATGTACTCGTTTGTCTCAATCGTGAACGAGACCTTGCGCAGGGCGTGCACCTGGTGCTTGCCCATGTCGTAAGTCTTTGAAACGTCCTTGAATTCAATTAGTGCCATCAGCTTGCCGGCTAAATATCGCCCACCATAATCATCATCTTCAAGTATGTCGTTTGGTAGTCCACCTGGGCGAAGAGGTAGGCCAACTGCGCTTCCAGCAATGCTTCCTGCGCCTGGATAACGTCAAGCGTGGTCGCCCAGCCGACCTTGTTGCGCTCAACCTGGATATCATAGTTTTCCTGCGCAACGCTCACGCTGCTTGCTGCAAGCCCGATTTGCGAGCTCTTGCTGTCAAGCTCGCGGAAAAGAGCTTCCCAGTCCTTGCGAAGTTGCTGGCTTGTCTGCGCCGACAGCACCTTCGCCGATTCCAAGTCATGTTCGCCTTGCGCCATCCTCGCCTTGTAGCTTCGCTTGCCGATGGGAAGCTTGTAGTTGAGGGAGAGGTTGTAGCTCTCGTCGCCATAATCGCGCAGCGCATTGCCCACGGTCCCGGCGTTTCCCTGGCGCGCATAGCCGAGGCTCAGCCCCAGGTCGGGCTTGAGCTGGTTGCGCAGGAAACCTAAGTTGAGCTCCGCATCGCGCAGCTGGACTTCGGTCTGGCGAAGCGAGGTGCTGGCAGTGCGCACGCGCTCCCAGTCGCCGTTGACGTCAAGCGACGTTGCGATAGGCGAAAGGTCTATATCGGAAACGATGTCCAGCTTCTGGCTCACACCAAGAAGCAGCGACATCTGGTCAAGCTGATCAAGGTAGGAGCGCTGGCCGTCTATCAGGCGGCTCTTCTGCGTGAGCACGTTGTTCTCCGCCTGGAGGACGTCAGCGCGGATAGCAAGGCCTACCTTGTGGCGCTCATAGTTGCGCTCAAGGAGCTTCATTGCCAGTTCAAGGTTAAGCTGGCGCACTTCAAGCTCGCGCTTCTGCGCAACCAGGTTGTAGTAAAGCACATACGCCTGGTAGCGCAGGTTGCGTATCGCATCGTCATAGACGAGTTGCGAATAGGGACGCCTGTAAAGCGCCGATTCGACTTGGTAGTAATTAGCCGCGCGGCCCTGGCCCTTCGCAAGCGGATGGGTCAGCGTGAAGCCAAGGCTGTTGTTGTAGTTATTTCCTGTGACAACTGCGCCTACCCCGAACTGGTTCACGTCGGTGCGCGTCAGCTCGTGGTGGACGCTGAAAGTATCGCCGGTCGAAAACTGCTCGCTTAAGTCAAGTGAGTAGGAGTGGCTTTTGGTCGTGGTTGAGAGCGTCGTGCCGTCGCGGTCGGATGAGTTGGTTCCAACTTGCGCCTGAAGCATAGGGTCAAACGGGGCCAGCGCCAGGTTCAAGTCAAACAGCGAACGCTCGAACGTAGAGAGCGCGAGGCGCGCGCCGTAGCTTTCCTGGATAACCGCCTCGAGCGCTTCGGCGAGCGTTATCGGAAGTCTCCCCTCAAGGTTGAGCACCGGCATCTCATACACGCTTAGGTCGAGCGCGTATGCAACTTCGCCGGGCGCGGCTGTTTCGGTCACAGTGGTTTCTGCGGGTGTGGCGGTTTCGCCCTGATAGCTCCCAACTTCAATTGCGCCTTGCTCGGCGGACGCCGGAAGGGAAAGCGCGAGCGCAAGTAGGAGCGCAAGTGTGATAGTTCGATGCATTGGCATAAGTATGATGCGATAATTGCCCGAAAAGTTCACTAGCCTCCGCCGGAGGAGACATAGTTGGAAGAACTCAGCCTGCCAAGGAAACCATCATATATCGGCTTGATCTGGTAAGTTACCAGCGCGTAAATGCCACCGCCGAGGATGGCAACCCAGATGATGAAGATAACCGCAGCCTGCACGCCACTTATTTCACATCCCTGGGCAATCGATATGATCATGTAAACTAGGGCGGCAATGAGGATAACCATCCCTACCATGTCAACCGGCGCCGGGGATGCAATTGTGCCGGCGAAGGTGCTGCCTAGCATATGCATCATGAAGTATCCGCCAATCAGCCCGGTCAGCACGAAGAAGTAGGCAAGCGTTGAAGCCATCACTTTCGCGCCCGACTGGTTGCCGAAGAAGACCTTGGAGGTTCCCCAGAAAAGGATGCTCAGCACGACCCAGAGAACCAGCCATATCGCGGGCAGCCAGATTATGCCTGTCCACGCCAAGTCAAACACGTCGGTCATCCTGTTCAAGCCTTCGTCCATGACTATGGGCTTATAGGTCGCGTTGGAATAACCCGCGAGGGCGGTTGATACCTGGCCCTGTGCCCACGTGTAAAACGAGTTGGAGATGTATTCCTGATGGAGCATTGCGAAGTAGGATATGAACAGGCCGCCCGTGAACACCTGGAGTATGCTGAAGAACAGGCTGTCGTCTGTTCCCATATTGCGCAGGGCGTAGGTCGGGGCGGTGACTGCATAAAACAGGTTTTTGAAGAACTGCAGCCCCATTACAATGAGGCACAGGACGATCGCGCCAAGCAGAATCCACTTGAGCGTTGCGTCCAAGTCCGCGCCCTGCAAAAGCAGAGCTTGGGGCATGCATAAGTGCGAAAGCGTCATCACCGACTCCCCGCTACTCGAGTTTCACATTAACTGTTTCATAGACATCCACGCGCTTGATGCCGGAGTAATTAACCACGTAAACTCCGGCAGCCATATCGTGCAAACCCATAGAGCGGGGATGTATGAACCCGATTATTATACTAAAGCCGAGCGTAAGCACCAATACCAGCGAATTAATAGCACAAGCGCCGAGCCCGACGAAGTCGCCGTAAACCGTAACTACCCGCATGTTAAGCCAGCTCATCGCAGGTGTGCGGTTCGCTATGGCAAACGAAATGAAGAAGTACAAAAAATCAAGGAGAAGTATCAGCGCGAGCGGGTGGTAGTGGAAAACCGCATCGGAGACCACTTTGATTCCCGCCGTTACGCTGCCGTTTCCAAGGTCAAGGACGCTGCGCACTGCCCCTTTGCTAAGCCCCGCAAGCAGCAGCGACAGCACAGTGTAAGATGTGATGTAGAGGATTCTCGCGACGAAAATATCAATGACGAAACCTATCAGGCGCTTGAATACGTTCGCCAGCCTGCCTTCCACGCTTTCGCCGAACGCATAAGGGTTGAACTCCGGAGGTGCCTGGGGGAGAAAATCGCCGCTGTGCTTGTAAGCGCCCTCTCCCATCTCAATGACTTCTTCTTCGGTAGGCGCATATAGAGCCTCGGCGCACTGCCTGCACAGCAGCCGCCCGCGCTTGATTATCAGGCAGTCGTTGCAGTAATAGGCCGCGCAGTTCGGGCACTGGCTGCTAGCCGGAGTTTCAGGGTGCTTGCGGCAGTAAACAACTGCTTCATCTTCGGGGGCGATAGCCGCTGGAATTGGCGAAGGCGCGGCGGGACGCGCGGGCTTGGCATCTTCGGTCTCAAGCAACTCCCCGGGGGTGGTGAGGATGCGCCAGAGGTCAAACTCCTTCTTTTCGCCCTGGTCGGGGGGAGTCCCTTCCTGGCCATTTTTACCGCCGCCGTTTGGCCACTGCTCATCCATATGTTACAGGGCCTTCATCCTCTCAATAATTTGGGCTTTGGCGACCTCGTTCGTTTCAACCTTCAAGTAGGCTTCCCACTGTTTCTTCGCCTTGTGCTGCCACCCGAGTTTCTCATAGGCGAGGGCGAGGTAGCGGTGCGCGGCTGCATAAGCTGGGTCTTGATTGATGGCGAGCTTCCACTGCTCGCTTGCGCGCAAGTAGTCGCCACGATTGTAGTGGCTCATTCCCAAGTCAAAATACGCCTTTACAGACGGGTTAGTTTCAACCATATACCTCACTCCCCCTTTGTTTCATCTGGAGGTGAACGGATTCGAACCGATGACTTCCTGCGTGCAAGGCAGGCGCTCTACCACTGAGCTACACCCCCGTGGCAGGACATGAGGATTCTAACACAAAAGAGGACGCGCGCTTTAAGCGGGGGAGAATAAAAGAAGGTGCGCCGCCTAAGCGAAGCGCCTACCCAGAGATGCTATCTCCAGGGATGCATTAATTATGGGTCGTCCAGGACTTGAACCTGGGACCTCGTCCTTATCAGGGACGCGCTCTAACCACCTGAGCTAACGACCCGGTGGGCTTTGGAATATACCGCAGCCCCCGAAGGCTGTCAATCACAGCACGCCTTTGATATGCGATAATCGCCGCGATGGCTGGCGCCGTAATCATCTGCCCTGCGAAAGTTAACCTCGCGCTCGCGGTTCTAAGTCGCGACGAAAGCGCCAGTATGCACTACATAGACTCAGTCGTCACAAGGATATCCCTTGCCGACAGGCTGACGCTCACAAACTGCTGCTGCGAAGGCTTCCACACAGAATTCACATTCGCGCCCGGTGTTCGCGCGGAATACATTGACCCGAACGACAACACCATCACCCGCGCGCATGCCGCGGTGGAAGAAGTGCTGGGCATTACTCTTCCGCCTCTTGCCGTCAACGTCGAGAAGCATATCCCCGTCGGCGGAGGATTAGGCGGAGGCAGCACCGACGCGGCGAGTTTTGTTTCTGCGCTCTACCAATTTGCCGCAATGGGATTGCTCGGCGACGCGGGGGCAGCGATTGAAGATGCCGAAAAAGCCGACTGGTTTGAAGTCGCGCAGGCGATAGGGATGGACACGCATTGTTTCTTTATCTTGGACGAGGTATTCCGCGTGGGCGGCTTTGGCGAGGAGTTTGAGCCGGTTGACCTGCCGGGCCTAAAGGATCTTCGCTGCGCAGTTATAGACCCGGGAGTAAGCCTTTCCACGCACGAGATGTATGGCCGCGTGCGCCGTTACACGACAAAGAGCCACGTTGAGGAATTTTTACAGGAATGGCGCGCGCAAGCGCTTTCAGCTGAGCTTGCGCTGGCGGGCAAGAGCTATGTCGACGCCGCAGGCGAAGCACGCGCAGCAAGACGCGCCGCAGCTAATGGGTTTGAGAAGGCGCTGGCCTTCGCCCGCAACGATTTTACCGACATCGCGCGCAAGGCGAGCAAGAAGGTCGCCGTGGTGCTGAGAGAATACGAAGGGCGCTTCCCGCTCGTGGCAGTGACTGGCAGCGGAAGCTGCGTCATTGTCGTGGGCAAGGCCAAGGCGCTTCGCGAAGCCGGCCTGAAGCCCTACCGCTTTCTCACTATGCTTGCTCCGCCTGTATAGCCGCCATTTTATCCTTCCACGCTCCCGCGCGGCGCATGATTTCTTGCGCCCAGGCTTCGTTCTCCGAGTTGTTCTGCGTAACCTGAATCGTCGTCACCATCGGCATGTCGGGCCGGCCCCAGATGATGCTCATGCCCGGCCCCGGCAGGCGATTCTTCACGAGTATGAGGTTTTTCGTTTTCACGCCGTGGATGATGCCGTAGGGGATAACCATCGGCTTGCGCGTGAGGTAGAGGTGGAACGCTAGCACTTCATCCGCGAGCCACGCCTTGCCCTGCCCGCGTATGAAATACCCGCGCCCTGTCACCGGCACCGGAATGCCCCAAACGCGCTGGTTGAGCAGTTTTGTGCCGTCGTAATAGCCGCCGCGGGAGAAGCGAGGGTCGGTGGGCGGCCCTGCGGCGGGCAGCACGTCAGGCAGAGCGTATACGCTGGAGCGAGAAGCCACGGTGAATAACTTAAAGACGAAGATGAAGACGACGGTCAGTATCGCCATAACGACGTAGGGGACATAGTTGACAGGCGCGGGGATGCTCTCCTTGGGAGTCAGGAAGACAGCGAGGACCGTACCCGCAACGCCGGCAATGAGGAGCCCCAGCAGCATGACAACTACCCACGGCGGCTTAGCACGTCCGGCCGATGCATCTGTGCTCTTGCGGGTAATCAGGATGACCGCAAGCGCGACTATAACCGCAACTGCACCGACGCTTATCCAGATAACCGGCGCATCGGGACTCTTGCTAGTTTTCTCTATCCACCCGCCAAGGAAAGGCATCTGCGCGAAGATAGTGGCTAAGATCGCCCAGATTGCCGCCGAGCGGTTTTTCGCAGCGGCTTCGGGCTTGGCTGTTTTGGCTCCGCGGCCGAAGAACACGCCGAGGGCTATCGCTATGACTGCAACCCCGACCAGCGCAATAAGCACCAAGAGAATCGGGCTATTCATGTTGTTCTGGCCGAGTAACAAGTAGATGAGCACGCCAGCGACAAGAATGGCGGTGGTTAGCCCCAGCACGATTGGTATGGTCTTATTCATATTTCTGTGATCCTTGATGAGCGGGAGATTGTCCTACTCAACTAGTTGAATATACCACGCAATCAAGGGGAATGCAAGTGGGGGGATTCTTGGTGGCACATGCGTCTCGCTTGTGCGTTAAGCGCGCAGCCATCAGGCTGCGCCACCTACAGAAAACAACGGAGGCGGGGCATTCTTGCCTCGCTCTTTCCGTAGTGCGGCTAGAAAGCCGCACCTCCGGCCGGAGTGGGGACTTAAGTCCCCACTCCGACCATAGAGGGTATAATCTCCGCGTGGGCGGGTTCATAAGCTTTACTGACGATGTTGAGCGCATAATTCTGCGCCAGTTCGGCAACCGGCTGCTGTGGATACTTGTCCCGGTGAGCCTGCTTGCCGTGCTCATCTTTAACCAGGCGCAGCGCGCGCAAACCCGCTGGCAGACTGAAAACTTGCTGGCGATGCTCAACTTCACGCTGGAGATCACGCTCGCGTTCGCGTTCATCGCCATCGTCGCCTGGGAACACCGCGCAGCCTCGCGCACCGCCGCCAAGCCCCGCAACGACCTCCCCGGCGCGCCCGGCTACGCCTACAAGTTCTACATCGCCTGCGTGCTCGTCATGCTCGTCATCACGGCGCTGCACCTCGGCGAGCTTGGCTACTTCCAGTACGTTCACCTGTTCACCGTGCTTCAGCGCGGCTTTATCGCGTGGATGAGTTGCGCCATGCTCCCCGCGATATACTTGCTCGTTAACACGCGCGCCGCAAGGCGGCATGCGCAGCATAGGCGCTGTGCCGCCATCGCTAGTCATTCTCGCCGTGCTTGAAATCTTCATCGTCAGCATCGCGCGCTTCGTCCCTGCGATGGAACGGCTCGGCGACATCTATTACTGGAACATGC
>CAVVLL010000003.1:0-76019 GCA_963749125.1 uncultured bacterium
CGCATGCAGACATGGAGGAAACGATGATTATCGCAATCGCGGGAATGAACGGCGCGGGCAAGGACGAAGCCGCGCACTTCTTCGCCAGCAAAGGCTTTTCGCATTACTCCCTTAGCGACGAGCTTCGGGAATTCGCGCGCGCGCGCAATGAAGAGCCCACCCGCGAAGCCTTACAGCTACTCGGCAACGAGCTGCGCACTGAGAACGGCGAAAGCTACCTCACCAACCGCGTGCTTGAGCGCGCAGGCGCAGAAGGCGCGGCGAATATCGTCATCACGAGCGTGCGCAATTTGGGCGAGCTTGAGCCGGTGAAGAATACCGAGGGCTTCAGGCTGTTGTTCATTGACGCGCCGGTTGAGCTTCGGTATGCGCGCGTGAAGAGCCGGGGGCGCACCGGCGAGGGAATGAGCCTTGAGGAATTCAAGGCGCTGGAGGCGCGCGAGATGCGTGGCGGTGAAGGCGCGCAAAACCTTGAGGCGCTGAAAGCCGCGGCCACCGAAGTTATAGACAACAGCGGCACAGCTGAGGAGTTTCACTGCAAGCTTGGCGATGCCGTCGGCGAGGTTTGCGCCAAGCGGAGGCTGTCGTGGGACGAGTATTTTATGCAGATTGCGCGCACCGTCGCGACGCGATCAACCTGCGACCGCAAGAACGTGGGCGCTGTGCTCGTGCGCGACCGCGTGATACTCAGCACCGGCTACAACGGCAGCATCAGCGGCACGCCGCACTGCGACGAGGCCGGGCACATGATTGAAAATGGGCATTGCGTGCGCACCATCCACGCGGAGATGAATGCCATCGCGCAGGCTGCGCAAAACGGCGTGAACATCAGCGGCGCGACGCTGTATGTAAGCGCGAGCCCGTGTTGGGAGTGCTTTAAGGTGCTGGCGAACTGCGGCATCAAGCGCGTGTGCTACGGCGAGTTCTACCGCAACGAGCGCGTCCTTGAAGCCGCCGCGCAGATTGGCATTGAGATGATCGACCTCTCCGCAGGGGGATAGCAGGGGCAGGCGCCCAGGGCTTAGAAGGCGGATACGATTACGAGCGCAAGCGCGGCAATCATTGCTGTAGCCAGCAAGAAGATGGGAAGGCATCCACGTTTCGGATAATCCATCGCCGTTCAACTCCTTATGCTCATTCGCGGCAAGCGCGGCGCACTAATCAGCCGCCTGCCTAAGCACAGCGCAATGCCCTTTCGCAGGGCTTATCAACGCCCACCGCGGTTGCGTTACGGTTCGGGGGTGACGACGAAGTTCTTGTCGGGGTTGACGCCGGCATCGATGGTGAAAGTTGACGATTCGGCGTCGATGTATTCCGCATCGCGCTGGCCGATGCGAATCAGGTAGACGAGCCCCGCGTCCACATCGGCCTGGGAGAGTCTTATCTCATAGCGGCCGTTGTTGTCAGTGTAAATGAGGTTGTGGTTGTTGGCGTTGTCGGGGTCGGCTTCACCGTTCATGAAGTCGTGGGGTAGCGTCCCGCCCACGTTCACCGCGTAGAGCATCACGTCTATGCCCGCAACAGGGTCGCTGGTGGCGGAATTAGTGACCATGCCCGAAAGCGATGCCGCAGCGCCGCCGGGAAGCCCGCCGCCTTCAACCGTCAGGCCGTCGAACAATCCCACTGAGCCGATGTAGTAGAACACGCCGGTCGTAGGCAGCGTAGCGGTCGCCAGCGTCCCGTCCGCCGAGACGGTCGCGAAGGTTGTTCCCCAGCGCTCCCATTTCATCGTCTCGTCGTTATAGCGGTAAACCCAGTAGCGCACGCCGTCAGCAATTCCGCTTACGCGGATGTTAAAGGTGACGTTGACGTCGCGCTGAAACTGGTTTTGCTCCGCCGCCGGGTTGTTTACCGTCATGTATCCGATGAGGCCGGTGGTGCCGATGGGATAAGTCTCGGCTTCGCGCTCCGTCCCCACGATGGTGTCGGAGAAGACGATGGTCGTGGCCACGTCGAACGTGCCCGCCGGGAATGCGATTTTGGCGCCGCTTTCAAGCGTCACCGCCGCATCGGCAGCGGGGCTCACAGTGATTTCCTGCGTGTGTTCCGCGCCGCCGGGAAGCGGTGATGGAGTCCCGCCGCCGCCGCATGACCATGTGAGCAGCGCTACGATCATCAATAGAGCATATTTCATCTTGTTGTTTACCATGGTTGAACCCCCTTGGAATTCGCATTGAGTCTATCAACTAAGCAGCCCTCTAGTCAATTAACCCCCCACTGGCGCAGCGCAAGCCCAAATGGGCCGCGAAGCCACCTTCAATGCCAGCGCGGGATTTGGTAGAATGGCGGGACTTCCCATCTTAAGGCTTGAAGCGGGCGCGAAGCGCCTGCAAGGAGGCGCGATGCCAACGCTGAATATGAATGTGGACGAGCTGCGGGAAACCGCGCGGAACATACGGCACGACGTGCTCGTGATGGTGCAGCTTGCAGCGAGCGGCCACCCCGGCGGCCCGCTGTCGGCTGCCGACTATCTCACGGCGCTTTGGATGAACTACCTGAACATTGACCCGGCCAACCCTATGTGGCCCGAGCGCGACCGCTTCATGCTCAGCAACGGGCATTGCTCATCCATCAACTACGCGCTGATGGCGCACCGGGGCGATGTTAACCGGGGCTACATGCTCACCTTCCGCCACTTGAACTCGCGCCTGCAGGGCCACCCCAGCAAGACCGCGCTGCCCGGCATTGAAGTGTCCACCGGCTCGCTGGGCCAGGGGCTTTCGGTGTCGCACGGCATGGCGCTTGGCGCGAGGATGCGCGGCACGCCGAACATCAACGTGTTTTGCAACTGCGGCGATGGCGAGCTTCAGGAAGGTAACATTTGGGAAGCCGCGATGCACGCAGGCCACCGCAAGACCGACAACCTCGTCTTGAGCGTGGACTGGAACAACGCGCAGATTGACGGTTACGTGGAAAACGTGAAGGGCATTGACCCGCTGGCGGACAAGTTTGAGGCGTTCCGCTGGCGCGTCATCGTTGCGGACGGGCACGACATGAACGTCGTCTTGCGCACGTGGGAAGAGGCGCTGTCCGGCACGCCATCGCGAGGGAAGGGATGCGGCAAGCCCACGGTCATCCTTTGGAAGACGGTGATGATGAAGGGCTGCCCCTCGTTCGAGAACATCCCCGGCTGGCACGGCCGCCCGCCGAAGGAAGACGAGCTCATGGTTATGCTCAAGGACCTTGGCTACGACTACAAAGTTGTTGATGAAGCGCGCGCCGCAATGGGGCCGCGCGAATACAACGGCACAGGAGAAACTGATGGCCGCTAAGATTGAATACAAAAACGGCGCAGTGCCCATGGACAAGTGGGAAAGGTATCCTGACCTCGCCAGGCTGACGGCGAAATGCTCGTGGAGCTCGGCGAGAAGAACGAGAACATCGTCGTGCTGGACGCAGACCTATCGGAGAGCACGCTCACTAAATACTTCCGCGACAAGTTCCCCGAGCGTTTCGTGGAATGCGGCATCGCCGAGCAGGACATGATTACCACCGCCGCAGGCCTGTCCACGTTTGGCTACATCCCGTTCTTGAGCAGCTACGCGATATTCCTCGCGGGCCGCGCGTGGGACCAGATCCGCAACACGGTTGACTACTCGCGCCTGAACGTGAAGGTCGCGGCGGCGCACGGCGGCATCAGCGTCGGCCTTGACGGCTGCTCTCACCAGAGCATGGAAGACCTGAGCAACATGCTGTCGCTCGTGAACATGACGGTCATCGTCCCCGCCGATTACTGGGAGACGCGCAGGATGATGGCCTGGGCGCCCACCTACGACGGCCCGCTGTATTTCCGCCTGGGGCGCGAAAAGGTGCCCACGGTGACGAGCGAAGCCACGCCCTTTGACCCCAAGCACACGCTGGAAATCATCGGCGGCACCGACGGCGTGATATTCGCCTGCGGGCTCATGCTTTCGCGCGCGGTGAAGGCGGCGGAGATGCTCGCGGAGAGCGGCGTGTTCACTCGCGTCGTGAACGTGCACACGCTCAAGCCGATCAACGTGGAGGAAGTCTGCGCGGCGGCGAAGGAGTGCGGCGCGGTCGTCACGATGGAGGAGCACAGCGTTTACGGCGGCCTGGGTTCGGTCGTCGCGCGCGTGCTCGCCGACAACGACGTGCGCGTGCCCATGCGCGTCATGGGCATCCCCGACCGGTATCTCCAAAGCGGCAAGCCCGACGAGCTTCTCTCCATCGCCGGCCTCACCGCCGAAAACGCCGCCGCCAAGATGCGCGAGGTCCTGGGGCAGAGATAGGGAATAGTGGTGGAACAGGCGACTCGCCTGTTCATTTAGCGCACAGCCGGGTCGGCTGTGCCACCTTCCGTATCTCCCCGTGATAAAATGCGGGCGTGGAAATGAACGACATTCGCGTAAGGCTACCCTTGAGTCTCGGATGCTAAATCACACCGCGCGTTTAGATCGTTGAGATATCCTTCGCCAATATCCCGCCCGCCGTGCTGACGTAGAGGTAATGACTACTTAAGGCGAACTCCGAATACCACTGGCTATTGCCGACGTCACCCAGTAGAACTGGATGTGCCGGAACCGACACATCAATGATTTTCATTGACGGCCAGTGTTGCATGCAGGCGCGCGTACCAAAAGCCCGCACACGGTTAATGCCTCCTTCCATCGCCATCGTGCTTAAAGGTGCCGGTGAAGATGGATCGCTCACATCAATAATCAGAAGCTGTTTGTAACTGGTAGCATAGGCGTAGCCGCCTTGGATAAACAGATCCAATACTTGTGCGGGCATAGCCAATTCGGCGATAAGCAGAGGATTCATCGGGTCCGTGAAATCGTAGATGTCCGTCTGCTTGCAGTAAACGTAGTTGTTCTCAACGAAGAAGCCAAACTGCGTTATGCCGTGCTCGGGAACTCCGGCCCATAACAATGTTGGATCGTCAGGCTGCGCAATACTGAAAATAATCAGCCCGCTGCTCCGAAGGTCTTGCGCAGGGAAGTATCCCATGAAGTACACCCGGTCGCCATCTAAAATCATTCGTTCAGGATTCAAATCGCTTATAAAGCTTCCAACCAAGACTGGGTATGATTTATTCCGTGCGTCTACTATGTAAAGGCCGTCCGACCATACTGCGGCATAATCGCCGTTGGAAGAGACCATGGTAGCGATGCCAGGAACTGACGGCGCCGCCTGTCAAGATGGGGTGCGCTGCATCGGAAATATCAACGATCTGCAGCCCCGCATCCCCTGCGGCGATGTAGAGGTAACTCCCCTTCAAATCTATCTGCCAGTTCGAGCCTGGAACGGGAATCCATGAAGCTGGTTCGGTCGTCGACGGGACATCAAGCCTCATTATCAAAGTGTCTCCACTTCCAATATATGCGTAATTGCCGTCCAGAAACACGCTGCTAACCTCTGCCGAAGTGTTGATCACCCGCTGCAGCAGTGGCTGGATTGGGTTGGAGATATCTATTACTTGTAGCCCGCTTTCATCTCCAGGAAGATATAGCGTCGCGCCAGACGCATAAATCGCATTGGAGTTACGGATTTCACAATCAAGGCCGGGCAATATTTGAGGACCGTCCGCTGAAGATAGGTCTAAGACGACCAGCCCCTGCATAAACACGCCGCAGTAAGCATAATCGCCGACAATACAGATGTTCCTCTGTATATATCCGACATCGGGTAAGACTGCAGCGATACTAGGGCTGGCAGGATCAGCGATGTCTACAACATATAAGCCTCCTGAAGTTCCTACATATGCGCGGTCCCCCTTTACCCCAACTGTCGCGGCGGGGAAAGGCATACTCAGCCTGCTTTCGATTGCAGAAAAAGCTGGATTTGAGATATCCACAACAACAAGATCATCTTCTGCAGCGAAATAGGCGTAACCATTTACGATTGTATAATCGGAAATATAGCTCCCAATCCAAACTGATACGATTTCTGTTAGGTTTCTCGGGTCAGATAGATCGTAGATGCACAGCCATCCTCTCGTTGTCCTATACCCGTAGTTCCCAACCACCTTAAACTTGTTTGGCGCGGAAAACGCGGTGTTGATTGAAGAAACAAATATCGGTGCTGTTGGGATGCTTACATCAAATGATTGCAGATCCCCGCCATCAAGGCCACCAAAACCAAATGCATAATGGCCGTTCACGGCGAGAAATGCAGGACTGCGGACAATGGATGTGCTTTGTGCCGGCGTCTGCGTAACCGAATAATAGCCGAGGGATTCTATCTGGCCTGTAATGCTGTTGCTTGCAGGATCGCACACCGAATTGGTGGTTACCCATGTGTAGCCTGGTTCGTTGAACGAATCAGGATTGGCTTTCCCAACGTAGTTGCTTACCGTCAAATCTTCTTCAGGATAATCAGCTGCAAGGTCGCCATAATTGAAAACCAGGCTTGCGGGCAGGTTAAGGCGCAAATCCTCTGGCAGTATTATGCACGACCGGCCTGTGACAGAGCTAACCCGCCAACCCTCGTAATATGAGCGCAGGCGGACTATCGTCGTATCCGTAATAGCACCAGGCGGAACGTGTAGGGTAATGCTCCCGTCGTCCGATACAACGGTTCCGCCTTCTGGCCCAATCTCGACGCTCCTGCCAAGCACAAGCTCTTCAGAAGGCTCGCCTGCATTGCCATCAGCGTCTATCGGGACTACGCGGTATCTCCAGTATCCTTCATACAATTCCATCGCATTGCTGTGTTGCGAGTATGCAAACGGCTTCCGCGGAACCGTTGTCATCTCGCAAACTTCATAAAAGAGAATTCCGCTAAGGTCAGAAAACTCGCCATCCAAGGCGGCATGTTAAATCAAAAAAAGGTCTATTTCGCTCCCGAAGTTGGCGGCAAGCGGCTGAATATCTGCTACGCCGATTGTCCCGTCTCCATTGCCGTCAACCCAGCTGTTAGTTTCGTTTACCGTTTGCCCAAAGTGAAGTGCCAAAGGCGTGAGGTCGCCGATATTCACCGCCCCATCTTGGTTGTAGTCCCCGGCATTCTTATATGTCCACTGCAGAGCAAAACTGTCGTGCGTATCTGGAAGCTCAACATACTCCAAATCCGTGACCCGGTTCGCCTCGCCGGTGGGGGGCTTGGAGATGAGCTTGCCGTCATGGGAATCGGCGGTGAGGGCGGTGCGCAGGGCGCTGGTGAGGTCGGCCCAGAGCTTCTCGTCCACGCCGTCGGGGCGCGCGAGCGCGTCAAGCTGCGCAAGCGTGTCGTCAAGCGAAACCGGCGTTTGCTCATGCGTCGTTGCAGCGCCCGGAAGCGCCGCCACGCGGGAGTGCTTCCTGCCCCCGCAGCCGGGAAGCGCGATGAGCGCGAGCAATGCAGCGAACACAGCCGTTAGTCTTAGTGCTGCCTTCATATCCTGCCCCTTGCAAAGATTGCCACCTAATTATACCCCCAGAATCGGCATGTTCACAGGGGGGCGGGGAGGGGAGATGGGATTGCAGAGCTGAGAGTTCAGAGTTGGGAGTTAGGAGCAGGATACTCAGCATGAGTACGCCGGGCTGACTAGCCCGGCTCTGGGAAGATATGGTGGCACAGCCGTCTCGGCTGTGCGTCTAACGCACAAGCGAGACGCATGTGCCACCTTCCGTATCTTTCCCGTGCTAAAATTCTTGCGTGGAGATGAACGACATTCGCGTGGGGCTGCCCGCCGGCTATGCCGCAAGGCTCGGCGTCGCATACTTCCCCGAGGTGGCCATCGGCGACACCCCGCCGGGGCTGCTTGACGAGATATCGCAGCTATGCGGCGACTACCTTGCGCGCGGCGTGGACATGCCCGACGACTTCGTGAAGGGCATGCGCGCGCTGCTGCGCCAGGGCGGGTTCAAGCCCAGCGGCCGCAACCGCCCGGCGAGCGAATACCTCATCCGCGACCTCATCGAAGCGCGCGAATTCAAATACATCAACAACCTCGTGGACATCAACAACTTGCTGTCGCTGCGCCACTTCCTGCCCATGACCGTGCTGGACGCGGCGAAATTCCAGGGCGCGCTGGAGCTGCGCGTTGGGCGCGAGGACGAAGCCTACGTGTTCAACCAAAGCGGGCAGGAGCTTGACCTCACCGGCCTCATCGTCGCCGCCGACGCCACCGAGGGCGAGTCGCGCGCGATGGGCAGCCCGATAAAGGATTCGCAGTTCGCCAAGCTCGCGCCGGAGACGCAGTCGGCCGTCGCCGTCATCTACAGCCACCCGCGCCTCACGAACGAAGCGCAGATGGAACTCATCCTCCAGCAGTGGTGCGACCTTGCGCGCAAGCATGCTGGCGCGCGGTCGTCGTTCACGCGCGTGCTCACGGCGGAATAGCCAATGGCGGTGCGGGTTGAGAGCATGTGCGGCATCGTGGAGCTTGAACGCCCGGCGCGGCGCATCGTGAGCCTCGTCCCCAGCGTCACCGAGACGCTTTTCCACATCGGCGCGCAGCGGCAAATCGCCGGCATCACCAAGTTTTGCGAGCGGCCGTGGGAGCTGTTCGCGAAAAAGCCGCATGTCGGCGAGACGATGAAGCCCGATATTGACTGCATCCGCGACCTGCGCCCCGACCTCATATTGTGCGGCCGCGACGACAACCGCGAGGAAGACGTCGCTGAGCTGCGCGACATTGCGCAGGTGCACGTGTCAGCGGTGGATAGCGTGGCGCAGGCGGGGGAGCTTATCATCGCGCTGGGCGTGCTCACCGGGCATGAGGCACATGCAGCGAAGCTCGCGGCGAAGATACCACGTGCGGTGAAACGTGCGCAGAAGGCGTCGGCGGGATATGCGTTTCGGCGCGTGCTGCATTTGGTGTGGAAGGAGCCTTACCTAGCGCCGACGCAGGGGAGTTATATCTACGACTTGCTCGTGCAGGCGGGAATGGAGCCGGTTGCGCCGCGCTCAGGCCTGCGCTTCGCCATCGCCGACGACGAGTTCATCCGCGACGCGTCGCCGGAGGCTGTGCTGTTCCCCGACGAGCCGCACCGCTTCGCCTACGAAGACATCGGCGAGTTCGCCGCGAAGTTCGCGTGCCTGCCGTGCGTCACGCAAGACGGCCTATACAAGATTGAAGGCGCCATGACAAGCTGGTATGGCTACCGCACCACGCTTGCATTGGACTACCTGGCGCGGGTTATGAGGCTGGAGTAATCACTCCACCTGGAAGGGGTTGTGGAGGACCTAGGCGGTGGACGGAAGATGTGGAAGGAGATGTGGAAAAGGGGCGGAATTTCCGGTATACTTGAGTGACAGAAATTCCGGGGTGAACGGTGAGGGGCTTATTCAAAGCACTTATAGCACTTGTACTTCTCGGCCTGTTTGCAGGCACTATTAACTCGTGTTCCGGCCACTCAAGGAGTGGCAGTAGCTCAGGCTTCCTTGAGCACAACTCCAGCCCGCAGCTTGTGTCGGTCTCAGACAGCATTACAGAACTAGATAAGCTGCGCATTCCCGAAGGGGTTGATCCTGCCGTCTTCTCCCAGCTCAAGGCAGCACTACGGCAGATGCTTATGGAGATGGGGACAGCCAAGGTAGCTTGCACGCCGCCTGCCGGAGCAGGTAACAAGGTCAACGACTTTAGGATTACCGACAACGGCGACGGCACGTTCATGCTACAGTGGCATTACAGGAGATCTTGGAGACTACAACCAGGATGGTAAGGTAGGCGTCTCGGATATCACTCCTCTGGCTGTCCATTACGGAGAACCAGTTCCAGGCGACAACGAAGACTACTTGCTAAGCGTGCTGGACGGGAGTGGAAACGACACAATTGATATAGCCGACGTAACGCCTATCGCCGCGAATTACGGCAGTGAAGTGGCCGGTTACGCGATCCAATTTGCCGAAACAGAAGACGCCCAGACATGGGCAGATGTGAGCCAATTCCCGTTTAGCCTCGCTTCAGGCGATGAGAGGAGTTTCTTTGAAGTCAATGCGGCGCTATCAGGCGGAGGCTACTACTGCGTTACGCCGTTTGACGCCGCTGGCACCCGGGGAGTTAGAGGCATTCCAGTCCACTATGACCCTGCGGCAACTTACATAGCATCAGGATATGTCCTAGACGATACAGGCGCGGGGATGCAGGATGTGGCCATCTCCATCCGATACGGCGGCGGCGTCGCTGTCACTGATGCAAGCGGCCATTGGGAAAGCGAAGGCTTGGGCAACGGAGAATATACTGCGGTTCCCAGCAAAGACGGATATCGTTTCCAGCCTTCTACAAGGATATTCCGGATCTCTAGCGCAGATAAGACTGTGGAGAACTTCACAGGCAGCCCGCTAGGTTTCTGGATACTTGAAATCGTTGATGCCGCCGGCGACGTCGGCGACGGAAACTCCATTGCGGTTGATGGCGAAAACAACATCCATATCAGCTATAGCGATGTGGGGAATGCAGACCTGCGCTATGCTGTGAAGAAATCAGGGCAGTGGGCGATTAAAGCGTTGGATTCGCCCGGGGATACGGGATGGGACACGTCCATCGCGCTTGACTCGCGGGATTACCCATGGATTAGCTATGTAGACACGAATCCGGGCTATCTGCACATCGCAAACTATGACGGGGCGGATTGGCAGTTTGAGACGGTTACTTACAGCTTGCCAGCCGAAGCGACTTCGCTGGCCATCGACAGCAGCGACAATCCGCATGCCGGGATCTTTAACAGCGAGGAATTGAAGCTGTATTACGTCGGCTATTTCGGAACGTCATGGCGGGGCGAGCTGGTCGGCGGCGTGGGCACCGGTGGCGGATTTCCATCGCTGGCGGTTAATAGCGAAGGGTACTCGAGCCTCTCATTCTACGACGCCAACTCGGGAACACTGAAATACTCAGCATACGACGGCGCTTACTGGCATTCGCAGTTGTTGCAGGACAGCAGCGGGAATCCCGGCCCGAGTTCATCGCTGGTGCTTGATTCGGCAAGCCTGCCTTGCGTGGCATTCACGTGCCGCGCAGACAATTCCGTGCGTTACGCACACCGCCCGTCAAGCAGCCTAGTTGTCGAGAACGTGGTTGCCGGAGGCGAAGAAAAGGAGCACCTTTCGCTTGCGCTGGGCCCTGATGGATACCCATGCATCGCCTACAGCCATGCCGGCGGCGGCAACCCCAACCTTCACTTCGCGTATTTCGACGGCGCGTTTTGGCATTCGGAGGAGCTGCCGTGTAACACTACATCGGCAGGAGTGTGTGACCTTGCGCTCGATAGCGAGGGCCAGCCGCACATCAGCTTCTACGATGAGGCTACCGGGGATCTTATGCACCTTTACCGGACGACCGTGCCGCCCCCGGCAAACAAATCTCCGGTTGTGCATCTGGAGGCGGTTCCGCCAGCGGGAACAATACCGCTTGATATTCTCTTTGATGCAGGCGCATCCTATGACCTTGATGGGACAATCGTAGATTACGAATGGGATTTTGACGGCGATGAGATCTTCGACTACAGCACCGGAATGAACCCGACCACAAGCCGCAATTACCCTATAACGGGCGATTACAAATGCACCGTAAGGGTAACCGATAACGGCGGTTCGTCGGCCACAGCGACCATCACAGTATTCCCGGACGCCCCGCCCGAAGCTTTTATCGCGGCGGACGTTACTGAAGGCGAGGTGCCGTTGGTTGTTAATTTCGACGCGAGCGCTTCATACGATCCCGACGGCACTGTTGAGAAATACGAGTGGGACTGGGAGGGCGACGGAGTTTTCGACTACGATTCCGGGAGTTCGCCGCTTGCCAGCCACAAATACCGAGAAGGTGGTGTCTACCCGAGCGCCGTTCGTATCACGGACGATGATGGTTCGACGGATGTAGCTTCAGTCACGATCACAGCAATCGATCACTGGGATAAGCATATACTTGACACTGGGTACTCGACCGGCTACTGGTGCTCCCTTGCGGTTATTGCTGGCTATCCTGCAATTTCCTACTCTTCAGATTATTGTAGGGAACTCCGATACATACGGGCGACGGACGCACTCGGGAGTTCTTGGGGCGTACCAATAACGGTTTACAGCACTGCAATATTTGGTAACTTGGGAGCTCATTCATCTCTAAATGTGATCAACGGGTATCCGGCGATTTCCTGTTGCGACGAGAACGGAAGATTGATGTTCGTGCGCGCGGGAGATGCACAAGGCGCGACCTGGAATAATCCTGTTCGCCCTGACATAGATAGCGCCGGTTGGCATAGTTCGTTATGCATCGTAAACGGACATCCTGCAATATCCTATTACGATATCAGATCACTAAATGAAGACCTTAAGTATGTTCGAGCATTGGATCCGGACGGCGTAACATGGGATACGCCGCTTATCCTCGATAGCGTTGGTAATACCGGTGTTGGGACGTCGCTTGCAGTTATCGACGGAAATCCTGCTGTCTCCTACTATGATGAATCAAACTGTGAGCTGATGTATATACGGGCTTTGGATGCGAACGGAAGCTCCTGGGATAATCCTCAGGCAGTCGATGCGATAGGGGACGTCGCTAATCTTGACCGTTCTACGCTCGTTGAAGTAAGCGGAAATCCTGCCATTTGCTACGCTGATAAAAAGGTTAACGAAGTGAAGTACGTTCGTGCTTTGGATATCGAAGGAAACTCGTGGGGCACGCCGATGGTGGTAGGATCAGCATCACTTGCAAATGACGTCTCTATGCAAGTTATAGACGGTCGTCCGGCTATCGCTTTTGTAGATAGTGACAGTCGCTATGTAATCTACGTAAGGGCTTTGGATCCTGACGGAGCTGCGTGGGATGCGCCGGCGGTTGTAGACTGCTCTTTAATTCCTGATGGTTCCCATGGGTTACCTACGCTTTGTGAAGTAAGTGGCGTGCCGGCGCTAGCGTATACCTGCGGACCTTTTGGTCCACTTGACGACCTAAAGTACGTTCTCAAATATACCTACTTCATACCGTGAAAGGCTAAACTCAACCTTTCAGTTTGTAGATAATTCATCAGGATGCAGATTAGCTACATCGAATAACGGCGCTGGCGTGGTGCTTCCCGCATGCATACGCCAGCAGCGCTGCCGCCAATAGAACGGCCAATATGCTCACCTTTACTGCGCGGCCCATCTTTGCCTCCCTACAGCCGGTTCACTTTCATTATACCCCCGCGCGGCATAGGGCAATCGGGGGGCAGGGGAGGGGTTAGGGCTAAGTCCAGAAAGAGTGGTGTCACAGCCGTTCCGGCTGTCACCTGTACGCACAAGCGAGACGCATGTGCCACCTTCCAAAATCCAGAGCCGGGCTGGTTAGCCCGGCGTACTCATATTATCTGTTTAGGTTGTGGAACAGATTCCAGAGCGGGACTAAAGTCCCGCCTACAAGTTGAGGTAGTGCGTTGGTCGAGTTACCTACTCCACCTGGAAGGGGTTGTGGAGGATCTGGGCGCGCTGGACGGGCCAGTAGATGAAGAGCGCTTCGCCGACCAGGTTCTTGGCGGGGACGAAGCCCCATATATGCAAGTCGCGGCTGCAGTTGCGGTTGTCGCCCAGCACGAAATACTCGCCTTCGGGCACGGCGATTTCATCCATGTTGTAATAGGGCGGCTCGGCCGTGTATTTCTCGTCAAGCGGTTTGCCGTTCACGAATACCACGCCGTCGCGCACTTCAACTTTGTCGCCCGGCACGCCTATAACGCGCTTGATATAGTCAATCTTCGGGTCTTCGGGAAAGCGGAAGATAATCACGTCGCCAAGCTCGGGCTGGCGCACATGGAACGTGTAGCTGAAGCGGTCGGCAATGAGCCGGTCGTGCTCCACAAGCGTGGGCTCCATGCTCCCGCTGGGGATGTAGAAGCTCGCCACGGCGAAACTGCGGATCACAAGCGCGAAAACTATCGCAAAGAAAAGCGTCGGGATGAGGTCAAACGCCAGATAATGCGTGAGGCTCGCGGGCGAAAACTGCAGCGGCGCCTTCAGGCCTTCGGCAAGCAGGAAGCCGCTTTTGGGGATGCGCGGCGCGAAGATGCGGAAGGTTATCAGCCCGTTCATCGGGATGAGCGTCGTCTCGCGCACAACGCGGTCGCGGTCAAAGCTGCCGGCGGTTATGCGCAGCGCGAGGGGTGCGTCGTCGCCGGGGTGCAGGCGGATGCGGACTTCGCAGGAGCTGCGGCCGTCAGCCTTGATGCGCTGGGAATCAAAGGTTATTTCCGCGATTCTATCAGAGCGCCCTTTAGCAATTGTTTTGGCCATAGTTACTTGGTGCGTTTCTCACGCAGGCGGGTCGCCTTGCCGACGCGGTCGCGCAGGAAGTTGAGCTTCGCGCGGCGCACCATGGCATGGCGCATAATCTCAATCTTGCTGATGCGGCGCGAATGGGCGAAGAAAGTCTTCTCAACGCCGACGCCGCTGGCGAGCTTGCGCACTGTGAACTTGAGGTTGGAGCTTGCGCCCTTGACGCCGATAACCGTGCCCTCGAATATCTGCACGCGCTCCACCTTCACTTCACCGCGGTCAAGCTTACCCTTGGCGGCGATGCGGTGGATCTTCTTCATGCCGATTTCGCCCTTCTTCTCTTCGTAGAAGTTGATGTGGACGCGCACGGTGTCGCCGGGAAGGATGTCGGGCACCTCGCCCGGCGCCTTGAGCATTATCTTTTCGTAGTTCGTGATTTCAGGTTTACAGCTCATATTCGGACTCCAGATAGAAACAGAACGAGCATTATAGCCGATTTTACACTTCCGGCAAGTGCCCGTCCGGCAACCCGCCCTTGTCCGCTAGGCGACGCTGCCACAAATCAGGACGGTTGCGCTTTGTTATTTGTTCAGATTGCTCGCGCCGCCACTTCTCAATTTCGGCGTGGTTGCCCGATAGCAGCACGTCGGGCACCTTCATTCCGCGGAAATCGGCCGGGCGCGTGTAATGGGGGTGGTCAAGGATGCCCGCGCTGAAGCTGTCTTGCTGCACGCTGCGCTCGTCGCCCACCACGCCGGGGATGAAGCGCGCCACCGCGTCCATGAGCACCATCGCTGCAAGCTCGCCGCCGGAGATGACATAGTCGCCGATGGAGACCTGCTCCTGCGCGAAGGTGTCTATCACGCGCTGGTCGACGCCCTCGTAGCGCCCCGCGAGGAGGATGAGCTGTTCGTTGCCCGCGAGATGCTCCGCCAGCGCTGCGTCAAGCGCGCTGCCTGCGGGCGTGAGGTAAACGAAGCGGCGCGATGGCATGAGCGCGCCCTGCGCCTCCAGCGACTCCATCGCGGCGAAAATGGGCTCGCACATCATCACCATGCCGGGGCGGCCGCCGTAAGCGACGTCGTCCACGGTGCGGTGGCGGTCGGTCGTGTAGTCGCGCGGGTCAACGAGCCGGTATGTCACGCGCCCAGATTCCACCGCGCGCCGAAGGATGCCGTGCGCGAACACCTGCTCCACCAGCTGCGGGAATATTGTGATAACCACGAACTCCACGGGAGTATTGTAGCGGATGGAAGCCGGGGGCTATAATAATTGACGAGAGGGATACTAGCATCTGCCTCTTCGGCGACGAAGTTCATTAATCTTTTTTGGGAGGGTTAACGTGAAATCAGCGGAATACATTAAACAGCGCCAGATACTCTGGGCCAAGAGCCAGCATATCGATTTATTAGGAAGCGCAGGGGAGAGAGGAGAGAAAGCTTACACAAAAGACTTGAACGCCAACCTTTTTACTCCTCTGACCAAGGCAATTCGGAAAGAGTATGAAGCCGCTGATGGAGGAGAACTCAAAGGCAAACAACCAACCAAAATGCAGGCTGTGCATTCGTCATCTGCATTGGCCGTAAACGGGTTCGCTCACTGGCATTCTACAAGCAAGATTGAATTGATAGCCCAAGCGTTGAAGATCCCAACTGCCGGATTGACCGGTATGAGCTTCGAAAAGCAGCTGCCAATCATGGATGATGTAAATCACAGCGAGTTCCCCCATGATCCAAACCTTGATGTGTTTTTCAGCTACAAGAATTATGCAGTCGGCGTCGAATTTAAGTTTTCGGAAGCTTATTCAAACAGAGCCCATTCGGGACTTCGCGCTCCGTATATCAAACACGAAGAGCTTTGGAAAGGCCTCCCAGCACTGTACAAATTCGCGAAAACCATCTCGCCAGACGACAAAGACTTCCATCATCTTCATCCAGCACAACTCATTAAGCATATTCTCGGTCTGCGGTACGCATTTGGCAGGAAATTCCGCTTGGTCTACCTGTGGTACGACGCGCCGTTCAGCGACGGGGTTCAGCACCGAAAGGAAATTGAACGCTTTGCTTGCGTTTTGGAAAAAGACGAAGTTGCATTCCAGCCTATCACTTGGCAGGAGCTGATAATCCGACTCGCGGAGAAGCTCCAAGATGAAAAGGGGCACCGAGACTACATCAACTACTTGGTTGAGCGGTATCTCTAAGAGGAAGTAATCAATGAGTACGCCGGGCTCACCAGCCCGGCTTTGGGATGATGGTGGCACAGCCGACTCGGCTGTGCCATACATGCACAGGCGAGACGCATGTGCCACTTTCCCGCACTTCAGACGGCGGGGATAAACCCCCGGCCCTTCAGTCCAGAATTCGGATTCCATAGTGGGGCAAGAATGCCCCACCCCCGGCCGGAGAGCCGCAGATTCCAGAGCCGGGCTGGTCAGCCCGGCCTACCCGATATTGACTTTACCTGAGGTAACCAGCCTACCTATCCGGTAGCTCGTCCTCGAGCTCAGAGAGGTTGTCGAGGGCGAAGGCGAGAAGCGTGGGGAGATCCATGGCCGTGCCGGTTGCCTGCAGGCGTGCAAGCTGCTCGGGGGGCAGGGCATGCTGTGCTTCGCGCTCGGCGGCCTGGAGCATTCCGCCGTCCATGGGGTCAAGCGCAATTCCCGTTTCCTCGTATTGCCTGCGCACGCCTGCCGCCAGCACAGCCGAAGGCGCATACTTGCCCAACTCGGCATGGAGGCTGCTGCTCAGCGCAACCGGCGCCAGGATGCACTCAACGCTCCCCACATCGCGGGCGATGATGGCCGCTTCCTGTAAGGCGCGCGCGGCTGTGGCGTAGTCTTTGAGCATTATGCACGTGTTCCCGATGTTGTTGAGCGAGAACGAGCAGCCGAGGTTGTCGCCAATCTCACGCTTGAGCGCCAGCGCTTCATGGAGCAGGCGAATCGCTTCGGTGTAATTGCCTTCGCAGTATTGCACGTTGCCCATGTTGTTCAGGCTTGCGGCGATGCCGAACTTTTCGCCGATGTCGTTGCGGATATCCAGGCTTTCGGTGTAAAGCGCCCATGCCGAGGGGTAGTCGCATTCCGAGAACTCAACGTTGCCGAGGTTGCACAGCGACTGGGCGATGCCGCGCTTGTCACCAAGCTGACGGCGCAGCTTGAGGCTCTCCTGGTTCATCTGGCGCGCCTCGTCGTAATTACCTTCGCGGTAAGCCATGTTGCCCAGGCTGTTGAGGCAGTGCGCCATGCCGTATTTGCTTCCCAGCTCGCGCTGGATGTAGAGGCTTTCAAGGATGAGGTCGCGCGCGGTGTTGAAGTCGCTTTCGGTTTCAGCTGTGCGCCCGAGCCCGAACAGCGCAACCGCGACGCCGTATTTGTCTTCCAGGTCGCGCAGCTTCTCCATTGCCGCGAAATAGCGCAGGCGTGCAGCGGCATGGTCGCCTTCAATCCTGCAAGCGTCGGCGTATATCAAGTCGGCGAGGGCTACGATACGCGGCATCCCCGCTTTAACGGCGGCAAGCTTGGCGCGCTCGCTGTGCTTCTTCGCGCCTTCGTAGTTGCCGAGGTTGCGCAGCGCAGAGCCAAGCGCATATTCGGCGACCGCCTGGATTTCAATGAGGCCTTGCTCGGCAGCCAGCACGCATATCGTCTCGTAGTAATGCGCGCAGGGCTTCGCCGCGCCCTCAAGCAAGAGGTATTGGTGAAGGTGTTCGGCGAGCGGGCGCAGCAACTCCGCATCCATGAGGTTGACCGCCGTCTCCACAGCGAAGTACACGTCCTCAATCACCGCGTTCAGGTTCGCCAGCGCAGTTAGCTGGTCGCCGGTATTCAGCTTAGAGCACTCGCGCTCAAGCAGCTTGCCGAAGTAGATGCAGTGCGCCTTGACGGCGATGTCGTAATCGGCGGAGTTGAGGAGCACCTGGTAGGCATACTCGCGTATCGCCTCGTTGTGAATCACGTAGTGCATGCCGGGCGCGCTCCTGCTCAGCGCCAGCCAGCTTTTGTTGTGCAGCACAGCGAGCGTTTCATTCAGGTCGGCGATGGGGAAGACCGCGCGCGCCGCTTCCACACTGAATGCGCCACGGAACACCGAGAAACAGCGGATCGCAAGCTGCTGGTATTCATCAAGCAGCGAATACGACCAGTCGCACGACGCGCGCACGCTGCGGTGGCGCTCCGGCAGTTCTTCGTTGCGCGCCTTGATGTCAAGCAGATGCTTTATCTCGTCTTGCAGGCGCGCCAAATCAAACTTGTCCGCCCATGCCGCCGTGAGTTCAATCGCCAACGGCACGCCCGACAGCGCCTGGCACACGTCAATGACCTGGTTCACATTTTCAGACGATACGACGAATTCCGTATCCGCCAGCGCCGCGCGGTTGGCGAATAGCTTTACTGCGGGAGAATACTGTTCAGGCTTGGAGATGCCGTCATGCCCGCCCACGGGAAGCGGCTTTAGCTGGTAGAGGTATTCCGGTTCAACTTGCAGCGGCTCACGGGAGGTCACAAGAATCTGCACGCCCTCAACCTCGAGCAGATGGGGAAGCAGCGGCGCGCCCTGGAGCACGTGCTCAAAGTTGTCGAAGTAGATGACAGCATGCTTCCCTTCAAGGAAGTTCACGAGCTGTTGTTCGGTGTTCTCCTCGTCGCTCAGGCGAAGACCGATCGCGTCTGCGGTGGCCCACGGTATGCGCCGGTGGTCGCCGACGGCGGCAAGTTGGACGACATAGCGCTCCATCCCCTCGCGCGAAGGCAGCGTGGTAAGCAGCTCCTCAACCAGGCGGCTCTTGCCGTATCCGCCAGGCGCGACTACGGTGACGAGCCTGGTTCCACGGTCAAGCAGATACTGGAGCTCCGAGAGCTCCTGCTGCCTGCCGATAAATGCAAGTTTGTCGCGAGCTTCAAGCGTCCCCACCATAACAAACCCCTGTTTCCGGGCTGGTGTTGTGCGACGCCCGGAAGCGCCTATTTATAGCACACCTTCAAGCCTGTTTTATCTAGGTCAGCGGCAAGCTGCAGAACCACAGGCCGTCGTTGCGGCGGTAGATGAGCATTAGCGTGTTATTCCAAACCAGCATGTGCGTATCACCGTTGATTAGCGGCGCACCAGCCCCGCCGCCGTCGTCAAAGATACCGATGTCCCATGCCGCGGGAAGTTGGTCGGGGAGGAATGTCCCGTGGGCGAGCTTCAAGTCGATCTCATCGGCGTTCGTGTAGGCAAGCCAGACGTTGTTGTTGTAAGCCGCTATTGATGCGTAGCCGCCAATGTCTTCCTGATATGCCGAATCGACAAGCGTCCTCTGGAAAGAGCCCATTCCTGTAGGCATTTTCGGGCCTATCGCGAAGTGCATTTCAATGTCTTGCGGCTCGCGGGAATAGCCGATGAGGATGTTGTCGCCGCTGAAGGCGATGTCGTTGTATTCGCCTGCTTTTTTGCCTTCGTCAACATTCGCCGTTACCCACGCGCCGGGGTCAAGCCTGTCCGCAACATCCACATATGCCAGCCGCAGATACACTTCGGTCGTATCACGGTAGAGCATATAGGGGTTGCCTTCGTTCACGACTAACTTGGAGTTTGCGCCGACAAAGCCGGCCGAATCCACGGTTACCTTCGTCCAGTCGTCCAGAACCGTCGGGGCAAGGCTGGATGCTTCTGCGTATATCATATCGCCGTTGTAATAGCTGACCGCTGGCATCCCGTCTACCTCTGCCAGCGTTCCCACTTCAATCGCGCTTGGGCCGATTTCGCACACAACCCAGTCCGCCGGTTCGGCCGCGGGGCAGTTGAGTTCATAAAAATACTGCGCCTTCTGCGCAGTTGACTTGTTGGCGAGGATGGCTACATGGCCGCCGACTTCAGCGATGGAGAGGTTGCCCCCCCAAGTGTCGGTTTTGGTGCTCACATTCGCCAGCGTCCAATCTGACGATTGGGTTGGCATCGCCACATTAGCGCGCGCATAGCGGACGCGCTTATCCCATTCTTCAATATATGCTGCCATCGGGACGCCTTCCGCGATGCAAAAGGCGCTTTGCTGGCCGACGTATGGGCCAGCTTCGATAAGGTGGAAGTTCCAAGCGGCTGTGATATGCAGCGTGAAACCATAGGTGTCGTCACCGAAAGCATTGGTCGCAGTAACTGACGCGCTGTAATCTCCGGGGATGCCCAGCGTCACGGTCGGGCTGGCATCGGTTGAGATGTTGGGAGTTGCACCACCACCGAAATTCCATTCTATTGTGTTAATAGAGCCGCCGGTGATGTTTGCCGCGAACTGCACGCTGTCACCCTCAGCCCCGCTGGTAGGCGTAACCAGGACGATGTCGGGCGGGTCGCCTGTTTCTACGATTTGGAAGAGGTACTCGTATGAATCGTTCCCGTAAGCGTTAGAAACGTCAAGCGAGACAGTGTAGGTCCCATAAGTTGTCCCCAATGTTACGGTGGGGCTCGCCTCGGTTGAAGTATTCGGATTGGCCGCGCCACCGAAGTCCCAGGAATAGGAGTCGGGAACCCCGACGATGACCGCGTTAAATGTCGCGCTCCCGCTGGCAAGCCCAGTGTTGGGAGTTATTGAAACGATACTCGGAATTTGGCTAGTCGTAGTCGTCTGGATCGGCGCGCTGGATTGGCCGGGGTTGCCCTGCGCATCAAACGGGGTGATGCGATACCAGTGTGCAGGATCATACGCCGCCGTATGGGCGAACCGCATCCAGCCTGAAGCTTTGTCCGCACCGTCGGCAAGGGGAAGCGACGCCATGCTTGTCCAGGACGGGCCTGCTTCCGCGGTTGACCATTCAATTTCGTAATGGTCAAAGTTAACCCCGAAGTTCTGGGCGATGGGCGTAACATCCGAGATGCCAACCCCGTTGTGATCGCCGTCAATAATGCTGTCTATTCCATCAACGCCGTTGTGGCCGAAATGCACGGCGAGGGGAGTGATGTCGGTAACACCGACAGTTCCGCTCTGGTCATAATCGCCAATATTGCGGTAGAACCAAACGAGTTGGAAATCTCCTCCGCCAAGGTCAGCAAACCCTGGAGACGCAGGCGCATTTGCCGGGCCGCTCGGCGCGGCCGCTGTTGTTTTTCCTTGCGTTTCAAGCGCGCGGGTAAAGGCGTCTTTGAGCTGGGCAAAGAGTTGCGCGTCAACGCCATCCGGCGTTTGCAGCGCATCAAGCTGCGCCTGAACGCCTGGCGCGAGCGGCTGCATGTTGTTATGCCTGCTGGAAACGCAGGAAAACACAGCCATTCCGAACAGCAAGAAAACCACAAGCACTAGCGAATTGCGGGTCGCGTTTTTCATCACGGCGTTCTCCCTAATAATAGCTGGAGTAGAGTGTAACATCCCTTGCGCCCTAAGGCAAAGCCCGCAGGGCCATATCTCGGCGGGCTTTAAGCGCGTTCAATGAAGCTATTACTGAAGCGGCAGGACGGCGCAATACATTCCGTCGCTGCGGCCGTAGAGCACGGAGACAAACAACCCGCTGCCGTCAACGAGCATTGCATTGCCGCCGGAGATTGTGGTTGGCGCACCCGGCTGGTCAATTACCTGAAAGGTCGCGCTTACCGGCGGAGTTGCGGGGGCGAAGGGAATGGAGTGGATTCCCAAGTATGACTTGTCGTCCGCGCGCATCGTGGACATCCAGCGGTCGCCTTCAATGAAGCTAACCGCCAGGCCCTCATAAGCATCAAACACCGTCGGGTCAACGTTGATCTGCCCGTTTAGCGCCAAGTCCGCCGGAAGCGCAGGCGTGTCAATGCCGTAAACCCAGTAAATCATGTCGTTGGTAGTGCTTTGCGTATAGAACGCCATCATGCTTCCCACACGGTCAAACGCCATCCCGCTCCAGAGGCCAGGCGAGCCGCCCGATGCTAATTGCAGCTTTACCCAGGACGCAGGGACATTGCGCTGGTAGAAATCCACCCAGGCGAGCCACATCGTCTCGCTGGTCGAATCCCGGTAGATTGTGTAGATATTGGTATTCATGGGGTTTTGCATCGTAACCGCATCCGCCCCGAAATCAACAACCGGTGATGCGTGGACGATGAGCGGTGTCCAGTCGGACGGGCCGGCGGGATTTTCTCGATGTTGGCCTCGTGATAGACAAGCGCGCCGTCGTAATGCAGCGTTGCTGTAAGCGTGCCTTGCAGCAGGTTCAGCGAGCCTGTATTTCCGGTAAGGCTTGCAGTGATATCAGAAGCGCTCCAGTCGGCGTTGGAAACAGGCTCAATCGCCGAGGAGGATATGTATTCCGCCTTATCCCCTGTGAATGCAAGTATTCCCGGCTCTTGGCTGCTGAGCACGCTCAGGGAAACTTCGCCGGTGTAAACGTTCGCATTATCGGCGACCATGTAAATCCAGTCGCTGGCGGCAGCCGGATACTCAATGGCGGTAGAGCGCGCATACATTATTGAGCCGTCGTTATCGTTGCTAAACGCAACGCAAGGCTTTCCGACCGCCGAGCCGATAGTAGCCGCACTGACCGCGCGCCCGTACCCCGGGCCGTCAAGGATTTGGTGGACGTACCATTTGTCGGCAACGGAGATGACGAAGTTGAAAGTGTCGCTGCCAAATGGGTTGGTGGCTGTAACGCTCGCGTTGTAGTCGCCCATTCCTTTGAGCGTTATCACCGGCGATGCTTCAGTGGAAATGCTGGGCGTTGCGCCGCTGCCAAAGTCCCACGACCAGTCAATCACCGTGCCTGTCACGTCGGCGGACATCGTGAGTTCTTCCCGGGCGCCGCCATAAAGGGGAGTAACGCTGTTAATTACGGGCGCTGTGCCGACTGCGCCTGATTGCAGCGGCGCGCAATGCTGGCCGGCGTCTCCGCCATGCTCGTCCCATGATTGCACGCGATACCACAAGGACGGGTCGGGGTTGAAGGTGTATGCGAATTGCTTCCAGCCGTCGGTCCCGCCGGTGGCCTCGCTCATATACATAATCTCGACGATAGTATCGAACGAGCCGGTCTCGCTCACATCAGACCTGATGCTGTAACCGGTGCAGAATGTGCCAAAGTGCTGCGCTATAGGCGTCACGTCGCTTACACCGACGCCGTTGTTGTCAACATCAATCACAGCGTCAAGGCCATCGGCGTTGTTGTGCCCAAAGTGCGAGGCAAGCGGCGTGATATCTGCCACGCCGACGACCTTGTCCTGGTTATAGTCGCCGATGTTGCGGTAATCCCATTCCAGCGTGAAGTTGCCCCCACCGTTGTCGGTGAAATGGACGTTGGCAGGGGTGTTCTCCACGCCTTGCGGCGGGGTTGATGCGGACTTTCCCTTCAGGGCAAGCTGGCGCGCAAGTTCATCCTTGAGCTGTGCAAACACGGCAAGGTCAACGCCCTGCGGGGCTTGCAGCGCGGCAAGCTGCGCCTGGACATCGGGGGTGAGCTGCGTATCAGCCCTTTTCATGCTGCCAGAGGTGCATGCGGCGAGAGCAACAGCGACCATGGTTGCGATAACCAGCAGCAATGCGCGCGAATATAGGTTTATCATGGCAGACCGCCTTGAGGTGTAATCAAACATATGATGAGTATAACATCACTGCATTGCAGGACGAAACTGAGGCATACAATACAAAGCCCGCCCACGGGAGGATGGGCGGGCCTTGCGGCTATCAGTGTTTTATCCGCGCTTACTGCAAAGTCGCGGTAGCGAAGTAAATTCCATCTTCGCGCCCATAGACAATCATCATCCGGTCTCCGTTATGAATGAGCAAATTTGTATCCCTAATCAGGCTCGCAGAAGGATCAGGGACAAGCTCATAAACCCAGCCTAAAGGAGTTTGGTTTTCTGTAAACGGCGATACAGCCACCATCAAGTCCGCCGGCGTCGTGCGGTTGTAGGAGAAGGCGAGCAAGTTCTCTTCAAAAGCCAGCGAGCAGTATTCGCCCTGGAACGTCCCTTCCTGATACAAAATGCCATTTCGATCAAAACCGCTATTATTGGGCGCACCTTCATGGCCAAGCACTCCCATCGTTCCCGTCGTTCCAACGTAATCCCTGTGGTAGATGCAAAAGAGGTTGTCGGACAGCGATGCCGGGTCAAAAGCGAAGTCAAAGAACGCCCCTTCATCCATCCCCATCTCGCCGGAAATGACGAAAGTTACCCAAGAGGCTGGAGTTGCGCGGTCGTCAAAGAGGCAATGCGACATAAATAGCTCAGTATTGCTCAGGTTGTAGGCAACGATATAGAAGCGGCCATCTTCCCCGTTATACTTGATACGCGAAGACGCCCCTGCGCCAAGGGACGAATCCACTGACGTTTCAACCCAGCTGGACGCATCAACAGGCGGGTATGTTGTAGCTTCTGCGAAGAATAGGCCTCCGGGGGTTCTGTATGTGGCAAAGATGCTGCCTTGGGCAAGCACTAGCGAACCTGCTTCGTCCACCGGCTGCCTAACCACGCTTGCTACCCAGTCCCCTGGGCCGCTTGGCGTGACGATGTCGGAGCCGATATACATCGCCGCGCTATTCGCCGAGTTATACGCGAGGATTATCGGGGTCAGGTAGTTGTCGACAATCAGCGACACTTCGCCGTCATACCAGTGCGCCGGGTTGGTGTCCACGAGCATATCCACCCAATCCGCCGGGTTTTGCGGGACGGCGATGGTTGCCCGCGAGTAATGGAGTGTGCCGTCGTTGGTGTCCACATAGGCGAATGCGGGCAGGCCGTCAATGAAAGCGAAGCTGATATAGTTGCCGATGCTGGTTGAACTGTAGATATTGAAATACTGCCAAGCGACGACCGGTGAGGTAACGGTCAGAGTGAAGTCAAACGTGTCGCTTCCGGAACCGTTTGTTAACGTCACACTTGCGAGGTAAGTTCCAACGCCCGTGAGAGTTACCGTCGGGCTTATATCCGATGTGATGTTAGGAATTGCCCCGCCGCCGAAATCCCAAGAGGCTGATGTTGCAGCGCCTCCTGTGTTTGTTGCGATTGGAGAGTATGAAGCAGCGCTCATGCCGCTTAAGGGAAGCACTTCGGTGATAATAGGCGCCGTGCCGCCTCCGCCTAATTGGATGGCAGGCGATACTTGACCGCGAGCCCCGTACTGGTCTTCGGGATATGCCCTGAACCAATTCAACGGAATATAGTCGCTTACTGCGCTGAAATCTTTCCAGCCGTCGGTTCCGCCTGTGCCATCACTAAACGGCAGCATCATCCACGTGCTGTAAGTACCGTCTTCGGCATCCGACGACTTGACGACATAGTGCGCCACCTCAACACCGAAGTTCATCGCCAGCGGCGTAACGTCAGCAATGCCGATTGTCCCGTTCCCGTCGCCGTCTATCACCGCATCCAGCGGGTCGGTTCCGACCGCATGCCCGAAGTGCATTGCGATAGGGGTGATATCCGTGACACCGACCACGCCGTTTTGGTCATAATCGCCGATGTTGCGGTATTCCCAGCGCAGGGCGTAGTTGCCTCCGCCCTCGTCAGTGAAGTGGACGTTCGCAGGCGTGTTTGCAATTCCCGTAGGCGCAGCCGCAGTAATTTTTCCGCGCTCAGCGAGTTGGCGTGCAAGCTCGTCCTTGAGCTGCGCGAACACCGCCGGGTCGACGCCTTGCGGGGCTTGCAGCGCGGCAAGCTGGGATTGGAAGTCCAACTGGGTTTGGCGCTCATGCGTGCTACGCGATGAGCACGCGGCGAGAATGAGCATGGTGAATGTTAAAGCAATGAGAGCCAAATAACGTTTTGCACCGGCCATCATATTAGTCCCTCCCGGACCTTTATCGGACACGCGTATATTTTACCACTATCCGCAAATTGCGCGCGCATTGAATCAAGAAAGCAGAGCCAGCCCGCCTTGTAATGAGTTATCAGTATCATTCTAGAAGCCCCGCGGCTAGCTAAGATAAGTCCGCTTATTGTCTATTGCTAAAGGAACGCTTACATCAAGCCTTGTCCTCCTTTGTTTCCCACTTCCCTGACGGCGGCCGCGAACGCCGGCTGGCAAGCAGTGAAACTGAGCTAGTCGGACAGGCGTCTATACAACTTGAGCAAGCAAAGCAGTCGGGAATGACGCGATCGCGCTTAAGGATTGCTGCCATCACCGTGGATGGGCATGTCTTAGCGCATGTCTCGCAGCGGATGCATGTTTCATAGTTCACGACTATCTTAAAGATGCTCAGTTTTTCAAATACCCATCCGACCAATCCGAAGGGGCAGAAGAAATGACACCATGGCCGCCAGACAAAAATGCTTGCCGCTAGCAGTACTCCTACGGAAATGCTGCCTGCAATCCCCAGGTGCGCCGGGTTATAAGCTTTGAACGGATCAACCGGCTCTATGATGTCGTAGGCCCAGAAAAAGGCTACCATGATAAGCGCTGTGAATGTGAAGATGCGAATAGAGTTTGTGAGCACAAATGATGGCTTGTATTGGGGAAATATACCTTTGCGGTCGTTAGACTTTCGCGCCAGGCGGTGAATTAAGTCCTGCAATACGCCGAACTGGCAACCCCATGCGCAAATGAACTTATTCGCTGCAACGACCAGAATTAAAAAGACCGCTAGGGCAATCATCCTTGGCGGGAATATGGCACTATGCTTGCCGTAAAGCACTATGGCATCCTTGACCGTGCCCATCGGACTTGGGTCGCTGCCAAGTATTACACCGAATAGAAGTACTGAGATGGCTAACAGCCATTTGCGGGTTATTGGGCGCATGCGCTTTTTTCGCATCAGCACAAACGGGATTATGAGGAAGACAATCCAAAGCACGAACTTGACGAAAATCTTCCGCCAATCCTTTGAGCCTTCTTCGCTGGCGATTGCCGAGGCTCTTACAATACGCTCTCTCGCTTCTTCAACGGTTACGCCGATCTCGGACAGCGTCATTTTCTGCCCTTGGCCTGGAGGCAAGTTAAACGCGCGCTTAAGAAGTTCAGGCGGCAGCTCGTTCGCTTCTGCAACTTGCGCCAATGTCATGTCCTGCGTGATGGTTAGCAATGCAGGGACTTCGACTTTCTCAGGCTTGCCGCCCCAGATCCGGACTGAGAATAGCGAAAGGATTACTACCGCCGCGACTATGATCATCACGGCCAACAACGACTTTCAATTGCTGAGAACTCACTTGCAGATTATACTTTAGCGAAGAAATCCGTTCGGTACGCCCCATTTTTCATGAGCGCGACGATGAAAGGGAACTGCATCATCTCGGCGGTTTTCGCGCCTTATTCCTCAGGCTTCTCAACAACGCCGAGGAAGAGGATGGCGCCGGTATCTGCGTCGGTGATGGCGTAGAGGAACGGGCGGCGCGCGATCATGGAGAAGGTCTTTGGCTCTTCACCCGGCGCGGCGGTTGCCCACCCGTGCACAGCGGTCACTGCGGCGGCTTCCGTCCCCGCCTCGTTCACTTCAATGAACGCCTTGTGCATCACGAGGCCGATACACAGCGGGCTTGGCGCGGTGAGCATGTTCGTGAAGCGCGCCTTGTCGGGCAGGAATGCATCGCGCATCCCCAGCGCTATGAGCGCGTCGTTTAGCTTCATGCCAAATTCGATTTTGAAGCGCGGCATCCCCACGACCCCTTCCATCCAGTAGAACTCGTCAATCCACTCGGCCCATTCGCGCGTGGCGAGCGCCTCAAGCAGCCCGCCGATGCCCACGCCCTCGCGCGGCAGGAACACGCACATCCCCAGCCTGCCCTCGTCGCCGTAGCCCATGCGCACCGCCTGGAATGTCTCGTTGTCCTGATACTCCCAGCCTGCGTCCTGGCGCATCATCTTCACGGGAATGGTCTCGCCGCCGCTAAGCGTGAAGTCGTCGTCGCGCGTGTCTTCCTTGTCAAAGGGCTTGTCCCACGCGGCCTTGAAGTAAACGGCGTTGAGGAGGATGAGCGCCGTCGCGTCGTCAACCGGCGGGTCAATGATGGACTTGATGCGGCCGTTGGTCTTCGCCTTGACCCAGTCGTCCATCTGCTTGAGCGCGAAGCGGCTCGTGAGGTTGGTTTCGGTAACTTCGGCATCGTAGTAGTCGCGGCATGCCGCTGCAAAATCGGGGTTGAGCGCAAGCCCGCGTTCAAGCCAAATGGAGTCGGCAAGCGAAAGCTCCACGCTTTCATCGGCCTGCGCAAGCGAGTTTATCAGCGACCGCGCGGACATGTTCGCATCGCCAAGGGGCATTGCGCCAAGCGCCATCGCATCGTGCATCTGCTTGGCAGTTTCGCCATCAGCACCGTTTAGCGTCATGCCCAGCGCAAGCTGCACCGACAGCGGCGAGAAGACGATGTTGCCCTTGCCGCCAGCGCCCTTGCGCATCTCGCGCAGGAGGTTCATCCCCAGCGTGTTGGACGCCGCAGCGAACGCGCGCTGCGCATCTTCGGTGTCCATCGCCACCGGGGCCGATGGCGTTGCCGGTGACGCCGCCGCGCCGTTCATAAGCGCAAGCGCCGCCAGCAAGAGCACCAACACAAATGACGATACAACTATTCTCCCAGCCATCATTCGCCTCCAGTATTGCCCTGGCTTTGTCGGCCGCCCCCGCCGCTGCCGCCGCCGGAGCCGTCACGATTACCTTGTCCAAGCCCTTTGCCTGAGCCAGCGCCTTCGCCCGAGCCAGACTTTTCGGGAAGCGCTTCCGCGTTCGGCGGGATGGCCTCTCCGGGATACTCTCCTCTCTCCGCCAGCGCGGCGCCCAAGCCGCTGCCGCGCCTTTCCACCCCCCCGCTTACCTGCGTCGGCTCCAGCACAAGCGGTAAAGCTATCACCGCCACGGCGAGGATTAGCAGGAGAACGAGCGCAGGGATGGCGGCACGCAGCCAGTATTGCTTAGAGGTAATGCGTATCCAACACCAGTGGAGGTATAGGTGCAGCGCAACGCCGATTAGCAGCGCGAGGGCTATCCAGAAGTGGACTTCGCCCCAGCCGTGGCGGTCAAGGCCGAGAATCGTTAGCTGCCCGCCTGTTCCCGGGGGCATGGTGAATTTCATCAGGAAACCGCTGAATAGAAGAAAGCCCATCAGCAGGTAGATTGCGATGTCAACCCAAAAGTTTATTTTGCATTTCATAAACACACCAGCGCCGTTCCTTTGCGATGATGAAGTCTAGCATATCGGACGGGGAAGGAACGGAATGTGTTCGCAGCCCACTTGCTCCCTCAAAACATATTCGCCATGAAGTAGCGGAGGGCGTCGAGGGCGTGGTCGTCTTCCTTAAGGGGGGCTTCGCCCAGAGAGGGGTAAGGGGTAAGGGACAAGGGGTAAGCGGTTGAGGAAGCGGCTTCGCCGCTTGATGCGTAGCGGTAGCTGGAGAACTCGCGGATGAGGTTCGCGCAGCGGGGGTCAACGAAGAGCTTGGGGGCATCGCCATCGCCGTCCAGCGCGCGGCGGACAAGCTCAATGCCGTAGTTCACCGGCGACGAGCGCGCCTGCACGATGAGCCCGAGGCGCGTGAAGTGCGCACGGTCGCCGGCACCGGCGGGGTCGCAGAAATGCGCGATGCTCTGCGCGAATTCCTGTGCGTTTTGCGGGAAGCGCGGCGCGCCGGTGAGGGGGTGCGTGAGCATGGTTGTTAGCGATGAGCTATTAGTTGTTGGCGAAGGCACATGGCGCATGTGGCCGCCGTGAAGCCAGTAATCGCGGAAGCGCGCGAAATAGGGCTCGAGCGAAAGCTGCATATGCTGCGCATGTTCGTGAACCGTCTCGCCGCGCTGGAATATCTCGTCAAGCACGCGCACGTCGTCGTTCGGGCCGACTTGAATGGTGAGGCAGGCAAACGGGTTCGTGTAGCCAAAGTCCATGGCGCGGTAAAGCTGCAAGCGCGGGTCGTAGCTAAGCGGGCGCACGTGCGTGGCGTGCGAGAACATTGGATACACGAGGCTCGCGCAGCGCGTGAATTCCGCGCCGATTTCCTGCGCCTGGTGGAAGCGCGACATGTTGCGCGCCATGCGCTTGAGTTCGGAGCGGTGCAGGTGCGGGTTTGCCTGCGACGGCGAGTTGAAGCAATGCCAGTCGCTTTGGCCGCGTTCGCCGCCTTGCATGAACAGCCCGTATAGCCAGTTCATGCCCTCGGGCGTGGTGATGAACAATGCGCGGCCGCGCTTGTCCATGAGCGACGGCGCGAGGTAGCGCTCCCACACTCCCGCCCTCGCCTTCGCCGCCTCGTCAAAGACCACGAGGTCAAGCCCCTCACCCACCAGGCTGTCGGGGCGCTCGGCGGTCTTGCCTTCAATGCGCGCGCCCCACGGAAGCTCAAGCATCATGTCGCTGCGGCTCTTCGCGGCGACGGGCATGCGCAGGCTCACGACGATGTCGTTCCACACCTGCTCAAACACGCGGCTGCACAGGCTGTGGTATGGCGCGACGATGAAGATGCGCGCGCCGGGCTTCATCGCCGCGAAGCCAGCCTCGCGCGCGGCTGCGACCGTCTTGCCCCAGCGGCGGCCGCACACGGCGATGGTGAAGCGCTTGGGGGACGTGTGGATGCGGCGCTGGCCGGCGTGCGGGCTGTAGCCGAGCAGCGCGAAGTATTCAGGCTTGGTGAGGCTTGCCGCAAGCGAGGCGTTCCAGAGCTTTTCCAGCGCTGGCGCGCGCAGGTCGGCGTTTGCGGCATGCGGGGATTCGGGCATGATGCGGGTGCTCCGTAGCGAAGTGGGCTGCGCGTTGGCGCCCGCCCATATTGATTTTAGCGTGGTGGAGGGGGAAACATAACAGGGGGAAATAGAATAGCTATCGCCGGGTAGGCGGCACTTCAGTGCCGCTCTGGTAATCTCCCTCACAACAATAACTCAACAATGAGTACGCCGGGCTAACCAGCCCGGCTGTGTTCCCCTCCCGGGGGTGGGGCATTCTTGCCCCACTATGGAGGATGCACGGTTAGAAAACCGTGCCCCCGGCTATGGGGATTTTGGTGGTGGAACAGGCGACTCGCCTGTTCACTTAAGCGCACAGCCGAGTTGGCTGTGCCACCAAGTAATTCCCAGAGCCGGGCTGGTTAGCCCGGCGTACTCTGTCATATTTGTTCATGCAAACATCGTCCCCATTTCACACGCGCGCTGATAGCGGTTAGAATAGGCGTGCCAAGGGGCGCTAAATGAACGAGACGATACAAATACGCGATGCGAAGGAACATGCCGGCGAGACCGTGAGGCTGCGCGGCTGGCTGCGCAACATACGCAGTGGGAAGAACATCTACTTCCTCATCGTGCGCGACGGCAGCGGCGAGATGCAATGCGTCGCCTTCGGCGGCAGCCTTCCGCCCGAGGCGATGGAGCAGTGCGCGAAGCTCGGCATGGAATCGTCGCTGGAAGTGACAGGCGAGCTGCGCCTGGAGCCGCGCGCGCCCGGCGGCGTGGAGATGCAGGTAAGCGCGATAAACGTGCTGCAATTCGTTGAGGACTACCCCATCGCCAAGAAAGATCACGGCGTAGAGTTCCTGATGGACAACCGGCACCTTTGGCTGCGCTCGCGCAAACAGGCGGCGATTATGCGCGTGCGCAACGAAGTGGAGAAGGCGTGGGCCGACTTCTTCTACGAGCGCGGGTTCATCCGCGTGGACACGCCGATATTCACGCCCAACGCGGTTGAGGGCACGACGACGCTCTTTGAAGTTGATTACCACGGCGACAAGGCATACCTCTCGCAAAGCGGCCAGCTTTACAACGAGGCCAACGCAATGGCGCTGGGGAAGGTGTATTGCTTCGGCCCGACCTTCCGCGCCGAGAAGAGCAAGACGCGGCGGCATTTGCTGGAGTTTTGGATGCTGGAGGCCGAGGCCGCGTACTTCACGCACGAAGACAACATGCAGCTTCAGGAAGACATGCTGCTGGACACGATAAGGCGCGTGCTCGCAAACTGTGCGGACGAGCTGGCCACGCTTGAGCGCGACACAACGCCGCTGGCGAACATCGTGGAGGCGTGCGCCAAGGGCGGGTGCTTCCCGCGCATGCATTACCGCGACGCCGTGCGGTTCATTAACGAGAACATGCCGGAGCGCGAGGGGCCGTTCGCATTTGGCGATGACTTCGGCGCGCCCGAGGAGACGTTCCTTGCGGGGCAGTCTGACCTGCCAGTGTTCATCACCAACTTCCCTGCGCAGATAAAAGCGTTTTACATGAAGCGCGACCCGAAAGACCCGGAGACGATACTGGGCGCTGACCTGCTCGCGCCGGAGGGCGTCGGCGAAATAATCGGCTCAAGCCAGCGCGAGGACGACCTGGAGACGCTGCGCCTGCGCGTGCAGGAGCACGGGCTGCCCGAGGAGGCATTTAGCTGGTACTTTGACCTGCGCAAATACGGCAGCGTGCCGCACGCGGGCTTCGGCATCGGCCTTGAGCGCACGCTCGGCTGGCTTTGCGGCGTGCAGCACATCCGCGAGGCCATCGCGTTCCCGAGGATGCTGCACCACCTCTACCCATGAGCGAAAGCGAACAACCCAAGGATTTCAACCGCGACGAGATAATTGGCGCGCTAAAGGAGCTGCATGGCGCGTGGGAGGGCGAACTGCCCCCCGAGCTTCCGCCCGAGGTCGCCGAGAAGATGCGCAAGCTGCGGGAAGAAGTGGAGGCGCTGTTGGAGAGGTTGGGGGAAGAGATATAGAACGGGGGCACGGCTTTCCAGCCGTGCTCTTTCATAGTGGGGCAAGAATGCCCCACCCCCCGGGTTCAAAATAATTAACAATGAGTACGCCGGGCTCACTAGCCCGGCTCTGAGAATCCCAGACGGCGGGGAGTAAATCCCCGCCCTTCAACCAGAATCCCCTGTGGATGCTAGAATATGCTTTCGTATCTGGTAATGATGGGTTCAACAAGCACACCGCACGCACGCAAGCGACGAAGCTGGTGGGAGTTCCGCCGCATCCGCCCGCTCGTCATGGAACAGCGCAAGTGGCTCTACATAGCGCTCGCGTCCGCGGGCGTGTTCTCCGCGTCGCAGCTTTCGCTGCCCGTCATCACCAAATACCTCTTTGACGAGGTAATCTTCACGCGCCGCGACATTACGCTGCTCTGGCTCACGCTGGGCGGACTGGTGCTTCTTCTCATCATACGCTCGGTCGCGCTGTCGCTGCGCATCTACGCGGGCAACTCCATCGCACATAACATCACCGCCGTGCTGCGCCAGCGGCTCTTTGACCACCTGCAGCAGCTTTCGTATTCGTTCTTTGACAAGAGCCGCGTGGGCGACTTGATGTCGCGGCTAACCAACGACGTCGTCACGCTGCAAAACTTCATCACCGCGTCGCTTGAGGAGCTTATCGTCTCGCCGCTCATGCTCATGGGCGCGCTCGCCATCCTCTTCGTGCGGAGCTGGCAGCTCGGCGTGTTCATCCTCGGCGTGTCGCTGGTGGTCGCGGTGGGCCTGCGCATCGTGGGGTCGCACCTGCGGCGCATCAACCAGCGCATCCAGGACTTCACCGGCGAGCTTACCGGCGTGTTGTCCGAAGGGCTGAACGTCATCCGCCTCATCCAATCGTTCAATATGGAGGGCGAAGTCAGCAGCCAGTTCTACGAGGTCAACCGGCGCACGCTCACTGAAAACCTGCGCGCTGCGAAATGGCTCGCGGTGCTCCTCGCATGCGTGGAGTTCATCGGGATGATGGCGCCGCTAGTGTTCTTCGCGTTCCTCGCGTTCCTCATCATCCAAGACGAGTTCGACCGTCGGCGACGTGTTCCTCATCGTGGGCTTGGCGGCGATGGTCGCCAACCCGCTCAATAAGCTGTCGCGCGTCGTGGCGCACCTGCAGTCAGCATCCGCAGCCATCGGCCGCATATACGAGATACTTGACACCCCGCGCGAGATCCGCGACATCCCCGGCGCGAAGGCGCTTGAAATCACCGACGGCAGGATAACCTTCAGCGGCGTTGACTTCGGCTATTCCAGCGCGTCAGACGTGCTGCAGGACTTCAACCTGGACGTGGAGCCCGGCGAAGCAGTCGCGCTCGTGGGCGACAGCGGAAGCGGTAAGACGACCGTGCTCCAGCTCATCCCGCGCTTCTATGAGCCGCGACATGGCACCATCAGCATTGACGGCCAGGACGTTTCGCGCGTAACGCTGGCGTCGCTTCGGCGGCACATCGGACTGGTGAGCCAGGAGACCATCCTCATCCACGGCACAATCCGCGACAACATATGCTTCGGCAGCCGCGTCAAAGACGAGCTGGACATCATTGAAGCCGCGAAGAGCGCCAATGCGCACGAATTCATAATGAAGCTGCCGCGCGGCTACGACACCATCGTGGGCGAGCGCGGGGTCACTGTGTCCGGGGGAGAGCGCCAGCGCATCAGCATCGCCCGCGCGCTGCTCAAGGACCCGCGCATACTCTTGCTTGACGAGGCCACGAGCGCGCTTGATTCCATCTCCGAGGCGATAGTGCAGGACGCGCTCAACAAGCTGATGTATGGGCGCACGACGCTCATGGTGGCGCACCGGCTTTCCACCGTGAAGAATGCCGGCCGAATCATCGTCTTAGACGGCGGGCGCATCCGTGAGGCGGGAAGCCACCGCGAACTCGTGGACCGCCAAGGATATTATTACAGCCTCGTGAAGCTGCAGGGACTCGCGTAAGGGCGTGTCGGCGGCTTTGCCTGTGCTAGAATGAGCTGACCAGTGGACTTGGCTAAACCAACAGCAGATGCCGCGCAGCAGGCTACTGAAGCCGCCAACAACGGCGCGTTGCTTGAAGTGCGCAACGTCATCAAGATCTACCGCGGCCGCCGCGTGGTCAACGACGTCAGCGTGCACCTGCGCAAGGGCGAAGTCGTGGGCCTGCTCGGCCCCAACGGCGCGGGCAAGACGACGACATTCTACATGGTCATCGGCCTGGTGAACCCCGACGCCGGGCATGTTTACCTCAAGGGCGAAGAGATAACCAAGCTCCCCATCTTCAAGCGCGCGCGGCTGGGCATCGGCTACCTGTCGCAGGAAAGCAGCGTGTTCCGCAAGCTCACGGTTGAAGAGAACATCCGCCTCGTCTGGGAAGTCATCGGGCTGCCCGAAGCCGAGCAGAAGGCGCGCATGGAAGAGCTGTTGGAAGAGTTCAACATCAAGCACCTGCGCAACCAGAAAGCCTACGTGCTGTCCGGCGGCGAGAAGCGGCGCGTTGAAGTTGCGCGCGCGCTGGCGGGGAAGCCCGACTTCATCTTGCTTGACGAGCCCTACACGGGCATTGACCCCATCACGATTGAAAGCCTGCAGGCCATCGTCTCCTCGCTGCGCGACAAGGGCCTGGGCGTCCTCATCACCGACCACAACGTGCGCGAAACCCTGTCCATCTGCGACCGCGCGTATATCATGGTTGACGGCAAGGTCCTCGTGCAGGGCACCCCCGCCGAAGTCTCCCGCGACGAAATGGCCCGCAAGTATTTCCTGGGCGAGCGATTCCAGTATTAGCCGGGGGGAAGCTCCTCCAGCTTCGCGCCTTAAACTGCAGCGATGTAGCAGCGTTTTCCCCGCATAACTCAGCGCTTTGGTTCAATCGCCGATGGCGTAGAGCATCCCCTCTCCATCCACGACGTATAGCGTTCCATCAGGACCAATTGACGCGTTCGCGTACAGGACATGATTATCAAGAGGCAAGCTCCAAGTGATGACTCCGTCTGGCGTTACGCAATATGCGTTCTCGTCGGCAACGTAAATCTTGCCGTCGGCCCCGACTGTAGGAGATGATGAATTCCCGAATGCTCTTGGGGTTTTCCACTTTAGTGAACCGTCTTGGTTCAGCGCAAAGAGGAAAGCCCCGCCGTATTCCGATGCGCTGATGTAAATTGTCCCATCCTCGGCTATGGCTACAGTATTAATGACCCAAGGCCATACAGGAAAAGTCCACTTAAACGTGCCATCAGCCTCAAAAGCATATAGGTTCCCATCAGAGCTTCCGATATATACCGCGCCATCCGAGCCTATGGCAGGCATGGATCCGTCACCAAATGAGTTGATGTCGTATTCCCAATAGAAGTCTCCATCTGGATGAAACGCCGCGACATATTGATCATCGGTATACACATAGATTGTTCCATCATCTCCTAGAGCGGGCCCCATTAAATCCGTAGGGAAGCTGAATGTGTCTTGGTTGTACCACCTCCACTTCCCATCAGGCCAATATGCCCAAAGGGTGTTATTGCAGCAGTCGTACACGGTACCGTCAGGACCGATCGTCGGGTGGAAATTAATATAGGCGGACGAGTTCTTCCATCTGACGTCACCCGAAGGCGTTAGCGCGTAAAAGTAACTGTTAAGGCCGGCGATGTAAATTGTGCCATCCTCGCCTACGGCCGCAGTTGACAGTATCTTTGGGTCACCCCAGACGTTTTCCATAGGGAATTGCCACTTCTCCGTTCCGTCCGGGTTCAGGGCGTAAAAAACCCCATTCAAACCTGCAATATAAAGAGTACCATCATTAGAGAAAACCGCTTCTGAAAAAAGCGGCCAATCGTCATTGTCGCCCAGACTGAACTGCCACTTGATACTGGGGGCTTGGGGACCTATAAAAGGGCTTCGTCGTTGGTGTTTTGGCTCCCTGCCGAAAACACTCCAATCTCCGCGCCCTGGCGAACCGCCTGTTGCACGTACGAGCGCCGTAGCATAATCAGTTCTTCCCTTGCCGTCCGCCACCCGCAGCCTTATGCCGTAGGCTCCCGGCTCGCTGAAGTCATGAGCGAACGCTATTCCTGCTTCGTCCCACGTCCCGTCATTACCTATGTCCCATAGATATTCGTATGGCGGCGTCCCGGAGAGTACACGCGCATAACAGGTCACTTGCAGCGGTGTTGGTCCTTCTCGATTAATCGCTCTGATTATCGTTTCAAGAGGCGGGATGGCAGGATCTACACCGACGATGAGCGTGAACTCGTGGACAGCGCTGCCATAATCATTTTCGATTTTCAACGAAGCTGCATAAGCGCCTGCATTGCCAAAGGTCACTGTTGGCGCAACCTCATTGCTTTCATTTGGAATCGCACCACCGCCGAAATTCCATGTGTAGCTTAGAGGGGAATTCCCTGTAACACTGGCTGAGAAAGTATCTTCTGTGCCTTCTGTTCCCCCCGTCGGGCTGACTTCAATGATACTAACTTCTGTCGGAAGTATCGCTTTTACCTCAACTGCGTTACTCGCCAGCCCGAGATTACCTTCAGCGTCAACTGCTACGACACGTATCCACTCGTCCGCAGCGGCTTGACGGTCAAATACATACTTCAACCGCCCTTCGCCTATCCCTGCGCTCTGTTCAATTTCACCCACCTGCAACCATGTGCCTTCCGCCGTATCAGCTCTCTCTATTTGGTATCGATGCACGTTAGCCATGAAGCACATGGCGATTGGGGTGATACTTGCTATATCGAGTTTCCCATTACCGTCTGCGTCGATGACTGCCTGTATGCAGTTGGGTTCGTTTACTGGATGATATGTCTCGCCGTAATGTTGCGCTAGGGGCGTTATATCTTCGACCTCGACAACTCCGTTTTGGTTATAATCACCTAGATTACGATAATGCCAGGCTACGGAGTAGGCTCCTCACTCTTGTTTATTATTGCTAGGTCATTGATGCGGTTGATTTCACCTGAGGGGGGCGTTGAGGCAATCTTATCGGCGCGGGCCTGCAAGGCTGTGCGCAAAGCGCCTTTCAGTTCACTCCACAGCTCTGCGTCAACACCATTGGGCTTCGCATGCGCGTCAAGCTGCGCCAATGCGTTTTGCGTAGTCGCAGAAGGTGTTGCGCCCTCGTTAGGCGCGAGTGTGGTTCGTCCAGCGTTGCCATGCCCGCATGACGTTAGCAGGCCAAGCGCGATGGTAATCGCGAGGACTATTGCTCGTATAGCTTTCTTCATATGCCCCCCTGGGCCGTTCATCTCAAGTATACCAGAGAATCCGGCATAGTTCTGAAGGCGAAGCCGATCAGAAAGACGACCATAAAAAGACTTAAGCAGGGCTGGGCGTCCGCGCCTACGCGGGGCGTGAAACTGCGCGGGGAATCAAGCCGTGAAGAAGCCCCAAGAATCGGCATGAAATAAGGAGAAAAGGGTTCTCAGGAGGGGCGGAAAATGATATGATTTATTAGGGTTTGGAGATGGGTTCGGTATTTACATGCGTATAGCGGTTTTAACATGGCTAAAATAAAGAGATCGCCCAGCGAGGGCGGCGTGAAACCCGGCGAAAACAAGGAGATTCAGGACGAGGCGCAGGAGCAGGAAGAACCCTGCACCGCCGCCAACGTGGACTCCGCGCCGGAGGAATACACTGGCAAGTCAATCCAGGTCTTGAAGGGCCTTGAAGGCGTGCGCCAGCGCCCCGCGATGTATATCGGCTCCACCTCCGAAACCGGCCTGCACCACCTCGTTTGGGAGCTGGTTGACAACGCGATTGACGAAGCCATGGCGGGCTTTTGCACCGCTATCACCGTGACCATCCACCCCGACGGCAGCGTCAGCGTGTTTGACAACGGGCGCGGCGTGCCGGTTGACCAAATGGAATCCGAGGGCATGAGCGCGGCCGAGGTTATCTACACAATGCTTCATGCCGGCGGCAAGTTCGGCGGCGGCGCATACAAGGTCTCGGGCGGCCTGCACGGCGTCGGCGGCAGCGTCGTCAATGCGCTTTCGCAGAAGTTCGTGGTGGAGATCCACCGCGACGGCAAGAAATACCAGCTTGAATGCGAGCGCGGGAACGTCACGCAGAAGCTGCACGAAACCGGCGTGAGCCGCAAGCGCGGGACGCTCGTGCACTTCTGGCCCGACGCCGAGATATTTGAGACGACAGAATACAAATACACGGTGCTTGAGGAAAGGCTGCGCGAGCTGGCGTTCCTCAACGCGGGCCTGAGCATCACTTTGCGCGACGAGCGCGACGAGCTGCAAGTTGAAGAGTTCAAATACAAGGGCGGATTGCAGGAGCTGGTGAAGTGGCTCACGCGCAACCGCACCTTGCTGCACACGAAGCCCATTCATTACACGAAGCAGTCCGGCACGACGCGCATTGACTTCGCGCTGCAGTGGACCGATTCCTACAAGGAATACATCTTCGGCTACGCCAACAACATCTACACCAAGGACGGAGGGACGCACATCACCGGCCTGAAGTCCGGCCTCACGCGCGTCATCAACAACTACGCGCAGAAATACGAGCTGGTCAAGAACGGCGGGCCGATGCCCAGCGGCGACGACATCCGCGAAGGCCTCACCGCAGCGATATCGGTGTGGCTGGAGAACCCGCAGTTTGAAGGCCAGACCAAGGGCCAGCTTGGCAATTCCGACGTGAAGGGGCTCGTGGAGTCGGCGGTAAACGAGATGCTCAGCTCGTTCATGGAGGAGCACCCGACCGAGGCGCGCCGCATTTTCCAGAAAGCCGAAGTTTCAATGCGCGCGCGCGAAGCCGCGAAGAAAGCGCGCGATATCACGCGCAAGCAAGCGGGGCTGGAAAGCTCGCTGCCGGGGAAGCTTGCGGACTGCTCCGTGCGCGAGCCGGAAAACTCCGAGCTGTTCATCGTTGAGGGCGATAGCGCGGGCGGCAACGCCAAGCAGGGCCGCAACCGCGAATACCAGGCGATACTGCCCCTGCGCGGCAAGATATTGAACGTCGAGAAGGCTGCGCTCAACAAGATTCTCGGCAACAAGGAAGTGCGCGCGCTCATCACCGCGATTGGCACCGGCGTCGGCAACGACTTTGACCTCACGCGCCTGCGCTACCACAAAATCGTGATAATGACCGACGCGGACATTGACGGCGCGCACATCCGCACGCTGTTGCTCACGTTCTTCTTCCGCCACATGAGCGAGCTGGTGGAGCGCGGGCATTTGTTCTGCGCGCAGCCGCCGCTCTTCCGCGTGCGCAAGGGCCAGAAGCAGGCTTACGTCTTCACTGAAAAGGAGATGGAGGAGAAGGTCGCGGAGATGGGCGCGAACACCGAGGTCACGCGATTCAAAGGCTTGGGCGAGATGAACCCCACGCAGCTTTGGGAAACCACGATGAACCCCGAGTTGCGCACCCTCACGCGCATCACGGTTGACGACCTGCGGCGCGCCGAGGAGACGTTTGAGCGCCTCATGGGGTCGGAAGTGCTGCCGCGCAAGAACTTCATCACCGAATACGCGCGCAACGTGAAGAACCTGGATATCTAGCGGCGAAGCGTCCCGCAAGCCTGCATTTAGAATTTCAGCGCGAATTCCACGCCCGCTTTGGCGCGCGCAAAGTTGTAGTTCACTCCTATGTAATACACCCGCAGCTCGCGGCTCAAGCCCACCGTCAGCTCGTCAAAGTTGTTCAGGTCGTAGTTGTAGGCGGCTGTCACGCGCCCGGTGTAGCGCGGGAGGACCTGGAAGTTCTTGTTGACGGTAAGCTTGTTTTCCGTGAACTGGTCGTCAAAGCGGAAGGGGCTGCCGCCAAACTTGTCGGCATGTTCAAACTGCACGTAGTCAATGCCCCACGGCGATTCGCGCGCCAGGCGCACGTATGACAGCAGCGCAAGAAAGTCGCTGTTGCCGTATTCGTAATTCCAGTAATGCGCGCCGAAACCGCCCAGCGCCTTCACGCCGCCGCCCAGGTCAAAGGCGGGAGTGTTCGCATCGGCGAAGCAGGAGAAGCTGCGCGATGTTACCTTGGGCAGGTCTTGCCCGCGCTTGGCAAAGCTCGCGCCGAAGGACAGGGCGCGCACGAATTCCGAGTCCAGCGCCATATCCTGGTTGTAGTAAAGGTTGTAGAAGTCTTGCGGCTGATGCGGTGGCGGAAAAGGTCGCGCGTCCGGTCGCGCCCAAACTGGATGCCGAGCCGGGAATTGTCGGTCGGCTCGGTAAAGATATGGACGTCGGGGAGGTAACGCTGGTCCTGGATGAAAAACTCGCTGTTCACATCAATGGACAGGTCGCCGTAGCGCAGGTATTCCGATTGCTGGACAAAGAAGCCGTCGTCCTCGTCAAAGCCGGGTGTGGGCACTGTGCCGTGCAACATGCGGTCGCTGGTCTTAAGCTTGTAGCGAAATCGCGGGACATAGGCGATAGACATCCCGCTTACCTGCATCCGCGCATTACGGACGATGATTTGCTCGCCGGGGGTATACAGCAACTCCTGCACCGCAATGCGGAAGTCGGCGGTCGCCGCATCCGTAGGGGCAATGCGCGCGCGCTTGAAGCTAAACAGCAGCTTGCCGGCCTTGTCTTCGGTAAACGAAACGCCTTCGCTTATCAGGCTTACAACCGGGTCGTCGGTCGTGAAGCGCACGAACCGGCGGTTGACCATCCCATTTTCGTCGGCGAGCATCCGCGGGTCAAAGTGCAGCGTCCCGTTGACGGCATCCAGCGAGCCGGTGCGCTTTCCCATATTGACGCTGAGGGCTTGGCCGTGCAGCTCAAGCTTGTAGGTCGGGACGGTGACGCTGGTCGTTCCCGGCACGTTGAACATGCCCGTCTTCTCGTCCCATACCGCCAGGTCGGCGCGAATCTCTATGACCGCGCCGGGGAACGCGCTTTCGGTGTGGAGCAGCACATTGCCCTTTAGCTCAAGCTTGTCGCCGGTGAGGTAAGTGCCGCTGTCGGCTTCAATGTAGTCAACGCCTTCGCCGGCCTGCACCACCACCGCATCGCCTGCAGGCTGTTCCTGCGCAGGGGCGGCGGCGGTTTCAGTGGGAGGCTCAGCGGGCGGTGGCGGGGCGTCGTCGGCGTATGCGGGCGCTGCGGCGATAAGCGCCGTGATGCAGAGAACTACGCAAAGAATGTATGCCCGCATTCGCAAGGGGAATTATATCAGAGGGGTAAGGGATAAGGGGTAAGCCCAGATGGGTAGTTCGTAGTTGGGGGAATGACGGGTAGGCCGGGCTGACCAGCCCGGCTTTGGACTACCTAAGATGCTACCCGTCTTCCATCACGCTTGATGCCAGAGGAGTATAATTGCTGTATGTTAAGTCATGAGGGTGTGACGTCTATGGCTGTAACTACATTCAAGCGTTCCTTTAGCGCGGGTGCTTCAAAGTCATTCCTTTTCTCCGCATTTGCATTGATTACCTTCTTCTTCGCCCAAACCGGAACGTTGGCCGTGACCGAAGAATGGAGTGAAATCAAGCTGCCTTCACGCGTTCAAAAGCTGCTACCTGGAGTAAACGATGCGGTAGTTGTGAACGGAAAACTCATACTCTCTTATTGGGGCGGGCAGAAGATAATCGTTTATGAGCCTGCTAAGCCGGGCTGGTTTCGCAGGGATAAGTCAAGGATTGCAGATGTCTTAGATCCCGTTAATAAAGGCCTCATGCTAATGGGTGGTGGTATAGCCGTCGCAAGCGCAAACAAGTTACTCCTAGCTCTAAACGGGCATATTTACTCGGTTCCTATAGATAGCCTGAAGCCCGAAATATCTGCGGCTACCGTAGAGCTAGGCTTCACGCGATTTGCGCACGCATCAGATGGAACCTGCTACGGCGTCGGGATTCCATTTGTTGGAGAGCCTAAAGATGGGATTAAAGTCTGGGAGTTGACGCAGCAAGGTCAGCAAACAAAGCTGAGACTACCGATGCCTGATGGGCTTTCAGGCATGTCGTATATCGCCGATATCAGCACAGATGAAAACAGCATATATGTTCTGTTACTGAACGATAATCGAATAAGCCTGTTTCGTTACTCAAGGGAATCACTCAAACTCATTAGCAACACGAAGGTTACTCCTTTCGCTATCTCTTCTAAGGTCGAAGGTATGCGCTCGCGTATCTGGCTCACCGGCAACAGGATGTTGATACGATGCGCTCAGTCGGTATTCAGAAGGGACGGCGATAAGTTCCGAACGCTGCTAACGAATAAGAAGCTTAGCGAAGGCATTGCCGCATATGATGCAGCCAACTCGCTCATTTACGTGCTGAATGACGAAAACTCTGAGAACCCTAGGCTATACGTGAAGAGCTTGGACTAGCCAGGCTAGCCACCACGATGCTCCCCTGCCGGCCGGAGTGGGGACTTCAGTCCCCACATCTGTGGAAGCCCGGTAGTGTGGACTAAAGTCCACACTCCGTTTGTTTAAATCATTGGTGTTGTGTATCTAGAGTTAAAGCCTTAAGGTTATTCTCCTGGCCCATTGTTCGAAGATACTTCATACCCGAAATCGATTGAAGCTCTCTTCGCTTTGTCGTTTTCGAACCTGATTTCAATAAGAACCAATATCCTGTTTGGTTTTTCTCCGGCGATGTAATCCCATCGCGAAATAACTGCTTGTCTACCTGGCTTTACGGCAGGCAGATAAGTCGGTTTACCTAACACACTTTTATACTGCTCCATAGAATTTCCTAGCAGGCTAAGCTTTCCAAGTTTGTATCGCGCAGCATCCTGAGAACTCTCTCCCGCCTTTGCGCTAATATTTGATAAAGAGCCTCTAAAGTAAGTAGCCATAATATGAGGAGCTTCAACCAGGTCTATTGGGTTACTAGATGTCGGCTTGCCTTCAAGAAAGTACTCGAAAATTCCAGATAACTCGGAATTAGACTTCATATCCGTGCTTGTGTAGCCTGGAGTACCCCAGGAGAGCAAGACTGCATCGGGCGTGAACATATTCATATCCAGCCCAATCTGAGCAAGTGATTTGAGTTCCCTTATCGGACCTATTTCAGATATTTCCGGGGCTTCCCCATCTATAATTTGCTGAATTGTATAGGTGCTTTCACCGATTGCGTAAGTACTGTCCGGCAGGCTGTTGTTAGTTTGGTTACAGCTCTGTACTGTGAAGTCGAGTAAGACTAGCAACAGGAATCCTGCCATACGCCACATCAAGCATTTGGAAGCTTTGTTCATTTACGTCATCAGACATTATACCAGAGCGCTTTACAGCTATCCTCTGCTATAATCTTCGTTTCCGGTGGCGGCTATGGCTAAGATTGAATCTAAACAAATCGCGAAGCGCAGCGAGAACCTGTCGGACTGGTATACCGACGTAATTCTCAAAGGCGAACTCGCGGACTACGCGCCCGTGCGCGGGTGCATGGTTTACCGCGAATACGGATACGCGATTTGGGAGCGCATCAAGTTCCTGCTTGACCGCCGCATAGCCGAGACCGGCGCGCAAAACGTCTACTACCCCCTGTTCATCCCCAAGAGCCTGCTCATGAAAGAGGCGCAGCACGTAGAGGGCTTTTCGCCCGAAGTCGCCTGGGTCACCATCGGCGGCGGCGAGAAGCTTGCCGAGCCGCTGGCTGTGCGCCCCACGAGCGAGGTCATCATCGGGACGATGTGGGCGAAGTGGATAAACTCCTACCGCGACCTGCCCATCCTCCAAAACCAGTGGGCGAACGTTGTGCGCTGGGAGAAGGCGACGCGCCCGTTCCTGCGCACGCTGGAGTTTCTGTGGCAGGAGGGGCACACTGCGCACCGCTACGAGGAAGAAGCGCGTGACGAGACGCTGCGCATACTTGAGGTTTACCGCGAGTTTGCGACCGACGACCTTTCCATGGCCGTGCTCGCGGGGATAAAGAGCGACTCGGAGAAGTTCGCCGGAGCGGTGTCAACATACGCGATTGAAGCGATGATGCCCGACGGCAAAGCGCTGCAATCAGGCACCAGCCATTTCCTCGGCCAGAACTTCGCCAAGGCGTTTGATATCAAGTTCCTTGACGAAGACAACATAGAGAAATACGTTTGGACGACGAGCTGGGGCGTTAGCCACCGCATCATCGGCGGCCTGATAATGCAGCACGGCGACGACAACGGCATTATTCTCCCGCCGAAGCTCGCGCCTATCCAGGCCGTCATCACGCCGATTTTCCAGAACGAAACCAAGGCGCAGGTGCTTGAGGCGGCTGCGAAACTTGAGAAGATAATCAAGGCCGGCTCGGTATTTGACGAGCCGATGCGCGCGAAGCTGGACGCCGACGACACGACGACCCCGGGATTCAAGTTCTCTAAATGGGAACTAAAGGGTGTTCCCGTGCGTCTAGAAGTAGGACCGAAAGATCTCGCGAGCGGCCAGGCGACGGCGGTGGCCCGTGACGACCGCAGCAAGAAGCCGCTGGCGCTAGACCTGTCGGCCGGAACATTTGACATGAACGGACTTACCGCGATGATGGAAGATATCCAGATGCGGCTGCGCGAGAAAGCGCAGCAGGCGCAAGCGTCGCGGCTCATTGAAGTGCACACTTTTGACGAGTTCAAAGAGGCTGTCTCAGGCAAGGGATTCGCCGTCGCACCTTGGGACGGGACCCGTGAAACCGAGGCTGCAATCAAGGAAGCGACCGCGGCTACAGTCCGCGTGTTGAAAAACGAGGTCGTATCTGATAAGGTATTCTGTATCCTTTCTGGCCGGCCCGCCCGGTATCTTGCCTATTGGGGCCAGTCGTACTAGGGGATTTGAGGTGAAATTATGAGGCCACTTTCCAAAGCGGCGTGGCTTTGTTCGCTTCTGTTGGCTCTGGCAACCGCCTACTCCGCAAACGCGCAAGTCGCGCCCGGATGGGAGCTCAACTACGCTTCCGACCAGGCTGCACAGTCGCTTAAGCCGTCCGTTGTTTTCATCGAGACGCGCTTCGACCAGCCGCGCAATGACACGGAGTACGCTATCTGGAGCTACTTGCGCGGGGCGCGTCCGCTCTACGGCCTTTACGGCTGCGGGTTCATTTACAAGGACCCCAAGTACGTGATTACCACGCCGTTTATCCTCTCCCATGCGGAGTATATCCGGGTAATCACAGCCGAGGGCAGGTCGTTTTCCGCCAAGAAAGTCGGGACTGACGACGTCTTCAAGACGGCTGTGCTTGAGGTCAACTGGGGCCACAGCTATGAGCCGGTACCTGCACCGCTCGCCGATTCAGATATGCTGAGGCTGGGCGAGCCCATCAGCATTACCGGATACAGTGAGCGCGGCCAGGACTACTCCAGCACTGTCGGCGTCATCTCGGCAATCCGCAAGGAGCTGCCTGGCGTTGAAGAGCCGACCGAGCAGTACATCCAGTTCGACGCGGCATACCAGCTCGCGATGATGGGCGGCCCCCTTTCCAATGTGAACGGGGAAGTCGTTGGAATCGTCTACAACACTGTGATGGACTTTAACCAGAGCAACATCAACCTGGCCGTCCCGATAAACGAGGTCGTCAGGGTTGCCGACCGCATCATCGCCGGCAAGGCGAAGCGCCCCTGGTTTGGGGTGGAGACCATTTTCCTCACCGACCAGATCCGGCTGCTCAACAAGGTGCCCGCCCGCATTGAGACCGGCATGTTCGTCACTTACGTTGACCCGGGAAGCCCCGCGGACCTTGCAGGCATGAAGGCCGGCGACGTCATCGTCACGCTTGACGGGAATCCCATCCTATACCAGTTCAACTACAGCGCCTTCTTCCGGCGCATTGAGATAAACCAGCTCGTCAACGTCGGCTACTGGCGCTTTACCGCCGGAGTCAGCGACAACCCGAATGCTGCCGGCGGCGATGTTTACGAAACCGTCGTCCAGATTCTGGAGTATCCAGAGGAAGAGGAAGAAGAATAAGTCGCATTGGCTATTGCAGGCCGCAGGCAAGCCCTGCGGCGCAGTGTGGAGGTTTGTAACACTATGAGAACAACAGTGTTTATGATAACTGTGCTGGCGGCGCTGCTCGCCATGCTTTTCACCGCGCTCGCGGAGCCGGAGATTTCCGCCCGTGACGCCCAGCGCCTTCTGCGCGAAAGCCCCATCAACGTACCCGACCTCGTGGAGAAAGTCCATAGGGGCGTCGTTGTCGTCCACCCGATTGACGTGACTTCGCTATTCGCAGCCGAACTGCAGTCTCTGGGCTCCGGCTTCATCATTGACAAGCAGGGGCATATCCTCACCAACACCCACGTAGCGGGAAAGGCATCGGTCTGCCAGATCATCTTCTGGGACGGCAGCAGCGCGCGCGCATCGCTCGTTGCAGCGGCTCCTTACTACGACTGCGCATTGCTGGTGCTGGACGACCCCGACCCCGACAAGCTGTTCCCGGTTACGCTGGGAGACTCGAGCCTGGTTAAGCCCGGCGACCTGGCATTGGCCATGGGCGCCCCCGGCGCCAACGAAGGCGTGAACATCGACCGCAGCGACCCGATGGAGTTTTGGGGCCTGCGCCAAACGTCGACCATGCGCGTGGTGATGGGGCGCGACACCGACCTGTCATTCCAGGTCGCATGGAACTTCCGCAACCGCTTCGGCGAGAGCGGCCAGTTCGGGCTCAGCTACGCGATGAACCTGCCCTATATCTTCAACATCCAGACGCCTATCAACGGCGGTAACTCCGGCGGCCCGCTCTTCAACCGCAACGGCGAGGTCATCGGCATCAACACATGGGGCGGCGCGTGGATACTATCGCAGCAGAGCAACGCGGCCGTGCCCATCAACTTCCCGAAGAACTTCGTCGTGGAAGTGCTTGAGCATAAGCGCCAGGATATTCCCTGGCTTGGAATACATTGCATCTTCCCGCCGAACATCCGCGACGGCGAAGGCTATGTGGAGTTCCGTGAGCGCCTGCGGCCGGAAGGCTTGTGGGTGTTCGCCGTTGAGCCCGATTCACCGGCTGCCCAGGCAGGCTTGCGCAAGGGAGACCACCTGCTCACCGTCAATGAAGGAACACCTCCCCGCCCTGAGGACTTCCGCTCCGACGTGCTCCTTGGCGACATCGGCCAGGAATTCGTCTTTGACGTGAAGCGCCCCGGCAACCGCATCTTTACAGTTAAGGTTTACACGGTTCCCAAGCCGAGATACATAATCAACTTCTCGGTCTAAGGCATCGGTCATAAGAACGCCGTCCTGCGTTATACAGGCGGAGTGATACAGGAGAACGCTATGCGTTTGAAGTGGACTTCTATCGTGGTAGTGGCGCTTGCAGCCCTAGTTATCTGCATACCTGCGCACGCCGAGTTTGTCGCCGTCACGGTCGCGGAAAAGGCGAAGAAGAGCGTGGTGACGATTGAGGCGGTTAGCCTCGCTCTCGCCTCGGTCTCGCTGACTTCCCGCCAGCAGCGCATCGTCCAAAGCTATAACACCGGCCTCATCCTCAACAAGAGCGGCTACATCCTCACCGATGTCAGCGCGCTCAATGACGTGCAGGAAATGGAAGTCACGCTCTATGACGGCCGGAAATTCCCTGCGGAGATCGTCGTATCGGACGAGGGTTACGGGCTCGGCCTCATCAAGATGAAGAAGCCACCCAAAGACCTGGTTCCCGCCGTAATAGCGACTAAGGCTAAGGTGCGCCAGGGCGACTCGGTTGTCGTTGTGGGCACGGCAGGCGGCTACGGCCACACCGTCTCCTACGGCATCATCTCGGCAGTCCGCACCGTGCGCCTGCGCTCCGGCCAGCTTGTCCCCGACATGCTGCAAAGCGACGTGGTCATCAACTCCGGCAACGAAGGCAGCCCGCTGTTCAATGCCAATGCCGAGGTCATCGGCATCCAAGCCGTGTTCGGCGGCGGCGGGGCGCTGGGTATGCAGAACACCAACTTCTTCATGCCCGCCTCACTCGTGAAGCGCATTACCGACCAGCTCATATCCACCTCCGAGCCGGCGTTCCGCCCTTGGCTCGGCGTTATGCCCTACTCAGGCTCCTTTAGCGCCCAGGGCGGCATCCGCGAAGTCACGGACGACTTGAAGATGTATATGAACCTCCCCGACGAGTACTGGGATGTGGGAATGCTTGTCTACGACGTCTGGGAAGGAAGCCCGGCATACGAAGCAGGCCTGCGCTACCAGGATTTCGTGGTGAAGGTTGACGGCAATTTGCTAAAGAGCATCGGCCAGCTTGAGAAGCTGGTGTATAACGCAAAGAAGGACCATATCATGGTCTTCGGGCTCATCCGCCGCGACCGCTTTCTGGAAGTGGACGTGCGCATCGGCGACCATCCCGAAGAGATCCTAGAGTTCTACATCTAAGCGCTAAAGCTTACAAAACTAACGACTTAACCGCGCTGCCGCACTTTGGGCAGCGCGGTTCTTTAATAAGCACCTGCGCCATATACCCGTCGCGCTCAACCAGCACGGTTCCGCACACGGGGCACACCGTATTGCTGCCGCCTTCAACATTGCCGAGATAGACGAAGGTGAAGCCGTGCGCGCGCGCGATGGACGCAGCCTCGTTGAGCTTTGCCATCGCTGTCGGCGGCTCAGAGTATTGGTGGCGCGGGAAGTAGCGAGTGAAATGCCACGGCGTTTCCGGCGGCACGATAGCTGAAAGCAGCCGCGCCATTTCGTTTAGCTCCGCCTCTGAATCGTTCCAGCCCGTGACCACGTTCGTCACAATTTCCAAATGCACGCCGCGCTTGGCCGCAAGGGCTATGCTCTCCAACACGTTTTCAGGATGGCTCCACTGCGCCATCTGCATTAGGTGCTCAGGCACGATGGTCTTCACGTCAACGCGGTATGCGCCGGTGAACTTGAGCAAGTCCTCCAGCGGCTCTGTGCTTATAAAGCCGTTTGTCACCAGCGCGGTGTAATAAGGCGTGTGCTCTTTGAAGTATGCGAACACGTCGTAAATATACTCGACCCAGATGCTTGGCTCGTTGTAGGTAAACGCAATGCTCTCGGCGTGCTGCTCCGTGCACATCTTCGCCAGGCTTTCAGGCGTGACAACCTTGCGCGAAAGCATCGCCGCGCCTGCATCGTTCGCGCGCGCGATGGAGATGCCGCAGTTTTGGCAGTGCTCGCAGTGGAAGTTGCAACCTATCGTCCCCAGCGACAGGCAAAGCGTCCCCGGGTGGAAGTGGTATAGCGGCTTCTTCTCAATCGGGTCAACCGCTACGGAACTGGGGCGGCCGTAGATGAAGCTGTGCAGCTTCCCGTCTAGCACGCCGCGCACCCCGCAAAAGCCCAGCCCGCCCTCGTCGATAATGCATTCCCTCGGGCAAAGGTGGCACTGCACGTGCGGCGCTGCGCCGTCTTTTTCCAGCCGTTTCCAATACTTCGCAGGCGAAGCGAAGCTCCTAATGCGCTCAAGCGTATCTCTTGACATCGCCCGCTAATTGTAACAGGAGCAGGCGCGGCGCGGCTCTGTTATAATTTCGCCGTGCCGCCAAAGGATAACAACGAAGAGATTCTCAGCCTCGCCCGCGAATCCATCGCCAACGAAGCGTCCGCCGTGTCGGGGCTGTCAGGCTTGCTGGGCGATGATTTTTTACGCGCGGTGGAGCTAATAATGGCTGCCAAGGGGCGCGTAGTGCTCACGGGCATCGGCAAGTCGGGCTACATCGCGCAGAAGATAGCCTCAACCCTCACCAGCACCGGCACTCTCGCGGTGTTCCTCCACCCCGCCGAGGGCTTTCACGGCGACCTGGGGCTTGTTTGCCGCGAGGACGTGATAATCGCGCTGAGCAATTCCGGCGAAACCGCCGAGATACTTGACCTGCTTCCAACGCTCGCATATTTGGACATACCGCTCATCGCCATCACCGGCAATCCCGACTCCAAGCTTTCGCGCCGCGCGAATGTGCACCTGCACATCGGCAACCTTCGCGAAAGCGACGAATACAACCTTGTGCCTACCGCATCCGCGCTGGCGACGCTGGCGCTTGGCGACGCGCTGACCGTGGTTCTCATGCGCCTTAAGGGCTTCAAGCTTGAAGACTACGCGATAATCCACCCGCGCGGGATGCTGGGGAAGCGCCTGACGCTCAGGGTCGTTGACTTGCTCAAGGGCGAAGCGACCAACCCCTGCGTGGCGGCGCACGAGAACTTCCGCCAGGCGCTCAAGGCGATTACGCGCTACAAGCTAGGCGGCGTGAGCATCATTGCCAAGGATGGCAAGCTCGCCGGCATCATCACCGACGGCGACGTGCGCAGGCTTATGGAGCGCTGGGAAGGGACGGTTGAGGAGCTTATGAACACGCCCGCGGACAAGCTCATGATATCAACCCCGACGGTCGTCCAGGACGGCGCGCTGGCTTACCAGGCGCTGGAGATAATGGAGAACCACAAGCCGCGCCCGATTTTCCTGCTGCCGGTCGTTGACGTGGCAGGGAAGCCGGTGGGCATGATCCACCTGCACGACCTTGTCCAGGCCGGCTTCAAAACCAGCCTGAACGAGGTTGAGCATTAGGCAAGCTTAGTATTGCTGCGTGCCTGAGAGCGACGGCGGGGGCAGGACGATGGTCAGCGCCTGGCCCGTGTCGTGCCACCACAAGTTCACGTTGCCGGTCGTCGTCCCGCTGGGGACGTTTAGCACGATTTCGGTATCGCTCCAGCTTGTGACTTCGCCAGCCGTAACATTCCCATGCCCGTTCAACACAAACGCGCCCGGGTAGAACGCGCCGAAGTTGGAGCCTGAGATGGTGACCGTTTGACCGATATACGCGCGGTTGGGGGTGACGCTTTCAACTATCGGCGCTTGCCTGACCATCACATCGTCAAGATACCAACCCTCCGCCTCCACATACGGGTCGCTTTGCAGCATGAAGGCGAGCTTCACCGGCTGGTTGTATGCTGACAGTCCATAGAGGACGCGCTGCCAGCCGCCGCTGGAGCCATCAAACTGGCCGAGCAAGTCCCAAGTGTCCAGGTCGGCGGTAGCGTAAACCTTGACGTAGTCGTAACCCGCCTCGGTGTTATAGCGGTGGTAGAAGTTGATAAACGGGTCGTAGGCGCCGGTCAGGTCAAGCGTCGGGGAAATCAACCAGTCGTATTCGTATGCGCCGTAGAGGTGTGTGCCTATCTGGCCGCAATACATTGAGTTGGCGCCGTAATAGTATCGGTAGTTCGTCTGCTGCCAGGTTCCCGGGCCGCCCGGATCACTTATTTGCCAGTAACTGGCGAGATGCGCCGCATCTTCAAAGTCGTAGAAGTAAGATGGCGTCAGCAGCGTGTTATCAATAGTGTAGTCCACCTGCCCCTCATCGTATTGGCCGTCAGCGTCATATGCGCGCGCCATGACCGTTACCGGGCCGTTGAACACGTTACGCGAGTTCCAGGTGTATATGAAAGGCGCGGCGCTGTCGGCGCCGACATACGAGCCGTCCATCCAGTACTCCACGTATGTGATTGCGATGTCGTCCGTAGCGTCAACTTCAATCGCCACGTCGTCGGAGACGCTTGAGCCGTCGCCCGGCGTGATGCTGTTCAGCACCGGCGGTGCGCTGCGCTCATGCAAGTCAACGTCATCAACCCACACGCCGCCGTCCGTGCCGCCGTCGCCGCCGACGGACATTGAGTTTAGTTCAAAGGCGATGAATATTTTTTGGCCAATGAAATCGTCAAGCCAAACAGACCGGCTCTTCCAACTTAAGTCGGTGCCGGAGAGCGCTACGAGATCGTCCTCCGTGCTCCCATCTTCGCTGATAACATAAACGCGGGCGTTATGGAGGCTGCCGCCAGGCATCTTGTAGCGTATGTAGTAGGTAAGCGCAGGCGCGGTCGCCCCGGTCAGGTCTAGCAGCGGCGAAAGGATGCGGTCGTGCTCATTTGTGTCGTAGCCTGGGCCGATGCCAATGCAGCTCGGCGACGAGTTGTAAACGGTAGTGCGCCGGTCCCACTTAGCATTGCCTGACGGGTTGTAGATGGCCCAGTTGTTGATAGTCGTGAGGTTGTCGGTGAACGGCCACACGCCGGGGTTGGACACGGTCACGCTGATATTGGTCTCCGAGGTTTCGGCCGCGCTGTCGGTCGCCTTCGCGCTAATGGGGACGGTCTTGTTGTAGCAGGTGCGCGAATTCCAAGAAATGCTGAATGAGTTGCCCGTCGCGGTGTTGTCGCTGCCGACGAAGTAGCCGTTTGCAAAGAAGTCAACCTTGGAGATGGTGCGCACTCCGCTGGCAGTGGCAGTCGCCGAGAAAGTCACATCGCCGCCCACGGTGCTGTCCGCCGTCGGCGCGGTAATGGTCACCGTTGGGTTGGTTCCCGTCTCTACGCTGATATCAGCGGTCATCGTTGAGCCGCTGGCGGAGATGTTCTCCACCTTCACGTAAGAGTCGGCATTCGCATAGCTCTTACTCGGCGGATTGCTGATGAAGGTGAAGGATGTGTTATTACCAGAGCGGAATGGGTCGTTGGCGTCGCCATTGTTGTTGTCACCGCTGTAATCAAGATGGTCCTTGCCGTTCGCATCAAGGCCGTCAGCGCATTCCACGTCAACCAGCTTGTGCGTTTGGTCGTCATTGTTTGTAATCGTGTCGTCGCAGTGGAATATCATCAGCCCGGCGCCGGGGCGCGTCGCATCTGTGCCGACCAGTTGTAGGTTTTCTACAAGGAAGTACTCCTCGCCCGGGTTGCCGTTTTTCCAAAGTTTCAGCACGAAGGGGTTGGTCTCGACTTGTGGTATGCTCATTGAAGTCGTGTCTTCCGTAACGACTAGCGGATTTATCCAGCCGCACATAATGCGGTTCCACGGGTCAAAGGCGGGCGGCTTGAAGGAGTGGTCATAGTTATAGGCCATCATTGACCATACGCCGACGCCGTCCGCGTCATAACCATAGTCGTAGAGGTCGGGCATGCCCATGATGTGGCCGTATTCGTGGCCGGCGCAGCACATAGCGGTGGAATCGTTGAACGAGCCGCCGATGCCGCTCACGTAGTGGATATCAACAATGACTCCGTCGGCGTAATAATTCATACCGCTGCTCATATGCGGCCAGAGGCCACCATCGAACTCCGTGTAAGGGTAGAACAGCATAAACAAATCAACATACCCATCGCCGTCTACGTCAAATTCTGAGAAGTCGGTATGGTCATCAATGGACTGTGCCGCAAAGAGCAGCAGTTCGCCGATATTGCTTTTGTAATAGCTTTTTGTGTTTGGCGCGGCGTACCAGCCGTTGTGCGAGCCCTGGTTGTCAATCGTGCCCTGGATATCCAGGTCGCCATAGGAGACTTCCTGGTAGTAGTCGCGGAATGACGCATTCGCGCCGCCGTCAGCGAGCAGCAGGTTATTTATATGAGTGTAGTCCCACGCGTTGTCCGCTGCCTGGTCCGAGAACTCCACGCGAACCGCGATAATCTTGTTGATGCCCTTGGTGCCGGCGATGGAAGTGTGTTTGCGCACTGCAGGGGCGTAGCCAAGCTCTAGCACGTCAAACTGGTCGACTGTGCCGTCGTTGTTCAAGTCAAGCTGCGCGAAGCGAAGCTCAGGGCTGTCCAGCGAGACGGTGCGCGTTACGCGCGTCTGTCCAAGGTGCAGGCTGATGTTGTCCAGCGCAACTTGCTCGGGAAGGCGCCAGTCCGGCTCGTCGCCCTTCATCCACTGCTGGAGCTGGGGCTTCATCTGCTCGTAATTCTGGCGGTTGGCGGCGCTTTCATCAAGCCACTCCACCGGCGGCTGGACGGTCGCCGAGGCCGCGATGCTCAGTGCTGCGATGAAGGCTAAGACATATGCAAAGAGAAAGGCGCGGTTGTTCACTTCGCACCTCCCTCAACGCTTGCGTTAATTGCATGCCGAAGCGGATCCCTCGCCAGCAGCTTTTCGCCGACCCAAACCGGCTTCTCCGGCAGCGCTGCTTTGATGCGGAAATGCGCCTGGAGGATAACGCCCGCGCCGGTTGAGCCTGCGCTGATGTTTCGCCTGGTTAGCGCAAACGGGATGCGCCCATCGCCGCCGCGCTGGAAGAATATGACATCCGGCGGAGCGCCAAGGAATGCGCCCTGGCTCACGCTTTCCAGCTCCAGCGCGCTTTGGTCGTAGCCAAGCTCGCCTGCGACCTGGTAAAGGTCAAAGAAGCCCTGCGCCTGCAGCGTCGCGGTGAATTTCCCGCCTTCAGACACCTGTTCAAGCGTGAAGGTGTTGGTTACCCCTGGCGCAGCAACTCCCGCCGATGAGCCAAGCGGGCTCTGTGTGCGGCCATGCCCGCCGCAGGATGTAAAGGCGATGAGGGCGGCCAGCGCCGCCAATATAATGAGTAAAGCTATGCGTATGCGCATTGTTACCTTCCAGAATAACAGCGTGATTGAGCGTTATCTACCAACCTATAATTATACTGTAGCTTTGGCTGCTATGTGGCTGCGCTTAGCTGAATAGAGGCAAATTCGGCCATCTTCGCCTTCACGGTGGCAATATGCTCCGGCAGAGCGTCAATCCATGCCATTTCGCCTGTATCAAGCAGCGCTAAACCTGCTTTTACGGCAAACGATGGGTAGAGCAACTGCGACGCCAGGGCGTAGAGCGCCAGCTGTGGGGCGTAGCGGGAGATGAGGCTTGCGCGCTGCGCGGCGCCGGAGATGCGGTCGGTCTTGTAGTCAATGATGCTAAGCTCCCTGCCTGAGACCATCAACAGGTCGCAACGTCCGTGCAGGAACACGCCTGCATCCGGCGCGGCGCGAAGCATGAATGCGTGCTCCGTGCGCAGCGTCTGAGCCTCGCTGGCAAGTTGCGGCACGCCTGTTTGCACAAAGCCCTCCAGGAGCTTTTCTGCACGCTTTTTCGCGCGCGTGAGCAACTCAAAGTAGTCGCGGAAATACTTTGAGCAGCAAGTTGTCGTCCAGCAGTCCGTGGGGAATCTGGTGCGGCTCTACCTCGTAACGGTGCTGCATCGCGAAATCAAGCAATGCGTGAATGGCGGTGCCCAGTTCACGCGCGCCTTCTTCGCCGTCAATGGTCTCATGCGAGGCCATCCATTCCGCCAGGCCGCGCTCAAGCTCGCCATCGTTATCGGTAATGGGGTTAATGCGCGGGTGCGGCGCGTCTCCGCCGCGCATCCAGCCCAAGAACTCGCTTATTCCAAACAAGTATTTATGCAGCCTGAACTGCGGCACCGTGCGCGCTTCAGTGAGCATTAATGCGGCGGTGGCTTCGTCGGCCTTGCGCGGCTTTGCTTTACTTGCCAACTCCGTAAGCTGCGGCAATGCAGCTTGCGTAGCGGCGTTCGCTTCTTCACTCGGCATGATGTCCTGTCTCTCAACAATGTCGGTATATCCAGCGCTCAAAGCGCGCGGCAAGATGGACTGCCAGAGCTTGCCCGGCCCCTCCTGCACGCCGAAAATTGCGAGGTGCTCTATCGGGCGCGTGAGCGCGACGTATAGCAGGCGCAGCTCCTCTTCCTGCGCCTTCGCCTCGGCTTCGTCCTTCAGTTCCTTATATTGGTAGTTCGCGTCCTTCGCCGCGGCATAGCGTTCGTAGCGGTGCTTCACGGCGAAGCGGAATGACGCCACCTCGTCAACGCCGCTGATGCGCTCGTCAAAGAAAAGCTGGCGCGTCGGCGAGAGGTGGTAGTCGGTTTCGCCGATGATGACCGCGGGGAAGCCCAGACCCTTGGCGCGGTGGACGGTCATTATCTTCACGAACTCGCCGCCTTCAACGAACATCTCGCCTATGTTCGCGCCCTGGTAGCCCATCTCGCGCAGCGTGCTTGCCGCATCTTCCAGCGCGGCGTAGCCGATGCCGCTGATGCCGTCGGCGAAGTCAATCAGCTTGCCGATGTTCAGCGCGGCGCGAAACGGCCTGCCGCATGCCGCAAGCTTTTCGCGCAGGCGCAGCCTGTCCACCGCTTCGCTAAGCACGGCCGATGCGGAAAGCTGCGGGATGCGCGGGCGCAATGCTTCAATGAACTGCGCGAACTCGGCGATGGCAGCCGCATCGCTGACATTGGTTAGCTTCGCCTTCGCGAGCACTTCAACCAGCGTCCGCTTGGCATCGCCAAAGCCGCGCGCATTCGCCAGTTCCGCCAGCCCGTCGGACGATACGCCCACGAGGTCGCTTCGCAGCACCTGCGCGCAGAGCAAGCCGCTTTCGGGCGTGAGCAGGAATTGCAGGAACGCAGTGAGCGCGCCGATTTCAGGCGTGCTCAGGAAGCCGACGCTCGTTTCGCTGACGAAAGGAATATTAGCGGCGGAAAGCGCCTGTTCAAACAGCGGCACGGTCTTGTTCTTGCGCACTAGGATCGTGAAGTCGCCGTAGGTCAGCGGCTCGTTGTGCTTCGCGCTGTCTGCGCGCGTGTGCACAAGCCGCTTGTTATCAACGAGGTCTTTGATGTATACCGCGGCTGCCTGCGCCTGGAGCATTTGCGCTCATCGGCAGGCGGCAGCTTCTCGTCTTCGCCGGGCGGCGGGAATGAATAGACCGCGATACGCTTAGCGGGCGTTTTCAGGCATTGCGCCGGTGAAATCGCGCGCAGCGGTCATCGCGTCGTATTCAAAGCCAAGCACCGGCGGCTCGTCCTCTAATACGGTGAACAAGCGGTTGACGAACGAGAGAATATCCGGGTGCGAGCGCCAGTTCTCGGTGAGCGTCTGCGCGCCCTCGGCGAACTGTTCGCGCTTCACGCCGATGGTCTTCGGCTTCGCATAGCGCCAGCCGAAGATGCTTTGCTTCGGGTCGCCGACGTAATACAGCGCCTTCGGCTCGGCAAGCAGCTCAATGATGCGCACCTGCAGCGGGTTTGTGTCGTGGAATTCGTCAACGAATACTTTGTGGTAGCGCCCTCGATACTCCTCGCGCACGTCGGGGAAGTCCTCCAGCAAGCGCAGCATCTGCAATTCCAAGTCTGAGAAGGTGAGCACGCTACGCGCGCGCTTTTCGGCTTCCAGGTGCGTGTCCAGCTCGCCAAGTATTTGCAGCATTTCAATGAGCACGCTGCCCGTGTCCAGGCGTATCATCTCGTGGAAGCACTCGCAGACCGCCGCGGTCATTGTGTTAAACAGCGCCTTCACGTCGTTGGAAACATTTCGCTTAACCGGCTTGCACAGGCGGTCAAGCAGCCGCGCCGCAGGCTCGCCAACCTTGAGGTTCGCTATCTCCTCGCCATAACGGCGCAGGTTCGCCTGGACTATCGCAAGCCTCTCGCGCGACTTCTCAGCCTTGACGCCGTCCGGCTGCGCCAGCGTCACCGCAGAGATCGCCTTTTGCAGCGCAAGCAGGCACTCATCCCACTTGGGCTCAGGCAGCGCAAGCTTCACCGGCCCGATGTTGCGCAGGCCTTGCGCGCGCAGGCGGTTGTAGTCGGCGAGTATCTCGCCTTCAAGGCTTGCGCCGAAGTTCGTGCCGCGAAAATAGCTCGTGAATGCGACGCAGCGCGGGATGGCGCCTTTCTCGCGCTTGTCCTCGCTGTTGTAGCGCGCGCTGAGCACGTCGAGCAGCGCATGGCGCGCATGCTCCCCGATCGGTTTCTTCCATCACGCCAAACTCGGGGTCAATCCCAGCGAAAGCGCATGGCGCTTAAGTTCGCGGCGGCAGAAGCTGTGGATGGTGCTTATGGACAGCGACTGCGCGGCGGGCAGCGCCTTCAGGCCGTGCTTCTCCAGCATCTTTTGCTGGATGCGCGCGCGCATCTCGGCGGCGGCGTTTTCGGTAAACGTTATCGCTGCGAAGCGGTGCGCATTTTCGTAGCCGTAATGGTCCAGCGCGGCGTGAAAGTCTTCTGTGAGGCGGTATGTCTTGCCAGTGCCCGCGCTCGCGGTGTAAATCGTGGGGCGAAGCAGGAAGCTTAGGTCTGCGCTCATTCCCGCTCCTCCGGCGCCAGCGTGCACGGCTTGCCGTCAGCAAAGCTCTCCTGCACTACATTAGGCGCGCTCTCAACGAACACGTCACGGCGGCAGATGCTATACATCTCGCACTCGCTACATTCCATAGCTTCGGTGTGCGGCGCGCGCTGGAACAAGCGCGTGCGTATTTCGGCAACGCTTTGCAGCATTGACAGGCGCAGGGCCTCTGCATCATCGGCCCTCACGCTTAGTTCCTCATTGTCGCGCACGAAAAGCAGCGAGAACGGCGGCGGCTCATCGGTTTTGAACGCCTCCTGCGCAATCAGCGGGTAGATGAGCCATGCCAGCGACAGCCCGAACGTGATGTCTTTGCCCTCGCCCATGCCGAAGCTTGCGAGGCGGCCGGACTTGTAGTCGTAAACGGCGTAGCCATTGCTCGTGCGGTCGGCGCGGTCAATGAAGCCGTGCAGCGAGAATGGCGCGCCGTTCGCGTCTTGCATTTCATGCTTCAAGTCGCGCTCCATCTCCGCGACCTGCGCTTTGCGCTTCTTCATCAGCCAAAGCTCGGTTTCGTAGAACTCGCGCAGCGCCACGCGCCATATCGTGAGCTCGCGCTGCAACTCCAATTCAAACTTGCCGAGATACCCACGCTCGCGCGCGATGTCCTTCATCTTGCGCGTGAACACGCCCAGCAGCGCATCCGGCTCAAGCTTGCGCTCAAAGGCGTCCTTCAGCGCGGCGTGAACAGCCTTGCCGACTTCGTCCGGCCCCAGGCCGTCCTCCAGCGTGTCCATCTCGCCGCCCAAATCAAGCAGTTGCGATGCGAAGTAGTAGTAGGGGCACTTGCGAAATGCCGTGAGCGCATAGGGGCTGAACTGCTTGGGAATCTTCGTTGCCGCAAACGGCGCGGACGCATCTTCATCCGCAATGCCGCCAGCGCGCAGCATCTCATCGCGCAGCGCCGCATCGCACTTCGCGAACGCTGCCGAGGCGATATCGCGCTCCATGCCGGTGTCAATGCAGTCGCCCCAGCGAAGCTCCGCCGCCGCAGCCAGCGCCAGCGCACGTTCGTCGGCGAACACCTGCGCATCGTCATCAGGCTTCGCGCCGCCAAGCTTCTTGAGCGCTTCTTCAAGCGTGTAGAGGAACGGCGAGGGCAGCAGCGGCTTGCCGTCAAACTGGCGCTGCGGGTAGGTCACGTATGCGTTGTCGCAGGCGCGCGAAAGCGCAGAGAGGAACAGCATTTCCTCAAACGCGTAAGTGTCTTCCGGTGCGCGCAGCTCCAGGCCTAAGTCGGTGAGCGCCTTGCGCAGCTTCTCGCCGCCGACGTTGACTTCCTTGTACGCGCGAGGCCAGTTATCCGCGCTGCACTGCGGGATGAACACCACGCGCTTTTGCCACTGCCGCGCCACCAGCGCATCTACGAGGTAAACCCCGCCGGTGCGCCGCTCAACCACCGGCGCGCATACGCCACGGCACGCCTCAGCCGCCACCGCCAGCAAGTCGTCGGGCGGCATCACCATTTCCACGGGCGTTTCCAGCCCCGCAAGCGCAGCATCCAGCGCTGACTTCTCTCGCGCGATGGCGTCTTCGCCCGCATCAGCCTCGCGCATCTTCGCGAGCATCAAATTGCCCCATTCCTCAGCCGCGCCCTGCGCGCGCATAACCGGCTCTTGCTTGCCCATCACGCGCCGCAGGCCTGCAAGCTCGTCAAGCAAGCCGGCGAACGCCTGCTGTTCCGGCGACGCCAGCACCGGCGCGAGGCTTTGCACATCAAGGAACGCGCCCATGCGCATGATGTGCGCGAAAAGCAGGTGGTTCCAGCGCAGGACGTAGGGGCACGATGCGAGCAGCAGCGCGCGTAGCGTAAGCGCGTCCTGTTTCGCGGCGTAAGCGAAACACGCGGCGAGGAACGGCCCCATCAGCGCAGGCTTCCCGCGATTGGTCAGGTCAATGAGCGGCAGCCCGCGCGATGCGAACACGCGCCCAAGCGCCGCGATGAAGCGCGCGTCAACCGAGTTGAGGATGACGAGGAATTCGTCCAGCGGGACGCCCTGGCGCCGGTGCAACTTGAGCACCGTGTCGCCGATGAACTCCGCTTCGCTTTGGTGCGTCGTGCACGGGCGCAGCTCCACGCCCTGCGCCCCAATCGCGCCGCCAAGCTCTTTAGCGCACTCCTTGCCCGCGCGAGCATCGGCAAGCGCAGTTAGCAGCTTGTCCAGCTTCTCATTTCGCGGCGCAAGCTCTTCGCGCGCAAGCCCCATCTCGTTGGCAAGCGCTTGCAGCTTCGCCAGCGCGCGGTCTCCCGGCACGAGCGGCATGCTCATGTAGATGTCTATATCGTCGTGCTGCGCGATTACCTTGAGCGCGATCTTATGCAGCGGGAGAAAGTCCCAAAAGCCGTCAATGAGCAGCAGGTGCGGAAGCTCTCGTAATGCCGGGGGTTCGCCGTCTTGCAACGCGCTGATGAACACTTCCTGCGGCATCAAGCCGTCATAGGTTTTGTTTAGCTCATAGCTTTGGCGCGTGTGCAGCGAGAACGCCTCCATCATTTCGCAGCCGATGTCTTTCGGGAGGTCCACGTCAGCCGCATCCCGCGCGTAGAGGCCGCTTCGGCGCAGCGCGCTCAAGCCCGCGATGAAATGCCCTGCCGAAGCCAGCGTCGCGGGCACCGGCTTGACCCTATCGTCTTTGTAAACAAGGTCTTGCAGGAACCACATCGCGACGATGCGCTCCTCCAGCGGCGTCATGCGCCTGCCAAGCACGAAGCCGGTGCGCAGGCCACGGTTGTAGAGGAATTCGGAGAAGGTGATGATTTCGCTTTCGGGCAGCGCGTCCAGGCCGCCCTGGCGCATCACCTGCACGCGAAGGTGGTTGCGGTGCGAGGTATCGGGCGCGAGGAACACGCGGCTTGCGAACGGATGCTCGCGCAGTGATTCGAGGTAAACGCCGATGAGCCTGCGCGTCTTCCCCGACTGCGGCGCGCCAGCGACCAGGATGCGCTTGGGGGGAGGCGCAGGCGTCTCAGCGTTCGGCGTGTTTTGCGAGTAATCCATCCCTAATGCTCATTATGGCATATCGCAGGAGATAGCCCAAGAGGGGGGTTAGCATAATAGACACGACCGGAGAGGGACTAAAGCAAGCCAGCCTTCGGCTGGTTCCGCCTACAAGTGGTGAGACAACTGCTAGGGGAAAAGACCTCTATTAACTTGTAGGCGGCACTTCAGTGCCGCTCTGGTATGGATGGTCTAGGCGGAAGTCGTCTAACTGCCAGCTACGCTCCCAAGTATCTTGATTCTGTCTTCAACGCTTTCTTTCCCCAAGTACCACAGGTAAGGATAGTCATCCGGGCGGTCAATATGTTCATGGTGCTTGGGATTATCAATAAGATACTCCATCGTCCGGCAGTAGTGAGCCTCATTGCGCATAAGCTTGTTGTAATATCTCTCTTCCCACAATGAGCCTGAACTATTACGGTTAAGGTTTATGCGCCGTGAGCTTACGCCCTTTATCCACTGCATTATTGGAGGTAAGGGAACCGCGCTTTCGCTATTGCGTGCCTGCAATATCAAGTGGATGTGATCTCGCATCGCAGCAGCTCCGTAGAGCAGATAGCGTACGTTATGCCCTTCTAATATCACGCTTAGGGCGATGGCGCGCTCGTCTGCCGTCAGGGCGTTCGCCCGGTCATGCAGAGAGAACACTATGTCGTATGTTCCTGCCGTGTCTTCAAAGCGCGGCATCCCTGGGCGCTTCTTTGGTTCGGTAATCTCTTTCCCATCCATATGCGTTGAGAATATTACCAGAGCGGGACTAAAGCAAGCCAGCCTTCGGCTGGTCCCGCCTACAAGAGGAAAACACTTATCAACTTGTAGATACTCTGTTGGCGTGTCAAGGGATTGGCGTTAGATTTGGAAAGAGGATAGACCCATCGTATGCGGTTGATGATTTGAACATGCCCCAGATGGCATGAAGGAGCTTGCGCATAACGGCGACGATGGCTTGGAGTTTCTTCTTTCCCTTCTGCAACAGTTTTTCATAGAACGCGCGCACGTGGGGGTCGTGCTTTGACGCCACCATGGCCGCGAAGAAGAGCGCGCTTCTAAGCCTGGCGTTGCCGGAGCGGCTGATGCGGCCCGGCTTCTTTATGCTGGTGCCTGATTCATGGTGCGTTGGGTCGAGCCCGGCGAAGGAGGTCCACTGGCGCGCGGACAGGTCCTCCGGCAGTATGCAAAGCTCCGCCAGTATTCTGACCGCGCTGGCCACGCCGATGCCCTTCACGCTGAGAAGAAGATGGAACTTATGGCACAGCTCGCCATCGGCCTTGATTATCTCCATGGCCTCTTTGCGCAGCCGCTCCACGCACTCCTCGTGGCCCTTGATACTGGCAAGGATGTCCTTTTCCACGCAGAGCGGGCACTCCCCGGCGGCACGCAGCGCATGGCGGCGGCACTTCTCCGCGGCTTTCTCGCTCACCCTTTCATCGATGCGGCGCGAGATTGAGCGAAGAAACATCATGTTTTTGCTGGGGGGCTGCCACTCAACGAAGCGTTCTCTTTGCGCAAAAAGCGCGATCACCCTGGCGTCCACCTTGTCGGTCTTGGAGCGGTGGTTGGTCGCCCGCGCGTAGCTCTTGATTTTGTAGGGGTTGGAGACCATCACGCTGATCCCCTTCTCCGAGGCCAGCTTCGTTGCAGGCTGCAGAAAGTACGAGCCAGTCGCTTCCATGCAGGCAAAGACGGGGCGTTTGAGCGCTTTGAGCAGCTTGGCGAGATCGTTGATGCCTTCCTTGTCATTGGTGAAGCTTCCGCAGTCTTGTGCTGAATCACCGATGCGCAGCGCGAGGACGAGCTCGCGCGAACCCACATCCACTCCGGCGTAGGCCGGGCCAGCACTTGCACAAACACTTTTACCCATGAGATACTCCTATAGGATACTCTTGCTTGGGTTCCCCGCCCTCAGGGGTATGCTGCCGACCTTGTAAATGCAGGCTCGTGGGCCTTTGATACTCTGCGGTATGGCATATCCGGGCGGGGGGCCAATCTACCAGTGCAGGCTCTATGGCCTAAGGCGGCAACGGCCTCACCCAGCCCTACCAATATACAAGGCGGCACTTTAGTGCCGCTCTGGATTCTGGATTCTGGATTCTGGAATCTGGAATCTGGAATCTGGAATCCCAACTACGACCTACGTGTTCTGTTCGGAGACAGTTGTAACATCGAGGAGGCACTAGGAGGTGTTATTCGATGGGACAACGAGGCATATCTGGCAGCACGGATCTGCGTATGGCGGCAGTGCGCGCGATAACAGAGGAAGGAGTTGGGATCGCTCAAGCCGCAAGCCTGTTTGGCGTTAGCAGGCAGAGCATATGGCGTTGGGTATCCCGCTACCGCGAGGGCGGTGAACCGGGACTGAAGGAGATTTCCCGGCGGCCTGCGAGCAGCCCAGTGCAGGCGTGCCGCGAGAAGGAAGATGCCGTCTTGAAACTCAGGCAGGACAGGGCCTGGGGCGCTGCGAGAATAGGGTCGAGAGTTGGCCTGGCGGGAAGCACGGTTCACCGTATCCTGCGCGAGCACGGCATATCGAAGATACAGGTGCCGCGCAAGAAATACCCGCGTTACGAGATGGCCTTTCCCGGCGAGCTCGTGCACATAGACTCCAAGGAGTTGGTGCCGTTGCGAGCTGGGATGCGGCCTGAGTTCCTTTTCGCCGCGCTGGACGGATACAGCCGCGAAGTGTTCTTGCAGGTGTTTCCCCGGGCTGATAGCGCCTCCAGTTCCGAATTTCTGGAATGGCTGATAGACACAATTCCCTACAGACTTTGCGGCGTCATGACCGACAATGCGTGGGCTTTCACTATGCGGCTAAGCGCCCACCCAGACCGGCGCACGCCTTTCCAAAACCTGCTGGAGCGAAACGGCGTTGAGCACCGCCTGACCAAGCCTTACCACCCGCGCACCAACGGCAAGGTGGAGCGCTTCTTCGGCACGGTCGGAAGGGAGCTGCTTCGCGTCGTGCGTTTCCACGACAGCGCTCACAGGAGGGACGAATTAGCCTGCTTTGGCTCCTATTACAACCTTGTCCGGCCCCATTCCGCAATCAACCATCACTCCCCAACCCCCTACCGTATACAATACTTTCAAGCTAACCCCGATGTAACATATGTCTCCGAATAGTACATCTACGAACTACCTCCCCTACATCCAGACACCAGAGCGGAACTGAAGTTCCGCCTACCCGGGAATGGCATTGCACTATAATCTCCACGGTGATGGTGCTCATCAAAATGGTTGGCGTGGCGGCGGCGGTAGCCGCGGTGTTGATGCTCGCGGTGGCGTTCGTCAACTACTACGCCGACCCGGGGCTGCTCTACCACCGCAAGGGCAAGCGCCGCCAGGCCCGCAACGTGCGCGCGCGCAAGCTCGTGTTGCTCAAGAACCTGGTGCAGCCATTCCGCACCGTCGTGCTCGGCTCGTCGCGCGTGCTGAACCTTGACCTCAACCCCGCTGAAGCCTTCCCGCACCCCGTCTTCAACTACTCGGTCACCACAGCGCGCGCCGAAGACTACCTCGCCAGCTACCGCATGTTCGTGCGCCGGCAAAAGGCCGCGCCTGATGTCGCGGTGGTTTCTTGCGAAATTTCGGCGTTCCACCCCGCGCTGCCCCAGCCGTGGGAGGGCAAGACGGCGGGCGCATACACCGATGAGCTTATCGCGATGGGCGCGCTCAGGCGCGGGCCGGGGTGGAAATACGCCGCGCTGTTTAGCCATGAGCACCTGCGCGAGAGCATCAGCCAGCTGAAGTGGATTGCGCGCGGGAAGAAGCAGGGCTTTGGGCACAAGTTTCGCTGGGAGGCGAGCGGGGTGGGCGCATGGCTGGGAAGGCTTGACGACGCCGCCCGCAGGGGCCTCATCGCCCGCCAGACGCGACGCTACCCGCGCTCGGGCATCGGCCTGCGCACCTTCCATGAGCCTAGCCTGGCGCGCCTGGGCTACCTGGAGCAGCTGCTCATTGAAGGCGGCGCGCAGGGGACGCGCTTCATTATTTTCATCGCGCCTGAAAACCCATCGCTTCTTGCCGAGGTGCTGAAGCTTGGCGCAGGCCACCTTTACGCGAAGTGCGCGGACGCCATCTCAAATATCGCCGCAGAGCATGGCGCAGTGTTCCGCGACTGGCACGACCCGGCGCTGCTGGGCTTAAGCGAAGGTGATTTCCGCGACATTATGCACCTTACCGACGAGGCGCACGGCAGATTAGCGCTTGTGCTGGAGAAGCTGCTGGACGGGCTAATTCCCGAAAACAGCGGAAACAGCGGCTAAAGGTGGAACAAATCAGAGTTTTGCTGGTCAAACCTTATGTGCAGCGATGTTATAATCGCTGTAGGTAACTGTTATTGAGTGAAAGCCGAAAAAACCGTAGGGGTGTCCGTTTCAATATGGACATCCAAGAGGACTTTGAGTTCCTGCCCAAGTCGCCGGAACAACTATTCGTGCGCGCCATGAGCTCCGGGGTTCCCCTGTTCCTCACCGAATCGCTGATGAACGAGATAAGCCGCATTGAGCCCGACGAGCTGGTTGAGAAAATAATCAACGACCTGCACAAGGACTCGAGCAAGACCGACCCGGCGTTGCGCTGGTTCTACTTGATGATGGACTTCCAGGACGACTTTCCGCGCCTGATGCAGATGATTGCCTCGCGCGAGGATGCCCGGAACGCAGGCCCGAAGGGCGACTAAGCCCCGCGCCTTACCGCTCGATTTTGTAGTTATCCAGAATCATATTGAAGGTGCGGATAGCCTCGTCTTTGCACTGCCCGCAGCCGGTGGAGATTTTCGTGCGCGCCTGAAGCTGCTCAAACGTGCGCACGTTATGCTCCAGCACCGCGTCTTCAATGTCGGCCTCGGTCACAGCCAGGCAGTGGCACACTTCGCGCGCAGGCTCAGGGGGAATGCGGTTTTCCTGGCCCGACTTGATGAGGTAGTCGCGCAGGGCGGCGCGCAGCGCCTTGTCGCCCAGCACCGAGCAGTGTATCTTGCGATCGGGAAGCCCTCCCAGGCGCTCCAGGATATCTTGCGGCCTGAGGAGGAAAGCGTCTTCAATCGTCATGCCGCCCTGTTCCAAGACCATTTCAGAAAGCATGGACGTGGAGGCGATGGCGCTTGCGCAACCGAAGGTTTTCCAGTGGAGCTCGTTGATGCGGCCGGTTTCCTTGTCAATGCCGACGTAGATCTTCATCATGTCGCCGCATACCGGGCTTCCGACAATGCCTATGCCGTCCACGCGCGCGGCCACTTCCGTCTCGTCGCCCAGCAGTACGTTGCGAGGGTTGGTGAAGTGATCCATAACGATGTCGGTATAGAGCCACTGCGCAAACGCTTCGTTTTCGTTGGCCATCATCGATCCCTAAAAAAGCACGCTCTCAACAAGCATCATATTAATACACTTCATTCCGGATAATTAATGCAGAAAGCGGGGCCGGAGTTGTGGTTTCGCTGCCGACCCCGCTTCCTTAGAGGCGAGATGAATCCGCGACGCCATTCGTTACACGGGAGGCGTTCCGGGTGCCGTGAAGGTGGCGATGCCGCCAGCGTCCACGACGACATTCACAGCATACCAATCGGCGCTTGAGCTGTCAAGGGGTTGCGGCCCCAGGGTTGCAAACTCCTCATAAGGCGTGCCGGGGTTCAAGGTCAGCGAGATGTAGTTGGCGTTTACAGCAGATCCGTCGTAGTTGTGGACATAGACGTGATATGTCCCCGCAACAGCTGAAGAGCCGGGATAGAGCCAAAACAAGCAGGGAGTCTAGCTATCCTGGCCTTGGCCGCACTTGATTCTACCACCAGCGGCCTTGCGCTAACCGGCTGTGACTTCCGTCTCGCAGGTGACAGGGAAGTTCACGCTGTTGGCGATGGCGCAATTCGCATGCGCCTTGTGCAGGATATCCTCGGCCTTCGCGATGTCGCCGGCATCCTTCACCTTCACATGTATGTGCAGGTTCACATGTGTGAAGCGCATCGTCCCCTCAACCATAGTCATCTCGCCGTCTGCAGAGCCCTTATAGCCGGTGAATTCAACGCCGTGGCGCGCGGCCATGCCGGCAAACGTGGACATGACGCATGAAGCCAGCGAGGCTACGAGCAGGTCGGCTGGGGAGATGTTTGCGGCGTCGCCGCCGAATTCCGGGCCGCCTCCGGTCATGAACCGGGGCTTGTTGTCGTCAAAATACAGATCAGCGCTCTTGCCGTGCTTCCAGTCCAGGCGGCATTCATAGCGCCAAGTCTTTGACTTCGTGCGCTGTTCGGTTTTCTTTGTTTCATCCATGGGCGTTTGTTACCTCGCAGGTTATCTTAGCATGAAGGGCTTTGGTTGACACCCGGGCGCGGCTGTGGTATCTTACACGCCCCCCACGAGGGGGTAACGACTATGTCTAGGAAATGCGAACTAACTGGTACGAAGCCGATGATCGGGTGCAACGTGTCGCACTCTCAGCGCCACACCAAGCGCACATGGGTGCCTAACCTGCGCACTGCTGTAATCGTTATGCCCGACGGCACCCGCAAGCGTATGAAGGTCACGATGAAAGCCCTTAAGACCCTTGCCAAGCCCGTGCGCGACCGCAGCAAATAAAGCCCCCGTGCCCCAAACCTGCGCATTATTCTCTTTAACCACTACCCACGCGCTTGCGCACATCCTCGGCGGTCTGCGTAAGCCAGCCCTCGCTACCCATGGCCTAACACGCTCTTTCCCCGCCCTTGAGCTAAAATAAATCGGCTTAGGTTTTGGGATAATAATAATGCCAGTCAATATAGGGGGAACTCAGTGAGCAATAAGTATCTAACATCGTTACTCATCAGTGCGCTCTTGGCTGCGTGTTGCATAGCCATTCTGGTTTCCTGCGGTAACCGCAAGAGCTTTGATTCCAGTTCCTCGTCAAAGCTCCAGAAGGCTGGTATTGAGAGAAGTTCAATAGCTCTGGAAGATGTTTTGAGCCAGATTAGCCAGCAGGAAACACCTGCGGGTGTGCAAGCCGAGGTTTTTCTGCAGTTAAGAGAAGAGCTGCTCAAACAGCTGAAAGCAAGAGATCAAGAGAAGATTGTTTCCATGCCTCCCGTAGGTAGCGCTAACCGGGTTGATGACCTTGTGCTGACTACGGGCATTGATGGTAACTTTCTATCTTGGTCATACAAGAACCTAGGGGACTACAACCAAGACGGGGTTGTATGGGTGGACGACCTTACGCCTCTGGCAGCCAACTTTGGAAGGACGTATGACCCCGGGGACGTTAATAGCCTGTTAGCCGTTATTGACGGAAACGGGAATGGCACGATAGATCTTGCTGATGTTACCCCTATTGCGCAGAACTACATGGCTGAATGTAAGGGATATTCAGTACGAGGATCATCGCAATACCCTAATTCACTTAGTGAGACCGCTGAGGAGTTTCAAGTCCCGTTTGAAAGCGCTTCAGGGGAGGGCAGGTTAAGATTCAGGGCATTGTACCCAACCATCGGATACTCGTTTATAGCGGTAGCTGCCTATGACAGCGGACAAGCGATAAGCCTATTGAGCAATGTAGTTGAATATGTGCAAGCGAACATCCCGCCGCAAGCTATCCTTACCGCCAATCCAACCTCCGGTAACGCTCCATTGATGGTTGAGTTTGACGCAAGCGGTTCGTCTGATGCTGATGGGGAGATTGTGAGATACTGGTGGGACGCTAACGGAGACGGGGAATTTGAAAGCATTACAACGGGAAGCTTATTAAGCTTCACCTATTTAGATGCCGGCGTATACAATGCGACAGTCGCGGTTGAAGACGATGAAGGCGCAATCAGCATCGACATCGTGGATATAGCCGTTAATGTTGTCGGTAACGAAATGCCGGTTGCGGATTTGCAGGCAACTCCACTAGCTGGAAAAGCCCCGTTAGCGGTCAGCTTTTCTGCAACAGGCTCTTACGACCCCGACGGGCAGATTATGCGTTTTGATTACGATTTTGACAGTGACGGCATCTGGGAAGCCTATGATGCAGCTGGAGAAGTCATTTGGACTTATCTCAATGCAGGTGAATACACAGCCAAGCTAAGGGTGACCGACGGCGCTAATGCGCAGGCTCAGGACACGGTAACCATATCGGTGAATTTAGCCGGTAACGACCTTCCTATCGCCCAGTTAGCGGCTACCCCGATGGAGGGGAACGCTCCTCTTGAGGTCAGCTTTGACGCAACAGGCTCTTACGACCCAGACGGCTTCATAGTCCGGTATGACTTTGACTTTGATGGCAACGGTATCTGGGATGCGTATGACGCTGAAAGCATTGCGAGTTGGACATACCTTCATCCTGGAGACTTCACGGCTAAGCTTCGAGTCACGGACAATAACGGTGCGCAAGCATCGGCGCTCGTCCAGATAGCAGTCATTTCAGCGTTCAATGAGCTGCCGATTGCGGATTTGCAAGCTTCCCCAACAACCGGCAACGCCCCGTTGGCCGTCAGCTTCGATGCTTCAGGTTCGCATGACGCGGATGGCCAAATAATCCGCTATGATTATGACTTTAATGATGATGGGATCTGGGATGCTTACGATTCTTTAGTGGCTGTAGAATGGACATATGCAAGCCCTGGAATCCATCAGGCCAAGCTAAGGGTTACCGACAATGCCGGAGCTCAAGCATTTGAAATCGAGACCATAACCGTAAATGCTATAGATAAAGAGCCTCCTGTAGCTGATTTGCAGGCCTCTCCTGTGGCCGGGAATGCTCCCCTTAATGTAAACTTCAACGCAACCGGCTCCTATGACCCAGACGGCTTCATAGTCCGCTATGACTTTGATTTTGATGGCGACGGCATCTGGGATGCGTATGACTCATCAAGCATAACCGCTTGGACTTATCTAAGCCCTGGTAATTATGAGGCGAAGGTTCGCGTTACTGATGACGATGGGGCGCAATCAACAGATGTTTCGGACATCGCTGTGAACATGTCCGGCAATGAGCTGCCGGTTGCGGACTTGCAGGCGTCGCCTACATCCGGAGAATCCCCTTTGCTGGTCTCATTTGACGCAACCCGCTCCTACGACCCAGACGGCGCAATCATCCGTTATGATTATGACTTTGATGGCGACGGAATCTGGGATGCATACGACGGCCCAAGGACGTTAAGCTGGACGTACTTACACGCAGGCGCCTTCACTGCGAAGCTGCGCGTCACAGATGATGCGGGCGCGCAGATGATGGATACCATCACGATTACTGTGTATAGCTGGCATGTAATAGCCGCGGACAACAGCCCAAATCAGGTTGGAGAATATTGCTGCCTTGCCGTGGTGAACGGCAGGCCGGCAATCGCCTATTACGACAATACGGTTGACGATTTGAAGTATATGCGCGCTCTGGACCCCGCAGGAGTTTTTTGGGGCACCCCCATAACGGTTGATAGTTCCGGCTTAACGGGACTTCATATTTCATTAGCAGTCATTAATGGAAACCCCGCGATTAGCTACTACTATGACACAAGTGACGACTTGAGATATGTGCGTGCGGCTAATGCGGACGGCACGGCCTGGGGTGTTCCGGTTACAGTACATAGCACGGGAAATGTGGGGCTTTACACGTCGCTGAAGATAGTCAACGGCAATCCTGCGATAAGCTATCGTAATGTAACGAATACAGACCTGCAATACGTTCGGGCTAATGACGCAAATGGATCTACGTGGGGAAGCCCGGCGGTTGTTATAAGCGCAGGCGATGTTGGCTATTACACTTCGCTTGCGGTGGTTGATGGTTTCCCTGCTATAAGCTGTTTCAACGAGACAAGCGATGACTTGATATTCGTGCGCGCCGCTGACGCTAACGGCATTGCGTGGAGCAGCCTCCACCATTGTCGATGCCACGGGGAACACCGGGAAATACACATCTATGGTTGTCGTAAACGGGTTTCCCGCAATCAGCTATTTTGATGATACAAACGATAACTTGAGATATGTCAGGGCGACCGACTCCACGGGAAGCGCATGGGCGACTCCACTGACGCTGGACAGCCCTGGTTCGGTAGGCATGTACACTTCACTGGCCATAATTAACGGCACACCGGCTGTCAGCTACCGTGATATTACCAATACAAACCTGAAGTATATACGGGCGATTGACGCAGATGGGACAGGATGGAGAGTACCCATCGCTGTTGACACCATTACCGACGTGGGTTACTACACATCACTCGCGCTAGTAAACGGAAGCCCCGCCATTAGCTATTACGACTACACAGACTCGGACCTGAAATACGCCAGCTTCTACTAAATGTCCCTTATGCGCTTGCGCACATCATCCGCGCTTATGCCCTTCACGAGGACGCGCTTGTTGCGGGAGGAGTCGCCCGAAAGTAGCTCCAGGGATGAGCGCGGGACGCCGAGGAATTTCGCAAGCTCCACGAGCACCGCTGCATTCGCCTTGCCCTTCTCGGGCGGCGCGGTCACGGCGACCTTCAGCGCGCCCCCGTCAACGCCCCGCACGCCCGCGCGCGCGGAATGCGGCAGCGCTTTCACGGTGATGATGACGCCCTCGGCGGTCTGCGTAGCCAGCCCTCGCTCATTTGATGACGACCAGCTTTTTCATGTCGGCGAACTTCTTGTCGCCGATGCCCTTCACGTCCATGAGCTGCTCAATGGACTTGAAGCGCCCAATGGACTTGCGGTGCGCGATGATACGCGCGGCAAGCGTGGGGCCGATGCCCGGCAGCGCGTCTAACATGCCCGCGCTCGCGGTGTTGATGTCAATAGGAAAGTGAACCTTCGGCTTCGCAGGCACAGCCTTCGCGGAAGGCTTATGTGCAGGCGGCTTGGTGGCAGAATCATCGGCATCGGCATTGGCGGCAGCCTGCGCTTCGCCGGTGATTTCGTCAATGGCGCTGGCAGGCGGCGCAGCCTCCATCGCCTTCACAGCAAGCTTGCCTGCGTCCGCCGTGATGCCGGGGAGCGCGGTCAGTGGCTGCGCGCTTTTGGGCACGGCGTAGAGCGTCCCAAAGCCGGATGCGGCGGCGGCGGATAGCAGCGCCCCTGCGGCGAGTGCGGCGACTTTCTCCTGAAGTTCCAACGAAGCCCCTACTTCACAACAATATTTACCAGCCGCCCGCGCACGACGAGAATCTTCACCAGCGCTTTGCCTTCCATGTGCTGTTTGACCTTCTCGTCCGCGAGCGCGGCCTTTTCAATGTCGGCGTCGGAAATGTCCACGGGCAGCGTTATGCGCGCGCGCGGCTTGCCGTTCACGCTGATGCCGTATTCCACCTCGCTGACCTGCAGGAAGCGTTCATCATGCTTGGGCCAGCGCGTATGCATCACGAAGCCCTCGCCGCCCGCAAGAGCCCAAAGCTCCTCGGCCATGTGCGGCGCGATGGGCGAAAGCAGGATGGGGTAGATGCGCAGCGCGGCTTTCATCAGAGCGCGCATGTTCGTATCCGCCTTGCGCTCGTCAGGCAGCGCTTCCCACTGCTCCGATAACTGGTTGAAGAGCACCATCAGCGAGCTGATGACTATGTTGAAGCCCCACGCCTCAAACGCTGCGGTTATGTCGCGGATGCCGGCGTGCAGCGCGTTCAGCAGCGCCTTGGCTTCGGGCGATGCATCGTTGGTGTCGGCATCGCCTGCGTCCGCGACCTGCGCCCATGTCTCGCTGAAGAAGGTGTATAGGCGCTTCAAGAAGCGGAAGCAGCCGCCCACGCCGCCTTCCTGCCATTCCACATCGCGGTCGGGCGGGCCCCAGAACAGGCTTATCATGCGCCCCGTGTCCGCGCCGTAGCGGTCAAGGAAGTAGTCGATGCTGACGACGTTGCCCCGGCTCTTGCTCATCTTCGCGCCGTCCTTGTAAAGGATGCCCTGCGAGAAGTAGCGCAGGAACGGCTCGCGGAAGTTGAGCATGCCTGCGCGGTTGAGCGCGTGGCAGATAAAGCGCGAATAAAGCATGTGCCCGACGACGTGCTCCTTGCCGCCGATGTAGAAGTCCACCGGCATCCACGCGTTGCACTTCGCGGAGTCAAAGGGCGCGGTGTCGTTCTTCGGGTCGGTGTAGCGCAGGTAATACCACGAGCTGCACATGAACGTGCTCATGGTGTCGGCTTCGCGCTGCGCCGGGCCGCCGCACTTGGGGCATTTCGTTTCAATGAACTCGCGGTTGGACGCAAGGCGCGCATCGGTTTCTGCGTTGAACTCCACCGTTTCGGGCAGCAGCACCGGCAAATCCTCAAACGGCACGGGCACATGCCCGCAGTGCTCGCAGTGCACGACCGGGATGGGCACGCCCCAATAGCGCTGGCGCGAAACGAGCCAGTCGCGCAGCTTGTATTGCACAGTGCCGCCGCCGATACCGGCCGCAGCCAAATTAATGTTTAGCGCAGCGATGCCTTCGGCGCTGGCCATGCCGCTGTATTTGCCTGAATCAAACATGACGCCGTAGCCGGTGTAGCACTCGCCGCCTTCAACGCCTTCAGGCGGCTTTATCACGCGGACGACGGGGATGCTGTATTTCTTGGCGAAGGCGAAGTCGCGCGTGTCGTGCGCCGGAACGCCCATGACCACGCCGGTGCCGTATTCCATCAGCACGTAATCGGCGGCGAAGATAAACACCTCCGCGCCGGTGAGCGGATGCCGCACTTTCACGCCGAGGTTCACGCCTTCCTTCTCGCGCTCCTCGGCGCCGCGCTCAATCGCGCTCACGCTGGTAAGCTTCGCGCGGAACGCCGCAAGCTCGTCGGCCTTGCCGCCCGCCTGCGCCAGCTTCTCCGCCAGCGGATGCTCGGGCGCGATGGAGAGGAACGTCACGCCGAAGAGAGTGTCCGCGCGCGTGGTGAAGACTTCAACCTTCTCGCCCACGGCGGGGATTTCAAACGTGATGCGCGTGCCCTCGCTGCGGCCGATCCAGTTGCGCTGCATCGTCTTGTAGTTTTCCGGCCAGTCGCTCAAGGTTTCAATGTCGGCGAGCAGCTCGTCGGCGAACTCGGTCGTGCGGATGAACCACTGGCTCAGGTTGCGCTTGACCACCGGCCGTGAGCAGCGCCAGCACGTGCCGTCGGCGGCTTCTTCGTTGGCGAGGACGCCGTGGACGGTGCACCAGTTCACGGGCGCGTCGCGCTTGTAAACGAGCCCCATTTCGTAGAGCTTGAGGAATATCCACTGCGTCCAGCGGTAGTATTCGGGCGTGCTGGTGTTGACCTCACGGTCCCAGTCGTAACTGATGCCCGAGGCTTTGAGCTGGCGCTTGTAGTTGGCGACGGCCTTCGCGGTCATCTCGCGCGGGTGCACGCCGTGGTCAATCGCGGCCTGCTCGGCGGGGAGGCCGAAGGCGTCCCATCCCATCGGGTTGAGCACGTTCTTGCCCAGCATGCGCCGGTAGCGCGCCACGGCGTCGCCGATGGTGTAGTTGCGCAGGTGGCCCATGTGCAGGTCGCCCGACGGGTAGGGGAACATGACGAGGACGTACGCCTTGTCTTCGCGCGAGCTTGGCTCAAGCGCGGCAAAAGCGTTGCGCGATGCCCATTCGCGCTGCCAGCGAGCCTCAATTTCCTTGAAATCGTATTCAGCCACGGTAACACCCGCGGGGATTCCCCCCGCATCATGAATGAGCGTGGATTATATCATTGCTAACTTTCTAACAGAGGGGGTGGGGCTTTCCAGCCCCACGTCTTTCCAGAGCACGGCTAGAAAGCCGTGCCCCCGGGGATTCCATTCCTTTTCGGGTACGCCGGGCTGATAATCGGCTCAACCAACTTCAACTAGCGCTGAGTGGGTTACTTCCCGTCTTCTTTCATGTAAATAAGCGAGATTCCGAGTATGCGCCCGTTTTTATTCTCAGCATTAATTGCCAGCGTGCAGTCTTGCGCCTTATATATGAAATCGGTTGCTAGTTGATCTGAGGTCTTTTCAGTAGGGGAACCATAAAGCTTTGTAATCTCGCTTTCCGGATCTCCAAGCTTAAGCCCCCTGAGCGTACCCGGCATGGGCTTATTCAGCGTATCCAGCGCTTTCAGTTCGAATCCGTCGCTGAGAGCGATACGCTAATGGAATTAGTTGTAACAAGTGCAGTCTTGAACATTAAGGATACTTTCGACCTTATGGTCATTGCATCTAAGTTCGTATCCCAATAGGCGCTTCCATCATACCAATCCTTTTCGTTGATGCTCTCTTCATAATGCATCTTTGGGAAAATAAAACCTAGCACCATGATTGAGCGCTTGCCCGATATGGCGTGGAGGCTAACTGGTGTGCCCAGCGTCTCGCGCATAATCTCATCGGCGGTTAGCGGCGCGGGCCTGTTGCAGGAAGAGAGGATGAGGCTGCATATCCCACAAGAACGAAAACAGCTCTAGCAGCGGCAGTTGGCATTTCCATCGAGGTAATTATAGCCTAACCTCGCTTCTACCAGAAATAATGCGAAGCTCCCACTTGTAGGCGGGACTTTAGTCCCGCTCTGGAAGTGGAAATCGTGATATGTCCAATCGCGAATCCAGAGCGGCACTGAAGTGCCGCCTTGTATATTGGTAGGGCTGGGTGAGGCCGTTGCCGCCTTAGGCCATAGAGCCTGCACTGGTAGATTGGCCCCCCGCCCGGATATGCCATACCGCAGAGTATCAAAGGCCCACGAGCCTGCATTTACAAGGTCGGCAGCATACCCCTGAGGGCGGGGAAC
>CAVVLL010000004.1:0-18664 GCA_963749125.1 uncultured bacterium
GTATGACCTGCTTCGACTCATCGTATTGCTAGCGATGAAGAGTATTCGCTGGTCAACCCGAACTCGCGCGCGGTAGTGAAGCAGCTCAAGGCGCGCAAGGTGTTTGAGTTCATCGTCAACCACGCATGGATGAACGGCGAGCCGGGCATCGTTTTCCTTGACCGCATCAACCGCGACAACCCAACTCCAGGCGTCGGCGTGATTGAGGCAACCAACCCTTGCGGGGAACAGCCTCTTCTGCCTTATGAAGCGTGCAACCTCGGCTCGCTGAACCTCGCCAAGTGCGTCACCGCAGACAAGCAGGTTGACTGGGATAAGCTGCGCCGCATCACGCGCTCCAGCATCCACTTCCTGGACAACGTCGTTGACGCCAACTCCTTCCCGCTTCCCGAGATTGACCGCATGGTGCGCGGCAACCGCAAGATCGGCCTCGGCGTCATGGGCTGGGCCGACATGCTGTTCCTGCTTGAAGTTCCCTACAACTCCGACGCGGCCGTGGACCTTGCGCGCGAGGTTATGCGCTTCATCCAAGACGAAAGCAATGCCGCCAGCTCCAGAGCTTGCCGAACAGCGCGGTGCATTCCCCTTCTGGGAGAAGAGCATCTGGGCCGGCACCGACACTAGATACCGTAACGCCACGCGGACGACCATCGCCCCGACCGGCACCATCTCCATGATTGCAGGCGCGAGCTCGGGCATTGAGCCGCTGTTCGCCGTCGTATATGTGAAAAACGTTATGGACGGGACGGAGCTGGTGGAGGTCAACCCCTATTTCAAGAAATCGCCCAGCGCGAAGGCTTCTACAGCGACGACCTCATGCAGCCGCATCGCGCAGAAAGGGACGATTGAGGGCTTCACTGAAATCCCTGAAAAGTGGAGGCGCATTTTCGTCACCAGCCACGACATCACGCCCGAATTCCATATCCGCATGCAGGCCGGCTTCCAGCAATACACTGACAACGCCGTCAGCAAGACGGTTAACTTCAGGCGCGAAGCGACGCCGGACGACGTGCGCGAAGTATTCACGCTTGCCTACAAGCTGGACTGCAAGGGCGTGACCGTTTACCGCGACGGCAGCCGCGACGAGCAGGTGCTCAATATCGGCACCGGCGGCAAGAAGAAGAGGAGGCTGCGACCGTCACCCAGCCGCCCCTGCCCGGCATGACCATCAAGCCGCGCCAGCGCCCGAAGATAGTCACCGGCGCCACGACGTTCATTGAAACCGGCTGCGGCAAGATGTATGTCACCATCAACGAAGACGAAGACGGCAAGCCGTTTGAAATCTTCAGCCAGATGGGCAAGGCGGGCGGGTGCGCCGACGCGCAAAGCGAGGGCATCACGCGAATGATCTCGCTGGCGCTGCGCTCGGGCATTGATATTGAGAACATCCTCAAGCAGCTTCGCGGCATCGCCTGCCCTGTCCCGCACATGCTGCCGGGCGGTGTGCGCGTGTCGTCATGCTGCGACGCCATCGCCAAGGCGGTGGAGAGCTTCCTGGAGTTTCGCGGCCACCAGATAAACGGCCGTTATCACCTCCCGCCGAAAGCGCCTACGCCCGACAACGTTGTCACGACCGTAACAGTCCCTTACGTGCCCGGCAATGGCGGTAAGGAACCCGGTGCGCAACAAATTAACAACTTGATGAAGAACATGGTGGACGTGTGCCCCGACTGCGGAGGCACGCTCATCCACGATTCCGGATGCGTAGCCTGCCACATCTGCGGCTACTCTAAGTGCTAGCTACCCAACCTCCTTAAGGTTATGCCCTACATTCGCCGGGGAGGGGAGAAATCCCCTCCCTCCTCTCTTTATCACATTTATCGCCACCTAATATCGTTATCCTTATTGCCGCATGTAAATGCGGGTGGTAGACTTACTGCACTCCAATTTGCGCGGGGGCGCTATATGACCAGGCGTTGCAACCTCTTTGTGCTCATCACCGTAATTACGGCGATAACGTTGCTTCTATCCATCTCCTGCGGCCGGAACAACTCCCAGCGGACTGATTACGGCCTGCCCAGCCAGTCGGCCGTCACCACACCGGTGGAAGTGGACTGGCCTGTGTTACCTGCCGATAAGGCGCAGCCCTGGGAAACGGTGGACGGCGCAGGGCGCGTGGTTAGCTCCATCAACCTGCAAAGCCAATTCGTTCCCGGCGTTGAGCGCTTCCTGGAAGCTGGCGCCGTTACCGACCTCGGAGAAGCGTCAGCCTTCACGAGCGGTTCACCAGGCAGTGAAAACGTCTCCTGGGCGATATAAAGAATCCCCATGGGCGCAGACCAGCCGGGAACAATAGCTGCTGACGTAAACCTGCGCTTGAACAGCGCATACTACATCGGCGTAGGCGACTACTCTGTTAACACCTGGCACTGGTACGGGCCGTTCGCTGTGTCACACTCAAGGTTCAATGTTCCGCCTGCAGCATACACAAGTGGCTTAGGCAATTTGATGCTGGCGGTCGTGGCATACGACGGCGCGAACTTTGACCTGGTTGGGTTAGGAGTGAACGCGCACGACAACGCCGACACAACCGCGCCACCGACACCTTCCGCGCCAACACTCACGGCCGTGGCAGGCGGAGTGCTGGCGGAGTGGGTACCTGTCGTTGAAAGCGACCTCGCCGGATACCGCATCTACGCTGATGGCAATAACATCTTTAACTACATTGAAGGCGGAACTAGTACGTTCATCCCCGCAACTGGTGATGTGGAAGTCGCCCTGAGCGCGATAGATGTGAGCGGAAACGAGTCTGCACAGTCTGAGCCAACTACAGCGACACCGCTTGCCGGCGATATTCCTGCGGTGCAGCTAACCGCATCCTCGCCCTCCGGAATGCGCGGCGATGTAATCGCGCTAACCGCATCAGGCGCTGACAGCTACGACTGGGACACCGACGGCGACGGCACGTGGGACATCACAGATGACGCGACCGGCTCTGCGTTTGCCGCCACCACCGACATCGGCATCATCCGCCCCGCCCTGCGCGCGCATACTACAGGCGACGGCTTTTGGATAGGCGCAGTATCGCTCATTATTGGCGGCAACTCGCGGCCGGTCGTGAGCGTGAGTGCATCGCCACAATCGGGTACTTCTCCCCTTTCAGTCATCTTCACCATTACGGCCGAGGATGATGACGGACTTATCGCTGAATATGCTTGGGACTTTGACGGCGATGGCGTCTTTGACGACAACTCGGCAGCTAACCCAAGCCCACTGCCGCACGATTACTTGATGAGCGGAACGTACAACGCCAAGATCCGCGTGACTGATAACGAAGGCTCGTGGGATGTTGACTCGGTTAGCATTCAAGTTCTGCCGGAACCCGATAACTTGATGCCGATCATCACCGCTATTGCAGCTTCGCCCACCGTATCTGTACCGCTATCGCCCGTGAATTTCACTGCAGTGGCGAATGACCCAGACGGGAGCGTTATTGTCTGGGAGTGGGACTTCGAGAACGACGGGCTAGTAGATTCCACCGAGCAGAATCCAAGCTTTGCCTTCGCGTCCGAAGGCCTTTACACGTCAAAGCTCACCGTCACCGACAACGATGGCGACTATGCGGTCGGCTATACATCTGTGGCAGTGCAAGTTCTGCCCGGCAACATCCCGCCAAGCATAATCGACACACGGGCTACTCCCGAATTCGGGCGGTCCCCGCTGACCGTCACTTTCACTTCATCCGCAACCGATTCCGATGGCACAATCGCCTTGTTTGAGTGGGACTTCGAAAACGACGCCAGCTTTGACTACTCGGACGGCAATAACGGCGATACAACCCATGATTATATGACCGCAGGGTTTTACACCGCGAGGCTGCGCGTAACTGATAACGAAGGCGCTGTGAGTAACGCTTACATTGGAATCGATGTGTCCAACAACTTGCCGCCGGTTGCTGCTCTAAAAACCGAAGTGACGACTTACTATCTTGGCGAGACCGGATCGGTCTCCATATCCTTTGATGCCAGCGACAGCTATGACCCTGATGGCAGCAACTTATCTTACAACTTCGACCCCGAAGGCGATGGGAGCTTTGAGGATAACCTTACTGATCCGACCTACGACTTCGTCTATGAACAAAGCGGCGTGTTTCTGGCGGCTCTAAAGGTCGTTGATGAAAGAGGCGATTACGACTACGCTTCCCTTCTAATAACGATTTATATCTTCAGCCCGTTAACCCTTGATAGCACGGGAACTGTGGGCTCTGATCTGTCGGCTGCTGTCATCAACGGCAATCCGGCTGTAAGTTACCGTGACAATACAAATGGCTCGTTAAAGTTCATCCGAGCGCTTAACCCGAGCGGAACTTCCTGGGGAAATCCGGTAACTGCGGTTGGAGGAGGCGGCCAAGGCTATTGCACATCGCTTGCTCAAGTCAACGGGTATCCTGCAGTCAGTTATTATGATTGGGTTTATGCCGACCTCATTTTTGTTCGAGCCACAAACGCCAGCGGGAGCTCCTGGGGAACCCCCGTATCAGTCGATAGCACGGGAACTGTGGGATTTGATACTTCCCTCACGATAGTTGACGGAAATCCGGCGATTTCCTACCACGACGCGGGAAATTTCAACTTGAAGTATTGTCGTGCCACCGACGCGAATGGAGCCGTTTGGGGAACCCCAACAATCGTCGACAGTGCCGGCTTTGTTGGCCGTTATACATCCATGGCAGTTGTCAACGGCAATCCTGCTATCAGCTACTTCGACGAGACCAACTACGACCTCAAATATGTCCGTGCCTTGAATGTTAGTGGGAGTAGCTGGGGCACGCCGGTAACTGTCGACAGCAATGGTTACGTAGGCTACTACACTTCTCTCAAAGTCGTGAATGGTAATCCGGCAATTTGCTACGCTGACAGTGCGGAACAGGATCTTTACTACATACGCGCCACCGATACCGATGGCAGCACATGGGGTACGCGCCAAGCCATAGATTATGTCGGTGATGTCGGCATGTACTGCTGCTTAGCCATTATTAATGGGCATCCTGCCATCTCCTATACCGACCAGAGCAACAATTGCCTTAAGTATATTTTCGCAGGAGATGACAATGGGGATGTTTGGATGAGCCCGATGGTCGTGAACGCAATGGGCTCAATCGACAACACCTGGCTCGTTGAGGCCGGCGGCCGACCGGGCATCAGCTATTACGACTCCAGCCTAGGCGACCTAAAGTTCGCGCGGCCTAAGTTGGATTAACAAGGAACAATCCAATCAGGATTCTAACGGCCCGGCGGCCGTACCTGGCGGTATGCATTAGACGTCGTCGGCGGGGTTGGGGTCAAAGGTTTCGGCTTCGCCGATGATGCCGAAGCCTGAGGATTCGCCGCCACCGCCATCGCTTCCGCCGCCATCTTCGTCATGTTCCGCATCGCGGAACTCGGCGTCGCAGATGGGGCAGAACTGGATGAGTTTGCCTTCCTCGCCCATCTCCTGCGACAACTCGCCCTGGCAGAACGGGCAGCGCTTGCGCCCCATCTCCTTTTCCAGCGCGGCGTCAGTCTGCTGGCGTTTCGCTTCAAAATACGCTTCAATCGCTTTCCTGCGGCGGTGGTATTCCCACGCATTCTCGGAGATGCGGCGGCCCGCTGGGATATGGCTCTCGCAGAAATACACGACCGTGTCGCCGGGGAAGGTCACGCCCGAGATCGGGTCTTCGCCGCACAGCGCGCACTTGTAGTCGGGGATTTCAAGCGGCACGCGCGGGCGCTGCGGCGCGGCGGGCTGCACATCAATGATTTGCATGCGCGGCTTGTGGCGTCGGCGTTTTCGCCTGCGCCTCTGCTCCAGGAATTCGGAGGCTGCGCTGTGCGGGTCGCGGTTTTCCGGTCTATCGTCCAAGCTCCATATAGTATCAAAATGGCGGGGAATTAACTCCGCCCCGCCCGCGCATTCTGTATAATGCCTGTATGCTCCTGGGGATAATCCTGGTCCTGGTCATTATCGGCATGGGCGTGTTTCTCTTCGTCTACAAGCCGCCCACCGCCGCAGTGCTGCCGGTCGCAGCCGCCCTCATCGCCGTCATCGCGTTCATACCGAGCTTCATGCAGGGCAGCTTCGCCGAGCCGCTGAACACCATCTTCGGCGCGGTGCTTTCCGACGGCTTCACGCGCCTCGCCCCGCTCATCGTCGCAGCCATCCTCGGCGCGGTGCTGGCGGCGCAGGTTGACGACGCGGGCATAGCGCGCCACCTCGTGCGCTTCGCCGCCGAGTTCGCGGGCGACTCGCCGTTCCTGCTCACATTGCTGCTCACGCTGGTCATCGCGCTGCTGTTCACCAACCTCGGCGGACTCGGCGCGGTCATCATGGTCGCCACGACCGCCCTGCCGCTCATGCTGGCGATGGGGCTGGAGCCGCTCACGGCGGGCGCGGTGTTCTTGCTGGCGCTATCGCTGGGCGGCTGCCTCAACCCCGTGAACTGGCAGCTTTACATCACCGTGCTCGGCTTGCCGCAGGAGCGCATCATCCCCTACGCGCTGGCGCTCTTCGCCATCTTCCTCGCCGTCACCGCCGCCTTCGTCTTCGTGCGCGTGCACCGCGAGCAGGGCGTGCGCGCAAGCGAGATGGGCGTCACGGCGCTTTGCGCGCTGGTGTTCATCGCGGCAGGCGCGTTCGTGCTGAAGAATGCTGCGGCGCTGGGCGCGGCGAAAATCGCGCTGTTCGGCATCATCGGCGGGCTGGCGGCGGTGCTCACCATCCTCGCCATCCTGCGCGTCATCATCAACGCGAGCGGCGGCAAGTTTCTCCCCGGGCGCGTGCACTGGCTTAGCATCTGCGCGCTCATCTACCCGCTGACGCTGCTCCTCGCCGTGAACCTCGGCACGAGCCTCAAATACATCAACGGATTCACCATGCCCATCGGCGCGGCGCTGCTGCTCGGCATCGTCTTCGCGCACGCCGCCACCTACACGCGCGGGGGCGGCGAAGTGAACCGCCTCATGCGCGCGGCCTACACCGGCTTCCGCATGGCCATCCCCGCGATACTGCTCATGTTCGGCATCGGGATGCTCTTGCAGGCGACGATGCTGCCGCAGGTTACCGAGGCCGTGAAGCCGCTGGTCACGGCGGTGCTGCCTAGCAGCCCGCTCGCATACATCATCGCGTTCACCGTCTTCGCGCCGCTCGCGCTCTACCGCGGGCCGCTCAACCTCTACGGCATGGGCAGCGGCATCGTCGGGCTGTTCATGGAGGCGGGCGTGCTGGCTGCGCCGATGCTCATGGGCGCGTTCTTCTCGGTGGGGATGATGCAGGGCGTCTGCGACCCCACGAACACGCACAACGCCTGGCTCGCCGGCTTCCTGCGCGTCCGCGTCCTTGACCTCACCCGCGCCACCATCGTCTGGGTCTGGGCCGTCGTGCTATTAGGCCTCGCGCTCGCGGTGGTCATGTTTGGGGGCGGGTAAGGGTTCGCGAAATTAAGTTTGCAGCTTAATTGGAGCTAGACTTCTGCCACTCGCGGTAGGCTGTTAATACTTGCGATAACGCACTTTCAAGCCATGGTTGGTTACGGTGATTTTTCGGCCTCTCTACAGTCGCGAGAAATACGGGATAATTCAGAGTTTTCTCATCTAGTGCCGTGACTATCCCTGTAACTTTCTCTTGCACTTTCACGGCATACAGGATAGACATCTTCTGTGAACTGCCCGCCTCGCCCGAGCCAACTGTGCGAGTGGTTTTCCCAATGTGGAAAACTCCACGAGGAAGACTGACTATAGCCAAAATCCTGCAGTTTGAAGCTACATACCTTCTAAGGAATTCAGCGGAGGAATTAGAGAAAAAGCCTTCTGGAAGCACTAAGCATAGCCGTCCTCCGACTCTAGCACAGCTTACGGCTTGTTGAATAGATAGATTGTATTCCCAAGCAGGCTCATCTCTTCCATCGCCGTCTAAATCGCTCTCAAGGTGGCGGTAAACTTGAGCTTTATCGCTAAGCTTGTACTTATCTCCGCCAGCGGGATTGGCTATCACGACATCCCAGTTGTCTCCGAGATTAAGAAGCCCGTTCATATTACTCACGGGAATCTTTGTATCTATATCCCGACCTTGAATGTTTGAGTAGAGCGCTAGAAATACTTTCGCTACATAGTAAGGTAGCTTCGCGATATCCACTCCTCTTAAATTCCCTATCGGTACTCCCTTTTTAAGCGCGGCAGCGAGAAAGCCTCCGCTGCCGCATTCGAAATCCAAGATTTTTTCAGTCGGCTTAACATCTGCAAGGTCGGTCATAAAAGTAACTACAGACCAAGGTGTAATGTATTGATTAAGGTGCTTAGACCCTTGGAATGCCCTTATAACGATTGATCGTAATTCTTGAGCTATTTCGGGAGTGAGGATTCCCCAATCGTATTGGGCTAGAGTACTTCGAATTAATCTCTGAACATGAGGAATCCGTCCGAGTTCCGTGTAAGGCTTTCGTGTCACATAGTCCGCCTGGTCTCTCAAGAACTCGAATAACAGATTCACGGTTTTCAAGACTATTTCAGGATTAACTTCTCTATCATTTCGGATATCAAACGCTGATATGAGAGCGTAGAATGTAGCCTTGAAGCTATGAGGCGCAATCCGCTGTTTGGTCGCGACCAATCCATATTCTTGACGTAGCTGATGATAGGTTAGTATCGAGGGTAATTCTACGAGACTGTCGATTATTCCACCATGCTGATTTGTATCACGCTCGTACCTGTAAAAGTATATCCGCTCGCCAACAGTGACAGCGGCGAACTGCGGTGGTCTACCATCACGAGAGTAATCTTTGATTGGGAAATTCAGGATATAGCTTTTGACTTGTTCTTCAGCATTCGTCTTGCTCTTCCCTTCTTTCTTAGCTTCAACGACAAGTACGGGTACTCCGTCCGCATAGTAGACGACATCTGGATATTTGTAGCTTGACCCGATACGAATCTTGATATCGCCCTTTATCTTTAAGTTCTGCTTATCTCCTGCTTCAGGATAGCCGTAATCTGTAAAAGCAGGAAGGATGTCATGATAGATATAGGAATCTTCGCTTCTTTGTTTCTTGCTTACAGGCATCATCAGACCACGTCGTCGCGTTCTCCGCGAATGACTGCTTCTGTTTGTGCGATGAGATGTTGAAGCGTCTGCTTTGCCAATTGGACGTTCTTCGAAAACTTTGAAGTCTCATTTCTAGCCTTAGCTTCCATCGCTTTGTCGTGATAAGTAGCCATCTTCATATACTCGGCCTCTATGTTTCTAACAACCGCATCAGAGAATATAGGAACTAATAAACTCTCAATTTCTGCATTGCTTAGCTTGTTGAAAGCAACGCCGATTTTGAGCCTGTTAAACTGAATTTGGCCATACACGCTTTTGAAAAACACGTCAAGCACCTGTGGGCTATACGTATCTCTCGTCCTAACAATGAAGATGTTTCCCACAATAGCCTTCTGTGCTGGCTGTTGCCACAACACCACGCTCTTCCCTGTTGGTCCCATCCCGAATCCGCCAAGGAGAATATCATTCTGCATTGGCCTTGCTCTTGGCATTCTGTCGAATGCATTCTGAGTACAATGAGGGATGTTGCTGACATCATAGCCCGTGAACATCAAGCCTGCAGGCGAATAATACTCAACTGGGAAATTTCGTCCGCTCCCTTCTTGCTCCCCTTTTGATGCTCGCACATGGTCTGTAGCTAAAAGCCAATCCTTCCCAAAGCCAATATCCACCAAAGGCTTAAACTCAATCTTGGATTTCTCCATTTCGCTTAGCCTTTCATCCCAACGAGGGTGCCAATATTCAGGAGACCAGTTGCTCATTCTTACTTTACCGATCATCTGATGCATAGTCTTATCAGTGCGAAGCATGATAAGCTCGTTTCCTAGGCTATCACTGATAATTTTAATGAATCCTGCGATTGTCATCTGAAAAGTCCTTGAATGAGCGGACGGTCTTGTTTATTCCCTCTAAATCTAGATTATTTAGAGCAGCAAGGAAAACCCTGTAGCTTAGTTCCAGGTTGTCTCCTTCATTTAACTTTCTCATAAATAAGATGCTTGTCTTAGCATACGTGCCTGCTCGCCTGAAGGTTTCTCGAGGTAGAGAAACAATGGCAAAGACTCTTGTCTTCTCCGCTATGAACTCTCGGACATAATGCAAGGATTGGTTGGAGAGGATTCCATCGGGCAGAATTATCGCTATCCAGCCACCTGGCTTAGCTAGCTGAATAAAGCGCTCTACGAAAAGGATTTCTATGGGATACGACAGTAGCCTTTCTGCTATGACTGGATTCTGAAAGTCATCTAGCAATCCTTGTTTCGTATATCCGCTGTTCAGCCCAAGCTTCTTTCTCACTATTTCATACTTACTTAGATACGCTATTAACTCGTCTGTAAGAGCGGTCTGGCTAAGTCCAACCCCGCCATAAGGAGGATTGCCAACCACGGCGTCAAACTCGCGTAGCCCGCCTTTTTTATAGCGCAGTACCTTTTCCTCGTCGAGCGTGAGTAATCCATTTTGGTGGAAAAAGTGATTTTCTAATTCTGCTCTAGAGCCAAACGAGCGTAGTAGGTTGATTTCCTCCCACTGTTCGACTACATGCTCGTCAATATCTACTCCGAAAACAAAATGCGGCTTAGTAAATCCACTTTCAATCGCTGCTTTTAGGAAGATGCCTTCGCCTGCTGCCGGGTCTATTACTGAAGGATAATGAGCTGTAGGCTCTCGATTGCTCCACCTATTGTGAACCTTATCATCTTGCTCTTTTAGCACCTTGAGCATATCGAAAATGAACTCGACTACTACCTTAGGAGTGTAGTAGATGCCAAGGTCTTGTTTTCTTGATTTACTGGTCGCGACTTCCATCTGATAGCCCACCCAATCATATCACGTAACCCACCAGTAACGTATCTATCTAAGACACCGTTTCCCCTATAATCTAGGAGTTCCTTCCCTGCCCGACGCCCTGGGAACTTACAGGGCCTGAGCTGCATCATATCTGGTGAGTCCAGAGTGACAGTTAAGGCGGAGTAGCCAGGGCAGCCCGAAAGGGAAATCTCGCTGAACGTGACCGTGACCGAGACCGTGACCGAGGACGATGCTGGAGATACCGTCAAATCTGATTATTGGCTGCCTGAACGGCGACGACGCCTGTTGGCAGGAATTCATCCGCCTTACAGGCAGCCATCTCCAGCGCATAGCGAGAACCAACCTTAGGGACCCGGGCATGGCGGAGGACGTGCTCCAGGAGACCTATTACAAGGCCTTCCGCAACCTCCACCGCCTCCGCGACCGTTCAAGGGTCATGCCCTGGATGATACAGATATTGGTGAACGAGTGCCGGATGCTAAACAGGAAAAACAAACACGAGAACGAAAACGAAAGCGAGGAAAGCCTCTCCTACACGCTGGCATCTACCGGCGACAGGAGGGGGCACGAGGAGACAAAGGCGATCCTTAGCAAGCTAATGCTCCAGATACCGGAGCTATACCGCGAGGTGCTAATCCTCCGGGAGGTTGAAGACATGGATTATGCAGAGATTGCCGCCGCGCTGAAGGTGCCGGTGGGGACGGTGCGTTCCCGCCTCGCCAGGGCGCGCGCGATGTGGACTGAGCTTGCAGGCAAGGTCATTGAAGACGGAGCGCTTCTAGACCTTTGCCTTGACGGAGGTGACGGAGTTGCTTGAATGACTACCTGAAAGGGCTTATATCCGAATACGCGGATGACGCGCTTGACATTGAAACCACCCGCCGCGTCGCCGACTTCATTGACGGCAACGAGGAAGCCGAGGCTTACCTGCACCGCCTGCAGAGGCTGCGCAAGGTGACTTCGGAATGCCTGGGCGACCAGCCCGAAGACTTCACCCTTGACCTGCGCATGATGAACGCGCTGCGGCTTCGCAGCTACGAGCGCACGTGGATGGAGCGCCTCGCCGAGACGCGCATCCTCAGCCCGCGAACAGCGGCTGCGGCGGCGATGGCGGTGCTCGTGTTCGTCATCATCGCATTCGGGCTGATGCAGTCGCCGGTGTCCAGCTTCTTTGACCGCACCAAGGCCAAAGTTGAGCAGCTGGGCTCGGAAGCGCAGACGGGCTTGGGCGAGCGCACCCGCGACTGGGCGCAAAGCCTCGGCGAGATGTTCGCCCCGCCAAGCGACGATAATTCCGGCAGCGACAAGACAAGCACTGTGCTGCCTAGCAATGAGGAGGTATGCCCGCTATGACACGCTGTTTCTACCACCCCGATGTTGACACTACTCTTCGCTGCGACCTGTGCGGAAAGCCTGTGTGCGCCGCCTGCAGGAAAGAATCGGAAGGCCACTTCGTCTGCGAACGATGCGCTGCGCGCGCCTCCAAGCACGGCTACTCCGCCACTAAGGAGCAAATCGAGCAGGCCAAGACCCCGCACTGGGTCGGCCTGGTCATCCCGGGCCTGGCGCAGCTCCTCAAGGGCGAGATATGCAAAGGCTCGCTGCTGCTGCTCTACTTCCTGCTCGCATTGTACGCCGAGATGGGCGGGCTTATCGTGCTCGCATACGGCATCAGCGCGTGGGACTGCTTCTGGCCGCTGGTGAACGAGGAAAGCAAGGGCAGCGCCTTTATCAACTTCCGCCAATTCGCGGGCATCGTGATTATCTTCGTCGGCGCGCTGCTGCTGGCGAACAACATGACTAGCGCTATAGCAGCGTTGTCGCAGGATACCGCGAGGCTCATCGCCAGTGGGATCACGATTGCGCTGGGGCTGTTCGTAATCCTCTACCACATGGCCAACGGCAAGGAGGAAGTAAAACATGAGAGTTAAGGAATTCATTTACCTTGCGATGCTGCTGCTGGTCGGCCTGCTGGTCAACCACTGCGCATTCCAAAAAGACGTGATGAGCCTGGACGAAGGCGACCGCCTGGCGAAGGTGGCAGACTTGAAAGCCCACGAGCTTGAGGATAGGCTGGACCAGGCGTCGCAAGAGCTAAACGAGAAGATGGAGCGCTTGGACGAAAGGCTTGAGGAAGCCGGCGAGAGGCTTGAAGATTCAATCAACAGCGGCGGCGTTGAGAAGTCCAGCCAGGTTCCATCGGCAGACGGGAAGCTGAACATATCAGTGACCTACCGGTTTCCCGGCGAGGATTACACCACTGACAGCCTGTTGTTCATGGAGATTCCCGGCGACTTGATGCTCACGCTCGGCGCGGGCGAAACGGGTAAGCTTGCCCTTAACGAGTGGGGCGAAAGCGGGATGAAATCCCCCAACTTCACGACCAACGATAACGGGCGCGTGAGCATCGGGCTTGCCGACGGTGAGATGCCGGCGAAGGCCGATGCCACACTGCCAAGCGAAATCGCTGAGATAGTATTCAGAGCAGATGAAGCCATGCTGCTCACGTTGGAACCAAGCGAAGCCGTGCTGCATCTTGATAGCGCTGTGAAAAACATAACTATCAAGCGCTCCGGTGAGTGGGTCACATTGACCAGCCGCGATTGGACAATCAGGATCAAGGGCTTGCAGCCCGACCTGAAGGTCGTGGGCGCGGACGGCAATGACCTCGGCGAATTGAAGGCCGTTGGGACAACGGAGATCACTTACGACGCATCTAAAGACAGCGAAGGGGGTGCGCAATGAACCGCGTTACCTTTGGAGCACTGCTTGTTTTCATCGGCATAATACTGGTAGTGAACGTGTTCCTGCCGGACACCATTGAGCTGTTCCGCTTCTGGCCGCTGCTGATCGTGATTTATGCGGCCTTCACGCCCACCCGCCTTAGCACGATTTACCGTGGAGGCCTGGTCGTCGTAGGACTCGTCCTGCTTGCCGACGCGCTGTTCCCCAGCATGCTGGGGCCGGCAGGCTCATGGTTCTGGGGCGCGCTGCTCTTCGTGGGCGGCCTCATCATGATACTCAGTGTCGCTGAGCACGAGCACAAGCCGCGCGGCTTTGTTATCAAGGATTGGGACTCGCGCGACACGGGCGAGATGCGCGAGGCAGTAAGGGAGTTTGCGCGCGAAACGGCTGACAGCGTAGCCGACGCCGTTCGCGAAGGCGTGAGCGAAATCAAATTTGCGGTGCGGGAAGGCTTCCCTGCCGCTGATGCAGAGACAAATGAATCTAGAGAGGAGGCTTCTAACATGGAAGAACAAGAAGAACGCAAGTCCGATTACGCCGCCGCCGGCATCAAGGCTGAATACTCCGGCGATACGGCGCATTACTACACTGAGATGCCCGAAGGCGCGAATATTATCAACTGCACGGTTGAGCTGAGCGCAGGCAGCATCGAGCTTATCGGCGGGACCGACAAGCTTTTTGAAATTGACACGCACCAGGACAGCGTCGTTGAGCCGGATGTAAGCCTGAAAGTGACTGAAGCCGAGGGCCGGAAGACAGTCAACCTTCACATCGACCAGCACTTTTTCAAAGGCTCGCATCCGTTCAACCTCAACACTGTATGGAAACTGAAGCTAAACCGCGAGATCCTGATGAATCTCACTGCCGAAGTCAATGCTGCCCGCGCCAAGCTTGACCTGTCGGAGCTGCGGGTGCAGAGCTTTACGCTGGAAAACAACGCCGCCTCCACAGACGTGCGGGTTGGGGCGCGCGAGGACAAGGTCTCGCTTCATTTGGAGAACAACGCCGCGAAGCTGGAAGTCTACCTGCCGGGCGGGTTCGCCTATTCCGCGACCATTGACAGCAATGTAGCGCGGCACAACGCGGCATCACTGATGCCGAAACGCACCGACGGCGTTTGGATGACCGAAGACGCCGAAACCAACCCGCGCAAGATCAAAATGAACGTGGAGAACAATGCAGCAAGCCTTGATTTCAAGGTTTACTAGAGGAAGGAACACGACAATGCAAAAGAAATTCTACCGTTCAAGGACAGACAAGATACTCGGAGGAGTATGCGGCGGTGCAGCCGAATACTTCGGCATCGACCCGTGGATCGTGCGCATCACGTGGCTGCTGCTGCTTTTTGTAACGCCACCGCATGCCGCGGCATTCCTTCTTTACATCCTCGCATGGGTCTTAGCGCCCGTGAAGCCCGGCGTTTGGGATAGCTCATCGCCACCCGACAAGCCGCTCACTGCGCCGAAGATGGCGGTTGATCCCAGGAACCGCTCGCTCTTTGTCGGCCTGGTTATTATGCTTGTCGGCGCAGCGGCCTTGGTCGGCACAGTCGCGCCGAAGGTCCCGATTCAGCTCTTGTTCGCCGCCGCACTCATCGTGCTGGGCTTGCTGGTTATTACCGGCGCCTTCACGAACGGCGGAATCAACATGGGAGAAAGGAGATAACAATGGAGATGCACATGACTTCAAAGAAGACGCCTGAGATAGTTAACAGCCTGTTTTGGGGCACATTCGTCCTGCTCATCGGCGCGACATTGCTGGGAGTGAACCTTGGCTATGTCAGCGCGAACATTTGGGAATCGCTGCTCAAGCTATGGCCGATACTCCTCATCGTGTGGGGCTTGAACATCGTCTTCAGGCACACTTACCTCCAGGTGCTCTCATACTTGTCGCCACTTGTGCTCATTGCAGCGTTCGCCTACGCAACGACGATGGCGCCTTCCAGCGAAGACGGCGGAAAGTGGTATGCACCGTTGATACACATGGGAGACAGCCGGAGCAATGTGCCGACCAACGACTACAAGTTTGAATACAAGAAGGATCCGAACGTCACATCCACCGAGCTAGACCTTAAGCTTGTGGGCAGCGATGTGAAAGTTTCGGCATCGCCTGCGGAGGGCTTTGCCGAGGTCCTCGTAACATCTAACGTGGGGAAACCCAGTGTCAATCTATTTGCAGACGGAAGCGTACTCAAGATTGACGGGGAAGCCCCCAGGTCAATCGAGCGCATCGTCAACCATAAGGATGCCTGGACTATCCACCTCCCACCGGGTCTGCCTACAAAGGTCACGGTTGATGCGGGCGCTGCCGACTGCAACCTAGACTTCAGTCAGATCACGCTGACAAGCCTGACGGTGGACTCTGGAGCCTCTGACCTTGAGGTTACCATGCAAGCGCCACCGCCTGAGGGCAGTAAAGTTCAGATTAGCTCAGGAGCCAGCGACGTCAGCCTGAAAGTCCCTGCTGGCGCCCCGCTGAAAGTGAAGGTGGATTCCGGTGCCGTCTCCAGCAACTTCAAGGCGATCGGGCTGGTTAAGAAGGACGGCTACTGGTATTCGGCGAGCTACTCGGCTGATAAGCCCGCCATTGAAGTGAATGTGGATACCGGCGCGGCGGATATTTCTATCAACTACAAATAAGGCCGTACACGCCCGCCAAAATAGCCTTTTTGCGGCCAAGGAACCCGCTCCTAAGGGGGCGGGTTCTGCTATAATGAGCTTTCCTCGGGCTAACGAAATGGGCATTTTGCGCATACTCACAGGCTCTTCAGGCGACAAGTCCTATAAAAGGGCTGTAGAACTCTTCAACAAGGGTAAGGTTGACGACGCTATCAAGCTGGTCGAGAAGACCATAGCGCAAATTCCATCCCCCACTCCTGACGAGAAGATAATGGAGCTTGCCGAGCTGCACGCCCTTTGGGGACGATGCCTTGCAAGGCTCAAAGACCCTGCGGCTTTGGAGCAATTCGGGAAATCCGACAGCATCTCACTCAATGAGAACATCCTGCGCGAAGGCGTCATGCTCATTGAGGAACTAAGCCTTCAATCTCCTGCCGCCAGCGACTACATCATGGACCTCGCCAAGCGCACGACCGGCGACAAAGGCTTTTTGCTCAATTACGCTAAACGGCTGGTCGGCGACGGCGACACCAAGCTTAATGAGAAGGACCTGGAAGTAGTTTACGAGGCGAGCCGCAGCTTCACATTGTGGAAGGGCGGCAGCACTCTGCTTTCCGACAAGTTCCTCGCCGAAGGCCGCACCGACAAGGAAGCCGTTGATATCTACCGCATCGCCTACCCCATCCGGCGCAATAACGTGAAGCTCGTGGGGATACTCCTGGATTACTGCATCCAGAATAACGAGAAGACCGATTTCGCCGCCAATCTTTACCGCGAGCTGTCATTTGAGGGCGATGACAATAACGACGCGCTGCGCCTGCTCGCTGAATACTACGTAGAGCAGCAGGACATCACCCCGTCCACCATCGGATACATTGAACAAGCGCTGGACAGGCGGCTTCCAAGGCACGAGATATTGGAAGCGCTCGCCAGCTATCTCCTCAAATCGCGAAAGGAATTCCTGGATAAGAAGCGGTTGCTGCTCCTCGTGTTCCGCGCGGGATACTTCAACAAGAACGTCCTGGCGTTCCTCGCGCAGGCATTCGCTGAAGACGGTAACTTCACCGAAGAAGCGCTGGTAGCATATGAGGAAGCGCTCAAGAACAACCTGCTAACGAAGCGCATCACGCTCGTACTAACCGAGCACTTCCTTGCCGAAGACCGCCGGGACGAGTTTGCCTGCCACGTCTACGAGCATTACCTGAGCTCGTGGCCGGAGCGCAAGATACCAAGGCTCTACAGCCTGCTTGCGACCAGTTATATTGAGAAGAAGCGTATTGATGAACAGGCGCAGTCCATCTACGAGGCCGCGCTGGTCACGGATTCGGATAACATGCAGATACTGCCCCTGCTCGCCGCGAGCTACCTGACCTACGACACTCGGCAGCCAAAGGCATTCTCGGTTTACGACCGGGCATTCGGCTACATAGCTGACGAGCATATAAAAACCCAGGTGGCAAAGCTGCTCGCTGAGCGCCGTATTGAAGACGGCAACTTTGACAAGCGCACGCTTGAATACATCGAGCTAGCGCTGCCCATCATCAGCGGGCGCGACCTGGAAGCGATTAACGATGCGCGCACGAAGTGTTACCTGACGCTCAACCGGCGTGACGATGAAGCGCTGAAGGTTTACTTAGAGCTTTACAACCGGACGCGCGAAGAGAAGAAAGAGGATATCAAGCTCTCAACGATACTTTCGGACATTCTGATAGAGCGCGCGCAAATTCCCGGAGTTACTGAGGAACTGCGGCTGCAAATCCTCTACGAACGGTTTGAGCTTGAGAAATTTGGCTGTCCCGGCAACATCGCGTTCTTCCTGCTCGACCACACGCTCGCGAAGAACCCCGCTTACAAATACCTGCTTCAACTAGCGGTCAGGTGCTTCGAAGTGGACAGCGCTATGCTGGCTGAAAGGCTGAACACCGCCGGGAAGCTAGACCTGCTTCAGCAAATTGGGCGCTTCTACATCGAGCGTTACAACTACGAGCTGGCGGTTTTGGCGTTCACCGTCGCCAACCAATACCACCCGACCGAAGAAAACGATTACCACCTTGCGAAGATCCGGCTCATTGAAGGCAAGGTTGAAGAATTGCTAGAGCTTCTGTCCAAGGTCAAGTCGCCGCAGATGCAGCAGCGCGTCAATTACTGGCGCGCGGCCGCATACCAGCAGGAAGGGAAGCCGGAGAAAGCCGCACCGCTCGTGGCGCAGCTTGAGAAGGATAAAGGCGCAATCCCCGAAGTGCTGCTCAAGCTTCGCAAGGCGATAAACGCCGAGCTGCTGGGCGATTATGGCGACGCGATTGAAGTCTACCAGGACGTCCTCGGCGACGCTTCCAGCCTTCCGTACCGCCGCTGGGTTGAGATTGAAACAGGATTGGCGTTATGGCGCATGGGAACTACGGCGGAAGCGCGCAAGAAACTTGAGCAGGTTTACCGCTTCAACCCCAACGGGCGCGCGGAGCAGCGCAACTACTCATACA
>CAVVLL010000005.1:0-174030 GCA_963749125.1 uncultured bacterium
CGCCGTAATCTCTGGGATGTAGCAGGCAAATGGACAGCGCAGGCTGCAGGCTGAAGAGTTGCTGCGCGTCGTCAACGATTACGAAATCAACGCCTTCCCGCCCAGCCATCATCCTTACGCCATCTAATTTGCGCCGATGGGCGCATATGATGGACCCGCCGGCTTCAATGAGGATGTGGTCTTCGCGCAATGTCACGCAAGGCCGTGCGCCGCCTGAAAGCCTGCCTGCGTATAGGAGCAGCTCGTCAATATAACGTTGCGGCGCTTTTCCGCATTTCAGGACGATGGCGCCATGCTTTCCTGCTCGCATCGCGGTCTCGTGAAGCGCGCATGTAACCGGCGTCTTGCCGCTGCCGCCGATGAGGGTACCGCCCACCGTCACAATCGGCGCGCCGGGGATTCCTGCGCGTTGTGAGAGGTAGCGTTCGCGCCGCAAATTGAATACCGCGCGGTAAGCCGGCAAAATCAGCGTCCCCAGTGTGGACTGGCCCAGCGACTGTAATGCGGTGCGCCTGCGGTCGACGATATGGTATTTTGCCGACATTCGGGATATGATTCTAACCGAATTACACGTGCCTTTGCTATTGTCCGCAGTGAATGGCGTGTAAAAATGCGAAGGAGGTATCAAATGGCCAAGCCCTTAATACCTAAACGGACTATCAAGGCCGAGGAGACCCTTTGGAGCTGCAAGTACTTTGATGTTGTGGAGTACACGGTTCAAGGCAAAGCGGGCGACCGGCCATATTACTCTGTCAAGCGGCGCCACTTCAACACGATTCACATCCTTGCGCTGACGCCCAAAGATGAAGTCATCCTGGTGAAGCAGTACCGCCCGCCTGTCGGGAAGAAGGTCGTTGAACTGCCCGCCGGGCTTTGCGACAATCCAGATGAAGAGCCGACAGACGCCGCGCGGCGCGAGCTGATGGAAGAGACAGGCTTCGAGGCTGACGACTTTGACCTCATCTTCTCGGGCCCGATATCCGCGGGCCTTTCCAACGAAGTGTTCAACCTGTTCCTCGCGACGAACGCGAGGATGACTGGCAAGGGCGGGGGCGTCGGCAACGAGGCCATTGAAGTGACAATTCTGCCCCGGCGCAAGCTCATTGACCGCCTCATTGAGATAAGCCTTGAGGGCGATGCGCTCGTGGACGCGAAGTTGCCTGCGGCACTAATGCTCGCCTCAAAATACATACTGGCTTCCAATGATTAGCATCCGGCTTTTGCTGATAACCTCCGCTTTGCTGGCAGCGCTGTCGGCATCCGCATGCAACAGGGAGCTTGATGAAAGCGCTTCAGCACCGGCAAAGCCGTTCCCCGAATGGACGAAAGACCTCGGCGCAGCCGCAGTTCCCCAGCCGCTCATGGATGGAAGCGGAAACTGGTATGTTCCTGCGAAGATAACAGGGCTGGATATGAAAACGCCCCTGTGGGAGCGCGATGTTTCAACACTAGGGCTGACAAGGTACGCATCAGCATCAGGTCGCGTCTTCTACATCGGCAGCAAAGGGTATGTCGGAGCGCTGGATGCTGGAACGGGGCAAACGGTTTGGGAGGAAACGCCGAAGGCCGGATTGGCCGATGCCGGCACACCAACGGAACTGGCCGTGACCAGGCACTGCCTGGTCGTCGCAACAAGCAGGCCTAGGGGGAACGGCGAGTTGCGCTTCCTCAAACCAGGCAACGGTGAGCAGATGAGGTCGGAACCGCTGGATTACGAGGTGGCGCACCTAGTCGCTGCGGATGGGCGCGTATTCGCCATTAGCAATACTGGAGAGATAACATCATATTCCGAAACGAATGGAACCCTCATCGCCCATACGCGGCAAGTAACCCGCCTGCAAGATGTCGCCGTTAGCGGAGACAGGCTGGTGCTCTATGGCCGCGAGATGGCGGCGTTCTCGCTTGACACATCAACGCTGAAGCCGTTGGGCGCAAGGATGTTTGAAAAGCGCATGAACTCGCTCTTTGCGATGGGCGGAGAGCTCCTCATGTTCGCAATTGACGAGCCGGAGATGGTGGCGCTGGATCCCAGGACGCTGGAAGTGAATTGGCAAAAGCCTTTGGAGAACCAGGTGAACATGTTGCCCGCGGGTTTCGGAGACAGGCTTTTCCTTGGCGAAAGCGGCGGCAAGCTGCGGTGCTTTGATATGCGGGCTGGCAAGTATGCCTGGACGCGCGACCTGGAGGCGTCGTGCTACATTTTCATTGTGTTTGATAATTGCGTCCTGGCAATAGCCGATTTCCCTCCGGAGAACATGCAACAACTCGGCCAGCGCCAAAGCCCGGCGACACCCCCGAAAGCACCTTCGTGGTATAAGGGCGGCGGGGCGCATAACTACAGCCTGTTCGCGCTTAGCACGTCCGGCGGCTCCACGATTGCGCAGTTCACGGGCGACGGCTATATACTGCCGCAGTGCATCACGGGCGAAGGCATTATTGTCCGCGAAGACCCGGCAGGAACGCTTGCGTGCTATCCCTACAAGTTACAGGCCAATCGTGCGGCAAGCGTTGGAAGCTCGAAGTGATACTCATTCTTGACTGCGACAACACCCTCTACCCCGCGTCAACGAACATGATGTCGCTTAACGACGCAGGCATCGCGCGCTACCTGACTGAGAAGATGGGGATGCCTGCTGAAGAAGCGGAACGCCTGCGGCTGGAATACCTGCGCAAATATGGCACGACGCTGGCGGGGCTCATCGCGGAGCGCAACGTCAACCCCGACGACTTCATGTCTTTCGTCCACAGCTACGACGTCCGCCCGTTCCTCAAGCCTAACCCCAAACTGCGGGAGTTTCTAAGCGGCGTCCATGCGAAGTGCGTCGTCCTCACTTCCGCCAACGAAGACCACACGCTGCGCGTCGCCGAAGCGGTCGGCGTGCGCGGATGCCTGGACAGGATTTACGACCTTAAGGCGGTGGATTACCTCGGCAAGCCGCATCCGCATGCCTACGAAAAGGTGCTCGCTGATTATCCCGGCGAAAGCGCCGTGTTCGTAGACGACAGGATGCTCAACTTCCCGCCTGCGCACAAGCTGGGCATCACCAACGTGTGGGTTGACGAGGGATTCAAGCCAATGCACGGCAGCCTTACGCCTGCGCTTAGCGTGTTCACCGACGAGGCGCGCGCGCTTGCGCCTCAGGCCTCGGAGATAGTGGACTTTACGATAAAGCTCGTGGAAGAACTGGAAGATATCTGGGCAGATGTATCCGCGAAGGCGGAAGCGAAATGATTTGCCAGCGCCTTAAGCTTACAAGCTTCAGGAACTGGAGCGAAGCGTTGCTGGAGCTTCGCCCGGGCGTCAACATCCTACTCGGCGACAACGGGAGCGGCAAGACCAACTTGCTGGAAGGGCTTTACTTCCTAGCGCACCTATCGGGCTTCCGCGCCGACCGCGATTCCGCGCTGATTTCGCGCGGCGCGAAGTCGCTGCACGCTGAAGGCCTGTTCATCTCCGACGCAGGCGCGCAGCACCAAGTGGAGATTCACTTCGCCGGCGGCAAGAAATACCTGCGAGTGAACGATGCGCCTGTCCTGCGTATTGCAGATTACTGGGGGCGCATTCCCGTATACCTGTTCTCGCCCGCGTCAATGGAGCTATTGTGGGGCGAGCCGGAGCGCAGGCGCGACCTGTGGGACGGTGAAATCGCCAAGTTCAGCGAGCAGTTCCGCAACGATCTTTCCAACTACAAGACGGCCTGGCTGTCGCGCAACCGCACGTTGAAGGCGATGCAGGAAGGGCGCTCCGACGCGGAAACCCGCGCGCTGTTGAAGTTCTATACCGAACTCGATGGTGCTCACAGGAAGCCGCATCATCTTTGAGCGCCTGAAGTTCCTGCGCGAAGTGCTGCGAAGCCTTGACGAGTTCTACCACCAGCTAACCGCCGAGAAGTTCCGCCTGCGCGTGCATTACGCTTCAAGCATCGGCAAGCTTGAAGGCGAAGTGCATGCCGCCGAGGTGCGCAATTCATATATGCGAAGGCTGGCCGAGCTTGCGCAGAAGGAGAAGGAGCGCGGGTTCACCCTCGCAGGCCCGCAGCGCGATGACGTCCGCTTCTATCTCGGCGACATTCCCATCGGCGAGTATGCATCGCAGGGCCAGGTGCGCGCCGCGACGATTGCGCTGATGCTAACCCTCGCGCGCATCTACGAAAAGAACACGGGTGAGAAGCCGATATTGCTGCTTGACGACGTCCTGTCAGAGCTGGATGATGCGCGTAAAACCAACCTGCTTGCGATTACTTCAAGCTTCCCGCAAACGCTACTCACTTCCGCGAGCAAGCGCGAGATAAGGGGATTGCTGCCGATGAAGCCGCGCATATTCGCGGTCGGCGGCGGGAGCATAACACCGGTTGTGGTCAAAGAGCCGTCCTAAGGCTCCCAAAGTATTCTTCCCACGCGTATCATCGTGGCGCCTTCCTCAATCGCCCACATGTAGTCGGCGCTCATCCCCATTGAAAGCGTGTCCATCTTGTGGTGCTTGTCGCGCAGGCTTTCATACAATTTGTGAGCGCGCTGGAAGCTGTTCCCGCGTCGCCTGCTCAAGCTGCGCACCGCTGAAGCCGTACGGCGCTGAAGGGATGACCATAATCCCCCGCAGGCGCAAGCGCGGCATGTGCTCCGTTAACTTCTCCGCAAATTCCACCGCATCGGGGATCATTACGCCCGACTTCTGCGGCTCGGCATCAATATTCACTTCAATCAGCGCATCCAGGCTGATGCCCATCTCGCCGCAGCGCTTGTCCAGCGCCCGTGCGGCCTTCTCATTATCAAGCGCCTGCACAAATTGGTATGCATCCGGCACCTTGCGCGCCTTGTTGCTCTGGATGGGGCCGACAAGATGCGCCGTGAACTCGCGGCCTGTGGCGCGCACCGCGTCGAACTTCTCCGCGCCCTCAAGGATGCGGTTTTCGCCAAGCTCGGAAAGCCCTGCGTCTATCGCCGCGCAGCACCACGCAGCGTCCACGTATTTCGTGATGCCGACGACGCGCACCTCGTGCGCAGCCTTCGCCACCGCCTCCATCACCGCCGCCGCATTCCGCCGGACGGCCTCGGCCATCTGCGCAGTATCCGCTTGATCAAAGGGGCTCATAGGCTAATTCTACGCTCTACCACGCGGAGCTTCAACAGCCTTTGGAGGAATTGAACCCGCCGACGCCGAAATACGGTATTATTAACCTGCGAGAAGATTCTTTGACGAAGGCGGTTGAGTAGATGCTCCCAACAAGGCGCATTAATGATTGCGGTGGAAAAGTGCAATGGTGGATTGCCGCCGCGGTTTTGGTTGGCATTGTCGTAGTTATCCTCGTAAGCCTACCTGCCAGGGATACGCATATACCCCCCCAGCCGGCGCCGCCTGTGGACGAAAACGCCAGCGGCCAGCCCGGCGCAGGGCAGGGCGAAGGAACTGAGATGGGAGGATTTACCCTCAAGTCAAGCGCGTTTGAAAACGGCATGCCGATACCTGCCGAATACACGGCTGACGGCGCGAACACAAACCCTCCGCTGTCTATCAGCGGGCTTCCCGAAGGCACGATTACCATGGCGCTTATCGTCGACGACCCTGATGCGCCCTCCGGCACCTGGGTCCACTGGGTCATGTGGAACATCCCGGTGAACGCCCTGGAAATCGCCTCGGGCGCTGTCCCCGCAGGCGCGATGCAAGGCAAGAACAGCGGCGGGAAGCAGTTCTACAGCGGGCCTGCGCCGCCTTCGGGCAAGCACAGGTATTTCTTCAAGCTCTATGCGCTAGACCAGGTGCTTCAGTTGAATGTAGACGCGACAAAGCGCGAGCTTGAGCACGCGATGGAAGGGCACATCATCGCCCAGGCGACCTTTATAGGAACTTACACCCGCGAAAAGTAACGCATTCGCCAAGCTGGTTACGGCGTGCGCGGTAAGTTGCCTTTGCGCTTGAGCAGCTCGGGCACGATTTCAGCGGTTTCATCGCCCATTATGAGGCCGGCCACATCCGCGTCGTTCCAAAGAACCTCGTAAACCGCGCGCAAGCCCGACCCGTTCTCCGACCGCAGCTCCTGGCTCACGCACACCTGAAGCAAATCGGCCAGCATCATCGGCCCGCGCGGGAATCCCTCGGCAAGCTCTGCGAGCGCTTCCAGCGCTTCTGCGGCGTCGCCCGCGTGGTAATTCACGATGACAAGGCATCCCGCGTTCGCGCAAAGCAGCGCTCCCTCAAGGTCGTATTCGTCCTCAATGCCCCCGACGACCACGTCCGCATCCGCCTGCAGCGCGTAACGGTATGCCTCGGCCGCGCCGATGATCGGGTCGTAGGGAATCATGTGGACCGCCGACTTCGCGGGAATAAGTTCGGGGATATCGCCGCCGTCAAGGATGCAGATGCTCATCGCGTGGCGCATGTTGATGTCGTCGGCGATGGCGAGCAGCGTCGTCGTCTTGCCGCTACCGTGCCCGCCGGCGATGACGACCAGCCCCTCGTCAAGGTCAAGTAGCCGCATCATCTCTGGCGGAGGGCCGAGCTTGCTGAACTCGGGGATACGCTCCGGCAATGCCGAAATCACCAGGCTCGCTGCGCGGTCGCTGACGAAGAACGCCCCTCGGAACCTGCGTTCCTCGTGCATCGCGTTGGAGAAGAAGCTGATAGGCCCGTCGCCCTCGGCGATGTTGAAGCCGAAGAATTCGTCGGCCAGGTCGAGCACCTGGTCGGCTTCAGCCACCGAAAACGCGTCCTCAAAGGTGCGCAATGCTCCGTGTATGCGGAACATGGGAGGGCTTCCCGACGTGATGTGAACCGCCGATGCGCCTGCGCCGAGCATCTCGGTTATTATGTCTTTGATTCTCATTTCCCCATCCTAGTTATTGGAGTGTAAAAAATATAGGGCATCGCCGCCCGCCCGTCTACACCAGCCCTAATGCTCATCATAGAGCCACAAGCTCGGGGCTGTATGCCGCCAGGCGCTTCTTCATGATCTCGACCGCCTCTGTGCTAACATCAACAAGTATGAAGTCCCGCCCGAGCTTCGCCGCAGCCTCGCCGGTAGTGCCGCTGCCTGCGAAGAAGTCTAACACCACCTCGCCGGGGTTGCTGTGCACGCGGATGATGCGCTCCATGATTGCCAGCGGCTTCTGAGTGGGATAACCGGTGCGCTCGGGGCCGTTCGTCGGCACGATGGTCTGCCACCACACGTCGGTCGGCGTCTTCCCGCGCGCTGCCTTCTCCGCCCCCACAAGCCCCGGCGCAAGATAGGGTATCCGGTCAATGTCGGCGTAGTTGAAAGTGTAGTGCGCCGGGTCTTTCGCGTACCAAAGGATATTGTCGTGCTTGGCGGGCCACCTGCATTTGCTGCGCGCGCCGTAATCGTAGGCCCAGATAATTTCGTTGATGAACGACTTGCGCCCGAAGATGCCGTCCAGCATAACCTTGCAGTAATGAACTTCCCGGTAGTCAACGTGCAGGAACAGCGAGCCGTCTGCGGCAAGCACACGGTGCGCCTCGCGCATGCGCGGCTCAAGAAACTCAATGTAATCCGCGTATTCGTCGGGATACGCTTGCTCGCCGACGCACTCCGTCCTATAGCGATACCCTTTGAATCCTGTGCGGTCGCCTGCGTCATCGCGCACAGTGCGTAGCCTCTCTTGTTTCTGCACTTTACCCGTGTTGAATGGCGGGTCAATGTAGATCAGGTGGACAGAATTGTCCGCCATCCCTCGCAGCGCCTGCAGGTTATCTCCGTGGATTATCTTTGGCATTTCTGTCGGTAAGGAGTATAGCGCAGGCGGCTTGCCGGAGGACGCAAGTGCTATAATTGGCTCACTTTATTGGGGGTGTCCGCATGAATGGATACAGACTAATCTTGATGCTTATTACCGCGCTCTTTGCAGCGCTCCTCCTGATTGCATGCGGGCAAACCAGCCAGCGGCGCATGCCGTCTTCGGTAATACAGCCTGCAAGTATCAACCTTGCCGACACGCTCGCACAACTTGATGCAATGCAGGCGCCTGAGGGCGTCAATCCAGCTGTATTTGAGCAGCTCAAAAGCTCATTGCGCGCTGCTCTTGTGGCGCGTGGGGTAGACAAGATAGTCTCCACGCCGCCGACGGGCGCCGCTAACGCAGTCCCTGACTTCGCCATAACTGATACGGGCGGCGGAACCGCCGACCTGACATGGCACTACTACAACCAGGGCGATTACAACCAGGACGGCGTTGTCGGAGTTTCCGACATTACGCCCTTGGCGATGCACTTCGGTGAAGGGTGGTCAATCGGCCAGGAGAACACGCTGCCTGCAGTCGTTGACGGTTCGGGCGACGGCACAGTGAATATCGCTGACGTCACTCCCATCGCGATGAACTTCGGCGTGGAGTGCGCGAGTTATGTAATCGAGTCTTCGGATGCCGAAGGCGGAACCTATACCGCAGTGCAAAATGTGCCAATCGCAGGCGGGCTTGATAAAGATACCGAGCGCATGCGTTTCCTGGTGAACATAACTCTAACTCCTGGATTATGGTATCGCGTTGTGCCCATTGACTCCAGCGAGTTTATCGGTGTTCCAAGTAACGCAGTGCAGCCCATCGTTCCCGGCACGCCGGTCGCGTCCATCGTGCCTGACTTCACAACCGGGGAGGTGCCGCTAGTAGTCCAGCTTGATGCTAGCGGTTCGACTGACGACGGCACAATCGACCTGTATGAATGGGATTTGGACGGCGACGGGACATTCGACTTTGATACAGGCACAACGCCGACAACAAACGCAAACTTCACGCAGGTCGGGGAGTATCATCCTTCGGTTCGCGTTACGGACAATGATTCCCTGTCAGATACGGCGACCGTAACAATTACAGTCCTCGAGCCTAACGTGCTCCCGGTCGCGGCGATCACATCCGACTTCACCACAGGCGTTGCGCCGTTATCGGTAACGCTTGACGCAAGCACTTCAACGGATTCGGACGGCACAATCGTCAACTACGAATGGGATTTGATGGGAGACGGGACGTTTGAGCTTGATACCAGCGAGGTTTCGTCATTTAGTTACATCTACACCGTTAACGGGATCTACAATCCTGCCGTGCGCGTCACCGACGATAGGGGTGGCCAAGACACCGCGAGCATAACCATTACCGTCAACTATCCCACCTGGGCAACCACTTGGGGTTCCACTGGAACTGAAAACGCGCGTGGCCTGGAAATAAGCCCATCCGGCTATGTCTTCCAAGTTGGAAGCACCGACAGTTATGAAGCCGGGACGACGGCTGCATCTATCATCAGGTATGACGACACTGGAGCTTTACTATGGGCAAAGACGTGGGGCGGCCCGAATGAGGACATAGCCATGGACGTGGCAACAGACACCAACGATAACAGCTATGTCGTTGGCGGTACGATGAGCTACGGAGCGGGTAGCTATGACGCCTTCCTTATTAAGGTAGACGCCTCTGGTAATCCCGTTTACGAAAACTACTGGGGCGGCACCGGCTACGATGGAGCCACGTCAGTATGCCTGGATTTAGACGGCAATGTATATGTGGCCGGTGTTACTGAGTATAACCCGAGTGGCAGCGACTTCTTCCTCTACAAGTTTGATACGTCCGGTTTTATGTTGTGGAGGCGGGTCTGGAGTAATTGGGGCGCCGAGAGCGCGTCCAACCTCGCGGTTGACAACGCAGGGAACATCTACGTCGTCGGGTATGCGGATAGTCTCAACGATGCTGTCCTTGTCAGGTACGACCCATCCGGCACAATTGTATGGCAAAAGACATGGGGCGGTTCCGGTTTAGAAATTCCCTTGGATGTCGCGGTTGACGGCAGCGGAAACGTGTTCATCACCGGTGAATCGGATAGCTTCGGCGCGGGCATGGACGACGTTTTCCTGATCAAGTACGACTCCACCGGCGTTTTGCTTTGGCAGCAACTATGGGGAGGAAGCTTGTATGACGGCCCCAAGCGCATCGCCATTGATGCTAGTGCCGGCGACGTATTCGTTGCCGGAACCACGACCAGCTTCGGCGCTGGCGATTACGACGCTTTCGTCTTGCAGTATAACTCCGACGGCGGGCTGCTAAAGCAATCGACATGGGGTGGGACGTTCAACGACATGGCGCTAGGCCTGGATATCGCCGCAGGAGGAGTGCTCTACTTCTCAGGCTACTCGCCCGATGCAAGCTCAGCATGGAGGAGCCTAAGCGGGACGGTTACGCCAGGCTCGGGAATTGCCGCTGACGTCTTTGGATCATTTGACGACCCGGGCTGGGTGGTGTTTGCTATTATGGAAGCTCTCACTGACCAGGTTGGCGTTATTGATACAGGCGGCGGCCTGGACGACAATCTCCTCGTCAAGGCCAACCCGTCGCTCATATAGCCTGTTATACCCGTCGCGAGTATTTGCTTTACGGGTTATCTGCCCAACCGCCTGCGTATGTTGGCGACTCCGGGAATGCCTACTTGCGGCGTGCGTCAATGCTATAATTGTCGCACTCTATTGGGGGTGTCCGCATGAGTGGACGCAACATAATTGCCGTAGTGGCGGTTGCTTTATTTGCAGCATTGCTGCTTCTCGCCTGTGGGCGGCACAGTAGCCGCGTGCTGAGCGGCAAAACGCTTCTTCCGCATGACCAAGCACAACAGCAGCAGCAGGATGATTTCGCGAGCAGCGGCCCGGTGCCTGATGTCACGCGCCTTGACGCGACGGTGGGCGCGATGCGCAGCGTATCTGCAGAGAGCACGGTATCCACGCAGGGGTGGCAGGCGTTCCTCGACGGCACGACCGGCACGACCGGCACTTCCCAATACAATGTTGAATCAGCAGGCACGGCGCTGACACTGCGCGCATTCGCGCCCGGGGAGTACGCATACGCCGTTTACGGGCAGGAGATAGGCCTAGTCCCCAAACCCTTGAAGACGCTAATCGGCTCTGAGGCATGCAAGCTTGGCGGCGGGCGCGACGATGAAGTCCCCTTGAGCTATTACATCGGCATCGCGGACTACACGGTCGGCGCATGGCGCTGGTTCGGGCCATTCGGTGCAGAGGATGTCTTGATAACGGTGAACTCCGAGGGCTTGAAGAGCCGCTTCAAGTCGCCAAGCGATAACTTCTACATGTGCGTGCTGGCGTCCAACGGCAGCAAAGCTGCAAGCTCGCTGCCCGAAGAAGGATACATCGCGCCGCTGCCATTTGACCCAAGCGAGCGCAGCGCGTCAGACGAAGGCGACGACCCCGGTGGACTCACGATTGAGGAAATCACAACCTGGGTTGCCGACAACCTATACACCGAGCCTGCTGTCGTCACCGGGCTTACCGCTGAGGCAGATGAAGCGGGCGTCACCCTCACCTGGGACAAGAATATTGACCCTGACGTGTTCCTCTACCAGATACTTCGTGATGATATCCCTGCTCCGGGAAGTCTTGGCAACGGTAACTCCCGGCATTGAAACGCCCAGCTATGAAGACACAACATGCGTCCCCGGCAGGAAGTCCACTTACAGTGTGCGCGCGCGCAACGACGCAGGCTTCGGCGGGTCGTCAATTACATCCGCCATCCGCAAGCTTGGGACTCCAAACGTAGGCGCAAGCGACGGCGACTACCCCAACCACATAAACGTAACCTGGTCGCAAATCGAGGGCGCGGTGAGCTACCACATCTACCGCGCGGACCAGCCAAACGGCGTGAAGGATCTTGTGCGGACATCATACGACTTGGTTCCGCCGCTCTCGTGGAGCGATTATGCGGTGACGGCTGAGCAGACCTACTACTACTTCGTGCAGGCGGTGGGCGAGGACGAGGACGGGCCGCTAAGCCTGCCTAACGGCGGCTTCACCATCGTACTTGACCCGGTGGAGCTAATCGCCACTGACGGCGAGTATCCCGACAGCGTGAAGCTGGTGTGGGGCGAAGAGCCGTCGGCGGACAGGTATCACATCTATCGTTCCCTTGACGACACGATGGCAGGCGCGGTGATGATCCAGGACCTGCCGTTCACGGTGCTGACATGGTCTGATACCGCAGCGACGGGAAGCCCGTGGGACGACGCGCGCTATTACTTCGTGAAGCCATACACAGGCCTGACCGAAGGGCTTGCCGGCCAAGGCGATTACGGTTTCCGCGCGCTGTCAATTCCTGCAAACGTGGCTGCAACGCAGGGGACGAACGCTGCGCACTCGGCGGTTAGCTGGGATGCGGTGAACTACGCCACGCGCTACAAGGTGTTCCGCTCCGACTCGCCTATTGACCCTGCGCCTGCGGAGGTCGGAGAAGTTGCAGCGCCGCTGACAAGCTACAACGACCCCGCGCCCGGCTGGAGCGGCACCGAAGGCGTTCACTTCTATTATTATGTCTGTGCGCTGCACACCGGCCCTGACACCGAGCGAAGCACCATCAGCGCGTCCGCCGAGGGATGGCGCGGCATAGGCATTCCGCAAAACGTCTCCGCGACCGATGGCACGCATACCGACCGCGTCACCATTTCCTGGGACGCAGTCGCGCAGGCTGAGCTATACACCATCTACCGCGAGGGTGCATACCTTGACGAAGTGCCAACAGGCGTAACGACCTACGACGATTCGACCGCTGTCGGCGGAACGACATATTCCTACACCGTCTCCGCATGGGCGGCTGACGGCGAAGGCGCGCAAAGCGCGCCCGATGATGGGCACGTGAATATCGCGCCGGTTGCAGCAATGACCTCCAACCCCGACCCAGCGGAAGGTGAGCCGCCGCTCATGGTTGAGTTTAACGCCAGCGCGTCGTCCGACGCCGACGGCACAATCGCGCGCTACGACTGGGACTGGGAAGGCGACGGGACGTATGACCTAAATGACGACTCGCCCGTGCAGTCCCACGAATACGTCTTTGGCGGCGAATACACCTGCACCGTCCGCGTCTGGGATGACCACGGGGCGATCGCATTTGCGACGATACCCGTTCTTGCCAGCTCCCCGACTTGGATGCATACATGGGGCGGGAGTGATATAGACTATCTAGGTTATAGTGATCTTGCTGTAGCGGATGACGGGAATGTGTATTGCGCGGGCATTACGTATAGCTATGGCGTTGGAGCTGGCGACGCCTTAATCATGAAGTATTCTCCGAGCGGCACTTTACGATGGGCGAAAACGTGGGGAGGCAGTAACGCTGATGGCTTCTATGCGGTTCGCTCAGACAGTAGCGGAAACATATATGCGTATGGCGCTACATACAGTCTGGGATTTAACGGCGACGCGATAATACTAAAGTATGCTCCAGACGGGACGCTTCTTTGGCAGAAAACCTGGGGAGGAAATTCACCTGAGCAGACTTATGGCTTCTGCCTTGATGGAGATGGGAACATCATCATTGCCGGCTCTTCACAGAGCTTTACAGCGCCAACTTTTGATTGGGAAACTTTCATCGTAAAGTTCTCGCCTGCCGGTGATTTGCTTTGGCAGAAAACCTGGGGAGGAAGCGGTCACGACTACACCCAAGGCATTACTGCAGATGTAAGCGGGAATATCTATCTGGTCGGATATACCTATAGTTTTGGAGCAGGCGACGCGGATATGTCTATCCTTAAGTTTGCCTCCGATGGCTCTCTGCTGTGGCAAAAGACGTGGGGTGGAGACGGTTTTGACTACGCAGTGGACGTTGCTCTTGATGCAATTGGAGGGATTTACGTTGTAGGAAACACTGCCTCCTACGGTCAAGGCTCTTACGATGCATGCTTGTTGAAGCTTGACGCTGACGGGTTGATTCAGTGGGCAAGCACTGTGGGCAACTATGAGCACGACTTAGCCTATGGAATAGCAATAGATAGTGGTGGATACATCTGGTTATCAGGCTACGTACACCGAGGCGATTTTGATGTTGTCATCTACAAGTATGATTTTGATGGTAACTTGCTGATGCAAAGGGGTTGGGGCGGTGGCCCTCGCGAAGAAGCCGTCGCAATTTGTGCTAGAGGCGGGACTCTCTATTTAGCCGGATACGGCGGCAACAATACTGGTAGCTTTTGGACACCCGGCATGATCGCTAATTATCAAGACGGAACTGAAACAACGCCAACTGGGAATGAGGCTTCCCCTTCAGGAAATGTTGGCACTCCAAGCGGAACTGAAACTTCGCCTACCGGAGTTGAAGACACCGGTGGCGGTGATAAGGACTGCCTCATAATGAAAATTGACCAGTCGGCCTTGTAGCCCCTGCCCCTACGGGTTTTCCGTCTCCCACTGGCGGACGCAGGCGGCCCACTCCTCGAGCCATTCGTAGTTGTTCGCCCAAGTCGTATACATCGCGCCGTAGACGCCGTTCGCGTTCAGGTTCTTCGCGCGCGTGAGCCAGTCGTAGATGTAATACCTGTCGGGCAAGACCTTTTCGCCCTCGTCGTAATACCCAGCGAGTAGCTGCCGGTTGCCGCGCCCCTCAAAGAACGTGAGCGTCTCGTCGCTTGACGACAGCCAGTTTCCGATGTCCCACGCCGCGGGCAAGCCCAGCCAGCTTTCCGCCAGCGTCCCGTTGACGAGGTAGTATTCATCTCGGGCGTTGTGGTTCGGGTCGTACATGTCCGACCACGTAAGCAGTTTCCACGCAGGATTCACCTCGTGCGCGATGGTTTCAATGCGCCCGGTCATGTCAGCAAGGAGCGCCCCCGGCGTCGTACTGGCCGCCGTGCAGGAGCCGCACCAGTTAGCCACGCGCATCTCGTCCACGCTGATGAACACTTCGCTGGGGTCCATCAAGTCGTTGATAAGCTGCAGCGTGTCGCGGGTGATGGTGTCCACCGCAGGCTCGGTGAGGCAGACCGTCGGCTGCATGTCCAGCACGAACGCGCACTGGTAGTAGCTGACATTGATGTGCTGGCCTTCGGTTATCTGCGAGCCCGGTGGAATCGTGATGACGGGGCGCGCATGGTAGAGGTCGAAGGTGCCGGTGTAGCTGCCGGCTTCGCCCATGAGCGGATCGCTTGCATAATCGTAGTCGGTGCCCTCGATGTAAGTCGTTGAATTGTCGGAGCTTTTCACTGTGAACGGCGCGCCGGGGCGGCGTATTAGGTTGATGAGCCCGGTGTTCTCAATGCTCACGTCGTCAAACCAGAACTGCCCGCTTTGCCCGCCCCACATGCCGAGGTAGAGGCGTACGGTGGAGTATTCCTGGCTGTTGAACGTAAGGACGTATTCCTGCCAGTCCTGCGTTGACGCGACGCTGAATTCCTGGAAGCATATCTGCGTGAGCGGGCCCGAGGGCTGTTGGTAGTGGAAGGCGCGGAACCAGATGCTGCCTGCGGGCGAGGCGTTATCCGTCTTGAGCCAAAGCTTTACCGCGTAGTCGTTCCACGGCTTCACGGCGATGTCGGGCGTTGTGATGCGCGCATTGTTGCCGCCGCTCGGGCTTATCTTCGCGCTGGTAAGGCCGCCGTGCTTCTCAGCGGTGTCGGCGCTTATGTATGCGGAATCCATCTCGGTCCAGAACATGAAGTCGTCGCCGCTGTGGTTCTCAAAGCCGCTGTTCCCAATCATCGCGTCCTGCACCACGTCCGCCTGCAACTGCCCGCCCACGTCCTGCACGAGGAAGTCAGCGTCCACGACCGGCAATCCCTCAATGAGGTTCGGGTCATGGCAAAGGTACGCGTCCGAGTAGCCGACGGGCACAAGCGAGGGAACGACCTCCATGCCCATCGCGCGCGCGCCGTCGGCGAAGGCTGCGACGTTAGCGCGGTAGGTGTCGCTTTGTATGTCAATCGTGCCGAACTTGAAATCGGCGATGAGCGCCTTCGTGTAACCCGCGTCCTTGGCGGTCTGCATGAGCGCCAGCGCATTAGCGACATTGCCGTCCGGCAGCAAGTTGACCATCTGGAAGTACCAAAGCTCCAGCGGCGGCCTGGCGGTTTCCTTGATGTCCAGGCTGAAGTTGAACGTGTCGTTGCCGTATGCGTTCGTCACGGTAAGCGTGCAGTCATGCACCTTCACGGTGCTGAACGTCACGGTCGGCGAAGCGAGCGTTGAAGACTCTGGTGTCGCTTCGGTGCCAAACTGCCAGTCGTAGGTCATCGGCTGCGTGCCGTTCACGACCGCGATGAGCGGCAGCGGCGCGTTCTTGTCGCCCGTGAGCGGCTGCACCGACACGATGCTAGGCGCGGTGGGGTTCACGCTGGCCTCGTTGCTCTCTGCGCCTTCGACATTCGCGCTGTCCATGGGCACGACGCGAAAGCGCCTGTTCGCGCCTATGCTGAGGCTGTAGCTGAACTTCGCGCGGCCGTTCTCCCTGCCCGCGGCCTCGCTCATCATCGTCACGTGTATAGGCGCGAAAGCGCCAGTGGCAGGCGCGCCCTGCACCTCGTATTTGGCGCATTCCACGCCGAAGTTCATCGCGATGGGCGTCACGTCCGCCACGCCGACCTTCTCGCCGGACGCGCTGTTCGGGTGGATGAGGTATTGGATAGTGTCCATGTTGCCCATGGGCACGGTTTCGTTGAAGTGCATGGCGATGGGCGTGAGGTCGGTGACGCCCACGCTGCCGCTCTGGTCGTAATCGCCACGGTTGTAGTAGCTCCAGCGCAGCGTGTATGTCCCGTCGCCGTTGGGGGTAATCCCCAAGTCGTTCACGCGGTTGGCGTCGCCGCTGGGCGGCGTGCTCACGAACTTGGAAACCCCGCGCGCGTTTAGCTGGCGCACCAGCTCGTCGCGAAGCTGCTCAAAGACGCCTGCCTGCGCGCCCGCAGGGGGCTTCATTGCGCGAAGTTCCTTCACCGCGCTGTCAAGCGTCTGTGCATGCGCGGGCGTTATGAGCGCGCGCAGCGCCGCAGCCCTTGGCGCGTTCGCCGCGCAGCAGGACAGTGCGATTGCCATCGGGATTAGCGCAAGCAGTATTCGTGCGAGCCTCACAGGCTTCCTCCGTTCATCAGCGCGGGTGTAGTTTAGCGACAAGACCCCATGATTCTAGGGTAGGGGCGCAGGAGCGTCAATTGAGCAGCGATTACCGACTGCCAACCCCCCGGGTAGGCCGGGCTGACCAGCCCGGCCTACTCATGTCATTGATTCTCACATCGACCAGCCGCGCTGGTGAGCGCGGCGTACCCATCTGTAACCTTACTACTTACAACATACTCCACACTACATCCCTTCCTCTCTTCCGAACCCCAAACCCCGAAACCGGATTTCCAGAGCCGGGCTAAAGCCACGGCCTACAAGTTTAGGATGAGTTGTTATAATCTCCGTTTGCCTTCTCCCCCTGAGGGGTATACTTATCCCCCCGGCAGGAACAACACGATGCACTGGCATTTCCGCGAAGCTGAAGAGGGCGTTCGGCGCCAAACGCTCAGGGAATTGGTCCCCAAGATCATCCCCCTGTTCAAGCCGCACGTCCGCTATCTCTACACCTCGCTTGCCTACCTCCTCGTCATCACCGCGGCGCAGCTCGTCGGCCCGCTGGTGCTGCAGCACATCATTGACAAGAACATCCCCGCGAAAGACGTCATGGGCGTGCTGTTGTCCGCGGGCTTCTACGTCGCCGTAGCGGCGGCGGGCGCGGGCGTGGGCTACCTGCAGGCGATGACGCTGTTCCAGCTCGGCATCAACATCGTCACCGACGCTGAAGGCGCGCCTGTTTGAGCACGTGCTGCACCTCGGCCTGGACTTCCACGAGAACATGCCGCCGGGCAAGCTGATCAGCCGCGTGGAGAGCGACACCGAGACGCTGCGCCAGCTCTTCAGCGACGTCATCGGTGAACCTGCTGCGCAACATGATGCTCTTCGTCGGGCATCCTCGTCGTGCTGTGCATGAAGAACCTGCACATCGCGGCGTATGTGATCTGATGCTCGTGCCGTTCCTGTTCGGCGCTACGTTCTGTCTTCGTCTCTTACATGCAAAAGTGCTGGCGCGAGATGCGCGCGCGCTGGGCCATCCTCACGGGCTACGTCACGGAGTACGTCCAGGGCATTGAGGTCATCCAGCAGTTCAACTACGAGCACGCGCGCACGCGAGCGGATGCAGGAGGTCAACCTCGGCAAGTACAAAGTCGAAGTGCCGACGCAGTTCTTCGACTACGGCTTCTGGGGCGTGTTCATGCTCGGCGAGATCATCGCCATCATCATCGTGCTGATCATCGGCGTGCGCGGCGTGTTCGCCGGGACTGTCACCGTCGGCACGCTGGTGATGTTCATTCGAGTACATCACGCCAGATGTTCCAGCCGATCATGCAGCTCTCGCGAGCAGCTCAACTTCATCCAGCGCTCGCTGATCGTCGTGGAGCGCGTGTTCGGCATCCTGGAGACCGAGCCGTCGGTGCAGGACGGCCCTGCGGCCCGCAGTCGGAGCTGGCGCTTTGACCACGAGATCGCGTTTGAGAACGTTGGTTCGCCTACGAAGGCGAGAACTGGATCCTGCGCGATGTGAGCTTCACGATCCCCAAGGGGCAGCAAGCATCGCGCTGGTCGGGCACGAGCGGCGGCGGCAAGAGCACGGTCGTCAACCTGCTGCTGCGCTTCTACGACCCGCAGCGCGGGCGCATCACTCGTGGACGGGCGCGACATCCGCGACTTCCCGGTGCGCGCCTGGCGCAAGCCGCATCGGCCTGGTGCTGCAGGACATCTTCCTGTTCCCCGGCAGCGTCGCCGACAACCTGCGCGTCTTCGACGACAACGATACCGCTGGAGCGCGTGCGCGCGCATCGGCGGCTGTCGCCCATGCGGACAGCATCATCGAAAAGCTGCCCGGAGGCTATGAGGGCGAGCTGGCCGAGCGCGGCGCGAACCTGTCCGTCGGCGAGCGCCAGCTGCTCAGCTTCGCCCGCGCGCTGGCCTACGACCCGCCGCTGCTGGTGCTGGACGAGGCGACCAGCCGCGTCGACCCTTACACCGAGCGGCTGGTGCAGGAAGCGCTGGACCGCCTGCTCGCAGGCCGCACCGCGGTGATCGTGGCGCACCGCCTGAGCACCATCCTCAACGCCGACCGCATCCTGCTGATCCACGACGGGCAGGTCGCCGAAAGCGGGCAGCACGAGGAACTGCTGGAGCTGGACGGGCTTTACGCGAAGCTGTACCGCCTCCAGTTCGCGGCGCCCGCCGCAGAAGCCGCCGCAGGGGTGCGCGCCATGAAGCACATCCGCTGGATCTGGCGCTTCTGGCAGCCGCACCGCGGCTGGCTGGTCGTGCTCGCGTTCCTCACGCTGCTCTCGCAGCGCGGTGACCATCGGCTATCCGCTGGTGTTCCGCTACCTGATCGACGGGCTGAAGAAGGCGCTGTCGGCAGGGCGGCCCGAGCTTGCGGCGAACGACCACGCTGGCACCTCATCGGCTCATCGCCGCCATCGGCCTGGCGCGCGCACTCGCCAACCTCTATCCCGGCATCCGCGCGCATGATCAACGGCAAGCTCGAAATGGACATGCGCCAGCACTACTTCGCGCGAGATCATCGACAAAGGGCTACCGCTTCTTCCAGCGCTTCCGCACCGGCGACCTGGTGACGCGCCTGACCGACGACATCGGCGGCTTCCCCAAGATCGCCTGGTTCTGCTGCAGCGGCATCTTCCGCGCGGTGGAGTCGGCCAGCAAGTTCATCTTCTGCGTCGTGTTCATGCTGCTGATGAACTGGCAGCTGACGCTGTTGTCCATCATCCCGCTGCCGGTGATGCTCTACATCTTCTACCGCGTGCGCATCGCGCTCGGCCAGCGCGCGCAGATGCGCCAGAAGATGATCTCGCGCACCAACGACGCGCTGGAGGCGGCGTTCTCCGGCGTCCGCATCCTCAAGGCGTTCAATGGCGAGCGCAACCAGGCTGCACGCCTTCCGCGAGCATACTCGACGAGCGCATCCGCGTCGAGCTGCAGCATGACGCAGCTGTGGATGGGCGTGCACAACATGTACTTCGGCATCCAGTTCACTCGGCCAGATCATCGTCGTCGTCGCCGGCGGCATGATGGTGCATCAATGGCAAGCTGAGCCATCGGCGAGTTCTACGCGTTCTACGTTTACCTGTCGCTGATGCTGCCGCCGCTGATGGACATCCCGAACCTGTTCGTCACCAGCCGCCAGGCCTTCGCCTGCATTGACCGCGAGATTGAGATCGAAGATGACCGAGGGCGGCACCGAGGGCTGTCTACCTCGGCGACGACGCCATCAGCGCAAGTCGGACACCGTGGAGCTGCGCGGCGTCGGCTTCACCTACGACGAAGGTTGTCCCGGCGCTGGCAGCGATGTGAACCTAGTGCTGAAGCGCGGCCAGCGCGTGGCGGTGGTCGGCGAGGTGGGCAGCGGCAAGTCAACGCTGCTCAAAATCGCCGCTGGCATGCTATCCGCCCACTGCCGGTGAAGTGCATCGTCAACGGCAAGCCGCTCGCACAATGCGACATCTCGCGAACTACCGCACGCACGTGGGCTATATGCCGCAGGAAGCGACGCTGTTCTCTGAGAGCGTGCTGGACAACGTGCGCTTCGGGCGCGACATCGGCGATGGATGCCGTAGAGCAGGCGCTCAAGCGTGGCGCAGGTGCACGACGAGATGGAAGCGCTGCCCGCGCGGGCTGGACCAGGTGCTGGGCCAGCGGGGCTGACCGTCTCCGGCGGGCAAAAGCAGCGCCTGGCGATCGCGCGCGCAGTGGCCGGCGGGCCCGACCTGCTGCTCATGGACGACTGCACCAGCGCGCTGGACGCCGAAAACGAGCGCGCGTTCTGGGCGATGTTCAGCGAGACCTTCCCCGAGGCCGCCTGCCTGATCGTCACGCACCGCCTGGCCACCGCGCGCCAGGCCGACATCATCTACGTCCTCTCCGGCGGCAGGCTGGTGGGCGCTGGCACGCACGAAGAACTCGCCGCATCCTGCGAAGAATACCGCTCCTTCCTCACCCGCGAAGAACTCCAGGCCGCGCTGAGCTTGTGATACCTCGCAACACTAGCATTTAACAAGAGTACGCCGGGCTAACCAGCCCGGCTTTGGAATCTCTCAGGAACTAATCCCTAACCCCCGAATCCCGATTTCCATTTACGCACTCCCTGTTATACTTATCTCGATGTTCAAGTATCATGTAACGGGCTTTCCTCGCCGCAGGTTCAAAGCGGATGATAAGCCGCGAGACGACGGGAGTATTCTAAGGATGCGCATTATGAAGAAGCACATTCTTGCGTTCAATCTGCTGACTGCCATATTAGCCAGCACATTCATGTTCACTCTTCACGCCCATGCCGCTGCCGAAAGCGATGTTGATGCTTCAAAGCTGATATGGAATGTGAAATTGGACTTCATCTACAAGTTCGAAGGTAAAGAGTTCAAATTCTCTAGTTTCTATCCTACCGGTGAGAAACGTGGCATCGCCCTTTTCTGGGATGGACCAGTGGAAAACCGCGAGTTCCTGTTCGCGGAGGTAAGAGGAGATGGGCGACCAGAGGATGCCGAAGCTACAGGTCAAATCACGATATCGCCGTTTGTCATTATTCCTGGAATGTCAATGGGCCGGGGATTCCCGCGTATTCTCATCGGAGAACGCTTTGTATTCATCGATCAAGATAATAAACTCGAGTCCATGCCTGTTTCACTGACCAGTAATGGAGAGAATGATGCCTCCTATCGGATAGACCTGCCTTCTCCACCGATATCCGATCTATTTGAGTACGATGGAATGTTCTGGTATTTGGGGGAGGATGGAGTTGTTCGCGGATTTGACCCAACCACTCTTAGGCCTATGCGCGAAATCAAACTTGACACTAAGCTCTCGGTTAAGCAGGCCGAGAATAAGATGCGAGGTTATAAGGGATATTTCTACTTATCATCGAGTGCTGAATTACCTAACAGCTTTAGTGTATTCGATGAGAGAGGAAGCCTGTTGAGCACGGATTCGATATACGACTATATTTCGGCAGAGGGGAACATCCGCCCGAGATGGTCTGAAAAAGACGATCCGGATTTGTTCTATGGCTTCAATGTATGGAAGCCAAAGAAGCTACTACTGGAAAGCAAGCATGATATCGTTCTTGTCGACCTTGAAATAAAGCGCGCATCACTGTGTGGTCTTGGGCCGTTTGCCTCTATTAAGGCTTCGTATTTGAAAGATGAAGTACTCACAATCGTAGCCTATGAGAAGGTTGAAGAAGTGAAGCCTAAGGATATGGTTTTACTCATCAGCCAATATAGGTTGTAACACAATTGGCCGCCTGTCCCTTGCTACATCCTTCTGCTATCATTCCCCCATGCTTCCCGACAACATATTCTTGGCGTTTGCGATGATTTTCTTTCTTCGCGCTTGCGACGTGTCTATGGGCACGATTAGGACGATATACACGCTGCAGGGGCGCAAGCTCCTCGCGACCGGGATCGGCTTCATTGAGGTAACCATTTTCATCTACGCGATTTCGCAGGTGATGAAGAACCTGAACGACCCGATACTGATGATTGCCTATTCGGGCGGGTTCGCCACGGGAACCTACGTCGGGCTTATGCTGGAGGAGAAGTTCGCCATCGGCCTGGCGCAGCTGCGCATCATCAGCCGCGACAAGGGAGATGAGATTGCGCGATGCCTGTGGGCGCGCGACTTCGGCGCGACGGTGCTGCGCGGGCACGGCAAGGAAGGCGAAGTGGACTTGCTGTTTAGCATCGTGCCGCGCAAGAACCTGAAGGAATGCGTGAACATCGCGTCGGACGTTGACGACCAGAGCTTCGTCGCTATCGCCGACAGCCGCTACATCCGCCGTGGCCATGTCGGCCATCATGGAAAGAGGAAATAGTCTACTGACGGTGGCGCGGGCGTCTCGCCCGTGTATGGGTAAATGTAATCACGGCCGGGACGGCCGCGCTACTGGTATCTAACTATATCTTCCACCCAATCCCCAACGCATTCAGCACCACCACAATCGCCGGCGTAACCACCAGCCCAGGCAGCATGTTCGTCGCCCGCGCCTTGGTAGCGCCGAGCAGCCCCAGCCCGATGACGATCATCATGAACCCGCCGCATGCCGAAAGCTCCGTGACTAGCTCCGGCGTCATCACTCCTTGCAGCGCACCCGCAAACAGCGTGATGCCGCCCTGCACGATGAGCACTGTGATTACCGAGAACCACACTCCGATACCGAGAACTGCGGCGAAGGTGGCGCTGGCGATGCCGTCCAGCAGCGACTTGATGGCGAGCAGGCGGATGCCCAGGTGCAGCCCGTCTTCAATGCTGCCCAGTACCGTCATCGGCCCGACGCAAAGAGGATGCTCGCGGTGGTGAAGCCCTCCACGACCGGGCTGTGCTTCTCGCCCGAAGCGAAGCGCTTCTTGAGCTTTTTGCCTGCAGCCTCCAGGCGCCCGTCCAAATCCAGCGCCTCGCCTATGAGCGTGCCGATGACGAGGCCTGCGAGGGGGACGAGGATGTTGGCGGTCTTGATGCCCATGCTCGCGCCGAAGACGACGGTGACCGCGCCCAGCGCCGCGAGGAATGTCACGCGCGTCTTGTCGGGATTCGCGCGCCCGCGGCGATGCCCAGCGCCGAGCCCGCGGTAATCGTCGCGATGTTCAAAAGCATCCCCGGCGCGCGATAAGTCTATCATCTTGCCCGCTTGCGCAGCAGCATTGCCACGTTTGCGGTATGCTTAAGGTGGATGGCGATATGAGGACGGTGGCTATTAACGCGCTGGCAATGTTGACTGTAACAGTCATAGTAATTTTCCTCGCGCCAGGCCGTGCAAACACCAGGAGCGCCGCAGCAGGTGAGGGAAGGAAGCTGTCAGTCGGGGTGGGGCAGGAATACGCCACGATTCAAGAAGCTTACGATGTCGCGCAACCGGGCGACTCGATTGACGTATATCCTCTTCCGAATAGCGAGCTATATCGCAACGTAGCGATACTTATCCGCAAGCCGAAAATCACTATTCGGGCGATTCACGCCAGAGGCAAAGGAATTATCATCGACGGTAAGGATGTGAATTACAGCGGCGAGGGTAATACGCCCCGCGCAATCTTTCAGTTTGACCCCGAAGCCGATGGTTGCAGGTTGGAAGGATTCGCGCTGAAGAATGCGCATAATTCTTCGCACAACGGTGCGGGCGTGAGGATTAACGCAGCGAACAACGTGACGGTGACTGGCTGTGAGATAAGCGGATGCGATATGGGCATAATGTCCAATGGCAAGCCGGGCGAAGCCGCTGGACAGCGTATCGTGAATTGCCGGATAGAACGTAATGGATGCGTTGATGAGCCGGGATACAGCCATAACCTTTACCTGGGCGGCGAAAGCGCTACGATTTTCAATTGCTCCATCAGCCAGAGCCTTGCCGGGCATAACTTGAAGTCGCGTGCGCGATTCAACTGGATAGAGGCGTGCTTGATTAGCTGTTCAACCAATCGTGAATTGGATGTCGTGGACGATGGGGAGTTAACTGGTCGCCCGGGCGCGGATACGGTAGTGATTGGGTGTACTATCGTGAAAGACGAATCGTGTGCCGGCAACCGTGGCGTGATTAATTTCGGACAGGACAATGTCGGAACACGCGCGGGAACGCTCTACCTTATCAACTGCACGATTAGCACGCCGTTTACTACACTGCCTGTAATAATCAGCAGCCTCGCTGCGAATGCGTATGTAGCCAATTGCTTGTTCTTTGACCAGGTAGATCCGGGCTTCCCCGTAGGCTGGAGTTTTGAAGGCAAAACGAACGTTGTTTACAGGACTTGCGGGCACACCGCTGGCTTCAGCCCTTACGTGGCGCTGCCAAATAGATCGCCTGCCAATTTAGGCACGCCTCTTTCAAAGCTCCGAATCCCATTCCGGCCGGGCGAAACGCACCCACTAAACGAGTTCTGGGAATTCTCCTGGGTTGGGAATGCTCAGAAGAGAAACGATGCGAATAAACCTTGTCTGGGAGCCCACGCACTAAACTGGTGAGCTTGTGGAGCTGAAATAATGAATTCAGGGACGCTATATCTTGTCGGGACGCCGATTGGCAACTTGAAGGACATAACGCTGCGGGCGCTGGAAGTGCTGCGCGCCTGCGACGTGATTTACTGCGAGGACACGCGCCATTCGCGCAAGCTGCTCACCGCGCACGGCATAAGCAAACCCACCGGCAGCTTTCACCAATTCAGCGACGACACGGTAGTGGCGCGCGTGCGAGACAGCCTGCTTGCAGGGAAGGATGTCGCCTACATCACCGATGCAGGCATGCCGGGCTGCGCCGACCCCGGGCCGGAGCTGGTGGCGATGTGCCGCGTCGAGGGACTGGTAGTTGATGTCATCCCTGGGCCATCCGCGCTGGCGACCGCGCTGGCGTATCTTCCGGTGTTCCCGCGCGCATTCACGTTCATGTCCTTCCCCGGTAAAAAGCGCCGCGACCTGGAGCACCTCGCCGAAGAAATGACCAAACTGGGCCATCCCTGCGTCGTATTCATCGGCCCGCACGACCTGCCGAAGCTGGCCGAAGTGGCGGCGGGGATTATGCCCGAGGCGACGCAGGTGCTCGTGTGCCGCGAGCTAACTAAGCTGTTTCAGGACGTGCGCTTGGTGACGCTCGCAGGGCTCGTGGAGCTGGCGCAGGAAAACCCGCGTGGCGAGTTGACACTCATCTTCCTTCCGCCGGAGCAGCTCTCGGCGAAGGAAACAGGCGCAGCGCCGGAGCTTGAGGATGCGCTGAAGGCGGTAAGCGCGCTTGATTTATCGGCGCGGGACAAGATGCGGGTGCTTTCGGCACTGTTCCCGTCGGCGAAGGCTCAAATCCGCGATGCTGTGTATAATAAAGAAGCCCGTGCGAAGCACGGGTCTGCATAACCATGGTCAAAACTGTAGGTAAAGCTTCAGGGGGCAGGCGGCCGGGCCTCATCTCCGCCGTCCGCAAGCCGGTAGACTCCCGCACGCGCGGAAGGCGCACCGGGCGCGACCTGCTCATCGTCACATTCGCCGGCATATTGTTTATCGTGGTGTTCGCGGCAGTATTCCTGCGCCAGCCGCAGGACAGGGGCATTCGTCTGTGGATGCTCAACCACGGCCCTGACCAGTTGCTGGTCATCAACCCCGACACCGGCGAGTCGGTTAAGGAAATGCTTGTCGCCGACGGGCTTCAGCAACTGATATTCAACCACCGCAAGGATAAGGCTTACGTGGCGAATGTCGTTGACGTGAGCAACCGCGTGACCATTGTTGACACGCGCTCATACCTGAAAACAGACCAAATTATCGTTGAAGGCGTCCCGCAGGGCCTGGCGATGTTCCCCGACGACCGTTACCTTGCGGTCATCGTCGGCAACAAGACCGATTTCATGGCGGGCGGATTTGATGTGCTGGACCTTCAAGAAGCATCGTCCGCCGACCCTAGCCGCAAGCGCGTGGCATACCACGAGCGCAACCTCTCGCTGACGTCCTTCATCGCCGTGGACGAGCAAGGCGAGAACATCTTCTGCCTTGACGCTAAAGCTTCAGAGCTATTTGTCTTCAGCATGTCGCAAAAGAAGCTGGTGCGCACAATTGATGTTGGCGCCGCGCCGATGGGCTTGCTCTACCCCGAGCAAGGCGACAAGTTCTTCATCTCCAGCATCTACAATGACTCCATCACTGTTTTCAATAAGGCAAAGGATGCGAAGGATATCAACATCGTCGGGCGCGTGACATACAACCGTTTCCGCGATATGGCGCTTAGCCCTGATGCCAAAACGATCTATGCGCCCATTTGGGAAACGAAGGAAGTCGCGGTGGTTGATGTGCCGTCGCTGAAAGTTATCAAGTCGTTTAAGACGCCCACCGCACCGAGGTTGGTGGCGCTTAGCCCCGATGGCTCAGAGATATACACCGTGAGCCTGGATTCAGGGGAAGCGTATGTGATTGACGCCGAGGATGGAAGGATAAAGCGGACGATACCCACCCACGGGGAGTTTCGTGACATCAAAGTAATCCAAGACTCAAAGAAACCTTCAACTGGGTAGTAGCTTGTCTCAACCAATCCAACTTGTGCTGCTGGCGCTCCCCCAGGAGGGGAGGGCGGTGGCGCTCGTGATACTAATAGCGTTTTTCCTGCTCGTCATTGCCGCCGTTCCCTTTGAGTTCAACTTTTACAGCGCAGTGAAAAGGCAAAAGCTGCTTCCCTCAATCGTTGCTGAGATATCCGTGTTCATAATCATGACCCTGCTCCTCGCAGGCGTGATGCTGGACTGGTTTTTCAGCATCAAGGGCTTATGGCTGCTGATAGTCTTGCTTGCCTTGCTGATGACGCTCCTGCTTTACTTCCTGTATTGGAGGATGCGCCTGATATCTTCGCTGTTCGCGCGCGCAGGCAGGATGGAGAAGGCCGACTTAGACAAGCTCTTTGAGGCGCTGCGAATCGCAGCGGAGGAAAAGAAGCGCGGTGGCAAAGACGAAAGTGGAGGTGGCAGCGATGCTTAGCCTAATGCTCTTGCAGGTTCCCAACGATGCTGCTTCCCAGGCGATGCAAATCGTCGGCGTAAGCCTGATTGTCGTTTTGGTATTCTCCGCGGCAGCCTTCATCGCCGTCCACTTTTTGAAAAAGAACATGATGGAAGGCAATTCAGCGTTCACCAAAGACAGCGCGCTGAAGGCGCAAGCAGAACTGATGTTGCTGGCGAAGAAGAAGAAGGTGGAGACCGGGCGCGCAGATGAAATGGCGCAGAAGCTTGCGGAGAAGCAAGGGCTTGATGCGAAGCATGCCGAGGAGCTGCAGGCCGCGCAGGATAGCGCGCGGGATGCGCTGCGCATGGCGGCGGAAAGCGCCATCGGCATTAGCTGCCCGCACTGCCAGATTGAACTTTCGGCCGATGAAGAGCTTGTAGTCTGCCCCGAATGCGGCAAGGTGCAGCACCATGTTTGCTTTGACTTGAGCGGATGCTACAGCGGCTGCGCGATTGAGTATATCTACGAATATCCCGAAGATAAGTTCCGCGACCTGAATAAGCCTATTGAGTTGTAGGGGCCGGCGGCTGGAACTGGCCGAAGGTCATCACGAGCGCTACTTCGCCTTCAGGTACTAACTCTAAATCAAACGATCCGCCAGCGACGTCGATGATGTTCGCCTGCGGATACTTGCTTTTCAGCACGTCAACCAGCCCCGGCGTGATGCTCGGCGCCGACTGGAACGGGGAAGCGACCTTGCTGTAAGTGTTGATAACGTCCAGCGTAAATTTCCTAAGCTCTTCAAGGTCGTTTCGCCCCACCGACGCCACGACCATGTTCGGCAGCGCCTTGGGGAAGAGAACGACCGTTTGCGCAGGCTGGCCGATGAAAGGCGCGATGGCGCTTGGCTGCTGAAGGCGCATTGATACGCCGTTTAGCAGGCCTGTCTGTTCGGCGAGCACCGTTACCAGCCGCTCGGACGACTTTCCGTTTTCATAGTTCGCCAGCAGCTTCAACACGAAGTCTTCTGTGCGCAGGTTGGGCAGCGAAAGCGCATAAACAAGCTCGCCGTCGCTAAGCTGCAGCTCGTCTTCAAGGATGGGCCCGTTTATACCTTTCACCGCGTCCGCACCTTCCGGCAAAGATGCTATGAAGGTCTTCGTCTCCTTCATGTATTCTTGGTAGGAATTCACAGCAAAGAGCATGCCTGTGAGCACGAGCGCGAACAGCGCCATGGTCATGCTGATGCGCGCATAATTGAGCCGGTAATTGGAGCGCAGGTCGCCGTTGCGCACCCTCGTCACAAGCTCGCGGCTAAAGTTGTCGCTGACGTTTCCGACGGTCGGGAACGCCTTCATGTATAGCATCAGCCGCCGCTGCTTGAAATACTCGCGCTCGCAGGCGGGGCAGCTCTTGCGGTGTTCGTTGAAGCGCTCCAGGCGTAAGCCTTCAAGAGCCCCGTCAAGCTCTTCCCAAATCAAGCGCCTGAATTCGCGGCAGTCCATTATATTCTCACCTTCCGGCGCACGATCTCGCGCGCGCGGTTAAGCCTGCTCTTGATAGTCCCCTGGCTTGCGCCGAGGACTTCAGCGATTTCCTCGTAGCTCATTTCGCTGACTTCGCGCATGATGAGCACTTCGCGGTACATCTGCGGCATCTTGCGCACGACTTCCATTATCTCTTCGGCGATGCGGCCGTGCTCCATGGACTTGGCGGGATCCTCGGCGGAATCCGCCAAGCGCCCGATGGTGTCAAAGGTCTTGCCAGCCTCGTCCTCGTGTTGGGGCGTATCCATGAAGAAGCGCCCTATGACCGACCTACGGCGCTGGTGCGTGCGCACGTAATTCAGCGCGACTTTGTAAAGCCACGTCTCAAAGCTCGCCTGGCCTCGGTAATGGTCGATGAACTTGAAAACGCGGAGGAAGACTTCTTGGGCGATGTCGTCAACCTCGTCGGTGCTTCCAAGGTGCTGGTAGATGATATTGAAAACGAAACGCTGGTAGCGGTTAATGAGCTGGTCAAACGCGCCAAGGTCGCCCTTGGCGCAGCGGGCGAGTATCTCGTCCACCTCGGGCGCGTTATACGAACCAGTTTTATCAACGGCAGCCAGTTCCATATCCTCTAGTATTAGACGCTTGCGCGCACTAAAGGTTCCTGATTTTACCAGATTACCTTCGCCTATTCAGGCGCAAACCCGCCCATTGGCGCATGCTCAACCATGTATTACCCTTGAAAACGCCGGTTTCTGGTGATAACTGGCTAATTAGGTGGTGATAAGGTGTGGATAGCCCTTTGACGTGCAACCAATTATGCCCCGGCTGCATCTAACTAGCCAGCGGTATTATCTGGTAGAATATCGCGGAGGGAACATGGCTGACAGCTCAATGAGAGATTTTTTCCGTAAACTGATGATGATCGTCGCAGTCGTGCTCGGGCTGCTGTTCATCTATCAGATACGCAACATCTTCGTCTATATAATCATCGCAATCCTGCTGGCGTATCTGGCGCATTCACCTGTGACATGGCTGCGGTGCTACCGGGTTCCGCGATGGCTGGCGATTCTCATTGTGTTTTTGGGACTGTTTCTTTTCGGCGTTTTGCTGATAGGGGTCACAGCACCCATTATCTACAACGAAGCGACGCAGCTTGTTAGCGCCGTACCGCAAATCCTTGAAGGCCTGGAGACGCGCATTAACGCGGATTTTCAAAAACTACTTCCCGGAGAGCACGCAGCAATTCGCGTTTAAGGATTACTTCGACCAGTTTGTTTCAAATATCAGGTCCAACTTCCCTGAGACGCTCCAGCGTTCATACTCGTTCATATCCCGTAACATCGGTCGGGACTGTCACCTTCATCCTCGGGCTTGTGCTGATTCCCTTGATGGGCTTTTACTTCCTCATTGATGCCGAGAAGTTCAAGCGTGCCTTCAAGCTGCTTTTCCCGCGAGCCTACAACGAGCGCATTGAAACGACGATTTGGCAGATGAACCTCATGCTCGGCAAGTACGTTCGTGGCAGAACTCGCTCTTCTCGCTCATAATGGGCACTTTGGTCGCCATCGGCTTAAGCGTGATGGGGGTTAAATATGCGTTGTTGCTGGGCATCATCGCGGGCATAGCCGAGTTGATCCCGATGGCGGGGCCGATTATCGGCTTCGTCCCCGCAGGCCTGCTCGCGCTGGCGATGGGGCCGTGGAAGCTTTTCTTTGTCATTGTCTTCTATGCCCTGCTGCACTTGTTTGAGAACAACTTCCTTGTCCCGCGCATAATGGGCAAGAACATGGACCTGCACCCGCTCACCGTCATCATCGCGATGATGATGGGCGCGCAGGTATTCGGGCTGGTGGGGGTGCTGATTGCGCTTCCGGTGACGGCCGCGGCGAAGATTGTGCTCAATGTGCTGGTTTACAGGCGCGAGGAGTTTGGCTTGCCTGCGCGCAGCCCGGCGAAATGCGACCCTAGCGTTTAATCAGGCAGGCTGCCGATTTCGCTTCCCGTCTCAACTTCTTCGCCCGCTGGCGTATTGCGGCGCGCCCCATGGTGCGAGCCTTTCACGATTCCTGTTTCAGGAAAGATGCAGCGAATGCGTTTCCTGTATTCCAGAATCATGTCCGCGACTGTATGCGGATCTTCCTTCACCGTATAGTGACGGCCCGAGTCCATCAGGATAACCGTCTCGTCTCTCTTTTCAATGCACTCAATCAGGTCTGGATTGAGCAGCACTTTCGCCCCGCCGGTTGTTGTTAGTTCAATCATCAGCTTGCGTAATTATACCTGAACGCGCCTTCAGTCTTCCTTCTTCGCTTCAGCAGCGCGGGAATGCTCCTCGACTTCGTCCAGGCGCGGCTGGAGCCATTCGCAGCATTCGTTGAGCTTCCCCAAATCACGGCTGCGCAGCCGGACTTCAACCCACGTCTTGTCTTCGTATTTCGGGTAGCTGCCGATGGCGACTTCGGGGAACTTCTTTTGCGCCTCGGCGAGGTCGTCGGCGAACTTGCTTTCGCCTGCGTCCACACGGATGCTTTTCTTGTAGAATTGCCCGCCGCGAAACTCCTCCGCGACTTCCTCAAACATCGCGTATAGCAGCGACGGTATGCCGGGGAAGACGTAAACGTTGTCCACATGGAAGCCTGGCGCGCCGGTCTGCACATTGCCGATAAGCGTGCAGCCCTCGGGCAGGTGAGCCATGCGCAACCGCACTTCGGTCAGCTCGCCTTTGTGCGCCGCCCCGATCATGTCAGACGCCTCCTGGTTGAGCACTAGCTTGCGCCCGCACGCCTCGGCGACGGCTTCGCGCGTCATGTCGTCGTGGGTGGGGCCGATGCCGCCGGTCGTGATGACGGCGTGGTATTCCTGCATCAGCTCGCGAAGCTTGGGGACGATGACGTCCATCTTGTCGGGCAGCACGACGATGATGCCGACTTCCGCGCCCAGCTCCACGAGCTTTTGCACGAGCCAGTATGAGTTGCCGTCGCGCGTCCCGCCGTTTAGTATCTCGTCGCCGATAACCGCAATTGCTATTGAATCCCGCTGCATACAATAAGTATATACCAGCAACAGGCCCTCTCTGACCTAAATAGCCACGAGTACGCCGGGCTAACCAGCCCGGCTCTGGAATTCGGACTCTGGGACTTACCACTTACCCCTTATCCCTTACCCCTTCCTCGCCCTCCATATATAATTATCCTGATGATCAGGAACGAAAGGCATTCAGCGATTATGCGCGTTCTGATAATGACGCTCGCGCTGAACCTGCTCGTCTCCGGCACGAAGATAATCATAGGCTTGGCCACCGGCCTGCTATCGGTGACCGCCAGCGGCTTTGAGTCGCTTTTAGATTTCCTCCAACAACATCGTTGGCTTCTTCACGATGAACATGTCCAAGCACGGCCCCGACGTGCGCCACCCCTACGGCCACCGCAAGTTTGAGACGCTGGCGGCGATGCTCATCGCGGTGATGCTGTTGTTCGCCGGCTCGCAGATATCATGGCGGCGCTGAAGCGCTTGCATGAAGTCGTCCCGCCCCAAAGCAGCTTCTGGGCGTTCGTGGCTATGGGCGTGTCCATCGCGGTGAACATAATCGTCATCACCTACGAGCTGAAGATGGGCAAGAAGCACTCCAGCGAGTTCCTGCTCACCGACGCGGCGCACACGAGCACCGACTTGTTTTCCAGCATGGTCGTCATTGCTGGAGTCGTTGGAGTTTACCTTGGGTTCCCGCGCGCCGACGCCTACGCCGCCTTCATAATCGTCGCGGTCATCGCGTGGACGGGCTTCCATCTCATCCGCGAGGCGATGAACATCCTCTCGGACAGCGCGCGCATAGACATAAAGGCTATTGAAGAATGCGCCATGAAAATCGGCGGCGTCCTTGGCGTGCACAACATCCGCAGCCGGGGAACGCCCGACAGCATCGCCGTGGACCTGCACGTCAAGGTTGACCCAAAGATGACGGTTGAGGACGGGCATAAGCTTTCGCACGCCGTCAAAGACTGCATCATACGGGAATACGCCCACGTCGTTGACGTCGTCGTCCATCTTGAACCTTATTACGCCACGCCTGCAATCCTTCCTTGATATACTAATCTCATGTCCATAAGCGACACGAAAGAGACGGACAGCCTCACGCAAAGGGCAACATGTCCTCGTATCAGATTCAGTCTGCTGAATAGACGGACGATATGCAGGCTAACCCTTGCCTGTGCGATATTTCACCTACTAATCGTGCCTCTGATATTTGCGTCGTTTACCTGGCTTCTAACACCCGCGATGAGCATTGGCGAGCATGTGCCTTTTCCTTGGAGCGACTTCGCCACGTTCTTTGAATGGAATAAGTCTTATCCGAGCGCGGAGCACCAATATGTTACCAACAGCCTTGACGCATTGATTGGGAATAACACCGGGCATGAGACGACATACCGGATATTCAAATCAGGGCTTTATCCGCGTGACGATAAGCTAGCCGCGCTCGTTGTCATAGGCATTTTACTAGCCCTGTTCATGCTAAACATTCGGTATCGCCCCTCGTTACTCGCGCCGTTCTCACTAATAGCCTCGTTCGGGTACTTAGCATTTTACATTGTGATAGGGTCAATCTTGTTCTGGATACAATGGAATACTATGTTCCTTATCAAATAATCATTTGAGCCGGGCTGGTTAGCCCAGCGTACCCAATGTTTTCCTTCTTATCTGTAACTCCTAACTCTCAACTACCAACTCTTAGCTCTCAACTACTCTCCCTGTTATACTTATCCCCGATGTTCACAGGCATCATACGCGAAGTGGGCGCTGCGGGAGGCATACATCTCGCTGCGGATGTGAGGGACGAATAATGCAGGCCGCGCAAAAACTCAGATTCACCCACAAAACGATCGCGCTAGCTGCGCTGGCTGTCATGCTGCTATGTGGCTTGGCATTGTGCGTCAACGCTGTGCTTCCAAGAGCTAGGATTTCACGCATCGGCATATATCAACTCTCGCCCGCCAGTGCTCCGTCTGCCTATAGCCAGAATGGAAGAGCAACTTTATGGCCAGGCTGTCTAGCTTCGTGGGATGGCAGCACCGCCTTTGTTTCTTCCGATGGGAAGTCCATCCAGGTAAAGTCTGTCATCGACAATGAAAGCCTAGCTGTAATACCTGCCAGCGTGCCTTGGCCGGCTCCATGTCTCCAAGTAGTTGTGGATGGAGGAAAGCTCTATGTACTTTTCTTTGATGAATACAGAGGCTGGTGTCTAGCCCAGTGCGAGCGCGGCAAAGAGCCCGAAGTGACCGCAATCTTGCCGGCAAACACATTCACTTCAGATGGGAAATGGGTCACGCTACCGGGAATGGAAGCGGTCATAACATGGCGGTCATCCGATTTCCGGCTCAGGGAAGACGGAGCGCTGGAAGGCATAGTAGGCGTTTACGAGTTTTGGAAAGGGGAGGGCCATAGAGATCCCAAAGCGCCATCTATAGCCGATTTCTGGTTTCATTACCAAGATGGAAAGGTCAAATATGCGAAGCTAGGCGAACATAGAGACGCCATGGACTTTCGGCTGATTTCCTCTGCGCAGGGACAATCGTCGGGAATTTTGATTCTGTGGAGCATAGCAGGTAACTTCAAGCTGTTCCTTCAGGAGGCTGTTCTCGATGAACAACGGAATATATCTATAAGTCCCGAAAGAAAGCTTGAGATTGAATTACCTTCAGATGGCTTTGTAAGGGATTTTGAGCTGGTGCCGCCTGCCATAGACGATGCAGACACGCTTAGCGTGCTGATAAACACATATAGTAATTTGGGCTATGACTCTGCTACATCTGATTTTATTTATGGTAATGATGCGTGGGAGCTAATTGTCATCGACCGGCCATCGTTCAAAGTGAAATCGCGAAAGCCGCTCGCCGGGTTTAGCGGCTTCCGCGCCGAATCACATGAGTTCCAGAATATCCTGATCCGGCAAGGTCGTTCGCTGGCTATCTTAGGGTATAAGGAAGAACGCATTAAGGACTACGTCTTAGTGCTGGACTTAGTGAGCTACCAAGGCTCTCTCCTTAACGTGAAAGGCAGCGATGGCTTAACTCCCCTTGGCTTCGCTCCACGTTCGGGCACTCAAGTATCCTTTGGTTATCTTAGCGAGACCGAAAGAAAAGGTCTTACGCGAAAGATGGTTCATATTTATTCGCTCAGCCTGCCCTGAGACCCTTCGCCATAATCCAGCTAGGATTCACCCTAACCCCTTCTCGCCCTCCCCATCTGGAATCCGCCTTACTACTTACTGCATACTACTTCCCACTTCCCCTGTTATACTTATCCCCGATGTTCACAGGCATCATACGCGAAGTGGGACTGCGCCGCGCCCGGCGCGAGGAGGGTGAATCTTGACCACTGCTAAATTATCTACTGCCCTTATGATTCTGCTATTCGTTTGGCTCAGCGTGTTGACCATATTCTTCTGGAACTCGATAGTCCCAAGAGAACCAATCTTACCTGCTTCGGTCCCGAGCACGGGCGTCAGTGGGGATTTGGATAAAGCATTCGTGCTGTTGCCGGGAATGACGCGAGATGACGTCATTCGCGAAGTCGGGATTCTTGATTTCAAGACGAGGCCTGGGCTGCGAAGTGGCGAGAAGTGGGTTTATTCATCTTCTGATGGTGAGAATATCTGCCTAAACTTCGACTCGGATGATAGGCTGGTTATGATAACTGATGGCCTTGCAGCGGAAGCGCAGAAAGACCTAGAAGCTGTCAGAAGGCCTTTGTTATGCAGATTAAAGTTGACTTGGCTGGCTGATAAGGATGTCGCGATTGATTGGGCTCAACGTATAGGAGCGACAGTTTCCCCTACGCAGGGCGTTGATGCTAACATCGTAAGGATGAGCTGTGGGGCAGTCGGGTTAAATCTTGCGTTCTCCAGCGAAGGCAAGCTGATTTGCTTACAGATGGTAGATCCTACTTGGCTCAATTGATTATCAATGCGGAGCTGAATTTCTGACCGCCTGACTGAAATCCCTTGGCTGCAGTCGTCTAGCTCAAGATTGCATTCCGAACTAACTCCTTCCCGCTCTCCCTGTTATACTTATTCCCGATGTTCACAGGCATCATACGCGAAGTGGGCGCTGCGGGAGGCATACATCTCGCTGCGGATGTGAGGGACTAATCATGCAGGGCACGCACAAACTCAGATTCAATCACAAGACGATCGCGCTGGCTGCGCTGACTGTCATGCTGCTTTGCGTCTTGGCATTGTGTATCTATGCTGTGCTCCCAAGAGTTAGGGTTTCACGCATCGGCAAGTATCAGCTCGATCCTGTCAGCGATAAGCCCATCCTCGGACAAAGTTGGAGAGCATCTCTGTGGCCAGGTTGCCTCGCTTCGTGGGATGGCTGCAGTGTCTATATATTCCCTGAGAGGAATCGCATCCAGGTAAAATCATTCATTGACCGCAAAATTCTGGCTGTGATTCCCGCCGATGTGCCTTGGCCAGCGCCATGTCTTCAAGTAGTCGTGGATGGGGCAAAGCTCTATGTGCTTTTCTTTGATGAATACAAAGGCTGGTGTTTAGCCCGATGCGAGCGCGGCAAGGAGCCCGAAGTGACCGCTATCTTGCCAGCGAATGCTTTCACTTCAAATGGGAAATGGGTCACACTGCCGGGAATGGAAGCGGTCATAACATGGCGGTCTTCTGATTTCCAGCTAAGGGAAGATGGCTCGCTGGAAGGCATAGTTGGCGTATACCTTATTCAGCCGGGAGCGGTTTACATAGATCCCGAGGAGCATTTTTCGGTTGATTTCTGGTTTCACTTTCAAGGCGGAAAGGTTAAGTATGCGAAGCTAGGGCGCCACGGGGGAGCTTTGGATTTTCGGTTAGTGCCCTCAACAAAGGACCATCCGTCTGGGATTCTGAGCCTTTGGAATGCTGTAGGTAGCTTCAGGCTGTATTTTCAAGAAGCCAGCCTTGATGAACATCAGGACTTATCTGTAAGCCCCGAGAGGATGCTTGAGATTGAATTACATCCAGATGGCATTGTAAGGGATTTCGAGCTGGTGCCGCCTGTTAAAGGCGACGTAGACACGTTCAGCGTGCTTATAAACACGTATAGCAATTTGGGATTTGACGCTACTACGTCTGATTATATTTTTGGTAATGATGCGTGGGAGTTAATCGTTATCGACCGGCCATCGTTCAAAGTGAAATCGCGAAAGCCGCTTGCTGGGTTTAGCGAATTCCGCGCCGAATCACATGAGTTCCAGAATATCCTGATCCGGCAAGGGCGCTCGCTGGCTATCTTAGGATATAAGGATGAACGCATTAAGAACTACGTCTTAGTGCTCGACTTGGTGAGATATCAAGGCACTCTCCTTAACGTGAAAGGCAGCGATGGCTTAACTCCTCTAGGCTTCGCGCCACGTTCAGGCACCCAAGTATCTTTTGGCTATCTTCGCGAAGCTCAGGCAAAATTTCTCGGACAGGAAGTAGTAGCTATCTATTCTCTCACTCTGCCCTGAGCAGGTCTAAAGCCCGGCGTACGGTTCTGGAACTAATCCCTTATTGTAGTATTCGGGGACATTGGTAACATCGTGGAGGTGTGAAAGGAGGACTTCACGATGGCGAAATCGATAGGTTATGAGGAACGGCTGAAGATCGTGTCGGCGGTAGTCGAGCGAAAGGTGAAGCCTGGAGATGCAGCGAAAGCCTACGGGATAAGCAGAAAAGCCGTGTGGAACTTCATAAGGCGTTACGAGCTGGGCGGGAGCGAAGGCTTGAAGGAGCATTCACGCCGCCCTCAAAACAGTCCTGCGCGCATCAGCGGTGCTGAAGAAGGGGAAATCATGCGGCTAAGGAGCGAGTACGGTTGGGGGGCGGGAAGGATAGGAGCGGTTGTGCATCTTTCCAGCAGCACTGTTCACCGCGTTCTCAGCGAGAACGGGGTGTGCGGTATTCCGCTTCCACGCAAGCAGTATCCGCGATACGAGAAGACCCACCCGGGCGAACTGATGCACGTGGACATCAAGCAGCTGGTTCCGTTGCGCACAGGAAGCCAGCCGGAACACATGTTCGCCGCCCTGGATGCGTACAGCCGGGAAGTGTTCGTGAAGATATTTCCGCGCGTAAACGGCGACGCAAGCCAGGAATTCCTCGAATACGTACTGGCTGAAGTGCCTTACGGCATTCAGGCGATGATGACCGACAACGCCTGCATTTTTTCGATGAGGAGAAGCGCGCATCCTGAGCGTGAATGCGCCTTCCAACGGTCCTTGCGCTTGAGGGGGATAGAACACCTTCTCACCAAGCCCTACACACCAAGGACGAACGGGAAAGTGGAAAGATTCTTCGGAACTGTGGAGAGGGAGCTTCTGCGTCTTGTCCGTTTCAACAGCATATACCACCGGCGCGAAGCTTTGATCCGTTTCGTTTCCTACTACAACCTGGAAAGGCCTCATTCTGCCATCGGCTACAACTATCCAACCCCTTATCGTATACACTACTTCAACTCATTTCCGGATGTTACCAATGTATCCGAATAGTACACCTTATCCCTCATCCCTAAACCCTTCCCGCTCTCCCTGTTATACTTACTCCCGATGTTCACAGGCATCATACGCGAAGTGGGCGCAGTGCGCGCAGCGCCGGGCGCCGGCCCGGGAGCGCTGGAGGTGGAATGCCCCGGCATCGCCCCCGGCCTGAAGCTTGGCGACTCGGTTGCGGTCAACGGCGTGTGCCTAACCGCCGACAAGCTGGAGCCGCAGGCGTTCCGCGCATCCGTGCTCAAGGCGACCTGCGAAACAACGGACCTGTCCGCCCTGCGACGTGGCGACAAGGTGAACCTTGAACCCGCGCTTGCGGCAGGCGAGCCCTTCGGCGGGCATTTCGTGCAGGGGCACGTGGACGCCGCCGTGCGCGTCATTAGCTGGAAGCCTGCCGACGGCGAGCGCGATGCGATGCTGCGCGTGGAGCTGCCCGACGCCCTCAAGCCGATGGTGTTCGCAAGCGCAAGCGTGGCGCTAAACGGCGTGAGCCTGACGGTGCGCGAAGTGGCGGCAAACTCGCTTACAGTGAGCATCATCCCGCTAACTGCGAAGGAAACGAACCTCGGCCTCCTCAAGGCGGGTGCGCTGGTGAACCTTGAGGTTGATATGCTGGTTAAGAGTGTTTATCATTGCCTGCTTCAGATGCGCCCCGGCATGAGCCTGGACGCGCTTCGTAATTTGGGTTATGGAAAGTAACGACCATTTCGTAGAACGCGTGGAGAAGGCGCTAGAGGAATTGCGCGCAGGCCGCCTCATCATCTTGATGGACGACTGCGACCGCGAGAACGAAGGCGACCTTGTCATGGCGGGCGAGTTTGCCACGCCCGAAGCCATCAACCTCATGGCGACCGAGGCGCGCGGCCTCATCTGCGTGCCCATGTCCGCCGAGCGGCTGGCTAAGCTCAACTTGTCGCTGATGACGCCCGACAATACAGAGATGCACGGCACCGCCTTCACTGTCAGCGTGGACGCGCGCAAGGGCACCACGACGGGTATCTCAGCCGCCGACCGTGCGCATACCGCGCAAGTGCTCGCCGACGATAACGCCAAGCCTGACGACCTGCGCCGCCCCGGCCACATGTTCCCCCTACGCGCAGTCGCGGGCGGCGTGTTGCGAAGGGTGGGGCAAACTGAGGGCAGCATTGACCTGTGCAAGCTTGCGGGCTTGAAGCAGGTCGCGGTTATCTGCGAAATCATGCGCGAAGACGGCGCAATGGCGCGCCTTCCCGAGCTGACCGCATTCTCCGAGAAGCACGGCATCCACCTGCTGCACGTTCAGGACATCGTCAAATACCGCCTGCGCACCGAGACGCTGGTGGAACGCGTGGACGAGGCGCGCATGCCGACCATCTTCGGCGATTTCCGCGTCATCGGCTATCGCGTGCCCGCGTCCGGCGAGCACCATGTTGCATTCGTATTCGGCGAGCTGGACAGCACGAAGCCTGCGCTGGTGCGAGTGCACAGCGAGTGCCTGACCGGCGACGTGTTCGGCAGCCTGCGCTGCGATTGCGGGCCCCAGCTTCGCTATGCGATGCGCCGTATCTCCGAGGAGGGCAGCGGCGCTATCATCTACCTGCGCCAGGAAGGGCGCGGCATAGGGCTGCTCAACAAGATACGCGCCTACCACTTGCAGGACGACGGAATGGACACGGTTGAGGCCAACATTAAGCTGGGCTTTCCAGTTGACAAGCGCGACTATGGCGTGGGTGCGCAAATCCTGCGCGACCTGGGGCTGAAGCAAATACGCGTGATGACCAACAACCCGCAGAAGCTGGTGGGGCTTGAGGCTTACGGCATTGAAATCGTGGAGCGCGTGGACATTCCGATTGACGAAGTGCGCAACAGCGAAAACGCCTATTACATTGAAACCAAGCACAAGAAAGATGGGACACCTTCCAACTTCGGGATAATGCTGAAATGAAGAGACTACCGGTATATGTGCTGCTTATATGCGTGTGTTGGCTGGCTGCAAGCTGCCCCGTTGACCCCGAGCATGCAACGCTCCAGTCCGGCTCCACTAATGAGAAGATACCCCTGGGCGCCGCAAGCCTGAGCTTCATAACGTCGTTTGGCGGCACGGGCACTGCCAAAGGCCAGTTCAAGCGCATCGGCGGGCTGGCAGCGGCTGATGGCCGCATCTATGTGACCGACCAGCAAGTCGCGCGCATCCAGGTGTTTGACTACACCGGCAAGCTGCTGACGTCGTGGGGCTCCGGGCTGGACGTGTCTACGTATGGCGTGAACGAGGATAAGCTGGCTTCCAATCTTGAAGCAGGCGAAGACACGCTGTTCCAGCCGATGGTTCTTGAGGAGATGAACGCCCGCAACTTCTTCCGGGGCTTTGACGCGGCGATGTATCGCGGGAATGTCTTGATACTCAACAACTTGCACTCCCGCGCTACGACCGCCCAGGCGCTGATGAACCCGGAAATACTTGAGTTCACGCCCGAAGGCGAACTTGTGCGCATACACGACATAGACAGCCTGCTTCCAGTCTCCATCGCATGCGATGAGGAAAAAGGCAATATCGTCGTCGGCGATGTCCTCAATAGCTGTTACGAAGTATTTAGGCTTGACGATGGCGGCTTCTTATCGGGTAGCAAACGCGCTTTCAACCGCGATTACGCCGACTACCTGGAAATGGTGTATCGGGAACAGACGCCTGAGCTGCGCCAGCAAAAGAGCGACGAGTGGATGGACAAAGGCACGAAGAACGGTCAATTCAACTATATTGCCGGTGTGGCGTTCTACAAAGGGATGGTCATCGCAGTTGATATGAACAACCGCCGGCTGCAGGTGTTCCGCGAAGACAGCACATTCCTGAACGCGATAGTGGGCTCCGGCCCCGGCCGCGAGACGCTGTTCACAACGCCCTTTGATGTCGCGGTGACTAAGAACGGCGTCGTCTATCTGTCCGACCAAAGCGAAACAACGCCCGGCGTGACCGCGCTTTCAAGCTCGTTCAAGGCGCTGTATAAGATTGCACACCCGCAACTTGCATCGCCGGGTTACATTGAGGTTACCGAAGACGGCTATCTCTTCGTGACCGATTTGAGCAGCAATCAAGTCTTCGTCTTCGGCCCCAAGAGCAAGATGCTTGAAGCAGGCCAAGAAGCAGCGTCCCAGTCCGAGGGCGCTGAATAAAGGGCTCAAGATGGCGCAAGTGCAATCTGCGGGGGACGTCGCAAAGCGCATTCTTGCCGGTGACGTGCGCGCCGCTGCCCGCGCTATCAGCTCGCTGGAATCAGACCCCGCATTCGCACGCGAGCTGTCTTCCGCGCTGTGGCATTCCGCCAAGCGCAAGCCGCGCATGGGCATCACAGGAAGTCCCGGTGTCGGCAAGAGCACGCTTGTTAACTCCCTCATTGCCTTATTGCGCGAACAGGGACTTCGCGTAGGCGTGGTCGCGGTTGACCCAAGCTCGCCGTTTTCAGGCGGCGCGGTGCTCGGCGACCGCGTGCGCATGGCAGTTGCGCTTGACGACCCCAATGTTTACATCCGCAGCGTGGGAAGCCGTGGCTCGCTTGGCGGCTTGTCCGCAGCCACGGCGGGCATCGTGCAGGTGCTTGAGGCATTCGGCGTGGACATCGTGCTCATTGAGACCGTCGGCATGGGGCAGACCGGCTTTGACATCGCCGACATCAGCGACAGCGTGGCGCTTGTGCTCTCTCCCGAAAGCGGCGACGGCGTGCAGGCGATGAAAGCGGGCGTTATGGAAATCGCCGACATCTACGCGGTGAACAAGGCAGACCGCCCCGGCGCAGACGCGCTTGCCGCCGAAGTGACCGCGCTGCTCTCGTGCGTGGGCAAGCCTAACGAGTGGCAGCGGCCGGTGCTGAAGCTGTGCGCAAAGCAAGGCGAAGGCGCTGCTGAACTGCTCGCAGCGTTCGCTGCACACCGCGAGTTTCTCGCCTGCAACACCGTGCCGGAAGAGCGGCAAAGACACCAAATCGTAAATGAGATAAAATTCACTGTTGAGGGGCGCGTCAAGTCCCTCCTGGAAAGAAGTCCCCAGAACGCCGAGCTACTCACACTCGCCTGCCGCGTGCTGGCGGGAGAGCTGGACGTGAACGGGGCTGCGGATATCATCGTGGAAGGAATGGCCGGCCAAATCTAGGCCGGATGCACTATGGTCAAACGCAAGATAAAACGCCTGTTGGTCGCCAACCGTGGCGAAATAGCCCTGCGCATCATCCGCACGTGCCGCGAGATGGGCATTGAGCCCGAGGCCATCTACTCGGATGCGGATAGCAACGCGCTGCACATCGTCCACGCCTCCGCCTCCTACCGCCTGCCGGGGCATACTCCCGCGGAAACTTACCTCAACATCCCGTTGATTGTGGACATCTGCAAGGCGCACAACATTGACGCTGTCCACCCCGGCTATGGCTTCCTCGCCGAGAATGCGGACTTTGCCCAGGCGCTGGAGGACGCAGGCATCATCTTCGTCGGGCCGTCCGCGAAGTCCATCCGCGACTTCGGCGACAAGCTCATCGCGAAGAAGATGGCTAAAGAAGCAGGCGTTGAGTGCGTGCCGGGCACGCACGAGCCTGTGCGCACCCTTGAAGAAGGCCTGAAGGCTTTCCACGAAATCAAGCCGTCGGTCATCATCAAGGCTGCTGCTGGCGGTGGCGGGCGCGGCATGCGCGTCGTGCGCACCGAAGATGAGTTCTCTAAGGCGTTCCGCGCATCTCAAAGCGAAAGCCTTACTGCCTTCGGGAGCGACAAGGTTTTCCTTGAAAAATACATTGACAAGCCGCGCCACATTGAGTTTCAAGTGCTTGGCGACCGCTTCGGCAACCTGATACACCTCGGCGAGCGCGAGTGCAGCATCCAGCGCCGCCACCAAAAGCTGCTGGAAGAAGCCCCCAGCGCGGCGGTGGACGAGAAGCTGCGCGCTGAAATGGGTGCGGTCGCGGTAAAAGTCGCCAAGAGCGGCGGCTATCACGGTGCAGGCACGGTGGAGTTCCTGCTGGACGCGCGCGGCAAGTTCTACTTTATGGAGATGAACACGCGCCTGCAAGTGGAGCATCCCGTAACCGAGATGATCACCAACACCGACCTCGTGCGCGAGCAGATCTTCATCGCCGAGGGCCAGAAGCTCTCCTACAAGCAGGAAGATGTGCAGATAACCGGCCACAGCATTGAGGCGCGCATCAACGCCGAAGACCCGCTGACCGACTTCCTTCCCGCGCTGGGCAAGCTCAACCGCTATGTGCCGCCGATGGGCAACGGCATCCGCCTTGATTCGTCGGCATACGAGGGCTACGAGATACCGATGCATTACGACTCGATGATTGGGAAGCTCATCACCCACGCGCACGACCGCCCCACGGCGATTGCGAAGATGCGCCGCGCACTGCGCGAGTTCATCGTGACCGGCGTGAAGACGACCATCCCCTTCCACGAGTTTGTGATGACGCACCCCGATTTCGTGAAGGGCAACTTCTCAACCGGCTTTGTGGATGACCATTTCACTCCCCGCGAGATTGAGAAGTTCCTTGCCAGTCCCGACCAGAAGGTCCACCTGCGCGATGTGGCAATCGCCGCCGCGCTAATCTACCACCTGTCGCAGGTGAATGCGTCGCCCGACTTGAGCCCGATGGCCGCGGTGAGCGTCCACAATACCCCTTATGCAGCCCGCCTGCGGAGGAAGCAATGAAGCTGGTAACCGTTGTCGCCGGAAGGCAGTTCAACCTGGAGATAACCGAAGACGCCGAGCGCGAAGGCTCGTTCATCGTGACCGTTGACGGCGAGAAGCTGCCGGTGAACGTCATTGAGCTCAAGCCTACCTCAATCACGATGGGCATTGACGGCAAGGTCGGCTTCTTCGAATTCACGCGCAAGCAGGGCAAGCTCGCCGAGATGAACATGGGCAACCAGGGGTTCGCGACTGAAGTTAAAACGCCGCAGGAAGAGCAGCTTCGCCTGCTCCTGGCAAAATACGCGCGCGATGGCGCAGGCCCCAGCGCCCAGAAGCGCATCACCGCGCCGATGCCCGGCAAGATACTGGACATCTACGTGAAGGAAGGCGACCAGGTGGAGCTTGGGACCGTCGTCGCAGTGCTTGAGGCGATGAAGATGGAAAACGAGCTGACCAGCACCGTCTCCGGCGTTGTGAAGAAGGTCGCCGTCACCAACGGCGAAGTCGTCACCCGCGACGCCCTGCTTATTGAGTTTATGTAGGCGCACGTCCATCATCCCCCAGCTTGTAGGCGGCGTTTCAACGCCGCTCTGGAACTCTCGATTCCGTACGCCGTGGCTTTAGCCCGGCTCTGCGTGTAGGGCGCGGGTTTATACCGCGCCAATGGATTCCGCCTACAGGGAGGGGATTCAGTCACTGCTGCATGTAAGTTAATTACAGTTCAACTGGCTCATCCCTACCAACTAGACCTCGCTTACTTGGTTTGAAAGGCAGCGGAGGAGCGGTCTGAATGATATAGATTCCTTGAGGCAATTTACTGCTTCTATTGCTTATCACGATATTATCTGCTTCAAGCTCTTTTAGTGACAACGAGACCAAGTCAGAATTGAGTCTCAAAGATGCTGCTAGTTTTTCGAAGTCAATTCTCTTATTCTCAACATCATCCTTCCATCGCTTCCGAAGCTCCGCGCTAACCGCCTCGGCGGCCTTTACATAATCACCTGTGAGCCCTGGAGGTAGTTCTGAGTCAGGCGCTCTTGTAAGTCGGCATTCATCAGTGTTCATGCCGCGAAAGGTCAGAATGCCGTTCCTTTCAAGGTTTGAGATAATTGGCTGTAACGCTTTTTTACTGCATTCCAGTTCTTTAACCATGTCGCCTATACTGAAGGAGCACCTTAACGAAAGGCCCTTATTTGCATACCATTTCCATAGGTAATCTACGACTTGGTTTTTCAGCTGTAAATCAATAAGCATCGTATAGCCTCATATACTTATTACTCATTATGGCGGGGAGTAAATCCCCACCCTTCAACCGGAGCGGCGCTAGTGAGCACCGCCTACTCATTTCAAGTTGCATTTTTCACCGAGTATGCCGGGCTCACCTGCCCGGCTCTTATCTGGTGGACAGCACCTGCAACCCCTTCGCTATCCACGGGACAATATAGCTCAAGATAATCCCAGTAATGATTCCGAGCCAGAAAGCAGACCACCATTGTTTCTTGGCTTCAACCGGTGATGTTCTTGTGTTCCCTTTGTCGTCAAACCATTGGTGGTCATAATCAATCATAAATGGCGCTTTGCCTATCTTCTTCCTGAGCCGTTCACCGAGTACCCGTAGCTTTTCGTTCAACTCTTTGTTTTCCTCTGTGTCCTGCACAACAGGCTTGTCAGTATAAAGGATGGTTCTAAAGAACTCATCGGCGCTAAAGAACTGATGGTCGAAGCTCTCCTTTGGCATTACTTCTCTCCCTCGTCTCTCCTTGATCGAGATGAAAGAAATAAAAGTTTCGTTAACACAATGCACGGTTTTCATCTTTACCTCCGAACGGCATATCGTCCAAAGAGCCGGGCTGGTGAGCCCTGCGTACTCGGTGTTAATCTATGTGGCGAGCATCCCGGACTGTGGGGTACAGGTTCCCGCTATACAGACAAGCGCTTACGGTGGCGATTCGGTTGCTTTTGTAGGCGGCGTTTAGCTTACGACTTGGATATCCCAAGTCACGATACGAAGTCCTGTCGCCCCATCCGGCAAGTTCTCTAGGTCAATGATAAAGGTTAACGTTTGGTCGACGTCTTCTTCGCCAATTTGGTTGCCAGAGCTGTCGTAAATGTGGATGTGTGCCTGGTAGTGTATTAGTTTCGGAGTGAAGTTCCCACCAGGATAGCTTTGCGATAGCCTAATCTCAAGGCTTGGTGTCGCTATTGTCGCCGTTATAGAGGCGGTGATCCCATCTCCGACATCCTTGCTAAATTTCTGCGTAGGATAATTGATGGAGCTGTCGTCGGGGTTGGGGCTTGTTGTGCGCCCGCCTCCGCCACCGCAAGAAACGAGGATGCCAGCCAAAATCAAGATTATAAAAAGCGAGTATTTCACGAATCCCCTCCTATAAAATAAGCTATCACGTTCTACGGTCTAAGGCATTGCAGTTAGCACTATTAGTAAGCACAAGCCGGTTAGCCTTGCCTGCGTTGTGAATTTCAATAATTCCGGCTAACGACATGTACTTTATTACTTGGTTTATCCGGAATGCTTGAAGTTCAGGGAATTGTTTTCTAACTTCCGTATGAAGAGCCCCGTCATTCTTCAGGATGTAAGGTCGCACTTCCTTCAGCGGTAACAATTTCTCGTATTCCTCCGCCCACGGCCTAAGAGCAGGCAACGCTCGAACGATATCCATTACATTGAGAATTTGTCCCTTCTCACCCTTCGCCATAGAGAACATAAACACGTGGTCTAAGGCTGGGATCTTAGTAATGAGAAATCTGCCATATGCTCTTTCTGAAGCTCGTACCATTCCAGGAATGCAGACGAGGGAAAGCCTCGATAGAGAATCTACTTCAGCCCAATCATGGCGGCCTTCAGCATTATTAATTCCATTCAAAAGCTGAAAGTAAGTAGTGAGGATATGTTCATCGCTATACGCGCGCTTCCTCTGCCATTTATCAATGACGTCCATAAAGGTAATGGTCTGTGGCGGCCCCTCAGTCATGCGGGATGATTATATCAGAAGGGGAAAGGAGGTAGTTGGTAGTTCGTAGTTCGGTTTCCAGGGCGGAACTGAAGTTCCGCCTACCCATCCGGAGCCCATCTACCATCTTCCCATCTACGACCTACCCGCCATTCCCCCTCATCCTCCCGCGCACTTGGTATAATCTCCTTGATGAGAAGCATATTCATCCTGGCGGCTGCGGCTGCTTTGGCGCTGCTCACCACCTGCGCGGTGGACAAGGGCGGCGGGGGCACTGTTCAGCCAATTGAAATTGTGCTGTCGTTCACGACGAAAGCCGACTTCGACCCCAACCTCTATTACTTCTTCGTCTTCAACTTCAGCAACACCCCCAACACCGGCGAAGACTACCGCGCGCTGCCCGAGATAAGCGGCCCCAACCGTGGCAAGCGCTGGGAGCGCTACATCGTCTTCAACGGCGAAGACAAGACCGTAAACGGTGTGTGGACGCTTTCCAAGACCGACATCGGCGCGTTTGACCCGACAGGGCGCGGCCCGGTGGATATCATCGGCGCAGCATTGAACAGCGATGCGCTGGTTGACCTGGCGACCGCCAACTCGCTTGACGATTCGGTCAGCGTGATGCTCCAGCAGACCAACAATACGTTCGCCGCCCACGTCGATTATGCTGTCGGCGACGCCCCCACCGGCTTGATTGCTTACGACTACACTGGCGACGCGAAGCTTGATCTTGTCGTCGCCAACAGCGGCGATACGGATACCGGCAGGTCGCTAAGCTTCCTGCGCAATGAAGGCGAAGGCGTATTCGCTGCAAAGGCTGATACTGCGCTGCCTTCAGCCCCCTATAGCATCTGCGCGGGCGACTTCAACGGCGACGGCACTGACGACCTTGCGGTCACACTCTACTTAGATACGGCCGAAGGCAACCGCGTGGCAGTTCTCTTGAAGACTGCCGAGGGATTCGCTGACCCCGTCTTCACCGATGTAGGCAAGAATCCCACTGCAATTGCAGTAACCGATTTGAATGGCGACGCCAACGATGACCTCGCTGTGCTGAACAGCTTTGATGGCACTGGCGGCAACAGCCTCATGCTGCTCACCTGCGACGGCGACGGCACCTTCACCCTGTCGCAGGAGTTCGCAACCGACCGCCAACCCGTCGGTTTGGCTGTTGGGCGCATCAACGCCGATGCGCGCGACGACTACGCCGTGACATGCGCCTACAACGGCGACCTGGGGAACACTGTCCACATCTTCCGCTCCGACGGCGATACCGGCTGGGCGACGCCGGAGATTCTCTCAGTAGGGCACGCCCCGGCCGACGTGGTCATCGGCGACATTAACGGCGACACCCTAAACGACCTCGTCATCGTTGAAAGCGCGGACGATGCAGACGGCAATCAAGTGCGCACGCTGACGCAGACCGACACCGGCGGCTTCGGTAACACCAAGACCATCAAGGTCGGCAAGACCCCGCGCGCGGCTGTGCTGCTTGAATTCACCGGCGACACCGAGATTGACTGCGCCGTCGCAAACTCGTCCGATACCGTCCAGGGCAATTCAATAAGCCTCCTCAACGGAACCGCCACCGGCGAATTCACCGGCATCGTTGACTACTGGACAGACGACCTGCCAATGCCTTTGAAAAATGAAACGTGGTATCGCAGCGTGACCATATCACGCAACACGTTCACTGTCCGCATTGATCCTGCGACGTTCAAAAACATCACCGGCACGGTGCCAACGAGCTTTATGGTTGACTTCATGACCGCCGACACCGGCATTGACTATGGCTCCAACCCCGATGACTACGGCATAGCCTATGACTGGCTGCTCCACCCCGTGGTGGTTACGGAAGAGGTAGGGTTTGAGACCGATGAAGCCCGCCTCCAGCTTGAACAGGCGCCGGAGAATACGCCTAACCCGCCGCCTGACGCGGGCGACATAACCGACTGGAGAGTGGAGGTTAATTAGGTGGGCTGTATCCGCAGAGTAGTCGGCTGCTTGACTACGCTGGTTCTCGTCGCCGCAGTCCTTGCGTTCGGCGCATACCTGCTGCTGCTGAACTTGATGCAAAACGACCTTGCCGACGCAGTGCGCCGCAAGTTCATGCTGCCGCCGAGTTCAACCGTGACGATAACGCCGGGCAGCTTTGTGGACTCGTTATCGGGCAAGGTCAAGGCGTTCCACATTGAATCCGCTGAAGCCTCCATCAGCAACACGCGCATTGAATCGCTGAAGCTTGACGCTGAAAACATCAGCTTCAATGTCGTGAACCTGTTCTTGCAGCGCGACCCCATCCTGCGCGAAGTGGAGCATGCGAAAGTATCGTTCGCCATCGCGCCGGATGCGCTGGCGGATGCGTGGCTGGCGCGCGTGAAGCGGGTGGGGGTGAAGAAGCTCACGATGAAGCTTGAGGAAGGCACGGGCGACCAGCTGCCTTACGCGGACGTGGAAGCGGTCGCGGATGTTTTGGGCAATGAGATTGACTTGAGCGTGAAAGGTTTCTTCAAGCTTACTGGAAAGCGCGAGATTGCGTTTGAAGCGCTGGAGTTCAAGCTTGAAGATCTGAAGCTCGGCGGCCAGATCGTCCAGACCGTCTTTCTGCAAATGGCGCCGAAAATACGTATCGGAGATTTTCAGGGCGACCTTACAATAGACAAGTTCTACGTTCTTGGCGGAAAGCTGCACATCTTCGCGCAGACCACGGGCGTGACCAGCCTTGTGGACGAGCCGAAAGATGCGCCAGCTAAAGAGGTGAAACAATGAACGCAACTGCACGAATTCTCGCCGCAACACTGTTGCTAATGCTGCTGCTGGCAGGGCTTGCGCTTGCTAAGCCCCCTGCGCCCGGCGGTAAAGACGACCCGCTCGTCACCAAGAGCTATCTGGATTCGCAAATTGGCTGGAAGGTGCAGCAAGTGGCTGCGGGCGCGGTGCTGTCATTCCCCACCGGCTGCGAAATCGTCGCAGTCTCCGCCGACAAGATAAATGCAGTTGCCTTGAAAGACGCCAACCTTGGCGAGTGCCTGCTGTTTGACCTGACGCAGGGGCAGCGCCTTGGGCTCATGGAGCTGCCCATCGGCCACCACCTCCTGGTGGGGCCGGGCAAGGCTGCCAAGCTAACTCTCGCCGCGAACGGCCAGCTCATGGTCAGGGGCCTGCCTGCCGCGCAGGGGAAGTCGTCTAAATGAAGATACCCGGGAAGACCCTGATATATGTGATGCTTGCCTTCGGGCTGGCTGGATTGTTCGGCATCCTCATCCAGCGCGCAGGCTGGGACGCCGCCAACCGCAAAGTAATGCTCGTGTTTGACGCCGTATCCTACTCGCAACTTGCGAAGCAAGGCGTGGCCGTCTCCCTTCCGTCTCCCTCCACCATTGGCGTCCCCGAAGCGACCGTGTCTAGTATGTACCAGCTTGGTTATCGCATAACTTCGGAGTTTACCTGGGCTGGGTGGTGGTTATGGCTAGAAATTCCTGCCGGTAGCATGTTTGAGTTGGATGTTGAAGACGTAGGCAGAGAACTGGATGAAAGAATAACTGCTTCATTGTCGTGTCAAGTTGTCGGGAACATTGAGGTCATTATTGATAAGATGGGGAATTTAGAGAACCCTAACTACGGGATTACCATTCAACTGCCGCCGTTGACCGACGAGCAGGTGAACTCGCTCGCGCTTGGCTTCTACATGCGCCCGGAGTTCCCGCTACCCGCCGAATGCAAATACGTCTTCCGGCCCAACGGCAATGGGATGCTTGATGCAATGGCGATTGCACAGAAATACGAATGGATTCCCAAAGATCCTAAGACGTCAATGCTCACGATATTCTCCGGCAACCAGGTTCCCGGCTTCCCGCTGATGCTACAAGCCGCGGCGGATAAGCTGCCGGGCGATTATGGAATGGTGGAGTTTTCCAAGCAGGACGGCGACAAAGCGCTCGCCTACAAGGTGAAGCCCGAACATATCTTCTGGGTTCACTCCATCCCCGCCGAGGAAATGCCGAAGCTAACACCGCAGGCGATGGTGGACAGGTATCTGCGCGCGCTGCGCGAACGCAACCCGCGCGTGCTCTACATGCACCCCATCACCGCATCCCAGTATCTCCAGCCTGCGGACACGATGCTCAACACTGCGCTGGTGGAGAACACGCGCTTTCTTGAAAACCTGCGGCACGGCATTGAGGCCGAGGGCTTCACCCCTTCGCTTGAACTCAAGAATCCTACGGTGGGCACTCCCGTAGGCCTGCGCTGGGCAGTCCTGATGCTTTGCTATCTTGGGGTAATGTGGTTTGTAACGCTTTACCTCCCTGGCGGGAAGTTGGAGCGTTTCTTCAACAGCATCGTCACTCAGCTCTCATACTTCATCCTAAGTTATCCATTAAAAGATAGCCCGCAGATAATCTCGCTTGCTGCGCTTCTTGTAGCGATAGCATTCCCGCTGGTTGGGCTCGGTTTCGCGGCGAAGTATTACACGACGCATCCCCTTCGCGGCAAGGCGAAAGTGCTTCCCTTGAGTGTGGGAATAACCGCCTTTGGCATCTGCTTTATCTTCGCGCTGCTTGGCGGGCTGACGGTTTACAGCCTCCTCACCGGCCTCCCTGCGTTCGTGAAGATGGAAGCGTTCAAGGGCGTGCTTCTCTCGCGCAGCCTGCCGGTCATCATCACGCTCGTTTATTTCTTCAACCTGCGATCGCTGGCATGGACGGACTGGTCGCGCAACATCTACCTGCGCGTGAACCGTGCGCTCGCATACCCGGTAAGCTACCTGGACTTCGCACTGATAATGATACTTGTCGCGGCGATGGGCGTGGCGATGATGCGCGCAGGCAACGACTTCGGAATGCTGGTGTCAACGCCTGAGACTGCCGTCCGGGGGACGCTGGAGCAGCTCTTCGGTGTGCGCCCGCGCACGACCGAACTCATCGGCAACTTCTCGCTGATAGCGTTCTTTACGCTCCTGCCCTGGGGGCACCGCAGCCTGCTCCCGCCATTAGCCGCGGGCGCGATGGCGCTATGCAGTATCGTCAACACGTTCTCGCATCTCCATACGCCGATTGCGGTGAGCATTGAAAGGGCGCTGCTGGGGCTGGCAATATCGCTTGCGTGTGCGTTTGTGGCATACATAGCCGCTTTGATAGCTGCTAAGCTATACTTGTTGCTGACCAGGGGTAAACCGAAACAGGCTTGAGAATGGCTCGCGCACTAATCTTGGGGTACTTCGGGGCGAAGAACTGGGGGGATGAGCTAATCCTCCGCAGCTTCCTGCGCGCCAACCGCGACATCCTCTCCGCCGCCGGGCTGAAGCTCACGGTGACGATGAAGCAACAGCCCGACAAGGGTTACCGCCAGGAGCTGCTGGACATTTACCCCGAGCTCTCGTTCGTGCCCATCTCGCCATTCCTTCCCATCTCCCCCGCGCTCAATTCATACAGCTATTTATTCTGCCCCGGCGGCAGCCTGCTCCAGAACGCGACGAGCGACCGCTCGCTCCAATTCTACCTGTCCGTCATCGGCCGCTTCACCGGCGCACGCAAGGCTATCCTGCTAAACCAGGGCATCGGTCCGATAACCGGCGAGAAGATGGCGTCGGCAACCCGCCGCACGTTGGCGAAGGCTACGCTGTTCACTGCGCGTGACAATGAGACGCTGGAATGGGTGCGAGGAGCAATGCCCGACGATAAACTCGTTCTCGCCAGCGATGCAGTGTTCGCCTGCGATCAGGAATTCGCGCCCAAGGGCGACGTGCGCCAGCGGCGCGTCTTCGTTTTCGTCCTGCGCGAAGGCGTAGCCGAGGACGCGATGGAGTTCACCATAGGCAGCGTCCCGCGCACGCACGAGGTCAACCTCGTCGGCCTACAGCCTGCGGACATGCACTTCCTGCGCGAAGTGCGCGTGCGCACGCCGTTCCCGCATGACCGCGTGGAAATCCTCGGGCCGACTGACTTTTCGAAGCGGCTTGCCGGCTCCACGCTCGTCATCAGCGAAAGGTATCACGGGCTCATCGCCTCGCTGATTGCTGGCGTGCCGTTCGTGGGCATCGGCGACGACCCGAAGATTCTCAGCTTCTGCAAAGAGGCGGGAATGCCCTCGTTCGTCCGCGATGCGCTGCACGAGGCGACGGCTGCCGACCTGCTTGAGCGCGCGCAGTCCGCATTTGACGCATCACGCTTCGCCGCGCTGGCAGCCGAGTTCCGCTCGCGCCAGGCTGCGCAGAAAAAGATGATAGCCGCGCTGCTTGCTGATGAGCAGGCAAGCGCAGGTCCGCGCAAATCCACTAACTCGGGTGCAAATCAATGACGCCAAGGCTACAAGATGTTAAGCGCATCAGGCAGTTTGACCTGTTTGACGACGTGCCCAACGAAGACCTCTCCGGGCTGCTCAAACATGTCGTTTCAGAAAACCCCGCCGTCGGCGACTATATCATCCACGAGGGTAAGTTCATGCGCCGCGTGTTCCTCCTGGAGCGCGGGCTGGTGGACGTGTTCAAGCAAATTGGCAACCGCATGGTGCGCATCAACACGCTGGGCCCCGGCGATTACTTCGGCGAAATCGGCAGCGTCCTCAACTGCCCCGCGACCGCGACCGTGCGCGCGCGCGAAGACGTGACCGTCCTGAGCATCGACGAGGAGAACTTCCAGAACTTCATCCGCCGCCACAAGACGGTGTTCTTCCGCATCTTCAAGACCGCAACCGAGCGTCTGTCCTCAACAAATATCCTACAGCTGCGCCACCTCATTGACGAGCTGGACTTCTACTACCAAAAGTTCTTGGACGTGCAGAAAATCTGGTACTTCCTGCCCGCTGAGCTTGTCGCACGCACTTTGCGCGGCGAAATGGACGACATACAAAAGGGCATCGTGCGCGATGTGACGGTGCTGTTCCTTGACCTGCGCCACTACACATTCTTCGCCGAGGTGCACGCGCCGGAAACCGTGTTGGGGACGCTAAACGACATTTTCACCGAAGTTACGCGCGTCGTCACGCGCAACGACGGCAACGTGGATAAGTTCATCGGCGACGGCCTGATGGCTGTGTTCTCAAGCGAGACCACGCCATCCAAGAACGCGGCCAATGCGCTTGAGGCGTCCATTGAAATCATGCGCTTCCTGCGCACATACAACATCAACCGCTACCGCAACCACGAAGAGGAGTTCTACCTCGGCATCGGCCTCAACTCCGGCAAAGTCGTCTTCGGCAACATCGGCGTTGAGAACATGATGATGAACTACACCGCCATCGGCGATGTGGTCAACGTCGCGTCGCGCATCTGCTCCCACGAGAAGAACAACACGGTCGCGATAACCGACGCCACCTATAAGCTCGTTTACCGCAAGGTGAAGAACATGGAATTGAGCAAGCAGGAGCAGGTGGAGCTGCGCGGGCGGCGCGAGCCCGTGACCTTCTACCACGTGTCCGGCTTCTAGCTATTGCTCAACCGCAAGCTGCGAGCGAAGCTCGGCGAACGCCGACGGCCTAACCGCAATGACTGTCTCCTGCGTCTTAAGGATTGTGCCGGTTTTGGCGTCCTTCGGCTTGCGCAGGTATTTGAGCATCGTGTAACAAACATCAACCGTAGCATCTTCGCGCCCCTTGCTGTTCGCTGCCGCAACGACCGCGGCCTGTTCAATGTCGTGGGGGTCTGGTGCGCGCTTGCCGGTGAGCATGATGACATACCCGCCTGAAAAATCGCGCGCATGGAACCACAGGTTCTCCGGCGAGGCAAAAGCCTTGAGCGCGGCATAGTTGCCTTCGGCGCTATAAGTGACGATGAGGTCAAAGCCCCCCAGCGTCCGCAGACGCTTCACTTTGTGCGAAAAGAGCTGCAGCTTCGCCGACACGCCGTCCGGCTTGTCCTTCATGCTCGGCGCGGCCTGCTGCTTCTTCAGCTTCGCGGGCGCAGATGCGCTTTCAACCGCAAGCGCTGCGAGCTTCTTCGCGTTGCCCGATAGGCGCTGTAAGTATGCAATCAGCTGATTAAAGTCTATCGGCTCGTCAAGGTATCCTCTTTCCCCGAGCGCATCCGCGAGCTTCTTGCATCCCGCGTCTATGAGCATCGCGCGTATGCCTGCAGGCGCGAGCATGAAATGCCCCAGCATATCAAGCGCGGTGACGGCCTCATGCGCCAACTCAAGCTCGCGCTCAATCGCTTCTTGCTTATACTTGGAAGTATCGCTGGCGGCGCGCGGGGCTTCGTGCGACAACACCGCCTGGAACTCGCTGAATGCGGCCCTTTCGCGCATGTTGGCAACCTCAAACGGCTGCGCATCCTCGCTCTCGTGCCTTACGGGCGGCGGGGGTGGGGGCGGCAGCGGCTTGCCTGCGGCGATGGGGCGCACGGAGATCTTGTATTCTTTCGTGCCCGGCCGGTACAGCCTGCGCAGCGACGAGATGACGTTCTCGGTTTCCGTGAGCAGGAATATGTGCGCGATTTTGCCGGTCAGCTCAATTTGCATGACGCGCGTCTTAGTATCGCCGTATTTGTCCTCGCTCATGAACTTGAGCCGGAGGATGCGGTCATCCTTGCGCGGCATCTCGGCGCTCACGAGTTTTGCCTTGCCCAGCGTGTATTCCATCGCCTTGGCGAAGGATGCGTTTATCGCCTGCTGCGATTGCTTAAGGTCAAGCAGCTGCGGCTCAAGCGGGCTGGTGAAGATGGTGGAAAACCTTGGGTTAGCGGCGATGACCAGCACCGGCTCAAGCGCTTGCGTGTCAAAGCGCATTGATATGCATCCCGGCGCAACCTCAAGGATGCGCGCCAGCTTTGCGCCTGCAAGCTTCGCCTGTATCCGCCCCGCCAGCGCCCGAAACTCGTTAATGCTCAAGCTCATGCATATATTGTAGCAGGATAGCGTTACATGAATTGTAATTAAACAGAGTAGGCCGGGCTAACCAGCCCGGCTCTGGATTCTGGACTACGGTTGAAGGGTCGGGGGTTTACCAGCCCCAGGCTGGTTTATCCCCCGCCGTCTGGATTCTGGAATCTGGGTGTAGGGCGCGGACTTGCTTGCCAGCCGTAGCCTTGGCAGAGGCTGGTACCGCGCCTCCGGAATCCGGAGTGCGGGCTTTAGTCCACACTACTTCCCCATGCGGGGACTGAAGTCCCCTCCTCCCGAGGGTGGGGCTTTCCAGCCCGGCCTACTCTTCAAGAATCCGCCTTGGTACTTCCCCCTTGCGCTATAATCCTCCTATGGGGTTTCCCGCGAAGTCGCGTCGCGCATTTTCAGCGCTTACTTGCCTACTAAGGGTAGGTAGCTAATGATGTGATGTGAGATGAAGAGGTTTTCAGTCATAGTTATCCGATTCCTCGCTCTTGCGGCCACTTTCCTCCTCGCGGTAACAGCCGGGTTTTACGGCGTGATTGTCTGTGTCTCGCATCTCCCGCCTAGCGCCAATGAGCCTTGGGTAAGGGCAGAGCAAGAATACAAGTCCATTAAAAAAGGATACGAAGGATATGTAGCGCCTTCGCTTATCGTCTCGCGGGAAAAGCGATTCACTGATATCATCTGTCTCCCGAGCGAATCTCTTTGGGAGCGCAGGGATATTCTCAAAGTCCCCGGAGAGACTTACGACATTGAGGGCTACTTGAATTGGGAAACCAAGCAAGTCCTAGGCTTTCCAGTCCCCAAGACTGCGGATGTCGCGCTGTTAATTGAGGCAGGCTCGGCTGTCCTAGTCACCTGCAGCCCACTAACTGGCTATCCTGTCGTTCACGATATATTTCGATACGTTGCTCCCCTATGAGAAATAGCAAGATGAAGCCAATTCTACAATTTGGGGTTGCAGCAGGTTCCGGATTGGTTATTGGAATAGCATGCGCCGCTTACCTGTTAACTACGGCTTATCAAGCGGCTTATCAAACGACTGCTGCCCGTCCTGCGGAGGTTGCAGACTACATCCAATGGAGCGTTAGTAAGAATGAAGTCAGGACAGTCGATAGCAGTAGCGGCACAATGCATTCTCACATTAAGCCTGACTGGAATTGGCGCCCGGCAGATAGATCTGAGAAGACGGTCTGCAAGTATGTTGGCGAGTTTATTATTGCTGAGAGGAAAGCCTATCAAGCGAATGGAAAGTACGTCTCGCTTGATGACCTAACGCGTTACGGAATAGAGCAAGAGTCGCTTGATATCTTGCGGAATGGGAAAGCTTGGCTAACTACCAATCCCGACTACTACTACGGGGATACAGCGGATAAGCCGCGCGCTGAGCTGTTATTGCCTTACGACGCCAAAGCATATGTGCTTGTCGTATATCAGCACCAGGAGCCGTTTTTCAATTCTCTGGAAGATGGTGGCTGGGGATTTTCCTTTGATGCGATAGTCGTAATGAGCCCTGGCATGTGGGAGATTGCTCGCGACCTGCCCGGTAAATTTCCCAAAATCAAAGACCTTGATTCCATTGCGCTGATAGAGAAATCTCCCAGCTATAAGCGCTACCTCTCTGTTATGAATCAGTTGATGAAGGAATTAGAGCAAATGACTAAGGAAGGAGATAGTAGTTGACGGCAGACGCTATCAACGCTACTTCCTGCGCGGGCTCCTCCCCCATCATGCCCTCCACATCGTGCTGAGTCAGCCGAAGTGCGAGGGTTCGGCACGGCTTGTCCGCCGTAGCTTGGCCGCCTTTGGCGGGCCTTGGCGAAGGAGGAGCGAAGCGGAGCATTTACCCGCCTGAGGAGGGGCATGATATCTGGAGTCTTCCCGAACCCCGAGCCGGGCTGGTCAGCCCGGCCTACTACTCGGGAATCCGCCTTGTTATCTGCTCCTTGCGCTATAATCTACCCATGAGCACATACATTAGAATGATAGCAGTACTAACGGCAGTGATTGCGCTGATGAGCTTCCCTGCGCCGGCGCAAACTGTCAAGACCAGCGCTAAGGCGATATCCCAGGCGCAGCTTGAGACTATCCACTACATGGCGCACGTTTACCTCAAACAACTCGGGCGCTATCCCAAGAACCTGCAGGAGCTGCGCAACAGCCCGTTTTGGGTCGTGGATGTCTTCAACAGCTATACCTTGCTGCAAATCCAGCAAATCCCATTCGCGCCCCGCGGGCCCGACTTCGCCAAGAACGACGCCCTGCCCGAGGGCGGGATATACGATACGCCCGTGGACACAACTCAGCCGCCCCAGGGCGATAACGCCTTCCCCCCGCCGATACAGGGGAGCCAGGGCGCGCCGGGGATGGGCATGATGGCGGTGCAGGGCAGGCGCATCGAGCCGACGCGCATACCTTTCGCCACGCCCGGCGACCTCATCTACTGGCAGGACGGCGACAGCCTGCAACTGCTCATATGCGACGATGCAGGCGTATGGGCCGAGCTGTGGATAGCCTCGCCGTTCAACTACCGCGCGTCCATGCTCAAAATCACGGAAAAAGTGCGCCCGCAATCCGACCTTCTCGTCGCCGAGACAGCGACGCACCTTGAGCTGATGCTACCGGCGATGTATAGCCGTTACCTGTTCATGTCCGACCAGCCTGGGCTCACCCCTGCCGAGATGGACAAGCGCATCCCCGTTGAATTTGAGAAGATTGCCGCGAAGCTGTTTCTGCAATACAAGAACCCGATAAAGAAGCGCCTGTTCATGCGCGCCGATTACTACTCCCCCGGCGACATATGTACCGCGCCGTGGATTGAAGCGAGTGGAGTAGTGTATTTCCTTGAAGCCAACCGAGCCCGCACGCTTGACGAGCTTACCGACGACAAGACCTTCCGCGAGCACTTCAAGGATATCCAGCGCCGTGATAAGCTAGTGGCCAAGCACGCCGATGAGATACCCGGCGTGCCTGATGCAAAATAAGAGAGCGGCTTTGCTGGTAGTTATGTTATGCATACCCAAACTCCCGCATGGAGAAACGATTGACTGAGAACGCTAGAACGCCGGAAGTGCTCACAGCGCTGAGCTGCATTATTGACCCCGACCTCAACGCAGACATCGTGACGCTTGGGTTTGTAAAAGACCTGGTGATCAAGGGCGGCGACGTGAGCTTCACGATTGAGCTGACAACGCCCGCCTGCCCGATGAAGGCGATGTTCAAGAATGACGCGGAGGCGGCTGTGAAGAAGCTGCCGTGGGTGGAGTCGGTGCAGGTTGAGATATCATCCAAGGTCTGCGGACCGTCGCCCATGATGCGCATCCCCGGCGTGGAGAATGTGATAGCCGTGGCCAGCGGCAAGGGCGGCGTAGGCAAGAGCACAGTAGCCGCGAACATCGCCATTGCGCTTGCGAAAGAAGGCGCGAGGGTGGGACTGCTGGACGCGGACGTTTACGGCCCAAGCCTGCCCATCCTCCTGGGTGTCCATGAAGTTCCCGAGCTAAATGAAGACAAGAAGCTTATCCCCATTGAACGCTTCGGCGTGAAGCTGATGTCGCTGGGCTTTCTCGTTGACCCCGACCAGGCCGTGATATGGCGCGGGCCGATGGTGCATTCGCTGCTGACGCAATTCATGCAAGACGTCCTGTGGGGCGAGCTTGATTACCTCATCGTTGACCTGCCGCCGGGCACTGGCGATGCGCAGCTTTCGCTGACGCAGAGCATCCCCCTCGCCGGCGCAGTAGTCGTCACCACGCCGCAGGCGATGGCAAGCTCCATCGCGGGCAAGGTCGTCTCGCTGTTCCGCAAGATGGACGTGCAAGTGCTGGGCGTAGTTGAGAACATGAGCTACTTCATCTGCGACGGTTGCGGTAAAGAACATTACATCTTTGATAAGGGCGGCGGCCAGGAGATGTGCGATTGGCTGGGCATCACCTTCCTGGGCGGCATACCGCTGGACTCCAAAATGCGCGCGGCCGACGATGCGGGGATGCCAGTGGTGGCGTCTGACCCCGAGGGTAAAGTGGCGCAGGAGTTCGTGCGTGTGGCGCAAAACCTGGCGAAGCAGGTGTCCATCGCCAACTCTCTGCGCGGGATTATAGGCGCGTAAGCCTGCCGTGCTAGAATCCCTGTCGCGTCGGGGAGTGGCGCAGCCCGGTTAGCGCGCTTGGTTTGGGACCAAGAGGTCGGGAGTTCAAATCTCCCCTCCCCGATATTCGCTGCGTAAGCTATATGAAAGTCCTTGTTGGAGGCGTGATATGAAAGAGATGGAATGGACGCAGTCAGTTCTTCTTGGCTCACCCTATTCATATGTCCTGGCTGTATCCTTGGATGCGAAGGGAATCCCTAACGTCATGGGCGTTGGCTGGTGGTGTTACTTGTCGGCGAAGCCGAAATCTACTCGGCATGGCTATTTCCCCCGAGCGTTACACGCACGCCAGCATTGAACACAGTAAGGAGTTCACTCTTAACTTCCCGCACAAGAATATCGCGCTGGAAGCCTGGCAGTGCGGCAAGGTAAGCGGGCGCGATATCCACAAAGTTGAGAAGTACAGCCTCAAGACCCAGGCTGCCAAATTCGTAAAAGCGCCGCTGCTTACCGACAGCGCGGCAGCCTTTGAGTGCAAGCTGCATTCCAAATTCCCCACCGGTGACCATACGTTCTTTGTCGGCGAGATCGTCGCCTGCCACGGCGATGTGGAGAAGAAGGAACACCTCTACACCCAGTTCTTCAGTAAGCTTGTGAGCGCAAGCTACGACGGCAAGTGCGACTGGAACCTGGAAGAAACACTGGGAATACCCGGAAAACTATCGCGTTAAAACTGCTGAAGATCTGATAGTAACATACGAGCTAACCTGAGAAAGGCGTGGAATCAGCTCTTCGGCAATATCCGTAGCCGGGTGCTATAATTCCTCGGCGGGATTAGTGCGCTGTTCAATGCGTTTTGAGCCGTCAGCGGCTCGCGTGTTGAAGCGGTGAATAATCCCTCCTACAACAGCCGGTAAGAAAGACATGAGGCGTATGGTTCAGTGCACGCGCCTCGTTTTCTTTTAACGCGGGGGAACCGCGTAGCGGCTTACAGTTGTGCCAACTTTCAGATTTGTATCATGCTGGTAGGTGGAAACATGGAAGATAACAGCTTGCCATCATCAAAGCATGCGGCGTTTTATGCCCGCCTGGCAGAAGCGCACCGCTTGAACAAAAACGACCTGCTGGATTCAGAGGAAGTCGTTGAGCTATGCCGGAACCCTGCCTGCGAACTCCTTATCCCTGCATATGCAGCTTTCATGTGCCAGGCGCTACGAGAAATACTCCAGCAACCCCAAGACGTTAAGACAACTCGTTCCTGGTACGTGTTAGTTCGCTTCGCGGAAGCTGCTCTGCTGTTGAAAGATCAGGTCTTGCTTAATCTGATAGCAAACTGCGCGGAGATGGCTGAAGCGCCCTCCACCTTTGAGAGGTTGATGCAGGTATTCTTGATGTGTCTCGGCCATAGGGCGATACCGGAACAAGTCGCCGTTTGGTGCGAAGAGCAAAAGCAAGTGTGTCTGGCGGACTGCGCCGTCTGCCTATGCAGGACGGCCGAAATTGCGCATGCCGAGCGTGACCGGGATGCGCTGAAGGCGCTGATGATGCTATCGGAAGAGATTTTACCCGAGCAGGCCAAGCTTGAGACCATCTCCACCAACGACCTTGACTACGAAATGCTGCTGATGAAAACGCGCTACGACGACAGCTGCGGCGTGAAGGTCAACATTGAGCCGCTTTGCGCCATCGCCAGGAACATGCACGGCTACCTGCGTGAGGCGTTCTGCCGCGAGATCGCCACGACCTTCCCGCAAGCTGCAACGCCTGAGAGATGCGCAATTTGTATGCGAGAGCACGTAGAACTCAAGATTTTCCGCTAGCCGAAGCTTGAGCCTGCGCTTGCCAGGTGTATAATTCGCACATGCTCTACATAACCAATGCGCGCATCTGGACTGAAAAAGGATTCATTGAAAACGCAACCATCGCGATTGCCGCTGGGAAGATAAAGGCAGTCGGCAAAGGCGTCAAGGTTCCCGCAAGCGCTAAGGCTGCTTCCTTCGCTACCCTCTATGCGAATTGGCAGTCGTGGTGCGCCACCGCTCCGTTCTGGACCCCCGATCTTCACCCGCCCAAGAAAGGCGCGCATGACCGCCCGGTCTCTGACGCCTTCGCAAAAGACATCCGCATCAACGCCAAAGGCTTGACGATATTTCCCGGCCTTATCGACGCCCACTGCCATTTAGGCTGCTTTGAAGACGGCGTGGGGCCGCTAGGCTTTCACGGCAATGAACTGACCGACCCCAACACCGCGCATCTGGACATCAAGGACAGCATCTTCCCGCGCGACCTGAGCTTCCCCGATGCCCGCGCAGGTGGAGTGACGACCGCTGCGGTTTTCCCCGGCTCAGGCAACCTCATCGGCGGGCTGAACATCGTGATAAAGACGGCCGGGCGCACGGTTGACGAGCTGGTGCTCGTGCACCAGCATTCAATGAAGATGGCGCTTGGCGAGAACCCGTTCCGCGTGTATGGCTCGCAAAACAAGGCGCCATCAACCCGCTTCGGCAATGCCGGCGAAATCCGTAAAGCGTTCACCGCAGCGAAGAACTACCTTGCGAAGAAGAAAGCATGGGAAGCGTTGCCTGCCAAGGAGCGCAAGGCAAAGCCCTATGACATTGACGTGCGCAGTGAGAACCTCGCGCTGGTGCTTGAACGCAAGATAGGCGTGCGCTTCCACATCCACCGCGCCGACGACATCCACACCGCCCTGCGCCTGTCACGCGAGATAGGCTTTGACATCACGCTTGACCACTGCACCGAAGGCCACCTCATCCCCGACCTGGTGAAGCAATACGGCGTGGCCGCCGTCATCGGCCCCATCGGTACATCGCGCGTCAAATACGAACTGCGAGAGCGCTCAACACGCACCTGCCGCGTCCTCCACGATCACGGCGTCCCTTTCGCCATCTGCACCGACCATCCCGTCATCCCCATCCAGCAGCTTTCCATCTGTGCGGCGCTGGCTGTGCGTGAAGGCTTGCCGGAAGAAGCTGCGCTGAATGCACTCACAATCGGTGCGGCGCGCATCCTGGGAATTGACAAGAGGTTGGGCTCGCTTCAAGTTGGGAAGGATGCGGACTTCTGCGTCGTGGACGGGCATATCCTCGACGCCCGTGACCGAGTGAAGGCGACCTTTATTGACGGCAACTGCGCTTATGCCGAGTAAGCTAACGGCTTAGCCGTCGCCTTTAACCTGCTTCTCCAAGTCAAGGTCTAGCACCTTTGCCACTTCGCGCACAGTGTCGTAATCCGAATCCGCCGCCGGCACCAGGTCTTCCACCTGGTAGATGTCGTAAACGGCCTTCTTGCCTTCCGGCGTCTTCATCAAGTTAATGAGGGCCTGGGTTATTTTCTCCACCATCTCGGGTGGCAGCGATGAGCTGAAAGACACCGTGTCGCTGGGGATGGGGTCGGTCTTGGCAAGTATCTTCGTCTCGCTCAGCACCTTCGGCATTGTGTCCTTGAACTTGTCGCGTGCGTCGTCGTAAATCGCCGCCGCTTCCACGTTCTTCTCGAACACGGCCATAACTGCACTGTCATGCCCGCCTGCGTAAAGATATCGTTTCAAGTCCTTCTCGGGGTCAATCCCGTTCTTCATCAGCAAAGCGCGTGGATAGAGGTTGCCCGATGCGCTGGCCGCGTCAACAAAGGCGAAGTTCTTGCCCTTTAGGTCGGCGATGGTATTTATGCCCGAATCTGTTCGCGTAATGATGAGGCCGTAATAGGTGTCTTTGCCATCGCGCACGGCCTTGAGCTTCACAATCGCCCCATTGCGGTTGTTCGCCAGCACATACGCGAGGGTGGGTAGCCAGGCTACGTCAACATGCCCCTGTCCCATCGCTTCAACGACCGCGATATAGCTGGTGGCGATGTAGTCCTTGAACTTGAGGCCGGTCTTGTCTTCAAGGAGCTTCATCAGCGGTTGCGCGCCTTCCACAATCTTCTCAGCCTCGGTGGAGGGCACGAAAGCCATGACTATTGGCTTTGCGGCGCTGCCAGGGGCGTCCTTGCGGTTGCCGGTAAGGAAGCGCTGGGGCTTGCCTGTTGACTCCTGCGCAGGCTGGTTACAGGAGGTGCAAAGGGCGAAAATCAACACAAATGCGGCTGTAATTATGTGTTTCACAGGGTGATTCTATCAGAAGTCGGCGTTCCAAGGCTCCTAAATAGTCCCGAAGCACCCCTGATTTGGTATTGCCGCATCTGTTAGTGCCGTGTATAATCTTCATTCACTCTCCGGCATAATACGGGTGGAGGTTTCACGCGCATATGTCTATTAGACGACGCATAAAAACTGTGGACCAGCGGGACCGCAAGGAAGTTCTTGCGGAATGTATCATCCCGTTTGAAGACGCATACGCCAAGCTGATGGCGAACATCAGGGATTACCAGATGTTCTTCGGCGCTGGCGTATCGGTATCAGCTGGCGTTCCGCAGGCTCTGGATATCGTGGACAGCATTACCGTGCGGGTGTTTGAAAAGGCCAACCCTGCCAAGCGTGGCCAGGTCACGGCTGACGAACTCCGCGAATGGGTTGTTCGCCAGAAGTGGTACAACCCCAACTACAAATACATCAGCGTTCTGGAGAAAGAGTATCCGAGCGTCTACCTGCGCACACAGCTCTTCAAGGACTTGCTGAAAGGCAAGCAGCCTTCCCCCAGCCACCTGCTGTATGTAATCGGCGTGAAGGCTGGCAAGCTGCACCCGATTCTCTACACGACCAACTGGGATACGCTTGCTGAAGACGCGTATTACATCCTGCGCGGAACGAGCTGTATCACATCGCGCTCTATTGACGAATTGAAGCTGGTCAATCTCGAAGAAGGCCGTTTCATCGTCAAGGTACACGGTGATTACGACAAATACGATGTCCGCTATATCCGCGAGGGAATGGCGAAGCACCATGACGACTTCAAGGCGTTCATGCGCAAGTCGCTCGCCAATTCGCGCCTGTTCGTTGTTGGATACTCGGGAACCGAGTATTCGGTAATGAACACGCTCATGGAGCTGGCTCACGATTACCCGGATTTCCTGAGCGGCGGGTTGCTCTGGGCATACAAGGGGAACATCAAGCAGGTTCCCGAAGCCATCTCCGACCTGCTCGCTGTCGGAATGGACAAGGGCAAGGACTTCAAGCTCTTTGAAATAGACGAGAGCGACTACCTGTTTGAGCAGATCGCGACCGACTTGAAGCTTCCCAGCATTGATGAAGAGCTAGCGTTCTCCTTCCAGCGCTTCAACGTCCTGCCTTATGGCGATATCCGCAAGCGCGAAGGCCCAACGACCACCGAACTCAAGGACCTGGTGCACCGTGACGTCCTTGATGAAGGCTTCCTGGTTGCCAACTATGAAGTCATCATGGAGCAGTGGCAAAAGGACACCAAGGGCCTCTTCAAGAAGAAAGAAGAGAAGGAGCGCGCCGCGAAAGAAGCCGAGCGCAAGCTCGTCAACCATACCTACAACGACTTGAAGAAGGGCAGCTTCGAAGACGCTGACGCCAAGTTCAAGAAAATCATTGAGATGTTCCCCGAAAACCCGATGGCGCACTTCGGCATGGCGTGGGGTTACTACAAGACGGGCCAGACCGAATTAGCGCTCCGCTCCGTGGACAAGGCGGTCTCGCTCAATGATAAGGACTACGGTTATTACGTCCTCAAAGGCTTGATTTACCGCGAAGCCGAGAAGTGGGCTGAAGAAGCCGCCTCCTACGAAAAGGCCCTGACCATCAAGGCCGACCAGGAAGCCCTGTGGTACAACATCGGCATTGCCTACAACAAGCTCGGCGACATCGTCAAAGAGCGCGAGGCGTACGAGAAGTGCCTCGAACTCGCTGCCGGCAATTCAAATGCCTGGTACAACTTGGGCATGGTGCTTTACGAAGAAAACCGCAAGCTCCAGGCGCACCGCTGCTTCATCAACGCGCGCGAATCCAACGCCAGGCTCTTCAAGGCCTGGTATAACAACGGTATCCTCCTCGGCAAAATCGGCCAGGACTACCGCGCGATGGCTTACTTTGATAAAGCGATCGAGCTCAACGAAGAGGACGACTTCGCGTTCAAGAATCGCGGTATCGCTGAAGTGATGACCCGCAACTACGACCGCGCCCGCGAGACCTACGAGTATTTCCTTGAAGTCGCCCCTGACGACTATGAATCCTGGTCTAACTACGCGCTGTCGCTTTACGGCCTCAAGCGCTACGACGATGCGCTGGTTTATATCGACAAGTATCTTGCGCAAGTGCCGAATGACCCGCGTGTTTGGTATAACAAGGGCCTCGTGCAATGGGCAAAGCAACTGCGCCCTGAAGCCCTCGATTGCTTCGACAAGAGCATCTCCATCAACCCGAACTTCGACTTGGTCTGGTATCGCAAAGCGCTGCTGCTGGGCGAAATCGGAGACAACGAGGGCAAGGCTGAGTGGCTGACTAAGTACCTGTCTGAGAACCCCGAAGACGCGAAAGCGTGGTATCAGCTGGGCCTGGCGGAAGACGAGCTCCAAAACTGGAAAGAAGCCGTCAACGCCTACGACCATGCCCTGAAGGTTGACCCGACCAACACCGACTATCTCTTGCACAAGACGACTGCGCAGAACCTCTTCGGCGATGCGCAGGGAGCTTCCGACACCGCCGAGCGCATCCTCAGGCTGACCACAACGATACCCGAGGTGTGGTATCAGAAAGCGCTCGCCGAGGTTGATCTGGGCGAACAGCTGAAAGCTATCAATTCGTTTGACCAGTGTATCAAGCAGGATCCCAAGCATAAGAAGGCTTACCTGAACAAGGGCGTCATACTCGCCCAGCTTGAGCAGTTCGCCAAGGCAGTGGAGCACTTTGACCAGGCAATCGTCCTGGACAAGGATTACCTCCCCGCTTACGAGAACAAGGCGTTCTCCCTCGTGCAGCTCAAGGAACATGAGCGCGGCCGCAAGGCATATGAAGAAGGGCTTGCCCGCTTCCCGCAGGCGACGCACCTTCTCATGGGCTATGCCCACCTTCACGTGCTGCTGCGCGAGAACGACGAAGCCGTCAAGCTCCTGCAAAAAGCTGTTTCAATCGACCGCGAGTTGGCGCAGGTTATTACCAATGCTCCTGAGTTTGAACGCCTGCATAACGACCCCGACTTCCGCACATTGGTCGGGAAGTCATAGCGAATGACTGATTACGAAACTGCCGTCGTCTGCGCCGTAACCGGTGCAAGCGGCGCGCCCATCGCCGTCCGCCTCATCAAAGAGCTGGCGCATCTTGGCGCGCAATGCCATGTTGTGTTCTCAGCAACTGGCGCGCGCGTTTTCACAGCCGAGACCGGAATCCCCGCAGGCGCTGCTTCGCTGGCCGGTGCATTAGGCATCGAGCCTTCGCTCCTGCGCCTACATTCCGACGATGACCTGTTCTCCCCGCTCGCGTCCGGCAGCAATCCCTGGAAGTCGATGGTGATCTGCCCCTGCTCAATGGGAACTGCAGGGCGCATCGCCGCAGGCGTAAGCGGCACGTTGATAACTCGCGCCGCAGATGTCGCGCTGAAGGAACGCCGCCCACTGGTGCTGGTGCCGCGCGAAATGCCGATGTCGCAGCTTCACTTGGAAAACCTGGCTAAGCTATCTGGCTACGGCGCGATAGTGATACCCCCTGTCATGACTTTCTACAACAAGCTTGAAGGCGTTAACTGCCAAATCGGGCACATCGTTGGTCGCATACTCGTAGCGTTGGGGTATAAGACAACCCTCGTGCAGCCGTGGATGGGAAATGAAGACGAGCTATAGCTTCAGCGAGATTGGCGTGAAGCAGATCGCCTTGTCCCATTACCTCGGCTTGAAGCTTGCCGACAGCTTCTTTCCGCCAATACGCCCTATAGCCGAATGCGTGAAGCACAAAGTGCCGGGCATCGCCAACAATCCCCAATGCTGCCGGGGTCCGCGCCAGCGCGTCGCTGCGATGCTCAAGCGCCAGCAGCCGTTCCCAAACGAGCCTGCGGTGCAAAAAGCGCTTGACGCCGCGTCAACCGATGGTTTTTTCCTCATCTCGGGGCAGCAAGTCGGGGTGTGCCTTGGCCCGCTCTACACGCTCATCAAAGCGGTTGCGCTCATCGCGCTGCGCGACAAGTTGGAAGTTGATCTGCCCGGCTATCGGTTTGTCCCGCTGTTCTGGGCGAGCGGGATGGATCATGACTTTGAAGAGATCCGGCACGCGGGCTACATCTCCGAAAACGGCGAATTCGGCAAAGTCTCAATTGCCCAGCCTGCCGGAACCGAAGGCTGGCCTGCAAGCCGCATAGCGCTTGATACGTCCGCAGTGGCTAGCTTGCGCGAGATATTCACTCATCTCCCTGCCACGCCTTCAACCGGCGAAATGCTTGCAGCGTTTGATGCGTCATACAAGCCAGGCGCGACGCTGAGCGCTGCCTTCTGCACCCTCATGGCATCGCTTTTTGCGCGCGCAGGGCTTTTGGTCTTTGACCCCGAAGACGAAGAAGCGAAGCAGATTACGTTTCCACTCTTCGCGGAATCGTTGAAGCGCCAGGAAGACGAATGGCGCGAGATAAACGCACGCAATGCAGCAATCCAGAAGGCAGGCGGGATACTACAAGTCACAACGCTGCCCGAAGACACGAACCTGTTCATGATAAACGGCGACGGCGTGCGCGAGAAGCTGGTGCGCACCGGCTCGGGCTTCGCTATGAAGTCCGGCGGCGAAGGGTGGGGCATTGACGGCCTTACCTCGTTAGTGGAGCGCGAACCGTCGCGCATCTCATTTGGCGCGCTAACAAGGCCGCTGTTCCAGCAGGCGCTGTTCCCAACCGTCGCGTTTCTTGGCGGCGCAGGCGAAGTCGCATACTGGGCGCAGCTCTACCCGCTTTTCCCGCTCTACAGCATGCCGGAACCGCTGCTCGTGCCACGCCCTACGTTCACTCTGACCAACAGCCGCCAGCGCAGGTTGATGGAGCGCTACGGCATTGAGCTGCCCGACCTGCTTCAGCCGAAAAACGAACTGATGCGCAAGCTGGCTAAAGATGCTGTGCCGCAGGAAATCACTGCGCGCATAGATGAAATGGAGGCGAGCTTCGCCGGCCAGGCGTCGCTGCTCTCCGGTGATGCAGCGAAACTTGATCCAGGGCTCGTGGCGGTGATGGAGACATTGGGCGCTAACTTCAAAAAGCACATAGCCACTGTCAGAAAGAAAGTGGAGCAAAGCGTGAAGCAGCGTGACGGAGCGCTGGAGCTGCAAGTTTCCGAGCTTTACTCGTCGCTGGTTCCCAATGGGATGCTGCAAGAGCGAAGCTTAAGCTCGCTGGCGGCGCTCGCCATGTATGGCAAGCCACTCATTGGAGTGATTAAGAAAGCTTGCGAGTTTCCGCCTGCGGGCCATGTAGTCCTTTCGCTGTAACAGGCGCTACTCTTTCTTCGCTGTCTGCGGTGCCCACCTGCTCTGCCTCGCCTGGTAGCTTTCAACCTGCAGCACGCCTTCCGCAAGCACATACCCCTGCTTCTCGCCGTAGATGCGGTAGTAGAAGAACTTGTAGTAATCCATCGACCCCGCAGTCTCCGGCGGCTCAGGCGCCGGACGGCCAAGTGGTATTTCGTTCGGGCGCAGTTGTTCTTGCGAAATGCCCTGCTCAATCTGGTATGCGAGTGCGGCGTCAGCCAGCTTTTCCCTGTCCTTGGGCTCGGTGATTTCAATAATGTAGCCTTGCCCGGCGGCCCATTCCTTATGCCAAGGCTCAAAGAATGCGAGCGTGATTGGGCTAACGAACATGGGCAGCCACTCTTCTGATAGCGACTGCGCAAGTTTCGCTTTGTCACGGCCGGTCCTTTGGTAGATGCTAGCGAGAGTTGTGATGTCGCTTGCGTTCCACACCGCGTCCAGCATCCCGTATCCCGTGATAGCCTGCACATCCGCAGCGTTCATTCGGTTTATCAATTCATAGTAGACAGGCAGGTCACGCGTAGGCGTTCCGGCCCAGTCGGAGTAGAGCAGTAGTTTCTCCGCAAAACTCATTTCATTGTATGCGCACAGCTTGTCTGTAAGCGGCTCTCCGGCGACGCTTGCCATTGTCGCAGCAAGCGTGCTGTATGTCCCGCGCTGGAATTCATCAATTTTGCGCGCCACCGGCACAACCGGATTTGGTGTGCGGCCGAAGACCTCGTCAACGGTGTGGTATTCGGCGAGGCGCTCCTCAGGCATGCGTGCTTCGGCAAGCGCTGCGCCGATGTGCGCAAGCGCTATTCCCCGCAACGACTTGGCGGACCACTCGTCCGGTAAAGCAGCAGGAGCTTGCGTTGCGGTGTCCGCGTAGCCATTCTCCGCCCCTACGTGTCCGCCGCGAGACATCCAATACACCGAGTATCCCACAAACAGCAGCATGATGATGAGCAGCATCACGCCGAACGGGGGCAACATCGGAAGGCGGTCGCTGCGCTGTCCATAAGCGGTTTGCTGCGTTTTCTTCATCGCGCGTGCATGTCGCGGCTATGTCGGGTTAATCGGGGTTTGGCGCGCATCCTCGGCTTCGTGCTGTTCGGGATACTTCAGGCGAGAGTGGTGTAGGTTCACGAGAACGCGCGTGAAGGCTTCGCCCACCTTGCGCAGGTCGCCCACAGTTAGCCCAGAATTATCCAGGTGCCCAAGGTCCATCTTTTCCTTAATCACCTCGTTAATGATCATTCGAGCGTCGTCTTTGGTGAACCTGTCGGTCGCCCTGATTTTCGCCTCGCAAACGTCCGCGAGCATGACCACGCCCGTCTCCTTGCTGCGCGGGTCAGGGCCTCCGTATCGGAAGTTGTCGGTATTAACCTCTTCCCCGTCAAGCATGGAACGCTTGCGCGCTTCCTCAAGAAAATACTTGGTTACGGTTGTCCCGTGGTGTTCGGGGATGAACGCTAGGATTTCGGGCGGCAGCCCGGACTTGCGCCCCATCTCCAGCCCGTCCTGTACATGTAGCACAACGATGTTGAAGCTGCTCTCAGGCGGCAGGTGGCGGTGCGGGTTCTGCGCAGGGTCGCTGATGTTCTCGGTGAAGAATCCCGGCGCTTGAGCTTGCCGATGTCGTGGTACATGCTCCCGACTTTGGCTAGCAGGCCGTCCGCGCCGATTTCGCTGCACGCTTCTTCAGCCATGGACGACATCATCATTGAATGGAAGTATGTTCCCGGCGCTTCCTCAAGCATTTTCTTCAGCAAAGGAAGCTCGGGATTGAGCAACGCCTGAAGTTTGCTCGGCGTCAGCTGCGTGGATAGCATGTCCAGTAGCGGGCCGATGCCCAGTGCTATTACCGCGGCGAGGATGCCTGTCAGCACCGAATACACGACAACCCACCACGAGAATGTCTCCACCGAAAACAGGATGACCGACATCGCCAGCACAAAGTTGAGCGCCCCGAGATTTATCCCAAACAGCGCCAGGTCGCGCACGCGCGAGCGCCTGCTCAGAAAAACGACGGGGTAGGTGGTGCAGATGAGCATGTATATGAGCAAGTTGGAGTTGAAGTTTAGAGCCAGCGCCGTAATCACGGCGAGCCCCAGGCCGATGTAGGATGCCAGTATCGCATCATACATCGTGACGATGATGATGACCGCCGCCGCAAGCCCCATCGGGACGCAGTAGTGGACATAGCGGAAGGGCAGCCTGCCGATGAGCAGCGAAAGCGCCAGCGCCGCCATGAAGATGAGCGCGAGCTGCGCCCAAAGTGACGGGTTGTTCAGGAATTGCTTCTTGTAAAGTCGGATGTGCACGTACCACACGAGCATCAGCGCGGCAAGAAGCAGCGCTGCGCCAAAGAAGCGGTATTGGCGCTGTTTCACCATCCCGTCTTCAACGGCGATCAGCTTGTCCAGCACGACTTGGTTAACGATGCCGCCCGCGCCCAGAATGATTTCACCGGTGGCGACGCGGTGCGTCACAAGGCGGTTGATGTAGTCCTGGACAGCGGGAACATCGGGCGCCTCGGTGATGTTTTCCATCAGGAAATACACGGGCACGCGGTCGCGCGTAGTGATTGACGGCGCGTCCAGGCTTGAGTTGCGCAGCTGTTCAATCTCACCTTTGGATAGCGCCGTCTTCATGTAATCGCCCAGCGTGTCCCGCGAATAATCCTCGGTGTCGCTTAGCTCTGTATCGGGTAAGGTGAGGAGCAGCGCGATGAGGCTGCCCGGCAGCGGATAATCCGCTGCGAGCTTTTCCACTTGCTTCGCCGGGTCGCCGCCCTCAAGCCTTGCCTTGCGCGCATCGGTGAAAAATTCCGCAAGCTTCATCTGCGCTTGGTCGGCGATGCGCGTGTCAATGATGCTCGCCTTGCCGCTCGCCTTGAGCTTCGCCAGTTCCGTGCTGTCAATGTAACTCGCGTCCATCGGCGAAGTAATGTCGTAAGGGATGACCTGCCCGACGCTAAGGCGCACCGGCCACACGACGATGTGCGCGTAAAGCAGCGCCATCATGCCGATGTAGAAGGTCAGCCCCCAAAATATGCGCTGGTAAATGGTGGAGGCGGATTGCATCTGTTTGTGCGGCGGCTTGGTTGTGCGCTCTTTTGACATGAGGCTTATCCTTCCCCCTGTCCTTTGTCTTCATATCGCACGTAAGCGTTGATGATGCGCTGCACGATTGGATTGCGCACGACGTCGGCTTCCTTAAGCTCAATCGTGCGCACCGCCGGCCCCAGGTCTTTGAGTATCTTCAGCGCAAAGATAAAACCTGAGTTCTCGCGCTTCTCAAGGTCGATTTGCGTGATGTCGCCGGTCACGATGGCGCGGCTGTGCCTGCCCATGCGCGTGAGGAACATCTTCATCTGCTGGTAGGTCGTGTTCTGCGCCTCGTCAAGGATGACGAAACTGTGGTTCAAGCTGCGCCCGCGCATGAACGCCAGCGGCGCGACTTCAATCACCCCGCGCTCAATGAGCTTGCGTGCGCGGTCAAAGCCGAGGATGTCGTTGAGCGCGTCAAACAGCGGCACGAGATAGGGGTTGACCTTCTCCACCAGCGTCCCCGGCAAAAATCCCAGTGACTTTCCCGCTTCCACCGCCGGGCGCGTGAGCACGATGCGGTTCACCAGCCCACGCTTGAAGTGCGATATCGCGGCGGCCACCGATAGGTATGTCTTGCCGGTTCCCGCAGGGCCGAAGCAAAGCACCACATCGCTTTCGCCGATGGCCTGCAAGTATTCCAGCTGCCCGGCGGTGCGCGGCGTGACCTGCGGCACCATCGGCAGTATCTCGTTTCCCTGCTGCGAGCCTGCATCCTGCGCATGCGGCGAATACTCGTCAAGGCGCTCGCGGATGTCGCCCTCGGTGAGGGCGCCTTCCTTGCGGATGATTTGCACGAGGTCGCGGATGACGCTCACCGCGCGGATAACGTCTTCGGGAGCGCCGACGATATGCACCGCCTGGCCCTTGGTGTAAAGCTTCACGCCAAGGCCGTTGCGCAGCGTGCGCAGGTGGGCGTCAAAGTCTCCCAGGAGCGCCTGCATCTCCTCGCGGTCGCGCAGGCCGACCGTCTCGCTGGCGAGGGTGTCTTCCCTCCCTTCGCCCTCCTGCCGCCGGTTTTCGCTGTCTTCAGGATTTATCAGCCAGAACCCTTATTCTACCAGATTGGCTCTCTTGTGGGGCGCGGTGACAGATTTAATACTTGTAGGCCGTGGCTTTAGCCCGGCTCTGGTTCTTACTCCGGAGGTGGGGCTTTCTAGCCTCACTATGGATTTTGGAGTTTGAACTGAAGGGTCGGGGGTTTACCCCCCGCCGTCTGTTCTTTCTTGTTGGCACATGCGTCTCGCTTGTGCATTAAAGCGCACAGCCGGGATGGCTGCGCCACTACATTTGCCCTACCTAACCCACAAGCCCTCTGCGATAACGCGCTCCGCGCCGTAGATGCGGAAGTAAATCATGTCCTTAGGCTCTCGCCCCAGCTGCGCCTGCGCCTTCTCGCGAAGCCCAGGCGTGTCCACGCGTTCAAAGTATCCCTGATACGGCTCAAAGTCCCTGTAGATGGGAAGGAACAAGCTTTCTACGCCGACACGCTTGTAAGGGAACATGACCTTTCGCCTCATCTCACGACCAAATTCCCTGTGTTCCACAGATACTGAGCGTAGCAGAATGCGCATCTCATCTTCCGCATATAGGTTCCTCACCAATTCCTTGCCATTATGAATCCGCTTGACGCCAGTATCCGCAAACCATGCGATAGGGGACTTATCGCCTTCTAAGACCCCTGCGATAAGCTGATTTTCCTTAGGAGAAAGCTCGTTTATTGGGGCTAGAGGATCTTCAGTGGGAAGCCCATTCACATCTTCAGGGAAGATATCGGCGAGCATTCCGTGTTGTAGAGTTCTCAATTTCATCAAGTGGTCTTGTATCTAGATGCTTCCTGAAATCACTGACAAAGAGCAAGTTGATCCGTGCTCTTTCTTGCCAAACATACGCGGCTAATGTAGCTTGATCCTGTTTCGCCAGCCATTCTTCATAATCAGGTGCAGGCTCCATCGCTTCGGCGATTCGAGCTTTTAGAGTTGCTCTAAGCTGCGTGGAATCATTGACGACAGGATGGTAAATGAGATTAGCTAATTCCAGCCCAACCCGATGATAAATTAAGCCTATTTCGGTTTGGTCGCTCCAATAGCCGAAAAGAACGCCTTCGGCGATGATTTCGCTCTCTCCGTACAGCCGGAAATATATCCAGCGTAATCCACCAAATACATTCCAATCAAAGTCTTGCGGCGCGCGAGCATAATCATCGTCACCAATCATCACTCCGGCTTGGATTACGGCATTCACTAGCTGTTTGATTTGCCCTTCATCGGTTATTTCTTTGATGAAGCCATTACCGCGCGAGTATTCCGGGTGGTTGGGTTCAAATAGTTTACCAGTTACAGGCGAAGCGACTGGAACTAGAAAGTTCTTGCTAATCCAACGATCAGCTTCCTCAACTGAGAAAGCTTTCGCAGCATCATGCATTGCCTCATATGCGCTTGCCCCTAGCCATTGGTCAACTAGATCTGTCGATGTGATCTGATGCCCCGGCATATTAGCAGCCACAGCACACAATAGGTTCGCAGCATATTCGCCATTTCTAGTCCTATCTATCGACCTTTCTCCTAAATATACTTGCGTGGAGTAGCTGGGCGCAAGCAGCGCTTTTTCCTCCGGGGTACACTCACTATAAGGCTTAACTGGGGAGTTTAGCGGTAAACCACCAATAGACTTTAACTGTTCGCGAATAGGTTTCCATCCATACTGAGCTTTATCTGTTGCCAGTCTCAGGTTGGTAATCCTGTATCCCCCAATCATGCCTCTGTCGCGCCATGGATCAAGGTCATTAACAATGTTTTCGTCGATGTTCGAGCCAATAGACTCCTGAATGTCTATTGGCAAGGCCATGGTTTCAAACCTGCTAGCGGAAAGCTTTGCTGCATATTTCTCATAACATACCTGAGCAACGGCTTGAAGCTGCTGTTGTAGCTCTTCTTGTGAATTTATCTTCACCCCCGACAGCGCGAAGATGCTCAGCGCCTGCCAGACGTTGGGCTTGATGTCCGGCGCGAACCGGCGTAGGGCGGAGCTGGAAGATGCCGGGATGCGGATGGTGCAACCTGCAAGGATGATGAGCACGACCGCAAGCTCCGCAATCACGCGGTTGCGCGTGCGGCGGAATGCTTCGCGCTTGAGCTTCGGCGCGCGCGTTCCTGCTTCGGCAATCAGCGACGGCATCGCATACGGCGCATGATAGTGCGCTTTCACGCCTTGTGCAGCGTCAAGGAATACAGCGAGTTCGTTGGAGTCAGTCTTCATGAGTTGTCCCTCCTGCCGGCGCGGGCTGCGCGACGCCCATAAGCATGCGCATAATCGGCGCTAGCCTGCGCCTTGCCCGGTGAAGGCGTGTCTTCACGGCGGGGCGGCTGATGCCCAGCACTTTCGCGACTTCGCCCACGGGCAGGTCTTCAATGTAGTGCAGCACCACCGCCGCCCGCTCGCCATCGGGTAGCTTCGCCAGCGCGCTGTCAACCAGCGCCGTCTCCATCGCCTGCTCAGGCGTCTCGCGCGCCGACAAGAGCATCGCGTCGTCAATGTGGCTGGTTGTGCGCCTGCGCCTGTAAGCCGTGCGCCAGCGGTTGCGGATGATGGTGTAGAACCATGCACGGAAGCGCTCAGGCTTGCGAAGCTGGCGGAAGTGCAGCGCGGCCAGCGCGGCGGCGTCGGCATGAAGCTCGCTGCCTGCATCATCGCCGCCTGCAAGGAAACGGCAAAAGCGCGCGGCATCGGCGAAGTGCTCGCTAAGGAGCGCTTCCAGCTTCGCCGGCATGATTTCGGGCTGCGTGGGCATTGCGTCTCACGAAACAAGACTCACGGACAGGCTAAAAGGTTACTATGTCTGGGAAATTCTACTGGCTGTGGGCGCTGGCTTGCCCTGCGCCTTTGGGCGATGACTCGCTAACCTGCGAAAACCTTCGTTCTCCATACATACCAAATGCCTTCGGCGATGATGCTACCAACTTCTTCTCCGTACAAGCGAGAGTAGTAAAACTGCAATCTGCTTGGCTCGCTTTTATAATCATCGCGCTCATACCTGTATGGAAGGTCGTTGGATTCTAGTTCCTTTTCATATAGCTTCTTAAGGCTAGCGATTGCTTTTTTATCAGTGATTTGGATGATATACCCGTTTCCCTTGCTCCATTCCTTATGCCAAGGCTCAAAAGTATGCCCCGTTACCGGGCTTAGCCACGTGTCAAAGAGCTCATCATATCCTGCGTCAATAAACCTCGGGTCTGTCTCCTGTATTAGCGTGCTATCGCGAAATTCCGCGCTAATCATCTCAGCGAGATTCTCTATTGAGCTAATTGAGGAATAGCCATATTCGAGCATTGTGCGAATTCTGTGCTCCGCGCTTACTACCGACAAAGAATAGAGTGCGCGCTTTTCGTTTCTAGTAAGCAGATTCCATTGCTTTATCTTTCTCCCCGATGCCAGCCCCAAGGTTGCGTATACATCCTCAGCACCGAGAACTGAGCCTTCCTGCGCGTGGCGTATCTCCTTCAATTCCGCCGCATCAAAAGCCGTCTTCCTCTCGGCATTAACATCAGGCCAGCTATCCTCCTCAAAATATGCTGGCTCCACACGGTCAATTGCAAACATCTCAATTTGCCTGAGCACCTTGGAATCAACGCTGTTTGTCTTCAGCTTGTTAATCAGAATCGGGGTCGTAGTTTCCTTTGCCCGCTTCATGACCCCAGTCCAGCCGACAATATCCGGCAGGTACCACGCCACACCCTCAAGTATCAAATCGCTTTCGCCATACAGCCTGTAAGCGTAGAACGTGAACTTCTCCGGTGATCCTTGTAACATCAGCAAGATATAGTTATCCGAGTTCTTCTTGGCTCCTTCTGTAACTGCCTTGAGAAGTCCCGCGACTTCAGTGGTATCTGTAATTTGCCTAATCAGGCCGTTACCGGGCGAAAACTCCTCATGCCATGGCTCGAACAACCCGCCGGCAACCCAGTTCGCATATTCCGGCATGTAATTACGGCAAAACCAGTCTTCAAAATCGGGAATCTCAATCGACTTCATTTCCTCAGCCGCGTACTTCAACGCTTCCCAATCTAGGCGCGAACCGCCTTTCTCAGCAACGCTTCTTAGGCGCATGTATTGCTTAACGGCAGAGTCAAACTCGACTATGCTTCGCTCGCGCTCTTTTAGTTTTTCACTGATCTTCTGCAAGTCTTCAAGCGCATTATCAAACAACTCTTCACCGAACTTCGCTTCGACTATCTCGTTTATTGAATTGAACTCGGGTCTTCCGGATTTCGCCATCATTGGTATCAGCATAAGTGGCGAATAAGGAATGTACCATTTGCCGAGCTTGTGGATCTCTCCCTGATAGCCAACCAACAACGTCCGTTGTTCGGCAACCGTGTAGCTTTCTAATAGCTTGTTGTTCTGATGAATCGTTATTCCGGCGTATCTAGCTCCCTCGGGAACTGCTAGCTCAGTTATTCCTAAGTGCGTAAGTAGCTTCTTATAGTCTTGGTAGCTTTCAATCTCCCGCGCGATACCGACTTTAGTGTAAACCTTATCCGGAGAATAATACTTATCATTCGGCCCTGTAAGTAACTCCCAACGGCTTTCTGAAAGCAATCCGCTGTATAAGTCCAAGACAAACTTCCTGTAATCAGGCCCTGAACTGCCATGTTGCTTCGTGTATTCAGTAATGAGCACCATTGGATCTTTGAATTCGTTCTTAGGCGTGGAGGAAGGGGCAGGCTTCGCGCATGCGAACGCAATCGCTGTAAGGACGATCAGGATTACCGCATTCGCTTTCACGTCGTGCCTCCTGTTACTTCTGGCAGTTCACCTATATTCTACCGTAACGTAAGTGCCCCACGCGATACCCCCCATATCAAACAGCGCACCTGCCCGGATGCAAGTGCGCTGTCAAGGGTATTATCCCTATTTAGAAACAGGCCTCTCGCTACGCTCTATATACGCTCACTCTCTTTTTCGCCTTATACGACCCTTCGTCAAGCCAGTCTCTATGGCTAGCAGGGCATCTATCTGACAATGGCAATTCCCGCTTATCCCAACTTGCTGGCGTTAAACTAGTATTGGTACCGGCGAAGCGCGTGGTTTAACTTAGGGATCTTGCGAATATTTTGATTAGCTGATTTCGGCGCCGGGCCGAGTGAAATTATTGGTTTCAATACACAAGCGCTTGCCTTGCCCCCCATACAAAACGGCGCACCTGCCCTGATGCAGGTGCGCCTTCAAGAGCCTTATCCCTTGTCTGAAACAGGCCTCTTGCTATGCTTTATTTTGCTAACACTGCTTATCGTGAGAAGCGCCGGAGAGCTATTGCTGTCCGCGGGTCCTGCAAGGCCTATCGCTATCGTCCATGCCCTGCTTATTCGCCCATTTGCTGTTCTTGCCCATGTGGCCCATCTCGTTCATCATGCCGCATTTCACGGTGAAATTCATCACTTCGCCGCAATGGGGGCACTTGCCTTCAACCTGCATGTTCATAGGCATCATCTGGCCCATGCCCATCATGTTACCGTTACCCTGCATGTAAGGGCAGTTCTCGTTCATGTAAGGGCATTGCCCCTGCGTGTATGAGTAGTTATCCTGCATCTGCGTGTCGCTGTCGCGCAACTTCCAGTCGGGGTTCGTAATGCCGTAGGCTTCCATCTGGTCGCGGGGAATGCCGCAATGAAGGAAGTGGTTGTAGTAGTCGGCGCGCTCCCTGCAATACTCCTCGCTCGTTACCGGGGGCATGTAGCCGTCCCTGTAGCCCGTGTTCATGTTGCCTTCGCGATAGCCCATGTTCATGTTGCTTTCCCGATAGGTCATGCTCATGTCGCCCATGTCGCCGTTCGCCATCGCGCGCTCGTAGCGCATGCTATCTTTGTTCGCGATAGCCTCTTCCAACATTCTCTCTTGCTTTTCAGTGAAGCTGAGCTTGATGGAAACCTTACCGTCTTCAACTTTGATGCTCCCGCCCAGCGCGTTAATCGAGCGGACGAGATCGTTCATCGCCGCCATAGTCTGGTTGTAAGTGGGATCCGAGTTCATCGTCCTATCGTAATTCATAGGCCTCTGGGCAAAGGACACAGCCGCAAACGCTGTGATGACCGTAATCAACAAGCCGCACAGTATCAATACCTTCTTCATCTTATACTCCTAGCAATGGAAACTAGCTATTTATACCTGCCCGTTTATCTAATTAACTTAGGGCTGTGCAGCCGGCGGTTCTCCTGTAGCCAAAACGGCGCACCTGCTTCGCGGCAAGTGCGCCGTTAAGGAGCCGCAATTATCTGCTACAGGCCGCTGGCCTGGTTTCAGTTACTTATTTTCGCAGTCTTTGCAGTCTTCGGGCTTCGGAGCGTCAGGCGGGGGAGGAGGAGCCATGCCCATCATTCCCATCTCGCCCTTCGGCGGCATCATCATCTTGCACTTCACGGTGAAGTTCATCATCTCGCCGCACTTGGGGCATTTGCCGGTGATCTCCATATCCATCGGGGGCATCATTCCCATCATGGGGCCCATCATCCCGTGCATGCCTTTCATCCCTTCCATGCCGGGCATACCCTTCATCATGCCGCTCATCATTCCGCAGCCCTTACCGTCTTTGCCCATCATGCCCTGCATCATCTTGCATCCGCCGCCCATCATTCCGCCGGCCATCATCGGGCATCCGCCGCCAGCCATCATGCCGCAGCCTTTGCCGTCTTTGCCCATCATTTTGCAGCCGTCTTTGCAGCATTCGCATTTGCCGTCGCAAGCGCCGCCCTGCTTCATCTTGCAGTCGTCGCCGCAGCCTTTGCCGTCTTTACCCATCATCTTGCAGCCGCCGTCGCCCATCATTCCGCAGCCGCCTTCTTTGCCCTGCATCATGGGGCATCCGCCGCCCTGCATTCCGCCCATCATGCCTTTCATGCCGCCTTTGCCCTGCATATCCATCATGGGCATCATCGGCTCGGGTTTCGCGAGCGCTTCCTTGAGCATCTCAAGCTGCTTGGCATCAAGGTTGAGCGTTAAAGAGACTTTATCGCCATCAACCTTGATATCGCCGCCCAGGCCGTGAATGGAGCGGATAAGGCCGTAGATGGCTATCTCGGCAGGATTGCCGGCCATAACCATGCACATCTCTTTTTCCTGCATCATCGGCTTGTCGGCGAACGATGCAACCGCCACCAGCGCGATGAGCGAAAGCAGCAGCCCGGTAATTATCAGCAAACGCTTCATGGTCTCCTCCTCAAGAGAAACGTAACGGATTTCTAATGTATTTCAGACGCAGCAGCTTTGGTCGTGTTCAAACGGCTAATCAAATGCAAACTTCAGTTTAACGCGCGATATCGGGTTCAATCTTGGGCAGCTCAAGCTGCCCTTCGCGCCTCTGAATCCTCGGCTCCGGCGATGCGAGCTGCATGCTCTCGCCAGGCTCTTTTTCGTCGCCGTCCTCCGACGCGGCGAAGGGCACGATGCTCCCAGCAAAGACCTTATTCACGTCCTTGGCGTCAATGGTGAGCGTCCCATGCTCGCGCTTGGTCGGCAGGTCAAACATGAAGTCCAGCAGCAGCTTTTCGGTGATGCTGCGAAGGCCGCGCGCGCCGGTTCCCAGGTTCTTTGAAAGCTGGGCGATGCGCTTCAATGCGCCGCGCGTGAACTTCAGTTCCACGTTATCTTCGCGGAACAGGTATTGGTATTGCTTCACCAGCGCGTTCGTCGGCTTGTAGAGGATCTCCATCAGCGCGTCCTCGTCAAGCTCCTCCAATGGCGCATTGACGGGCAGGCGGCCCACCAGTTCGGGAATCAGCCCGAACTTGATGAGGTCGTCAGGCTCAATGTGCTGGAGGATTTCGTAACGGCTCTTCTTTTGGTCGTGCCCGCACTCGGTTTGGCTGGCGCGGAAGCCGATCGTGCGGTGGCCGAGCGCGCTCCACGATGTTCTCCAGGCCGAAAGGTGCCGCCGCAGATGAACAGGATGTTGGTGGTGTCGATCTGCATGAACTCGTCGTTGGGGTGCTTGCGGCCACCATGAGGCGGGACGTTGGCGATGGTGCCTTCGAGGATCTTGAGCAGCGCCTGCTGCACGCCCTCGCCGGAGACGTCGCGGGTGATGGAGGGGTTCTCGCTCTTGCGCGCGATCTTGTCGATCTCGTCTATGTATATGATGCCGCGCTCGGTGCGCGCGAGGACTTCGGCATGGTTGGCCTTGGGCCCGCCTGCGCCTGCGCCACCTGGTAGAGGCGCAGGAGAATGTTCTCCACGTCCTCACCGACATAGCCTGCCTCGGTGAGCGTCGTGGCATCGGCGATGGCGAACGGCACGTCAAGTATCGCGGCGATCTTCTGCGCCAGCAGCGTCTTGCCCACTCCGGTGGGGCCGATGAGCAGGATGTTGCTCTTGCCGTATCTCAACCGTGGGCGTGGCAAGGCTGGTTGATGCGCTTGTAGTGGTTGTAGACCGCGACGGCGATGACCTTCTTGGCGAAGCTCTGCTTGATGACGTATTCGTCAAGGTATTTGACGACTTCGCGCGGGGTGGGGACTTCGCCGAGGGCTATCTTGGGCACAGCCTGGAACTTCGGCCCGTCAAGCAACTCCTTGCAGATGTTGACGCACTCCTCGCAGATGTAGATGCCGGGGCCTTTAATCATCCGCACGTTGCGTGCGGCCTGTTCCTCGCCGCAGAAGCTGCAACGCGGGTTTCCCGAATACTTCCCGCTGTCTTCGCCATTACCGGGCATAGACTTTCATTATACCATCCCACAGATACGAAACGCCTTTCTGGCGCTTCACAGGCGCATTGCTGGCGCAAGCTTGGAAATGGCGCAAGCGCCTGGACGGCGGTATAATCACATGGTTATGAATAGAGAAACGATGGGGCTTTATTCAAGAATAGTCGTGAGCTTAACGCTGGCGATGTTGCTGTTCACGGCCACCTGTGGAGGCCATCAGCGCAATGGTGCGCAGCCTTCCGGTTTAACTTCCACGAACACGACGCCAGCTAAGACGGCATCGGCCATCCCCGTAGATGTGCGACTTGTTGCGAGCGACGCAGGAATCGCGTTGAGCGCAGGCGGATACACGCTGTCGTGGAAGTATGAAAATCCCGGAGACTACTCGCAGGATGGGATTGTTGGGCTGGAAGATATAGCGCCGCTTTCTGAGCACTTCAACGAAGCGGTATCGGCGCAGAACGAATGGATAGACGGCAACGGCGACGGCGTTATCGGCGTAGCAGACATTACGCCTATTGCTATGAACTGGGCGAGCGAAGTCACGGGCTATCGCATTGACGGTGCGGATGCTGCCGAAGGGCCGTGGAATGAGGTAGCATCACTAACGATTGACGAAGGTGACACAGCGGCAGGCAGGCTTGCGCTGGCGCAGGAAATCGCGCCGGGATACACATATTACCGGGTCGTCACGCTGACCCCCGATGGCGACGCGGCTTCATCAGAAGCCTTAGTCGCGCCAAGCAACGAGCCGGTTATCTATGGCGTAACTCCGACGAGTGGCTACCAGCACGAGGAATGCACCTTCACTGCAACCGCCTCCGGCCAGGAACCACTCACTTACGCCTGGGACTTCGGCGGCGGCGCTTCGCCCAACATATCTTCAGACATTTCCCCGACAGTCACCCTCTCCGATGCAGGAGAATACTCCGCCGCCCTCACCATATCCAACTCCTACGGACCCACCACATATCCCTTCACCCTCACGGTGAACGCCCGGGATACTTGGGTGCACTTATGGGGGGGAAACTCAGATGACCAACCGGAATCAATTTGCGTTGACGATGAAGGAAATATCTGGGTAGGGGGTACGACGTCAAGCTACAGCGTGGGCATTGGCGATGTATTGGTTATGAAATGGAGCCCCCAAGGAGAACTCCTTAAAGCTAAGACGTGGGGAATAGCAGGACCGGGGAGCTCATGCGGCGCAGATTTTATCACGCAACTTCCAGGCGGAACGTTTCTTGTTGTTGGAAGTATAAACGGAGCCGGGCAAGGCGCTAGCGACATCCTGTTTCTTAAGTACGATATAGATATGAACCTGATTTGGGCTAAAACATGGGGTACTCCTGATTACGATAGCGCAAATCACGCGGCATTGACGCCAGACGGAGGAATAGCTATTTGCGGTAGCATCGTGGCTTGGGCAGATGAGAACGACGTTCTCACCGCCAAATACGATTCTGACGGCAACGTGTTGTGGGCACAAAGGTGGGGTCAAACGGACGCAGAATATGGTATGGGGCTTGCTGCCAAGCCGGATGGGACAGTATATGCGCTAACAACCGCAGGTGATTTAGGTCCAGGATTAGAAGACATAATAATACTTGAATATAACGGCGACACAGGAGCGCTTCAACATTCGCTATTGTGGGGAGGGGAACAAGACGAAAGCCCGTCTTCAGTTCGTTGGGCCGGAAATCAACTCGTGATATGCGGGAGATCTAAGAGCATTATTCCGCCATCTTCTGCTGGTTTCCTCATGTGGGTGGATATCCCGCAACTGGAATGTGAGTATATCTATGGAAACGACAGCAGCTTTATTAATTTTGCGATGACGAGTAGAGGAACTATCTATATAGGAGGCCAGAAAGGGGTGGATAACAAAATCGCTTTCAGAATAAGAGAGATTAGCCCGGACAGGGAAGTGATAAACGGATGGCAGTATAGAGGTGACTCACTGGAAACACTCCTGAGCATGACCCTCGATTCGGAAGACAATCTATACATCTCCGGAAGGGCGCAAAGCGCGCTTGGAGCATGGGAGCCTGTCAACCTGACCGTCTCTTCCGGCGAATCAACGCTAATAAACTTGGAAGCTGCACATGAAGCGGTCACCGGGATTACCGAAGATGTTATCGGTACGGAGACAGAGCCTGTCGGCGTTTTGGATATAGGTGGGGGGGATAGGGACGTAATCCTCTTGAAAAACATGAATCAATAGCGCCCGGGAACCGGGGGCGCACGAAGTTACAATCTATCTAGGAGAAATGGGATGAGAAGAATGCGCATTATTATTGTGCTTGTGCTTGTGCTAATCGCCACGGCTTGTAGTGGGCACGGCGTCAGGGGATTGATGGAAAGGAATACCATTTACGCGCCGTCCTTAGGGGCGGCCAATTCCACTCAGCCTTCATTCACCGAGGAAGACCTGATAGTCATGATGAAGATCTGTGATTATAAACCTGTTTGCCGGTGATGTAGAGATGTAATTACGCTTAAGGAACTAAGATGAAGAGATTATTCGTTCTATTCTGTATTATATTAATAGCATTCTTAAGTGCATTCTCGTATGGTTTACTTAAGTTTAATAGGCAAGATGGCTTGCCTGGCATGGCGGTTTATAAGGAGTCGAACAATAGCAGAGCGGAGACTTTCAGTACCGGCGTTGATTTAGGGATAACTCGTTATGGGACAAAACCGGTTTTGTCCGGAGAGTGGCTGCTTGTTGATATGTTCGATGATACTAATTGGAAAGTCTCATCTTACATCTTTGTTAAGCACCCATCAGGTGAAGTTGTAATCATCACTTTAGATATGACTAGTATCAAGGTGGAGGCGCCTAATTTAGTGTGGAATTGGAAGGAAGGTGTTTGTAAGGAGCCCGAAGGCGGCTTCCCCCCTATAAGGGCTGAATCAATGCAGACAGTTAGGGGATTAGCGATAGGTGATAGCCTTCAAAAGGCACTATCCATATATGGCCCTGCTTCTATACGCAGCGCAAATTCCGCACCTGAAGTAGGGATTCTAGAATACACCTGTGATCCTCCTGAAGGATTCTCTTCTGCTAAGCTAATCATAACGTACAGTCATAAGAGGATATGGAATGTTATGTACACGGTCAAGTATTAGGCTAATCGGAACTAACAATGGGCAGTGAGCGCTACCGATCCCGACGGGCTAATAACGGTGTATGAATACAATACCAACGACTTAACGACGAAGGTGACCAACAAGGTCGATGCCGTTCAGGCCAACGACATAGTGGTGGAATATGGCTACGACGACAACGGTGCGAGGACTTCGGAGAAGGACCCGCTGGGCAACGAGCACGACCGGGAATATGACGCGATGGTATTATCGGCTTAACTCATGCTCCTAACTAGGCTTCAAACTGACATCGCCCGCCCTCACCTGGGGAGGATAGAGCTTGCATGCCGGGTTGGCGTGGCGGATATACGGGCGCACGTGATGCAGGTGGTGCGTGAGCTAGCGAAGGATGCCGAAGTGCCGGGATTCCGCAAAGGCAAGGCGCCGCTAAAGCGCGTGCAGGCACATTACAGCAAGGATGTGCGTGCGCGTGCGTTGGCGCGGCTGGTGGACAGCATCCAGGAGGCGGCGGGGGAGCAGGTGGGGAAGAAATACCGCGTCCTAGGCTCGCCCAAGCCCGAATACGACAAGGACGCGCGCCTTGACGAGCTGGCGAGCTTTGAAGTCCAACTCGCCTATGACATCGACCCCATGTCCGACGACCTGCTTGCGCCCAAGGGCCTGGTGAACATGCCTGACACCGGCGAACCCGGCGCAGGCCCTCCCGGCGCCCGCGACCTCGGCCTTAGCGGTGCTGGCGGCCCCTCCGACCCCTCTAGCGCGTCCTCCCTCCCCCGTCCACCTGGGATTCCTTCAGGGCCACCTGCCACTTCCCGGCCCTCTCAAGCTATAATCTTCACGTGCTTTCGCTGCCTGCCAAACCGCGCTTGCGCTTTGCGCCCAGCCCCTCGGGGCGGCTGCATGTCGGCAACCTGCGCACGGCGCTGTTCAACTACCTTATCGCCCGCAAATACGGCGGCACGTTCATCCTGCGCATTGAGGACACTGACCGCGCCCGCAGCAAGCGCGCGTTCGTGGAAGAGATTGAAGCTGCGCTGGCGATGCTGGATATCATCTGGGACGAAGGCCCGGGCGTCGGCGGCAAGTATGAGCCATACTTCCAATCGCTGCGCTCCGAGCTATACCTGAACGCTGCGGACAAGCTGCTTAGGGAAGGGCATGTTTACCGCTGCTTTTGCACCACCGAACGCCTTGATGAATTGAAGCAGTCTCAGCGTGCGAAAAAGCGCCCGCCCAGGTATGACGGCAAGTGCAGCGGCATCCCGCAAGGCGAAGCTGCCAAGCGCGAGGCCGATGGCGAAAAGTGCGTGCTGCGCTTCCGCCTGCCCGAACACGGCGAAATCGTGCTGGAAGATATTCTTCACGGCGAGATAAAGATGTCGGTGACCGCGCTGGAGGATTTCGTAATCCGCAAAAGCTCGGGCGACTTCACCTTTGACCTGCCCAACGTCGTGGACGACGAGGCCATGCGCATATCGCTTGTCGTGCGCGGCTCGGAGCACATAACCAACACCGCCCGCCACGTTCTCCTGCGCGAGGCACTTGGCTATTCCAAGATACCGTGCGCGCACTTGCCGCTCATCCTTGACGCGCAGAAGCATAAGCTCAGCAAGCGCGCAGGCGCCGTGACCATCCGCGAATTCGTGGAGCTGGGCGTGCTGCCTGCGGCTATAACCAATGCGCTGGCGATGCTCGGATGGCATCCCGGCGGGACGCGCGAAGTGTTCACGCTGCCCGAGCTGGTTGACGAATTCAGCGTGGAGCGCCTGTCGCGAAGCCCGTCGGTATTTGATTTTGAGCGCCTCGCATACTTTCACCGCGAGCACCTGCGCCGCTCCAGCTACGAAAGCGTGCGCGTGCGCTTCCTGCAGTTCATCGGCAGCCTGCAAGATGAATCAGCGTCAAGCTTGGAAGGTGACGCCCTGTGCGAAAAGCTTTACGGCGAGATACAGAGCAGCGGCGCATTCTTCTCAGCAGCGACGAAGATGTTCGCATTCGTTAGCGCCTCATTCGCCCCGCCGCCGATGCCGGAAGGCGAGGATGCTGCGCTGCTGGCTGATTTCGCCGCATACTGGGGCAGGATTGACGATGCTCAAATCTCTGGACGCCCTGACGCCGTCAAAGCGAGCCTAGACGAGTTTGTGAAGGGGAGGCCGGGGCTGTCCAAGCGAAGCCTCCTGCATCCCCTGCGCCTTATCCTTACAGGTGCCGAAGAGGGGGTTAGCATCTACTTTGTCCTGAGCATTCTCAGGAGCAGCGTCGTCCAGGAGAGGATAGCCAGCTCCTTCACCTTATAATAGCTCCTGAAGCCGTAAAAGCCCTTCAGCGAAGCTGTGAAACCCCTCACTATCAGGAAATAGTAATAGCGTTTTGGAATGGTTCGTGCTAGACTAAATGCCCTGCCGCTCTTCGGCAGGTCTTTCATCTTATCTAAGCAAATTAACGATACGGAGGGAACACAGATGTCTCAGTGGGTAGACGCCTTTATGGAAAACCTGATCGCCAAGAACCCGGCAGAGAAGGAATTCCACCAGGCAGTTCACGAAGTTGTAGAGTCTCTGGCTCTAGTTCTGGATCGTCATCCCGTCTACAAAGAAGAGAAGATCCTCGAGCGCATTGTCGAGCCCGAGCGCACCATTCTCTTCCGCATTCCTTGGGTTGACGACAAGGGTAAAGTGCAGGTCAACAAAGGTTTCCGCGTTGAATTCAACAGCGCGATCGGCCCCTACAAGGGCGGCATGCGCCTGCATCCATCGGTGAATCTCGGCATCCTGAAGTTCCTCGGCTTTGAGCAGGTCTTCAAGAATGCCCTGACCACCATCCCCATCGGCGGCGGCAAGGGTGGCTCCGACTTTGACCCCAAGGGCAAGTCAGACCGCGAAGTCATGCGTTTCTGCCAGAGCCTGATGACCGAGCTGTTCCGCCACATCGGCGAGCGCACTGACGTGCCCGCCGGCGACATCGGCGTGGGCGGCCGCGAAATCGGCTTCATGTTCGGCCAGTACAAGCGCATCACCGACCGCTTTGAAGGCGTCCTCACCGGCAAGGCATTGAATTGGGGCGGCAGCCTCATTCGTCCCGAAGCGACCGGCTATGGCGCGGTCTACTTCGCGGAAGAAATGCTCAAGACCCGCAACGAGAGCATGAAGGGCAAGGTCTGCTTGGTGTCCGGCTCGGGCAATGTGGCGCAGTACACCATTGAGAAGATCAACCAGCTCGGCGGCAAGGCAATCACGCTGTCCGACTCCAACGGCTTCATCGTTGACCGCGACGGCATCAACGCCGAGAAGCTTGCGTTCGCGATGGAACTCAAGAACGTCAAGCGCGGCCGCATCAAAGAATACGCCGACAAGTTCAAGTGCGAATACCACGACGGCGTGGGCGTTTGGGGCGTTACCGGCGCACAGTGCGCATTCCCCAGCGCAACCCAGAACGAGATCACCGCGGAAGACGCGAAAGCCCTCATCAAGAACGGCGTGTATGTCGTCAGCGAAGGCGCGAACATGCCGACCGTCCCCGAGGGCGTCAACCTCTTCGTCGAGAAGAAGATTCTCTACGGGCCGGGCAAGGCTGCCAACGCGGGCGGCGTCGCCACCAGCGGTCTGGAAATGTCCCAGAACGCAGGCCACACTTCGTGGACGCGCGATGAAGTGGACATGAAGCTCCACAACATCATGATTTCCATCCACAAGACCTGCGTTGAGAAGGCTGCCGAATACGGCACGCCGGGCAACTACGTGAACGGCGCGAACATCGGTGGCTTCCTCAAGGTCGCCAATGCGATGCTCGACCAGGGCGTAGTCTAAACAAGCATCCTCGTAATGAGATAAAGAGCCGGCGGCTAACCACCGCCGGCTCTTTCGTATATGGAGTCATGTGCGACTAGGGCGATTGCCCCGGGCGCATTTGCTTACGGGAACATGCCGCGTTCGGTTCCGGCGCGCGCAACGCGTGCGACGGCGAGCAGGTATGCGGCGGTGCGGTTGTGCACCTTCTTCTCCTTGGCCATCTTAATCACGTCGTCAAACGAGGTGACGATGACCTTCTCCAGCTCGGAGTTGACCCGTTCTTCGTCCCAGCGGAAGTTGTAGAGGTCCTGCACCCACTCAAAGTAGGAGACGGTGACGCCGCCGGCGTTGGCGAGAATGTCGGGCACCATGAAGACGCCCTTCTCAAAGAGGATTCTGTCGGCCTCGGGAGATGTCGGGCCGTTCGCGCCTTCGCTGATGATCTTCGCCTTGATATTGTCGGCGTTCTTGCTTGTGATCTGGTTTTCCAGCGCAGCCGGGATGAGGATGTCCACCTTGCTGCCGAGAACTTCCTCGTTGGTGACCGGCTTTGCGCCCGGGAAGTTCTTGACGAAACCGGTATCGCGCACGTGCTTGAGCAGCGCAGACATGTCCAGGCCGTCAAGGTTCTGAATACCGCCGCTTACGTCGCTGACGGTCGTTATCTTGATGCCCATCTCGTTCATGAGCTTCGCGGCATTGGAGCCCACGTTCCCGAACCCCTGCACAGCCGCGGTGGACTTCGTCGGGTCCATACCGAGGTTCTTCAGCGCTTCGCGTACGGTGAATGCGACGCCCCTGCCTGTTGCCTCAACGCGCCCTTCGGAACCGCCCAGGTCAAGGGGCTTGCCGGTGACGACGCCGGGGACAGTGTAGCCCTTGAGGATGCTGTATGTGTCCATCATCCAGGCCATTGTCTGCGGGTTCGTATAAACGTCGGGGGCGGGGATGTCCTTCTCCGGCCCGATGATGGGGCTGATCATGAAGGTGAACCGGCGGGTGAGGCGCTCAAGCTCGCCGATGCTCATCTCAACGGGGTTACAGCAGATGCCGCCCTTCGCGCCGCCGAACGGCACGTTCACGAGCGCACATTTCCATGTCATCCACATTGATAGCGCGATCACCTCGTCCTCGCACACGCTGGGGTGGAAGCGCACTCCGCCCTTCGTCGGGCCGCGCATCGCGTTGTGCTGCGAACGCCATGCAGGGAAGACATTGATGGTGCCGTCGTCCATCTTGGTGGGCACCCACACCTTCATCACGACCGCAGGCTCGCGCAGACGCGCATGCATCCCTTGGTCCAGGTTAAGCAGCTTCGCAGCCAGGTCTAGCTGCTGCTGGGCTACTAACCGCGGATTTAGCTCTTCAGCCATCAGACAATCCTCCAGTCCTTATGTCCGGTAATTCGTGATAGTTTTCACAATACAACAGCTAAGTGCTTGGTAATCGAAGCAGTAAGGCACTCAGCCAGTGAGTATTGTAACGCCGAAACAGCCGGTTTGAAAGGGGCAAATCATCAGGATAATCCTGATATCCTACACCTTACTTACAAGTGTAATAACTACGAAACTTGCTTTGTTCAGATGCGCAGCGCTAAATAGTGATAAATTTCACATAAGCGCAACCAGGCTCTGATACTCTCTAATACCCGCGAATCGCTTATAATAACCTTTAGATGAATTCAGAGCTCATTTCGCTGCGGATGTCTTCGGTAACCTGGCGTTTCAAAACCCGCTTCTGCTGGCTTCAGGCTGTGCATCATTCGGCGAGCCGTTTGAAGATTTCTTTGACCTCGCCACTGTCGGCGGGATCGTGACCAAGGCGATAACCGCAGAGCAGCGCGCAGGTAACGCTCCCACGCGCATCGCCGAAACGCCCAGCGGGATGCTCAATGCCATTGGCCTGCAAAACCCCGGCGTTGAGGCGTTCGCCAAGGACGTGCTGCCAAAGTTGCGCGAGACAGGCGCGACAATATTGGTGAACGTGGCGGGGCACAGCGAGCGCGAATATGTGTCTGTGGTGAAGCGGTTGGCGAAAGAGCCTGGCATCCTCGGCTTTGAAGTAAACATGTCCTGCCCGAACGTGGATAACGGGATGATGTTTGCCACCGACGTGCCCCTCTTCAAGGAGCTATGCAGCATGCTGCGGAGTGAAACTTCTTTGCCCCTCATCCCCAAGCTCTCGCCATCGGCAGGCAGCCTCATCCCTTACGCCGAAGCTGCGCACGCTGCGGGAATGGATGGTGTGACGGTGAGCAACACGCATCCCGGGATGGCGATAGATTGGCGCACAGGAAAGAGCAGGCTCTCGCGCATGTCGGGCGGCCTCTCCGGCCCAGCCGTCAAGCCCATTACGCTCTACAACGTCTGGCAGGTGTCGCAAGCCGTCCCTGAGCTTCCTGTTATTGCTTCGGGCGGCGCGGCAAGCGCCAAGGATATTATTGAGCTGGTGCGCGCAGGCGCGATTGCTGTTGAGCTTGGCACGATGCTCTTCCACGACCCCAAGCTTCCGCAGCGCATCCTCGCCGAACTTCCGCCGCTCGTTGCGCAGTGTGGCGCAAAGAGCCTGCAAGCCCTGCGCGGCACGATTACCGCCTAAGGTTTACGCAGCGCAGGTTGTTCTGATTAATCCGTGCGTAGGCGAAGAGGGCAAGCTCATCCAGTTTTGCCCCATCTGCGACGCCGAGTTCCGCGATGCAGGCCACGACGAGGACGGCGGCGGAAGCGATGGTGGCACCAGAGTCGTCAGGCTTCAGCGTCATCGGCGAAGCCGAAGGCTTCGACTCCAGCCCCGCCGATGAAGATTAGGTTTACGAAAGCGATAGCGGATATAACAGCAATCCGAGATAAAAAGCGGGCGGCCTAAGCGCCCGCCTATCCGATCGTGAGCGTAGCTGTACGCAAATAGCTTACTCAAACCTATAAGCGTATCCCAGCATACCCCATTCGTACCACTCCCCCCACGTTAAGACATGCGCGTAGCTTATCGCAGGGAAGCCGTTTATTTCCGCAAGCGAAGTGCCTGCGCCGCCGATATAGATATCGCCGACAGCCTCCGGCGCATTCCATAGGTTGCCGGCAGCGTCTGCCGCCCGGACGAACTTGAATGTCTTACGCATGCTATCTGTATAGCTAATCGCAGGCTTCCCGTTGATAACAGCCAGACATGTTACATCACTGAGATTGCTGGTTACGTCAAGGTCTAGAGGCGAGTCCCAAGTGTTTCCGTCAGCATCAGTAGCCCTGATGTCTGTTAAGCCGGTATCGTAAGTACCGACGTAGCTTATCGCCGGAGCGCCATCAACTACTGCCATGCTCGTGTAATAGCCTGCTGTGCAGGTAGCATCTGGCACTATCGGTGAGCCCCATAAACTCCCGATTGCGTTAGTCGCCCGGATGTATTTCACTAATTGGTTGTCATTGTCGTAATACGCGATTGCCGGATATTCGTCCACTATCCTTAGGCTAGAGTACATTCCTACATCGCCAGATGAGATCTACGGTCACAGGCGCTCCCCACGTATTGCCGTTAGTATCATTAGCCCGGCAATACATAAGGTCGTAGGGCCCACCGTCCAAGAAAGAGCTTATGGCCGGATTGCCGTTCACAACGCATAGGCATGGGTACACGCCGCTGTAGTTTGTAGAATTTACCGTCACGCTGGGGCCCCATGAACTTCCGCTTGGGTCAGTTGCCCGGACGTACGCTAACTGGCCGTCATTTGGGCTATCTTGGAAGGCAACTGCGGGATTGCCGTTTACTATCGCCGCGGAAAAGCTGTAAGTGTAAGAGTCAATAACGCTTATCGGCTCTCCCCAGCTGTTGCCGCTGGGATCATTTGCCCGAACGTATAGCAGCCCGCCGTCTGCGCCGTTATAGTAAACAATTGCGGGATTGCCCTCAACGACTAACAGATTAGTAGGTCCTCTGCTGTCATGCATGTCGTCTATGATGGCGTTTATCCAGCCAGCTGCTGTGATAATGATCCCTGCTGAGCCCGTAGCCCCGCGAGAGTCCTCTACCAAGACGGAAACGCTGTATTCCCCCGGATTCAGATAGGTATGGCTAACGTAAGGATTCATCGTCGTGCCGTCAAAAATGCCATCGCCATCAAAATCCCACCAGTAACGCGCAATATTACCCTCTGGATCGCTTAAATCGCTGGCATTGAAACTTACAGTTAGCGGAACATCTCCGTAAGTGACATCAACCTGCAGATCCGCCGTTGGGGGCTGATTGAATTGGCCAGCGACCTGTATCGCGACCGTGTCCACATCCCAAGCGCCTTCGTTGTCGGTGACGCGGAACTTGGCGTTGTACATTCCGCTCATCAGGTAATTGTGCGGCAACGGGATTGGGTTATCCGCAGAGTTACCGTCAAATATGCCGTCACCGTCAAAGTCCCATGCGTATTCTGCGATGGTCCCGTCGTCATCCTCTGCCATTATCGTGAAGTTCACTTCCAGCGGCGCCATGCCGGACTGGGGTGACGCGCTCACGCTCACCACCGGCCGCGAGTTCCCGCCAATGATGAGCGAGACCGCGCCCATCCAGAAGCCATCTGCGGCGGAATGCGCGCGCAGGGCAGGGCGGATTATGCCCATGTCGGAGGTTGCGGCAAAAGCGCTTCCGGTAGCGTCGCCGGTTATGTCCCATGTGCCATCGCCGTCAACGTCCCAGTCGTAGCTGTCAGCGCCCGTCGCGGTCAGCGCGATGATATCGCCGCGCATGCCAGATGCTGAGGAAGCTGTGAGTTGGACAGCAGGGATGTCACCGGAGAGCGGGGCTGCGCTTGCGGCATCGGATATAGCGCTCTCGTTCCCGCTAACATCCACCGCGCTCAGCGTCACTGACACGTTTGAAGATGCTGGGATGAAGGCGCTCGTCCCGCTTTCTATGTAGTCACATATATTGTTGCCATCAGCGTAGATGCGGTATCCCGCGAGGTCGGCTTCAACAACAGGTATCCACTCCGCAAGGATGCCACCAGCGACAGGCGTGAGCGTCGGCGCTGAAGGAGCGGGAGGCGCAGACGTATCCGCCTCGTCCCGCGCGTTCACGCCCAGTCCGACCAGCGTAAACTGCGCACCGTCATAGGCGACGACCGCGAGCATGAGGTTGCCCAAGGAACTGGTATATGAGGCGGGCATAAGGCCTAGGCGCACGTGGTTAGCCGTGAAAGGCCCGTGCCAGCGCCAGGTATCGGTCGAGTAATCGCCAACGCCGAGGTAATATTCGCAGCCTGCGCTAAGCAGGTTTACGTCAGCCGCAATGGTTCCCGGCTGCTCTGCGCCCATCGGGATGCGGTACATTGCCCAGGACACCATCCGCTCGCCCGCGCTGCCGCTGGTGAAGCCTGTTGCTTCGCCGGCATCAATGACACTCCCCGCTTCCAGGAAGCGCTCCACGCCCGGGATGAACTGCGATTGCAGGTTGATGGAGCTGGTAACGCGTCCTGCGCTATCCACAGTTTCCCATGGCTGCAGCCTATCCTCAGGCAGGCCTGCCGGCCATTGCACCACCGGCTGTGCGGGTTGCTGGTCGGACATACCGGGATGGCTGATTGATTGACTGCGCGGGTTGATGCTGCGTCCGCATGACCCGGCAATGACGAGAAGGATTAGTGCCGTGAGTAACCAGATGCGCTTCATCGTAGCCCCTCCGAACGATGGAATGGGCTCATTATACCATCGGCCGCAGGGATAGGCTTAATCCTCGTCCATCAATAGAAGCCTACTCGGGCGTCCAACGGACGACGGGGTTGCGCGCGGCGCCGACATCGTCAAGGTGTTGGATGTAGAGGTTCGGCAGCTCCTTGAACTTCTCAACGTCTTCCTCAATCGCCTTGGCGTAGCCGAGCATCGTGTCGCAAAACCCATCCAGCGTTTCCAGGCTTTCGGTCTCCGTAGGCTCAATCATCATCGCCTCGTGCACGATTAGCGGGAAGTAAACCGTCGGCGCATGGTAGCCGTCGTTCAAGAGCTTCTTGGCGATGTCCATCGCGCTCGCGCCTAGTTTCTTCTGCCTGTCTGCCGACAACACGAATTCGTGCATGCAGCGCTGGTAGTAGGGAATATCGTATGCGCCTTTCAAGCGCTCCTGGATGTAGTTCGCATTGAGCACCGCGTTCTCGGCGACGCGCTTCAAGCCTTCGCGCCCCAGCGCGCGCATGTAAACCATCGCGCGCACGATGACGCCGAAGTTGCCAAAGTAAAGTTTCATGCGGCCGATGGACTTCTCGGGTTTCACGAATTCATAAACGTCGCCCGTCTTCGCCACGAGCGGGTGGGGCAGGTATGGCGCAAGCTTGCAGCACACGCCGACCGGGCCTGAGCCGGGGCCACCGCCGCCGTGCGGGGTGGAAAACGTCTTGTGCAAGTTGAAGTGCACCAGGTCAAAGCCCATGTCGCCGGGGCGCACATAGCCCATGTTCGCGTTCAGATTCGCGCCGTCGTAATAGAGCAGCGCGCCGATGGAATGCATGTATTCAGCGATCTCCTTCACTTGCGGCTCAAAGACGCCGACCGTGTTAGGGTTGGTCATCATTATGCCGCCGATGTTGCTCTCGCCCTCCTTGCGGCAAAGCTCTTGCACGGCTTCCAGCGAAACCTGTCCGCGCTCGTTGCTCTTCAGCTCGCACACGGTGAAGCCTGCGATGACTGCGCTGGCAGGATTGGTGCCGTGCGACGAATCGGGGACGATCATTATCGTGCGCTTCTCGCCGAGGTCGTTGAAGTAAGCGCGGAAGATGAGCATGCCTGTAAGCTCGCCGTGCGCACCGGCCGCAGGCTGGAGGCTGACGCGTTCCATTCCCGAGATCTCCGCGAGGTCATGCTGCATCTCAAACAGCAGCGCCAGTGCGCCCTGCGCTGTCGTCCCGGGCTGCTCGGGGTGTATGCATGCCCACTCGGGGTGCATGGACACTTCCTCGTTGATCTTCGGGTTGTATTTCATCGTGCACGAACCGAGCGGATAAAAGCCCGAGTCCACGCCGAAGTTCTTGCGCGACAGCCCGATGTAATGGCGAACCGTGTCCACTTCCGCCATCTCGGGCAGGGGGATGGGCGCGGTGCGGCGGATGCCCTCGGGGGCGTATGGGCTGGTGATGGCGATGCCGCCGAAATCAGAAACGTCGTGGCGCTTGCGCCCGGGCTGCGATTTATCAAAGATGAGCTTAGACATTGAGCGCCTCTTGCATGTCCTTGGCGAACTCGTCAATTGCCGCCGTGTCCTGCAATTCCGTGAATGCGAGGAGCAGCCCGCCCTTCACCGAGGGGAACTTATCCTCAAGGATAATCCCCGGCAGCCACCCCTTCTTCATGAGCGCATCGCGCACGGTGCAAAGGTTTTCGGGTTTATCAAGCTGCACTGCGAATTCGTTGAAAAACGCGCGTTTGGGGAAAGCCATGCGCAGCCCCTTCATCGCACCAAGCTTCTTCGCAGCGTAATGGGAATTCTCTTCGCACTTGCGCGCGATGTGGTGGAAGCCGTGCTTGCCGACGACCGACATGTATATCGTCGCCTGCAGCGCGCAAAGCGCTTCGTTGGTGCAGATGTTGCTGGCGGCTTTGTCGCGGCGGATGTGCTGCTCGCGTGCCTGCAGCGTCATCAAATAGCCTTCGCGCCCGAATGCGGCGCCGGTCTTGCCGACGATGCGGCCGGGAAGCTGGCGCACCAACTTCATCGTCGTGGCGCAATAGCCAAGATACGGCCCGCCGAAGCTCGGCGCGATGCCCAGCGGCTGCCCTTCGCCGGTGACGATGTCAGCGCCCATCTCGCCCGGCGTGCAGGTGACGCCCATGGTGAACGGGTAGGCGGAGAACACTGCCAGCGCGCCTGCGTCATGCGCGGCCTTGACCATCCCCGGGATGTCCTCTTCGTAGAAGCCCATGTAATTGGGGAACTGGATGACGAGCGCGGCGACGTTACCCGCTGCAAGCTCCTTGTCCAGCGCTTTGCCGTCAATCGCGCCGTCTGCATCCGCCGGCAGCGTCACAAGCTCCACAGCCATGCCAAGGTTGTAGGTCTCCACAACTTCGCGGTACTGCGGGCTCAAGTACGGCGGCAGCAGGATGCGGCTGCGCCTAGTGGTATTGCGCGCCATAAGCACCGCGTCCATCAGCGCCGTCCCGCCGTCGTAGGAACTGGCGTTGCTGACTTCCATCCCGGTGAGCATGCAGATGTAGCTTTGGTATTCAAATATCGCCTGAAGCATGCCCTGCGAGATCTCAGGCTGGTATGGCGTGTAGGAGGTGTAGAACTCGCCGCGGTGCACCAGCTCTTTCACAACCGGCGGGATGAAGTGGCAGTAAACGCCGCCGCCTGCGAGCACGCGATGTGCGGGGAACACGTGGTTCTTCGCGCCCAGCTCGGACATGTAAGCCATCACGGCAGATTTGGAGAGGCCCGGGGCGATGTCCAGTTCGTTTTCCATCCGCAGTTTCTGGGGGATGGCGTCAAAGAGCTCTTCAATGCTCTTCGCGCCGATGCGCTCAAGCATTGCTGCGCGGTCGGCGTCGGTGCATGGAATGTATGGCATTGTTTCCTCCCGGCGGTATTACCCCGCCATGGATATGTGTTACGAAATGCGGGCGGGGTGGGGCTAATGCCCTTCCTTGTCCATTGCGTCGTAATCGGCCTGCGACATAAGCTCGCCAAGCTGCGAGGGGTTGGTCGCCTTGACCTTGGCAAGCCAGGCTTCGCCAAGCGGCGAGGCGTTGACCTTCTCGGGCGCATCAGCAAGCACGGCGTTGGTCTCCACGATTTCCATGTCAACCGGCGCGTAGATCTCCGATACCGCCTTGACAGACTCCACGTTCGCAAACGGCTCGCCCTGCGCAAGCTTCGCGCCCGGCTCCGGCAGCTCAACGAACGTGATGTCGCCGAGGAACTCGGCGGCCCATGCGCTCAAGCCAACGCGGAATGCGTCTCCGTCCTCAACGATGTATTCATGCGTCTTTGTATATTTGTATTCAGCCACTGCTTCCTCCAGGGTTTTAGTGTTCAAACAAACGGTGCTTAACGAACGGCGGCTTCACTGCCAATGCAGGCGCGTGCTTCCCGCGAATCTCGACTGCCAGTTCGCGGCCGGGTTCGCACGACTCAGGGCGTATGTAGCAAAACGCGATGCCCTTGTCCAGCACGGGTGACGGCGCGCCGCTGGTGACGATGCCGATTTCTTTGTCGCCGTCGTAAACCTTTGAGCCGGGGCGGGGCGAGCCGTGCTGTTTGTCTACGACGATGCCGTATAGAAGCCGCTTTGTTCCCTCGTCGCGGTGGCGCATCAGCACGTCCTTGCCCAGGAATTCCTTGCTCCACCCAATCGCCCAGTTCAAATTGGCTTCAACGACCGATGTGTCCTTCTCCAACTCATGCCCGTAAAGGCACAGCGCCGCTTCTAAGCGAAGAGTGTCGCGCGCGCCAAGGCCGATGGGAAGCAAGTCTAGGCCTTTGCCGGCTTCCATCAAGTCGTCCCAAAGCTTCGCCGCGCCTTTATTCTTGACGATGATTTCAAATCCGCGCTCGCCGGTGTAGCCGGTTACGCAGAGGAAAAGCTGGTCGCCATCGCGCTTGACCTTACGGAATGTGAACGGGTGGTCGTATGTGACATTCGCGAAGCCTGCGCGCATCAAGACTTCTTCGGTGCGCGGGCCCTGCACTGCGATGAGCGCATACTCGTCGGACGAGTTGGTAAGCTCCACGCCGAAGGTGTTTTGCTTAATGACCCAGGCCCAGTCCTTATCAATATTGGCGGCATTGACCACCATCATATAGCTGTCGGGGTTGAGCTGGTAAACGAGCAGGTCGTCAACCACTCCGCCTTCGGGTGTGGGGAACAGCGTGTATTGCACGCCGCCGTTTCCGATGCGGCGCACGTCGTTGCAGGTGATGTGCTGGATGAACTCAAACGCGCGCGGACCCTTGATGAAGAACTCGCCCATGTGCGTCAGGTCAAAGATGCCCACGGAGTTGCGCACTGCGAGGTGTTCCTTGACGATGCCGGTGGGATACCACACGGGCATCATGTAGCCTGCGAATTCCACCATCTTCGCGCCCAGCGCGACGTGTTTGTCGTAGAGCGGTGTCTTTTTAATATCAGCTTCCATCTAACGGCTACCCCTGAGTTGGTAATAGTAGTTCTTTACGATGCGAACGTAGCTTCGCGTTTCGGAGTAGGGCGGGACGCCGCCGTACTTCTTTACCGCGCCCGGGCCAGCATTATAACTCGCGAGCACTAAATCTAGCCAGTCGCTCCGCGATTTCCAACGGTTCATTTCGCGCTCAAGGTATTTCACGCAGACATAGATGTTTTGCACCGGTTCAAACGCGTCGCGTATACCATGGCTGCGCGCCGTCGCGGGCATAAGCTGCGCCAGCCCCATTGCCCCGGCCCTGCTCACCGCGCGCGGCTTGAAGCGCGACTCCGCCGCGATAACCGCCATAACGAGGCGCGGGTCAACGTCGGCTTTGGTGGAAAACGTGAGCACTGCGCGTGCGATAAGCGCCGCGTCCTGCTCTGATAACTTAGAGTTGTAATGCTTCGCTACATTGGCGTATTGCGGCTCGACCGCGTATTTCACCAGCTGCTTGTTCAGGTTGGGCATCTCGCTGACGCTGAAGCTCAAGTCGCTCTCGCCCATAGTTGGGAACTTCTCAACCTGGCGAACATAATTTTGCTGCGCCTTTTTCTCGTCTTCGCCCTGGAGGAGCGACCATTTCTGGCTCACCCGCTTCATAAACTCGTCGAGCGTGTCTGTGTTATAGCCACGGGCGTCGTCGGCCCAGTATGCGCGCAGGGCGCTGGCGGTATCCTTCTCAGTGTGGACTAGCTCTGCAAGCGATGAAAGCGCGTTTTTCAAGTCGCGCGTAACCGGAGGGTAGGTGACGGTATTGCTCTTGGTCATCAGCTCCACCAAGTCCCAGTTGCGCTTGCGGGAGTAGGCTGTTTTATTGCTGAAGGAGGCTTCGGCGGCGATAACGGCCAGCCCAAAGTTAAACTCAACGTTGTTGGCCGAGCATGAGTATTCAATCTCGTCAAGAAGCTGGCAGACCTGCGTGTCGTCTAGTGTCGGCAGCGCCCACTTTAGGACTTTGAAGTCGTTTTGCGCAGTGGGGTTTTTGCGCCCTGCCTGGGCGGACGGCCCCATCTGCGCAAAGCCGGGCGCCGATATCGCGATGGCTAGCAGGAGCGCCAGCGCTGGTACCGCAGCGATTTTACTTAGAGCCATGTTCATCAAGTGTCTTCTCCCATGTTTCAGCGACGAGCTTGCGGAACGCCTCAAGGGTTGAGTTGTTGCGCAGTATGTAATGCGCATACGCTTCCTTCTCCCGCAGCGGGAGCTGTGCGTTGATGCGCCTGCAAGCCTCAATTTCATTGATGCCGTGGCTGTCGCGAAGGCGCTTAACCTGCGCCACTTCGTCGCAGCTCACGACCCATATAACGTCAGCCATGCCCTGAAAATTCGCTTCAATCAGCAGCGGTGCGACGAGGGCTGCGCTGGTATTGTTCTTGCGCGCATGATCAACGCTGATATTCAGGACTTCCCGAATGCGCGGGTGGAATATGCGCTCAAGCTTGGCGCGCTCGGCCGGGTTGGAGAAAACGATGCCGCCCAGCGCCTTGCGGCTGAGCATGCCGTGTGGCGTGAACACGCCGTCGCCGAAGGCTGCGCGGATTGCGTCGATGATCGCAGGCTCGTAGTTGCTTATGTAGTGCGCGACTTCATCAGCGTCAAGGACCGGCACCCCCATCCCTTCCAGCACTTTGCCTGCTTCAGTCTTGCCGCAAGCAATGCCTCCGGTGATGCCGACGATCATCACTCTTCCTCTTCGATGATGAGCTTGCTCGTGTCAATGAGATCGCCCAGGGTAACCTTGCCCGCTGTCGGCGACATGTCGCCCGGCCCTGAAGGCTGCGAGGACACGTCAACATCTTCACCGTCTAAGAGCAGTGCCTTGATGGATAAGCGTATGCGCTTGCGCTTGGTGTCTATGTTCATCACCCTGACGTTCACCATCTCGTCAACGTGGTGCTTGCGCTTGGGGTGGTCAATGCGGTCAAGGCTGATTTCGCCGATGGGCACGAAGCCTTCAAAGGTCTCGTCAAGCTTGATGACCATTCCATTGTCAAGAAGCTGTGTGACCTGGCCCTCAACGACCTGGCCCAGGTTGTATTTGAGCTGCACTTCGTTCCAGGGGTCTTGCTCACAAGCTTTGATGGACAGGCCAACGCGGCGGCTGTCGGTGTCAACATTGATCACCCTGACCTTCACGCGGTCGCCCTGTTTGTAAAGCTCGGATGGGTGGCCGAAGCGCTTGTGCGAAAGCTCGCTGGTGTGAACGAGGCCGGTGACATGGTTGGTCAGGCGCACGAACACTCCGAAGTCGGCGACTGATTCCACCTTGCCCTCAAGCTCCTCGCCGGAAAGCAGCGATGCGAGCGGGTCGGGTGTGGCGGCCTTAAGTGAGAGCGATATCTTCTTTCGGTCGGGGTCAAGCTCAAGGATTTTCACCTTGATCTTGTCGCCCTTCTTGATGATGTCGGAGGGGCGCTTAACCTGGTGCCACGCCATCTCGGAGATGTGCAGCAAGCCGGTTATGCTCGGCGAGATGCGCACGAATGCGCCGTATGCGGTCAGGCTGTCAACCGTGCCGTCAACGACCATGCCGGGCTGGTAATGGCCAAACTCCTCTTCCAGCCGGTTCTCCTGCTCTTCCTTAAGGATGGCGCGGCGCGAGAACACGAGCTTGCGGTCACGCTTGTTTAAGTCAAGGATGAACGCCTTATATGTGCTGCCGATTTCCGGCGCATCGTCAAAGTTGGAGCGGTGGACAAAGCCCTCGGCGACGCCGTATGCGCGCGCGATGTAGCCATTCTTCGCGGGAGACTCAATCGTGATTTCAATCGTGGCGTTGTCCCTCTGCGCGTCAAGCAGGCGGTTCCACGCCTCTTCGTAATCAACTGCGCGCTTGCTGAGGATGTATTCGCCCTCAACGCGCTTGACGACCTTGACCTTGATGTCCTCGCCGACTTGGAGGCGGGGAAGGTCGCGGGGGAGTATCTGGTCAAGCGGCAAGACACCTTCGCTCTTGGCGCCGATGTCCACAAAGACGCCCGACTCGCCTATCTGCACGATTTTACCGGTCACAACGGCGCCCTGCTGGAGGGCTTGGGTTCCCAGATCGTCTTCCAGGAGTTCCTTGAATTCGTCCATTAAACAACAGCCTCTATATAGTATGTCCGATCCAGCCGCAACGCGACTGTGAACCTTGTATTGTATCAGAGTAGCCTTGGCTTTGTCATTAGCTTTAAGTGCCTTCATTACGGCGCGCGATTCCCGAATATCATGCAGCTTTAGCGCGGGCAATGGAGAGGCTCCGCGGCGTGCGCATTTGACGCAATCAAGCGTGTCTGATATAACATCAGGCGTTGAGGCAAAAACCAACTGGTAAAGGAAAAGGGCAAAGGGGGCCGAGGGTCAACCGTCAGATACGGATGCCCGAGGTCCTTCTTATTGATGAAACCGGCGCTAGCCTTGGCGTCGTCCCCATAGAAGAGGCGCTTACCCGCACGTGGGAAAAGGCGCTCGATCTTGTTGAAGTCAGCCCGAATGAAAACCCGCCTGTCTGCAAGATGGTGGACTACGGCAAGCTTAAGTATCAGGAAAAGAAGAAGCGCACGGTCGCGAAAAGCGGTGGTGGTGAGCTCAAAGAACTTGGACTTTCCATGAAGATTGGCGACCACGACCTGGAGACGAAGGTCAACCAGGCCAAGAAGTTCCTTGAGCGGGGCTTCAAGGTGCGATTCAACCTTTTGCTGCGCGGCCGGGAGAAGGCGTACCACGATACGCTGGCCCAAGGGCTGCTTGATCGCATCATCGCGATGCTCGCCGAAGAGGGAATTGTAGATTCCCGCTCCAGGGGCTTGGTTGGCAACCGCCTTTTTGTTATAATAACCGCTTCACGTAAGAAGGGCGCCAAGCCCGGAGCAGTTTCTGATGCCAAAACAAAAAGCGAAAACACATCAGGCGACCGCGAAGCGGATACGCCTAACAAAGAGCGGGAAGCTTCTTAGGAAACGCGCCTGCTCGCGCCACCTGCTGGCCAAGAGATCCTCACGCCAAAAGCGCGGCCTCGCCGTTTCGGTCGAAGTCGCCGCGGTTGACTGCAAGAGATACACGCAGTTGCTGGGAGGTAAAGGTTAATGACGCGCGTTAAAAGAAGTGTAGCCTCCCGCACCCGCCGCCGCCGCATCCTCAAGCTCGCAAGCGGATACCGCGGAGCGCGCAAGCGCCTGTTCCGTGCCGCGAAAGAAGCCGTGATGCACGCCGGCCAGTACGCCTACGAGCACCGCCGTTTGCGCAAGCGCGACCAGCGCAGGCTTTGGATCGCCCGCATCAACGCCGCCTGCCGCGCCACGGGGATGACTTACTCCGTATTTATCTCCGGCTTGAACAAGGCCGGCGTTGTGCTGGACCGCAAGTCGCTCGCCGAGCTGGCGATATTTGATAACGCGGCCTTCGTCAACCTCATCGAGCTGGCGCGCAAGAACCTCTAGGGGTTAAAACATTGCCGCGCCCGCTTGAAGAACTGGCCTCCCTCACCGCGGAGACGGTTGCCGCCGCGAAAGCAACATCTGCGCCCGACGAACTCGCGCAGCTAAAGTCCCGCGCCATTGGCGGCAAGGGCTTCATCAAAGACGCGCTCACCGCAATCAAAGACGTCCCCGCTGCCGACCGCAAAGACTACGGCCAGCGCGTGAACGCCATGAAGCAGGAACTTGAGCAGGCGTTCGCCGAGCTTGAGACCGCGCTCGCGTCCAAAGCCAAGTCGGCGCAATCCTTCTTTGATGACAGCCTTCCCGGCACGCGCGTGCAAATGGGCCGCCTGCATCCGGTGCAAGCCGCGATGCGCCGCATCATCGGCATCTTCACGTCAATGGGCTTTGACGTTTACGCAGGCCCCGAGATGGAGCTTGAGGAATACAACTTTGACCGCCTGAACATCCCCGCCGACCATCCTGCGCGCGACGACGTTGACACATACTTCCTCGCGCCGGGGCTAATCCTGCGCACGCATACTTCGCCGGTGCAGGTGCGAGTGATGGAGCGCATCGTAAAGCAGCTCAAAGAGCATGGCGACGAGCCGGGCGACGTCGTGGTGCAGATGATATCGCCGGGGCGCACCTTCCGCCGCGACCGTCCCGATGCGACGCATACCCCCGCGTTCCACCAAATTGAAGGGCTGCAAGTCGGCAAGAATATCTCCATGGCGAACATGCGCTGGATACTCTCCGAATACGCGCGCCAGTTCTTCGGCCCCGAAACGAAAGTGCGCCTACGCCCCGACTTCTTCCCGTTCGTGGAGCCGGGCGCGGAGATGGCTGTGACCTGCCCGTTTTGCGAGGGCGCCGGCTGCCGCGTGTGCAAGCAGTCGGGCTGGATAGAGGTCATGGGCTGCGGCATGGTGCACCCGCAGGTGCTGCGCAACTCGGGCATAGACCCCGAGGTTTACACCGGCTGGGCGTTTGGCTTCGGCGTTGAGCGCATGGCGCAGGTCCTATACCAAGTCCCCGACGCCCGCATGTTCTTTGAGAACGACTTGCGTTTACTCCGCCAGTTTAGCTAGGCTTCACCTCAACTCAACTTCAGCTAATCAACAAACGGGTACGCCGAGCTAACCAGCCCGGCTCTGGAATTTGTATCTGGATTTTGGATTTTGGAATCTGACCCTTACCCCTAATCCCTTACCCCTTTTGTATTACTCCGGCTTTATTTCCGGCTCGTCGGTGGGGATGTGGCCGTGGTGCACGGTCAGCGCGATGAACACGTCGTTTAGCATGTCCTCGTCAATCAACCTGTTCACGATGCGGCCGGTTATCGTCTCGCCCATGGAGATTAGGGGCTGACCGTTCTTGCCGTTTAGCGTCACAGGCGAAACCTTGCCCAGCATGAGCTGCACCTGCCGCTCGCGGTATTTAGTCGCGATGCTGCCACGGCTGCCGTTGCCGTCGTCACCGCCGCCGTCTGGGTAGCGCACCGCCACTTCCGCCGCCCGCGTTTCGTGCTTTGGCGCGCCGTGGCCTGTAGTGTCAATGTGCATCTCTCTTGCCTGCTGCTTCAAGTCGGCGACCACGAACCTGTCGCCCACGGCGATGATGCGGCCGAGGCTCACGAAATGCACGACCAGGTCCTTCTCCGCTTCCAGCGCGACGATGTGCCCCGAGGCGCTGAAGACGCAGCCGACCGGCCGCCCGAGCACGCGGCCTTCGTCGTCAATGAGGGTAAGCTTGTAGAGGTCGGTGCAGGTGGCGTATTGCGCCTCGCGCTTGCTGTCGTCAAACGGTGCGAGCAAAGCGCCGTCGCGGATGAGCAGGACTGTCTCGTCAAAGCCGAGGATGTCCGCGGTGCTGAGGAGCAGCCCCGGGTCGTGCCACTGCGCAGGCCGGATGCCGAGGAATTCAACGGTGCCCAGGCGCGTGTTCACTATGGCCTCTGCGACCCGCCCTACAACGGAACCGCTCTTCAGCTCGACGACGTCGGCCTTGAGCAATTCACGCGTATTGTACGTTTTTCCGTGTTCTTCCATTCACGGCAGCCCCTCCGTGGACGCCTCCTGTCAATAATATTATACCGCAACCGATTTTTCGGAAGTCGAATTCCCGATTCACTATAATACAGGGGTGCTAACAGCGCTCATTCTTTACGCCATGCGGAGGCTCTGGGCGAGGAAGCTGACCTCGTTCCTCACCATCCTCGGCATCGCCATAGGCGTCGCCAATATTATCGCGCTCATGTCCATCTCCGAAAGCGCGCGCGGCCAGGCGACGCGGCTGCTAAACGAGCTGGGCGCGAACACGATCTTCGTCACGCCTTACTTTGAGATGGATAACGACAAGTGGATGGAGAACCAGTCCAGCTCGGCGCTGTCCTACCTCAAGATGCAGGACTGGGAGATCCTCAAGGACAAGCCCTATGTCATTGCCGCCGCGCCGCTGCTTTCCCAGCCCGCCTACATCGCTTACGAAGGCAAGCGCAAGTTCACGACCATCATCGGCACCGTCCCCGACTTCGTGAAGATACGCCCCTACACAATCGCCGAAGGCCGCATGTTCACCGAAGACGAAAGCGCAAACGGCGCGAACGTCCTCGTGCTGGGGTATTCCGTGGTGCAAAAGCTGTTCCCCGACGGCGGCGCTGAAGGGAAGCAGGTAGTCATGAAGGGAGAGAAATTCACCATCGTCGGCGCGTTCGCCGAAAAGGGCAACATGGGCTTTGAGAACTTTGACGACCGTGTGTTCACCCCGCTCGCGGCAGCGCAGCGCATCTTCGGCTACCCCTACATCCACGCCATAGCGCTGACGCACAAGGAAGGCCTGGACAGCGAGGACGTGGTCAAGCGGGTGAAGGCGGACCTCGCCGCCGCGAAGGGGCTTGACCCCAAGACCCAGGACGACTTCCAGGCGTTTTCAATGAAGGAACTCACACGCACGATGGCGGACACATTCCGCATTTTCTCCGTCATTCTCCTTGCCGTGTCCAGCGTCGCGCTCATCGTCGCGGGCATCCTCATAATGACCGTGATGCTCATGAGCGTGATGGAGCAGACGCGCGAAATCGGCGTGCGGCGTGCATGCGGCGCGCGCAAGAACGACATCCTCTCGCAGTTCCTCACCGAAACGCTGCTGCAGGTCGTGGGCGGGCAGGTGCTGGGCTTCATCATCGGCGCAGGCGGCGTGTGGCTGCTGTGCCTCAACGTGGACTGGCCGTTCTACCTCACGCTGCGCACAATCGTCACCGCGCTCGCCTTCAGCTTTGCCACCGGCCTCGTCTTCGGCATCCTCCCCGCCTACCGCGCCGCGAACCTCGACCCCGTGGACAGCTTACGGTATGAGTAGCTCTTTGCCCCGTGCGTTATCCCCCATCTCGCCCTCCGCGAGGGCGGAGCGCTTGTGCATAGCGCAAGCGCGAGGGTTTGGCACGGGCGAAGCGGAGGGCGAGATATCTGGATCGCTCTGATATCTGGGAGCCGCCACTTGTCCCCAACCCCTTACTGTAACCACTTATCCCTAATCCCTCTGCCTGCCTTTATTCCTTTGCCTTCTCGTCCCCTACCACCGGGTCGTAGCCGTATAGCTTCTTGTAGTACTTTCTGATGGTTTCATATCTGCCATTTCGCTCTGTTTCTTCCTTTGAAATAGTGAAGCCCTTAGGCATCCTTGGCCGCTTCTCAGCCGCGAAGTTCTCAGGATGTCGTTTCCGATAATCTCGGAGCATAACAAGAAATCGCTCATCAAAAGGATCTACTTTAGTCCCATCTGAATACTTCCAATCAAAGCCGTCTTTCCATATTCGCTTCCACAACCACGATGGGTTACTCATAGGCATAAGATCCCCAAGACCAGATCCAAAGCCCGCACCCGAAGCAACGCCGTCTGCGATGCCATCACGTTTTGAGAGAGCCCATCCGATAACCCATGGGTCGTCTCCTTCAGTCATGAAGTCTATGGTTGGATCTCTCCTTCCATAGAAAAGTCCACATGCGAATAAAGAGGGATCTTCCAATGGTCCAGGCACATAGTAGACCGCGCCCGGAATTCGCTTATCTATAGTGGTAAAGATCGTCTTATGGTCTCTTCGGTAAGGATTCAGGGGAGGGATGAGCTTTAAGTCATCGACCATGGCTTGTAGGTCAATGGGTGATTTATTCACGCCAGAGTTCCATAATTCCCAGGCACCTGCAAGCTCGAAAATCCCCTCAAGGTGATGAACGGAATTATGCCTCGCTGTTCGCTCGTAGTTCTTCCATTCCCTGTAACACTCAATTCCGAAGACAACGACGACCGCGATAATCATGAGGATTACAGCGCTTCGCAGCAGTGCCTTTCGCTTCTTGGTGGGCTTTGTTTTCTTCATGTCGCTGCCCTTACTTCTTCGCCTTCTCGTCCCCTACAACCTGGTCGTAGCCGTATAGCTTCTTGTAATACGCCCCGACGAATTCAGGAAAATAAGCGCGTCTTGCTTCTTCCTTTGAAATGGTGAAACCCTTAGGCATCCTTGGTCGCTTTTCAGCCGAGAAATTCTCGGGATGTCTTTTGTGATAGTCCTCAAACATGGAGATAAAACGGTCTTCGTAAGGCTCCACGATTGTCCCGTCGGAATATCTCCAGTAAAACTTACCGCTCCACATGCGTGTCCACAACCATGAATAGTTATTCAGCGGCCCCATGTCTGGAAAGCTTGAGCCAAAGCTCACTAGTTGCGCGACTCCATCTGCAATGCCGTCTTGTTGCGATAACTCCCATCCAATTGCCCATGGGCCATCACCTTTGGACATCACGTCGAATCCCTGGTCTCTCCCGCTACAGAAAATTCCTTTAGCGGATGAATAGGGATCTTCTGGTGGGCCGGGTATATAAAAAACTGCGCCGGGGATTCGCTTATCTATCGTCGTGAATACGGTCTTATGGTCTCTTCGATAAGGGTTAGGAGGTGGAGTCAAGCTTGAGGTCGTCAGCCATTGCCTGAATATCAATCGGTGATTCCGTAACGCTTGTGCTCCACGTTTCCCAAGCGCCTGAAAGCATGAAGACGCCCACTAAGTAATAAATGGAATCATTACGCGCCGTCCGCTCGTAGTTCTTCCACTCCCTGTAGCATTCAATTCCGAGGACAACGACGACCGCGATAATCAAGATAATTACCACGCTTCGCAGCGGTGTCTTACGCTTCAGGATGGGCTTTGCATTTTCCATCTCGCTTGCCTTACTTCTTCGCCTTCTCGTCCTCAGCCTTTGATGACCCATCAGCTTTGCGTTCCTGATAAAACGAGATAATCTTGCGTTTGTACACTTCGTATATGGTTGCGCTGGACACATCGAATCCATCCGGCATCCTTGACCGCTTCTCGGCGACAAAGTTCTCAGGATGGCGACGGTAGTAGTCTTCAAACATTAATTGAAACCGCTTATCGTAGGGATCTATGATTGTTCCGTCTGAGTATTTCCATTCAAAGCGGTGAAACCATTCTTGCTCCCACTTCTCGGACAAGTTAAAGAGAGGCCTTCTTTGTCCAAGGTTGCGAATCCCGTAAGTAAAGTCGACGTCAGTCCCATCCAAAATGCCGTCAGGCTTAGATAATCCCCATCCGATAATCCAAATATCGTCACCTTCTGTAATCATGTCTCTGCCTGAACGTCGCTTGTTAAGGAATAGCCCGATGGCGTATAACTCAGGAGTTTCAACAGGGCCGGGGATGTACCAGACTGCGCCCGGAACCCATTTATCAAAGGTTGTGAATAGGGTCTTGTGATCCTTTGTATACGGATTCTCCGGCGGTACGATACGCAAGTCATCAACCATCGCCTTCAAGTCAATAGGTGTCTTACTATACTCTCCTTCCTCTAACTCCACGACATCCAATATCGACAACACACCTAAGAGGTAGTATTCAATGTAGAAATGGGCTGTGAGTTCGTAGTCTTGGTGTTCCTTGTAAGCGCGATATCCGAATACGGCTGCAGCGATTAAGGCGCCGAGGATGACTGCCGCCAGAAGCAGCGCTAGTAAGATAGGTTTCGGTCTCGCACGCTTCAATACACTTACCCCCTACCTGAAGTATACCCCCGAAATCCGGCTTCCGCCATCGCCGCTACTCCTCCACGTCCGCCTGCACTGGCCGAAGGGACATGCGGCGGCGGAAGTTGGTCTCCTCCACGGCGATTTCCACGAACGCCTCCTCCAGCAGCGCGGCGTAGATGCGCTGCGCCAGCGCGATGCTCACGCCCGGCACCTCCGCGATGCCGTCCGCGCCGGCCAGCCGCATCTTCTCCGGCGACCCGAACTTGCGCAGGAGCTTCTTGCGCCGCACCGGCCCCACGCCGGGAATGTCGTCCAGCGCCGAATGTATTGCCGCCTTGTCGCGGCGCGCGCGGTGTTGCTTGAGGCAAAAGCGGTGCGCCTCGTCGCGGATGCTCACGAGCAGCGAAAGCCCCGGGTCGGTCTCCTCCAGCTTCACCTCAACAGCCTTGCCCTCGTCGTCGCTGAAGTAAATCGTCTCCTCGCGCTTGGCAAGCGACGCCAGGCGCGGTCGCAGCAGCATGTCGCGCTGCTCGGTGCTGAACGCCGGGTCGTCCGCCAGCTCCCGCCTAAGCTCAACCACCGTTGAAAGCTGTCCCTTGCCGCCGTCAAGCAGTATCACGTCGGGGACAACCTGCCAAGCCTCGTCGGTGAGCATGCGCAGGAAGCGCCGCCGCAGCACCTCGCGCATCATCGCGAAGTCGTCTGGCGTCTGCTTGAGCTTGATGTTGAACAGGCGGTAAGCCGCCGGCTCGGGCTGGCCCTGCGTGAACACGACCATGCTCCCCGACGCCTGCCGCCCCATGATGTTGCTTATGTCGTAGCCTTCAATGCGCACTGGCGGCGCTTCAAGCTGCAACACTTCCGCGAGGATGCGCGCGGCATTCCCCGGCTCCCGCACCTTCGGCGCGCGCACGAGATGCGCCCGCAAGCGCTCCTGAGCATTCTCCGCTGCAAGCTCCGCCAACTCGCGCTTGGAGCCGCGCTGGGGCAGGTGCGTGTTCACGGCTGCTCTCTTCTTATCGCTTATAAACCGCGCCAGCAAGTCCATCTCCGATGGCGCGAAGGGCAGCAGGATTTCCTGCGGTATGTTCGTGGGGTGGAAGTAGTAAAGCTCGATGAAGTTGGCGAGCAGCTCCTTGCGCGTCTGCCCAAGCTCGTTGTCCAGGACAAATTCGCGGTCGCCGATGAGCCGCCCGTCGCGCACCTGCAGCACCACAATCATCATCGTGTCCCCGCTGGCTGCAAAACCTACTGCGTCAATGTCCTCGCCGGGTTTGGCGACGACGCGCGACTTGTGGATGACCTTCTCCAGCGAGCGCAGCAAGTCGCGGTAGCGCGCCGCCTGCTCATAGCGCTGCTGCTCCGACGCCGCCTGCATGCGCGCTGTAAGCTCCGCCTGCACCTCGGCATAGCGCCCGCTGTAGAACTTGCCCAGCGCGTCGCATTGCGCGTGGTAATCCTGCGCGGTGACGTAATTCACGCAAGGCGCGGTGCATAGCTTGAGGTGGTAGTCCAGGCATGGCTTCGGGTATTTCTTCTTGCCGTCAATCTCCAGCGCGCAAGTGCGCACGCCGAACAGCCCCGCCACGAACTTCAGCGTTAACCGCACGGCGCGCACGTTGGTGAACGGCCCCCAGTAGCTGCCGCCGTCCTGCACCCACCGCCGCGTGAGCAGGATGCGCGGGTATTTCTCCTTGCAAAGCTTCACGTAGGGGAACGACTTGTCGTCCTTGAGCAGGATGTTGTAATGCGGCTTGAACTGCTTGATGAGGTTCGCCTCAAGCACCAGCGCGTCAAACTCGGTGGGCGTGACGATGAAGGTCAGGTCGTGCGCCTTGGCGAGCAAGCGGCGCACCATCGCGGTGCGGCTGTCGGTCAGCGCGCAGTATTGCCGCACGCGGTCGTGCAGGTCCAGCGCCTTGCCGATGTAGATGGGCCGCCCGCGCTCGTCCTTGAACTCATAGACGCCCGGCGCATGCGGCACCGCCCGCAGTATGTCTTCCCACCGCTTCTCCACAAGTGGAGTATAACAGGTGTAGTAAGTAGTGAAGTAGTAAGGGTAGGCCGGGCTGACTAGCCCGGCTCTGGAATCTGAACTCTGGAATCCTTACTACTTACTTGTACTATTCGGAGACATATGTTACATCGGGGTTAGCTTGAAAGTATTGTATACGGTAGGGGGTTGGGGAGTGATGGTTGATTGCGGAATGGGGCCGGACAAGGTTGTAATAGGAGCCAAAGCAGGCTAATTCGTCCCTCCTGTGAGCGCTGTCGTGGAAACGCACGACGCGAAGCAGCTCCCTTCCGACCGTGCCGAAGAAGCGCTCCACCTTGCCGTTGGTGCGCGGGTGGTAAGGCTTGGTCAGGCGGTGCTCAACGCCGTTTCGCTCCAGCAGGTTTTGGAAAGGCGTGCGCCGGTCTGGGTGGGCGCTTAGCCGCATAGTGAAAGCCCACGCATTGTCGGTCATGACGCCGCAAAGTCTGTAGGGAATTGTGTCTATCAGCCATTCCAGAAATTCGGAACTGGAGGCGCTATCAGCCCGGGAAACACCTGCAAGAACACTTCGCGGCTGTATCCGTCCAGCGCGGCGAAAAGGAACTCAGGCCGCATCCCAGCTCGCAACGGCACGAACTCCTTGGAGTTCACGTGCACGAGCTCGCCGGGAAAGGCCATCTCGTAACGCGGGTATTTCTCGCGCGGCACCTGTATCTTCGATATGCCGTGCTCGCGCAGGATACGGTGAACCGTGCTTCCCGCCAGGCCAACTCTCGACCCTATTCTCGCAGCGCCCCAGGCCCTGTCCTGCCTGAGTTTCAAGACGGCATCTTCCTTCTCGCGGCACGCCTGCACTGGGCTGCTCGCAGGCCGCCGGGAAATCTCCTTCAGTCCCGGTTCACCGCCCTCGCGGTAGCGGGATACCCAACGCCATATGCTCTGCCTGCTAACGCCAAACAGGCTTGCGGCTTGAGCGATCCCAATCTTCTTCCTCTGTTATCGCGCGCACTGCCGCCATACGCAGATCGGTGCTGCCAGATATGCCTCGTTGTCCCATCGAATAACACCTCCTAGTGCCTCCTCGATGTTACAACTGTCTCCGAACAGAACACTTACTACATACTCCATACTACATCCCTCTCTTCTTCCCCATCTACGAACTACCGTTGTTCCCTACACGGGCGGGACGCCCGTCTTCGACCCTGAGGCTCTAGACCCGAAGGGGCGCTACTGACCTAACCCCTAATCCCTTCTTCATGCTATAATACATAACGTTAGTATAGTAATATGACGATAGGAAATACAGCCGACGGGAACGGCATGGGCGTGCACCTTTCGGCGCGCAGCGGCGTACTCGTTCCATTACGGCACGGCATCGCCGGAGCAGCTCGTGCAGGCGGCGGCCGCGCGCGGCATAACTGCGCTGGCGCTCACAGACACCAACGGTGTATTTGGCACGGCCGACTTCTGCAAGGCGGCGCGCGAGCACGGCGTTAAGCCCATCATCGGCGCAACGGTGGACGAGCCGCAAGACAGGCCGCATTCGGCGGTGGTGCTGGCGCGCAGCGCGAAGGGGTATGAGACGCTGTGCCGCCTTTGCAGCGCGCGGCAGCTTATGCGCGGGTTCAAGCTTGCGGAGATGTTGCCGCAGCATTGCGAAGACGCGTTCGTGCTCACGCGTGATGCGGCGTTGTTGCGCACGCTGGCGCCCATCCTTCCGCCGTCGCAGCTCTTCATCCCTGTGCTTCCGCCTGCGAAGCCGCAGACATTGCGCGCATTGCAGCAGGCAAACGCGCTGGCGGATGAGCTGAAGCTTAAGCTTGTCGCGGTCAACGACGTGTGCATGCTGGACGCGGAAGACTTTCCTGTGCATAGGCTTTTGCGTGCCATCGGCGAGAACGAAACCATTTGGTCGGTGAAGCATTGCGCCGAGCCTGAGCGCACGCTGCTGGGCGCGGACGAGATGGAGAACGCGTTCGCGCAGCTTCCCGAGGCGCTGGACACGGCGCGCGTCATCGCGGGCGAAGGCAACTTTGAGCTGGCGCGCGGAACGTGGCACTTCCCGCGCTTCCCGCTGCCCGACGGCATCACGCCTGCGCGCAGGCTGCGCGAATTGGCGGTGGAAGGCGCGCGGCGGCGTTACGGCAGCATCAGCCGCAAGGTTGAGAAACGGCTTGATTACGAGCTGCGCGTCATATGCGAGCACGGCTTCGCGCCGTATCTCCTCGTCGTGCACGATATCGTCAGCGAAGCCAACCGGCGCGGCATCCCCAACCTCGGACGCGGCAGTGCCGCCAATTCAATCGTGTGCTATGCGCTGAACCTCACGCACGTGGAGCCGCTGGCATACAACCTCTACTTCGAGCGCTTCCTCAACCCCGACCGCAAGTCACCGCCGGACGTGGACATCGACCTGAATTGGAAACGGCGCGACGAAATCATCCAATACGTTTACGACCGCTACGGCGCAGACCGCGTGGCGATGATATCCACGCACGTGACCTTCCAGGCGCGGTCGTCGCTGCGCGAAGTCGGCAAAGGCGCTGGGGCTTTTGGACAGCGAGATGGAGCGCTTCCTCAAGCGTCTGCCGTTCTGGTCGGGCAAGTCCATCCCCGACGACCCCGCCACGGCTTTCCCCGAAACGCGCGGCATTGATTTGTCGGCGCCGGAATACGTGGAGCTGTTCGCATTGGCGCAGCGCTTGAGCAACCTGCCGCAGCACCTTGGCATCCACGCAGGCGGCATCGTCATCGCGCCCGAAGACATCCGCAAGCACACCGCGCTTTACGAGGCGTCAAAGGGCTTCGTCGTGACGCACCACGAGATGTACGGCGTGGAGGACGCGGGACTGATCAAGATAGACTTGCTGGGCAACCGGTCGCTGGGGGTGCTGGAAGACGCGCTGGCGTCGCTGCGCGCGCGCGGCATCACCCCGCCGGTGGACGACTTCGGCGCGACGACCGGCGATGCGCGCACGGTGGCGATGATACGCGGCGGGAACACGATGGGCTGCTTCTACATTGAAAGCCCGGCTATGCGCTCGCTGCTGCTCAAGTTGCGCACCGAGACATTTGAAGAACTGACCGCCGCCAGCTCCGTCATCCGCCCCGGCGTCGCCGAAAGCGGGATGATGCAGGAATACGTGCGCCGCCACCGCAACCCCGAATTCGTGCGCCACATCCACCGAGCTTGGGCGCGTGCTCGCGGAGACGCACGGCGTGATGATCTACCAGGAAGACGTGATGAAGGTCGCGCACGAACTCGCGGGCATGTCGCTGGCGCAGGCGGATTTGCTGCGGCGCGCGATGAGCGGCAAGCTGCGCTCCAACGAGGCGATGACCAAGCTGCGCACGGAGTTCCTTGCGCAGGCGCAGGCGCGCGGGGTGGACCCGCCGGTGGCGCGAGCTTTGGCGCCAAGATTCGCAGCTTTGCGGGCTATGCGTTTTGCAAGGCGCACAGCGCAGCGTTCGCCGTGCTTTCGTCGTCCAGGTCGCCTATTTGAAATCGCACCATCCCGCGGAGTTCATGGCGGCGGTGCTGGCGAACCACGGCGGCTATTATGCGACCAGCGTTTACATACAGGAATGCCGCCGCCTCGGGCTGCGCATCCTTCCGCCGTGCGTGAACGCCAGCGAACTGCATTTCACCGCGCAGGACAGCGGGCGCGCGGTGCGCATTGGCCTAGGCGAGATAAGCGAGGTGCACGCGGGCAGCCTGGAGAGCATCGTTGACGCGCGGCGCCGCGATGGCGAGTTCCGCAGCCTGCGCGATTTCCTGCGCCGCACGCATGCGCGCTACGCCGACCTCATCGTGCTGGCGCGGTAGGGCGCTGGACCGCCTCGGCTTCACGCGCCCGCAGGTTTCGTGGCTTTTGCAGTGCGAGTTTGCCAACAGCAAGGGCGACGGCTTTTTGGAGCTTGACGACGGGCGCGGCGCGGAATTGCTGGAGCAGCTGCCGCCGCTTGCCGACTGGGACGCGCTGCGGCGATGCCAGATGGAGCTTGAGTATCTCGGCTATGGCGCGGGCGCGCACCCGCTGGCGTTCTTCCTCCCGCACATGGGCAGCTTCACCGCGCCTGCGACTTGCCGAAGCTCGGCGGGCGCGAGGTGCGGCTGGCGGGGTGGTGCATCAGCACGAAGCGCGTGGACATCAGGCGGCGTGAGGAGGTGCGCAAGGATGACGGCGACGGCGCGGGATGCGGCACGCGGGGATGCGCGAAGTGCGCGGGCGGACGCGATGAGCATTGACGACGACGAGCGCGTGCGGCCAAGCGACGACCTGGGGATAACGCCGCGCGCGGACAGCTCGCCGACGGTGCGCGTGGCGACGGGGAAGCGCATGAAGTTCATGAGCATGGAGGACCTAACGGGGACTTACGAGGCGGTGCTGTTCCCCGACGCCTACGAGCGCTTCGCGCACATCGCGAGCAAGCCGGGGCCGTTCACCGTCATCGGGCGCGTGGAGGACAACGCCGGCGGCATCAACGTGAACGTCCGCGAACTCACGCTCTTCGGCGCGGTACCGGATAAGGCGCAGGTGGCGTTGATTGGATTAACGGAGGCGGAGGGAGTTAGATAGCTGTTTTTTGAGCGACCGAAGGGAGCCATTTTGTATAGATACGCCTATCGTCAATTGAATTTATATGTTCATCATCGAGACTTGCAAAAGCTCGCGCAAGGTCAATGTTATATAGCACTCCGCATAAGAATAGCCGACTTCGTTCTAAGCCAGTCGCATCGAACAAGAACTCGATTTGGGGATGTCCATCAAATGATCCTATAGCCCTCCAAAGATACTTTGGCATTGGGCGCGTGAGGATATCGAGCTTAAGGTGCGCGTCTGAGTTCTGTCGAGTGTCTGATTTCCCCTCTCCATTGGTTTAATCCATCAAGGCTAAGACTCCATTCAATTCTAGATACAGAATTGAAACGTTGATTCTTGCGAGAAAAATTGTGCTAACCAGTTATCAATGTCTGCTAACAGGCGGAAGAGACAGTAGAGTACGAACTCTTATTTTGTGATAGACCGGGATAAATGCGATATGGGGCAATGCTATTACGGACGCTTTATCTAGCTTATCTCCAAGGTGTGTCTTAAGTGCAACGAACGAAGCTCCGAAAGGTAATTGGTGTTTCTCTATTATGGCTCTGATAACTTGTCTCTTCGGATCATCCTGAGTGATGAACTCCATCCTAGCGAATGGCCTGAAGTTATCATCATTTACGTACAGCTTATTAATCCGGTCTGACGTTAGCGAGATCACTTGTCTTCGGTAATAGTCTGACGAGTTCGGGCTAAACATCCCGGCAAAACAGCCAGGCGGCGTATTTCGAGAGGTGATTACGTTGTTGTTGCCTCCAATTCTATATCCTGCAACGGTGATTGCATGTTGATCAATCTGCTCGCACAATTCACCATTTTCACTGATAGTTAGCCAAGCAAATCCCAATATGACTGGTGTTCCCTTATGGGTGAATGCATATACGAGCGACTTCAGCAGAGACGTCATGTCGTCTTGCGCATGTATTAAATTATAGGTCTGACTCTCAAGACCAGTCTCTCTTATAGCGCTAACTACTTCGTTGGGTGTCAGGCCACTAGAAGGCACAGGCCTAGCATATCCAACGTAATATTTTGTAGCTCGACGCGTTACTTCTATGGGTGATATTGCCTCGTGAGAGTAAAGCTTTGATGTTGCTTGGAATGCAGACCAAAGCGCAGTCGATGCACATGCTGCAGCCACTGTATCTTGCTCTTGAAAAGCCAGAGTCTTAAGTGGGAGCTTAATTCCGTACAAGAAAACCTCGGTAATCTCGACAAACATCGTAGCACCGTAAGCCAATTTCATCCACCTTTTCTGGATATGTTTTCAGACATGTACGCCCTATGATTGCATCAGGAAGCGGCCTAACGACCATAAAGCCAAGGTAGTTCTGCTTCATTATCTCTTCAAAATCATCTTGCTTAGAATTCTGAAGCAGCTCCGTAAATTGCCCGGAAGATATGTCGTTACTAAGAAGTGGAGCCTTGTACAGCGAGGTTTGTACTCGGCGAAGCAGCGGACATAGTACCCGGCATAATCTTCAAGATAGCCTCTATCAATATAGTTGTGCTCAATCACTACAGTCTTAGCGTCTAAGGCTGAAAGGTACTCTTGAAAATATAGGAGGTGTAACTTTTTGCGCGTTCTTATAAAGCTAACTTCGATTTCTGGTGAGGAAATACTGTCTTCTGAAAGAAGCTCGGCAAGCTTATCAGGCGTGAAAGCCCTAACTTCATAGCGAGACCCGTTGACGGTTTCCATCCCGTCTATCGAGTAAACGGCTCGTTCATTCTCTTAGGGTCAAGTCTCTTCATTGCATCTAGCCGCTTGTTAAGTGGCTCGAGTTCTCGAGACGCCTTCTCAGACCACTCTTCGGCGGCTTCCTTAGTCATTGATTTTCGAACTTCCTGCGATATTTCCTCTGCGGTCGCAGGGCGTTCCGAACGGGATTCTATATCGTGTTTCTCTACCATGACCCTCTCCCATATTCACAAGCGTTCCCGGACGCTTGAGGATACATTAGTCTAATCATTATAGGCAGGGATGTCAAGCAATTGACTACTTAGAAGAACACAGCCTGGCTGTAATCGACATGACTTCACGCTTATGCAAGTACCTTATATCTTATATCTCCGCGTGCCGGCGCGCATAAGCGCGGTATACCACGAAGGGGGGAGGTGGCGGTAGAGCCAGACCATCATGCGGTTGATGCGGCCGGTGATGCACAGCGCGCGGCCGCGCGCGAGGCAGCGAAGCGATTCGGCCACGACCGCGTCCGCGCTTTGCCACATGGAACTCGGGGATGCGGCTGTAGTCCAGGCCGATGCGCGAGTGGAAGTCGGTGTGCGTGAGGCCGGGGCAGAGCGCCTGCACGCGGATGCCGTTGCCGAGCAGCGTGAGCGCCAGCGACTCGCTGAAGAACACGAGGAACGATTTGCTCGCGCCGTAAAGCACGCTGCCGCCCGAAGGCGCCAGGCCCGCGACGGACGCCACGTTGATTATCGCGCCGCTGCCGCGCTGGCGCATTGCGGGGAGCGCCGCATGCGTTATGCGCACGGTCGCGTCAATGTGCACGCGCAGCATGGCGAGCTTGGGCGCGAGGTCGGGGTCAACGAACTTGCCGCCCGCGCCGATGCCCGCGTTGTTGATGAGGATGTCGGGGGCGGCGGAGGCTGCGCGCTTGGCGACGGCTTCAATGCCGGCGTCTTCAGAAAGGTCGGCGATGAGGACTTCGCAGCGCGTGCCGTGCTTCTGCGCAAGCTCAGCGGCCAGGGCGTCCAGCAGTTCTTTGCGGCGGCCGTGGAGGATGAGGCCGTAGCCGTCGGCGGCAAGCCTGCGCGCAAACGCTGCGCCGATGCCGCTGCTCGCGCCGGTGATGAGCGCCAGGGGGCGTGTTGTCGGATTTGGCATGGGTGTAATTGTATCAATTGATGGGTAGGCGGAACTTCAGTTCCGCTATGGGGAAAGGGATAAGGGGTAGGGGGTAAGTGTACTATTCGGAGACATATGTTACATCGGGGTTAGCTTGAAAGTATTGTATACGGTAGGGGGTTGGGGAGTGATGGTTGATTGCGGAATGGGGCCGGACAAGGTTGTAATAGGAGCCAAAGCAGGCTAATTCGTCCCTCCTGTGAGCGCTGTCGTGGAAACGCACGACGCGAAGCAGCTCCCTTCCGACCGTGCCGAAGAAGCGCTCCACCTTGCCGTTGGTGCGCGGGTGGTAAGGCTTGGTCAGGCGGTGCTCAACGCCGTTTCGCTCCAGCAGGTTTTGGAAAGGCGTGCGCCGGTCTGGGTGGGCGCTTAGCCGCATAGTGAAAGCCCACGCATTGTCGGTCATGACGCCGCAAAGTCTGTAGGGAATTGTGTCTATCAGCCATTCCAGAAATTCGGAACTGGAGGCGCTATCAGCCCGGGGAAACACCTGCAAGAACACTTCGCGGCTGTATCCGTCCAGCGCGGCGAAAAGGAACTCAGGCCGCATCCCAGCTCGCAACGGCACCAACTCCTTGGAGTCTATGTGCACGAGCTCGCCGGGAAAGGCCATCTCGTAACGCGGGTATTTCTTGCGCGGCACCTGTATCTTCGATATGCCGTGCTCGCGCAGGATACGGTGAACCGTGCTTCCCGCCAGGCCAACTCTCGACCCTATTCTCGCAGCGCCCCAGGCCCTGTCCTGCCTGAGTTTCAAGACGGCATCTTCCTTCTCGCGGCACGCCTGCACTGGGCTGCTCGCAGGCCGCCGGGAAATCTCCTTCAGTCCCGGTTCACCGCCCTCGCGGTAGCGGGATACCCAACGCCATATGCTCTGCCTGCTAACGCCAAACAGGCTTGCGGCTTGAGCGATCCCAACTCCTTCCTCTGTTATCGCGCGCACTGCCGCCATACGCAGATCCGTGCTGCCAGATATGCCTCGTTGTCCCATCGAATAACACCTCCTAGTGCCTCCTCGATGTTACAACTGTCTCCGAACAGAACACGTAAGGGGTAAGTTCCAGAAGTAGTAAGTAGTGAAGTAGTAGGTAGTATGGAAGAGAAGATAGTAGCGCAAGCGTCTCGCCCGTGTAGTGGGACTCGTGACCTCCAGGTCGCGAGCTCCTCAAACAATGTTTCGAACTGGAGTTCGACACTCCCTTTCTTCCATACACGGCCGGGACGGCCGCGCCACTATCAATATTCCAAAATCCAGAGCTGGGCTGGTGAGCCCAGCCTACCCGGCTTTAGTAATATATACTTGCATCACCTAAATCACCGGAGCTTTCCATGCGGAAAACGCAATACGCAATCGGGCTGCTTGTGCTTCTGGCAATTCCATTGAGCATCATCGCGCGCGCGCAGGATGAGGCATCCACGCCTGCGTCGGACATGCGGGGCATGCCGCTGGAGGCGCGGCAGTATTTGGTGGACAAGTACTTCCCCGGCACCGATCCGATAGACATGAGCATTGACCGCGCGGTTGAAATAATGCGCGTGCCCGACGCCATCATTGCGGACATCCGCAAGGTGGAGTGGGAGGCGGGGCAGCTTGATAAGTTCGCGGCAAACAAGATATACGTGCTGGTGAAGTGCCCCGACGGCATGCACGCCATCCACTTCCGCGACGGAAAGATGCGCAACGACCAGCTTCTTGACGCGTCGCGCGAGCGCGTGCTGCGCAGGCTGTATTCCGACGCGTCATACACCGCGCCGCCGGCCGAGGAGCTGCAGCGCTGGCTGGCGAAGGAATATGTCGACCCGCATCAGGCGTTCGTGAACGCGCTGTCGCTGGTGATGAACGAGCGCCGCGTCAGCCTTGACGGCGATACCGTGAAGCGCGCATATGCGAATTACATTGCGCCGAATACCAATACTGATGCGCTTGCGCGCGCGCTTGGGGCGCTTCGCAATTCTCCGCATGCGGCCACGAACTGCTGGGCGGCGCTTTGGCTCATCTCGCGGATGGACAAGATGGTCTTTTACCGCGAGACGCGGCAATACAGCGTGCCCGACTTGCAGGCCGTTGACGCGCAGGCGTTCTACGAAAACGTGTTGTATGCGGTGAAGGCGCGCGAGGAGCTGCCGTGGGGACACGCTGCGTCGGACAACGACTTCCTGCAGTTTGTGCTGTCGCCGAGGGGCAGCGGCGAGCCGCTTCAGCGCTGGCGCCGTCACATGTGGGACGCGCTGTCGCCGGAAGTGGTGAACTTCACTCGCGACGACATGCCGAAGGCGATTGAGATTGCGAACCACGCTTACGGCGACTACTTCCAATACGAGGGCGACACGACGTGGGAGGACTTCGGGATGCTCACGTCGCTTGCCGTGCACGAGGGGCGTTGCGAGGATTGCAGCAACGTGCTGAACGTCATGATGTGGACGCTGTGCATTCCCGCGTGCCAGGCTTACACGCCGTGGTGGGGGCATGCCGACGGCAACCACGCATGGACGTGGGTGCGAGGCGCGGGAGCGGTGCCGGGCGACGGCATCAACGGCGTGAAGGTATATGTGAAGACGTGGGACGGCAAGGAAGACGTGACGAAGGAATATTCGCCGGTGACGACGGTGCGGAACAGCGCCAAGTCGTCGTCGGAGGGGCCCGCGCAGCTCATGGTGTGGAACAGCGACGAATGGCGCGCGGTGGCGCAGGCGGATGTTGAGCGCGACGAGGTGGTGTTTGAGAATGTCGGCTGCCGCCTGAACTTCGCGCTGCTGCTGCGCGTGGCGGGCGAGCCCGACCGCATCGCCGACGTGCGCACCGACGGCAGCGTGCGCTGGATGAATGTGGAAGAGATTGGCAAGGAAAGCAGCGAGGCGTTCATGGCGACGCTGGATGCGAAGTGCGCGCTGGGCGAATTCACGGCGAACAAGACGTATGCGCTTCAGCTATACACCACTGACGGATGGAAGGATGCTGCGAGCGAGCGCACTACCACCATCGGCATGAGCTTCGCGGCGCATCCTGACAGGCTTTACCGCATTACCGGCGAAGGGATAAGCGCAAGGCCGTTCACGGTGGAGATGGATAGTGAGGGGAAGCTTGTGGTGTTGGTGAGGTAGAAAAGGGATTAGGGAATATGGTTTAGGGATTAGTTCCAGAAACAACGGGGGCACGGCTTTCCAGCCGTGCTCTTAACGCACAGACGAGACGTCCGTGCCACTGGGAAGCCCCAGCGTGATAACATAATCGCGGGGAAATGATTACAAGCCTTACAGCTAAATACGACATTGAACAGAGGCTGCACGTGATGGCGCCGATGCGCGACGGCGTGCGGCTTTCAACCGACATCTTCATCCCGCGCGGCAAGGGACCGTGGCCCGTCATCCTCACGCGCACGCCTTACGGCAACAGCGACCCTGCGCGGCTGGAGCGGCTGCTTTGGTTCACGCGGCGCGGCTTCGCCACGGCGTTCCAGGACTGCCGCGGGCGCTACGACAGCGAGGGCGAATGGGCGCCGTTCCGCACCGAGCGCGAGGACGGCATGGACACCGTCGCCTGGCTCGCAGCGCAGGATTTCTGCAACGGCAGTATCGGTGTGACCGGCCGCAGCTACGAAGGCTACTGCACGTGGATGCTCGCCTACGACCGGCATCCCGCGCTGAAAGCCATCGCGCCCATCGTGCCGCTGCCCGACCCGGTGGTGAACGTGCCCTACCAAAACGGCTCGCTGTTTTGGAACATGGCCGTGTGGGCGATGATGGTGCACGGGCGCACGAACCAGAACACGACTGTGCCGAACTGGCAGGAGCTATACACGCACGTGCCGCTGCGCACGCTGGACAAGGCGTCGGGCTACGACAGCGCGGCGTGGCAAAGCTGGCTCGACCACCCGACGAAAGACGAGTGGTGGAAGGCTGTGTGCTACATGGATAAGTGGGCGCGCGTGGACATTCCGGCGCTGCACATATGCGGGTGGTATGACGACGACGGCATAAGCACCTACGAGAACTTCCCCGGCATGCGGCGAAATGCGATGACGCCGCAGGCGCGCGAGGGGCAGGAGCTGGTCGTCGGCTGTTGGCCGCACAAGACGAATGCGAGCAGCGTCGTCGGCGAGCTGGACTTCGGGCCGCAAGCGGTAATTGACCTGAACTCGCTGATGCTGCGCTTCTTCGCCAAGCACCTTGCGGGCGAAACGCATAGCGCGCAGCCTGAGCCGCGCTGCCGCATATTCATCATGGGCGAGAACCGTTGGCACGGCGTGAGCGACTGGCCAATTCCCGGCGCGAAGACAACGCGCTTTCATTTGCGCAGCGGCGGAAATGCGAATTCGTTGTTCGGCGATGGGAAGCTAAGTGCCGATGCGCCCATCGCGAGTGAGCCAGCCGATAAATATACATATAACCCCGATGACCCGGTGCCTTATGTCACCGACCCGGTGGCGCTGCAGCTCGGTGAGGCATGCGACCAGCAAAGCATTGAGCGCAGGCCGGATGTGCTTGTTTACACAACGCCGCCGCTGGAAAATGACGTGGTTATCTGCGGACGCGTGTTCGCGGAGTTGTTCGTCAGCAGCGATGCGCCAGGCACGGACTTCACAGCGAAGCTCGTGGACGTGTGGCAAAACGGCCGCGCGATACAAGTGTGCGACGGCATACAGCGCGCCGAGTTCCGCAACAGTCTTGAAAATGCGGAATGGCTTATGGCGGGCGATGTGTATAAGCTGCGCGTGGATATGTGGGCGACGGGGCTGCGCTTTCTGCGCGGGCACTCAATCAGGCTGGAGGTCAGCTCCAGCGCGGTGCCGAAGTTCTGCCGCCACCTCAACACCGACACCGACCAGGCAAGCGAAACGCAGCCGCGCATCGCGCACCAAGTCATCCACCACGACGCGGCGCATCCGAGCGCGCTCATTGTGGACATCGTGCCGGAAAGCGCGCTGGGGGAGGCGATTGCGCTGTGAAGCTGACGCGAGAAGAGCGCGAGATGCTGTGCGGTGCGGAAGGCGATGTTGTGGTCGAAGCGATGGACTGCCTGATGCAGTTCGGCGAAGCGTTCGGCGCGGAACAGCTTGCGGACGTGACTTACTGCCACTATCCCGCGGAGATGGCGATATACGCAGACAGCGTTGAAGACGCGGTGGAATACGCCGCACGCGGCGCGAAAGTGCGCGTGCCCACGACGACGTCCACGCTTTGCTGCGACCTTGAGCGCCCGCTGAGCACCGGCATCCCCGAGCCGCTGGCGGAGTTGCAGGCGCGCGTAGAGCATGCGCACGGCAGCATGGGGATTTTGGACACATACACCTGCACGCCGCAGCTTCTCGGCTACACGCCGAACTTCGGCAGCATCATTGCGAGCGTGGAGAGCAGCGCCATTATCTACTTCAACTCGGTGCTAGGCGCGCGCACGAACCGTGGCGGCTTGTTCACGCGCTTCACCGCGGTGACGGGAAAGTATCCGCTGATGGGATATTTGCTGGACGAGAACCGGCGCGGCACGCATCTCTTTAAGGTGACTATCCCTTCGGAGAAGTTGCAGGCATACGACGCGTGGTGCGCGCTGGGATTCCACATCGGCAGCATCGTGGGCAGCGAAGTGCCTGTCATCACCGGCGTGCCGAAGCCGCGCCATGACTGGTTAATCGGTTTCGGGGCTGCGCTGGCTACGAGCGGCTCGGCGACGCTGTTCCACATCCCGGGCGTGACGCCCGAAGCAGACGCGGTGGAGGATGCGTTCATGGGAGCGCAGCCGCGTGAGACATACGAGGTCGGTGTGCGCGAGTTAGACGCCGTGTATGAAAAGATGAACACCATCCCGCGAGGCGCGCCGATTGACTTCGTGACGCTGGGCTGCCCGCATTACTCGCTGGAACAACTGCGCTATGTTGCGGGACGCCTGCGCGGGCAGAAAATCGCAGAGGGCGTGCGTTTTTGGGTTTGCACCAACCGCATTATACGCAGGCAGGCTGAAGCGCTCGGTTATGCGCGCGACATTGAAGGCGCAGGCGCACTGGTCGTCGCCGACACCTGCCCGGTGGAGAGCCACATGCGGCAATCCACTTGCCGCGAATACGGGCTGAAAACGCCGAACGTTGAGGCAATGGTTACCGACAGCGTGAAGATGGCGCGCTACTGCGGCGACCTCATCGGCTGCAAGACCGCGCTCGTGGACACGGACACGTGCATTCGCGCCGCAATCAGCGGGAGGTGGGAGTGATGCCGCGAGTGTTCAAGGCGCGAAAAGTCGTGCGCGGAAGCGCGAAAGGCGAGGCTGTCGTGTTTCCCGGCAGCTTCTCATTCCTTGGCGACGTGGACATGGAAACCGGCGAGGTGCTAGTCGCGCCGAACAAGGGTGTGTTGCTGGCGGGGAAGGTGCTCATCTACAGCGAGACGAAGGGCAGTTCCGGCGGCTGCGTCGTGTTAATGACACTGGCGAAGAAAGGCCGCGCGCCTGCTGCGATTGTCACGGTGAAGCCCGCCGACTACAATCTTGCCGAAGGCGCGATACTCGCATACATTCCCTTCGTCTGCGATGTGGATGAGGCTATATTGCGTGAAATAAAGACAGGCGATAAGGTCAGTGTGGATGCGGAAATAGGAGAGGTAGCTACGACGCCCTAACTCCCAGGATTTGTGTAAGTGAACAGCTTCGTGGCTTCGCGTACCTTGTCGGGCTCACCGAGGAGCATTACTTGGTCGCCGGGCTGGATTACCATTTCGGCTTCGGGATTTGGCAGCGTTTCCCCTCCGCGTCGGATAGCGATGAGCGACACGCCATACTTATTTCTTAGCTGGAGTTCTAGCGGCGATTTGCCTGCGCCGAAGGCCGCGGCATCCACCTTAACCGTGCTTATCTCCACATTCGGTGCGTCGTTTAGCATCCCATTGATTCCAGCTTCACCAAGCGAATAGCTGCGGAACATACGGTAGCCATCGGAGCGCATCTTGCTTATGAAGCTGTCAATCACATCTTCGGGAACAAGGTGATTCGCCAGCACGCGCGCGCATATCTCAACGGAAGTTTCAAACTCCTCGGGAATGACCTCGTTCGCGCCCAGCTCATACAGCGGCTGCATCTCGCTAATGAAGCGCGTGCGCACGAGTATGTGCAGCGCTGGATTAAGGCTGCGGGCGATTGCGACGGCGCGCCGAGTTGCGGCGGCGTCGGAGATGACGATAACCAGCATGCGCGCACGCTCTATGCCGGCATGGTGCAACACGGCCTCGTTGCCCGCATCGCCGAAGAAGATGCGCTCGCCCTTGTTCTTCAACTGCATGACGGTCTGCGGGTTCATTTCAATAATGATATGCGGGATGCCTGTAAGCTTCGCCGCTCCGGCAACATTCGCGCCGTTGAAGCCATAGCCTACGATGATGAGGTGGTTTACCAGGGCGCCGCCGTTTACTTGCTCCAACTCGGCGCCATAGATGCCATCGCGGATGCGCCTGGGCAGCGGAAGGCGCGCGGCTGCTTCGGCAAGCCTCGGCGCACTGTTAATAACGAATGGCGTGACGAGCATCGTGAGCACCGAAACCGCGAGGAAAAGCTGGTAGTTCTCGTTAGGCAAAAGCTCGTAGGCGATGCCAACTCCGGCGAGGATGAAGGAAAACTCGCCGATTTGCGTAACTGCAAGCCCAGCCTGCGCCGCCGTGCGCAGCGGGTAGCCCATCAGCGAGACGGAAAGGGTGCCGGTGAGCGCTTTTAGCAGCATCACGCCTGCGAAGAGCAGGAGTATCAGCCACGGGCGCTGAATGATGCCCGCAGGGTCAAGCAGCATGCCGATGGAGATGAAGAAGAAGCTGACGAATATGTCGCGGAATGGGATCACGTTTGCGAACGCCTGGTGGCTGTATTCGGTTTCCGACACGATGAGCCCGGCGAGGAATGCGCCCAGCGCAAGCGAAAGCCCCATGCTTGATGTCAGCCACGCAACAGCAAGGCACACGCCAAGCGTGCTAAGGACGAATAGCTCGCGGCTTCGCGTGGCGGCGATTATCTTGAGGAACCAGGGCACACCCCAGCGCGCTCCTAGTAGCGCAATTGCTATGAGGAACAACGCCTGAAGCGCGAGCAGAAGCAGCGATTCGCCGGTAGTGCCCTGCTTGGTGGCTAGGAATGGCGTTAGCAGTATCAGCGGGACGACGGCAATGTCCTGGAAGATGAGGATGCCCAGAGCAAGCCGGCCGTGCGGGCTGTCAATCTCGCCGCGCTCCTGCAACATCTTTAGGACGATTGCGGTGCTGCTAAGCGCGACGAGAAATCCGGCGAATGCGGCCATTCCCCACGAGCCGCCTGTCGCATGTGCCACCAGCGTCACCACCAGCGCGGTTAGGCCCATTTGTAGCGCGCCGCCGAATAATACGAACTTCCAAACCTGCAGCAGGCTTTTGAGCGAAAACTCAATGCCAATGGTGAATAGCAGGAGAATGACGCCGATTTCGGCCATCATCTCCACGTCGTGGACGTTGCCGATTAGGCGCATACCGTGGGGCCCGGCAATGATGCCGGTGAGGAGCAAGCCGACGATGGAAGAGATGCGCAGCGCGCTGCAGGCGAACACTATCAATATCGATAGCGCAAAAATAATCACGATTTCGCTGATAAGCGCTGTTTGCATCAGATATCCGTTAGCCATGCCGTGCAGGTAAGCACGAGGCACCAATTAGCTTACAGAGCGGTACTAAAGTCCCGCTTACAAATAATAGCACTGCCTATGCGGGATGAGATTCTTGCGCGTTGAGCCTTATTGCTTCGCGCCGCACTCTGGGCAGAACTTGGCGTGAGATGCCATCGCCTTGCCGCATGCTTTGCACGCCTCTTCCTGCGTCATCTTCGCGCCGCACTCAGGGCAGAAGTTCGCAGGCATGACACGCGCGCTGCACGTGGGGCAAACTGCGTATTCGGCGGCTTCATGGTTCTTCTTCCAACCTTCGCGGTATGCGCCGAAGGTCGCGCGGTCAATCTCGCCGCTTCGCAGCGCCACGTTCGACGTGTCTTCAACTGAAGGCGCGCAGCCGGTGCAGAGGTTCACGTCGGGGTTGTAGCATTGCGCGCAAACGTAGTTTGTGCACATGCGGCAGCGGTTGAAATGCGCGGTGGCCTTCTCCAGCGCAGATTCAAGCGCCTTGTCGTGCGCAGCCTTGTAGCCTGCGTCACTCACGCCGTCGGCGGCCCTTGTTGCGCCGCCCAGCACCCCGCCCAGGATGGAGCTTGCGGTGTCGAGAAGCTTGCTCGCGGTGCCTGCGGCATAGCGCACGTATTCGCTGCGCCAGGAATCGCTGCAGTGCTCGCAATGAAACTCAAACTGGAAACCGGTTTCATCTGAAAGGTCGGTAAAATTGTCACGCAGTTTCATCTCGTCCAACGTGCTTCTCCTTTGCAGCCGGCGCTACCGGTCCGGCCGCCACGTGAAATGATACCTTCGCGCCATTATTGCGTCAACGGCGGGGCGCGCAGGCGGTATAATCATGCAGCGCACGTCTTTGGCGCATGCCTGGGAGGGCTAGGCGATGGCTGAACCGAGAAACGATTGTATGCGCGTGATACTGTGGACGGCGCTTGCCGCAATCATCATCCTCGCGGCCGGCTCGTGCGGAAGCGGGCGCAGCGAGAGCGGCGCATCATCCATGGGCACGCTGCCAACGGCAAAAGCTGCATCCATGCCGCCGCAAAGCAAATCAAACAACCCCTGGGAAGTTTCAGCGCAAATCGCTGGCGCGGAAATTGAAGCGCAGTGGCGCGGCCGCAACATTGGCGATTACGACCTGGACGGCACAGTGGGTGTGGCAGACATTACACCGATTGCGATGAACTTCGGCGCGTCGGTTGAGTATGTGGGGACGAATCCTAAAGTGCCGGTGGAGACGGGCATCAACGAGTATCTCGCGTGCGTTGACGGAGACGGGAACGGGACCATCGGCGTCGCTGATATAACGCCCATCGCGCAGCACTTCAGCGAACGCTGCTCCGGCTATCGCGTCTATCTTGGACTGCGCACGGCAACCGAGGCTGAAATCACGTGGAACACGGCGTTCGAAACGCCTCCGGGCAATCCTGTTTCACCGACCACAGTGCCGTTCAACGAAAGCCGCACGATTAGCGAAGTGCAGCGCTACAGCTTCAGTCTCGCCAAGCCCGCCGGATTTGAGGGCTTCGGGAAGCTGCGCATCGTGGCGACCGATGGCACGCTTGAAGGCGCGCTTGCCGAGAGCGGCGAATTTGCGCTTTCCACCGCCGCCGACACTGCGCCACCATTTCACACGGGCGGCATCACAGGCCTGGCTGCGTCAACAAAGCCTGGACGCATAATCCTAAGCTGGGGGACGTGGGAAGATGCGCAGAGCCCACCAGTGGATATTGAAATTGCATGGAGTATTTCCCCGCTTGACCCGGATACGGCGATCGACCGCGTGGTGATCGACGCAGCCGCGCAATCATTTGAGATAGGCAGCCTCACGAATGAGCAGGAATACGAATTCTCTTGCCGTTTCCTGGACCAGGTAACGCCCGCAAATGCAACAGCATGGCTTACATCTATCAGCGCTATGCCGTCTGCGCACCTGTATTCAGTCCCACCGATAGGTGCGGCTGCAGTATCTCCTGCCGCCGGGCTTTCGCCTAGCATTGACGCGTGCGACGGCACGGCGACGGCTGTGCACGACTCATACTCGCCGATGGTGGCTTATATCAGCGCCGGCGGAGGCGATGCCGGGCAGCTCATATTTGCACGCTACGATGATGGCGCATGGACGGCAGAGACGGTTAGCACCGGCACTTTCAGCGCGTGCAGCATTCTCGCCGCGGGAGACACGCCAGTCATCATCGCTAACCAGCTCACGCCGTCCGCAGGCGTCGTGCGATTTTGGAACGACGCAGAGCTTAGCGGATGGGGCAGCGAGGTGATTTACAGCGGGGTTGCGTCCAACCTGAAGACAATGCGCAATGAAAGTGACGCGCAGTATCCTTATGTATTTTTCTCCACAGTTGGTGCCAGCCCGTTTGTGCACGCCGCATACTGGGATGGCTCTACATGGATGGATGCCCCAGAAATGCTTGGCTTCGCCGATACCATCCTTGACATCTCGCTGGCGATACAGCCAGGAGATAGCATGATGCGGGTGCTTATCACGCATGGGACGGTGGACGCTGCGCAGGCGCAGATTAGCTCAACCATCGCCTGTTTCATGTGGGAAAAGGAGGGCATCTCCTGGTTTTATACCGGCGACTACGCGCTGCCTAACGACGAATTCGGTAATGGCCGTTCTGCGCTCAGCACTAGCTTCTGGCCGGGCGCATCTCCGAACTTCCTCGGGGCAACCGGGGCTATACGTATCGTGAACACCAATATCCTAACCTACAATGTCGACGTTCCGTATGGCGATGTGCTCGGAATGGTGCCCGGCAACTTCAGCTCGCAGCCGCAGTGGGTGGATATCAAGAAAGGCAATACAACTCCCAGGATACTTCCGTTCGGCTTAACCCTCGATTGGTACATTGAGCCGCGCTGGACGGAAGGGGATGACACCATCGTGTTTGTGAACGTTGCCGGAACACTAGACATAACCGTCGTCCCATTCGCAATCACCGGCGGGTCGCTCGCGCCATCGTGGTGGACCGCGACATATAACGGCGCAACCTGGGACGAACAAGCGCTAACAATCGGCGGTGCGATACCATCAGGGCGCGGGCATGACCTCGCTCCGTCGGACGCCGCCAATGGCTTCCAGATGGTATACACGCAGGTGGACACGATTGACGTGAACAGCCTTCTCGGCGGCGGGTCGCTTCCGACCGGCGGTATCTTCTATGCCCGGGATTAGCGCAACCCAAGTAATCCCCAATGCCCTATAATTAACCCGTGGGATTTCAAGCGCTATACAGGAAGTACCGGCCGAACAACTTTGCGCAGGCTGTGGGGCAGAGGACGGATTGACCGCGCCTGCCAATGGTCGTAAAATCCGCATTGCAGCCGGAGGGCTTCAAGGCAGTGTCCGCCGGTTAGCCAGAGTGGGGTGATATGAATGGGATTCCATTCGCTTCTACGACGCGCAATGATAGCGCTGCTTCTTGCCGCCGTCGCGCTGATGGTCAGCGCTTGCGGGGGGCTTGGGCGTACGCAATCTTCTCTTCAAGACACATCCGGAGCGCAATCCCGCGTGATTGTGCTTGACGATGCGCTTGCGCAGCTTGATGCGTTGCATTGTCCGCAAGGAGCCAATCCGGAGGTTTTTCAACAGCTCAAGGATGCGTTTGCAGAAGCGCTAAGCGAGAAGGCTGCCAATAAAGTGATATCTTCGCCACCTACTGGCGAAGTTAATAGCGTGAACGACCTTGGAGTAACGCAGGGCATCGGAAGCACCTGGAAGCTTACTTGGCATTATAAGAATGCGGGGGACTATAACCAAGACGGGATTGTCAACGTCGCAGATATCACGCCGTTGGCGAGCCATTTTACGGAGGAGGTTACCGGAGGCGATAACTCGCTGCAGGCGGTAATTGACGGCAGCGGCGACGGGAAAGTAAATATCGCCGATGTAACGCCGATTGCAGCACATTTCGGCAGCGAATGCACCGGTTACGCCGTGACGAGCGCAAGCGCGTTCTTCGGGACTTACCAGCAGGTTACTATCGTTCCGATTACATCCGCTAGCGCTTCCGAAAGGAAGTTTTGTGAAGCAGTCGTCAATACATCGGCGGGAACCTACTTTCTCGTTGCCCCGCTGGATTCGGCTAACGCGGCCGGCGAGAAATCAGCCACCGGCATTGCTCCCGGCGCGGCTGCACCCGCGAAGTGGCATGTGATGGTCTTCGCAGGCGGAGATAACAGCTTGAACCTTGCAGTTATTAAAGACCTAAATACTTTCAATAGTAACTTTTCTAGCGACGAGAACGTAGGTGCTTCTTACGCAGCAGATGTGAATATATGGGAGGAGCAGACTGTCGTGCCCTACGCAGGCTTCTCTTATATCGGGAGCGACCATAGCAAAGACATAGACCTGAATCCAGACATTTTCAATAGCGCAGATCCTGCTAACTTGACGTTGTACTTGAATTGGGTGAAGGCAAATTGGCCGGCTGAGCACTACTGCTTGGTGATGTCCGACCACGGCGGTTCGTGGACAAAGAACGCTTCGGGGATTATGAGTGATGATACTTCTGCTTTTGGCATTCAGATGGAAATTCCTGATATGGCCAACGTCATTCGGCAGTCTGGACTGCCGGTGGACGTCATAGCTTTTGAGGCGTGTAACATGGCAAGCGTTGAGGTAATGAGTGATTTAGTTGGTGTGACAGACTATGTTGTAGCGTCTGAAACGACTCAGGTGGGCGGTGATGGTTATCCTGCGTATCCGCTTGCTCCCATAGCGAATTGGCTTCAGGCATCTCCCGCCGCGTCTGCCGAGTCGCTTGCGAATGAAGTCTCAGCCCTTTATCAACTGACCTATAGTGGTATCGACGTATCGACGACAAGCAGCACTATTAGGCTTGCTGCAATCCCGGATTTAGTGTCCGCATTAGCGGACGTGACGTCCTCATTAGAAGGGCTGCTTGATTGGAAGCTAGGTGAGATTCTTGATGTGTATGAAGGAACTTGGAGGAGTGGGAAGTCCGATGGCGACATCGGAGACTTCCTATCCGGTTTCAGCTATCACGTAGTGGACGAAGCGCTTAAGCAAAAAACGATAGCCGCAGGAACCAAGCTGGGCAATGCGGTTATCAACAACCAAATTTGTTATGCCGCCGACGATTACTCTAGCGAAGACGTGCGCTATTGCACTGGACTCACAATCTATATGCCTCTCGGTAATGAGTACGAAAATGGCTACCGCTCACAATACCAAAGTCTTTCTTTCGACGAGAGCGCAGGTTGGAGCAGCTTTATAGACAGCCTTCAGCCTTCTATCAACTGCCAAACTCTCCTAGGCATGGAAATGGGTGCATACATAACATGGGACACAAGTAATCCCGGAACGTGGGGCCCTGACCTTGACCTTTACTTGTGGGAGCCAATACTAATGATGGACAGTGTGTTAATCGGGTTTCAGGAAGGCGGAACGAATAATGGTTGGTTTGAAAGCGGATTAATGGGGCCTCTTAACGCCGCTTACGAAGTTTGGATTTCTGATGCACGAATCCAGCGGGGAGACTATCTCTTTCTAGCAAGGTATGTTTCCGATGGCATATTTGAATGGAGCTGTAATGTCTCATTCGAGAGTTTCATTGGTGGAGAGTCATTCTCACAATTAGGGCCATATTATCTTGATGACCAGACAGTCTATGACTTCGACCTCGGTCCAGGTTGGATAGCCTTTGCCGAAGGCTCTTTCAGTCGCCGCACACTTGGCGTACAGACTCCACAGCCGTGCACACTGCGAGAAGCAGGGCTATCAGATGAGCAGATAGCCAGCATCAAACAGCAAGTCAAGCAGATTGAAGCCATCAGCGAGGTGTCTGAGTAAGCAGTGATAAGCGCGGGAATGGCAGATGTGCGTTGGATTCATACTCCGCCCAATGCCCTATAATTAGCACGTGGGATTTCAGGCGCTATACAGGAAGTACCGGCCGAACAACTTCGCGCAGGTTGTGGGGCAGCGGCACGTCACGCAGATACTGCGCAACTCCCTGAAGCAGGGGCGCATCGGCCACGCCTACCTTTTCTCCGGCCCGCGCGGCACCGGCAAGACAAGCATCGCGCGCATATTCGCCAAAGCGCTGAATTGCCCCAACCCCAAGGACGGCGACCCCGACGGCACCTGCGAGATTTGCGCGTCCATCGCCGAAGGCAGCGCGCCCGACGTGATTGAGATTGACGCCGCCAGCAACCGCGGCATTGACGACGTGCGCGAGCTGCGCGAGCGGGTGCAATACGCGCCTGCGCGCTTCAAATACAAGACATACATTATTGACGAAGCGCACATGATTACCGGCCCGGCGTTCAACGCGCTGCTAAAGACGCTTGAAGAGCCGCCGGAGCATGTCGTGTTCATCCTCTGCACCACCGAGCCGCACAAACTGCCGCTGACTATCCTTTCGCGCGTGCTCAAGTTTGAGTTTCACCTCATCCCGCACGGCGCGCTGTCGGAGCACCTGCTCAACATCGCTGCGGCTGAAGGATATGTGCTGGAGAAGGACGCGGCGTCGCTGCTGGCATCGCTTTCCGGCGGGTGCGTGCGCGATGCGCTGAGCCACCTTGACCAGGCGATGGTTTACCGCGAGGGCAAGCTCACGCGCGCGGAAGTGGAGGAGCTTTTCTACCTCACCGACCCCGAGCGCATCGTTGACCTTGCGTTGGCGGTGATATGCGGCGACAAAGAGAGCATCAGCTCTACTTGTGACGACCTGATAACATCGGGCAGCGACCCTGAATGGCTGCTCATTGAGCTTGCGGAAGTGCTGGAGCGTTACCTGCTCAACCGCGTGAAGCTGCGCGAGGCGATGGAAACGCGCAGCATCTGCCACACTGCCGCGACGGACAGCGCATTTATTCATGCCATCGGCGAGTGCTGGGATGCGGGCAACCGCATACGCCGCGAGGGCAATCCCGCGCTGCTGTTCCGCATCACGCTTTACCGCATCGCCGAGAGCTTCCTGGCGAATCCCGCGGGTGCGCCCGGCGCTGCGCAGCCACGACAGCGCGACTTGCCGACGCCTGCATCCAAGCCACCTGCGCCGCTGCTCCCGCCGAAGAAGATTGATGCCGCGCCGAAGGATGCACCGCAGCCGGTGAAGCCTGCGCAGGAAGCCGCGCTCAACGAAGCAAAGGCGGTTGAAGCGCCTAAGCCGGTGCCGGAAGCTGCGAAAGCGCAGCCTGTGAGCGATGATACCGAGCTTGACGAGTTGCTGGGCGATGAGCCGCCAGCGCCATCAGAAATTCAGGCGCAGGCAGTTGAAGTGCCCCCGGAGGACGACCCGGGGACGGCAGCGCTGTTTGAGAACGGCAACAGCCCGTTTAGCGCGGCGCTGGAATCCCGCAAGCGTGCGGCCGCCAACGGCAACGGTGCCGCATGCCCAGATGCAACGCCAAGGGTGGATGCTCCCTTATCTGCAGTGGCAGCCGACCCGCGCTGGAAGGCGATGATGGCGGACCTGCGCAAGGAGAGCATCGCCACGTTTTGCCTGCTGTTTGAAGGGCCGTCGCCGGAGCTGGCGGGTGATTTGCTGACCATCAGCTACCCGCGCCGGCTGCGATATTTCGCGCCGATAGCGCAGGATGCGCTGCATTCGCGTATACTAAAAGTGCTGGCGAAGCGCCATTTCGGCGAGGCAGCCGAATTGCGCATCATCGCTGAAGAGACGGGGAGCGACCCCGCCGACGCCGCCCAGAATGCGGCACTGGACATTTTCCCGGGCAGCAAGCCTGCGGCCCTGGGCGATTAGGAGCGAACGTTGGAACGCAGACCATTTGATTACAGCTGGATTGTCTTCGGGATAATCATCCTTATCATCATCGTCGGCTACAAGCCGGTGATGAACAAGATCAGCAGCTCGCGCGAGGCGTCTGATAAGACGAGCGAATGGGCCAAGGGAAAAGTGATTTTCTACGACGCGATGGCCTGGGGGCGGGAGAACCGCAGTTGCGCCATGTGCCACGCTCAGGACTACACGTTGGCGGAAGGCTTTGACAAGGTTGAAATGGGCGACTTCAGGTACGTCGAGCTAAAAGGCCTTAAGAAGACCTACGGCGTAGGCGCGCTTGGCTCACCGGAGCGGTTGCTCAAGCAGGTGAACAACTGCCTGATGTCGGGCTCGCGCATTGAGGGCGGCACCATTGACACGGCGAACATGAAGACCACGCCGCTCCTCGCCTATTTGCTCCACGATTTCGGATAGGGCTAAGCTTTCAACACTTTCTTCAGGTATTTGCCTGTGTAGCTTTCTTTGGAGCGCGCGATGTCTTCCGGCGTGCCCTCGGCGATGACGCGCCCGCCTTCCTCGCCGCCTTCAGGCCCCAGGTCAATAACCCAGTCGGCGCACTTGATGACGTCAAGGTTGTGCTCAATCACAACGATGGTGTTTCCCGCGTCGGCAAGGCGGTTGAGCACGCCGAGCAGCTTGCGGATGTCTTCAAAGTGCAGGCCGGTGGTGGGCTCGTCAAGCAAGTAAAGCGTACGGCCCAGGCTGCGCTTGGTCAGCTCCTTGGCTAGCTTCACGCGCTGGCTTTCGCCGCCGGAAAGCGTCGGCGCAGGCTGGCCAATGTGTATATATTCAAGCCCCACGTCGCTAAGCGTATGCAGCACACGCGCGATGGGCGGGATGGCGGAGAAGTGCTCCATCGCCTCGGCGACCGTCATCTCCAGCACGTCAAAGATGCTTTTACCCTTGTAAGTCACGGTCAGCGTTTCGCGATTGAAGCGCCGCCCGCGACATTCCTCGCACTTCACGTAAACGTCGGGGAGGAAGTGCAGCTCCACCTTCTTCACGCCGTCGCCCTGGCAGGCTTCGCAGCGCCCGCCTTTCACATTGAAGCTGAAGCGGCCCGGCTGGTATCCGCGCACGCGGCTTTCGGGCAGCTCGGAGATACAGCTTGCGGATGCGATCCCACACGCCAGTGTAGGTCGCCGGGTTGCTACGCGGGGTGCGGCCGATGGGCTTTTGGCTGATGCGGATGACATGGTCTATGTTTTCGGTGACGCCCGAGATCTTGTCGTAGCTTCCGGCGCTTAAGGCTCTTGTTGATGATGTTATACGCGGCGCGGTGCAAGCGTCTCGTTCACCAGCGAACTCTTGCCGCTGCCGGACACGCCGGTCACCGCAATGAACTTGCCGATGGGGAAGCGGGCGCGGATGCGCTTCAAGTTGTTAGCGCGCGCGCCTGTAATCTCAATCGCCTTCCCGCTGCCATCGCGGCGCGCCTTCGGCGCTTCGATGCGCAGCTTGCCGCTCAGGTACTTGCCCGTTAGCGTCTTGCCTTCATGCGCAAGCTCCACCGCAGTGCCCATGCCGACAATTTCGCCGCCGTGCACGCCTGCGCCGCGGGCCGAAGTCGACGACGAGGTCGGCGGTCTCCATCGCCTCGCGGTCGTGTTCAACCACCACGATGGTGTTGCCAATGTCGCGCAGGTGATGCAGCGTGGAGCGAGCGCTTGTTGTCGCGGGAATGCAGGCCTATGCTGGGCTCGTCAAGCACGTAAAGCACGCCGGTGAGGCCGCTACCGATTTGCGACGCCAGGCGGATGCGCTGGCTTTCGCCGCCGGACAATGAAGGCGCGCTGCGCGCGAGGGTGAGGTAGCCCAGACCGACGTCTGACATGAATTGCAGCCGCGCGCGTATCTCTTTGACAAGTTCGACGGCGATTTGCGCAGACGCGCTTGGAGCTCAGCGTTGGCGAAATATTCCAGCGCACCGGTGTGGGTGAGGTCGGCCAGTGTCGCCGATGCCCTCTCGCCAACGCGCACTGCGACGGCTGCGGGCTCAGGCGCCTGCCGCAGCATACGCCGCACGGGTTGTCGGCGAAGAAGAATGCGTAGTATCTGCGCGCGCCTTCGCTTTGCGTTTCATGGTAAAGGCGCTTGATGCTGTTAGCGACGCCTTCGTATGAAGTCATCCTCCCGCGCCGACGCCATTTCGCGCCGAAGATGACCGCCTTCTGCGCCTTTTCGGGGAGGTCTTCCATGGTGTGTCCAAGCTGGCGCCGGCCTCGTGCAGCATCTCGTCTAGGTAACTTTGCATGTAGCTCGCGCGCCCGTTCATCAGCCCCCAAAAGCGCACTGCGCCTTCGCGGATGGACAGCGCCGGGTCAGGCACCAATGTTTCCAAGTCGACTTCCTCGCTCAAGCCAAGCCCTCCGCAGGATTCGCACAGTCCCCGCGGGGTTGTTGAACGCAGAACATCTGCGGCGTCAGCTCTTCGTAGGAAATGGCGCATTCGGTGCAGGCGAGCTTCAGGCTGAACACGCGCTCCTCGCCGCTGTCGGCATTGAGAGTGTGCAGGACGCCGTTACCTTCGCGCAGCGCGGTCTCTACCGATTCTGCAAGCCGCGTGCGCTCGCTCGGACTCAATGCGCAGGCGGTCAACGACGATTTCAATGTCGTGCTTGCGCTTCTTGTCCAGCGTGATTTCTTCTTCCAGCGATGTGATGCGCCCATTCACGCGCACGCGCGCGAAACCCGAAGTGCGCGCCGCCGCGAACACGTCCTTGTATTCGCCCTTGCGCCCGGAGACGATGGGCGCGAGCAAGTAGATGCGGCTGGCTTCGGGGTAGGCGAGGATGCTGTCCACGATGTTGTCCACCGTCTGCTTGCCCACGGGCTTGCCGCATTTCACGCAGTGCTGGATGCCGACGCGCGCGTAGAGCACGCGCAGGTAGTCGTGGATTTCGGTGACGGTGCCGACGGTGGAGCGCGGGTTGTGGCTGGCAGTGCGCTGCTCAATGGCGATGGTCGGGGAGAGGCCGGAGATGTGCTCCACCTCGGGCTTGTCAAAGTTCATCAGGAACTGGCGCGCGTAGCTGGAAAGCAATTCAAGGTAGCGGCGCTGGCCTTCGGCGTAAAGCGTGTCAAACGCGAGCGACGACTTGCCGCTGCCGGATACGCCGGTGAAGACGATGAGCTTCTCGCGGGGCAGCTTCACCTCAACGTTCTTGAGGTTGTGCACCTTCGCGCCGCGAATGTGTATGAACTTCTCAGCCATAAACACCTAAGTTTATCACACTACTATACCGGCGTGAAGTAGGTAGCGACGAGTATTGGACGATATCGCCTGAAAACTGTGGCTTCTACCGAGCGCTGACGCGGCGGCCGAGGGTGAAGACGAAGATGCCGAAGAAGAAGATGCCCGACAGGGCTTCGCTCGCGGCGGCGATATGCGAGAGCAAGCCCATCGGCAGCACGTCGCCGTAGCCCACGGTCGTGAACGTAATGACTGACAGGTAGAGGGAGTTCAGGAGAACATGGCCGATCTCGCCCAGGCCGTGCGCGCTGGAGTAAGTCATGATGACGCTGCCGTCCTGCCACACGGGGACGCTAATCCCAGTGATGGGGTAGATGGCCGCGCACGTTAGGATGACCACCATTGCCCACCAAAGCAAGCGCCACGGATTCTCGCCGTATTGGAACAGCGCGCTGAAGAACGTGTATCCGAAATGCTCGCAGCGCTTCTGGAAAGCATGCCAGCCCTTGAACGTCCCCTGGCGGATCTGGTGCTGGAGCAGGAGCTTTTCCATCTCCTTTTCCTTCACCGACGCCCAACTCGCATCTGAGTATTTGCCGGAACCGGTGAAGTTGTTCTTCAGCGTGAGGTATGTGTCGCGCGCCTGCTCAAACAGGCGGATGACGGTATGCGACGGCTCGCCGGTTTTCAATGCGCGCGCGTGCTCCTCCAGCGCCAGGACTTCGTTATAGGTGCGGTAGCTCTTGTCGGGCTGCCTGAACTGCTCCCGGTTCACCAGCGCATCGTTCAAGCGCACGGCGGACAGGTCAACCGAGTCCAGGTGCTTCACGCTGCACAGGTCAAAGCCGCGCAGGTCAACCACGTGCAGCTTCGCGCCCTTCAGCGAAACGTATTCAATGACTGCGCCGCGAAGGTGGGTGTTGCGCAGGTGAGCGCCGTCAAGGTGCGCGGAGTAGAGGTTCGCGTATTCAAGGTGGACGCGGTAGAGGTTGGAATGCTCAAGGTGCGTGCGGAAGAAGTCGGCGTCGCGCAAGTCCAGGAATCCGTCGCGCATATAGCGAAGCCCCATCCCGCGCAGGCTTGAGAAGTCCACGCCGCGCAGGTCGCGCCCATCGTCAACCTCGTTTGAATAGGGGACGTCGCGCAGGAATTCGTGCCAGTTACGGTCTCCTTCCTGCAGGGCATGCAGCGCCTCAATGAGCGCTGGGCGCATCAGGCCGAAGGCGTGGTCAAGGAACCAGCGGTCTTTTAAAGCTTGGATTTTCTCCGGCGATTCGCGCATCATCTATAATCCACCTGTCCTTCGGGACTTGCGAATGTCTAACGAGCTTATATTCATTCTGGAGTTTGCCGCGGATTTCGCGCTGTGCTTGCTCGTATACAAGTGGCTGCGCCGCGAAGGATTGATGGTACTCATTGTCGCGCACATTATAATGTGCAACCTCCAGGCCGTGAAGCAGGTTGAGTTGTTTGGGATTGCCGCCACTCTAGGCAACATCGCCTACGGCGTCACATTCTGGTGCACCGACCTCCTCTCCGAGAAGTACGGCAAGAAGCACGCGCCGGGGCGTCCTCGTCGGCTTTGTCGCGCTGGTTATGTTCAGTGGGATAATGGCATTTGTTCCGCTCTATACGCCGGGCGCCAGCGACTGGGCCAACACGCACCTGACCTCGCTGTTCCGCTTCGTACCCAGGCTGGCGCTGGCCAGCCTATGCGCCTATCTGGTCTCGCAGTACCACGATGTCTGGCTCTACCATGTCCTCCGTGCGATTACCGGCGAAAGGCACCTTTGGCTGCGCAACACGCTATCTACTTCCATCTCGCAGTTTTGGGACACCCTGATATTCTGCAGCATAGCCTTTGTAGGAGTGTTCCCATGGCCGGTGCTGCTTCAGATATACTTGAGCACCTGGTTCATAAAGCTCTTGGTCGCAATTCTAGACACGCCGTTCATCTACCTAGCGACGCAGTGGAAATGGCTCAATCCCCCGCAGCTTCATGAGGTTAGGGAAGCGGACTAGACAAGATGGCTTATACTTCAACCATGACTGTAGCAACACGGACTTTAGTGGCGTTATTGCTCGCGGCGCTTGCGGCTTTCGCGCTTGGCGCATGCAAGAAAGCGCCGGAGAGCGCAGGCGGCGGTGAAGTAAAACCAGTGGCGCGGTCAACGACGGGCGCGGTCATTGCTGATAAGGAAGCGCTGGGCTTCAACGTGCGCATCGGCGAAGCTTTCAATACGGAGCGCTTGTGCGAGAAGCTAGCAAAGTCGAGCGTGAAGGTTGATGTGGCGGCGCAGGACGCAACCGACTTGATGGTTCCCGGCACCGTGGGCGACGGCACCATCTACTTTTGGGTGCTGCCCGATCCGAGGAATCCGAAGGTTGTCGGCGGGCTGACCATCGGCGTTGACATCAACACCGCGCTGCAGATCGGGAAGATCGACCGCGCGGAGTTCGAGCGCATCATCAAGAATCGCGCGCTGAAGGCGAAGAGCGGGGTGGGGATGCGCCGAAGCTGGCGAAATATTCCGCTGCCGAAGCGGCGCTGGCGGCGCAGCGAAACCAAGGCGTGGTCACGGATGCGGGAGTGGGCATCGGCTCAACGAAACAGCAGGTGCTTGACGCATACGGCGAGTCGAAGGACACGCTGTTCGTCTCGGGCGACACCATCCGCATCTACCGCGGGCCGAAGGTGGCGGTAGCGTTCCGGTTTTCCGATGATGTGGTGCGGCAGGTTGTCGTGTTCCCCGCCGATTACGATTACGGCAAGTTCAATGAAGAAACTCAGACTATGCTCAAGCCGCCGACTGCTTCGCCCCCGCCCAAGTAGGCATCGGGCATGCAACTGAGTGCGCGGGAGAGAATTGATAACCAGCAGATAAGTGAGCCTGGCTTAGTCCAGGATATACACGACGACGCTGCGGCGGCCGAACTCGTAGCATTCCTTTATCGTGGCGAAGCAAAGGTCAATCTTGTTGCCCTTGATAGCGCCGCCGACATCGCCCGCGACCGCATAGCCGTAACCTTCAATGAACACGCGTGAGCCGAGCGGGATGACGCCGGGGTCAACCGCGACGATGCCATACTGCGCGCGCCGGCCGCTGGCTGTGCAGGCGCTGGGATCGCTTCCGCCGACGGTGGGGTCAAAGGCCGTGGCTTCCATGACCACCTTGCGCTTGTAGCGCACGGGCGGCTTGAATTCGCGCGATGATAGCTTGTCCAGGCGCAGTATTTCCTCAACCGACGGCACGTAGCTTTCTTCAACCGCGGTGTAAACAGCGAACACGCGCGGCTTGGGCTCGCGGATAATCTCGCTGCGGTGGCGCTCGCCGACCAACTCGCCTGCGAGGAAGAAAAATGCAGCGGTGACGAGCTTCTCGCCGGGCGCGCCGGGCTTCTCCACCGCCAGCCTGGGCATGCTTTGCGTCGGCACGGTGACGTATTTGAGGGGAGGGGAGATGGCCTCGCGCTGCTCCACGCGTGCGATGGCGAGCCTCGGCAGGCGCAGCAGCTCGGGGGGCCTGGCGTTCATGTTGAGGTGCAGCTCGGCGATGTAATCCTCGGGCAGCTTGAGCCCAAGTTCGGCAAAGAACTCGCCGAGCGTTGCGGCGTCGGAGGGGTGGACGAAGGTGTCGTTTTCAAGCTGGACGGTCACTTGGAGCTGGGCATGCGCCAGTGGCATGGCGAGCGCAAGGGCAACCGTAAGGCTGAGTGCTGCCGCGCCGATTGCACGTAATACCCTTCGCATATTTACCCCTGGCCCCGGCCGGCGGAGACATGCCCATCGGCGGGAGGGTGATTATAGCAAAACAGGGGTAAGGGGCAAGGGATAAGGTGTAAGGGGTAAGTTCCAGATTACAGAAACCGTAGGCCGGGCTTAAGCCCGGCTCTTATACTTCCCGGAGGCGGGGCATTCTTGCCTCGCATCCTTCAAGGAGTGAGGCTGGAAAGCCTCACTCCCGGCTAGTTCGAAGCAAGTTCAACCTGATTACCTAATTCATGGAACTGAATGTGGAATGTGGTAGTCTAAAGAAGCAGTGGATGGGAAACGCAAACTTGCGCGCCGCAGACGCAAACGAGCCTGGCTAATCACCGGCATCATCCTCCTCGCGTATGCCTGCTATGCCGTGTGGGATTATACAGCTCCAAATCGGCTTGGCCATGATTATTACGAAGAAGAAGAGAACTAGGAAGTGCATTCGGGGTAAGACAAGCGTATGTCGTTGAGGGGCTTGGTTGTTTGGTCGGTGAGATTGAAGCTAGCCGCAGTGGGACTGAACTTCACTTTAGTCCACTCTACGACACGACTAGCTTCTCCGGCTATTTCGCCAGCGGAGAACCGTACATTCGGTCTGAAACGCTTCCGCGGACTTACATCTCTTGGCGGCCTTTTCCTGAAGTACTTAACGAACAATGCCTACCTGAAGACGTCATGAAGGTCTACGAGGATGCGCGAAAAGTAAGTGCAAGATACTTGCTCGCCCTGCCTTGGTATGTTCTCGTACATCCAAGAATTATTCAGTATGTGTGTTACCCCGGTGCGATTGCAGACATCGCTTCCCTGGCGTCAGGGAAATGCAAGCTGAATGTGAACTGCGAAGATACGCGGGGAATAAGGAGATGGGAGAGATACTATGAAGGTAATCGAACAAGCGACGGTTTCATTCTAGAAACGAATGATAGCCGGCTAAGGCTCTATGTAGAAGATATGTGGATTTCGGCAATGTATCTCCATTACGATGATGACTTATACTCAAGGTCGTTTTCAAACACACCTATTCTTAATCAAATTGCCTTATACATCGGAGACGGAAAGTGCATTGCTTTTGCAGAAGACGGTAACATTGTAGAAGACGTCTTTGAATTGATGCAGGGGTCTCTATCGGCTTACTGGGAACTGTCTAAGCTAAAGACCATTAGCGGAACTGCGCCTGATGAACTAGCCTGGGCTAGACTAGATAGAGGGCTCAAAGCCCTTTCAACAAAACCAGAGAGAATTCACATCTTCGATAACTTGTACTCATTCAGGAGTCTCCTGATGAATGGGCCGGAAGCAGACAGAAACATACAACTAGCCTTTCAATGCTGGGATTTCCCTTATGATGAATTTGAGAAAGTTAACGAGGATGCTTTCTTGAAGATTGGAGCTCAGCACCTACTAGTAGATAAGATTTACAGAATCTGATGGGCAGAATATTAGAATCTCGTATCCGATGAATTTCCATGACCGAGCGGTAATCTCATCGAACGACAGCTACTATCATATGTTCTTAGGAGCCCCATCAGTCATTTCTAAGGGTAGCGATTATAGGTCCCGTAGTTGGGAGGACAATACGCTTGAACAGGCATGGTATGTAAGCCCCAGTAATACGTTTCCTGTGCTTGCACAACTGCCGATTGAAAATGAAACAGAATACAGCGAAATGAAACAGCTTGCAGACAAGCTTGCTGAGAACGAAAAAGGCCTTGGAGAATTCGGGGCAAATCCAATGGTGAAGCGTTTCATCAGCGACTTGCAGAACCGGCGCGTGAGCTTTCGCAAGGCGGAAAGTGGGACTACTTACAAGTGGGAAGGAACGGTTTGTGGAAGTAAGGTGCTATGGGATTTACGTTGGAATACATACGCCAGCCCGTATGTGCTTCATGTTTCATTTGGCGCAAAGGAGTTTCAGATTTCAGGAAGCGTTAGGATTTCCCCCAGCCCTGGGGGATACTCTCAGTATTACAATGGACCGTTGGAGCCTCTCACAAAGGAAGATTGGGATGCGCTATCCGCGCTAGTTGAAGCCGAGAAGATTGGTGTCGTAAAGGTGCCCGACGCGGTGAAAGGCGGATGGGACAGGTTAGTTCAGTTCGCCGAAGGCGATAAGCAGTTTGTTGAGACGAAGCTTGTGAACATTTACGACCGGCAGACTGATGAGCAGTTAATGGAGTTGTTGAACTAGCCCATCGGTGTGGAAAAATCCGCCTTATATCAGGATTACAGAGTCAAGAGCGGCTCTGAAGAGCCGCCTACCAGGTGGCGCGCGGTTGACGGGGGTATGCGGGCGGATTATTATTAGGCATGAGTTCCACGGCGCAGGCGGCGGCTTGTGCGCGCATTCTTAGCGGGACAATCATCACACGGAGGCTACACCATGGCACCGCAGCCCAAGGATATTTTGAAGTCACTCGGCATTGAAACGACGGGCGAGAGCTACCGCAACCTGAACATGCCCGAACTCGTGGAGCATGCGCTGGCGCGCAAGGAAGGCTTCCTCGCCAGCAACGGCGCGCTGGTCGTGCGCACAGGTATCTGGACTGGCCGCTCGCCCAAGGCGAAGTTCATCGTGCGCGAGTCCGCCAGCGAAGAAGGCGTGTGGTGGGGCGGGCCGAACGCAGCCGTGACGCCGGAAGTGTATGAGAACATCCGCCGCAAGATACTTGATTACTTCCGCGACAAGGACCTGTTCATCTTTGACGGCTTCGTGAATGCCGACCCCAAGCTGCGCACGCCCATCCGCGTGGTGACGCAGCGCGCATGGTCGGCCATGTTCTCGCAGACGCAGTTTCGCCCGGGCAAGCCCGAGGAGACCGAAAATCACGAGCCTAAGTTCACCGTGCTGCATGCGCCGGGGCTGGAGCTTGACGCTGAGAAGGACGGCACCGCGGGCGTCGCGGGCGTCATAATGAGCTTCGGCAAAGGAATGATACTCATCGCGGGGACGGGATACTGCGGCGAGATTAAGAAGAGCATATTCACCGCGCTGAACTTCGTCACGCCGACGATGGACGTGCTGCCGATGCACTGCTCGGCGAACATCGGCGCGAAGGGCGACAGCGCGCTGTTCTTCGGCTTGAGCGGCACCGGCAAGACGACGCTCTCCGCCGACCCCAACCGGCGGCTCATCGGCGACGACGAGACGGGGTGGGGCCCCGACGGCATCTTCAACTTTGAGGGCGGCTGCTACGCGAAGTGCATCCGCATATCTCTGGAGACCGAGCCGCAGATATACAACGCGCTGAAGTTCGGCTCGGTGCTGGAAAACGTTGTGGTGGACGACATGCGCCGCCCCGACTATTTCAGCGACGCTATCACCGAAAACACGCGCGGGACATACCCGCTGGAATACATAGACAACGTGGAAATCAGCGCATGCGGCCCGCACCCGAAGAACGTGGTGTTCCTCACCGCCGACGCATTCGGCGTGCTGCCCCCGCTGGTCAGGCTCACGCCTGCTCAAGCCGCCTACCAGTTCATCAGTGGCTACACCGCGAAAGTGGCCGGCACCGAGCGGGGCATCACCGAGCCGCAGGCGACCTTCAGCGCATGCTTCGGGCTGCCGTTCCTCCCGCGCCACCCGGGGGTATATGCGGACATGCTCATGGACCGCGCGGCAAAGCACGGCAGCGCGTTCTGGCTGGTGAACACCGGCTGGAGCGGCGGGCCTTACGGTGTCGGCGCGCGCATGTCCATCCACCTCACGCGCAAGCTGCTGAACGCGGCGGTTGAGGGCGCGCTGGACAAGGTGAAGTTCGTGAACGACCCGGCGTTCGGGCTCAGCGTGCCGTCGGAGTGCGAAGGCGTTGACGCGAACGTGCTGCTCCCGCGCAACACCTGGGCGGACAAGGCTGCTTACGACGCCAAGGCCAAAGACCTGCGCGGCATGTTTGAAGACAACTTCAAGAAGTACGCCGCGAACTGCGCGCCGGAAGTCTGCGCCGCGGGGTTTAAGAGATAGGGGTAAGCCCGGGATGAATAAGTAATAAGTGGGTAGGCGGGACTTTAGTCCCGCTTACTTCTTCTGCTAGCGCCAAGATTCCAGAGCGGGACTAAAGTCCCGCCTACCCACGTTTCTTTGTTAGGCAGCGCTACCCAATCTTCAAATCAGCCAATATCTCGGCAAGGTTTCTCGCGTTGGCGGGGGCTTTGGCGGCGACATGGTTGTTGAAGAGGATGTGCGTCTCGGCGGCCTTGGTCTGCGCGATGGCGTTCGCCAGCTCCATCAGCTCAAGCTGCGTGTAGCTGTAGTCATAGCGCGCAGCCTTCGCGGCATCAGCGCGCAGGTGCGCATCGCTTCCCTCGCCGCGCCCGTCATCTTTCGCGCGCGCCCACCAGTTCGCTTCGTTGCGCCCGTGGAAGCGCGCATACGCGAAGCCGCCCGTCAGCGGAAAGAACAGCCTCGGCAGGTGCGACGCGGCCGGCGCGTCCACCCAGCACATCGGCACGTTTAGCTTCATGAGCATTTCCGCGGCGCGGGGCGTGAACCACGCGCTGTGCCGAAACTCATAGACGCAGGGCGTGTCCGCGAAGATGTCCGCCAGCGCGAAGAGGTATTCGCCGGTGTCCGCATGGGGCGTGAATTGCGGCGGGAACTGGAACACGACAGCTTCGAGCTTGCGCGCATCGTGCATCGGCGCAATGTCGGCCTTGAACTGTGCGGCGACAGCGCTGTAGTCGCCGGTAATGTCGTGCGTCAGCTCGCGGTAGGCTTTGATGCTGAAACGGAAGTCGGCGCGCGGCGTGAACTCGCCCTCCAGCAATATCAGCAACTCTTCGGGGCGCACGCGCTTGAGCATGCCCTCGCATTGCGCGGGGGATGTGTGGCCGTAGTAGGTGAAGTTTAGCTCCACGAGCGGGAACTGCGACGCGTAGTAGGTGAGGAACGAACGGCGCGCGCCTTCCAGCGACGGCGGGTAGAACCGCCCGTCGCCGACCCATTCCGGGTAGTCGTAGCCGCATGTTCCGATGTGGAAGCGCATGGGGGAATGATAGCAGAAGGGGGAACGCGGCCTGTAGGCCGTGGCTTTAGCCCGGCTCTGGGACAAATCGCACTTAGAGTATAATAATGAGTGATGGAACCATCGGTCTTTAATATTGTCTTTTCGGTTGGGATGCTCTGTTCCGCGTGCTGTTTCTATACGGCGCTTGCTATATTTCAAAGTGGATATAGGAAGAGCTTAAAATTCGATAATGGGGCGATCTCATATCTGGTTTCCTTCCTACTCTACGCAAGCTTAGCGTTCGCATTGAGTTATTTCGAGTATACAGATAAGACGCGAGATGTAGTAGCCGAAATGACAGAGAGCTATACTCAGACAGGCACAATGATGCTTTTCATGCTTTCGGGTATCGTACAGTTGCAGATAATTGGAGAGTTCTTTTCGGCTGCTAAAGCAATGAAGTTATTATCCAAGGCTGCGAGAGCGATACTGATAATCAGCTGCGTAATTCTTATACAAGCTTGGGTTAGTGTATTTGGATTCCTTTCCGCTTGGTATCAATCTTTAAACCTCACAGAGGCTCAATTAGCCGAGCATTACTGGCTAGCGCTATGGATAGCCATAGTGACTATTCTTAGCTGCTTAATAGCGTTTTCAAGCTGGGTAGCGATGCGCAACGCTCTTGAGTCCTCTACGGATGCAAAAAAGCCAGAGATTCTGCAGAAATCGGATAAGCGGGAAGAACTTCCGACGCCTTAAGGTAGAGTACTATTGCAGCACCAACAGCCGGGCTGGTTAGCCCGGCGTACTCATTGTTGATTAGCGAGACGCGTTAATTACCGTTCTTCCTTATACGGCCTCCGCATAAGGTCCGATATCGCGGCGAGGGGGGGCTTGGCGGAATATATGACGGCGTGGACTTCACGCGTGATTGGGAGGTCAAGCTCGGGATACTTCTCGTCCAGCATCGCCACCAGCGCGCGCACGGTATGCACGCCCTCGGCGACCATCGGCGTGTCCCCAACGATTTCTTTCAAGTGAAGGCCCTTGCCGAACTCCACGCCCGCGCGGAAGTTGCGGCTGTTCTCCGAAAACGAAGTGGCGATGAGGTCGCCGATGCCCGCGAGTCCGTGCAGCGTCTCCGGGTCGCCGCCGAATACCGGCAGCAACCGCCGCATCTCCACGATGCCGCGCGTGAGCAGCACGCCACGCGAGTTGAGGCCGAGGCCGAGGCCGCATGCCATGCCCGACGCGACGGCGAGTATGTTCTTCAGCGCGCCGCACGCCTCCACTCCCTGCGGGTCGCGGTTGGTGTATAGGCGCAAGCGCGGCGTGGACAGTTCAGCCTGCAACTCTTTCGCTGCGGCTTCATCATGTGACGCCAGCACGGATGCAGCCGGCTGCCCCTGCATTATTTCCACGCTCAGATTCGGGCCGCAAAGCTGCAGCCAGCTGTGCGGGATGCCCTCAAGCTCGCGCTGCGCGCAGGCGCTCACTTGCTCTGTGGGGTCAAAGAGCAGACCTTTGATGACGGAAATGATGCGCAGGGGGTGGGGATACTTGCGCGCGCGCAAGGCTCGCGCGATATCAGGCATGAAGCTGCGCATGAACTTTGACGGCACGGCGAGGACGATTGTGTCCGCGCTTTCAACCGCGCCTGCGAGGCTGTCGGTCACGGCGATGTTTGACGCAAGCTCAAACTGCGAGTTGAACAGCGGGTTGCGGTGCTCCTTGCGGATGCCTTCCACGACCTCGGGCTCGCGCGCCCACAAGCGCACTTCCTTGCCCGTGGACGCCCACGTGTGGGCGAGGGTGGTGCCGAAGCTTCCAGCGCCGATTATCGTGATACGCATAATGTCCTCACTCCAGCGCCGTTCTCAGCGACGCCGCAACATATTCCTGCTCCCCGGGCATGAGGCCGGGGAAGATCGGCAGGCAGAGGACTTCGCGCGCCGCGCGCTCCGCCTCGGGGAAGTCGCCTTCCTTGTAGCCGAACGCCGACAGCGCGCGCGACTGGTGCAGCGCGTTGGGGTAATGCACCATCGCGATGACGCCCTGGCCCGCGAGCTTGCGCTGCACTTCGTCGCGGTTGGGCACGCGGATGGTGTATTGGTGGTAGGTGTGCGTGCAGCCGGGCTTCACGCTGGGCGTGACGACGCCAGGGATGTCCGCAAGCAGCTTGTTGTAAAGCGCAGCCATTTCCTGGCGCTGCGCATCCCACTTCGCGAGCTGCGTAAGCTTGATGTTGATGAACGCCGCCTGCATCTCGTCCATGCGCGAATTAACGCCGCGCGTTTCGTGGACATAGCGTGAAGATTGGCCGTGGTTGCGTAGCATCTTCACCGCGTCGGAGAGGTTCTCGTAGCGGGTGAGGAATGCGCCGCCGTCGCCCAGCGCACCGATGTTCTTGGTAGGATAGAAGGAGAACGCGGACATGTCGCCGATGCTGCCTGTCATCTGCCCGCCGACGGTGGAGCCGATGCTCTGCGCGCAGTCCTCCAGCACCATGACGCCGCTTTCCTGCCCCGCCATTTCCATGATGCGCTGCATGTCGCAGGGGTGGCCGTAGAGGTGCACGGGGATGATGACGCGGCTTTTCAGCGTGAACGCGCGCTCGAGCAGCGCGGGGTTGAGGCAGAAGCTGTCGGGGTCAATGTCCACGAACACGGGACGCGCGCCGAGCGCGAGGATGCATTCCACCGTCGCGAAGAAGGTGAAGGGCGTGGTGATGACCTCGTGCCCGGTGCCGACGCCCGCCGCCATCAGGCCGAGGAGCAATGCGTCCGTGCCGGAGTTGAGCGCGACGGCGTGGGGGACGCCGTGCATCTTGGCGAGCGCAGCTTCCAGCGCCGCGTTCTCCGCGCCGAGGACGTAGCTTCCCGACGAGATGACGCGCAGCGCGGCTGCCTTCAGGTCGTCTTCAATTTCGCGGTGAACCCGCGTCAGGTCAAGTGGTGGAACTCGCATATGAGGATTGTAGCAGAGGGGGGAAGGAAGGGGTAAGAGATATGGGGTAAGGGTTCTAGGATGGGAAACAACCTGGATTGTGAATTTCGCTTTGAGGGTAAAATATAGCGTCATATTTACCGGCTTAGAGGGGAAGATGAAAATCGTCGTAATCGCAGTGTTACTTGCGGCTATTGCGTGCTCTGCATGTGGCAATCGCGGCGCCTCGCGTCCAGTTTCGTTGAGCCAACTTCCAGCTACAGAAACTCAGCTTATGGGTAGTGACGATAAACAAACGGACGACATTGATACTTCAGGCCGCCTTGCGATTAGATACTTCGATATCGGCCTTACCGACACGGACTTCACTGTTCATTGGCAGTACTTCAACCCAGGCGACTACAACCTAGACGGGATAGTTGCGGTCGATGACATTACTCCGCTCGTGCAGCACTGGGGTGACGGCTCAAATTACTGGGACTGGCTTGATACAAGCAATGACGGCCTCAAGAATACGGCGGACTTGACGGCTCTCGCAATGTATTCAAATACGCAAGTTACAGGCTATCGGATTGAAGGCGCAGCGGTGGCAGATGGGCCGTGGGAGGAGTTGGCGACTGTTGATACAGACCAGATGGAAGTTACAGACAGCACCATTTCATTCAATGCTGAAGTACCTCTAGGGTCAACATACTTAAGGATCGTGACCGAAACTGCTGATGGCGATGCAGGCGTATCGGAACCGCACGTCGTTCCCAGCAAAGAGCCGAAGATATACAGCGTGACGCCGACCGTGGCTTATGTGAATGAGCCGGTCGTATTCTCGGCTTTGGTTACAGGAGCTTATCCCAACTACAATTGGGATATAGGCGGCGGCGAACTGCTTGATACCACTCTCGGCCGATGGACGGTTAAGGCGCTTTACGCGTCTCCAGGAGATTATCATTGCATATTAACCGTCTATAACGACGATGGCAGAATTACTTTCCCGTTCACGGTCACGGTTTACACCAGGCCAAGCTGGTCTCATACCTTAGGCATTGATGAGCTAGACGTAGACCAAGTTGCCACTTGTACAGATGGAAACGGCATGATTTGGACCCTAAGCGGGTACCAATCAAATCATCTATTCCTAGATGGTGTAAGCCCAATTATGGTCACGCAATGGAGTCCAGAAGGGAATTTGGTTGGAGTTAAGGAGTGGGTAGGACCGATAGGCCAATATCCCTCAGATATTGTGGGACTTCCTCAAGGAGGTGTTGTAGTCCTAGGCCACGCAGTGAACGATGGCGGAGGACAAGGTATCTTGCTCTTAAGCTATGATAACTCACTAAATCTGCTGTGGTCGAGGACATGGGTCACAAGTGAGAATGTTGATACTGCGGCAATGACTAGGTGCCAAACAGGAGATATTATCGTTACAGCTAATCATTATGGCAACTTTGAGTATTCAGGAGTGTTAACGGTCTGCTTTAGACTCTCAAGGAAATCTGAATTGGGCTAGAAGATGGATATCTAAAGAGACAAAATATGAAGCGCAAGATGTGCAGGTAGCTCCGACCGGAGATATATATAGCGTCGCAAGTTGCGGCTTGTATTATGGTGTGAATATAGCAATCCTCCATTACGATTGCACGGGACGATTGATACGAGCAACAACATCTAATAATGATACCTACGTTACTCCCTTTAGTTCGGTCATCCTTGGGGATAGCCTATTCGTTGCCGGCGGGTGGTATAGCAATGGGGCTTCAAGGCTTGACGGCGTAATTTGGAAGACGGGGCTTAATAGTGCGGTAGAAGATCCTTGTGAATATGTAGTTGTTGGAAATCATAGCTTTGAAAAGCTAGAAGGAATATACACTCGCCCTTCTGGCAAGCTGTTAGCAATCGGGATAAGCAATGAAGATTATGAGACATACAGCTATGGATCAGAATCCAGTTTTATCATGGAGTTAACGCCTGACTTCGGCGATCAATTAATATGGTCCTATGCTACTCCTGATGCGTGGATGATTGACGGGACTATGAACGAAGAAGGGGACTTCTACTCAATGTTCAAGCTGATTGACAGCAGTCCAGCCTGGGAAAGATGGGATTATGGTTATAACAGATGGTACGACATGCTTACCCCCGCAGAAGGGGTTCATGAGCCCATAGTGGGAAGCGAAGAGGAAATCGTGGGCGAAGACAGTATTGTTCAAGTAGCGCTAGACGAGGGTGTTTATGGGAAGTCGAATCTCAGGATTATGAAGAATTTCCCAAGCCTATAGAAAGGCTTACAGCCAGACTAAGCAGCCCGGCATGCTCGCGCAATCTGCGTTCAAAAGCGGCGTTTAAGAGCCGCCTACCCGGCGTTATTAATATTATTACGCCCTGTAATACCCCACAAGCTTGGTCACGGCGGCAATGACGTCCTGCACATCCTCATCGGTCATGGCGGGGAAAAGGGGGAGGGTGACGAGGCTGGCGGCGGCGGCTTCGGCGACGGGGAAATCGCCGGGCTTATGCCCCAGCACGCGGCGGTAGAGCGTGGTCAGGTGCAGCGCGGGGAAGTGGACGTAGCACTGGATATTCTCCGCGCGCATCGCCGTGATGAACTTGTCGCGGGTGATGCTCAGCGTGCCCGGCTCAAGGATGATGGGGTAGATGTGCAGCGCGCTGCGGACGTGCGGTCGGCGCTTGAGCGTGCGGATGCCGGGGATTCCTGCAAACGCCGAATCGTAAGCTTCCACGATTTCCCTGCGCCGCGCCAGCCAAGCCTCGGCGCGCGGGAGTTGCGCCAGGCCCAGCGCAGCCTGCAGGTCGCTCATGTTGAACTTGAAGCCCGGCTCGGTGATGTCGTAGAGGGAAAACTCCGCATCGTTGTGGCGCTCCCACGCCGCGCGCGTCATGCCGTGCAGGTGCCACACCTCGGCGGCTTCACGGAAGCGCTCTTCAGCACAAGTGAGCATGCCGCCCTCGCCAGTGGTGATGTTCTTCGTGGCGTAGAAGCTGAAGCAGCCGAAGTCGCCTATCGTCCCGCAGGGCACGCCGCGAAACTCCGCCTCCAGCGCGTGCGCGCAGTCCTCAATGATGAAGGCGCGGCTGCGCTTGCCAAGCTGGAGCATGTCATCCATCTCGCAGGGGTGGCCGACGTAGTGGACAGGCATAATGGCCTTAGTGTGCGGGGTGACGGCGGCGGCCGCCTTCTCGGCGCTTAGCACAGCGTGTCGGGCTCGATGTCGGCGAAAACGGGCTTGGCTGCGAAGTGGAGGATGGCGTTGGCGGTGCTGGCGAAGGTGAGGGGCGAGGTGATCACCTCGTCGCCGGGGCACGTGCCGATGACGGCGAGGGGGGTGTGCAGGGCGGCGGTGCAGGAGCTGTGGGCTAGGGCGAAGCGGGCGCGGCGGTAGGCGCAAAACGCCTGCTCAAAACGCTCAACCATCGGCCCGCGAGTGAGCCAGCCTGAAATCCAGCACCTGCTTGAGATTCGCCAGTTCCTCCTCCCGAAAGATGGGGAGTGGAGCTTCAGGAGGCTGCCCCGGACGGGGATTCCGCCTTCAACAGCTGGTTTGGAACTATTAGCCATCTTGCCGCATCCAGATAGGTGGTTGCCAGAGACAATCATATCGCTTTTCGCCTACCTGCGGCGAGGGCTAATCCGGCTAATCCTATGTTATAATCGCGTCTGCCGTAAGGAGGGTAAACAAATGAAGTATTCCATCTCCGCATTACTGCTCGCTATATGCGTGCTGATTGCATCCGCGCCCGCGTTCGCCGACATGAAGGGCGACACGAAGGATTCCGCGGTCAAGTATTACGCCAAGAGCTACGAAAGCACCGACATCGCTTCTTTCATGGACAAGGTGAAAGAGGTGTTCTTCAATGACGAATTCAAGGCCGAGCACCCCATGGCAGGGATGTTTGAAAACATCCTCACCGTCGCCGGCTACTTCGCCATTGAGCGCTACGACATTCAATACCAAGTGCAGCGCGGGGTGATGACGTGCAATGAGACGATGACGCTCAACGCCGACTACCCCAAATCGTTCGTGTCGCGCTACATGGCGGTCCCGAACAGGGGCTGGCGCTTCAACCAGTTCCTCAGCGACGGGGACTACGTGTTCCTGATGGCGATTAATGGCTTCAAGGAAAAGGGCAACATCTTCAAAGACTACATGATGGAAGTCGGCGAAATAGCAGACGAGGCCTCGGGCGGCCAGGCTAACATAAATCTCGGCCCGCTGGCGATGCTGCAGCTTGATTCCGAGATGTTCGCACCGCTGGGTGACGAGATGGACATCGTTATCTTCAACTCGCCGGACATCACCCGCGAGCCTCGGGGCCCCGAAGACTTCAACGCGGCCATTATGATCCCCGTTGACGACTACAAGGGTGCAATGGATCTCATCGGTATGGCAGGCGGGATGATCGGCTTTGACGCCAAGAAGCCCGGCTTCTCCACCTTTGGCTGGAGCTTCTACCCGGTAATGGGCACAAGCGCCGCCATCGGCATCAGCCACGGCTGGCTGGTCATGGTAACCAACTATAAGAAGTTCGTTGATCTCGCGCGCGTCGCCCCCCGCAAGGTGCACGCTTCGATTCCCGACGGCAGCACCTATATGCGCATTGACGTGAACCGCCTCTACAATGAGATGGGCAAGCCCGCTATCGCCATGCTCAAAGAAGAGAATCCGAACTCGCTGGAGCCGCAGTTCGCGCAGCTCTTTGATATAAAGCCCGGCACCGACCTGGGCACGATCACCTACTTTGAGTCGCACCGTAAGTTCAAGTCCAGCTTCACGACGACGATGGACGACGATGTCTTAACCTGATGGCGTATGCGTTCGGCATTCTCATGGACTCCATCATTGCCGAGAAGATGGGGATGCACATGGATCGCAACGACTATCCTGACTACCCGGTGATGGCTCCTCCAACTCCCGATGAGAACGCAGCCGGCGGACGCGATGAGGAAATTCCGCTGAAGGACCCGGGCGCAGGCAACGTTTACTTCTAAGCATTAACGCGTAACAACTAGCAGTGAATTGAAGGGGCTCCCCCGGGGGCCCCTTCGCGCACTTAGCGCATTGCGGCTGCTTTGGGGGGCTGGTATAATGCGCCTGCGCGGAGAGATGGCCGAGTGGTCGAAGGCGGTTGCCTGCTAAGCAATTGTACGGCCTTCAAGCCGTACCACCTGTAAGAACCGTGGGTAGCAAATCCCACTCTCTCCGCCAGATGGACGGAATGGGGGGCAAGACAGACACGACGTTCTTCGCGCAGCTCGCAATACACGCCCAGGGGGCCGCAGGCGCGGCTTCACGCGGCGCTTGATGCTCCCGGACGGAATGCGGTGTTTGCGCGCATCACGTTCGGCGGGGGGCTTACTACCGCGCTCATTCACGAAGCGATCTACCAGGCGGCGGCAACACGGCGCGCAGGTGCTGCTTCTCGCGCCCAACCACATAGAAAGCTTCATCCGGCACATGGCCGACGCGCAGATATTTTGCGCGCGCGGGATGGTGGAGCGCACCGTGCTCAAGGCCGAGAGGAAGATTGCGGTTTCCCGGAAAACGATTGCCTCAGCGGCCAGATCCCCGGCGGCGGGTTTATTCACTTCACGCACTACCGCTCACATCGCTTATCCCATCGCCTCATCATACGACCTGATACTCATGGACGACGCGGGATTCACGCCAGGCCCCGCCTGGGCGGATATAGCCGCGCATCTTAGCAGAAAGACATGGCAGCCTAGTTATCGGTTCAAGCCTGAACCGCCCCGGCATGCGAAGCTGTTCCCGGTTTGGCCGGAGATGCTCGCGCACGTCCTCAAGGGCGATCCGAACTTCAACTACTCGGAGGTTAGACGATGGCTGCTCAGACGCATATCTAAGTGACGCATCCCGTCAGCGCGAAGCGGCCGCGCAAAAGAACCTGACGCGATACCGCAAGCGGGCGTTCAAGCAAGCTGCATCAGCGCGGTGGCTCTTCATCGCGGGGCTGGTCGCAGTCGGCTTCGTGTTGGAGCCTCACGCAAATCATGCTCTGCAGCGCAAGCTGCGGGTGACGCTACTTCCTCTAGGAAACCTGCGACTGCCCATCGCAGGTTGTGGTGCAGCCGCGGCTGTGGACCCCCCCATCCCGGCTGAGAAGTGGTGCGCGGCATTTATCCGCGCAGGCGGGGCGCGCGCGAAGCCAGCGCATGCCATGGAGACCGCAAGCGAAGCTGTGGCCGCCTGCGCGCCGCTCCTCGCCCCATGGCTGGATGAGCAGGAAAGCGATGTGCTTCATCATGGCCGTGATTTGGAAGGAGAGCACGTTTGATCCCGAAGTCAGCGGCACGAGCAAAGACCGGGGGCTCATGCAGCTATTGCGAGGGCTATCACAAGTGGCGCTTCGCGGGCAAGGACTGGCGCATTCCCGCCGTGAACGTGCGCGCGGGGACGGGCTTGCTCGTGGAGAAGATGAAGAAGTATCACGGGGCGATTGACAAGGTGCTGATGAGCTACAACGGCTCAATGGGGCATCCGAAAGTCTACGCAAATCCCGTGATGGCGAAATACCGCAAGCTGCTCGCGGAATGGACGAAGGCGGGGGTTAGTGTTGGCGCTTCGGCAAGCTCAGCACAGGCCGAACCGCACATGGACAGGCTGTAACTTAACGACTCGGGGGAGTTATTCATTGGACATCACAGAATACAAGAACTGGGAGACTTGGCTTCTCGCGCATCCGGCCGGGGCGAAGAAGCTCCTGGCGGGCTTTACCTGCCACGTTTCAGTGGACACCGGCGGATACAGGCCGGAGATTATGAACCTTCCCGCATCGGTTCTCGCATGCAACGCGGCGATTGCCGGGCAACTCGTGGAGCGCAAGTGCCAACGCATACACGCCGAAGCCATCCTGCTAGACCTCGGATATATGCTGCGCGAAGAAATCAACGACGTAACCAAAATACTGCAGCTGCGCGGGCCTAACGATGGGACAAATGTAGCGCAGTTCAGCGGCTCGCGCCGCTGGCATGCAGCGCTGCAACACCCGCGCTGGAAGATTGGGAGAAGGTGCGAAGTGAGCAGGAAGTATCACGGGCTGAATAGGACGGGGATTGAGTATGCGGACTTCACGCTGAACCCGATCGTGGGATGCAAGCGCGACTGCCGCGACCTTGCGGGCAATCCGTACTGCTACGCGAAGCGGGAAGTGGAGCACGGGCGCTTCCGTGAACAACACAACTGGCCGCAGTCGTTTGACGACGTTAGCTACTACCCGCTGAAGGTTGACACCATTCGCCGCCTGGCGGAATACAAGCGAAGAGACGGCCGAAGGGCGCGAGTGTTCCTGTGCGACATGGCGGACATGCTGGGGCCGTGGGTACGGGACGAGTGGATAAGCGCCATCATCACGGCGATAGGCGAATGCCCCCAGCACGACTTCCTCATCCTCACGAAAAGCTACGACCGCATCGGGCGCTGGGATTACCCGGCGAACGTATGGCTGGGCGCGTCGGTTGACCGGCGCGAGAAGCTCATCCCCGCCGTGGACGCGCTGCGGACGTGCGGGCATGCGGGCGTGAAGTGGCTCTCCGTCGAGCCGATGCTTGAGGACATAACGCCGGAGCTTTTCAACTTCGAGGGAATAGACTGGATCGTCGTCGGCGCGCTGACAGGGCCGCATGCGGAAGGGATGCAGGTATCGGGGGTAGGGTTTGTTCCCGAAGTGAACTGTACTGCTCTCGAAGACCTGCGGAGAAGCGCGGAGATGTCGGGCGTTCCCATGTTTGAAAAAGATAACCTAGCGCTACCGCACCCGCGCCGCGAGTTTCCCAAGACGCCGGAGCGTGTGCCGCTCTACACGCCGCAGCAAAGCGAGGGCTGGGAGTGATGGAAGCGGTGCAGGAAGCCATCACGGCGCTGGACCGGCATGGAGAGATGCCGGATGCTGCTGACGCACGACTGCTTTGAACACTGCTCAGACGAGTGGAAGGAGAACAGCATCCGGGAGCTGCGCGTGATGGAGGATGTGGAAGGATGGGTCGACGGCTACAAAGCATATCTTGAAGGGCAGATTGCCAAATACGAGGAAGCGAACAAAGAGCAGTGGCGCGACAAGACACCGGACGAGTACGCGCGAACGACCTGCGCGAACTATTCCTCAAGGCATGGGACACGCCCGAAAAGGAAGACGATCCGCCGTTCTTGGTCGCGCGGATGATCACCTTCGCGTTTTTAAATCATCGGACAAATCGGCGGCGTATTGAACGCTGGAGGCAGAGATTATTTTCGCATCGACCCTTACGTGGACAGAGAATTCATAGAGCCGTGGGAGATGATGCGGCGGTTGATGCAGGAAGGAAAGCGGGACCTGACGGAGGACGAATGCGACCTGCTTTTCGGCTGGGAGCACAACTGCGCGCGCCATCGCCGCTGGCTGCGCTTCAGAAGAACCGCTCTGGCAGCAGAAATTCTTGAAGGAAGTCGCAGAGGGCTACGGCGGCTGGCCGTTCTTCATACAAGAGCAAGTGGTCAAGGAAGCCGCAGAGCAGTGTGGCCTGACGAAAGACCAGGTGCGCGACTACCTGGGAAAAGCACAGCAGGCCCGAACCGGAAGTGCAAGCGCAGACTGAAACGCCGCGCGCAGAAGCCGTGCCTGTGCTTGACGGCGCGCAAGCCGCATTGATTGCGCGCGTGATGGCGATGCCCGCAGAGCTTGCGGATGCGAAGGCATGCGGGATCACGGCCGGCGATTTTGTTGAACCATACAAGACGATTTGGGAAATACTCGCGCGGGGGCATTCGGCTCGGCGACGGGCGCATACCCGAAAGATATACGAAAGTGGCCGCGCAGCTTCAGGCCGAGCGCCATCGGGGCGCTGTACCCCGCGCCGGAGCTGGCGCGGAAGTTGCAGGCGCTGAACGCGCAGGCGGCGCGCAAGGCCGCGATCACGAACGCGCTGACGTGGGTCGATAGGTCGGCCCTACGAGCTTCGCTCAGGACAGGGGAATTATCAAACACGGAAGGAGAGCACGGAAGTGATCTCTATTCACATTGAAGGTTACGACCGAGAGTTGCAGTAGATGGCAATCCGCACATCACGGATGAAGCGCCTGGAGCCTGGGCGTGCTTCGGTTCCTCATGGACGTGAAGCGCTACACCTATCAGCAAGCGCAGGGATGGTATGAGACTGACGTCATGCCGTTGGAATTGGGCTCTGAAGTCGTGTGCGCCAATTTCAGCGTGGCGAAGGTGGAAAAGTCATGCTGACACCGGAGATCAAAGAGGCGGAGAGGGTGGCGAAGCGCTTCAACAAGCCCATCGGGATCATCATCGTGGTGGATCCGGCGAACGGGCGCGGTGGAGGGCCATTCGTGGGGCACCAAGCTCACGGCTCGCGGCTCCTGGCAAGAGGGCTGCTAGCTTGGCGGAGAGATGCTGCGCGAGGCTGTCGCGGCGATAGACCGGATGCTGGAAGGGGGCGTGAAGTGAAAATCAACTTCGAGAGCAAAGAGAAACATACCAAGGACGGCATCAAGTTCATCATCCGCATACCCGAAGATAGGCAAGTTGAACATGACCGTGCGCGGGAGGAGCAAAGTCGAAGAAGCTCATCTCGTGCCGGTCGTGTTTATGTTCGTGAAGCTCCTCGGCATTTGCTTGAGCTGTTGCCCGAATACAACGACGCGATAACACTCGTGAAGGAGCGCCTGGAGAAGCTAGACGAAGAAGCCGGAAGCGCACCTGCATTACTCGTGAAGCGCCCGCACCGGATGCACCGGTGGCGGCGGATGGGGGAGGGCTATGAACGAGCTGCGGGGAGTGAAGCTGATGATGGCAACGCCGCCCTTCGGCGGCGATGCCGATGGGAACGGCGCTCATGACGGCATAACCAGAGAACTACTGGAGAAGATAGCTGAGATACAACGCGCGGCCTCCGCAGCCAATCCCGCTAAGCGGTAGTTCGCCGGCGCGGCTCGTGCGCGTTTACGTGAAGGACGGGGCGCTCTACGGCGATTGGAAGACGTGCCGCCGTCGCTGATGGACAACCTGAGGGCGCTGAAGCAGGAAGCGTGTCGCTGCGCGTGACGCTGCATTTGGACGGTGGCCAGTGAGCGGATTGCTGCCAAGTTCGCGGGATATGGAGATGGCGGTGCTCAGCGCCGTGCTGCAGGAGCCCAGGGCGGCGATGCCGGTCGCGCAGGCGCATCTCACGGAAGCGCATTTCTACCACGAGGACAATCGGCTGATATGGAGCGCCGCCGTGCATGTGGCGCATCGCGGGCAGCCGCCGGACGCGGTGGCGGTGCTGGCGGAGCTGCGGATGCTCGGCACGCTTGACGCGGCGGGCGGGGGAAGCATACCTGGAGGAATGCGCGAACGCGGCGCCGGGCGCGAGCGACGGTTGAGCCGCACTGCGAAATACTACACGCCATGAAGCTTAGGCGCGACTTCATCGGCGACATGACGGAGCGCGTGCGCGAGGCATACGACGCGAAGCAGGAGATGCCCACGGTCATGGACAGGGCGGAGCAATGCCTGACGCGCATCGTGATGGCGAGCGGAAGGAGCGAAGTGGTCACGGGCGCGGATGCGGTCAGCACGTTTATCAAGGAAGGCTTTGAAGACTGCATCGACGAGGACGGCGCGCACTACTGGAACCGCAAATGGGGAATGCCCTGCGGCCTGAAGCACCTGGACATGCAGTATTCACGGCTTCCGCACGCAGAGCATGACGCTTATCGCTAGCGGCCCCAACGTAGGCAAGACGATGTTGATGCTCAACATGGCGTCGTGGTTCGCCACGCACGGGAATCCCACCATGTTCTATTCGCTTGAGCAGCCGCGCGGCGAGATCGGCCAGCGCCTGGTCGCCATCCTGCTCCAATGTATCAGACAACGACCTGTGGCCCGACCTGCGCAAGGAGAAGGGCATAAACCCGAAAGCGATGGCGGCGCTGGAGAAGGCTGCGGCCGATATGAAGGACATGCCGCTTTTCATTGACGACAGCATCGGGTTGACGCTGCGGCGCTTCAAATCCGAGACTTCGCAAGATGGTGCGCAAGCACGGGATCAAGGTCGTGATGGTGGACTACGCGCAGCTCATGGACGTTGAAGGGATGCGCGAATACGAGCGGCACGACCTGAAGGTCGGGGCGATCGCGCGGGGCTTTCACGAGCTGGCCAAGGAGCTCAACATTCACATCATGGTGGCGACGCAGCTCAACCGCGAGGGCATGAAGAACACCGCCGGCGAGCCGCGCATGGAGCACATCAAGGAAAGCGGAAGTTTGGCGGAAGCCGCCGACTACATCCTCGGGCTTTGGAACCCGGCGCTGAAGAAGGCCGACGAGAACGACAGCAAGAAAATCTCAGAGGCCGCGCGCACGGTGAATATCCGCATCCTCAAGAGCCGCTTCGCGCCCGTGAAGGGCCAGCGCGCGGACGTGTTCATGCTGGAAGGGCGATGCAAAATGAACGCGCTGACGAAGGAGCACTTCGAAGCGAGCTTTGACGACGACGGTTCAGGCGAAATAACACTACCCGGGGCGGACGGCTTCTAATGGCAAAGATAGGCTCGTATTCACGACTCTACCCAAGGTGGCAGGAAACGCTGATAGAGGAAGGCGTGCCGAAGGACATGGCTCTGCGCTGGTCGGTGCTCCTGGAAAACCGGTATAGCAACCCGTCGGGGCTATACGAATTCGTCATGCCCGGGTTGGCCGACCTTTGCTGTTATTCTGAAATCGAGATGGTGGAGATGCTGGACTTGCTCGCGGCGAAGGGCTTTCTCGCCTGGGACCCGAAGGCGCACTGCATCTTCATCTACAAGAAGATACGCTACAACTACGACACGCTCTCCATAGGCAACGGATGCACGCGCGGCCTGTTGAAGATTATTGCCAACCTGCGCCACCTGTCGTTGTACGGGCTGTTGTTGGAAGGAATACGACGAGCTCGCGCCCGCGCTGCCTGCTCCCCGCGAGAGATCGTCGCAACGCGGTAACGGAGATACGGCCCTCATCTTTGAAGCCCGGTCGCCGGAAGTTCGAGCCCGAAGTGGAAACGGCCGGAGGAGCCCCGAAGGCGCGCTAAACGCGGCTGTGCTGGGCGGTGCGCGCGCGAAACTAACCGAGCAGGACAAATACCTGGCCTTGCGCCGTAGCGTGGCGACGGGCGTCCTGCGCGTTTACGACGCCCTAGCGCCGGTCTTCCGGGCGCATTCGCGCCAGCCGCGCAGCGAGAAGGACTGGGCGGGGATGCGGGCCGACCTGAAAGCGCTGGCGAAGATTGCGCAGAACACGCGCGGGGTGCTGCCCGCCCTGGTTCCGGCCTTGCGGGCGGTCTTCGTTGAAGGATGGGAAGAACTGACGTACTACAGAACCGGCGTCGGGCGCGTGGAGACGATTTGCAGGGCTGTCTACGATATGGAGCGATGGGACGATGAAGGCGGCGGCGGCGATCGTGCAGCCGGTGCGAAGTCGGCATCGGCAAGCAGGCGCGGTGGGGTAAGCCGCAGGCGAGGAAGACGAAGCGGAGCTGACGCGCCTTATCGCCGAATACCGCGCTATGAAGGAACGCGGGCGTTTCGCGCGAAGAACTGGCGGCGAAAGTCAACCGGATCAAAGAACTTCAGGGGGTGCAACGTGCCTAAGCAGGCGAAGAAAGAAAGCCCCGCCCGCGCCGAACCGGCGGGGCTGGAAATCCTGGAGAAGATTGCCGCCAGCGTAAGCATGGAAGAAGAAGACTATTTCGAGCGCCTGGCGCTGCAGGTCGTGAAGATGCTGCTGGACGAATACATTCTTGCGGTGTGGAAACTGACGGCCTGGAAGCTGCGCACAATGCACGGCTGGGGGTACGACCGCATCTCCGCATACCTAAGAAAAAGGAAAATGGAGGCCAGCCGGGAGAAGGTGATCAAGGCGGTTGAGGAAGTGGCTGCTTCCTGCTTCAAGGCGAAAAAGATACTGGTGGGGGCGGACGATGATTGGCTGCGGCAGTGAAAGCGGGGAACCAAATGGCTGATCGCCGCTCAAGCCGAACTTCGACGCGCTGGAGATACTCTGCCAGGGCTGCGCGCACTGCACGGGCGTGAGGTATGCGCTCACGTTGCACCCGGGCTGCGGCATGATGGGATGCAGCCTGTCAAGGCAGGCGCAGCCGCCGCGCGCGAGCCTGGAGACTATGAAATGCACGCACTGGATGCCGCGCTATGTGGGCGTGGACTGCACGCCGGAGAAGGATTCTTGATGCTGGCGCTGGAAATATTCTGCGCGATTGCGCTGGCGGCGTTTGCGCTGGCGGTAATCGCAGTCGTGCTCGTGATCGTAGATATTCAAAGGAGCGGGAGATGAACATGGACATGACGACAATCTTGATTATCGCAGGGGTTGCGCTGGTCATCGCCGGGATGATTGGCTTCGTGATAGCTGTGGTGAGAAGCAGACGACCGGACGCTGAAACTTGCCGACAAAATCGAACCAGGAATACTGGGAGGAGAAGCGCGCGCGTATAGGCATTGAGGAGCTTCAGCGCGGCACATACCACGACAAGCGGGAGCTGCAGAAGCGGCTGGACGAGATGATAACGAAGGGCATCGGAAGCACAAGCGCCGTGATGCTGTTTGACTCGCGCAGCGCAAGTTCTACGCCGAACGCGCGCGGCACGGACGCGGAGACGGCGGCGCTGAAGGACAAGCTGGCGAAGGCCGGAGCGGCGAAGGCCGCGCAGCTACAAGAGTGAGGCGCTGCGGTTTCCATCGACGGGGCATGGAAGAACGGCTTCGCGTGAGGAAGACATGGCTCAGCAAAAGATTGCGCGAACTAATCGCGCAGATGGAGAGCACCGGAGGACGATGAGCTCACGGCCGAGGATGCCGTGGTGGGAGTGCTGGAAAAGTTCGCGGGCGAGTTGGACATCGCGGTCGTGAATCCGGCGACGGGCGATGTTGCGAAGCTTCGCCCTCCTGGGGATGATGCGGCATGAAACGCAAGCCCGACAATTACGGCGCGTGCTGCGGGACCATCATCGGCAATCAGGCGAAGCGCATCAAGGAGCTGGAAAGGGAGCTTCGGGAGGAGAAGGAAGCTCGGCGCAAGGCTGAAGCGAAAGCCAAGGAGAAGCCGCGCCAGATCGGACGCTCGTTGGACTTCTGCATCATGGACGAATTCGAGCCGGAGATGAGCGACGAGAAGCGCGCCGCGTATGCGGAAGCGTACGGAAGGTGAAGCTGTCGCCAGATGCCGTCTTCTATCCGCCGCTCATCACCGCCCAGGCGAAGGAAAAGCTGGCGATGCTGGAAGTGAAGTCGTATCCCGAACAGCGCGAAGTCGTGCCCGTGGAAGTGGACATGGTGTTTGAGGACTGGAAGAAGATGGGGCTGGCGGTGGAGCCGGAAGTCTACATCGAACTCAGCGAGCACGAGTTTCACGGCGGGACATGCTTCCCGGGCATCATCCTGCTGGACGCTGGCAACGCGCAGGAGCTGCGCGAGCGCCTTGCCGAGGGCTACCAGCCGACGTTCTGGCTGAGCGCGAGAGAGCCGAAATGAAGCTGGGGCTGGCGCGATGAAGAAGTCGCAGGCTTAGCTCTTTTCGCCGTCTGCTACGATCTCTCGCAGTGCTGCGAATACTTTTTTGATGACAGCTTCGGGTGTACCGCTGGGATTGGTCTTAGCGACTTCAATCGCGTGGACGAGCGTCTGCGTTTCGTTCATGTTGATAGAGTAAGCCATAGGGGAGCCTCCTGGATGATTAGAACTATTCGAGCTCAGCCCAAAGGTTGAGCTTGCCGCGCTTGGCGTCCGCCAGCGCAGATTTCAGGCGATCGACATACTTCACGTTGGGCGGGATGGTTAGCATCTACGCGTGCCGATATGATAACATAGAGAGTAATCATGACCGAGAAGAAACAACCGGAAATCGTCGAGGAGAAGCACGAGGCGAAGGCCCAATGGGACATGCGCCTTCGTCTAGCACTCTATGCGGAGCTGAAGGAATTCGGCTGGCGCGGCGAGGACACAGAGGCGTCATTTTACGAGGCATTCGCGCAGCTCAAGGAAGCGCAGTCCTGCTATATCGAAGGAACGTCAACTTCTGATGCTAAGCTAAAAGCTGCCATTCAGCTGTGGCTGATGAACGTGTTGAGTATGTACCCCGAGAAATCACTCGACGACCCAAACGAAGTCTGGCCTCCAGCTGGGCAGACAGTGGCGATTCTCACTGTAAAGCTGGGGAGCGGAGAGGAAATTACCTACAAAGGCAGAGGCATGACGCTGACGCAGACGCGAGATGAAATAAAGGGCGTCAACGGTCCGGTATTCATCGAGCTGCAAAATGCCGCACAGATAGAGAATGCGCCGCAGGTACCCCCGAAGGATCCGCCGGTCTAGCTGGCGATGTTCAGCTTGTCTCAGGCAGCGGTTCCTACGGAGTGATTGTCCGTCGGCTTTGAACTCCATCAATTTCAAGGCATATTTCATTAGCGCTCCGGTAAACATAGCACGTCACGACGCGTACATCTGAATCCCATCTACCGCCGAGAATGTCCTTTAGAGACTGTGTTTTGAAATTCTGCAAGCCTCTTAACCTCAATATCTTCAGCTGTAGTTACCCCCCAAACCCAGACTTCTACCTTCTTGTCGTTTAGGAGCACTACAGATACTACATCGTACTCACGCTCTGGCAAATCATCTTCCATCAACAGCACTAGGTTTGGAAATGCAACGCGGAATGAGATACCCTTTGAAGGTGTTCCTTAAAGCTTCAAGCAGCACATAAAGCTCAAGGTCGGTCGCGGCGGTTTAAAGCATTTCCGAGGACACCTTTCAGAAGTTCGTTTTGAGCTTCTGTTATAAGCGTAGCGATAGCCTTCAGCAGCAGGCTACCGAAGTAGATGGACTGCCATTCTAACAACTCACGCCAAAGGACGATGGCTGCTTCAGGAACGTCCATCCCAAGGTTAGATCTGACTGCTTCGTCACCTAACAAAGCCGCATGCATGGCATTGATCTGGAATTCCTGCGGGTCGCCATGGAACGGATACTCATAGCCGCCAATTTTGATGCTGAAAATTTCATCTACTTCAGACTTACCCGATGCACGGCTATTAACTACATCCGCAGCCTTGCGAAGCGTGCGTAGATCTTATCGAGCTCGCTCAAACGTTAAATTATGATGGGTAGGTTATGCTTACAACGGCGATCTAGCAAACCCATATACAGCGCGGAGGCAAGATGGTGAGATGACAATTTCGGATACTGCTTATTGAGTACGTTGCAACACAGTTTCACAAAAGACTTAGCACTAGGACGGTCTGCTAGGCTTAGGTGGCGTATCGCTATAGCGATACGGTTGTCTTCTTGCATCTTGAAACAAGTGACACATGTGGAAGTGTGTCGGGTTAAGTACGCTCCTTAAGCCCAGAAATATCTTTCTCGATTTCGACCGGAACCTTTTTCGGGTCTATATATGTGCCTATTGACCAAGTCTGCCATGCTTCTCGCAGTTCAGGATCAAATACTTCTCGTCCGCTCTTTGTGCTCTTAACTAATTTCATTAAGCCATCATCGGATAAAGCAGAGCTTGTATCCATGCCAAACAGCCCTTCGATAGATCAACCTTATTATTGATAAGCAAAGGCGCAAGCGCCCTTTGAAAGAGAATCGATGCTAACTGCGCTTGCTTGCTCTCGTACTGCGTTTTTGATAGATGTAGATTAAGGCTCTTCACTAGATTCCAGTCTGGGTGCTTCGTGTCAGCATCTGCGACTAGGTTATCAACATCTAGTTGAATGCCCATCGTTCCAGCAAGCGCAAGATCGCGGACACTATAATCCAAGCTACATAGGTTGCGAATAGAAGTTTCCCATTCGCATTCTGGCGCTACCATTATCTTGAAAGCCTCTATCTCTGAATAGCCTAGCACGTTTTTCTCTCCCACTTTCTGGCTAATAAGAATGGGCGTAAGGTTAGGATCTTGCAGCAGCTTTTAATGCAGCAATCCAGAGGTGTAACTGATGCCAGCCGTTCTTCGCAACCATGTCTTCAAACCAGGGATTAGCATCAATCGCTCCTTTCGCGCGGTCCGGACAAGCGAGGCGCTCACATTTCGTGCAAGCAGCAAGTTTGTTGAAAACTGGCTGCACCAGCGTGCGAAGCTTGTCTTTGAAATTAAAATCTAGATGACAGGCGAGAAGCACGGCCTTTTCGGAGTTATAACTGAGAGCGGCATGGCCAGTCTGCGCAAAACACCAGACGGCCCGGAACGACCAAAGAAAAGGCTTGGGCAATCCTTTACTTCTTGGTTGCTGGCAAAACTGCTGAAAAGGCGCATCATTCCGATGAAATGCTGATGCCGGGTGTGCATCGCAATATCGTGCATATACGCTATCAGGCCAAGGCTTTGATACCCTTCAAGCGTTCAAACTGTGGTTGCGCTGCTTCATACAGCGCCATCGCAGCGCCGGTAAGTACAACTTCGCAGCGGAAAGCCGGGTAAGTAAGCGGAGTTCTCGTGCCATCATAGTTCACCTTTGAAAGCGCGGTCGAGAATTGATGGAAGCAGCGCATCTATCTCGGCAGCAGTCTCGGTCTGCAGCCGCCATAGCGTGTCCGTTTGTGTTTGAAGGCTATCTAGATACGACACAATTAGGAGCTGTTCGCTAGGAGGGGGGATGGGGCACAAAGAGACTTCTAATTTTGATGCATTGAAGTTTAGCTGACCGTGCCCCTTTTCTCGACAGCAATCTGATCCCAGTATGATGGGCTCTGAAAGTAGCGGTATAGATACTCTACCGAGACAGTGTCACGGACACGAAGCCGTATTAAGTACGACGCAAATATTGCCTCGGGGCAATCCTGGATAATGTAGCTATTGCCGGTAGAGCCGGTACGGGCGAAGACCAGGTCGCCAGACTTTAAAAGGAATTTCGCTGGTTCAGGACAAATACAATAAGGCACGCGATCCCAATCAACATGCCACGTTTCGAATATCTGTGATACGGAGAAAGCGTGGACCGACCTCTTCATTGGTTGCGGAAGCCGTATAACCGTACTGCGGCGGCTCGCAAAAATCACCGACCTGCATAACTTGCCAGCCGTTTTTTGGTTCAAACGCCTTTGCTCTAGAAGCAGCGAGAAGTGCCTCGACTTCATTGACGGATTGGTTGCGGAAGGAACGAGCTTCGGATATTACGGCAGCGAGGTTGTCGATCCGCGCTACGATCCGCTGTTGCTCTTCAATCGGAGGAAGTGGGATTTCGATTGGAAGCAGACGGCTAGCTTTGAGCTCGGTTTTGATGCCTTCAGGTAAGGCGCCGAAGAGTATTTCCCGAAACGGCCTGCTGCGTAGATATCACCACAGATAGGTGGTGTCTGCGAGACCTTCGACTACACTATAAGCGCCATAATAAATCGTGGCTGCGATGGACTCCGTGTTATCGCCTCCGTAGATAGCGATAGCGCCTTTCGCCGCATTGATACCTGATAGCAGCAGATCGCCTGGGCGAACCAATATCATCCCTGTCTTTGTTCCTATCTCTTGGCGTAGTTCCATCATGCCGGTATCGAACCGAATCTTGGAAACAATTCTAATGCTGCCAAGTGCTAAGCATTCTGGATCGGGCAGTTCGCGGCGCTCGTTAAGCACTTTACCGAGAGGAACTTTCGGCCATATCGAGCTCATTCTCCTTGCTCCAGCATAGTCTTGATATCAGTCACGATTTGTGCGATGAGATGCTCTTTCTCAAGAATGTCATCTGCGAGTTGTTCTGGAGGGAAGATGTGTGATGTCTTCCTTTGCACGCGGGTTTTTGCGGTCGAGGTTACTGCCGTTGGCGAGTATTTCGTCAGCGCTCACTTTCCATGCACGGTCGTTTTCAACGCGCTTCTTCCACCATACAATAAGCGGCGGGAACTCGTCTAGCTGCAAGGGCTGGGTTTTCGTATAGTTCTTCCGACCCTCGGGAAGCGGGTGTTCATAATACCAGACTTCTTTTGTTGGACCGGAACGGTCGAAGATGGGACGTTGGTTGGAATGCCAGTGTATGGCGAAAACACGCCGTTAGGTAGGCGAAGGATGGTATGGAGGTTGAAATCCCTGAGCAGCTCTTCCTTGACTCGGGCGCAAACTCCATCACCGAAGAGCGTGCCGTTGGGTACGACTACTGCGGCGCGACCCGGCTTGGGCGGGCGACGCAACTTGCGCATGATCAGCTGGAGAAAAAGTAGGGCGGTCTCGGACGTTTGCTTGTCGTCAGGGAAATTATTGCGGATGCATTATCGTTCCTCTTCGCCGCCAAATGGCGGGTTGGTGAGGATCACGTCTACGCGATCTTTATCGCCGATTTCGCGAAGTGGGAAGCGAAGTGCGTTCCCTGGGTCGATGTTGGGCGTCTCAATTCCATGAAGAAGCAGGTTCATCTGGCAGAGCAGATACGGTAAAGGCTTGGCTTCGATGCCGTGGAGCGTCTTGTTCTGAAGTAGGCGATGATCCTCGGCAGTTTTGCACAGCCTTTTCAGGTGTTCGAAGGATCGGCGAGGAAGCCGCCAGTGCCGGCAGCGGGATCGAGGATTACTTCGCCCAGCTGCGGGTTTACTAACATCACGATGATCTTCACTAGCGCGCGCGGCGTGTAGAATTCTCCGTTTTCGCCGGCTGCGTCGCGCATCTCTTTGAGCATGGCTTCGTAGAGATGGCCGAGGGTAAAGGTCTCTTCAGTGGAAGTGAAATGGATGCTGTTGACCCTATTCAGCACATCCCGCAAGAGATAGCCATTGAGCATCCGGTTTGCTGTGCCCGTGAAGACCGCGCGGATAACATCCCGGCGATCACCACCATTTGCACCTGTAAGAGTACGCAGGTATGCAAAGAGGCCCATTCCGCGTTTGCCATCGGGTAATGTAGTCTCATCGTTCTGAATGAAGGCTATCACCAAATTCAGTGAATTTAGAGTCAAGTAGAATTTGGACTTAAAAGAAATAACGAGAAAAATAGGGAAGGAAAGAATATCAAATTGAATGAAAGATTTAGGGTAAAATAATGGTGTGAAAAAAAAAGGACCCTGAATAAACTCAGTTACGCGTTCATACGTAGGGAATAATTCCACTAAGAAGCATTACAGCGAGGCCTAAGCCGAAATTGATGAAAAGAGGCAGGAGAGTCTTCTTCATATTTGCCATTACTTTTTCGGGTGAAGGTTGGCCGCCTTCTCCCGGTTTCTTCTCCGCTCCGGATTTTTCGCGCATGAGAATTGAACGCCAAACTGCCATACCAATCATGGCAAAGATGAGAAGGTGTTTTATGGTTAAAAGAGTTTGGTAAGGGTTACTAAAATTGATTAACCCGGCCGATTGGTTTAGATTACTCAATAACATACCTGTAGCCCAAAGTCCAACAATGGCAACATAAACAAAAATACGTAACCGCAATTGTATTTTTCTCACAAATGAAGCATACAATTTGGTTTTTTGAAGATCTATCTCTTCTTTCTTCAAGACAGGAAGCAGAACAAGAACCAAAACAAATAGACCACCAATCCATATGACGGTGAAGAGTTCATGCAAAAAGGTGATAAGACCGGGAACTATATTTGATAACATTTTTATCAATCAAATAAGTTTGGGGTTTCCTAATAAGGTTCATCCGAACATGTTCGATTGATCCAAGATATATTTACTCGAATAAATTAGAAGGAAACAGCAAAAAACTAACAAAAGTGATTAAATATCGATGAAAACGCGCATATCTTCTTTCGCTTTTTGCAGAACAACAGCAGTTTTTAAATCTTCTACACCCGGAATCCTTTTTATCGATTCCAATATTTCGATTTGTTCCAGTTTATCTGCACATTTCGATAGGCAAAAAATGGAATAATCCCCAGAAATTTGATAAATTGCATTCAACTTCGGGTTTTTAGCCAAATCGTCCAGTATGGCCACAATGGGTTGTTTTAAATTGGTTTTCAGATAGATTAAAACCATTTCTCGATATCCCAATTTAGAACAATCTAGAACGGTCGTAGGGTATTTTATCACCCCTTCTTCCTTCAGAGTTTTCACCCGTTTGCTAATCGTCGACACACTTGGAGGATTTTGATTTTCTCCAAAGACTTCCGGATAAAGATCAGCGTAGTTTTTCAGTTTTTCATAAATACTCCGAAAAGACATCGAAGCCAAGTCAGCATTCTCAAATTGGATAATATGCAAAATTAATTTATCGAGAAGAGTTATATTTCTCAGCGAACCGGGTATTTCACCCATAAATAATAAAACGAAAAAAAGCATAAGAATATTCAGATTCAAATCCAAATTCAATTTTTAGCTTTCCGTAGGGGATTTTTTCACAGGACGTACAATTTTTCCTGCAATCCGATCCCAATAGAAGGATTGAAAATCATCATCAGCCAGCACAAATTTCCCAATTTTCAATTCTTGAAATTTTGGAAGCACCCCTTGTTGTACTAATGGAATTTCGGCTTTGATAATGGTTTTATGATCAATTTTCAATTTGATTGCATCAAAAGGACAGATTACAACGCACGTTCCGCAAAATACACATCTATCCACCGAAGTAAATTGGGGAAGACGATCAATGTTCATTGTGGGCGATTTTCGAACGAACACACCATCTTCCAAAGCATTTTGGGGGCATCCCTTAATGCATTGACCGCAAAATTTACACGCATCTCCATCGAAGGTCAAAGACAAAGTTTTTTGTAGATATTCAACTTCGGTGGTCCGGGCATGCTGGACAATTGTATTGGTAATTATGGGCCACTTCATAAGGATCCCTCCTGATTTGGATGCCGATTATTACCCCGATAGAAGAATATTGTTGCTGAGCCATGGACTTTAGCGGACTGGGTACCCAACTCCCTCAATTCCTTTACATATTCCTTGATACGTGCTGTGAATTCTGCACCTTCGCTTGCGGAAATATGCCAAAATTGCAATCTTTCTGGATTGATTCCATATTGGGCAACTAATTGCTTAGCCACTGCGAAACGACGAACGGCTTTATGATTTCCTGACAAATAATGGCAATCGCCAATATGACACGCCCCGATGACTACGCCATCAGCCCCCCGTTTTAGGGCTTCAACCGCATATTCCACCTCCACCCGCCCAGAACACATAACACGGATGATTCGGACATTTGCTGGTCTTTGCATGCGACTTCGTCCAGCTTGATCGCTCCCGGTGTAGGTGCACCAATTACAGGCAAAACAGACTACATAAGGTTCGAAAGGTTCTGATTTTACGGCAAAGGAAGATGAAATTGTTGGAGACACTTGCTTCACAATATCGGCCATGATTATTTACCCTCCTGTGTGGAAAAATTCGTTTGTGTTTGTGGCCGAGATTGCCATGGGAAAAGAGCATCAAGCTCTGCCAAAATTTGATCTCGACTGAAATGATTTTGCATGATGGCATTGGATGGACAGACCGCAGCACAGGCGCCACAACCTTTACACTTGACTGTATTTATGGAAGCTTTTTGGGAAGGTTCATCGAAGGTAATGGCATCATAGGGGCAGATGTTAATGCAAGAACGACATCCGGAACAAAATTCTGTTAATACCTCGGAATAATACGGCTCAATCTCCACCTCTCCCGCATTCATAAAATTATGGGCGCCAGAAGCAGCAGCTTTCGCTTGAGCGACGGAATCGGGAATATCTCGGGGTGCTTGACACGTTCCGGCCATAAAAATACCATTGGAAAGAGAATCAACCGGGAATAATTTGGGATGGGCTTCCATAAAGAAATTGTCTTCGGTATTTTGAACGCCGAAAAGGTGTCCAATCTTGGAGGAATCAGCGCGCGCTTCTAACGCTGTTGACAAGATTAACATATCGACCCGTAACTCGAATTTTTGGGCTAGAAACGTATCAGAACCCCTTAATATTAAGGTTCCATCGTAGTCTTGGTAAACATCTCCAATTCTACCACGAATAAAGCGGATTCCGTATTCCCGAGAAGTTATTTCGTAAAATTCCTCGTATCCTTTACCAAAAGCGCGAATATCGATAAATATAATAGAGATATCTGCTTCGGGATACTTTTCCTTCAATTGGCGGGCTTGTTTGATGGCATACATACAGCAAACACGACTGCAATATTTGTGGGCGCCCTCATGAAAATCGCGAGATCCAACACATTGCAAAAAGGCAAATTTCTTGGGCTTGAGATGATTATGGGGATTGATTACGTTCCCGAGAGTCGGTCCGGTACTGGAAATTAAGCGTTCCATTTCAATGCCACTCAGGACGTTTTTGTACTTCTTATATCCATAGCGCGGCAAACGGAGTGGGATCATAAATATCATTACCCGTAGTGATAATGACGGATCCAACAGTGCGTTCAACGATTTCATCTTCTTGGGCTAGATCAATGGCATGAACCTCACACGCATCCACACATAATCTGCATTCAATACAATGAGTTGAATCGATGGTATATTGTTCTGGAACGGCTTGGGGAAACGGAACATATGCAGCACCGCGGAATCCCATATTCATATCCCATGAATTCGGCACTGTAACAGGACAAACTGTAGCACAAGCCCCACATCCCGTGCAAATATCATGGTTGATTTTTCTGGCTTTTTTCCGAATACGCACTGCAAAATTACCCACGTTCAAATCGACATCTTCAATTTCACTATAGGTGAGTAATTCAATATTGGGATGTCGCCCTACCTCTACCATTTTCGGTGTGATAATACAGGCAGAACAATCCATCGTGGGAAAAGTTTTATCAAGCTGTGCCATATGACCGCCAATGGTTGGGGAACGTTCCACAAGCACCACAGGATATTTATCCGCTAAATCCAAGGCTGCAAACATACCAGAGATCCCGGCTCCGACAACCATTGCTTTCTGAATGA
>CAVVLL010000006.1:0-229673 GCA_963749125.1 uncultured bacterium
GAACCGGCTTCCGGCGGGAGATCTTTCAATTCTGCCGGCAAGTTCATGCCCCATCACCAGCGGATAATGGTAGGCTCCGTTCTGAAAACCGCGGGGGATGTCCGATCCGCAGACACCGGCGGCCAGTATCCGTATCAGTGACGAATCTGCGGTTTCCGGCTCTGGAACAGACCGTTCATCGATCAACAGTTTGCCATTGCTGTGCAACACAAGTGATTTCATATCGTTGTCGCCACGCTACTTCAGGTTTCAGTCGTTGTCAATCACATTCGTTCTAATTCAATCACAACCGCTGTCAAGCATCTTCGCGGTCGCTGCGCCCTCCTGCGCGCGCGTCGTGGCGAGCCCGTCGAGCGCGATGTTGAGGCCGATCTTCAGATCTTCTTCGAGCGCCGCGCGCGCTTCCGGCGTCTCGGTCGCCTCTTCGCTTGCCAGCACACCACGCACATTGAGCATGCCGTCCCATGTCGGCGGCGCGACACGTCCCGCCGCAACGAACGGCTGGCTTGCTGCGAGCAGCGCATCGAGCAGCGCCGTGTTGACCGTACCTGCTGGCGTACTCGTATCGCGCTTAAGAACCAGACCAATTTGCAGAGAGCCGCGCTTGAACCGTTTCTGCGCCGCCTCGCGAACGACAGGCTCCAGCGCATCAAACCCGTTCGGGACGCGCGTGCGCACATCAAGCCCGCGGCCGTTCACGCTGCGCGCTTCCCACGCCCAGGCGTATCCGCCGCTTGCGCCCTCGGCGCGGCCAAAACCAGTCATGCTCACGATAGCCATTGCCGGCCGATCCAGCACAGAATGCGATTTAGGGCTAGCTGCCCCCGCGCGCCTTCTCGATCGCCCGCCATTTGGCGACGTTCTTGTTGTGCTCTTCGTAGGTGGGCGCAAACACGTGTCCGCCAGCGCCGTCGGCCACAAAAAACAGGTCGTTCGAGGCTGGCGGGTTGAGCACGGCTTCAATCGAAGCGCGGCCTGGATTGGCGATCGGTGACGGCGGTAGCCCGTAGATCTGGTACGTATTGTACCCGGTCTTCATGGCCAATTCGCTTTGCCGAATGCCGCGATTGCGGCCCTGCGCGTCCACCAGCTTGCCATCCACGCAGCGCTTCGGCTCGGTGCGGCACACACCATAGATGATCGTCGGATCGGTCTCGAGCTTCATACCCTTGCGCAGGCGGTTGACGAACACGGCGGCCACCTTGGGACGCTCGGCCGCGATGCTCGGTTTCTTTCTCGACGATGGAGGCCAGCGTCACCGCCTCTTCCGGTGTGTCAAAGGGCAAGCCGGGCGCGCGCGTAGGCCACAGCTCGGTGATCGCCTTGTCGTGCGCATCGGTCATGCTCTTCAGCACGGCTGCACGGTCAGCGCCGCGCTCCACTGAATAGCTCTCCGGCAGGATGGCGCCCTCAGGCGGAACCTCGACGGGCGGCCCAACCAGCACGGGCGATGCGTTGATCAGCTTCACGACCATCGCGCTCGTCCAGCCTTCTGGGATGGTCAGCAGGTGCAAACGCATCTCGCCGTTGACGAGCATGTCGAGAACGCGGCGCGCACTGGCGCCAGAGGGAATGGAATATTCGCCCGCCATCAATGGCTGGCCGTGCGCATAAATTTCCGTTGCGATCCGGAAGGCGAGCGCGCTGCGAACAACGCCTTGCTCTTCCAGATTGTTGGCGATCGCACTGACGCCTTGGCCCTTCGGCACGACGATGATCGTGTCCGCATCGCCATCGACGGTCGGTCCAGGACGATGCGTCTCGAACACAAGCCCGACAATGATGCCGAGGACGATCACTGCCGCCGAGGCGGCGAACGAGAAGAAGGGTGACAAGCTTAGACCAGAGGCCGCCGCCGCGCCGGCGGGGCTCGCAGCCCTCGTCGTCATCCTGGCTCATGTCGTGGGGCGGTGTGCTCAGAATAACCGCGGCGTTCGTTCCGCCGAACCCGAACGAATTCGACATCGCGTTCTTGACGGACTTCTTCTTCGCCGTATGAGGCGTCAAATCGATCGGCGTTTCGACCGAAGGTTCGTCCAGGTTCAGCGTCGGTGCGACGATCTGGTCTTGATCGCTTGAGCGCAGAAGATTGCCTCCGGCCGCCGGCGGCGCCGAGCAGGCGGCCGATCGCCGATTTGGTCGATGGATCGAAAGGCCGCGGCCGCGTTACCGAACACGCGCTCGACCGCCTCGAGTTCGATCTCGTCGCCGAGCGGCGTCGAGGTTCCGTGCGCATTGATATAGTCGATGTCGGCGGGCGGAAGACCATCATCATGCAGTGCATCGTTACTGCGCGTATTTGCCGGCGCCGGCCTAGAGGGCGCCGTAATATGATACGCGTCTCCGGACATGCCGTAGCCGACTCACCTCGGCGTAGAGTTTCGCGCCGCGCGCCTTGGCGTGCTCGAGCTCTTCCAGGACGACGACGCCAGACCCTCGCCCATGACGAAACCGTCACGGTCCTTGTCATAGGGCGCGAGCTTGGTTGGCTTATCGTTGAAGTGCGTGCTCATCGCCTTGAGGGCGCAGAAGCCCGCAAACCCAAGGCGGCCGACCGAAGCTTCCGCCCCACCACGAACAATGGACGCTCGCCGCCGCCTGGGACGCCCACCGACGCAAGTTCAGCCTCGCCCGGGGAGACGGCCGCCAAACCCGTGGACGATCGGCGCTCTTGGAAAGTGCGGCCGGCCATGCGCTCGAGTCGGAGACAGACCAGCCCAGCGGGCCGGATGTTCTCGGTAAGGAGCACACGCGACTAGCGGATGTAGTTGAAGGAAGTCCGTGAGACGTCATGACCCCGGCTCGACCCGTGTCACAGTCTTCAATCAGCGGGAAGTGGAGCCGTCGCGTTCGGTGGTGTCTGCCACCATGCTGGGCATGGGGAACCCAATATGGACTGATCAACTCGCCGCTTGGTCGGCACTGGTCTCGGCGGCTTTGACGCTTGGGCTACTGGTTTTTGCTGTCTTCGCTTGGCGGACGGCACATCGCACATTGGAAGAATCGCGCAAGGCCAGCGTCGCAGCGCAGAAGTCAGCGGAGGCGGCCGAGGCCGCTAACGAGCAGCTCCGGCGTGACAGCATTGGGCAAACGCGACCGTACGTATTCGCAGAGATCCTCCCGGGGCTGGCCGGCGTGACCTCTTGGGACATCCGAATCACTAACGCGGGCAAGTCGTCAGCCCGAGAGCTCACGCTGAGACCATTGAAGTGGCCCAACCGCGAAGACACGGTAATGCAGTCGCTCCGAGAGTTGATGGAGACGCCACGCACGCTCCCGCCCGGGTGCTCCATTCGCGCACTATGGCGCCTCGGCCCCCCGGAACCGGGAACCTATACCAAGGGTGCAGAGGAGATGGGCATGGACGAGCGCGGGCAAGTCTCGGTCATGTATCGAAGCGACGATCGGGATCAACCGGCCTACGTCGATGTTTTCGACGTCAACACCCATGGTGCGGGCCTGTGGCCGGTCCCCGAGGCAGGCCCAGCGCCCGACGATCTCAAAGGGGACCCGCCGGAGCTGAACGACACGACCAAGGACCTGCTTACCGCCGACGAGATGATGTGCATGGGCTACCTCATGGCGCTGGACGACTACTTCCACCCCGGGCGCGCGCTGCCGTGGCTGCAGGCCGCCCGCGAGAAGCGCCCCGAAAGCTACACCATCGCGATGATTGAAGCCATCGTGAACGGCCAGGTCAACTTTGACAGCGACTGGCCGTCCATCTGGAACGGCGTGGAGATTGTGCTCAACAACGAGTCGCTCAAGGTGGACATGCGCCCCGAAGCCATCGCCATCATCTGCGACTACATGGTCCTCTACCAGGATCCCAACGGCCCCAAGGGGTAGGATAGCTACACAAGTGTTTCCAGCGCAGTTTGGTGGTAGAATACACCAGGCCGATAACCATGCGGCCTTGGTGACATATGGGACTGCCGGTAGCTGCGAAAAAAGGTGTGTTCAGCCTTGAGGGCGATTGGGACCCCGACCTGCGGCAACACTACTCCGTGGAAGCGGGCCTGCGCCTACTCAGGGAAGCGGAGGGCATCCCCTACATCCACCGCCGCGTAGGCACTGCTACCGAATTTGAGTATTTTCTCCACCAGTGGACGCTGAAGAAATACGAGGCGTATCCAATCCTCTACCTATCGTTCCACGGCGGGCCCGAGGGCTTCTGGCTGCCAGAGGACAAGAAGCGCGTCAACACGGTGACGCTGGACATCCTCGGCGACATGCTTGAGGACAAGTGTAAGGGGCGCATCATCCACCTCGGCGCATGCGCGACGCTGGCGATGCACAACTCGCGGCCCAAGAAGTTCATGCAGCAGACCAACGCGCTTGCGGTGTGCGGCTACACAGAAGAGGTGGGCTGGACGGTGAGCACAGCGTTTGAAGTGATCCTGTTCTATCGCATGCAGCGCCGCGCATTCAACCGCATGGGCGCTATGCGCATCCACAACGATGTGGACAAGTTGGCCAAAGGCCTCGTGCAGAAGCTCGGCTTCAAGATGAAGGTCCGGCCAGCGTAGTGAGCGAATAGACTGGACTTAGCTCATTGCTTTTTATTCAAAGCGCCCAACTGAGCAATATGATAAGCATCAGTATTATAACGAGGGGTATAGACAGTAGAAGAGCATAGACGTTAGCAAGCAATGTTGATCGGGCGACCTTTCTTCTCGCCAATTTCGCGATATATCGATTTGTAGCACGAGATCTTTAGGGCGATAATTACGGGGACCATGGCAAGAAAGTATAGGGTAGTAATCCCAGCATTATCTAAGGCCATTCTGATACTCGAGGTACTTTCTAGAGCAAGTCTCACAGCCGAAGCGTTGTATATGGAAATGAGCAAGCACCAAAGATATAGCAATATGCTTAGTGCAATAAACGCTGCGGTGTTACAAAGAGTGATTACATACAGGGCTCGTGCGTTTCCCACTCGTAAGAATGAGCGGAGAAAAAGCCATTCGCTAAAGATCCAAATGAATTCGAATAGCAGAGTAGTAAGCTCAAGTATCCAGACGGTGGAATAGTACGTTATTGAAGAAGGTAGGTATGAAAGAAAGGTAGCAACTGGTAAGAGCAGCAGAAGAAGACCTGTTCGGAGTAAGTAAGGCCATGCTGCGCAACGCCGCATTTCCGAGCTTTGAGCGTTCACGAGCTAATTATACAGAAAGCTAGCGGTACGCGCTAATTCCTACTTCCCTTCCGCAGCCTTGCCGAAGGCCTGCCAGAAGGGGTCAACGCGCGGGTGCACCAGCTCACGTTTCACGCCGCCTTCAAAGACGTTCATGCCCTCTGCCTTAGGCACGACTTCGCCGACGATGGAGCTGGGAATGCCCTTGGCGCTAAGGCGCCGCACGACCTCGTCGGCCTTGTGCGGGCGGCAGGTGATGATGAGCGTGCCTTCGCTGATGCTGGAGTAGGGGTCAATGCCGAATAGCGTGCAGACCTTCGCAATGATGGGCTGCAGGATGATGTCGTCCTTGTGAATGGCCATGCCAACGCCTGAAGCTTCGGCGACCTCAAACAGCCCGCCCCACACGCCGCATTCCGTCGCGTCGTGCATTGAAGTAACGCCTGCGTCGCGCACTCCAACTTCAACTGCCGTGAGCGCATCGTCCACCACGCTCATCTGCCAGAAAACCTCCTCGGCCTCGCGCGCCGCATCCTCGCCGTAAGCCTCCGCCACGCGCTGAGGATAGGTGCAGGCAAACAAGCCTGCGGCTTCAATGGCCGCGCCCTTAGTGATGATGACGCGGTCGCCCACGCGCGCCATGGCTGGCGTGATGTATTTGTCTGCGTCGCCGATGCATATGACCGTCGCGCCGCCTACCATGGGGTAACCGCAGCCCTCGTAGCGCCCAGTGTGCCCTGAGACAATGGCCATGCCAATCTTGTCGCATTCGCGGTGGATGACGCGCCACATCGTGTCCAGCTCGTCGCGCGTAATGGCCATCGGCAGGTTCAGGTCGATGGTCATGTAGGTCGGCGCGAGGCCTGAAGTGACGGCGTCGCTGGCGAGGATGTGCACGGCGAACCATGCGCTGCGCTCCCAGCCGTATGGCGGGACAATGAAGACGGGGTCGGTCGTGGTGACCATGACGCGCCCGCCGCCGATGTCGCATACGCCGATATCCACGCCGTGCTGCGGGCCGACGAGGACGGTGTCGCGCTGCCGCCCGAGCTGCGGGAGGAGTATCTCGTTGAAAATCTCCGGCGATACTTTGCCGATGGCGGGAAGGTCAGATTTACCAGTGCTCATTACGCGCTCCAATGCGAAAGTGTGCCGCAGGGGAGGGGAGCTTCGTGCAGTGCCGTGTTCCCTACGCCGGTATTACCCGGATCAGGTGCAAAGGGTGAATCTCAGCCCTTGGGGGCTCCCCTAACGACCAGCCCAAGTCTAACACTTGCGCAGCAAGCGCGCAAGGCGGCACTGGTGTTAGCGGTTGCGCAGGCGCATCAAGATGAGGCCTGATAAGAAAACCGCGGTGTTGGGTATCCACGCGGCAACCGCCGGATGAATCGATCCCCCCGCGCCCTAATTGCATTGAAAGCGTGTAGAGCAGGAAATAGAGCAGAACGATGAGAAGGGATAAGCCCATGCCCATGGAGGTGGACGAGCGCAGGGGCATAATCGCAAGCGGCACGCCGATGAGGACGAAGAACAGCGGTGAGAATGGGATGGAGAATTTGAAGAAGTACTCCACCTGGAAGCGCCGGATGGTCCGCGCGTCCATTCCCGACTCTTTTTGATAGCTGATTATTTTGCGCAGGTCAAAGACGGACAGCTCGGCGGGGTCTTTGCTCTTGAGCGCAATGTCGGCCGGGCTCAAATTGAAATCGGGTACTTCCCATTGCTCAAACTTAGTGGTTACGACGCCTTCTTTGAGGAAGTTGTGAACTTTGCCGTTATAGAAGCTCCAACGCGAGCCGTTCCAGCGAGCGCTCTGCGCCTGCATGTGCCACGAATAGTCGTGGGTTTGCGGGTCGAAGGAAAGCAGGTTCAGGTCGGTGAGGTTAGCTTCCTCAAGCTTGTCGGCAATCAGCATGTAGCTGAGGTAGCCTTGCCGGTAGAAGTTAAGGCTGACCTTGCTTTGCGTAACCTGGCCGGTCTTCTCTTTGATGATGCGCTGCTTGATGGCGTCAAAGCGGTAGTTGGCGTAAGGGGCAATCTGTTCGTTGAGGATGAAAGTAATGAGGGAAAGCACCAGTGCGAAAAACAGGATAGGCTGCGTGATGCGATACAGGCTTACCCCTGCCGAGCGCAAAGCTGTAATCTCGGATTCTCCTGAAAGCCTGCCGACCGCAAGCAGCGTCCCGCTGAGCATGGCCATGGGGAAGGTGTAGACAACCCACTGCGGGAGCGACAGCAGCAATAGCTGAAGGAAGATGTTGGCACCAACGCCGTACTTGATGAGGAAATCCAGGAGCGGCTTTAGCAGTGCTGCGCCGACGATAAGGACCAGGAAAGCAAACGCGGCGAACAGAAACGGCGGGATTAGCTCAATTAATACCAGCCGGTCAACACGCTTCAACACGGCGCGATTGTAGCACAGCACCTGCTATACTCTTGTGCCCTAGGAGCGCTAATGCCTGAACTTCCTGAAGTAGAACAAGTACGAAGGTCTCTCAGCCCCAAGCTGACCGGCCAGCTCATCGCCGCCGTGCGCTTGTTTTTCCCGCAGCGCGTGTTCGTCGTGTCGCCTACGGAATTCCGCAAAGGGATTGCAGGCGCGCACGTTAAGAAGGTTGCCCGAAGGGGCAAAGTGCTGCTGCTTCACCTGGACAACCAGAAGACGGCGCTGATCGGCCTCGGCATGACGGGAAGGTTCGCCGTTGAGACGTCACTGGAACCCGTGGAGCACCTCTTGGCTGCATTCGCGGTATCACACAACAAGTTCATCAAACTCTACGACATGCGCCGTTTCAGCAGGCTCTCAGTCGCCAACACGCAGCACCTTGAAGAGCACCCGTTCATCAAGTCGTTAGGTTGGGAGTTTGACGACCGGCGGCTGAACCCGAGCACGCTCTACAAGGAGCTGCAGCGCTTCCGTAAGAAAAGCATCAAAGAAGTGCTGCTTGACCAGTCTGTCATCGCTGGCATCGGCAACATATATGCTAACGAGATTCTTTTCGCTTCAAAGATAAATCCCGAACGCGATGCCAACTCGCTGAACCAAGACGCTTGCAGCATTATTCTAGGGCACACACGAAAGATATTGCGCCGGGCTATAGAACTTGGTGGCTCAACTGTGCGCGATTTCCGCGATGCCGACGGGCACGAAGGCCGTTATGCTAAAGAGCTGCAGGTGTATTTGATGGAAGGCGCGGTCTGCCCGCGCTGCGGTAAGGACAAAGTGATAGTTCGAATAGTCCAAGGCGGCCGCAGCACGTTTTGTTGTAAGAACTGCCAACGTTGAGGTTTTCGATATGAGACATGTTTCCCCGGTCTTACTCATCCACGCGGGCGCAGGCCCGATCACCCCTGAGCATTACAAGCGAAACCGGCCGGCTGTAGGTGAAGTTCTCGGCAAGGCAGCCCCGCTGCTCGCATCCGGCGCCTCGGCAATGGAAATAGTTGAGCTTGCTGTGCGCCTGTTGGAGGACGACCCGCGCTTCAACGCTGGCGTAGGCTCTTCGCTTCGCCTTGACGGAAGCATTCGCTTTGATGCCGCGATCATGGATGGCTCCGGGCTTAAGGGTGCAGGCGTTGCTGCCGTGCGTGGAGTGCCAAACCCGATATCACTGGCGCGCCTTGTGCTGGAACGCACACCGCATGTATTGCTTGTAGGCGAGAGCGCAGCCGAGTTCGCTGATGACTGTGGCATTGAGCTGCTGCCCGACGAGCACTTCATTGCGGCTGAGCGCAAGGAGCTTTGGGAGAAGAAGCGCGCCGCCGGAGAGACGTCCGAAGACCAGGTGTATTCAAGCGGCGGCACGGTAGGCGCAGTGGCGCTGGACACGCAAGGCAAGCTGGCAGCCGGGACTTCCACCGGCGGGCTGATTATGTCAATGCCGGGGCGCGTTGGCGACTCGCCGATACTTGGCGCAGGCACATACGCCAATGACGTGGCGGCAGCGTCATGCACCGGCGTTGGCGAATCAATCATGCGCATACTGATGGCGAAGGCAGCGGCTGACTATGTGCGGCAGGGAATGAGCGCGCAAGAAGCGGCTGAAGATGTCGTCAAGCTGCAAAAGGATAAGACGCCAGGAACTTCGGGGTTGATACTCCTCAGCGCGCAGGGGGGCATAGGGATTGCATTTAACTCGCTGGCGATGAACCGGGGCTATTGGACGGAAGCGGAAGGCGTGGTTGTGCCCGAGTAGGGCTAGTTATCAAGCAGCGATCGGCCATCCATCTCAAGCGGCTGTTCCATAGACCACAAATCCAGCATCGTCGGGACTATATCACGCAGCGCCTGCCCGTGCGTATCCGCAAACACATCTTCCGGCGGTTCGGGATAGGCGTATCGCAGCTTACGCATTGTCCCAGCGACGATGAACGGCACAGGATTCAGCGTATGCGCCGTATAGATATTCCCTGCTGAATCGCGCATGCGTTCGCAATTGCCATGGTCAGCCGTGACGATTAGATACGCCTTCTTGCCGTAATCCACGGCTTCCAGGATCTGCCTAAGCTCTTGTCAACTGCCTCAACTGCCTTCGCTGCTGCTTCCATGTTGCCTGTATGGCCTACCATGTCGCCGTTGGCGAAGTTGATCGCAGTCAGGAAGCACTTGCCGGAGTTGATCATGTCAACCGCCGTGTTCGTGACGCCCATTACGCTCATATCGGGCTTCAGGTCGTATGTAGCTACCTTCGGAGATGGAACGAGCACCCGCCTCTCGTTGCTGAAAGGCTCTTCGCGTCCGCCGTTAAGAAAGTAAGTGACATGAGCATATTTCTCTGTCTCTGCAACTTTGCATACACAATGGCCGCGGTCGCTCAAATACTCGGCAATGGTATTGCCAAGCGGCTTCTCTTCAAGCACCACGGGATTATCAAACTCGCTGGAATACCTTGAGAATGTTACGAAGCGCTTGACTGTAAACGGGCGCTCAAAGGTGTTGAAGTTATCGAGATATAGGGCGCTTGATAGCTCGCGGGCGCGGTCTTCGCGGAAGTTGTAGAAGATGATTGTGTCGTCCTGCGCCATTTGCAGCGGCGCATCGCCCGAGCCTGTCACGACGCAAAACGGCTTCACAAACTCGTCGGTTTCGCCGCAACCATGAAGGACGCCAAGGTGCTCCACGGCATCGCTGGTTGTTGAGCCCTGTCCCTGCACGATAGCCCTGTATGCTGGCTCCACGCGCTCCCAGCGCTTGTCGCGGTCCATTGCGTAGTACCTGCCTGAGACTGTCGCTAAGCGGGCTTCATATGGGTAATCTGCTAGCTTCCTTAGCAACCCAAGCAAGAAGCCCTTGCCTGAGTAAGGGCTCGTGTCGCGGCCGTCAAGTATGGCGTGCACCGCGAGTTTTTTCACGCCGATTTTTGCCGCCGCATCAATCAAGGCAAAGAGGTGCGAGATGTGGGAGTGAACGCCGCCGTCTGAAAGCAGCCCGATGAGGTGAAGGCGTGTTCCCTTGTCCACGACGCCCTGCATGCCTTCAACGATGGCTGGTTGGCGCATAAAGTCGCCGCGCGAGACCATCTGGTCAAGGTGCGCGAGCGGCTGAACAACCCGCCGGCCGGCGCCGATGTTGAGGTGGCCAACTTCGCTGTTTCCCATCTGGCCGGGCGAAAGGCCGACTGCGACACCCATGCAGTCAAGTAGCGTCCATTGGTTCTCAGCCAGCAGCCGGTCATAGTTAGGGGTGCGCCCGATGCGCGTGGCGTTGGCGGTGGGGTCAAAGCGGTAGCCCCAACCGTCAAGGATAAGCAGCACACCCGGCTTGCGTTCCATCTTGGTTATTTTACACCAGTTGAGCTATGCAGGCATTCATGGCAGACGCTGAAGCTAGCACTTGATGAGCTTGAGCAATTTGCCCAGGTTCGCATCCTTGCGAATAACCGGCTTAATCAAGCCCTTGCCGCTGGTCATCAGGCTCGTTGCGCCCGGACCATGTCCGGCGGTATGGCAGACGCCGTGGACGACGACGGCAATTGTCACTGCCCCTGTCAGGTAGGTTCTACCAAAAGTCGTGTCAGCGTCCATGATGGCCACGATGTCGCCGAAGCGCAATGTATCCAAGCCGTACTTCTTCACGACCACCGGGTCAAAGAGCTGTATGTCGTAATCGCCGGTGTGTGCGCTGTCTTTGCCGATGCCACTTGCCATTACCGCCGCCGGAACCAAGTGCGTCACGCCCACTTCAATTTGTTTTCCGACAACCTGTGGCGACATGGCTTTGAGAAGGCGGGGGCTGAGGTTCATAAGCTTCACGCCTTCAAAGTTCGTGAACGCCAGGCCTGTTCCTACTGCGCGTATCTGCACCTTGTCGCCGATTACCAGCTTGTCGCGGACTTCGGGCTGAAAATCAAGGATGACGTGTTCAATGCCGCCGTGCTTGCCAGTGACAACGCCCTTCTTTCCCTTCGCTTCGCCTGTCACCAAAGTGGCTTCATTGCCGATGCATGAAAAGACGGTAAGGCCGAACGTGCCTGCGCTCTTACCAAAGCTGTCGTTGAAGTTGCTGACTGATACGCCAGGCTCAACGTGGTCGCCGACGATGTCAATGCAGTTATCGCCAATGCGGTGGGAGTAGTTGATGCCGCCCATGCCAGGCAGCGTGAGCGGTTCTCCGGTGACTGCCGAGACGATGTAGTGCTTGATACCGGCGGGCGGGTTTGTGACTTCGGCGAGAAGCGCGACTTCAACGAGTTTCTTTTCGTTAGTGGCAAGTTTCATTAGGGGACTCCTAAAGGTATGTTAGAAGCTAATTGGTGGGCGACTACTCTTCGTCGTAGAAGACTGAGCTGCTGCCCGCATCGCCCTGGTGCTCAATTCCGTGCTCGCGGAACATGCGCCTTTCATGGACGCCTTCACTTTCGCAGTGGGCGCGGGAAATCATTTGGTCGAGCAAAGCTGCCCCGCCGACTTCCAGCCTATCGCCGCCGTAAGCGTCGTCAAACGACGGGAAGAAGCCAAGCATGCGGCTGGCATGCCCCTGCTCAATGTAGTATTTCAGTTCACCCAGCAAAAGAGCGGTCGCCGTGCTGACGAGCAGCCCTACGCCAAGGCCGGTAAGAAAGTCCAAAGATTTTGCGCAGCGTCTTGTCATGATTGCATACTAAACGCCCGTGACGGGCGGCATGATTATAGGCTCGGCATTCTAGAGCGTCAAGAAAGCTTAATCTTGCATTCCGCAATAATTCAGCTTAGAGTCTGGAGACTTGAAGGAGGGCGCGATGGAACTACGAACAATCGGTATTGCAGGCTTCGGAACAATGGGTAGCGAGATCGGATTGCTCGCCGCTGCGGCCGGCTACGACGTGCTGGTGTATGAACCCGCGCCGAATGTGTTTGGCGAGAAGATGCAGCGGCTTCCTAAGCTCCTGCGGATGCTCCAGAAGGAAGCCACCGACGAGCAACGCGCAGCTATCATGGCGCGCATAAAGCAGGTTGATGATCTCAGCGGGTTTTCAGGCTGCGACCTTGTCCTTGAGGCTGCGCTGGAGAACCTTGAGGTGAAAACCAAGCTGCTGACCGAGCTTGGGGCGAAGTGCAAGCCCGAGGCTATCCTGGCTTCCAATACTTCAAGCATTGGCATCACGGAGCTTGCGAAGATCTGCGGCCGTCCGCAGCAGTTCGTAGGGCTTCACTTCTTCAACCCGCCCAGCCAGATGAACCTTGTTGAAGTCGTGCCAGGTCTTTTTAACCGCCAAAGAAGTCTGCGATGCAGGCGTGGAGTTCATAACTAAGCTTGGGAAGAAGCCATACGTCTTCAAAGAGACACCCGGCTTCGTCGTCAATCGCGTGCTGATGGCGATGGCGGTTGAAGCGATGACGCTGGTTGAAGAAGGCATCGGCGACCCCAAGTCGGTTGACGAAGCCCTAAGGCTTGGTGCAGGCTGGCCGCTTGGCCCGTTCAAGCTCATGGACTTGGTAGGGCTGGACGTGTTTCTCCACGCATGCGAAGGTCTCTACACCGCGCACGGGCATGATAAGTTTCGCCCACCGTTTATCCTCAGACAAATGGTCCAGGCGGGAAGGCTTCGGACGGAAATCCGGCGGCGGTTTCTACGATTATTAAGCCTGCGGAGGCAGCGTGATAAAGAACCTCTGCATATTAGGCTCCACCGGCAGCATAGGCCAAACTACGTTGCGCGTCGTCCGTGCGCACAGCGAGCGTTTTGGCGTTTCAGTCTTGGTGGCGAAGTCACAAGGCGACTTGCTGCTTGAGCAGGCGCGAGAGTTCTCTCCGAAAGTCTGCGTGCTTACAGACCAACAAGCGGCAGTGAAGTATTGCAGCAAGTTCAACGAACTTGGCATTGAGCTGATTGCGGAAGACGAAGCGCTGCCCTTCATCGTTTCACTCAATGAAATTGACACGGTCGTTTGCGCGATGAACGGTGTGGCAGGCTTAGCTCCATTAGAAGCAGCGCTGGCTTCGCGCAAGGATGTAGCGTTTGCTAATAAGGAAGCGCTGGTTGCAGGCGGGGATTACGTCATGCGCCTGGCCAGGAATTCCGGCGCACGGTTCACGCCGATAGACAGTGAGCATTCAGCACTTTATCAATGCATGCTCGCCGGCGCGCGAAACGATTTGCAAGGCGTGACAATTACCGCATCCGGCGGGCCGTTCCTGCACACTGCGCCTGAGCTAATGGCGCAAGCAGGGTTAAAATCCGTCCTAGCGCATCCCGTGTGGAATATGGGGCGCATGGTTACCGTGAACTCGGCGACTATGATGAACAAAGCGCTTGAGGTCATAGAAGCGCATTTCCTCTTCGGGCTGCCGCCTGAGCAGATAAGGGTGCTCATACATCCCGAGGGCATCATCCACGGCATGACGCATTACACCGACGGATCAACGATTGCGCAAATGGCGCAGCCGGACATGGCAGTGCCAGTTCAGTATGCGCTGTGCGCGCCTGAGCGCCCGCAGGGCATCGTGGAAATACCTGACCTGGCGGCGATTGGTAAGCTTGAGTTCATGGCGCTGGACGAAAATCGTTTCCCGCTGCTGAAGCTTGGTTATGAAGCGCTGCAAGGAGCTTGGTGGGAGCCGATAGCGCTGAACGCGGTGAACGAAGTTGCAGTAAACAAGTTCCTGCAGGGCAACATGGCTTATGGCGCGCTGGTTGAGACAATTCAATCCGCGTTTGCCGGCAGAGAAGCAGCGGCGAAGTCGGCAGGCTTGCCCGAAAGCCCGCGCACTTTGGCTGATATCCTTGAAGCTGATACAATCTTCAGGCGCCTGGTCCAGCCGTAACGGCGCGGCGCAATTTCATTTGAGGTGCATTATGAGCGAGTTCATTAACCACTTGGACGACGCCCTGAAACAGCGTGTTTGGGACAAGGCACTTGCGCGCGGCGGCGACTTCGCAGAGATATTCATTGAAGACACGGACACGCTGGGCTTTCAGCTCAAAGACGGCAAGGTAGCCGACTTGTCCAAAGGCCGCAGGCAGGGAAATCGGCGTGAGGGTCGTAGCCAACGATGTATTCGGATACGCGTGGATGGACGGCTTTGACGAGAAGAACCTGCTTGACGCAGCGACGACCGCAGCACAAATCGCCGAGAGCGGCAGCCCTGCTGTGGCGCAAGTGAAAGCGTTTGAGATGGGCAACTACTACCCGGTTGACCACCCGGTCTCGGAAATAGACTTCGGGCAGAAGATGGTCTTGCTGCACGAGACAGACGATGCATTGCGCGCGCATGATTCGCGTATCGTTCAAGTTGGCATCAGCTATGGGGAGAGCATGCGCTCCATCCGCGTTGCGACGACCGATGGGGTAGACGTGACCGACATTCAGCCCCTCATCCGCATCGGCGGCTTCGTCGTCGCCACCGAAGGCGACAAGCGCGTCATGGGATTCTACGCATACGGCGGCAGGAATGGCCGCGAGCTGTTGGATAACCACCCGCCTTCGCGCGAATTAATCCACGCGGCGAAGATGGCCGTAACAAACCTGAGCGCCGTGCCAATCAAGGGCGGGCCGATGCCGGTCGTGCTGGGCCCGGGGTGGGGTGGAGTGCTCCTCCACGAAGCTGTGGGCCACGGGCTTGAGGGTGATTTCAACTACAAGGGCGCGAGCATCTTCTCCAACCGCATAGGGCAGAAGGTCGCCAGCGACTTAGTTACAGTCATTGACGATGCGACGATACCCAACCACCGTGGCAGCATCAACGTGGACGACGAAGGCACGCCTGGAATGCGCACTGTGCTTATTGAGAACGGCATCCTGCGCGGTTACATGCACGACCGCATCAGCGCGAAGCAGCTTGAGCTTCCCCTGACCGGCAACGGCCGCCGCGAGACGTATATGAAGCCACCTATCCCCCGCATGACAAACACCTACATGCTCGGTGGAAACACGCCGCTTGAGGAAATCATCGCTGCTACCAAGGAAGGCTTCTATGCGAAGCAGCTTGGCGGCGGGCAGGTGGACATCGCCAGCGGCGACTTCGTCTTTGAGGTCTCTGAGGGCTACCGCATTGAAGACGGAAAGGTGACGACGCCGGTTGAGAAGGCGACGCTGATAGGCAACGGTCCGCAGACGCTCAACAAGGTAGATATGGTCGCCAACGACTTCAGCTTGTGCCCCGGCGTGGGAAGCTGCGGCAAAGACGGCCAGGCTGCGCCTGTCGGCGTTGGGCAGCCATCGCTTCGCATCAGCGAAGTCACGGTCGGCGGAAGGGGCTAGTGAAACTATTCACAAGTGTCTTTTTGCCAGTTATAATATGAGCTGTGTATAACCGCATCGGCGGCGTGTCTTGGCTTACTAAAGCCATAGACTTCAATCATCGCTAATCTGGAGGAACGATACTTTATGTTGAACGGAAGGCCTAACATTCCGGTTCCGGTGAACGAGCCCGTTAAGGGTTACACGCCGGGAAGCCCTGAAAGAAAATCATTACAGGAAGAGCTGAAGCGCCAGCTTCGCAAGGAAATTGAGATCCCCATCATCATCGGCGGGAAGCGCATCCGCACCGGCAACCTCTGCGATTGCCGCTGCCCTCACGACCACCAGCACGTGCTTGGCCGTTTCCACAATGCCGGCCAGAAGGAAGTTGACCTTGCCGTGAAAGCCGCATCCGACGCCTGGCATGATTGGGCGAGGATGCCCTGGGAGCAGCGCGCATCCATCTTCCTTCGCGCAGCCGAAATGCTTGCAGGCCCCTGGCGCGACAGGGTTAACGCCGCCACGATGCTCGGGCAGAGTAAGAACGTCTTCCAGGCCGAATGAACTCGGCATGCGAGCTGATAGATTTCTGGCGCTTCAATCCGTGGTATGCGCAGAGGATTTACGAAGAGCAGCCGCCGGTGTCGCCGCGCGGGATGTGGAACTACACCGAGCAGCGCGCGCTGGAAGGCTTCGTATTCGCTGTCACTCCGTTCAACTTCACCAGCATCGCCGGCAACCTCCCCACCGCGCCAGCGATGATGGGTAACACCGTCATTTGGAAGCCCGCCAGCAGCGCGGTTTACAGCGCCTACCAGCTCATGCTGCTGCTTGAGGAAGCAGGGCTGCCGCCGGGCGTCATTAACATGGTCATCGGCTCAGGTTCCACCATCGGCGAGCCGGTGATGAAGAACCCGTCGCTAGCGGGTATCCACTTCACCGGCTCAACTGCGGTATTCCAGCGCATGTGGCGCACCGTCGGCGAGAACATCGCCAATTACAAGACTTATCCGCGCATCGTCGGCGAGACCGGCGGCAAAGACTTCATCTTCATCCACAACTCCGCCGATGCCGACTACGCTGCAGTGGCGATGCTTCGCGGCGCGTTTCGAGTTCCAGGGGCAGAAATGCTCCGCCGCTTCACGCACATACGTCCCCGCGAGCATGTGGGACAAGGTGCGCAAGAAGCTCTTTGACATGCTAGATACTGTGAAGATGGGCGATGTAACCGACTTCTCCAACTTCATGAACGCGGTCATTGACAAGGCGGCTTTCAAGGAAATCTCCAGCTACATTGACCGCACGAAGAAGTCCAAAGACGCCAAAGTCATTTACGGGGGAAAGCACAACGACAGCAAGGGCTATTTCATTGACCCGACGGTAATTGAAGCGAAGAAGCCAGATTACCTGACGATGTGCGAGGAGATATTTGGGCCGGTGCTTTCGGTATACGTTTATAACGACCGCGACTTTGAGAAGACGTTGCGCATCTGCAACGCGACTTCACAATACGGCTTGACGGGCGCGGTGCTGGCGAAAGACCGCAAGGTCATCAACCAGGCTTACGATGCACTTTGGCAGGCGGCTGGCAACTTCTACATCAACGACAAACCGACGGGCGCGGTTGTGGGACAGCAGCCGTTCGGTGGCAGCCGCGCGAGCGGGACCAACGACAAGGCGGGAAGCATGCTGAACCTGCTTCGCTGGGTGAGCCAGCGCGCGGTGAAGGAGACATTCGTCCCGCCCACCGACTACCGCTACCCGTTCCTGGCCGAGGATTAAGTCAGCAATCAGGCGTGCCCGGCGCATGGAGGCGCAGGGCGCGTAGATGGAGGAGAATATGTACCAGAGGCTGAAAGGAAAAACAGCCGTGATAACGGGCGCGTCCGCAGGCATCGGCGAAGCGACCGCGCGGCTGTTCGCGGAAGTAGGATGCAACATCGCTATTGGCGCGCGCCGCACGAACAAGCTTGCTGAAATTCACGCGGACATCAAGCGCCAGCACCCTCACATTGACATCGCCGCGGCTGTGCTTGACGTGCAGAATCCGAAGATGGTTGAAGGATTCGTAAACATGGTGCGCGACAAATTCGGCACGGTCAACGTCCTCGTCAACAACGCAGGCCTTGTGCGAGGACTCACGCCGCTCGCCGAAGCCGCCGAGGCTGATTGGCGCGTCATGATTGAAACAAACATCGTCGGGGTGATAATGATGACGCAGGCGTTTATGCCGATGCTGCTGGCATCGGGCGACGGGCATATCGTGAACGTCGCAAGCCTTGCGGGATGGTATGCATATCCAAACGGCGGCGTGTATTGCGCGACGAAGGCGGCAGTGCGCTTCTTGTCTCAGGCGATGCGGGTGGAGATTGTGGACAAGCCCATCCGCTTGAGCGTCGTGTCACCGGGAATGGCAGAGACGGAGTTCTCCGAAGTGCGGTTCGGCGGTGATAAGGACAAGGCGAAGGCGGTCTATCAAGGCGTTGACCCGCTGGTCGGGAAAGACATCGCGGATTGCATCGCGTGGGCCGTTTCGCGCCCAAAGCACGTAAATGTGGATGAAATCCTCGTTACACCGCAACAGCAAGGCGGGATCATCAGGACTTTCAGGCGGGAATAAAGCCGCCGAAGGGGGCGCGCAATGGACGGTGCGGCGCACATTATTACAGGCGCATACGGCTTTACCGGCAAGTATGTTGCGCAGATGTTGCTTGAGAAAAGGCTGCACATCAAAACGCTGACAAACCACCCGCTTAAGGACGATGCGTTTGGCGGGAGGGTCGAACCGCTGCCGTTCAGTTTCAACGAGCCTGCGAAGCTGACTGCATCGCTGCGTGGCTGCGAAGCTCTCTACAACACTTACTGGATACGCTTCCCACGGAGAGGTGTCACATTTGAACAAGCCACGGCGAACTCGCTGACGCTGCTTAAGTGTGCACGCGATGCAGGCGTGAAGCGCATAGTGCATATCAGCATTACCAATCCCAGCCTGGACTCGCGGCTGCCGTATTTCAAGGGCAAAGCCATCGTTGAGGATGCAATCCAGAAGAGCGGCATGTCTTACGCAATTCTGCGCCCGGCGGTTATCTTCGGCGATGAGGGCATTCTAATCAATAACATGGCATGGATGCTGCGCCACCTTCCCGCATTCGGCGCGGCCGGCAACGGGCAATACAAAATGAGCCCTATATTCGTGGAAGACTTGGCGCAGGCGATGGTGCGCGAGGGCGAAAACCGCGAGAACAAAGTCGTGGATGCGCTGGGGCCGGAGACGTTCACATACGACGAGCTGGTGCGCGCAATCGCGAAGGCGATAGGCGTGCGCAGGCCGCTGGTGCATATGCCCAACTGGATGGTCTATATTGCGGCCTGGCAACTTGGGTTGTTCATGCGTGATGTAGTGCTCACATGGGACGAGGTGATTGGGCTAACGGCCGGCTTGCTTTCTACTAACTCCCCGCCACTTGGAACGACGAAGCTCACCGATTGGATGCAAGCCCACCGCGACACCCTCGGCAGGCACTACATGTCCGAGCTAGCGCGACGATAATTACGGAAGGGATTATTTGACGGCGTTGAGTTCGCAGAAGCCCGCGCTCAAGCTAAAATAGCTACATCCTTCTGGAGGATATTATGCCATACACATTCTTGAAGAAACTCGGGATTGGGAAGACGAACGCCGGAGGCTTCGGCGGAAAGTGGTTCGCGCACGGCGAAGACCTTGACGTGTTCACGCCGATAGACGGCGCACAGATTGCGACTGTAAAGCAGTGCACGCTGAAGGACTACGAGAAGATCTCGGCGGCTGCGGCTGAGGCGTTCAAGTATTGGCGTGAGATCCCTGCGCCGAAGCGCGGCGAAGTCGTGCGCCAGCTTGGGAATGAGCTGCGCGAACACAAGCAGGAACTTGGCAGCCTCGTTTCGCTGGAGATGGGCAAGATACTCCCCGAGGGCATGGGCGAAGTGCAAGAGATGATTGACATCTGCGACTTCGCGGTCGGCCTGTCGCGCCAGCTGTACGGCCTGACCATCGCGTCCGAGCGCCCCAAGCACTTCATGATGGAGCAGTGGCATCCGCTCGGCACCGTCGGCATCATCAGCGCGTTCAACTTCCCGGTTGCAGTGTGGGCGTGGAACGCGGCGCTGGCGGCGGTGTGCGGCGATTCAATGATATGGAAGCCAGCGTCCAAGACGCCGCTGACCGCTATCGCTGTGACGAAAATCGCCGAGCGCGTGCTAAAGCAAAACGGTGTTCCCACCGCGCTGATGAGCCTTGCCATCGGGCCAGGTTCCACGGTGGGCGAAGCGATGCTCAAGGACGACAGGGTGAAGCTCTTGTCGCTGACCGGCTCAAGCAGGGTGGGGCATCATGCCGCGCAAGTTATAGCAGGGCGCTTCGGCAAGACGATACTTGAGCTTGGCGGCAACAACGCCATCATCGTGACCCCCAGCGCCAACATGGACCTGGCGGTGCGCGGCATCCTCTTTGGCGCGGTCGGCACGACCGGCCAGCGCTGCACATCCACTCGCCGAATCCTCGCCCACAAGTCACTCAAAAACAAGCTTGTCGCAGCGCTTGTGAAGGCATACAAGCAGGTTCCCATCGGCAACCCGCTGAAGGCAAGCACGCTCATGGGTCCGCTGGTGGACAAGCGGGCGGTTGAAGACATGATGGCTGCGATTGACCGCGCGAAGAAAGAGGACGGGAAGGTCGTCTGCGGCGGCAAGAAGCTAAGCAGCAAAGGCTATCCCGGCGGCTGCTACGTCACGCCGTGCATCATGGAAGTGCCGCGCCAGCTGCCGATGGTCTGCGAGGAGACCTTCGCGCCAATTCTATACGTGATGTCCTACGACAAACTGAACGATGCCATCGCGCTGCACAACGCAGTGCCGCAGGGGCTTTCCAGCGCGATATTTACTAACGACTTGCTGGAGGCGCAGCGCTTCCTGAGCGCAACCGGCAGCGACTGCGGCATCGCCAACGTGAACATCGGCACGAGCGGCGCGGAAATCGGCGGCGCGTTCGGAGGCGAGAAGGAGACCGGCGGCGGGCGCGAAAGCGGTTCTGACGCCTGGAAGGCCTACATGCGCCGCCAGACTAACACCGTGAACTGGAGCCCCGACCTCCCCCTCGCGCAAGGCATCAAGTTTGGGTAGGGAAAACAAAAAAGCTCGGTAGTATTTCAAGCAAAGGCGCATTATTGGTACTCAGGCATCGCCCTTGTAGCCTGTCATATCTCACGCAAGATTGAGAAGTGATTATTCGCTCTTTCTGAAATAATCGGGGCGGGCGGCGGATATTGATAGTGTCCGCAGTAAGAGCCAGGAGGGCAGAGATGAATCCGATTGATACACTGGTTAAGGAGCACGAGGCGATACTCAAAGTAGTTGATGCGCTGGAGCAGCAAGGCATTGCGATAGACGAAGGGAAGAAGTTTGACGGCGCGAAGGTTAGGAAGATGCTAGACTTCATTCGTGGATTCGCTTACACCTGTCACTGCGCCAAGGAAGAGCAGTTTCTGTTCCGCGCGATGGAGAGATACGGGATGCCCATGGACGCTGGCCCGATTGCGGTAATGCTCCACGAACACGATCTGAGCCGCAAGGCGGTAGGCAGCATAATATACGCGCTCCCGATGGCTGAAAGAGGAGATAAGGCACAGGCGATTATCCTAGCAAGTGCCATCAAGAATTACGCCTTGATCGCGCGAAGCTATATACACATGGAAAACAACGTGCTCTTCCCGATGGCGCGGCGCATGCTCAAGCGCGAAGACGTGCAGGCGCTTGAGAAAGAGTTTAGGGGATTCGACTTTGCTATAATGGGCGAAGGCGGGCATGAGAGATTCCACAAGTTCGCGCTGGAACTGGCTTGATAGCGGAGCCAGCGCTTTACGCTGATAGCATATTAGCTAAAGGGGGAAATGCGATGAATAAGGTATGCGAAAGCTGCGGGAACTGTAAGTACTTCGCGGCCACTTTCGGGGATGGTCCGGCCGAAGGGAAAGCCATCCTGGGTGAATGCGTCAATTCCGAAAGCGACTACGAACACCGCATCGTCGATGCGGCGTTTTTCTGCGAGATGTTTGAATCGCGCCTCGAATCATGAGCGTGCGTGGGATTTGGTAGAATAGCTATCCGTGATAACGCTGCTTCTCCATACGAGCGGCCCGATACTCACTATGCGCGAGCCGCACCATGCGCCCAAGCGCGGGCATTCGCTCGGCGACCTTAACACGCTGTTCGGCGGATACGTGGGCATCGACGTAAGAGGTGGCAAGATAATCTACATGAGCCAGGAAGAGCCTGATCCTTCGCTAACCAACGGAAGATGCGTTTTCCAAGACGTTGGCAACCAGGTGATTATGCCCGGTTTCATTGATTGCCACAACCACTTGATTTGGGGCGGCACACGCGTCCATGAATTTTACGCCCGGTGCCAGGGAGCCACTTATCACGAGATAGCGCAGGCAGGCGGGGGCATCGCCTATACCCGCGAAAAGACGCTTGCCGCAACCGAAGACGAGCTGGTCGAAGTCGGGCGGCGGCACCTGCGGATGCTCGCCATGCACGGCGTAACCACGCTGGAAGCCAAGAGCGGGTATGCGCTGACGGTTGACGGCGAGATGACGATGCTGTGCGCGATCGCAAGGCTGCGGGATGAGTTTGCCGGCACCATCGTATCAACATACCTGGGCGGGCATCTCATTCCGCCTGAGTTCTCCACGCGGCGTGCCGAATACATAGCCGAAGTGATAGCTGCGCTGCCTGCCATCAAGGCGCAGGGGCTCGCAGAGTTTTGCGACGTGTTCATAGACCCGATCGCTCTCACTAACGAAGAGGGCATGGCAGTTTCCAGCGCGGCAAAGGATGCCGGACTATACGTCAGGATGCATGCCGACGAGTTTTCCGACAATGGGACTGCAGCATTGGGAGTGATGGCGTCGGCGATGTCGGTTGACCACCTCGCAGGGATCAACGAGGATACGATCAAGAAGCTCGGCAAGAGCAACACTGTCGCAGTGCTCTTGCCTGGCACGATGTTCTATACGAATACTGACTTGCATGCACCGGCGCGCGCGCTCATTGACGCAGGGGCGATTATCGCGCTGGCAACAGACCTGAATCCCGGCAGCAGCCTGATATTTGACCCGTCGTTTGTGATGACGCTCGCGGGCTTGAAGATGCGCCTAAGCTGCGACGAGGCGATAAACGCGCATATCCGCAATGCTGCTTTCGCCATAGGGCGCGGATATACGAAGGGCGCGCTGTCGCCGGGAATGGATGCCGATGTCGTCGTGCTTGATACGAACGACTACCGCGAGCTTGGGTATTACGTCGGCGCGGACAATGTAGACACGGTCATCGCGCGAGGAAAGTTCCTCAAGCGCGGCGGATGCTTGGCGTCGTCCATCGCAGGCGATAGCGTGATTGATTAGTTATAACTTCGGAGGTTCCAATGCTTAGAGACCTGAAATTCACAGAACTCCTTGATGAAATAGCGTCCAACAGCCCAGCCCCGGGAGGAGGCAGCGTCGCGGCGATGAGCGGCGCCGTAGGGTGTTCGCTGCTGATGATGGTTAGCGGCCTCACCATTGGCAAGAAGAAATACGCCGACGTGCAAGAACAGGCGCAGCAAGTGTTGGATGATGCGTCAAAGCTCAAAGGCGAGTTCATTTCGCTGATTGATAAAGACACGGACGCGTTCATGCGGCTTTTTGAGCTATTCAAGGTTAAGGAGCCTACGCCGGAACAACAGCAGATGTTGAAGGCCGCCGAGGCAGACTCCATTGGCGTTCCGCGCAAGACGATGGAAACAGCCATCGCGGCGATGGAGCAGGCGATGAAGCTCGCCCCCATCGGCAACAAGAACGCCATCTCAGATGTTGGTGTCGCTATTTACTGCATAAAGACGGCTTACAAGGGCGGCAAACTAAACGTCCTGATTAATCTCGCGGGAAAAGATGATGCGGTAAAGGCACCATACATGAAATGGCTGGACGAGATGGGCGACCGGTTCAAGCCGTTGAAAAAAGCTGCGATGTCGGCCGTGAAAGAGCGGATGGAGTAGGGCGCGGCCCTAGGTAAGCTCTCGCAGGATTGCGCGCGCAGGCGAGCCGTCAAGACCTGCCAGGCGAAGCGGCAGGCAGATAATCTCATATTCGCCGGGCGAAACTTCCAGCAGGTTGCAGCCTTCAATTATCGCCACGCGCGCATTCAGCAGAGCTAAATGCGCCGGCATCGCATCGTCGTTGTATGGGTCAACGGATAAGTAGTCCATCCCGACGGTTTTCACGTTCAGCTCGACAAGCAGCTTTGCCGCGTCCGCATCAAGATAAACCCACTCGGTTAGGAATTCGTGCTCTGTATCAACCCAGCGTTGTGAATCGCGCGTCTTGAACAGGACGCGCTTGTGTTTCTTGATAAGGTCAGCATTCGCATGAATATGGACGGGCGTGATTACCGAAGCGTCGCCGGGAATCTCGACGACCACGCACGGGCCAATGAGGCAGTCCAACGGCACTTCGTCTATTCCATACTCGCCCGGGAGTAGGTGGCGGGGGGCATCAACATGCGTGCCGGTGTGGACTGAAAAGGTCACGGTGGTCGAGGTAATAGTGTAATGGTCGGTGGAGCGGGAGCCTGAGCTGAATACGGGATAGTTGTCTCCGCCGTACTTCGTGACCCGCTCTGAGAGCGGAAGAGTTATGTCGTAAAAGCGTGATGTAGGCATACGCTTATTGTAGCAGCGCAGGCGAATGTGCGTGAGTTACTTACCGAAGTGCTCGTAGCCAAGGAGCGGTATGTCGAAGCTGCTGCCCTGTATCAGCGCTTGAACGCCCTGCCGCAAATCAACCACTCGGCCGATGCGAATAATGCCTCGCGACAACCGCAATATATCTTCAGTATGCTGGGCATCAGCCGTGAATAGCAGCTCAAAGTCTTCTTCTGCGGACATTACCGTGCGCAAGAGCTCCAGTGGATTTATTTTGCCGAAGTGCCCGTTCACCTCGGGATGAAGCATTCGCGGCGTGACTTCAACTTCAACGCCAATCTTGGATTCACCAGCAATGAGCAACAGCGACTTTGATAGCGAGTCTGAGAGGTCAATGCACGATGTAACAAAGCCAAACGCCGCAAGCTCCAGCCCTAGCTTGACGCGCGGTTCAGGTGATAGCGCACGTTGGACGCAGTTTGTGTAGGAAGACTTGGCGCGCGACAGCTTGGATGAGCGTGGCGCTTCCAACATCCGCAGTCCCAGCGAAGCGGCGCCGACGCGCCCTGATAGGAATAGGATGTCCCCAGGGCTTGCGCCGCTACGCAGGAACGCACGGTCTCGCTTCACGCTGCCGATGAAGGTGGCGCTGATAGTCAGGTGGTGTGCCGACGTCAGGTCGCCGCCAAAGACAGTGTAGTGGAACTTGCGCATTGATGAGCGCAACCCTTCAGCCAGGCTGGCGACAAACTGCTCTTCGGCATACTTGCGCGGCAAGCCGACATACACTAGCGCGCCCAGGGGCGTTGCGCCCATTGCGGTCAGGTCGGATAGGTTTACCGACATACACTTAGCGGCTGCTTGGGCGGGCGTGTAGTAGTCAAGGCGGAAGTGGATGTTTTCAACCATGCTGTCTTGCGTGAGCACGATAGAATTGTCGCCGCCTGTATTGCGTACCGGGTGGTCTGCGGCAAGGGCGAAGCGGCTTTCCAGCAATGGCATAATGGCCGCATCATCAGTGTTGCCGGCGATGTTGAGGGCGCTTGGGCGGGTTAAGCCAAGCTTCTTGCGGAAGAGCTTTAAGATCTCATCTTCAGTTAGCTTTTTGCCCGGCAATTACTTCACATCGCGCGGAGGCTGGATTAGGTAAGCGCGGCCAATCTTGTCGCCTGCGCGTAGCTTGCGGACGATGTCCTGGCCGTGTATAACCTGTCCCATCACTGTGAAGCCAGTGTTGTACTTATCCAGGCGGCGGTTATCGCCGAGGTTAATGAAGAACTGGCAAGACGCTGAGTTTGGCGCATTGGTCTTCGCGAACGTAACCGTCATGTCAGTGTTCTCGGACAGGCACGGTTCGTCTTGGATGGTCACGCCGCTAAGTTGCGCCTTCTCTGGATCGTTTGGGTAGAGGTTGGTATTGTTGCCGTCTTCGGAGATTACCTGACCCATTTGGATGACGAAGCCTGGCTCAAAACGGTGAATCCGAATGCCGTCGTAGAATCCCTGTTTGATTAGGTCAATGAAGTGTAGGGCAGAGATAGGCGCTATTTCGGGGTATATGTTAACGCATGAAGTTGCCGCGTGATGTTTCAAACATCGCCGAGGTAACGTTTTTCATCAGCAAAGGTAGTTCGCGGGCGGGAATTATCTTAGGTTCCACTGGCGCCTCCTCCTTGGGTTTGGCTTCCTCGTCCTTCGCAGGCTCTTTGTCGGCTTCCTTGGTTTCTTCAGGCTTAGCGGTCTCAGCGCCTTCAGCAGGCGGAGCTTCCGAGCCATCAGCAGGTGCAGCCTGCTCGCCTTCAACAGGCGGCGTAGCGGCCTGGTCGGCAGGTATTTCCGACGGAGGAGTTTGCGGTGCATTTCCCGCGATTACCGTTGGAACATCAGAGCCTCGCGTAGGCTGATATGTCGTTTCTGAATCAGGGCGCTGCCTGCAGGCTAAAAAGGCCGCCGCGAGCAAAAGCACGATTCCAATTGTAAACAGGTATCTCATAATTCACCTCACGCATATTCTATCGCAGAATGTCATTTCCCAAACATCTGTTTAAGAAGCACGAGCACCAGGTTTCGTTCAGCCTCGGCGGGCGTTCTTCCCATCGATCGGCCGGTCCTAGTCCGAAACTCAGCGTCCGTAATCAGCCGCAGGTTGCGCAGCAACTCGTCTGGTTGCCACCGGTAGGCCGCCGATGCGAGCTTTTTCTGCACGAAAGAATGAAGATTCTTGAAGTTAGGGTGCGATGCATACTGCGGGTCAGTCAAAATGGCAAGCAGACGTTCGCAGCCGCGATATAGCTCTGTGAACAACAGCGGCCCGCCGTCCTGGCTTCGGTAAAACTCGACAGCCATCCCGAATACTTTGCTGTCCCGCGCCATAGCCGCATCCACCATGTCGCGGACATTCTGGCCGGGCATTCTCGCAAGGACAGTGCGGAATGTGTCATCGGCGATGGATGCTTCAGCGCCTTGGCGCTTAAGTAGCGCAAATTTGCGAAGCTCGGAGTCTATAAGCGATGGCATCTGCATGCAGCTTTCAAGCAGCGAATTGACCTGCGCTTCGCTCAAGTCCAGCTGATACTGCGACCGTGCATATGTACGCACCCATTCAGTTAGCGCCCTGCCTTTGAGAGTAATGTCGCGGCGTTCGCAGGTGGCCACCAGGGCTTTGTGTAGCGCGCCCGACTTAAAGTTAGCTGCCTTGCGGTAGTCGCCTTCAAAGTGCGTAGTCTGAGAAAACACGAGAAGCGTGCCTTCAGGCGCTTTGGCGCAAAGGTCAGCGAGAATGCCTATCGTCTTCTTGCCTGCGGGAAACGCGTGGACTTCTTGCAGCCAGATAACGCGCTGGTCAGCGAACAGGCTCGTGCTCATTGCGTCGCGGGTGAATTCAGCAAGGTTTGCATCGTGGGCGCTGAAAGTCTCTATCGGCACTTTCTTGGCGAGCGTCTCTACTTGCTTGCGCAAGAGCAACTCGTCAGGCGATGTGATGAAGTATGCGGGCATCGCAGCTACGATGTGAACTTGGGCTTGCGCTTCTCCATAAAAGCCTTAACGCCTTCAGCGCGATCGGGGCTGCTCCATAGCAGCCCGAAGCTCTCACTTTCATAATTAAGCGCTTCAGACAGGGGGAGCTTCGCGCCTTTGATGACAGCACGCTTGGCGATCCGCAGGGCGTCTCCGCTCTTGCCTGCGAATGCAGCAAGGAACTTGTTGGCGCCGGGCAGCAGCTCTTCCGGCTCAAATACGGCAGACACGAGGCCCCACTCAAGCGCGGTTTTCGCCGCGATGGGGTCGCCGGAGAGCACCATTTGCAGCGCACGGGGCTGGCCTATAACGCGTTGGAGGCGCTGCGTTCCGCCCCAGCCGGGCATGAGCCCAAGGTTGATTTCAGGCAGCCCCAATCGCGCCTTTGTGCTCGCCACGCGGAAGTTGCAGGCAAGCGCTATCTCAAGGCCTCCACCAAGTGCAAGGCCATTGATCGCTGCGAGAGTGATGTAAGGCGCATCTTCCAGCATTGAAAACACGCGGTGGCCCAGCGCCGACAGGTCATGCGCGGCGAATGTATCCAGAAAGGGAAATTGGCCTTTGATGTCCGCGCCGGTCGAGAAAACGCGGTCGCCCGATGCGGTCAGGATAAGCGCGCGAATCTCGTTGTTTTGCTCGTAATGCTCCAATAAGTCGGCGAAGGTCATCACCAGCTGCGGGCTAAACGAGTTGTACTTGTCGTCGTCCTTGTTAATCGTGACGGTGAGGACGCGGCTTTCGTCGTTGAATTCGATGTTGAAAAAGCGGTTTATATCCATACTTGTACCCCGATACAGGGACAATCTTATCACCTATATCCAGCATGGTGAAGGAGCAGCCCATGCTCGCTAAGTGAACATCCAACGAGTTTCGTGCATCTACTAGGCGCCTGAAAGTGTTCAGGCTGGATGGTAAAATAGACCGTATATGACGAACATCATTCTAGCTATACTGCTGGTGCTATCCCAGGCGCTTGGGATAGGCGGCGACGTTGACACTCAGATTGAGCAGGCTATGAAGGCCGAGCTGGGCAAGAAGGTTGAGGAAGTCAGCGTTGAGTCTCACGTTAACGAAGGCGCCCTGATGACGAAGGGCAAGATAGCCGTGATAGATTTTGACTTGAGAGGGCTTTGGATGAAGCCTGTGCGCGTGGAAGGAGCGCAGTTCCAGGTCAAGGATATCCGCGTGGATTCCAGTAAGATACTTACAGGCAAAGCTGAGAAGTGCATACGCAGCATTGGCGATATCACGTTCAGGTTTGACTTCCTGCCGAAAGACCTTACGCGCGCGCTGAAGCTGGACAGCCCGAATATCAAAGATCCCAAGGTCAGCATTGAAGGCGGCATGGTCGTGATTGAAGGCAAGTATCCGGTCGGGCCAATCGCAGTCCCATTCGTGGTCAAGGGCTGATTTAACATACGAGGGTGGGAGCCGTATCTATTACCGAATCCAACATGCGAAGATTGTGGGAGTTGGCCTGCCCGGCGGCATAAAGCAATCGATTGAAAACGAGCTGAACCCCATTTTTGATTTAGACAAATTCGAAGAGAACAAGAAAGAGGAGTTTGATATCTGCGAGGAGCTAATCGGGCGCAGGCTTAAGCTCGTGATTCGCCAAGTAATAGCAAGCGGCAACCGCATAATCATTACCGGCTCAATCTAGAATTGCGCTCGCATATTGCAGCATAAAGCAGGCGACCCAAACTGGCGCAGCCCTGAAACTGTAGGGCTTTTTACCTTCTATACCTTCCATTGGATAGGGTATAATCCAGCATCCATTATTGAAGGTGCCGATCGTGAAGGCGGCATATCTCTAGGAGGTAGTGAACCTTGAAGAAGCATCTATACATGGTATTGCTTCTGGGTTTGCTGTTGGCAGCACTAACCGCTTGCGGCGGGGGAGGCGGCGGTTCACGCGCGCCTATCGCTCCGGTTAACCCCAGCGGTAATAACAACCAGCAGACGCCAGTGATTTTTGAGCCAGCTGAAGTAACGGTTCCGCTAGTGGCGGAATCGATCGGTGAAGTCGGCGGCGTTGTCGCGGACTTTCACGAAGTCCCTGTTCCAGACCTAGAGGTTTACCTCGACTTAACATCCAACGTCGTGTCATCCACCGACGAGGATGGTAACTTCCTCGCGTCAGGCGTCGCATCCGGCGACCACGACATTTCTATCGGCGTTGAAGGCGTCCAAATCGCAAGCTACCAAGTGGCTTACGATGCTTCCATGCCAATGAACCTGTCCATCTCGCCTATAGGATTGCGTACGGCTTCAGCCGAAGGCGACTTTGGAAGCTTGAAGGGAACCGTGAGCGACAGGGCGGGGATGGTAATAGCGGGTGTTCGCGTCTTGGTCTTTAACAATGAGCAGTTCTTCATGTTCAAGGAGACCAACGGCGAAGGGCGCTACAACTTTGAGCGCCTTCCCGCAGGGCACTACGGCATTATCGGCTTTAAGCGCGGCTACCGGACGCATATCGGAGCCGTTGACGTTGCCGCGGGCGATCCCACCATCCACGACTTCGTGATGGATGGCATGCCGATAGGGCGCATAATAGGCGTCGTGCGCGACGGCGAAGAGAATCCGCTCCCACGCAGCCACGTGTTCTTGATGTACCGCGACCATGACGACGGCAGGGAACCGCCGTCATTCCACACGCTGACCAATGCGCGTGGCGAATATGCGTTTGAGAACATACCCGCCGGCGCTGCCGACATGCTCGCGTTCCATCCTGAATACGAGCCTGACGACGCGGCAGTTAATGTCCCGCCGGAAGGTCAGATTATCCAGAACTTCATCCTGCACCGTATTGCGCCTCCGCCGCCTCCACCGCCAGACTTCGGCAACCTGTCCGGCAAAGTGTATAACGGCGAGCATGTGCCTATCGCAGGCGCGATAGTTGTGCTGGAGAGGCCTGACCTAAGGTTCACGGCTGAAACCAACAACGAAGGTTACTATCACTTCGCTGAGCTGCAAACCGGACCTTATGCGTTCGTGGTGTCGGCTGAAGGTTACGAACCGGTTCATGGACAGCTGACGATACTGCCTGGCCAGAACATCAAGGACTTCTTCCTTGGCGTTCCTCCGCCGCCCAATTCGGGAAATATTGAAGGCACCGTGCTTTGGGCTGAAACAGGTGTGCCTGTCCCAGGTTCACACCTGGAATTGTGGGTTGTCCGGGACGACGGGACGATGCAAAAGATACGCGAAACTGAAAGCCGCGAGAACGGGCGTTTTGCATTCCTAGAAGTCCCCCCGGGACAGGGCATAATCAAGGCTTTCAAAGAAAACGCGTCGGGAACAGCGGAATTCAATCTTCCTCCCGGCGGCAACCTTGAAATCACCATCGGAATTTTCCAGCAGAATAATGAGTGGGCTGGCAAGATTGTAGGCCGCACCCGCATCGGCGATCCCAACAACCCCGACGGGTTCATCTATGTTCCGGGAACCGAAGTCAAGCTGTTCCTTGGTGAGCCGGAACCGATGAATCCTCCGATCGCCGTTACCGAGAGTAACGGCGACGCGTATTACGAATTCAAGAACCTTCCCCCGACGCATGATGGGCCGGATTACTGGGTCGTCGGCCACAAGCAAATGGAGAACGGTTTATTCGGCGGCATGAACCATACCGCGCTTGGCGAGAACGAGACGGTTGAGCTGCATATCACGATGGAGATGCTCCAGCCGCCCCCTTCCTCAAAAATCCACGGCTATGTGTTCATCGGCGAAACCGATCCGCCGGTAAAAGTAGCAGGCGCTTCGGTGAAGCTGTTCCACGGCGAACCGGGCCCGAACAACCCGCCGATACGGCAGACTACCAGCGGGGATAATGGATACTATGCATTCCCTGAGCTTCCGCCAAGCGGCGATAAGAAGTACTTCGTCTGTGCTTCAAAGGTCATTGAAGGTATCGAGCATTCGGGGATAGTGAACACCTTACTTGGCGAGAATGAGGCCAAGACGATTAATGTTCCCATCTTCAGGTCGGATCCTCCGCCGATGACAGCGAAGATTCACGGCCACATATTCATCGGCGAGACCGACCCGCCGGCATGGGTCGTTGGGGCATCGGTGAAGCTGTTCCATGGCGAGCCCGGGCCGGATAACCCACCGCTTCGCACAACGACAAGCGGCGACAACGGCTACTACGCATTTCCTGAACTCGCGCCTAGCGGTAACAAGCCATACTTTGTGCTTGCTTCCAAGATGATTGAAGGCGTCGAGTATTCAGGAGCCGTTCAGACTGAACTCGCCGAAGGCCAGGCCAAGATCGTCAACGTGCCCATCTTCCCTGGTCAGCCGCCTGACGGCTGCGCTATCCACGGGCTAATCAAGCACGTTAACCCGGAGGATCCCAACCTACCGCCGCTTTTCGTTCCTGGCGCGCTGGTGAAGCTTTATTTGGGTGACCCCGAGGGGAACGAGCCTATCGCCATCACTGAGAGCAACGCGCAAGGGCAATACGTTTTCCCCAACCTTGAGCCTACGGCCGACCTGCCGTATCACATCGTCGCATCCAAGTCGATCGAAGAGGTGCTGTTCACAGGCAGGGAGTCCACCTATCTTGAACCCGGCCAGAACAAAGAGCTGCACATAATGATCTGGCCTCCTGATTAAATAGGGGCCGAATTTTAAGCGTAACAGGCAAAGGCCCGCTTTGGCGGGCCTTCCTGTTTTTTAGGGGTGAATTGGGGCTAAATCCAGCGTGTTGTGCTACAATTTGAATCTGCTGAATCCTATCTGGAGGGGTATTACTATGAAAGAGGATGGACGCATAATTGCATTCAGCGCCGGTATTTTGTTCCTTCGCCTCGCGCTAGGCATCGTCCTTACCGCACGTGGTGCACTGATCCTGTTCAACTGGTGGACAGGCCAGGGCATGGCGGCGTACTCCGACTACCTTGAGATGAACGGCCTCAACTTCTTCCCTGGCTCGGACATCTGGGCTTGGGTTATCGGATTGGTGCAGTTCGTCGGCGGTATCCTGCTGCTTTTCGGCCTGCTTACAAGGCTCAGCGCGCTACTGAACGTCATTATCCTACTCGTGCTAATGAGCTTCACGGAATGGGCATCGGGCTATTTCATCGTTCTCTACGCCCTTACCGAGCCGGGCTCTGTGGACTTCCAGGGCGGCGTTGAGTATTCGCTCTTGATCGCAGGTGCGTGCTTCGCGCTGTTCCTTACCGGAGCAGGAAAGTACTCACTCGATTCCGGCTTTGCGCCTAAACAGCCGAAGCAGAAGGTGCCTCGGAAGAGGAAAGAAGCCAAAGCCGAATCTAAGATGGGCGAGTAAGCTCACTAATCGTTCCGACCGTTATGGATAGCGGGCAGACAGTTCGCGCACCATTTGTGCGTTGAGCTTATGCCCGCTTTTCACACCTATGAACCTCGCGCGGACGCGGGCGCCCAGCACATACAAGTCGCCCATCATGTCCAGTATCTTATGGCGAGCCAACTCGCCAGCCATGCGCAGGACAGGACGCTGCCCCTCTCGTATCACAAGCCCCAGCTTCTCGTCGGTGGAGCGTATTTTCCCTGCATCTAGCGCAACTCTAGCTTCCTCTTCCATGATAAATGTCCTCGCAGGAAGCAGAGTGCTTAGCAAGTCGTCACTGTCCGATTTTACAGATGCGAAGGAGCAACCAATCTCAGGATTTTGGCTGTAATCTAGCAGATACTCAAAGACAGGAGAATCGAAAGGCAGCGCGAGGATGAACGACCCGTCGGGGCTCGTCACGTGCACCGGCTGCTTTAGGACAATTAGCTTGGTAGGCTTATCCTGTTCGCATATGCCGGCGTTCTTCATCGCCTCAGCCCAAGGCAGCGAGCTTCCATCGCACGTAGGCATTTCAAGGCCGCTCAAACTGACTTTGAGATTGGTCACGCCCAAGGCGAAGCATGCAGCCAGCAAGTGCTCAACGACTATAACTTTGGCATCGCCGTTTCGCAGAGTGGTGCAGTGTTCTACAGAGACCTGAGCGCGGGGATGAACCGGTATTTCGGGTGCACCTTCCAAGTCGGTTCGCACGAATCGTATGCCTTCATCTACGCCGGCGGGCGTCAGCGTGACTTGAACCCGCTGGTCGCAAATAAAGCCTCTGCCCGATAGAGTGCATTCACGCTCAATTGTCTTCTGAAGCGCCATGTGCCAGCCATTACTTTAGCACAGGTGAAGGTAGCCCAAGTGGTATAATACTTCAGGCCGCTTGGAGCCAATAGGGACCGAGACGGTGTGCAAAAGCTGATTCGCTTCTGCCGGCGGGAAACCGCCCCGTCCTGCTTTTCCCAAATGCTCCAGCGCCTGTGGATTATGGCATTTAACCAGATACATGAATTGCGGCGGAAGAAGGAGCGCGGTGAACCTATCGTCTCCATAACCGCTTACGACTTGTTCACGGCAAAGCTCGCCCAGAGCGCATGCGTGGACTTTGTGCTCGTTGGCGACTCCATGGGTAATGTTATCCAGGGGCACGAGACAACCGTGCCGGTCACGCTGGAAGACGTCATTTACCACGCTAAGATTGTGGTGTCTAACATCCAGGACATCCTCATCGTTGGAGACATGCCCTTCGGCACGTTCAAGGTCAGCGCCGATGAGACGGTGCACAATGCACTGCGCCTGTTCAAGGAAACGGGTTGCGGCGCCGTGAAGATGGAAGGCGCGGATGAAACCAACCTAGAGGCGATACAAAGGCTCATCAAGCTAGGCATACCCGTCATGGGCCATCTAGGCCTATTGCCACAGCGGGTTCATGCTACCGGCGGATACACGATTCAAGGGAAGAGCGAAGGGTCGCGTTCACGCCTGCTTGCCGAAGCAAAGGCGCTGGAAGCTGCAGGCGCGTTCGCTATTGTGCTTGAATGCGTTGAAGGCCATACCGCGGAGTTGATTACTCAAGCAGTGAAAACGCTGACCATCGGCATTGGCAGCGGGCCGGGCACTGATGGCCAGATATTGGTCATTCACGATGCGCTGGGGATGCAAGCGCGTTACATGCCGAAGTTCGCGCGAAAGTTCGCAAACTTGTTTGATGAAGGCGCGAAAGGCCTGAAAGAATACGCCGACGCTGTCCGTGCTGGAAGCTTCCCTGGCGCGTCCGAATATACGCTCGTGCCGCAGAAAGCAGAGCTGCAGGTTGAAGATGAAAGCAAAGAAGGGGCGAAACCCGCGTAACATGGAGATCATCAACTCAATAGAAGAATTCCGCGCCGCTAGGCTCAACCGCTGCTGCGAGGTGGCGCATGCGAACACCGCCAGGCCACTCGTCGGTTTCGTGCCGACGATGGGTAATCTCCATGAAGGCCATTGCTCGCTTATGCGCAGGATGCATGACGAGTGCAGCGTGCGCATAGCTTCCATCTTCGTCAACCCGGCGCAGTTCGGGCCGTCCGAAGACTTCGCAAGATACCCGAGAACGCTAGAAGCCGACCTGGAGAAATGCGAGCAGGCGGGAGTGGACATTGTCTTCGCCCCGAGTGACGGCGAGATGTATCCTCCAGGCCACTGCACCGAAGTGAAGGTCAGCAGGATCACGGAAGAGTATTGCGGGTTGATGCGCCCCGGGCATTTTAACGGCGTATCGCTGGTAGTTGCTAAGCTGTTCAACATCCTGCAGCCGGACATCGCCTACTTCGGGCAGAAGGATTACCAGCAGCTTCGGGTAATACAACAGATGGTGCAAGACCTGAACTTCCAGCTTCAAGTGGCGATGTGCCCGACAGTAAGGGAGGAAAGCGGGCTGGCGATGTCATCCCGCAACTCCTATCTTACGGCCGAGCAGCGCGCGCAAGCCAGTTCCATCTATGCAGGCCTTAAGTCGGCTGGAGAAGCATTCAATGCTGGCGAGCGCAAGGGAGAAACGCTCAAGGCGTGGGTGCGCTCGCAGCTCGACGCGCAAGCGCGCCTGGAATATCTAGAAATTGCCGATGGCGAGACGTTGGAACCGCGTGCATCCGCCGGTGATGGAGACGTTGTTTTGTTAGCCGCCAGGCTTGGGACGACGCGGCTGATTGATAACATTATTCTAAGGGCGAGGGAATAGGATGCTTGTAAGGATACTGAAATCCAAGCTGCATGCGGCGGTAGTGACCGAGGCTAACATCGAGTATATGGGCAGCATCACTATCTCCAAGGACATCCTTGAAGCATCAGGCTTGATGCCATACGAAGAAGTGCACTGCTCCAACTTCAGGAACGGCGACAGATGGACGACTTACATCATCGCCACAGACAAGCCAGGCGTCATAGGCTTGAACGGGCCGGCGGCGCACTTGGGTAAGGAAGGCGACCGGATAGTCGTCATGGCTTACGGATTGATGACGGAAGACGATGCCAAGTTCCACCAGCCGAAGATACTGGTATTTGATGAGAACAACCAAATTGTGAAACGCTCAAAGGTGTAGCGTGTTTAGCCAGCTGGGCTGATGACGCAGCGAAAAGTTACTGGCTGAAGCCTGCAACATGCCGCTGAATCTGATAAAATAATAGTGCGTGGCAATGCAACGCTTTGCTCTGAAAGGAGGAACATACTAGTGAATGTAACCGTCAAGGGCAAGAACTTTGATGTTTCGGAGCGTCTTAAAGATTACGGAGAACGCAAGCTTAGCAAACTGGAAAACCACTTCAGCCACATCATTTCCGCAGACCTGGAATTCGCCGACGAAGCGGGAGGTAAGAAGCAAAACGCACGCAAAGTTGAAGTGACCTTAAACACCGCAGGCCAGGTTATAAGGGCCGAAGAACTAGGCGGCTCTTTTTACGCGGGAGTTGATTCGGTCGTGGAAAAGCTTGAGCGCCAGCTCAAGAAATTCAAGATGCGGCGGATTGATAACCGCCGTGGCGATGGTGGTGATGGCTTCACCGAGGTTCCCGTCCCGCAGGCTGATGAAACCCACCACATCATCCGCGTTAAGAAATTTGGGTTGAAACCGATGAGCCCTGAAGAGGCAGTAATGCAACTAGACCTCTCAGGCCATGACTTTTACGTATTCCGCAACTCGCGCACTGACGGCGTTGCCGTCGTTTACAGGAGAAACTCAGGTGGTTTTGGGCTGCTAGTGCCTGATGAAGGCGACCTGGATTAGGCCGCAATCCGCGTTCCTATGATGAGGTTCGAAGTTTAGGGCACGGCGATGCCTGAGTCGCCTCTTTCGTGGTAAAATAAATGGATTGGACTATTACGTTTCTTTCGGGGGAAACCGAATGAAAAGGCTCAGCTTTCTCGCAATATTAATGGTGATTACCGCGCTGGCGGGATGTACTGCAGGCGGCAGTGCGCCCACCCAGCCCAGCTTATCTGATAACAGCCGGAGTGCTGCTTTCGTCATCAGCGACGACGGGAGCCTTTTCTCCGGGAATACCGCGTTTACCACTACGCAAAGGTTTGACGCGATGACTGGCAAGCTTCATGTTACAGTCCTCGCCACAAACGCCGAAGATCTGAAGTCGGCCACTTTAGTGCTAGGATATCCTTCCGAATCCTTGAGGCTAGTTACAGCGGAATACGCTGGCGGCCTTGGCGAAGATGTGGTTACGGCTATCATCGCCCGCTGCCCCGAAGTGAACCTTGGCGCGGCGATTATCAACCTAACTGAGCGCGAAGGTGTCAGCGGCGACCGCGAGCTGTTTAATCTCATATTTGAACCGGGCCGTGAAACCAAGCCAAAAGCCGTGGCTACGCCGCCGAACAGGCCAGAAAACGCTGTAGTTATCACTGGCGCTATAGACCCTCAGAATAGGGTTACCTTACGCTGGACTGAGAACAACCGAGGCGACGGCAACAACGACGGCATTGTAGGCGTTGCTGATGTTACGCCGCTGGCGAGGAATTACAACCACCTGACTACCGACGGGCAGGGCGACCTTGAGGATGTGCTGGCCGATTACAACGTTGACGGGAAGATTAACGTTCAAGACGTGAGTAATCTTGCGATGAACTTTGGGCACCAGCTCTTTGGCTACGATGTTCAAACTAGTACCGCTTCTACCGGCCCATTCACCAGAATTCCAAATGCAACAGTTCCTGCTAACCCAACCATCCTCAGGACTGACATTAATCCGAATCCGGTTCCTGCTAACGGGCCTCTGCAGTATGTTTACGTAACCGAGCCTATCGATGGCATTGTCTTCTTCCGCGTAGTCCCCAAAGACACTCCTGGAGCCGAAGGCACTGTATCAAACGTGCTGCAGATGGAGTCTCTGTCTAATATCCTCTCCATGACCATTGAGCCGCCGACGGGTGTGGACCCATGGCTGGTGATAACTGAAGAAGCAATTGATACCGTAACCGGGAACGAGCAGCCGTTCGCCCGCAGGTCAATACAGCTTTCAGCGATGGGCATTGTGGAAGGCGAAACTGAGCCTATTGACGTCACCAACATGGTTGATTGGTCGCTGGAAACAGGCGGGACGCTTGCCACTATCGGCAACATCGCCGATACAAACAAGGGCCTGTTGAGCGCTGATGACGTTGGCGTAGTCCGCGTTCTCGCGCGCAAGGACGATGACTTCACTATTTCGGCAGTCCTTGAGATACCCGTATATGCGATATTTGATATCACACTTCGCGTCGCGGGACAGACCGACCCAGCAGACGTCAGTGTCGCAGTAGGGACACCGGTAGTCTTTGAAGCTATCGGCATCTTTGACGACAACGACGGAAATGTGGGCGATTACCTTGAGATCGACATAACGCCTTATGTCAGCTATGCCATCGGCAGACCGATTGTAGCTCCTGGGCCTCCGCCTGTTTATGAAGGCGGCGCGTTTGATATCAATACCCAGACAGGCACGCTCATCACTACCGATGCCGGGTTACAAGCCGGCTTCAGAGCGTTCGTCAGCGCAATATTCCCGCCCGAGGCTATTACGCCTGTCATCGGCGAGGGTTACCGCGCCAACAGCAATATGCTCACGGTTACGCTTGAGTAACCGCCCATAATGATGCGCCCATCCGGCGGATTTTCGGGTGCGATCTACAACAAGCCGCTTTTGCGGCTGATAGAGTTCGCGCAATTCCTAGCGCTTGGCTGCGCGGGTTTCATCTACCTGTCGCAGTCGTTTACTAAGCTTGGGATGCAAGGACTTTTGGACGCGCTTGCCATCTACTCGTTCATCATCGCCGCATACTTACTGGTGATGGTCGCAGAAGTCGCGGACGCGCATTACCTGCGAGCGCTTGGCGCATTCGGGCTGCTCGTGGGGTGCTCGGTCGGCGGCTACTTCATCTTTTTCCGTGACGCTCCATTCCTTGAGCCTGCGCCCATGGGGCTTGCCTTAGTCACATTCATACTCGGCTTGGCGCTTGTCATAGCCTACATCGTTCTCATTATCGGTCGGCTGGCACACGGCAAAGCTACGTCTGCACAAGTTGCGAAAGTCGCCGACGAGCGCGGGGCTGCACCCTCGACGCCAGTCGCCGACGCGCTACGCAAGAGCCTTGAGATGATGAAGGCCGAGCCACCTGCCGTTTCATCAACAAATGAGCTTTCGCTAATCGGCGTTAGTGGCCCTTACCTAGGCAAGCAATTCGCGCTGAAGAAGGGCGAGAATGCCATCGGGCGAAGCGAAGGCGACATCGTGCTCGGCGACGACAGGCAAGTCTCGCGAAAGCACTGCGTCGTTGTGTGGAGCGACACCGGAATTACAGTGCGTGATGTTGGCAGCACGAATGGAATCTTTGTCGCCGGGAACCGCGTGATGGAGAGTAGCCTAGCGCCTGGCGACCTATTGATGGTCGGCGGGAGCACATTCAAGGTCGGCTAGCCGCAGTTCTTATTCACTGTAGCAACGGCGGGGTCATCCATTAACTTGGTCGTCATGACGCCGTATGCGCGCTCAAAATGCTCCAAGTAAGTCTCCGCAACTGTCCTACAATCCATCTCTTTTCCAGTAAGCTCTTTGACGCTTGTAACAGGCCGTGAGAGGCCACAAGGGTTTATCAACTTGAAGTAATCCAAGTCCGTAACGACATTCAGCGCAAAGCCGTGGAATGACACCCACCGCTTTACAGCGATCCCGATGGCTGCGACTTTTGCATGCTTATGCCAGACGCCTGTAAAGCCAGCCTCACGGTGGGTTTCCAATCCGTATGCCGCAAGCAATATAATCAGGCTTTTCTCTAGGGTGCGCAGGTATTCAGCGACGCTGATATTGAGCTCCTTGAGGTTTAGCAGAGGATAACCGACAAGCTGGCCGGGGCCGTGATACGTCACATCGCCACCGCGCTCAACGTAATGTAGGTCGACGCCTTTACTCGCAAGCTGTTCAGGAGTGAAATAGATGTTTGTGCTGTCGCCATGCCTGCCAACAGTCACGACGGGCTCATGTTCAAGTAGCAGGATTGTGGAAGGCGAGTTTCCACTGACTACTTCAGCGTGCAAGGCTAGCTGGTAATCCCAGCATTCCTTGTAGGGGATACGCCCCAGCCATTTTGCGCATATTTCAATCATGGCGCGTGATTATAGCGCGGGAAAGCCTGTGTGGAAGCAGGACGGTCTTGAAAAGACGGACAGCGGATGGTATTCTCATTCCTGCGGCGCATATTGCGCAACGAAGCTGAAATACGGAGGAACTACGATGACTTATGTAATCACGAATAAGTGCGCGCTCCACAAAGAGTGCATCGACGTTTGCCCGGTTGCCGCGATTTCCATTCCCGATGGCGGCGTCATCGCCATCATCGACCCGGACCTCTGCACTGAGTGCGGCGAATGCAATACGGTCTGCCCGGTAGGCGCGCCGGTTCCGGAAGACGAAGCCTAACCAAGGGCAATCAAACTTATGCGATAGCAGGCGGCGGAGTCGCTTCGCCGCCTGTTTGCCATTTACCTATGGGGTGAATTGAAGCCTTTCGGGTAGATGCTTGAGTTGTTCAGCAAGAACCACTTCAAGTCCGGCATCTGCAAACTTCAGCAGCTTTGCTAGGTCGTCTGCATTGTAGCTACCACGCTCTGCGGTAAAGCTCGTTTCCACCAACTGGCCGTTCGCCAGCTTGACGACATTCCCGTCAACATCGCAGGTGCTGTCTTCCTCGTATGCCAGGTCAAGCACCGGCTCACCGTTCATCAGCCCCACTGAAACGGCTGCAAGCTGCGAGCGTAGCGGGGATTTGGCGAAGCGATGGCGTTCTGCGTAAACGAGCGAAGCGAGGCTGACAAATGCGCCGGTGATGGCCGCTGTGCGCGTCCCACCGTCGGCGATTAGGACGTCGCAATCCAGCTTAATTGTTATCGTGGGAAGCAACTGCAGGTTCAGCGCCGCCCGCAGTGCACGCGCGATCGTGCGCTGAATCTCGCTAGTGCGGCCGCCTGCCTCACGCTCACGCTGCTGGCGCGGGTATGACGCCATCGGTAGCATGTTGTATTCGGCGGTAAGCCAGCCGTGCCCAGCGCCGAGCAGCCAGTAAGGCACGCGCTCTTCCAAGCTTGCATAGCAAAGGACCCTCGTCTCGCCGTAGGAGATTAATGTCCCGTGTTCGCGCAGGTAGCTGGATTGTATGGTAATAGGCCGCATCTCGTCGGTGCGGCGCCCGTCTGTCCGTTTCATTGGCATGGTTACAGTATATCAGGAGTAGATTAGCTAAGAGTTGACTGAAGCCTGCGAAGTAACCGGGCGGATGTCTTCACCAAGAAAAAGCTGCGCGGTATTGAGGAAGTGCTCGTTCAAGTCGCTGGCGAAGATGGCATCATTGCCGCGCGGAGCATCGTGCTCCAGGCTGTGTTCTTTCAGGTAGGCGGATAGCTCAGCCACAATCTCTGCTGCCGGGTCTACTAGCGCGGCATCTGCGAACCGGCGCTGGATGGCGCGTTCCAGGAAGGGGTAGTGGGTGCAGCCGTAAATCACGGTATCCACTCCTGCCGCAAGCAGAGGCTCGGAGTACTGCGCTACCGCTTCGTCAACCTCGCCGCCGTCAAACACGCCGCTTTCGACCAAGGGCACGAACTTCGGGCACGCGCTCTGGACGACTAGGGCTTCAGGGCACATGCCCTGAATTGATTTGACGTAAGAGGCAGTCTGCACAGTTGCAGCAGTGGCTAGGACACCAATACGTTTGCAGCGCGTCATGCGGACGGCAGCTGATGCTCCGTTGGAAATGAGGCCGAATACCGGCACAGGGGTTTGAGCCAAGTCATCTTCAGTGAGGACACTGGAGCTTACATTGCAGGCGACCGCGATTGCTTTCACGCCTTGTGAAACAAGGAACTCAACAATATTCTTCGCGTATGCGCGGATGACTTCCGGCGGCTTGTCTCCATAAGGCACGTTGGCGGTATCCCCAAAGTAGACGACGTTTTCGCCGGGCAGCAGCCTCTTTAGCTGCTTCAAGACCGTGAATCCGCCGACGCCCGAGTCGAACATGCCGATTGGCAAGTTGCGGTCGATAGCTGCGTGCGGATGGTTGATGGGGGGAGTTGTCATACTTTCAGCTTGCCTTTCAAGTTGCGCGATTTACGCTGCAGGTCACGCGCGCGGATGGTCTTGCGCTTGTCAGTGGCTTTCTTACCGCGCACGAGAGCAATCTCCACCTTCATGAGGCTACCCTTGCTGTAGATGCGCAGAGGGATGATGGTCGAGCCCTTCGTCGTTACTTTGCCATGCAGTCGCCGCAGCTCAGCGCGGTTCAGGAGCAGCTTGCGCTGTCGGGTAGGGGACAATGACAGGTTAACACCAGCCTGGGGATAGGGGGAGATGTTGCAATTCACAAGGAACAGCTCGTTGCCGATGAAACGACAAAACGCTTCCGCTAGCGACGCCTTGCCCGCGCGCACGGACTTGACCTCGCAGCCTTGGAGGACAATGCCGGCTTCAAAGGTATCAAGTACCTCGTACTCATACCTGGCCTTGCGGTTAACGATGTTGATGCTGACGTTTGCCATGGTCTTGCGCCTACATACACGCCCTAAAGCACAAAGCCCGCCGAACAGGTTGGCGGGAAGCTAATCTAGCATAATAGGCGGCCAGATGCAAAATGCAGATTGTGGGAGCAAAGCCGCTATTGCTTCTGCGACATGGCTTCCTGGTGCGCCTTTAGCTGGTTTTCGGCAAGCGTGCGCTCGTCAATCGTCGGGAGTTGTGTGCGCCACAGGAACTGGATCTTGTAATCACTCTTATTACGCTTGTGAACGACAGGCGTGACCTGGCCGTTAACTCCCCAGGTTGCCGTTCCCAAGGAGAAATAAGCCGCCTGGCCGAAGTTGAAGTCGTAATATGCGGTGACAGTGATTACGTCAACATCAGGACGGCGTTTATACAGCTCAGCCATCGTGGCTACCATCGTTGCCTGAGCTTCTTCAAGCGCTACGTTTGAAGGTAGACCGATATCGAGAGTGGCAAGCCTTCCTTCAGGCTCATCCAGGAAAGTCTCTTTGTAGCCGGTCGTGGCGACTTCAGGAATTGTTGAAATGCCGTACTCCTCAAACCTGACGAGCGGCGTGGTTAAGTAGGAGTAGAGGAAACTCCCTGCTACGACAACAATGACAGCAATAACGAGATAGAACAGAATCGTGCGAGCAGGAAATATCTCGTGGATACCCCCGCGCGTCGGTTGGTGTGGCATCTCACCCGCCTTCTTGAGTTTCACTCACCATGAGTTTCACGACACAACTGTTCCTCTTGGTCACTTTGCGGGGCGCACGGAAAGCGCTCCATCTGGCCGCCCGGCTTGCCATATTAATGGCCCCCCGCTGGGCTAAGTGATTATACATCAGAATTGGTCCGGTGCAACTTGTCCCCAATGTTGTTTACTTGAAGGCAGGCTTCAATTAAAATCACCAGCGTATGCGCGCTCTTATAAAGCTGCATCCAAGGTTGGGGAATGAATTCCTTATGCAAAGCGTTTATCCACGCATGCACGAAGCGGGAATTGAATATGGGCTTTTGCCTGAAGACATATCCGCCGACTGCGACGAGATAACCGCCCAAGGCGATTTTGTCATCGTTTTCGGGGGAGACGGCACATTCCTTTCCGGCGCACTGGTGGCCCACTGCCTGGACATTCCTGTTATCGGTGTTGAGGTCGGGCATCTCGGCTTTCTTTGCCAGCAATCGCTGGACAGGCTTCCTGAGCTCCTCGTAGCCGTGAGGGACGGCAAGTGCCTGGTGGAGACGAGGCATGTGCTTTCGTGCTTTGTCCCCTGCGACGGCGAGGATGGCAAGGAACGCACCGCGATCAATGATGTCGTCGTTGGCATCGCCGACATGACAAGGCTGGCGCCGGTGACGGTCTTCATAGGCGGTGAGCGGCTGGCGACCTTCCGCGGCGACGGGATAGTCGTGGCCTCAGCGACGGGCAGCACGGCATACTCGCTTGCCGCAGGCGGGCCGCTTCTCGAGCCGACCAGCACGAACATCGTCATCACACCGATATGCGCGCATACGCTTTTCGCGAAACCTTTTGTGGTTGACGGGACATGGGAGGTGGGCTTGCGCGTTGAATGCAGCGAGCCGGAGGTGTTCGTCTCAATAGACGGACGTAAGATAATGAAGCTGTGGCCGAAATGCGCGGCGAAGGTTAGGCTTCATAACAGGCCGCTCAAAGTAGCGAGGATGGAGGAGCCGACTCACTTCCAGGTATTACGCGAAAAGTTCGGGTGGGGATTTGAATTCAAGGGGAGCGGGGCGTAACTCCGAAGTGCTAACCAAGCTATCAGCGCGCAATTTCTCGCTCCTAAAGGACACGAGCTTTGCTTTCTCGCGCGGCCTGAATGTGATTACTGGAGAGAGCGGCGCTGGAAAGAGCCTCATAATTGACGCGCTTCAGTTTGCTTTGGGGAAGCGTCCCAACCAAACGTTCATCGGCACTGAAAGCGATGAATGCTCAATAACAGCTTCATTTGAACTCCCGAAAGCGGTAGCTAAAGCGCACGGACTGCCACCGGCGATTGAAATTACGAGGACGTTTGGCAGGAGCGGAAGAGGCTGCCTGACGCTGAACGGTGAACAAGTGCTCGTTGGTTATTTGAAGGACTTGATGTCGCCGCTGGTTGACGTTAGCACCCAGTTCGCCCAGCAAGACCTGTTCAGGCCTTCGTTCCATCGCGAGATCCTTGACGCGTTCGGCGATGCTGCGTTTCAGGCATCGTTGGGAGCATTCCGCTCAGGCTTCGCCGAGCTTCAAACAGCCAGGCAGGAGCTCGCAGCGAGGCGCGAAGCTGCGACGAAGGGTATAGAGGAGCAAAACTACCTGGAATTCCTGGTGGGAGAGTTGAGTGCCGCGAATGTCAGCGTCGGCGACAAGGAACGCATAAGCGCAAAGCTTTACATGCTTGAACACGCCGAGGAGATACTTCGGCGAGCCAGCACAGCCTCGCAGCTGCTTTACGGCGAAGGTGATGAGAACCCATCAGCATTTGATTTGATCGCGAAAGCCAGCGAGGAGATGGGAGCGCTGCAAGTTGAGGATCTTGGCGAGAGTAGGCTTGGCAAGGCGCAGGAGCTTCTAGCGACAGCGCTGGACGCGGTAAATGAAGCGAAAGAGCTTATCTCTGAGCTCTCCGACGTGCCTGATTACAGCGCGTCTGAGATTGAAAGGCTGCGCAGACGGCTAGACGAAATCAACTCGCTGGAGCATAAGTACCGCATCAGCGCCGACGAGATACCTTCACTGCTCGAGAGGTCATTGGCGAGGCTTGATGCGCTTAACACAAGCCCAGAGGCCATGCTAGAGCTGGAATCCAATGTGAAGCAGCTTGAAAGCGGACTCATGGGGCAGGCGCTTAAGCTAAACGAGAACCGGCGCAAAATAGGCGATGGCATGGCGAAGACGGTGGGCGGCTACCTTTCCCGGCTTGGGTTCAAGCAAGCGCGGTTCATCGCCGAAATCACTGAGCCGGAAGAGATGTCGCCGGATGACTTGCGTGAGCATGGCGTAGGTAGGAGCGAGTTCATCGTGTGCCTAAATCCCGGGGAACCTGCGCGCCCGCTTGCCGAGGTTGCATCAGGAGGCGAAGCGTCCAGGCTGATGCTCGCAGTCAAGGCTGCGCTCCAGGGCAAGCTGTCGTATGCTACCATTGTCTTTGATGAGATTGAAGCTGGGGTCGGAGGCGATGCCGCCTTCAACGTTGCGCATGTTCTGCGCGACCTTTCCGCCGGACACCAGGTAATCGCGGTGACGCATCTAGCACCGGTTGCTGCGGCAGGCGACCACCACTTGGAGGCGGTTAAGGCGGTCAAGTCCGGCATCACAGACATCAAGGTCGTCATACTTTCGGGTAAAGAACGCACCAGGGCGCTGGCGAGGATGCTTGGCGATCCCGAGCGCTCGGAGAGCCTCGCGCTGGCAGACAGTTTCTTACAGCGCATGGCTTCGCGGAACTGATCATGGAAAGCTTGGAGATCTCACAATTCGGGCGAAATGAGCGGTTGGAGGTAGCCCTCCACCTGAAGACGCACGAAGGCGACATAACCGCGCAAGTTTACCGCCGCTGCGAGATGCTGCTTGAATTCCTGGACAAGCACGAAGCACTGCGAGTTCTCCGCCAGCTTGTTTCGTCAGCGATTAAGTCGCTTGGCGAAGGCGACCTGGGCTACTTCCTTCTCATGCTCATTAGGCTGACCACGCGCAACCTCCAGCTTAAGCTAAGAATGGGGGATATCAGCCTGCTTGGCGAGGACATATTCATCGCCTTGAACGAGTACATATCATCGAACCCAAGCCCGAAGTATTCGCGAGAAGTTGTTGAAGAAGCCTACTTGAGGTTCACGAGCGATGAAGTCCGCGTGAAACTCCTGCAAGATTACATGCAGCACCATGAAATTGTGCTGTTCAGGCAGGTGGAGGAGCTGTCGCTGCTGGGCAAAGTCGCGCAGCTGACCGAAGGCGATTTGGTGCGCAATGCGCAGCTTCCCGAAGACCTGCTGTCGCAGTTGATGCGCATTTTGCAGGCGGACGATGTTGTGGCGTTTTTCAGGTCGCAGTACTTTCGCGTCGTATTCAGCAAACTGAGCGGCCAGGATCGCGAGCGCCAGGACCCCAACCAGATACTCGCTATCATTGACAGCAAGATGAAGCCAAGCCTTGATTCCGAGGTGCTGTCGTATTTCAAGCAGCTAATGAAGGAAGGGCACTACTGGGGCGTGCGCTACAAGCAGCGAGACATCACCGAGATGCTGGAAGATTACTATCCGCGCTTTAACGCCAGCCCGCCTGCGTCTAAGGTGCAGCGCATCTTGGACTTTGACCTTGATAACCCGCTGACGCAGATATGCGTAGTCAATTCTTACATGACCTACGACCTGCATATCGACAACGAGAACTACGGGCTGATATTCGTGAACCGCTCCAAGCCGCCGGACTTCAATGAAGATGATTACCGCTTCCTTACTACGTTTAGCGGGACGCTGAAGCAAATCATCGGAAACGTCATTCTTACAAACCGCTTGAAAGAGATGGCGACGACCGACCCGCTAACGGGCGTGAACAATCGCCGCCAGTTTGAAGCGTTTATAGAAATTGAAATCACCAGGGCGTCGCGCTATAACAATTCCGTCGGCATGGCAATGGTAGATATCGACCACTTCAAAGACATCAACGATACGTTTGGCCACCAGGCGGGAGACTATGTGCTGGCCGAGTTGTGCCGGGTGTTGTCGGAAGGCCTGCGCGCGACTGAAATCATCTCCCGCTACGGCGGCGAGGAATTCGCTGTCATCATCCCGCAAGCTGACCTGGACGTGCTACGCGTCGTTGGTGAGAAAATTCGTTCGCTGATAGAGAACAACAAGTTTGTGTATAACGGGCTGAAGCTACCCATAACGGTCAGCGTCGGGCTGGCGCTATTCCCGCAAATGGCGATTGACAAAGACAGCCTTATTGAGGCTGCAGATAAGGCGCTTTACATAGCGAAGAACAGCGGCCGCAACCGCGTCCAAATTAGCGCTGGGGTAGGGGTGGAACGCTGATGTATGAGGCATTCTTCGCCGAGAATTATGAACGGTTGCACCCTAATGCCAGGCTGTTCCACGACTTGCTGGAAGCCATCTCGCGCATCACTAACCTTATTGAGTTTAAAGACGCGCACCACAGTGAACGGGTCGCCTTGAACAGCATGCGGCTTGCCCGCGAGGTCGGTGTAAACGACAAAAGCGCCCTTGCACAGGTATATTTCGCCGGACTGCTGCACGACGTGGGCGAAGTTGGGATACCCGACGTGATGCTCCACAAGAAGGGTAAGCTTAGCGAAGAGGAGTTCCAGCTTCTAACTACGCACACTGCGATTGGCCAGCAAATTGCGAGCCAGGTCGCAATTCTTGATATCGCGTCTAACTTGATACTTTGGCACCACGAGCGGTGGGATGGGAGCGGTTATCCAGAAGGGCTGACGGCAGACGAAACGCCGATGCTGGCGCAGATAGTCTCCGTCTGCGATGCCTTCGATAACATTCGCCGGGGCGGGCTGTTTAGTCATCCAGAAGATTGGGAAGCTGAGCTGGTTCGATATGCCGGTATCCAGTTCAACCCGATGCTGGTTGCGCCACTAATCACGCTAACGCAGCACGGGCATACTGACGATATTGAGCGTTCGGCTGAAGATGAAGACGTCATCGAAGCGATTGAACGGCAAGAAGACGTCATTGAGCCGTTGCGCAAGGGTTATATCGGCATCATCATGAACTTTATGCTTACACTGATGGAGGCGAAGCACAAAGAGTCTGCCGTGCACAGCAGGCGAGTAGCGCGGCTGTGCGAGACTATGGCGGAGCGGATGAACTTGTCGCCGTTGGAGAAGGAAACATTGACCATCGCAGGTCACCTCCACGATATCGGCAAGATGGGCATTCCGAACTCCATCATTGAGAAGCACGGCATGCTTGATGATTGGGAATACAGCCTTGTGCAGCAGCATCCTGTCCATGCGGCGTCTATTCTGGAGCCGCTGGTCGGATTTGAGGATGTGCGCAAGACCATCATGTATCACCACGAGCGCTGGGATGGCAGCGGTTATCCTGAAGGGTTAAGCGGCAAGGACATTCCGCTTCTTTCGCGGGTGTTGCACATGTGCGACCTAGCGGATGCTTTGTCACACGTGCGTATCTTGTCTCGCAGGAAAGCTGGTAAGACGCGATACGTCATCGAAGATGGATACGAGAGTTACTTCGACCCTGAGCTTTCGCAATACTTTGATGGCGGGAAAGATGGTATTGATATGAAGGAGGCGGACTGATGCATACTAACCGCGAGTTTGCCACCTTCCCGCATTTCTTCCGGGAGACAATAAGGCTTTACCGCCACACGAACATCATCTACCTTAACGCTGTAGCCGGAAACACCGAACAGTTCATCAAGCGAAACTTCAGGGTGCGGCTGATTACGAACACTGTGCTACCGGGGACATACGAGCACAACCTGGCGCTTATTGAGAACGACCACTTCATGCTGTCTAGTGTCGACCTGCGGCGCTTGCAGCAAATCGCCGACGCGTTAAGCGAGGATGAAAGCAAGGCAGCTGAAATGACGATAAACGGCGTGTGCTTGCCGGAATACATATGGGCGTATTGGGATGAGATAAAGCAGCTGCCGGCTGCCGAGCGTACGCCTTACCACAGGGCGACGCTGCATTACTACATGACGCAGGTCTGCAAGTATTACCTGAACGGCACGAAGGGCTCATTCTCCAAGCAGCCGCTTAGCGATATCGCGCGGTTCTACCTGCGCGAAGTCAAGCGCCCATTCAGGGGCAACCGCGAAGTGAACGAGTCGCACTTGAGGATGGACAGGGAAACGCTGCTGGATATTTCGGCGCGCATCCTCATCGTGGACATACCGCCGATTCGCGGTTACAAGGCGTTGCCCGCGTTCATGCAGATGCGCGAGGTTCTCCTGAATGAAGACTTCAGCTTAGGGGACACCTTCCCGCCCGAATACTTCCTAGGTTCGACGTTCCCTTCACAGGAAAGGTATTTGGAATGGATCCGCGAATACCTTGAGCACTGCCAGCATATTGAGTTTTGGCTGCTGATACTGCGCAGCGAGGCGTTCGTGCCCGAGCTTACGAAGATGCTGGAAGAAATCGGCCGCCGCAGCCGCATCTTCTCTTACGCCATCAGCGGCAACCACCGTTTCACATACCTTCTCGTGCAGCAGGCGTAAGCCTAGAACGCTCCAAGGTCAAGCAAGTCCTCATGAACCGGAACTTCATGCTCCGCCATGAACGCCGTGCCATCGGAACACTGCGGCCCAAATGGGCACCAGTGGCACAGGATTGACGGCTTGGCTGCGAATTCCTCCATTGTTTCTATGCGGCGGACAAGCTCCTTGATCTCCCGCTCAAGCTCAAGCTTTACTTCCGGCGCGAAGGAATAAGTTTCAATGATGTCGCCTTCTTCAAGGAGGTGATACAGCCGGTAGGTGACTATCGGCCTGCCATACTTGGTGAGGCAGCCGAAATAGTAGATGCGCGCCTGGCGCTCGTCCTGTGGGCGGCGCTTGCCCGTCTTCCAATCGTGGACGTAGACGTTCCCGCCCAGCCCTGTGGCAAGGTCCAGCCGCCCGGAAATCTCCAGGCCTGCCAGCGAATACCTGCCGAGGTCTTCTTCAATCCCTAGCAGCTTCTGCTCAGCCAGGCTTGGCAGCACTTTTGATGTGAACGCATAGAGCGCCGCATTCGCCTGGCCGATGTAATGTTCAAGCGGTTGGCCCGGGCGGATGATCCTGACGCTTCCAGCATTGACCGATACGCGCAGTTCCGCTTCAAGGCGCGAGACAATCGGATCATACCACTTCGCGTTGCCGATGCGAGGTATCACCGAACGGTGGCGGGCTTTTATCTGTTGAAATAGCTGGGCGATGGACTGGTGGACGATGTTGCCGACTTCCCATTCCACGGGCGTGAAGCTGCGCTGAGCCCTGGCATTGTATTGAAAGTCGTAGTATTTTGGGCACTGCTCAAACGTAGAAATCTTGGTTGCCGACAGCTTAGACAGTTTCGGAGGCATATTCTAGGATAGCATACACACTGTCCTGCTGTGAGCCATTTCAGGCATGATAGAATCGCATTGATGAAGGCGCTCCTGGATATCACGATGCTTGAGAACAAGAAGCTGGCGGGAAGCCTATGGCTCGCTAGTTTCAAGGTTGAAGATGGCGCGCATGTCCTTGCGGGAGCGCGTGCTGGTATGTTCGCGATGATAAGGTGCAGCTGCGATGAGAAGCTAAGCTTCCGCAGGCCTTTCTCATTCGCCGAAGTTGATGCGCCGAACAACACATTCGCCGTTTACTACCGGGTCGTCGGAGGCCAGACGCAGTGCCTCGCTGAGAACAGGCCCGGAGACATATTGAGCGCCGTGCTGCCCATCGGCAACTCCTTCACGCTGCCCAAAGAGGGCGAAGAGGCAGTTTTCGTCGGCGGCGGAGTGGGGCTTGCTCCTCTGTTGATGCTTGCGCGCGAGATTGCCGGAGCTAGTTACAGCGAGCCTCGTTTCTACCTGGGAGCTCGGACTGATGATGACCTGACGCGCGAATATGTAAGCCAGTTTCCCGCTAAGTTCAGCTTTGCGACGGACGACGGGAGCTATGGGCACAAGGGAACGGTTGTGGAGCTTCTCCAGCGCGATGGGTTCGGAGCAAAGGATAAGGTCTATGCATGCGGCCCGAAGCCTATGCTGAAAGCACTGGCAGTCGCATTGCCTGGAAACGTTGCTGCAGAAGCAAGCCTGGAAGAAGTGATGGCATGCGGTATAGGCGCGTGTTACGGGTGCGCTGTTAAGACGACCGGCAGCGGCGTAGACGAAATGAAGCTCGTATGCAAAGATGGGCCTGTCTTAATATGAGGAGCATACTCTTCTAATGACGAGATTGGCACCAATCCTCAGCACGAGCGCCGAACAAACCAAAGATATCGCACGGCGCATTGCGGCCGCGCTTCCCGAAGGTATCGTCGCTATACTCCTAATCGGCGAGCTTGGTGCAGGCAAAACGACCTTCGTGCGAGGTATCGCTGAAGGCCTTGGGATTACAGGGAGGGTGACGAGCCCATCGTTCCTGATGATGAAGGAGCATTCAGGCAAGCGCACGCTCCGGCACATAGACCTATACCGTATAGCACAAGCCAGCGAGCTTGCGCCGCTCGGCGTGCTGGAAGACATACCGCCTGATGCAGTCGTCGTGATTGAGTGGGCGGATCGCATCACGCTTGATATTACGCCGCATCACATTACTGTGAACTTCCACATTCTAGAGAAACAAGATGAGCGGGAGTTGCTGATAACGCAAGAAGGCTTCGCTAGTTGGGAGGTGGCAGATGTACTGCGCGTTGATTGACACATCAGGCGGCGGCATACTCATCGGCATCGCCGACGTGGAAGGGCGCGTTATTTCCGCCATAGATGTCCCGCACACGAAAGAGAACGCTACGAGGATTTCAGAGCACTTCGCATCCACGCTGGAAACGGCGGGCATCCGCATCGGGAAAGTGGAGTATGTTTGCACAGGCTGTGGCCCAGGGTCGTTCATCGGAACGAGGACAGGCGTGTCATTCGCCAACGGCCTTACCTCCTCGTCAGGCATGCGTGTGCTCGGAGTTGGCAGCATGGAAGCTGCGGCCGCCGAGCATTCATACAACGCAGCTAATGTAATGGTCGTGCGCGAAGCCAGGCGAAACTCGGTCTTTGCAGGCGTTTACCGGAAGGGCGACGGAGGGCTGCGAACGCTAGGCGAGAACGAGACATCGCTTAATGACCTGCAGGAAATCGTTGATGGTGCTGCGAAGCTGGCGCAAGACGGCAGCCTCGTTATTGTCACCGACAGTATGGCCATGCGCGATGCGGTTGGTGCGCGAAACGGCCTGCGCGCGACATTGTTGTTTAAGCCAAACGTGGTTGATCTTCGCGGCATCGCCTTGCTCGCCGCGGCGAGGCGCGGCAATGCAGGGGCGGCGGCCGAGGCCAGGTATCTGAGGCAGCCGGTATGAACGCTAAAGGACATAATGAATGATGACTTTCGCACAGAGGTTTGTCGGCGCGTCAAGCGCTAAGAAGACGCTGCTCGCATTGGGCATGGATCCCGATTTCGGGCGGATTAAGCGAGACTTTGCAGAATCAGTGATTGAGATTGCGCCCGAGGCATCCAAGTTAATCAACGGCATTCAAGGCGCTAAGCTTGAAGGCGCAAACTGGCTGCCCGATGGATTCGCGCGCGATTACTCGCAGCTTCTCGGATACTGCACGCAGACAATCTTTGCGCTCAAAGACGAGGTCATCGGCGTGAAGTTTCAAATCGCATACTTTGAAGAAGCCGGGCCGCTTGGGCTGCAGGCGCTGTCAGCATTAGTAGCCTTTACCAAAGAGCTTGGGCTGCTTGTGATCATGGACGCCAAGCGAGGGGATATCGGCAGCACGTTTACGCGCTACTTGAATACTTATCTCTCCAACACCGGCGCGCCACTTTCGCTGGAATCAGACGCTATGACAGTCAACCCGCTCGTGGGAACGGACACATGGGATCTGTTCCTGCCATACTTAAAGCGAGGCAAGGGCATTTTCTTGCTTACATACCCCACCGCGCCAGGCGCTGAGGCTATTATGGAAGCGGAAATTGGCGGCCAGCCGCTGTGGAGAATACTTGGTTTCGCTGCGAACGAGATGGTCGTGCGCAATCAGTTTGAGTGCGAGCCAGCGAACCTTGGCCTGGTGATGGGAGCGCTTCGCCCGCCGATGGCGGAACGGATTCGAGAGGTGTGCCCAGGGGGTATCTTCCTTGTCCCAGGCGTAGGGACGCAAGGCGGGTCGATGAAGGATGCGCCCGCGTTCACGGGCGGGCATAACTGGGCGTTGTTCCCAGTTAGCCGCGCGCTGCTTTACTCGTATGCAGACGCGCCATTTGACGCGAAGACGATAGGGCAGACCTTCTGGGAGGTAAGCCTAGAGCAAGCGCGCATATTCAACTCGGAACTACGTGGAGTGCTGCGGTTCAGCTAGCCGTCAGACTAGGCTGGCGAAGATAGTGGCTGGCTATCGTCCGGCTACTTAATCGGCGAGAACACCAGCTTGTATTCGTAGGTAGCAAGCTTGACGCCCGGGATAGACTTTGCGGCGAAGCGCAGCTCGTTCGGAATAACTGGCGAAAGCACTATCGCGCGCACTTCCTTCCCGCCCATGTTCTCGTTAGCCCAGCCGATGTTCACAAGAAGGTCAGTAATGAATTGGTGTCCCGGCGGTTCGGTGAATACCTTTAGGATGACGATTCCGCCCTTCGGGTCCAGGGCAAGGATGTCTGACGGGCTGAGGGGCACAGGGAACTTAGACATGATGCCGGGATCCGAGTGCGCCTTGAGGCCTTCTTCAACTTCGTGGAGCCTGTCAGCAAGAATTTCGTGCAACTGCGCAGATTGTTCCATTTTCTTCTCCAAATCTCCTTGCGGCATATTGTCAGAAACCTGCGCTTCGGCAGGCTGTTTGGGCGGAGCGGGCTGGTGCTGCGGTGGCGGCTCTTTCTTGGCTGCTACCGGCGGCACAGGCACAACAGGTGGCGCTGAGGGAGCGGCTGGGGCGTGTGGAGCCACAGGCTTCGGCGCATCTTCGGTTTCGACGAGTTTAGCCTTGCCGTGAATCTTCGCTGATGGTTGGGCAGAGGCAGCCTCAGGTTGATCCTTGGCGGCTGGCACCTCTAGTGGTTGGGACTTCGTGGGTGCTACCGCTGCCGGTTGCGGGCTTGCAGCTTTGCGGACGGTAAGCTCACCTTCAACGTCCGCGATCTCCCACAGCTCATGGACCGCTGGGTCGTATTTCACATACTGCCCGAAGTCAATGCGGTAGAGGGAATCCAAGGATGGGTCAGTGGCCAGGCGCGGCCGCTGGTTTTCAGGAAAGCTCACGCGGGTAGGCATGTTCACGCAGCTTATCGTCACCTGCGAGCGTATCCTTCCCTCATCCACCTGTGGATATTTCTTCCGCGCGTAGCGGACGATTTCAGAAGGCGTCGTCGGCTGCTCCAGGTTTTCTAGAGCTTCAAGGACGATATCTGAAGGCGACTTGTCAGCCATTAATTTACCCAAGGAACAGAGCGACAACTCCGAGTGCACGTGCGTCTCGGACATTCATGCATATTGTATCAGAAGTCCAGCGTAAAGCGCCATATTCAGCTAAAGGCGCAGCAAATCAGGCTAATAGTATCTGCTCAGTGCGCGAGTGCTAAAATCTAGGCCGATTCACTTACTCTCTGGAGTTGAAGGTGCAGGAATACGACCTGATTGTCATTGGCGCAGGCCCTGGGGGCTATGTCGCCGCTATCCGCGCAGGCCAGCTTGGGCTGAAGACCGCAATCGTTGAGAAGCGGTATTGGGGTGGAGTGTGCCTCAATATAGGCTGCATACCGAGTAAGTGCCTGCTGGAAGATACACACCTGTTCTACGAGTTACAGCATTCAGGAAAGGCGCGCGGAGTGAACGTTGACGGCATCGCCTTTGACTGGGCCGCCATCCAGTCGCGGAAAGATGCGGTCGTGAAGCAGCTTACTGGCGGCGTGGAGATGCTCCTAAAGAAGCAGGGCGTTGATAAGCACTTTGGAACGGCTTCATTCATCGGCAGCCAAACAGCCAAGGTGATGGCTGAAGATGGTTCAGAAATCACCTTGGGTGCCAAGAACTTCATCATCGCAACAGGCTCCGAGAGTGCTGACCTGCCGCATATCAAAGCTGATGGGCGCGTAGTCATCTCGTCCACCGAGGCGCTTTCACTGCCTGAAATCCCAAAGACGATGGCGGTAATCGGGGCAGGGGCGATCGGCCTCGAGCTGGGCAGCGTTTACTCAAGGCTTGGGGCTGAAGTGACGGTTATTGAATTGATGCCGCAGGTGCTTCCCGGCGCTGACAAGGAAATGGCCGATATGCTCGCCCGCGAAATGAAGAAGTGCGGCACGAAGATACATGTTGACAGCAAAGTCTCCGCGACGGAGTTGGGCGAAAGCGGCGCGAAGCTTCATGTTGAGGGCAAGTTCACAGGCGAGGTTGAAGCTGAAATAGTGTTGCTTGCAGTCGGCAGAAAGCCGGTAACAGCCGGCCTTGAACTGCAGGCGGCGGGCGTGGAACTATCAAACAAGGGATTTATCCTCGTTGATGATGGCCTCCGCACCAACACCCCGAACATCTATGCTATCGGCGATGTTATCGGCGGAATGCTGCTTGCGCACAAGGCCAGCCATGAAGGCATAGGCGTCGCGGAAGCCATCGCCGGTGCGGGGTTGCCGACTCGACATGCCGTTCCTTCCATCGTCTATACCGCGTCGGAGTTGGCGTCAATTGGCTTGACGGCTGTGCAGGCGCAGGAGTCGGGGAAGCAAATCAAGGAAGGCAAGTCTTTCTTCCGCGGCAATGGCCGGGCGATGGCGATGAACGCAATTGCGGGGATGGTCAAGGTGGTCGCGGATGCAGAGACTGACGCGCTGCTGGGCGTCCACATACTCGGAGCCTCAGCAGGCGAGCTGATACATGACGCTGCAGTGGCGCTAGCGGCGCATATGAGGCTTAGCGATTATCAGCGCGTTATGAGGGGCCATCCGACGCTTTCTGAGGCTATTACCGAAGCTGCGTTGGCAGCAGATAAGCGCGCTATACACTGAAAGTCGGCAGCCGGCATTGCGGATGAGTTGTTGATAATTTGCACAGCCGATTTAACGCGAAAAGGTATTGCATTTGCGGATAAGCTGGGACATCCTATCAGTGGTATACCCCGGCCCTGCGGAGGGTGCGTTCCTTGAAAGAAGGCCAAGTTGTTCCCAAGAGCATCCGTGCTACGCATCAATATGCTTCGGTATCTTGTGCAAAGCGCGGCAGCTCTGGAGAGCAGGCGCCACCGGCTTCCTCCTTCGAGAGAGAGACGACGTTTGCTCAAAGGGGGCGAGACGACGCGGGTTCGCATCAGCCACAAGCTCTTGCGGCGCGCTAAGTCTAGCCCCGGGGACCGGCTCTCGGTCCTTCCCAGGGGGAAGGTGTAGGCGAGTCTTCGGAATCATCTATAACCATCCAACCAAGTAACGTTCCCGGTGATGCAGGGCCGGCCCCTTTTTGACCGTTGTAGGGCCTCCGCCAGGAGGTTTTGGGTAGAAGTGCCGCAGTAATGCGGCACTTTGTTATTCCGTGCTCATCACAGCAGCGCTAGCGTCACTAAAGCGCAGCCGAAGCCAAACCAGCCTCTACCTTAAGCGGTCTATTATGACGATGGCCGCAAACCAAAGGATTGCGATTCCTGCGAGGATGAAGGGAAAGAGAAGTATCCCGTCCCAGGTGTGGTTCGAAACACCATAGCGTCCGGTTTCGCTCCACATTAGCAAGGCAACGACCAATAAAATCGCTGGGCCGCTGGCCTGGCTATCAATCCAGCGCGGGTTGATTTTCTCATCCATCTTGAGCTGCTGTTCATCCATCGCCTGCCGCAGGGCATCGCGTTCCGCATCAGCCTCGGTATCCACGTTGCCTGATAGGTAGTCGACGCGGGTGTGGCGGGGTAACTCGCCGTCGCTAGCAGGGAACTCCGGCGCTTCCCTGTCAGCGCTTTCGGGTGAGACGGGGACAGCTACAGCTGCGTCAAGATGGCGCATCCTGCGCGACGTAGTCACTTGCTTGGTTTTTGGCGAAACGGTGGGATGCTTCGCCCTCACTGCATCTGCGACTTCGTATGCGCGCCCAATAGCTATCGTAGTATGGCAGTACGGGCAAGTGCTCAGCCAAGGCGGATGGTAACGGCCGCAGTTCGGGCACGGGCTAAGCGTCATCTCACATTGCGTGCAATAACATTCGGGCATGCTCAGCGGGAAATCGCAAAGCGGGCAGACGGGATCTCTCTCAGCTGCCATTACGCGGATTACGCCTGCCAAACGGCCGGTAGATTATGAAGTAGGAAATCGCGTAAACGAGAATGACGAGGACCAGGCCGACGGCAACCAAAGCGAGAGCGTCGCCATACCACGCCATGCCGATGCCTTCCACTTCAAACTCGGCAACTGATTTCAGCGACGGCCAAAGGAAGTAGTAGAAGAATACGAGTAATGCCAGCGCGAATACGAGGCGGAAGATGTGCGCGATAAAGAGATTGCGCCTGTAATGCGGGTTTACATAAGGGTTGATAGTGAACGGGTCGATGCGGTAGATGTCATATGGGTCGTAGGGGTCATGCCGGTTTAGGACATCCATTGGATCGCGCTCATCTTCCACAACGCTATTTCCGCCAGCGAGCTTTGAAGAAACAGGCAGGCGACTTCCTAAATTTACAGCTGTATCAGCGCCATCTTGCGGCGCGGATGGGACAGCCTCTTCGCCTGCCGGTTCTGTCCTGGCCGGACCAATCTCCAGCATCGTCAGGCGCTCGGATGAAACTTGCGATTGGCTTGGCGGGGCGAGCTCGGTGGGCTCATCCTCAGGGAGCGAGCCTGGCAGCGGGCGGCCGCATGACGTGCAAAACATTTCGTGGATATCTACAAGCGCCAGGCAGTGCGGGCATCCGCGAAAGCTCGCGCTGCAACCGACGCACGCCAAGTCGGGCATTGTCAGATCACCGTTGCACTGCGGGCAGCGCATGGCACGATTTTAGCACAGCATGCTTGCAGCCTGAGGCCTGTTGATCATAATCACTGCGGCGTTCAACCTCGTTCAGCTGCGCCGTCGGCAAGCTTCTCCACGCGAGCGATGTAGGCCCATATGTTGAACTTGCGTTTGCATCCGTCATAGCTCATATAGCGTACTTTGCCAAAAACCGGCCGCGCATTCCAAGCCCTGTCATGCAGCCCGCCAATGCTCCAGGCAAGGCCGGCATATCCATTCGGGTCGCGGCCGTCTAGCTGGTAGCGATCATTCAGATAGATGGCGGTCTTGAGGGCTTGCTCTGGGCTTTCCGTCCATTCAAGGAGCTTCTTTGCCCAATACATTCGCATATAGCCGTGCATCCTCCCGCTGACGACCATCTCTCGCTGCGCCGCGTTCCAAAGTTCATCGTGGGTTTTGGACTGTTCAAGCTGGGCTTTGGTGTAGATATATGCGCGCTCGTCAGCACGATGGACATCAAGCGTTGCCTTCGCCCAAGCAGGGAAAGCTAGAAATGAGTCGTAATGGGGATTGAACTCACAGAAGTTATCCGAAAGCTCCCGGCGGACAATGAGTTCGTCCAGGAATTCATCCTTTGAAGACTGCGGGGCGGATGACGCCATAACCTCAAGCGCGACGCACTGGGCGGAGATTTGCCCAAAGTGAAGGTAAGGCGACAGGCCGGATTGGGCGTCTATGCCAGGATCATTCCGGAGCGACGGGTAGCTTTCCAGCTTATTATTGATGAAACCGTTCAATCGCGCGGCAGCGGCTCTTTCACCAGGAGGAATTGGATAATGCATACTGAGCTTTGAGCCTACGGAATCATGCGCCAGTCGCCAGTCGTTATTGAATCCCCCTAAGGCTTCAGCGAATGGATGCTTGCGAAGTGGCGGGAATTCAACTAGGAAAGTACCCATCATTCGTTTCAATTTCGGGCGAAGTGTATAAGCGCCGTATTCCTGCTTTTGCGAAGCCGCCCAACACGGGACAATGTTGTGGGCGTCAACTTCCAGCAGGGGGATATTCAGCTTGCGCGCTGCCTCGAGCTTCCACCTCTTTGGGAGGCGAAGAGGGTTGAAATCGGTAACAACACTCGATACCGATAGCTCTTCAGCCAACGCGCAAAGACTAGTTGGCGGTTCTCCTAAAAGCAGCGCTAAAGGGATATTGCGTTTTCTCAGGCGGTCTTCCAATTGTTGAAGCCCTGCGAGCATGAAAGAACAGTGACTTGGCAGGGCGTTCAGGTATTTAGGGGCAAGGCAAAAGGCGACTACAAGCGGGACTTTCGATGCAAGCGCTAGCTCCTGGGCATGCAGCAATGCCCAGTTATCGTCAGCCCTCTGGTCGCGAGACATCCAATAGATAACCGGTCCGCGCTTGCGAAGCGGTTCTTTGTTCAGGCTGCGGATCCTGCGCTGGTCAACTCTAACGCTCATGGTGAAAGCGCGTGCTGCAACCGGTGCACGCCAGTGCGGGCATTGTTAGTTCTTCGTTGCACTGCGGGCAGCGCATAACACGATTCTAGCACAGCATGCTTGCAGCCTGAGGGCTGGTGATAAAATCACTGCGGTGCTCAATGTCTCCTTCATCACGTCTGGAGAAGATGGCTTCACGCATACGGCGTTTGAGGCCGATGCCGGCTCGCGGACGCTCAATTGCGTAGAGATATCACAACTCCCAAAAAACAAGCTGCGCAAATTGCAGTCTGAAGCGTTCATTCTCGCTGGAGTTTCGCCCAAGGAAGCCGGATTGCCTGAGGCCATGTGCGCGTCGGCGGAGGAAATAGCCTTTTTAGAAACGGGGAAGGTTGATTGCACAGCGCTTGAAGGAATCTTTCGGCGCGCTGAGTGCGAAGGTGCGGAAGCCTGGAAGGTGCAGGGCTGCGATGGCGAATGTCCTCAAGACATTCTAGGCGCGGCAGACGCAGTCGCTGGCTTGTGGACACTGCTGGAGGGCATTTCAAACAGGCTGCGCGCCGCGATTGAGCGGATAGCTTCCGAGACCGGTTTCCCGGTAGCGCTAATTACAATCTCGGAAAGCGAAAGCATACTTGGCGAAACCGCATATCATCCCGCCGACGCTCGCGCCGACCTGCCCGCACGTGCACGGATGAGGGCCGACACGGCGCTGGATGCGCTGAAAAGCGTGCCCCGGCAAGAAGAGGTGTTCAGGAAGCTCCGCGAGAAGGAATACGCAAGCATGGGCTATGAATACCGCTCGGAGCAGGAGCAGTTCGCTAAGGCGGTGTCGGAAGCGCTGGAGTGCGACGGCCACCTGCTTATTGAGGCGGGAACTGGTGTTGGGAAGTCGCTTGGCTACTTGATCCCAGCAGTGCGCTACGCGCTTTCTAAAAATGAGACGGTGCTAGTGTCTACGAATACGAAGATCCTGCAAGACCAGCTCCTGCTAAGCGATTACCCGAAGCTATGCGAATTGCTCAACTACCGGCTTCCGCCGCCGGTCGTGCTCAAGGGAAGGGAGAACTACCTGTGCTTGGAGAAGCTCAGGCTGCAAGTGCTCGGAACGCGGACGGACTTACGGGAGACGCTCGGCGAGCTGCGCGAGATCGGCGAAGGGCATGCGGTTGCGCTAACGCTCATGCGCCTTGCGCTGCATATCGCCACCGAAACATCGGGCGACTACGAGCACATAATGTTCCCATCGTGGCTTCCTTCGGATATCGCGCAGAGAATCAAGCGCATGCTCAGCGCCGCCTTTAGGGGATGCCTGCGCGACCGCTGCCCAATGCACAAGCAGTGCTACTTCTACTCCCAGCGCGAGGCCGCGGAGAAGTCGTTGCTGGTCATCGTCAACCATGCGCTGCTATTTGCGCTGGCGAATCCCGCAGTAGGCGCAGACGACCAGATGGCGTCCTTCGTTGACAAGGCGCAGGTATGGGTGCTTGACGAGGCGCATAACCTTGAAGAAGTGCTGCTTGACCAGATGGGTGTTGCGCTGATTTCAGGCGACATCATTGAGTTCATCAACGGGCTTCAGCGGCTGGTGCAGAACCGCGCGTTGGGAATGAGGCTGGGAATGCCAGTGAGCGAAGTGCCGGCCGACGACCAAGAAGCATTCGGCAAGCTCAAGACGCTGCAAACGGAGATACCGGGCTATGCGGAGAGGTGCTATGAGAGCTTCCGCAGCTTGATCGCCATTGCTGAAAGCGCATTCCAGCGCCTGGCAGACGACAGGGGAGGGGACACGCAGCGTTGGGACTTTACAGAGCCAAACCGCGAGGAGGTAGCCCAAGTCAAGCAGGAAATGGCCGAAGCCATCGCGACGTTCTCTGACTACCTCACAGACATGAACGGTGGCATGACGCTGCTTACCGAGCAGACCGCAGGCAACGCGGATAACTTCCTTTACATCGACGACAGCCGCTACCAAATCCAGCTCCGCGAGGCGATAAACGTTTTTGTGTCGCTCAAAGAAGCATGTAAGATGCTGCTCAGCGACGAGGAGACCTGGGTCAAGTGGATGGAGGTCACGCGCGCAGGGCGCAGGCGCGACGTGTTCTGGATGATGGCAGCCTGCCCTGTGGTTGTTGGAACGCACTTCCTTGAGCTAATCAACGCCAGGAAGTCTGCGTTGATGGTCTCAGGCACGCTCGCGATTAACGGCAATTTCGGTTATGTGAAGCGCTGCTTGGGGCTTGAGGCGATGGACGGCGCGCAAATGAAGGAAGTCGTCCTCTCATCGCCGTTCGACTTCAAACGCAATGCGCGAAGTCATCATCCCATCCGACATGCCTGAGCCCAGTTTCAACGACCGGGCTGCGCATGATGTATACTTGGAAGCGCTGGCAGAACTCACGGCAAACTGAGTGCGCGTCTTTGGAGGCTCCACGCTGGTCCTATTCAATTCGTATGCCGACCTGCAGAAAGTAACCGAGATGTGCCAGGAGCTGTGCGGCGATGGCTATAAGCTCTTGATACAAGAGCGCGGAATCTCCAAGCACCAGCTTGTTGACCACTTCAAGAGTATGGAGAAGGCGGTCCTCTTCGGCGTAAGGAGCTTTTGGGAGGGCTTTGATATCAAAGGCGACGACCTCCAGTGCGTCATCATAAGCCGCTTTCCGTTTCCGAACCTGCACGACCCGCTGACGGCGGGAAAAGCGCGCTACATAGACAGGCACGGCGGCAGCTCGTTTACCGACTACATGCTTCCCTATTCAATCATGAAGTTTACTCAAGGGTTCGGGAGGCTCATCAGGAGCACCGACGATTACGGCTGCGTGCTGCTGCTTGACGGGCGCGTACTGACGAAGCGGTATGGGCTGGACTTTCTGCGAAACCTGCCAGGGCCGACGATAGTGAAGCTGCCGAGGCACGATGTTGCCGAAGAGATGCAGACCTTCCTAAGCAACAGAAGGAGGGATGCATAGTGCGCGTGGGAATCATCGGCGCAGGACCTGTAGGCATGGCGATTGCCACCGCCGTCAAGCGCGCAGGCAAGGCGGAACTGAAGTGGTATGTGCGCAATGAAGCGCTTAGGCGCGAGATTGCAGAAGGTGGGCTCAAAGTCACGATACAGCAAGCGTTTGATTAGAAGGCGCTAAGCGGTTTAAGGCTGAAGACCCGGATACATTTGCAGGCGACGAGATGGCAACTGCGCAAAGCACGCAGGAAGCACTTGATGAACTGCGAAGATTAGAGCCCGACTTCACAGTCGGCTTCAAGGAGGACGAGCTTATCGGCGACGCTGAATTCCTTTATAGGTTCAGCGCCTGACATCACGCTGTCATGCACGAAGGCTGATGCGGTGCTCCTGATACGCAGAGCGTTGTCACAGCTCTTGAATGCGCCTGCATTCTTCGTAGCGAACGGCTTTTGGCTGCATCCCGGGATTGACCTGGGAGTGATGTATGGCGGCGGCTATAACGAAGGTGCGCACCTGTCGCTAATACACGGCGGACGCTTCGATTCTTGGGCGCACGAAGTCGCCGTATTCAGAGTTCCTAACATCCAGGCTGCCGGATGATAACAAGGGCACGCTGATATATAGGCACGAAGAGCTCCTCACGATTGAGGAGTTCATAGATTCGGCCGACCAGGATATCGTGAAGCCCTCGCTGCAGCATGACATATATCCCATAATGGCGCGCAAGGCTGCGGTGAATTGCATATTGAACCCGCTTGCAGCCCTTTCAGGGCAGCCGAACGGCGTGCTTTTGCTTGTTGAAGCTCTGCCGATAATCACAAAGCTGGCAGACGAGATAGTGGAAGTCATGGAGCAGGCGCGTATTATGCCGCCACCGCCATGTGAGTTTACCGCCGTAGACCTACTTGCAGATTTCCACGAGCTTACGGCGCGCGCAGGGGCAAACCGGGGCTCGCTGCAAATTGACAGGTTGCGAAGGCGTATTGGAGAGATAAACCACTTGAACGGCCTTCTACTTGGCATAGCCCAGCGCTTTGAAATCGAGATGCCAGTGAACGCGACAGTAACAAGCCTGCTGCAGTGTTGATGTAGCGCACTTGGCGACTGCCCGGCGCGCTCGCCGCGAATGTGCCGATGATATAATTGCCCTACCGCAATCTAGGAGGCCGCTATGCTTCGTTTCTTGCGCGCATTATCCTTCACTATCGTGCTGACTGCGCTGTTCATGGGGATTACTGCCCATGCTGACGATAGCGCATTAGGGATGCTTTTCCCTGCTATCTCGCCTGATGGCAGCCAGGTCGCATTCTCTTACCAGGGCGACATCTGGGTAGCGCCTGTGAAAGGCGGCATGGCATGGAGGCTCACGGTCAGCATCGCGTTTGATAGGAGCCCCTGCTGGTCGCCTGACGGCAAGACAATTCTGTTCAGCAGCCAGCGAGATGGCAACAATGACTTATATACAATTCCAGCCACCGGCGGCAACGCGAAGCGGCTCACTTACTCCGACAGCGAAGATTACGCTGCCGACTGGTCTCCTGATGGAAAGCGCGTGCTGTTTACGACCTACCGCGCGTTCCCCGGCTCGATGATGATGGAGTTGGACATTGAAACCGGCAAAGAGAAGACCATTCTCCAGGACAGCGGGACGATAAGGTATCCACGTTATAGCCCTGACGGCAAGCTGATTGCGTTCAACCGTGGCGGCAGCAGCTACACGCGGATTGGATACAAGGGCGCAGGCAATTCGCAGGTGTGGGTTATGGGCGCAGACGGCAAAGGCGCACGAAGGCTTGATGAGTGGAACGGCGGCCAGTATTGGCCTAACTGGTCGGTGGATGGCAGGCACATTTACTACCTGACCGACAGGGGGGATGACAGGGCTGTATATTCGGTAGCGCTTAACGGCGGTGAGCCAACGGAAGCGCTGCGGATGAAGGGCAAGGAGCTTTACTACCTCAGCGTTGCGCCCAACGGGGATGGAGTGGTTTGGGCGGACGGGCAGTTGTTCACAGCGAAGCTTTCACCCGCAAAACGAGCAGGCGATGCGAAGCAGATAAACATCAGCGCTGGAAGCGACGCTAAACAGCAATATGTTACACGCGAAGTGTTTTCTCGCGCCGACGAGGTCGAGCCATCTCCAGATGGCAAATGGCTTGCGCTGGTTATCAGGGGCGATGTGTATATCCAGCCGCTATCGCGCACGCCGGAGCAGGAAATTGAAGCGCCACGCGGCGGCGAAGCGGTGAACTTTACGAATACAGCCGGGAGGGAGCAGTCAGTGCAGTGGACGCCGGAAAGTGACAAGCTGACTATGCTCTCCGACAAGGACGGCGACCAGAACATATACCAACTTGATTTGAATACAAATGAATGGGCGAGGCTCACGCGCACTAACGACATTGAGATCAACCCGCGCCTTTCGCCTGACGGTAAGCAGCTAGCCTTCTACCGTGGGACGAGTTCTCTCATCGTGCTTGATCTTGAGACGAAACGCGAGAGCGAACTGGCGAAGGGCTCGTTCCGCAGGGGCGTATGGGCAATGCCGTTGGAGTGGTCGCCTGATTCCAAATGGCTAGCTTTCAGCGACTACACGAGCGGGTGGAATTGCGACATCTTCGTGATGAAGGCGGATGGTAGCGAGAAGCCACGTAACATCACGCAGTACCCAACCAGCAACTGGGGGCCGGCATGGACAGGCGAATCCAAGAACATGATGTTCTGCAGCGCGCGGGGAAATGATATTTATCAATTGTATTTGCTGCCGCTAAAGCTGCCGGAGCTCAAATTCACCGATGAAATGAAGTTCGGCAAACCCATAGAAGATGCACCGAAGGACAACGAGACTGCCCCGAACGAAGGCGATTGTAAGGCTAATGCAGAAAAGATGACACTAGCTGCTGATAAGCCTGCCGCGAAGGGCGATGACAGAAAGGCCTCGCCGGTAACCGAGATTGATTTCACCGACATCGAATACCGCGCGAAGGCTATCAGCGAGACGCTTGCGGGCGTGAACAACTATGTTGTGTCACCGGACGGCAAGACCTGTATCTACGAATCAAGCACGACACTAAATGAAAAGAAGCTGTGGGCTATTGACCTGCTCACAAACGAAAGCGGGTCAGTGCCAATCCCTGCTAGCTTCAAGTGGCTGACCTGGAACGCAGGCGGAGCATTCGGCGCGTATGAAGACGGGCGCGTTGTGAAGATTAGCGCCGCCGGATCGCAGATTCAGGGAATAGCGGGAGTGCCGGTCACGGCGCGCACGGTGCTTGACCGCCCCGCGGAGCTGCTGGCGATGTATGACGAAGCCTACAGAAACCTGAAGCATGGCTTCTACGACCCGAAGCTCCACGGCCGCGACATGGACGCTGCATATCGTAAATACCGGAAGATGATCGCCAATTCGGTGACGCACGAGGAGTTTGACGTCTTCACGACATTTCTGCTCGGCGAGCTAAATGCGAGCCACCTGGGCGTTTACGGCGAATCCAGCTTCCAGGGAATAGGCGCTGCGACCGGCAAGCTCGGTGTGACTTACGAGACAAGCTATGAAGGCCCGGGATGGAAGGTCGCGCGCGTGTTGCCGATGGGCCCTGCGGCGAGGGATGAAAGCAGGCTTGTCCCCGGCGATGTGATACTCGCTGTTGACGGAACCGAAGTCGGCAACGATGAAGTATCGTTCATGGCACTTGACGGCAAAGTGGGGAAGACCGTGCGCTTGAAAGTGCAGCATTCAGATGGCACGACTGGCGACGTTCGCATCAGGCCCATTTCGCGGGCCGAGCAATCGGGGCTTGAATACGAAATGTGGGTGCGGGGCAACCGCGCTATGGTGGAGAATATCTCGGGCGGGCGCGTCGGCTATGTCCATATAGAATCGATGAACGACTCGTGCCTTGAACGCTTTAGGCGTGAGCTATTCGGATATGCGATGAAGTATGACGGGCTGGTGATTGACGTGCGCTACAACGGCGGCGGTAATATCCACGAGCAGCTCTTTGATCTGCTTGGGCGCAAGCCTTTTGGCTACAGCGCCAGGCGCGACTCCGGCAAGCTGATCCAGCCCGGCGATATGTATCAGGGCGTGAAGGTTTGCCTGACCAACGAATACAGCTTCTCCGACGCCGAGATATTTCCTTACGGCTTCAGGCAGCTTGGGTATGGCAAGCTTGTCGGTATGCCCACGAACGGCGGTGTAATTGGCACGAGCAACTACCAGCTCCTTGATGGGACAACATTCCGCATCCCGCAGACAGGCTGGTACACGTTGGGCATAGTGAATCTTGAGAATAATCCAGTAGTTCCTGATTATGTCGTGGACATCGCGCCGGGAGTGATGGCGGCTGGAGACGACCCACAGCTACGCAAGGCCGTGGAAGTCATCGTGAGCCAGCTTCAAGGCAAGTAACTACTTGGGCTCATCTTCGGGCGTCACAGGCTCTTCTGGAGGCTCTGGCTCGGCCGGCGGGGATACTTCCAAGCCGAATTCCTCGGCAGGCGACTCTTCGATTGAGAATTGTACGGCATTCTCAGCCTCTTCCTTGAGGCGCTCCTGCTCAATCAAGTACTGCTTGTATTCCCAGTAGGATACTATGTCTGCCGCCTCCTGCTCAGACAAGCGCTCCATTGAGAAGAAAGGCATCGGCGCGCTCCATTCTTCTACTTCGCCGACCGTGTCAAGGGGAGACTTGAGGCCTCGTATCTTACTGGCAACGAAAACAGGCGATGCAATGTAAGCGAGTACCGGCGCGCTTCCTTTTTCGCGGTGGCAAAGGATACAGGCCGACGCATACAGCGTCTCGCCGCGACGCGGATCCCCATCAAGCTCAGGGAGATTCGTAGCGCGCGTAATGGTTATAGGCGCAGATTTGGAATCTGGCGTAATTGAGCGCAGATAAGCTAACAGCGATTGCATCTTAGGATCCGATGCGGGCAAAGTATTGGTCTTGAGGAAGCCGGCAACACATGTATTGATGGCGCGGACGAGGGGAACATCATCTTTGCCAACGTAGGCCGCGTTGTAGTATGAGCGCCTGGCCGTGCTGTTCCAAAGTGTATGCCCCGGGCGCAGGTAACCGTCGTCAAGGCGCGCTTCGTCAAAGTTGGAGTGGCAATAGACACAGGCGTAGGCGCAAGTCGCCCCATGCCCCGTAATACAGCGACTTGCCGGCGAGGACTGTTTCCTCGCTGTCGCCTTGCGCAACGCTTTTGGCGGAGGGCAAGGCAGCGAGCCATACTACAGAAGCTATGATTAATGCAGCGATAAGTAACCGTGGCCCCACTTCAACCTCCGAATACGCCTGAAGGCGTATGTGTATTTTAGCTCATTAGGCAAACGGCTAGAAGCCTGTGCAATAATCACATGCGTATGCTGCCATCTTCAAGCAGGCAGGGCACTGACAGCTACAGGGTAGCCCGTAAATACGCGCGGGGAACTGATGGCGCACCAGTGCGCACATTCCAAGGCCGGGAACTTCTCAAGCAAGACAAGATATTCAGCGAGCTTGCGGCAGGCAAAATCACCGTTGTTGAAGGTGAACGGAGCCAATTAGACGCGCTTGCCGACTACATCTCAAGGCGGCAGGGAGACATTGCCAGAGGCGACGGCGCGAGCGAGCCGCTATCCAGGCTGATGATTGAGGTTGACGCTAATAGGGCGCATAAAGTCGATCCGCCAATTGAACAGAAATATCTAGCTTTGTTATGCGGCGAGAGTGAGCTTAACGAAGGCGAGATGGTGCTAGTCCCCTACACTGCGGTGAAGAAGCTCATAGCGAAGCTCAGCGAGAAGTGGCGCGTGGATGCGCTTGGGACGTGGCTGTCAACAGGGGAAGACGTGCTTCCCCCACGTTCGCAGGAGACATACTCGCTATTCAAGGAAGCGATAGTTGATGCAAACAGTATAATGCCTTCCGAGGCTGCGATACTGGACATGGGATGCGGCTGCGGCGTACTAGGTCTTATTGCAGCGAAAGAGCTTGCGGAGAAGGGCGCGAAGGTTACGGCTACCGATGTGATGCCGGAAGCCATCGGCAGTGCGCTTATTAACGTTGAGAGGCTAATTGAAGAAGGATTGTTGCATGAAGGCTCAGTTATAGTGTCACAGCCCGGCGATATGTTTGAACGGATGGGAGAGGCGCGCTACGACATGATCATATTCAATGCGCCCTGGGTCGTGGCGCCGGTTAGGTCGCGCAGCGATGTTGCGCTAAATGATGAGAAGCAACAGGTGCTTGAAGCGTTTATGTCGCAAGCACGAGGGCACTTGTGGCCTAATGGCGCGGTCATTCTCGGTTATGCCGATAACAGCGGAGACAAAGCTGTGGCACGCGCAAAGCAGTTAGCGGCCGATGCAGGCTTTTGCATCACGCATGAGAGGTCGGCGCGCGTGGCGACGCACAGGAAGAAGAACAAGTGGGAACGCATCTTCGTGTGGGAGCTTCGGCTGATGCAGAGCTAGAGCAGTTCGCCCCAGTGAAGCGTCGGGATAGGAATGCCCTTGCAGGCAGCGGTTTCGTTTAGGTGTGTAATACAGCCAGACGAACACGACAGCACCAAGTCAACGCCGGCATCATGCCAGATACGCAGCTTCTTCTCGCTTAGGCTTGATGCAAACTCAGGATAACGCAGGTTGAACAGCCCGCCGTAGCCGCAGCATTCTTCAGGGACAACCGCGTCGGTCACGTTGAAGCCCCACTTGCGAAGGATGCTATCGCCGGTCGTTTTGTCGCCAAGCGCGAATCCAAGCGCGCAGGGGTTGTGCCACGCGACAATTATGTTCTGCCATGCTGGATGCAGGTTAGGCGGAGGTAGTTTGGCGAACATCTCTACGTCAAGCACCGGCTCAGGAAGCTTGTCAAAGGTGTCGCCCAGGATTTCCCGGTAGCGTTCCTTTACGGTCTTATAACATGTTGGGTTGGAGAACAAGATGCGCTGGAACGGGGAATCAGCGAAAGCCTTGGCGTATGCGAATGCCATATTCACGAAGGCGGCTTCATCGCCCGTGTTTAGCGCGCTGGCGCCGCAGCAGCCCGCATCGGGATTGATGGCGACACGGTAACCATTTTGATTGAGATAACGGACGACTCCGGCGAAGGCCTGCGGGAAGTATATGTCGGTCAGGCAATCAAGGAAGTAGCCGATCGTTCCCATGGATGGCTGGGCGACAACCTGAGCGTTTAGGATTGCGCGAATGCTGGCATTTCGCCTGCTTGAGCCGCAGGGAGTGAGATTACACTTCTTATTTGCCTTGAGAGCTACAAGCCGGTGCGTTAATGAAGCATGCCGCTGCGCTACAGGAATTGTAGCAATAGCGGCCTTGAGTGGCGCCGAATGCTTCACTTGCTTGCATGCGAAGGGTAGCAGCAGGGCCATTAGCGCTGCGGCACTGGCGCCAAGCCTGGTCATGCGCTTGTTAGGCAGCACCTTGCGCATTAGGAACCGCTGTGCCGCCGATGGAGAGCGCTCGCATGCGGATTGAAACCTCAACGCTTCAAAGATGGGGACGGTGGCGATATGCGCTGGACAGACGTCCATGCAGTGGTAGCAGCGCAGGCAGAAATCCAGGTATTCCTGCAAGCGGGGGCTGTCGCGGAGTAAGGCGGCCTGAAGCGGCCCATATCGCGCCGCCGTGCCTGCGACTTGCACCTTGCCCCGGGCGGAGAAACCCTCGTCCTGCGTCGCCTTGTAGGTCGGGCAGCCGAAATGGCACTTGGCGCAGTAGGCGCAAGCTTCCGCATTGACGCTGTAATCTGATAATGAACGCAACGCGCCTGAATGTTAGCATAAGGCTTGCCTATGTATCAGTCCAGCATGGTAAAATCTGCCCATGGATACTCATCAATTAAGGGTGTTTCTTGCCGTTTACAGGCACAAGAGCTTCTCGCGCGCATCCGCTAAGCTTGGCTTAAAGCAGCCAACCGTCAGCATTCACATCAAGGCGCTTGAGAAGAAGCTCGGGTGCAGGCTCTTTGACCGCACCGGGCAGAAAGTAATTCCGACCGCAGAAGCACGTGTGCTTTTTGAGCACGCCGAGCACGTCGTTGAAATGTCCGAGAAGCTTGAAAGCGCGATGAAGTGTTCATCAAAGGCAATCGCCGGTGAAATCATCCTCGGCGCTAGCACCATACCGGCGGCTTATATTCTGCCGGCCGCCGCGGCCAGTTTCAGGGCCAAGCATCATGACGTATCATTCCGCTTTGTTTCCGGCGACTCCAAGCTTATTTGCGAGATGATCGCCGAGCACGACTTGATCGCCGGGGTAGTGGGGGCTAGGATACCCATCAACGGCCTTAACTTCCATCCTTTAGCTCAAGACGAACTGGTGCTTGCCGGCCACCCAAAGTTACTGAAATCCAGGGAAATCACGACTGAGGCGTTGCTCAAGCTACCGTTCATGCTCCGTGAGGAAGGATCGGGAACCCGCCGCGCAATGGAAACCTATTGCTCCCAGAATAACATTGACACGTCCGACATGAACGTCACAGCCGTGCTGGGCTCCACCGACTCCGTTAAGCAGGCCGTCAAGGCGGGGCTTGGAGTGTCCATCATCTCCAAAATCGCAATCGCTGACGAGCTAAAGCGGAAGGAACTTACGGCGGCGGTGTTCCACAAGTCGCCCATCATCCGCAACTTCTATGTCGTCACGCATAAAGGCAGGACTCTTCCGGGCGTGTATAAGTCGTTCATTGAGCACTTGTCTAAGTAAGCAGCCGGCCTGTTATAGCCTGGCCATAGACGATAGCAATAAGCTATTTGCAATATAGGTGTTACGCAGGTAGGATTACCGCCAGCTAATCTGGAGGTAATCCATGGGCACTAAATACGATGAGATGTGGACATCCCTAGGCTTGGACCTTGACGCGCACGCGCAACTACTCGGCGTTTTGGGAGGGGCCTACGAAGGCATATTCCTCTCGCAGAAGAACCGGCCTGAGGGCATGAAATACTTTGACTTTGTGATGAGCGAAGTTCACGGCTTGCGCATCCAGGAGCTAATGGATGCTAAGGCGGCTGGGCGGAAAGTGGTCAGCTACCTCTGCACCTTGCGTTCCAGAAGAAATCGTGCTCGCTGCTAACGGCGTGCAGGTAGGCTTATGCAGTGGTGCCGAGCTGCCACTGATAAAGCGGAGACGCTGTTACCTCGTAATACTTGTGCGCTGATAAAGTCTGCGCTTGGTTTCAAGCTCGGCAAGGTATGCCCTTACGTTGAGGCGTGCGACCTTATTGTCGGCGAAAACACTTGCGACGGGAAGAAGAAGGCTTACGAAACGTTCAAGGAATTGATGCCGAGCTTCTACGTTATGGACCTTCCGCAGATGAAGAGCGAAGCAGGCAAGGCGCTGCTTAAGGTTGAATACCTGCGCTTCATGAAGAAGATAGAAGAACTTACAGGCGTGAAGATAGACGCCGACAAGCTGCGCCACGGGATAGAGATTGCGAATAACAAGCGCGCAGCGCTCATGCGCCTTAACGCCGCAAGGGCAGCGTCGCCAGTCCCCATTTCAGGGCTTGACGGCCTGCTCGCCAACCAAGTGTTCTTTTACGACGACCCGGTGCGCTACACGGCATCAGTGAATGCACTAGCGGACGAGCTTGAGGCGCGCGCGAAAGCCAAGACCGGTGTGGCAGATGCCAAAGCGCCGCGCATCTTGATATCGGGCTGCCCGATGGCAGTGCCGAACTGGAAGCTGCCGTGGGTGATTGAGAGCACGGGCGCCGTTATCGTTGGCGAGGAGTTATGCGTTGGCGCACGTGGCATCCGCAATGAAGTGAAGGCTGATGGCGCAAGCGTGGACAGCCTCATTGACGCAATCGTTGACCGCTACTTCCAGATTGATTGCGCTATCTTCACGCCAAACGACGACAGGCTGCTCCACGTCGAGGAGATGTATAAAGACCTGCATGCTGACGGCGTAATCCATTATTGCTTGCAGTTCTGCCAACCTTACCAGATGGAAGCGATGGGCGTTGAGCGTGATCTGCAAAAAGAAGCAAATCCCCGTCCTGCGGATAGACACCGATTATTCCATGGAAGACGTTGAGCAACTAAGGACGCGCGTTGAGGCGTTCACGGAGCAAATTACGAAGTAGCGGGATATGAAATACTGCGGCTTGGACATCGGCTCACGCAGCATCGAACGTGCCGTCCTAAACGGCGGTAAGATCGAGCACCAGGCCGCACTGCCAACGACGCACAACCCCGCCGCACAAATCAACGTGCTGCTGGCTGGTGCGCCAAGCTGCGATGCCATGTGCGTCACAGGTTATGGCCGCAAGCTTGCTGTCCAGGAGTTAGGCTGCGACGCAGTCAGCGAGATCACCGCATACGCCTACGGGGCTAAACACTTGCGAAACGATGTCCGTGGCATCATTGATATCGGCGGGCAGGATACCAAGATAATCTCGCTATCACCGGACGGTGCAGTCATGCGTTTTGAGATGAACGACCGCTGCGCAGCCGGGACCGGCAGGTTCCTTGAAGTTATGGCACTTAGCTTTCAAATGCCAATTGAAGATATCGGCGGCTACGCATTACAAGGAGCGCCGGGCATCACGATTAACAGCATGTGCACTGTGTTCGCCGAGAGTGAAGTTACGTCACTGGTCGCGCGAGGGGCTGTTCCGCAAGACGTCGCATATGCGATACATGAGTCGGCTGCCAGGCGAACACTGGCGATGCTGGAGCGGGTAGCGGGTGCAGGCGCAGGTGGTGTTCGCGGGCGGCGTTGCGCGAAACGCCTGCATCGTGAAGATGCTGGCGCAAGGCATAGGAGGCGAGCTGTTCGTACCCGAATATCCTGAATACACAGGCGCGATCGGTGCGGCGCTAATCGCAAAGCAACGGTGGGAGAAACGCCAAAGCGGCACATAGGCTACAATCCTACGAGTGCTCGCGCTAATCAAGACTTTCGGGTGCAAAGTAAACTACGCCGACGGCGAGGAAGCCGCGCATTCGCTCGCGGCTCGCGGGTGGGAATGCAGGCATGCCAGCGATGAGAGCAGTTACGACGCCGTGCAGCCCGACCTCATTATCGTGAACTCCTGCGCGGTTACGAGCACCGCAGTAGCAAAGGTAAGGCGATATATCAGGCGCGCCCAACGCGATTACCCCGATGCAAGGATTGCCGTAACCGGCTGTTGCGTGCACAACGAAGAAATAGCTGCTGAGTTGCGCTCACTTGGCGCAGAAGTAGTGCCCGATTGCAGCGGTATCGGGGGAGCGCCCGGGCAAACAGAGACGGTCACGGCGACAGGGCGCAGCCGCAGGTTCATCAAAGCCCAAGACGGATGCGATTCGTTTTGCGCATACTGCATCGTGCCATATCTCAGAGAGCGGTGGAATGCGCCGCTTGGTGAAATTACCAGCAGAATAGCTAGAGCGGCCAATGAAGGCGTCTGCGAGATCGTCATGTGCGGAGTTAATCTGGGGCTCTACACTGAGCCGCAAGCCGGTTTTGGCTTTACAGAGCTCGTGAGGAAGATACTTGACGGATTGCCTGAAGGAATGCGCTTGCGCCTGTCATCTATAGAGCCGGAGCACGTGGACAGCGGCTTGTTGGATTTGTTGGCCGACAAGCGCTTGTGTCCGCACCTGCACATACCCCTGCAGTCAGGCAGCAGCCGCGTTCTAGGCGAGATGGGGCGCAGGTGCAGCCTTGAGCGCTTTATCGAAATCGCAGCTGAGATCCGTGAGCGGTATCCGTTCTGCTCGATCACAACTGATTTGATAGCTGGCTATCCTACGGAGACGGATGCAGACTTCCTCGAGACTTGCGAGATGGTCAAGAGGATAGGCTTTGAGCGGTCGCACGTCTTTAGATACAGCCGCAGGCCAGGGACACGAGCAGCACTGCTCAAGCCACTGCCGAACTGGCTAGTTACCGATCGCGAAAAGGCGCTACTAGCGCTTTGCTCCGAAGTGGCAGACGCGCGGTGGCGCAGGTTCATCGGGAGAACATGCCTGGTGGCGTCAGAAGACGGCATGATGGGTTACGGCGAGGCATATCAGAGGGTACAAGTGCCTGGCGAGAGGCACACGCCGCGCAGCTTAGTTGAGGTGAAGTTGGCGGGCTATATAGCAGGTGTGTTTGCCGGCGAGTAGAGCAGCCGAGCCCTTAAATAGTGAAGCGGCCTTGGCGGCCGCTCCACTTCATCTTCCAATAATGCGAACGAGAAAACTACAATGAGCTGGATTTCCTCGCGGCTTCCTTCCCCATATGGAAAGCCTTCAAGTTCATGTCCAGCATTTTCTTGCGGTGCGCGGGAAGGGCCCAGTCTATTCCCTTCTCCATGTATTCGTCTTTGATGGTTGTGGACAGCTCAACGAAGGCGCCAAGTCCGACCATTGATGCAAGCACCGGGTGCCCGGCTTCCAGCGCGATGTCCGCCGTCGGCACATAGGCGACTTTGATGTCGGTGCGCTTGCTCTTCTGGAGGGCGAGGCTTGAGTTGATAGCCAAGACGCCGCCGGGCTGGATGATGGGCTCGAACTTGTCAAAGCTCGGGCCGTTCATCACGATGACGCCGTTTGGCGAATGGGTGTGCGGGCTGCCGATCATTTCGTCGCTGATGACGACATTGCAGTTGGCTGTTCCGCCACGGCTTTCGGGACCGTAGCTGGGAATCCATGCGCTGTTGTAGCCCTGGAGCATTCCAGCGTAGGCGATAATCTGGCCAATGGTCATGATGCCTTGGCCGCCGAAACCTGCGAAGATGTATTCATCCAGAAGCATTACTTAGCCTCCTTCTCGGCCTTCTCGTCGGCCCAGACATCTTTGTAAACCCCAAGCGGGAAGTTCTTCACCATGGAATCTTCAATGAACTTCACGGACTGCTCACGGAGTCATGCGCCAATTTACGTTGCAGTTGCTCAGGAACTCCACCATCCCAAAGCCCTTGTCCTCAAGCTGAGCAAGGAAAGCCTTTTTCACGGCAGCTTTGGCTTTGAGGATGTTCTTGGCGTCGTGCATACTGACGCGTGCAAGGTATGCCGCGCCGGGGAGTTGCGATAGCATTTCGCAGACCTTTATCGGCCAGCCGATACGGCTTGTATCTCGCCCCAGCGGTGAAGTAGTGGTCTTCATTCCGATGAGGGTCGTCGGCGCCATCTGGCCGCCGGTCATGCCGTAGATTGCATTGTTCACGAAGAAGCACGTGATGCGCTCGCCACGGTTGCAGGCATGGATCGTCTCAGCCGTCCCAATTGCAGCTAGGTCGCCGTCGCCTTGGTAGCTGATCACAACTGAATTGGGGCGTACCCGCTTCACGCCGGTAGCAGTCGCTAGCGCGCGGCCGTGTGGAACGCTGATGTAATCACAGTTTAGGTAATCGTAGGCGAACACGCTGCAGCCTACGCTTGCCATGCCGATGGTGCGGTCTTGGATCCCAAGCTCGTCAATGACCTCGGCGATAATCTTGTGGATTGTGCCGTGGTTGCAGCCTGGGCAGTAGTGAAATTCTTTTTAAGTCAGCGACTTGGGCCGCTGGTAAACAACTTCATATTCAACGCCGTTTATGGTTTTGGTTTCCATATCAGCTCCTACGAAGCATCCCAGAGGGTCTTCGGGTTTTCAGGATTTTTCAACAGCGCGCGAACGGGCTCAATGATGTCTTCGGGAGTGAAGGTCATGCCGCCGTGCTTGGGCACGAAATGAATCGGCTTTTCCGCCAGCGCCGCTAGCTTCACGTCTTCCACCATCTGGCCCCAGTTCATCTCAGGGACGAGCATCGCCTTGACGCGCTTGCTCTTGGCGTATTCGCGGATGGCGTCATAGGGGAACGGCCAAACTGTTATCGGCCTGAACAAGCCGACCTTAACGCCTTCGCTGCGCAGCATGCGCACGGCGCTTTGCGCTACGCGGCTTGGCGAGCCGATGGAAACGATGATAATTTCAGCATCGTCGGTCATGAACTCGTCGTAGTGTATCTCAACCTTCTTAAGCGCCTCGTATTTGGCAATCAAGCGTTCGTGCGAGACGGCCATGTCCACCGGGTCAAGCCAGATGGATGTAATCAGGTGGCGATCGCGGTCTTTTTGGAACTCGTTCAGGCACCAATCCGACTTGTCCGGAGCTTCAACCCACGGCATTGGCGTGAAGTCCACCGGCTCCATCATCTGTCCGATGGTCCCGTCGGTGAGAATCATCGCCGGGTTAAGCCACTTATCCGCGGCTATGAATGCATCGTAGACGAACTGCGCCATTTCCTGCACCGAGTTCGGCGCAAAGGTAATCAGGCGATAATCGCCGTGGCCGCCGCCCTTGGTCGCCTGGAAGTAGTCGCCTTGATGCGGGGCGATGTTACCAAGCCCCGAGCCGCAGCGGACGACGTTCATTACGACCATCGGCAGTTCCATCATAGCAATGTACGAAAGACCTTCCTGCTTTAAGGAGATGCCGGGGCTGGAAGAGCTGGTCATCGCGCGGGCGCCTGCTGCAGCCGCTCCCATAACCATGTTTATGGCAGCTACCTCGGATTCCGACTGGATGAAGATCCCATCGTGCTCCCAGATGTGCCCCGACATGTATTCGGGGACTTCGTTTTGCGGGGTGATAGGGTAGCCAAAATAGGCTTTGCAGCCTGCGCGAAACGCCCCTTCGCAGGCAGCATGGTTTCCCTTCATAAATACACGTTCATTAGCCATAGTGCTTACACCTCATGTGAGATAAAAGGAATGACTAACCAGCTTTCTTTTTGACTTCCTTGTAGACCACAATCGCGACGTCCGGGCACGTAATGGCGCAAAGCTTGCAGCCGTTGCACGCGTGCTCCGGGTCGATGAACTCAACGAAGTAGTGGCCCCGCCGGTTAATCTTGGCCTGGGTGTTCTGAATTAGACTGTGCGGACACGCAGGGATGCACAGAAGGCAGCCCTTGCATATGTCATCGAGGATCTCGATCATCGGCATGAGTCAGGAACCTCACTTGTGAATAAAGTAGCAGCTGTTAAAGGGATTGCGGGCAAAAACCAAGGCTGCCAGCTCGGCATGCCCCGAAAAGATACCTGGAAATCAGGCAAGAGGCCTGTCACCCAATATTAGCACAAATGAGAAGCGGTTCACAAGGTCTGAGCAGCGCAATTAGCCCAATGGACGGTGGCAGGCCACCTTAGCAGCTCCAATTTGCGTCAGCACAGGGTCGGATTGGAGGCATTTAGTATCAGCGCAGTCACATCTCTCTGCATAAGCGCACCCAACGGGCGGCTTGGTCAAATCAGGCGGAGCGCCAGGAATGGGAGCGAGGTCTTTACGCGCATCAACCCGGGGAACAGAGGATATAAGGGCGCGCGAGTAAGGATGCCGTGGGCTGTTAAAGAACTCGGACACTAAAGTTTCTTCAACAATCCTGCCTGCATACATTACCAAGACGCGGCTGCAAGTGCCGGCAACGATGCTTAGGTCGTGCGTAATCAAGATGACGGCAGTGCCCAAGTTCTCGCGCAGCTGGAGCATCAGGCTCATTATCTGCGCTTGAATGGTCACGTCCAGCGCAGTGGTAGGTTCATCAGCTATCAGCAATGACGGCCTGCACGAAAGCGCCATGGCTATCATCACGCGCTGGCGCATTCCGCCCGAGAGTTGGTGCGGGTATTGCGAAAACCTTTGGGCGGCATCGGCGATGCCTACGCTTCCCAACAGCTCAATCGCCTTTTCCTTCGCCGCATCCCGAGACATTCCTTGATGGAGCATCAGGGGTTCCATTATCTGATAGCCAATGGTTAACACAGGGTTGAGCGACGACATGGGATCTTGAAAGACCATGCTTATCTCGTTACCCCGAATGTTCTTCATCTCCGCGAGTGGCAGTGTTACCAGATCAACGTTGGCGGTATTGCTCTTGGAAGGATGAAACAGGATGCTGCCGGTAACAGACGCCCCGGGGATTTCGCGAGACAAACCTAGCAACGATAGCGCCGTCATCGTCTTACCGCATGCTGATTCGCCGACAATGCCGACCATTTCGCCGGGAGAGACTTGGAATGACACGCCACGCACGGCCCTGACTACCGCCGCATCCGAAGCTATGGAGACGCGAAGGTCGCTGACTGTGAGCAGAGGCTTAGGCTGTACCGGTGTAGTCACCCAGGTATGCCTCCACTGACTTGCGCAATGCGGCGAATGAAGCGTTGTTCTCCGCTTCAATATATATGCGAACGACTGACTCCGTTCCCGAGGGTCGGAACAAGACCCATGAGCCGTCGCCGAAGATAAACTTGCTGCCATCCAATGATGATGACGACGCAACTTCCTTTCCGAGGAATATAGATGAGCTAAGCTGACTTTTCACATCGTTTATGAGCGATGCGCGATTATCGCCTTCAATCTCAAGGTCTATCCGCTCAAAGCACGAATCACCGTATTTCTCTTTGAAGGCTTTCCATGCGCATGTTAGCGAATTTCCCGATGTCGCCAGCGAATTGAGTAGCAGCATTATTGAGAGTATCGCATCTTTCTCAGGCACATGCCCGGCTATGGACAAGCCGCCCAATTCTTCGCCGCCGATTAGCGCACCTTCGCGAAGCTCTCTGCCGACATACTTGAAGCCGACAGGTGTTTCAATCAGCTCCACGCCATGCGCCTTCGCGACGCGGTCAAGGACGTGCGATGTCGCCACCGTCCTCACGAGGCGGCCTCGCATACCTTTTACTGTCAGTAGAAAGTCAGCGAGCATAGGCAGAATCTGGTTGCAGCCAAAGTATGTGCCGTCAGGCGTCATCAATCCAAACCTGTCGGCGTCTCCATCGGTCGCGATCAACAGCGAATATGCGCTGGCATCAACCTGCCTGCGCACCGCTTCCATGTTCGCAGGCGAGGGATCAGGCAGGCTTCCGCCAAACAAGACATCGCGGCCGGCGAAGACAGTTTCAACGCCAACACCGTTATCGCCGAGGTAGCGGTCAACCCATCCCGCGCCAACTCCGTGAAACGCCGCATAGAGCAATTTGCCCTCAAGCTTGCGCAGGCTGGGCGCGTCTACAAAGGTGTTCAAGCGCGCAAAATACTCGTCGCGCAAATCGAGCTTCTCGCCGGTCGATATGGTGTCCAGCGGCGGTATCGCCATCCCGCATACTTCAATCTCTCGAATAATCTCGGTTATCCGCTGAGTCGTTTCAGCCTCGGCAGGCCCGGCGAAATGCGGGATAAACTTGATGCCAAGGTAGTAGAAAGGATTATGGCTGGCGGTGAACATCAGTGCGCCTGCAGCTTGAAGCTTCATCACGCCGAACGCGCACACGGGGGTGGGAACTGGCGTGCAAAAAACGAAAACAGGTTGGCCAGCGCGCGAAAGGTAGTTGGCGGTGTTGGCCGCAAACTCCTGGGCAAGGAAGCGGTTGTCGTAGCCGATTATGACGGGCCTATCGCTATATCCTGTTTCGGCAAGATAGCGCCGAACGGCTTCCGCGACGATTACGGCGCGCGGAAACGTGAAGTCAAAGGATATTATGCCGCGCCAGCCGTCCGTACCAAAGGAGATTGGCCTCATACACCTCATTATACAACGGGCACTTTGATATACTGAGCCGGTGGATGCGATTATTCTTGCAGGCGGACTTGGAACCAGGCTATACCCGCTGACGCTAGCCACGCCCAAATCGCTGCTTCCGTTCCTTGACCGGGCGATTATTGAATACCAGATAGACATCGCCTGCGAAGCAGAAAGCGAGAGGATCGTCGCCGCAGCAGGACATATGGCCGACATTCTATCGGGATACGCGCTCTGCGCGGATTTAGGCATTGAGTGCGTGGAGGAAGACAGCCCTCTCGGAACAGGCGGCGCGATTGCTAACGTGATTAGGGACAAGGGGCTTTGCGCCCCCCTATTGGCGCTCAACGGCGATATCCTGTGCGACATTGCTCCGCGAAGCCTTGTGGCCACCGCTGAAGCGCTTGGAACGCCTGCGACGATAACCGCTGCACCAGTTGAGGACGCTACTGCCTTTGGGACGCTGGAGATTTCCAAGACGGGAATCCTGAGCTCGTTTCGTGAGAAAGACGCGACGGCGAAGCTTGAGAAGCGCAGCATGGTCAATGCAGGCATCTATTACTTGGACGAAAGGGCAGTGAATCGTTTGGCGTGCATGGAAGGCGCGTTCAGTATGGAGACCGACTTCTTCCCAACGCTGGCATCTGAAGGCGGAGTAGGGGTTCACGTCCACAACGGCTTTTGGCGCGACATAGGCACGCTTGAGCTTTATTTCAAAACGCACTTTGACATCCTCGGCTACTTCCTAATGATGGGAACCGCCAATTTCGGCGGGAAGCGCGGCGACTTCGCGTTGTTTAAGGATTTCATATACATACATAACCAGACCGTCCTCGGTGCAGGATGCGACTTATTTCACCGCGTTGTGTTGATGAAAGGCGCTGAAATCGGCGAGAAGTCATTGTTGCGAAACTGCATCGTGCTCCCGGGCGCCCTCATCGGTAAGGGCTGCAAGTTGGAGACGGTCATTGTTGACGCTGGGTATTCAGTGCCCGACGGCGCTGTTATCTCAAACAAAGTGCTTTCGCAGGCCCATGAGGAGCCTTTCGGCGGGTAATGCCTGGTTCACAAGTTATGAGTACTTTATCTTGCATGCGTAAACAACCTTTGAACAGCGAAACAGGCTTGGGGGATCAAGATGATAATCACAGTCACATGTAACCCTTGCGTTGATAAGAGTTTCAGCATCAGAGGCCTGCGGCCTGAGGCTAAGATGCGAGCCAAAGACGTGCGCTACGACCCGGGCGGCGGCGGTGTGAACGTGTCGCGGGTCATAAGGCGCTTTGGCTGCGAGACTAAGGCGCTTGGGTTCGCTGGTGGGCACACGGGTGTAGCCTTATGCGACCTGCTTGACCACGAAGGCGTTGAATATGACATGATCGCCGTGAAAGAGCCAACACGCATAAACATCACGATTCTTGATGAAGAGGACGGGGCGCAGTACGTCTTCAGCCTTCCCGGAGGGCACGTTGATCACTCAGAATGGCACGAGCTGGTGAACAAGATTAGATCTATGGAACCGAAACCGAGGGATATCGTGCTTAGCGGTAGCCTGCCGCCGGGGCTGAACAACGAGGCTTACGGTGAACTGGCCAAACATGCGAATGCGCGAGGAATCACCGTGTTCGTTGACACGTCCGGCGAGCCATTGTGCAAGACGTTTGAGTACGCGCCCGCCCTCGTTAAGCCAAACCGCAGGGAACTTGGGCTGCTTGTCGATAAGGAGCTTTGCAGCATTGAAGAAGTCTTAGGCGCATCCCGCGAAGTGCTGGCGATGGGGCCAAAAGCGGTAGTCGTCTCGCTGGGAGAACAAGGCGCGCTAGCGGTGAACGCCGACGGAGCCTGGCATGCGAAAGCGCCAAGCGTGAAGACAGTGAGCAAGGTGGGCGCAGGCGACTCTATGATGGCCGCGCTGGTGCGTAGCCTTAGTATCGGCGATGAGTTGAAGGATGCGCTGAAGCTCGGTGTAGCTGCGGGAACGGCGGCGACCATCTCTCCAGGGACGGAGCTTTGCCGAATGAAAGATATAGACGGCCTCTTCCAAAAGGTGGAGGTCAAAGCGCTTTAGGCCACGTGCGCCCGGCTACTTCTTCGGTCCTAAGTCCACTTTGGCGCAGACAAGCCCTGTAATCAGCTTAGGATAGAAGTCGGTTGATTTCTGCGGCATGACTTCACCCTTGCCTGCGACATCGCGAATCTGCGAGAGTTTCGTCGGATTCATCAGTATGACAAGCTGGTGCGTTCCCTTATTCACTCGCGCAACCGAGTCTTCCGGCAGCCTGTCGTAAGAGATGTTAGTTTTCGCAGCCTGCGCTTCTTTATCAATGCCGAGGATATGCTCCAGTATCACTTCGTGGAGAATAGCCACGTCCAGGTTTCTCCACTCAGGCGAGCGCTCAGGGGCGAGCTTGTTCATTGTCTCGGCGTCCTTGAAACGCAGGAACCACCACTTCCCGGCGTGGTAAAGCCCGAAGGCGTGGGCTGAGGAGTTCAGGCGCAACTGCATCAAGCGCAGCTTGGACAGCCTTCATATCGGGCATTGCTTCCACAGCGAAGTGCTCGCCAAGACGACCCAAGAATCCGTTGATATCAAATCCCGGCAGGTTGAACAACACGCGGTGGGTCGGCAAAACCACGAGGCCTGGGTCGCTCATGCCCACGAGCGTCATCATCGCGTTCTTGGGGTTCTGCGTTGAATCGCCGCCCTGGTATTCCTGAAGGCGGATGTTGCGGTAATTGATCGCGGTTTCATACCGGTGGTGGCCGTCGGCGATGAAGAGCAAGCGGTTATTCATTTCCTTCTGCACCGCCGCGATAACTTCGGGATCCGTGACAGCCCACATCTTATGGGTTACATTCTCTTCCTCGTTGAACGCAACCTGGTCGGGTGGGCGCTGCACGTGAGGCTCAAGCAGGCACATAACGCAGTTGCCATCGTCAGGGTAGAGCTGGAACACCTGGCCAAAATGCATGTCGGTATGCAGCAGGAGCTTCAGTCGGTCTTCTTTGGGTGCGCTAAGCGTGCGCTCATGCGGTTTTACCTTGCCGCTTGAGTAATCTTCCAGCTCAACGAGCACGGTCATCCCCTTGCGGGTGAATTTCTCGCCGTTGGGCGCAGTGAATTCCTGGAAGTAAACGTAGATGGCTGGCTTGGGGTCTTCTACGAGAACTCCTTTGTCAACATACTCATTGAGGGCAGCCTGTGCGCGCGTATAGACGTTGTTCGCGTCGTTGTCGTCAGGGAATTCGCGCCCCTTGGTAATCCTCACAATGGTATTAGAGCTGCTGTTGTAATACTTGTCCTGTAGTTCCTTGTTGATCCTGTCGTAGGGGAGGGCGGTCACCTTGGTCAGGTCGCCAACAGCCTGCGCGTTGAAATGCGTCCCTTTGAAAGGGAAAATGTTCGCCATGAATTACTCCTGGTGCGGCTTGGAGCCAGCTATTTTGCGAAATAGTCGCGAACGATATCCACAACCTCAAACCCGACGCGCGCCATGCCTTCCTTGGTCTGGGCGCCAACATGGGGAGTAAGGACGACATTATCCATTCCCACGAAATGATGCTCGACAGGCGGCTCTTTCTCGTAGACGTCCAGCCCTGCGCCTGCAATCTCGCCGTCTTTAAGTGCTTGGGCGAGTGCAGGTTCGTCAACGACGCCGCCGCGCGCGCAGTTGATGAGATATGCGGTCTTCTTCATCTTCGCGAACTGCGGCGTGCTGAACATATTGGCAGTCTCTGAAGTCTTTGGCAGGTGCAGCGTGATGAAATCGGATTTCTCAATGATTTCATCAAGCGTCGCATCCTTGATTCCTGCGATACCGAGTGTTGTCGCCTTAACGTAAGGGTCGTAAGCGATGGCATTCATCCCAAGGGCGATGGCGCGCTTCGCGATTTCCTGGCCGATGCGCCCGATGCCGACGATGCCGAGAGTTTTGCCGCCGAGTTCAACGCCCTTGAACGCCTTCTTCTCCCACTCTTTACGCTTCATTGAGGCGTCGGCAACGTGCAGCTTACGCGCCAGGGAGAACATCATCGCGAGCGCTAGCTCAGCCACGCTTGCGCTGCTGGCTGCGGGGGTGTTGCGAACTTCAATGCCCTTCTCTTTTGCATAGGCGACGTCAATGTTATCCAGGCCCACGCCCCCGCGGACGATGAGCTTCAGCTTCTTTCCGGCGTCAATAACCTCTTTGGTTACTTTCGTGGCGCTGCGGACAACAAGGCATTCGTAATCGCCAACGATTTTGAGCAGCTCGTCGGGAGGAGTTCCCTGGTCTTTGTGCAGGACATCAAGGTAATCAATCTCCTGCATCTTCGCCACCGCTTTCACGTCGGTAGCATCGCATATAAGGACTTTGGCCATAATAAACCTCCGGTTCGGACTGTAAGTATGCGAACTTGGCTATCGTGCTAGCTCAAGTGCTTGATGAACACTTCTTGGGCGGCCTTGACGCCCTTGCCTAGTTCAACGGCTGCGCCAAACTTCGTCAGCGCCATTTCAAACGCCGCAATCGCCATGATGGTGTCAAAGTAATCCTGGTAGCCGATAGTGCCGATGCGAACCATCTTGTCTTTGTAATCGTCCTGGCCAGCTGCCATGAAGATGCCCCAGCTGTCGCGCATGAACTTCACGAGCTTGCTTGCGGCTACGCCCTCGGGCATGAGCACAGGGGTAAGGACGTTGCTGGGAAACTTCTCGCTCAAGCGCTTGAGGCCAAGCGCGGTGGCGGCGGCGCGAACTGCCTCGCCCTGGACTTCATGGCGCTTGTGAACTTCGGGGATGCCTTCGCCGATAAGCATGTCCAACGAGACGCGAAGCTGCTGGAACAGGCTGACGTTACTAGTCCAGGGGTGGGTTTTCTTTTCATCTTCCTTGAGCGCTTTCGCGAGGTCAAAGTAGAAGGTCGCCTTCTTGGTCTTCTCAACTTTCTCAATGGCGCGGGGGCTCAGGGCGATGAAGGCGATCCCCGGGGGCATCATGAATCCCTTCTGCGAGCCGCTCAGGACGACGTCAAGCTCCCACTCGTCCATCGGGCAGGGATGCGCCAGCAGGCCGCTGATGGCGTCCACGACGATGAACTTGCCGGCCTTGTGGGCGATAGCTGAGAGTTCTTTCACTGGGTTTAGGATGCCTGAGGAGGTCTCAGAGAGCTGCGTATAAACGCCGACGGCATCGGGAGCGTCAGCAAACGCCTTTTCAAGCTTGTCGGGGGTCGCCGCGTCGCTCCATTCATATTTCACTTCATGGACGTTGATGCCAAACGGCTTGGCGATCTTCGCCCAACGCTCGCCGAACTTACCGCCATTGAAAGCGATGATGGTCTCGCCGGGGGCGGCCAGGTTGCAGACGGCTGCTTCCATTGCGCCGGTGCCGGTGCTGTTCAAGGTGAGGACGCGCTGCTTGGTTTCAAAGACCTTCTGCAGGTTGAGGGCGCATTCCTCGTAGATGGCGTAGAACTGGTCGGTGCGGTGGTGCACCATGTCCTTGGCCCCGGCGAGCGCAACATCGCCTGGAACCATCGTCGGTCCGGGTGTAAACAGGTGGTACTTTTTCAACATAACGTTTCCCCTTAAATTCAGTGTTCTTTGTTATCCCACCATGACACCGGCTTCCGCGCGCGGACGTTCGCCGACAGAATTGATGGGCTATAAATGATATGCGAGAGGACGGATTTCTTCAAGTGGCTAGGGAGAACGAAGGATGAATGGGCGAGCTTACTTGCCGAGGCAAAAGCTCCTGAACACCTCGTCAATGACAGCTTCGCGGTTCTCAGCCGAGAGTATACCTGCAAGTGCGCGCTGGGCTTCGTAAAGGTCAATGGCCGCTGCGTCAAGGGCGAGGCTGGCAAGGCAAGCCTCCCTGGCCTGCGCCAGCGAGTCCACAGCCTTTTGAACCAGCGATGCTTGCCTGGCGGTCAGCAGGTAACGGATACCTGTATCGTGAGTATCCACGAGGCCCTTTAGAAAAGTATGCACTTCCTCCAAACCCTCATTATTCCTGAGGCTGACGGCTAAGCCACCAATTCGTGTGGCGGCGGCTTTGATGGCAGCGGCTTCGGTCTGATCCGAAACAGTATCCAGCTTGTTGATTACAGGGAAACACTTGATGCCCATCTCGCTTGCACGCGTGCGAAGCTCGGTCAGGCGCGGCGCAGGCTCCGGCTTCTCAGGTTGGAAATGGAACACTTCTTCCATCAATATCAACGCGTCAGCCTCGGAGAGCAGCTTCCCGCTTCGCCCAACGCCCATCATCTCAACCAAATCGCGCGCTGGGCGCAACCCGGCGGTGTCCACGAGCGCCAGCATCATGCGATCTATGGCAAGCGGCTCTTCAAGGTAATCGCGCGTAGTGCCGGGCTCAGGCGCGGTTATTGCGCGTTCAAATCCCAGCAGCGCGTTGAACAGAGTTGACTTGCCCACGTTCGGCGGACCGAGGATGACGACTTTGATGGCTTTGCAGAATTGCTGTCGCGCGGCGTAGAAATCTAGCAAGCCGGTAAGTTCAGTCGCCAGCTCTTCAAGCTCCGGTGCAATGTTCGCAGGCGCAGACTCGGCGAAGTCTCCCGGGTACTCATGCACTGCTTCTATCCGCGCGAGGATACTCGTAAGCCGCGCGAGCCACGTTTGGACTTGCGCCGAGAAGCTGCCCAGCCTGTCTGAGAGCGTGAGGCGCAGCGCAATTTCATTGGAGGCGCAAATGCTTTCGTTGATCGCCTCAGCCTGCGCCAGGTCAATCTTGCCGTTCAAGTATGCGCGGTAAGTGAACTCGCCGGGATCGGCAGGCCGCGCGCCTGCGCCGCACAAGCGCGACATAAGTTTCTCAACGAGCGACATGTTGCCAGGCAGCGAGAACTCCACCGTGTCGTCGCCTGAAAATGAGTGGGGCGCAGGGAAGCAGATGACGATTGCGTCGCACGCCATATCATCGTCCAGGTTTACCGCGCTAAGGAAGTATCGGCCTGGAAGGCGCGAAGTGGCAGGCAGTGGCTCCGCGAGGACGCGGTTGGCGATGGCGTAGGCTTGAGTGCCCGACAGGCGCACGATTGCGAGGGCGGAGCACCCCGGGGGCGTCGCCGGCGCGCAAATTGTGTCGTCTGTGTCGTATGGCCTAGGCATGAGGAGATTCTAGCAGGAGCAACGCAGTATAATAACTACGTGAGCTATCAAGAGGATGATATTCCTCCGAATGCGCCACGATACACGTGCGAGTATTGTGGACTGAAAACTGCAGTTGTTATCCCACGTAGATTCCATCGCGCGCGCGTAGTCGCACTAATCATAGAGGCGATACTTCTGTTTCCAGTAGCGGCCTTAGGAACTCTATTCATTGCGGCGCTTTGCCTTCCTCGTGGCCCAGGTGTTCTGCAAATCGTTCCTTTTGGCGCATTAGCAGCGAAAACAAGCGACGAAGCGCTGGAGGCGATTCCGACGGGATTCTATTATTACTTAGCTTTCTTCGCGTTAATCACCGTCGTTTCAGTATTATCAGTCTCCCAATCTCCTCCCTATAGCACTGCGAAGAGAATTCACTGTGTTCAATGCGGTTGGGAGAAGGATATCTAATATTTCTGAGGCTATTTCCTTATTTTCAGCCTAGGGTCAAGGATGTCGCGCAAGCCGTCGCCGAACAGGTTGAAGCCAAGGACGGTGAACGCAAGCGCTAAGCCGGGGAATACGCCCCACCAGGGCATATCCATTAGATTTCCGCGCGCTTCGGCGAGCATGTTTCCCCATGACGGGGTGGGGGGCTGGATGCCGATGCCGAGGAAGGACAGGCCTGCTTCGCTGAGGATGTTCTCGGCGACAGCGAGCGTCCCGAGAACGATGATAGGCGCGAGGCAGTTGGGCAGGAGGTGGCGCAGGATAATGCGCAGGTGGCTGCACCCGATACTGCGCGCGGCCATCATGAATTCCTGTTCCTTGAGGGATAGAATCTGCCCGCGAATCACACGCGCGATGCCGGTCCAGCCGGTGAAGCCCAGCGCAATGAAGAGCGCCCAGAGGCCTGGCTGGCGGAAAGTCGCGAGGATGACGATGGCGAGCAGGATACTAGGGAAGGCGAAGAACGTGTCGGTCAGGCGCATCAGCGCGTTGTCAATCCAGCCGCCGAAGTAACCTGCAAGCGAGCCGATGATGATGCCGATGAGCAGCGAGATGAGCGTTGCGACAACGCCGACAAGCAAGGAAACCTGCGAGCCGTAGATGATGCGCGAGAGGATGTCGCGGCCGTGCCAGTCCGTTCCCAGCAAGAAGCGGGTGGGCATTATCTGCTTGCCTGTAACAGGGTCAATGAGCGGCTCGCCGTTATCACCAGTCGGGGCGGGATTGAGCCCAAGCTTCGGCGGCAACTTGGTGAACTGCTTGTATTGCTTGATAGGGCTGTGGGGCGAGAGGAGGGGCGCGACCAGGGCGGTGATGATGAATATCACGATGATTATCATCCCCGCGAAGGCGGTGCGGTGGCGGCGCAACTTTCCAAGGAACCAGCGCATTACGTGTATCTGATCCTCGGGTCAATCGCAGCGTAAAGCGCATCCACGATGAAGTTAACGATGACGAAGGTAAGGGCAAACAGCGTTACCGCGCCTAGGATGACTGGGAAGTCGCGCTGGGATATCGCGTCCACCATCGCCCTGCCAAGCCCCGGCCAGGAGAACACAGTCTCGGTAAGAACCGCGCCGGTGAGCAGCAAGGCAAACATGTTGCCGATGACGGTGACGATGGGAATCATGGCGTTCTTCAGCGCATGGCGGAAGACGACCGCCTTGAAGCCCAAGCCTTTCGCTCGGGCAGTGCGGATGTAATCCTGGCCCATGACTTCCAGCATGGAGCTTCGCGTGATGCGCGCAATGATGGCCATTGGCACGCTTGCCAGCGTTATGGTCGGCAAGACGAGATGCTTGAGGTTTTGGAGGTTAGTCGCGCCGTATTCGGTCATTCCCGACACTGGGAAAAGGTGGAAGTAAGAACCGAAGACCAACTGAAGCATCAATCCCAGCCAGAAGACCGGGATGGATACGCCTGCGACGGCGAATATCATCACAGCGTAATCAAGCGATGACTGCGGCTTTACCGAGGCAAGTATGCCTGCGAGCATCCCGACGAATACCGCAAGTATCATCGCGCTCAAGGACAGGTAGAGCGTGTTCTTGAACTTGTCGGCGAGAAGCGTCGTTACCGGCTGCCCCTTTATGTAGGAAAAGCCCATGTCGCCCTTGAGCATGTTACCAAGGAAGATTGTATATTGCACCAGCAAGGGCTTGTCCAGCCCAAGCTCCTGTCGCAGTTGCTGTGCTATGACAGGGTCATAGCGCTGCCCCATGCGCACCTGCACGGGATCGCCGGGCGCGAGGTGGATAGCAGTGAACGTGATAATCGTGATGCCAAGCAGCACCGGGATAATGGAAAGCAGCCGCTTGAGCAGGTAAAGAGACATCGGCGGCTAGCTGTCCCGTTCCAGCGTGACTGTTTCAAGTGGCGTGTTGTTAAGCTGCGGGGTGCGGTCCATCGTGGTGATGGACAGGCCTTTCACGTAAGGCTGCACCAGCGTTAGGTTCTTGCGCCAGTAGAGCGTCAGCCAAGGCGCGCTGGCTAGGGCGATATCTTCCGCCTTACCGTAAAGCTCGGCGCGCTTAGCTTGGTCAACAGTCACGCGAGCTTCGCGGACATACGTATCAAACTGCTTTTGCGAGAAGCGCGTGATGTTCCCGGGTGCGCCGGCTTGAGTGCTTTCTAGCAGCACGAATAGCCAGTTGTCAGGGTCGGGGTAGTCGGCGAGCCAGGTGTTCTGGAAGAAGCTCGGCTCGCCAGCATAGACGCGCTCAAGGAAAGTAGCCCAGTCGCTGGGCTCAAGGTTCACCTTTATACCCAACTGGCGAAGGTCTTCCTGCACCGCGGCTGCGACTTGGCTTGAAAGCTGCTGTTGGTCAATGTTGAGCGTTACTTCGGGGAAGTTTCGCCCTTCCGGGTAGCCGGCCTTCGCGAGATAAGCCTTGGCTTTCTCCAAGTCATACGGGTAGCCGGGCGAAGTGTCTTTGAAGTAAAACGCGCCGGGCGGGCAGTAGTTGTTCTGGGCAGTCCCGCGCCCTTCAAGGATGTTTTTCACGATGGCTTCTTTGTCCACAGCGTGGTTAAACGCCAGGCGAACGAACTTGTTGTTGAAGGGCTTGCGTTCAACATTGAATCCGTAGCAGTACATATCCATGGCAGTATCGCCGCTTACCAGCGTCCGAAGTTCCGGCTTCTTGCTTATCTCAGCCATCTTCCCGAACGGGATATCGGAATGCTCCAAGTCGCCTGCCAGGAAAGACTGGTAGCGGGTGTTTTCGTTAGGGATGATCTTGAACACAACCGCGTCCAGCTTCACTTCACCGGCCCAATAGCTGCGGTTCGCCTTTAGGATGATCTCAGTATCGTGCGCCCATGAAGCAAACACGAACGGTCCTGTGCCGACTGGATGCTGCGCGAAGCCCATCCAATCCTTCTCGATTTCTTCTTTGGGCACCGCAACGAAATCGCTCATACACAAGGCGCCGAGGAATGGCGTAAAACGTTCCTTTAGGCGGATGACGAAGGTAAAGTCGTCGGGCGCTTCAAAACCTGCGACGGTTGCTGCTTTCCCTTCAAAGAACTCTTGTGCGCCCTGCACTGAGAAGAGCATCTGTGCACGTTCCGACGGAAGATCGCCAGCTTTACTAGCCGCCTTCGCATCCAGTATGCGGGTGAAGCTGTAAAGGAAGTCCTTTGCGTTCACATCGCGCCCATTGTGGAACTTCACATGCGATCGCAAGTAGAACTTATAAGTCAGACCGTCAGGCGATACGTCCCACTTCTCGGCTAGGTCCGGCGAGATTTGAAGCTGCGGCGAAAAGCGAACCAGCCCATTGAATATGCGCCGTACTACAGTATCCGAAACTGTGTCAGTAACGTGCATCGGGTCGAGCGTCAGCGGATCGGATGGCAGCGGAAAGCGGTATACAGCTTCCTTCAGCGGCTTTGCCGGAGCATCTGGATTTACTGCGACGTCAGATGCCGGCGGTTTGTTACAGCTACACAGGCACAAAGCCAACGCCATAAGCATGATTGCGATAAAGGTTCTCAAAGCCGTCCACCCCCTGCGGAATTACTTCGCAACATTTTCAATGATGCGTACCTTCGACATGTCGTTGTTAGGGAAGCTTGCGTCCACGTCCATTCCCGAAAGTTCAATGCCCTGGACTTCCGGCTTTATCAGCACATTCGCCGTTTGTGCGAAAAGGAATATCCACGGCGCATCGTCAATCGCGATTTGTTCGGCTTGCCAATAGAGGAGCTTGCGCTTCTCCTTATCAAACTCAACGCGCGCTTTTTCAACAAGCTCATCAAACTTCGGGTTTTTGTAGCGCGCCCAGTTGTCCTGCCATCCCGCATTTTCGCTGGCCAGCAGCTGCCAGAGGAATGTGTCGGGATCGGGATAATCAGCAACCCAACCGCAGCGCCCAATCATGAACTCCCCGCCGCGCATTGTGTCCAGGAACGTCGTCCATTCCAGCGTTTGAGGCTCTACATTGACGGAGATATCCTTCAGGAAGTCGGCAACTTGCATCGCGATATGCGGATACACCGAAAAGTTGTTGTAGAACATCGGCATCTGGGGGATATACATCCCTTGTGGGTGGCCCGACTCGTCAAGGAATTGGCGAGCCTTATCAACGTTGTATGTGTAATGCGGCTCGACCTTGTTAGATGGGTTGTACCACTCGGCCATCGCAGGCGGGATAATGCCGACGAAAGGCTGGTAGCGCCCTTCAAGGATCTCTTCGGCGATGTACTCCCTGTTGATGGCATAGTTCAGCGCCTGCCGCAGTTTCTTCTTGTCAGCGAACGCACGGTTCATCCACGGGTCCTTCTCCATGTTCAGGACGTAGAACTGCGTCGCGATAAGGTCCTTGCGGCGATACTGCGCCTTATACTCCGCGTCACGGCTAAGGCGGCGCAGCGAGCCAACAGGGATGTTGGTGGCATCAAGCTCGTTGTTTTCATATGCGGTCAGCTGAGTCGTAAGGTCGGGTATGACTTTGTAGAGCACTGCATCGAGGTTCGGCTTTCCGCCAAAATAGCCGGGGAAGGACTTGATGAGCATATATGAGTCGGTTTTCCATTCTACGAGGGTGAACGGGCCGCTGCCCTCGGGATGGTGGGCAAAGTAACCGGGCTGGTCTTCTGGCGCAGCTTCCACGACTTCGCGGGGGACGGCTGCGAAGTTAATCATCGCCAGCGTTGCCAAGAATGGGCTATAAGGTTTTGAAAGCTCCAACTCCAACGTGTATTGGCTTGTAGCCTTGACGCCTGCGAGCTTATCCGCTTTCCCACTCCTGAAGTCAGCGTAGCCCGTCACGTCGCGAAGCAGTGATGCGCGCTCCGAGACTTCAGTAGCGTCAGCAAGGCGGTTGAAGGAATAAACAAAATCCTCCGCCGTGAGCTCACGCCCGTTATGGAACTTCACGCCTTCTTCTAGGTAAAAGCGCAATGTGAGCTTATCGTCAGACACCTCCCATTTTTCCGCGGCGTCCGGCACGAGCTTGAGATCCTTGTCGTAGCGAACGAGCGTTGAGAATATCTGTCGCGCGACGGCCGCGCTTCGCACGTCGGTAATGTGGATGGGATCCAGCGTTGGGACGTCTGAGTCGAGGGGAAGGCGCAGTGTCAATCTCTCCTGCGTCGCCGCTGGGTTAACATTTTCGTCCTGCTTTCGATTACAGGACAGGAAGGCAGCGGTGCATATTAGGAGCACTGCAAAATAGCACGCGGCGTATGCAATCCACATCGCCGCCGGACGTGAATACTTGGGCTTATACGGCATACACAGATTATAACGCAGCAATCAGGTTAAGGCGGCTAAAAGCTCTTCTAGATATCGCTCGCACCCATAATGGGCTAAGGAGAACGAAGACGATATCTCGGCGCTCAGGCGCGGTAAATCTCGCAAAGCGACTTCCAGGTCTTCCGCCATAGCCAGATAGTTCATCGGGTCGTCTATCACTGCAACGCCTGGCAGATGGGATAAAGGCGTGCCTTTTGTGGCTAACGCCGGAGTCCTGAACGCCAGCGCTTCCAGGACAGGATACCCGAAACCCTCTTCAAGGGATGGCAGCACGAGCAAGTGTGCATGCCTGTATAAGGCGACCAGGTCGTCATCGCTTACGCGCCCAAGGTAGAGGATCTCGGGGAGCTGCGATTGCTGCTCGGTTGCCGTGCCGTTGGAGTATACGACTTGCGGAATTGCTTCACTTAGTCGTGGCAGTGGAGTCGCCTTCCCGCCAACGAATACTAGCCGGTGGGGGAACATGCGCAGCTTCGCCTCGCCGAATGCTTTGATGAGGTTCCTCGTATTCTTGCGCGGTCCAGGGACCCCGACATGGAGGATGAAAGGCTGGGGCAGCTGAACCTCGCCGAATTCAGTCTCGATCAAGATGGTACTGCGCGGCTGGTAGGCAGACGCGCTGGCTTCGGCAAGGCTTGGTGCGAGACACGGCTCAACAACGCGCATTTTCTCCAAGTACTTCGGATACAGCTTGGCGAATGAATCTAGTATGTGCGGAGAACCAGTTAGAAGCCTGTATGCTTTCGCGAGAGCCGGGCGCGAGCTTCGGCCGTATATCAGGCGGGCTTTGGGCCCAAGCATCTTTGGGGAAGTAAACGGTGTTAGGTCGTGCACAGTGCATGCGCAGCGAACGCCTTGTAGCGAAGGCAGGATAAAGTCAGGATCAAGGTATGCGTCCAGCCTGAGGCTGGCGAATGCAAAGCCAAGCTCCACTTGGTGAATGAAGTAGCGCGGCATAAACGGCGTCTTGCTGCAATGTATGTGATGATCAGGCTTTAGCAAAAACTCCTGAGTCCTTGCATGCGCGCATTCGCGCAATATCAGAGACATGTCGCTTTTTGATCTGAGGAAAAGGTGAAGCTCGCCGCCGTATCCCTCAAGCAATGCCGCGCCGAGTATTCTCGCATAGCGGCCGATGCCGCCGGGAGTGTGGATAGCCAGCATTGAAACGCCCAGGCGCACCTGTCAATTCTAGCAGAGGCGCTAGTAACCGACGAGAAGGTTCTGGCTAAATCGCTTCAGAGCGGAGATAATAGACAATGCCGCCAGGTAGCTCGTGCGTGGATTGTGGGGAGAAGGAGTGTTAGACAGCTCCATGCGGATTGTCCCGGCATCGCCTTCCGCTTCAATCGTGTGTATGTTTTGCGAAACTTCGGGGTCGCTTATCAGCCTGAAAGTAAGCTTATCAAGCCCCACCGTCGCGAGCGCCAGCGTGATAGCCACATTCACATTTTTGGGATACAGCTCAAATGCAGGCGCTGGCTGCCCTTCAAAGAGGACTACAGCGGCCTTATCTTCGCGCCCGAGCGCTTGAGGAGGCTTGCGTGTAGTCAGCTTGACGCTGCGCATGCCTGCCAGGTTCATCGCGGCTAAGGCATCCAACCCACCTATTGCCCCTGACGGCGCGATAATTTTCAAGTAACTGCCGGCGAGTTCAGCTTGAAAGCCCTTATCAAGTTTGAGAAGCCCGCCCACACTCATTACGAAGAGGTACTTTGTCGCTTCAACTTGCTGGGCGGCAAGCAAAGCTTTTTGAGCCAGCGAGGGGACAACCGTCATCTGGGCTGCTTCTACTATCACCTTACTGCGGGCGGCAAGGGTATCTAGGTCAACGCTCTCCAACTGCAATTCGGGAAAGGCCGCCTTGAAGGCTGAGATTTTAGCCTCGTTAATATCGTTGATGAACGTCAGGTTATAAGGGAGCTGATGCTCAATTATGCCTTTCGCCAAGAAAGATGCAATGTTACCGAGGCCTACCAGCCCAAGGGTCAGATTTGGCATAAGGCGATTCTACCATCCTAAAGGTAAATAATTGCGGTGAGGGGGTGTCCTAACGCCCTTGGGGATGGTAAACTAATGCGTAGCCGTATGCGTAAATTCATTTACAGCATTGTCGCCGTGGCCCTGCTGGCTTTCAGCATGACTCTGTCATGCTCAGGCGAAAACACCAGATACTTTATCTCCAGCAGTGACACGCAGACTTCTCGCGAGCAGGCGCTTGTTAGCGTTTTGATGGATGAGCTTGCCAAGAGAGGGATTGACGATAAAGCGGCAATGAGTTGCCCGCCGACGGGCGATTGCAATAAAGCCGCTGATGTTGAAGCCATTCCAGACGGGGTAGGAGGATGGCTGCTTAGGTGGGAATATGTGAATCACGGCGACTACAACCATGATGGTGTCGTGGGCGTGGCTGACGTTACGCCGCTGGCAGCGCATTATGGCGAGCTTGATTCAATTATCGGCGGAGATGGTACGCAAAGTATTAACGTCAGCCATGTGACGCCAATCGCACAGCATTTCGCGACTGAAATTGCAGGTTTCAAGGTAGAAGCCGGAGCTTCGACTATCGGGCCGTGGGTAGAGCTTGGGCGAGTTCTTTTCACCGAGCTAACTTTAAACGGCGGCTGGCTGCAAGGCCATATCTCCCTCCCTGCGATAGACAATAGATACTACACCGTCACCCCGTATGACGCGAGCGAAGCAATGGGAATCTGCTCGGATCCATATACTCCATCGCTCAGCGCACCGGTAATCACAGCCGTGAGGCCGTCGTTTTGCTGCAATGGTGTAGCTTCAGTATTCCAGGCGGATGTTACCGGCGAAGGGCTTCGGACTTACGCATGGGATTTTGGGCCAAGCGGCTCGCCGCTAACAAGCGATGCGGAATCACCATCAATTATATTCCTACAAGCCGGTGAGATGCAGTGCTCGCTAACTGTAAGCACGGTGTTCGGCTCCGACCAATTTAATTTCACGGTTGAAGTTGTTGAATACGGCGACGCACCATATATCACGAATGTCCAGCCGCAATCGGCAATCACTGGGGTTCCTGTCTTATTCGGCGCGATAGTCGGCGGAGCCGAGCCGTTGAATTACTCGTGGAGCTTCCAGGACGGCGAGCCTGCGACGAGCACAGATATCAATCCCGTTGCCACGTTTGCCGATCCCGGCTCTCACCAAGTCACCTTGACCGTGACCAATTCAATAGACTTCGCCGAGTATTCGTTCATCCTCACTGCTGTTGAGGGATTGGACATTGAGCTTGTTTCAATGCGCGTCAGGATAGAGGATACGATAAACACGCTTGTTGGCAGCATCTACTTGGACAAGGACTTGTATGCTATGCCGCTTTCAGGCAATGCGCAAGGCGAGGGGGACATCGGCTGTGCTATCCACGGCTACTTGGAAAGCATCTCATACACCTATGTCCCAGACGACCAGATATTCGGCTTTGACGATGCGCCGCCCGAAGGCAAACTTGACGGATACAACGCAACTTTGGAATACCTGAGAACGCAGATTGATTGGTCGCTTGCGCTGGGCGGATACACCGAGGATGAACTCATCACGCACGACCCGGGCGAGTTACCCGGTGAGTTGCTGGGCGAAATTAGCATGATCATAGGCGAATACGAGGTGAAGGCGGAACTGCCAGTAGGCGTCCTAGGCCTTACGCAGCCTTTGCAGCTAATTATAGATATGAACTTCGTTGAAAGCGGGGGATGAGGCGGCTAACCACGGCGCAGGTTGCGCTGCATGTAAGTGACGGCTTGCCTATTCCTCATCGACAGGCTTTTCCTTGTTCGCGCTTTGGTTCGCGCTAAATCGCTTTACCGCTTCGCTGCACCGCTTGGCGATTTCCGTTTGTCCGAGGATTTCCGCTAATTCAAAGAAGCCCGGGCTGAAGCGTCCGCCGGTGACCGCAACGCGCATCGGCTGTATGACATCTTTTAGCTTCAGACCTTTGCTCTCAGCATAGGCGCGCGTAGATTCCTCGATGTTCTTCGCGGAGAAGTCTTCAATCGTCTTGTAGCCCGGCGGCACTTCGCGCAACACGACTTTCGCCGCTTCATTCCCGGCGATTATCTTTACCCACGACTCCTCGTCGTAAGCCTCCGGCGCGCGGAAGAAGTACCAGGCAAGGTCTTCAATCTCTGCGAAATAGGTTACACGGTCCTTGAACAGCAGCATAACCTTCGCGATGTAATCGTCACGCTTAGCCTTGCGCCATTCTTTGGGGACGCATTCAAAAATGCCGCGCAGATAATCGTCGTCACTCAACTCGCGAATATACCTGCCGTTGAGCCAGGTCAACTTCTCAGTATTGAAGGCGCCAGCAGACTTGCCGATGCCGTCAATGCTGAATGCGGCCACCATCTCCTCTAGGCTGAATACTTCGCGGTCGTCTTTCGGCGCCCATCCTATCAGCAACAGGAAGTTCGCCAGCGCCTCGGGAAGGAAACCAAGTTCGCGGTATGCAGTCACGCTCGTTGCGCCATGGCGCTTTGACAGGCGCGCGCGGTCCATGCCTAAGATTAGCGGCACATGCGCGAACTGCGGCGGCTGCCATCCCAGAACTTCGTAGAGCATTATCTGTTTGGGCGTGTTACACAGGTGGTCTTCGCCACGGATTACGTGCGTGATGTTCATCGTCGAGTCATCTACGACGCAGGCGAAGTTGTAAACCGGCCCGCCCGATGATTTTACGATGATGAAGTCGCCTATTTCGTTGGTGCTGAAACGCGTCTCGCCGCGTATCAGGTCGGTGAAAACGATGTCCTTGTCCTTTTCGGCCTTGAGGCGGATAGGTAGGCGAGGGTTTGCCGCAAGCAGTTTTAGCTGTTCCGACAGTTCGCGGTCGCGGCAGCGCTCATCAAACTTAGGCTTCTGCGACGGAGACACGCACTCTTCTGCGGACGCTGCATCTGATTCCCTAGGGCAGTTGCACACGAACGCATGCCCTTCCTTCAGTAGCCTGTCGGCAAACTTCAGGTGAAGTTCCTTGCGCTCGCTTTGATGATAAGGGCCGGACTCGCCGCCTATTTCTGGGCCTTCATCCCAGTGAAGCCCGAGCCAACTCAGGCCGTCCAGAATTGCGCGCGTGCTTTCCTCGGTTGAACGCGCCTCATCGGTATCTTCAATCCGCAGGATGAACGTGCCGCCCTGGGAGCGCGCGAACAAATAGTTGAACAGCGCGGTTCTCGCGCCGCCCGTGTGCAGGTAGCCGGTGGGGGATGGCGCAAAGCGCACGCGCACACCGGCATGATGGGCATTGTTATTAGTGGTGCCTTCCATGAAGACAGTATTTTAGCAGCTAATCAATTAGACGCGGCCGAAGCGCCGGTCACGCTGCTGGTAGGCGAGAATGGCCTGGAGCAAATCTATCTCGCCGAAGTCAGGCCACAGCATGGGCGTGAAGAACAACTCAGCATACGCGAGCCGCCACAACATGAAGTTGGAGACCCTCATCTCTCCGCTCGTGCGTATCAGCAAGTCCAGGTCGGGAAGCTCGGGGTGATACAGGCGTTCGGAGATATGCGACATTGAGATGTTTTCGGGGCGGATGCGGCCGGCAACAGCGTCCTCGGCAAGCTTACGTGCAGCCCTGGCGATTTCCTGACGGCCGCTATACATCACGCACATGTTTAGCATAAGGCGAGTGTTATCAGAGGTGGCGTCAACCGCGTCTTGAAACTTGCGCGACAGCTCGTCGGGCAGTATCTCCAGGTCGCCGCTGGTAATGAACCGCACGCCTTCTGCCTTGAGGCGCCCAGTTTCAATATCAAGTGTCTGGTCAAAGAGGCGAAACAGCTCGCCTACTTCTTCGTCGGGGCGGTCAATGTTCTCGGTTGAAAATGCAAACAGGCTTAGGACGCTTATCCCGAGGGACGAGCTTGCGTCAACGACATCCCTGATTGCGCCGATCGCATGCCTGTGGCCTTCTGTGCGCGTCATCCCCCGCTGCTTCGCCCATCGGCCGTTGCCGTCCATGATGATAGCAACGTGGCGCGGGATACCGGCGAGGTTAATCGCTGCCTTCAAAGATTGCAGCCGTTCTGAAGATTTGCTCTCAAGCACCATGGGCTATGAGTATATCAGGCGTAGAATGAAGGCGCATGCGAGCGGCTTAGGCTATTCCTGCCAGAGGAACATTTCGTAATCTGGAGTAGGTACTCTGATGGCAATGGCCGAGGAAGTTGGCAGCGATTTAACCAGCTTACCTTCATAATATAGCTCAATCTTGAAGTAAGCCCACTCGCCCTTCGGGAGTTTTAAAGCTGCGAACGGGATTGAAAGTTCTAGGATATCGTCAACTGCACAATCAGTGTTTTCTTCCAATTTCAGGAACGTGCACTCCGGCTGCACTATGTAAGGTAAAATACGGCAGCTTCGTTCCCTCGCGCAAGGCAACTGTCATGCTGCTCTGCACCGGTTCGCTGAACCGTATTATTAACGCGTAATTTGGGTGCAGCTCGCGCGCGGCGCGGATGAAGTCCACACGGAGATGGAGCGTATCGCTGGTATAGCCATAATGAACGGCGGCAAGGATTGAAGGAGACGACTTAGCCATCGCGCTAAAGCCGTTTCCGACCCTCAGGCTTCCGGCCTGTTCCCATTCATAAAAGCCTGTGACACGCCCGTCGATGTGCGGCCTGACGACGTCAGTCGGAATGCTTTGTTCTAAGAGCTGCTGCTTTCGTATCACAGGCACCGAAAGCTCGTCGGGCACTTCCTGATTGAGCAGGCGATACACGGATATCAAATAGCTTCTAAAGAGCGCGTCAAAGAACTGCTCGTCTGCGGCATGCGCCGTTTCACCATACCACCAGAACCAGTCCGAACCTTCTGCGGCAAGCAGGTTAAGGTAGGCTTCCATTCTTGTCCCGGGAGCATACTCGGGGTGCAGTTCCAGGAAGTTGGAATAGAACTTGCGCGTGTCTCTAAGGAGTTCCCAGGCGCGATTTTTCTCTTCGTCACCGCACCAAATCCTGAAGTTGGCGTTGATCCACGAGCCGGGGAATATATGGGCGAGACGCTCAATTTGATTTGGCGGGATTTCACTTAGCGCCTCGGAAACCGTCTGCGTCTCCAGCCCAGGCTCGTTGGCAATCGCGTCAAACAGGCGGTGCAGGAACTCCTCGCCGAAGTTGGGGAAATACGGCCAGGGATTCTCGCCGTCGATTACTACAGTGATAATGGGCGCTTGGTTGCCCGGAAAATCGCGGATGCGGGAGCGGACGCGCTCCATGAAGTCTTCCACGGCGTCTTTAGCGTCCATGTCCTTATAACGGAAGGACAGCGCATCCGAAATATCAGTGTCGCGGAAAAGCATATTAATCGGTCCATGAGGCGTTTCATATGCCCAGGGCTGCAGATGGCGCGTGCCGATATGCGAAATCTCCAGGCTGAGCTTCAAGATGCTCGCATCGGTTACGACATATTTCATTCCCGCTTCAGCGTAAAGATCCAAAGCTCTTTCGGAGACCGAGCCTTCAGGCGGCCACATTCCCAACGGCACAACGCCCAGGCTGCCTGAGATGAACTCCCGCGCCATCTCAATTTGTAAATCGGCGTCCTCGGGATGGCGGAACGGCGGAGAAATAAGGTCGTGGTGTGGAAGCCCCGGCCGGGCAGCATTCGAATCTATGACAAGCGGGATTATCGGGTGGTAAAAGGGACTGGTTATCAGCTCATACTTGGAATTGTGAGAGCCTTGCGCCAGCAGGTCGGTCACCCTGTGGACGAACTCCGTCTGCTTGTCCAGGACCTTTGGCTTGTCTTCCTCAGTGTAGTGCATCTCGCGGGCTATGAGCTCGTAGATAACGGGGTCCGTTCTGGCTGTGAAGCCGCACCACGCAAGGTTGAAGAGTACCTGCAAGTCGCGGAAGTCGTCAACTCTGAACAACCGGCGCGGCATCTCGGCATTGGTAATGGGCTTGCTGCTGCCGCGCTTTAAGAACAACTCCCACAAGCGGGGTAGCGCTCTTATCTGAGTGTCAGCGTAAGCGTTGAAGAAGTGCTTGAGTAGGAATTCCTGATCGTCGTCGTTTAGCTCATTTGCGTCGCGCATTACGAGTTCCGTCTGGATCTCGTAAGGCGTGGACTGGTAATCCACAAGCTGCTGCAAGAGGATGGGAGTGATGTTGACGGTCGTCTTAAGCCTCTCCTCCTTGCTTAGCATCGTGAGCAGGTCCAAATACCCGCTTGACGCGTGCAACCTCACCCAAGGCAGTAAATACCATCCCGTCTCTGGGCTTTTGTAATTCGGCTGGTGGAGGTGCCAGACGAATAGCAGCTTTGCTTTCGAATCCTTCATCGCTCTCTATTCGTCCTCAAGGACCAGTTCATGCAGGTACTTCGCCGCCTGCTCGGGAGGTGTGGGGTTGATATAAAAGCCCGTGCCCCATTCAAAGCCGGCAGTCTTTGTTAGCCTGGGAAACAGCTCGATGTGCCAGTGATAATGCGCATGCCCTAGCGGGAATTGCTCGTCTACAGCCATTGGGGATGGAAGGGTATGCAAAACGAAGTTGTAATTCACGTTGCCCAGCGCCGCATACCATTTTCGCAGTATTAGCTTCAAGGCGCGCGCTAGATGCAGCAGCTCCATCTCGGAAATGTTTTGAAACTCTGCCTGATGCGACTTCGGGAGTATCCATACTTCAAATGGGAACATCCCGGCAAACGGTGAGATGGCGACGAAGCTGTCGTTTTGGTAGATGAGCAAGTCTTCAGTCATCATGATTTGGTCGATCATGTCGCAGAAGATGCAGCGCTTCTTCTTGTCCCAGTGGTCGCGGCTGCCCTGAAGCTCTTCGAGCACTCGCTTGGGGACGATTGGTGTAGCGATAATTTGGCAGTGTGAATGAGACAGGGAAGCGCCGGCGGCTCTGCCCTGGTTCTTGAACACAAGAACATATTCGAAGCGCTTGTCGCGGCTCAAGTCGATTATGCGTTGCTGCATCACGTGTAGGACTTTGGAGATGTACTCGGGGCTGTGGTGCTGCAACTGCTTGAAATGGTCGTTGGTCTCAATGATGACTTCGTGGGCGCCGATGCCGTTCATCTTATCGAACATGCCGACGCCTTGCCGATTAAGGTCGCCCTCAATCCTCAGGGCAGGGAACTTATTGGAAGTCACGCGGATATCCCAGCCAGGGCTGTTGGGCGCAGTGCCGGGAGCCCTTACTGCAAGCACTTCTGGCGGTGTCGCTTCTTCGTGGCCGGGGCAAAACGGGCACTTCGCCGGGTCGCCCGGATCGTCAACCTGGTCAGGGATAAAGTCAGAAGGTCGTTTAGCCCTTTCAGTGGCTATGATAACCCAACGCGATATAACGGGGTCTTTGCGTAATTCAGGCATGGGTTTAGATTATATCAGGTGATACGCCTCTAATAACTTATCTCTCTGTTAGAGGTGTACTCAGAAAGCCAGGGAGGGGGCTGTGTAATCCTGCATCAACGGGTTTGTCGCATCCATGATCGTGCATTTATTCTCAAAGCTCTTGATTACGCCCTGCTCGACCAGCGTCTTGAGCTCGGTATTCAAGTTGTCGGCGATGGCTGCGCTTCCAAGCTCACCAGCGACTTTGCAGTGCAGCCCTGTCACGGTAATCGTCAAATCATCAACCTGCCAGCCGGCCTTGCCTGTCAGCGATTCCTTTACCTTGGCGAGCGCAGCCGCATCGGGGTTAGGCTTAAGAAACTGGCATCCGGCTGCCATGAGCCACAGCATCACTGCCAGCACAAGATACATGTAACGGTAAGACTTCATACCAGCCTCTATTCAGGGAATAGGTTGATTCTAGCATGCGCCGGGTAAGTTGGGCTTGCGCTGCCGTGCGAGCCTGCGAGTGCTAGAATATGGCCGCCAATTACCTAGTAAGGAGCTTCGTCTTGAAGATACACGAATACCAGGCGAAGGATATATTCGCCAGCTTCGGAATACCCGTCCCGGCGGGCCGCGTCGCTTTCACCGCTGATGAGGCGTCGGCGATTGCAGCTGAGCTCGGCGGGAAAGCCGTTGTTAAGGCGCAGGTTCACGTCGGAGGGCGCGGCAAAGCAGGCGGCGTGAAGCTTGCAGCATCGCCCGATGATGCGCGCGAAAAAGCGTCGCACATTATCGGCATGGACATCAAAGGCCTGACTGTGCAGAAAGTGCTGGTCAGCCAGGCAGTGGACATCGTGCAGGAATACTATCTTGGCCTGACGATGGACCGCGACGCGCGCAAGCTTGTGCTGATACTCTCGGCATCAGGCGGCGTGGATATTGAAAAAGTCGCCGCGAAGACGCCGGAACTCATTGCGAAGGTGCACATAGACCCGCTCATTGGATTGCAGGAGTTCCAGCTAAAGCGAGCGATATTCAGCAGCGGCGTGGATGTCACCAAGGCCAAGGAAATCAAGGACATCATCCGCAAGCTGCTCACCTGCTACCTTGCGATTGACGCAAGCCTCGCGGAGATAAACCCGCTCGTCGTGACAAAGGGCGGCGAGGTCATCGCGCTGGATGCGAAGATAAACATTGACGATAATGCGCTTTACCGCCAGCCGGAGCTGGAGAAACTGCTGGAGGTGGGCGCGGACATGGACGCTATTGAAGCCGAGGCGTACCACAAGGGCATCGCCTATGTTCACCTAAGCGGCGGTAACATCGGCGTGATGGGCAATGGCGCAGGGCTTGTAATGACGACTATGGACGTCATCTCCCGCGCAGGCGGCAAGCCCAATAACTTCCTGGACATTGGCGGCGCTGCAACAACGGAAGTCGTGGAAAACGAGCTGATGCTCATCCTCAAAGACCCCGATGTGAAGGGCATATTCCTAAACGTCTTTGGAGGCATCGTGCGCTGCGACATGGTCGCAGAAGGCATCCTTGCTGCTTACGAGAAGTTACCGCGCAAGGTGCCCATTGTCTTGCGCATGACCGGCACGAACGAGGACAAGGCGCGCAAGCTGCTTGAAGGCACGCCGCTCATCTACGAAGCGAACACTGAAGCCGGCGCGAAGAAGATCGTGGAGCTCGTGGGAGGTAAGGCGTAATGGCGATACTTGCTGACAGGAACACTCGCGTGTTAGTGCAGGGGCTTACGGGCGCCGAGGGCTCATTTCACACGCAGCGCATGCTTGATTACGGGACGCAGGTCGTCGCAGGCGTCACCCCCGGCAAGGGCGGCACTTTATGGGCGCCAAGTGGGACGAAGTGGAACGCGCCTGTCTTCAACACGGTTGAAGAAGCAGTGGAGCAAACGGGCGCAGACGCCAGCGTAATCTTTGTGCCGAAGCAGTTCGCGTCAGATGCAGTGATGGAAGCGGCATCAGCAGGCGTTGAACTCATCGTCGCCATCAGTGACGGCATCCCCGTCAACGATATGCTCAAGGTGTATTCCTACATGGAATACACGCTGTCGCGGCTAATCGGCCCGAACTGCCCGGGGCTGTTGTGCGTCGGCGAATGCAAGCTTGGCATTATGCCCAATCATATCTTCAAGCCCGGACCGGTCGGCGTAATATCGCGCAGCGGCACCTTGACATACGAAGTGGTCGACCAGCTCAGCCGTAGCGGCCTGGGCCAGACCACCTGCATCGGAGTTGGGGGCGACCCAATCATCGGCACGAGCTTCCTCACGCTGCTCATGGACTTTGAGGATGACCCCGACACCGAATGCGTCGTCATCATCGGCGAGATCGGCGGCAGTGACGAAGAAGAAGCCGCCGACTACATCCCCGAGATGACCAAACCGGTTGTGGCGTTCATCAGCGGGCGCACAGCCCCTCCTGGCAAGCGCATGGGGCATGCTGGTGCCATCGTCAGCGGCGGCAAAGGCACTGCGGAAAGTAAGATTGCCGCGTTCAAGGAAGCCGATGTTCCGGTGGCCGATACAATTCCCGACATCGTGCGCTTGTGCAAGGGAAAGTTGGGGAAGAAGTAATGCCGGAAGAACGAGAAAGTTGCGAGATACCTGCGATTGGCATCGTGCTAGACCAAATCGCGGAAGCTGCCGGCTATATTTGGATGCAGCACTGGGCGGAAGCCAACGCAGGCAACATTACCGTGAACGTCACGGACATTCTTGATAGCGCCAAGTTGCCGCTCGCAGTGCGCAAAGTTGGTCTGCCCAGGGCGTATCCCATCCTCGCGGGGCAGCTTATCCTTGTGACCGTAACCGGCTCGCGCATGCGCGAAACAGCCGATGACCCGGCGGCCGCCTGTATGCTGCTGCGCATAGAAGAAGGCGGGGCGGCATACAGCGTCTTGGCGGCTTTCAACGCATCAGGCAGGCCGACTTCCGAGCTGGCATCGCATCTGCTTATTCATGAAATGCTGCTGGAAACGGGCAGCGCGCTGCGCACGGTCGTGCACACGCACCCGCCGGAATTGGTGGCGCTGACGCATGCCGCCGAGACCAAGCCGGAAGGATGGCTGAACGACGCGCTGTGGGCGGCGCATGCCGAGGTGAAGATATTCTTCCCTGGCGGGGTAGGGCACGTTCCCTACATCATGCCCGGGTCGGAAGCGCTGGCAGAGGCTACTGTGGAAGCTCTGCGAACCCATCCCGTCGTCGTATGGGCGCGCCACGGCGCTTTGGCGCTGGGAGAGAATGCGCTGGACGCTTTTGACGCGCTGGATACGCTCAACAAGGCCGCCGGTATCTGGCTCACCTGCCGCGCCGCCGGCGTTGAGCCCACGCCGCTGTCTGCGGCTGAGTTGGCGGAACTTGGAAGCTACTTGAAGAAGCTTAAGGGCGAATAGATACTTTCCGAATTGATTCTACTTGCGTTTCTTCTTCGCCCGTTCTTTTGATTGTCTCTTTCGTTTTCTCAGGTGTCTCGGGTCTTGAAGGTTCTTCGATCTTGATTTCTCTTGATCGTCAGCTAATTTGCTTTTTCTGATTTGTGCTTTGGTTTTCGTTGCGCGCAGCCTGTTTGTTTCAATCTTTGCTTCTGCTTCACGTATCTTAGCTTGCTCTTCTCGCTGTCTCGCTTTCTCTGCCATACGCCATTCCATCTGTGTTACAAATAGTGGTTTCTCTAAATCAGGGGTGAGATTGAATGCGTCATCAAAGTTAGCAGCAGACTTAATTTCAAGCTCATGGATATAGCGGCTTCTCTGTTCGCTAAAACGCATTTTGGATGCATCAATACTCCTCTCGAAAAAGCGAGTGTAGCGCTCTTTATCAATAAACGATATTCCTGCGTAATAGTACTCTTGTAGCATACATTGCTGGAGTAGCTCAGGATCTAATCTGCCCTGCGGTAAGGAAGAAATATACCTGTACAACGCGTCTGATGTCCACGTAACAACAGCATCTGGCTTGAATACATCGTCAATGACGCGACTTTGGGATACGAAATAGAATCGTTCAGCAGTGCAATCGTTTAGTAACTTGTATTGGCCTGCCCGAAGACGATTCACTAAGAGCCAAATCTCTGCTTCTGCTTCAATTTGAAGGGAGGAGCGATAATTACCCTTTCTCGAACGCTCGTTGTAGATCTGCGCTTGTACATCGTTGATATCTCCCCAAAGCGCTTGATCAAAACCGTTAACCTCCTCAATTGGCTCTACAATTATGCTGTAATCTAGTAAGATGCCCCGTAGAGACGCTTCGCCAGGCAGGTGATGATGTACTAGGTCGATATAGTCATTAAACCCGCTAACTCTGCGATCTGCGCTAAGCCTTATGTAGCCATCCAAGAACAGGTTCTGCTTGAAGCTACCTTTGATTAACGCAGCTCGTAAGAATTCCGCAGAGCTTTCTCCTGCCCGGTCTACAAAATCAACTGCCCAGTTGAAATGATCCCTAACTTCTCTTAATAATTTTTTGGTTGTGTGAAGAGATGCGCCCAGTGAAATTAGCCTAGTAAACAGCTCAACGGCAAATTCGTGATTATGACAACCGACAGCTATTAGTGGGAGGAGAACACTGAGAGTTGCAGAACCACAAAGTCTTGGAAAATATATCTTGCCGTATCAACGAACAACTCGGATCTAGCCCAAGCATATGATAAAGGAAGAATCCCTGTGAGACAGAAGCAAGGTATGTTTTCTGTCGAGAGCTCGGCTCTATCAGGAATTGGTGCATTGCATCAATGAAGGCTCGGATAAGTAGGGGATCGGATAATGAGCGTGCCTTTTTCGAGATTAATCCGAATATGTCGGTAAGCTCGTTTCCAGTGGCCTTTTGGTCGCCAAAGACCCGATTTGCGATTACTAGCCCGCGCTTATCGAAACAGCTTACGATAGAATCTTCTGCTAGAACGCGACACTCGGGAATCTGGCTCTCAGAGATAGATTTATAGCTTTCCCTGAGCGTTAAACTCAAACTGACCATAAGCAAGTTCTCTTTCAGTTTCGCGGATTATACGAGATTCTTGAACCTTCTCCTCTCCTCGCTCGGTAATAGAGAGTGTGTCGAGGTTGATTACAGCTAGGCCATTGTTGACCAGATCCTCGACGGCAGCTTTGACATGAGGGTCGTATATGTGTCTCGCCTGTCCCATGGCTTTCATGGATGGAGATGATACTATTTCATCAATAGTCATTCCATCTTCTCTATTAGCCTGTAGTACTGATAATATTAATGGCGCAAGATTACTGCCCCCTTCTGCATCTTGGAGACGAGTATATAAATAGAGCGATATTGCGGCACTGGTCTCTTCTTCTGGTGTAGTAATGGTTTCGATACCTTGACCATGAAACGAACGAGGTGCTATGAATTTATCTGCTACTCTAAGTGTTTTCAACAGCTCTTGGTGCTTACCATCTTCGTTATTATAGTTGATCAATACAATCGAGTACTGCTCAAACAACTCACTTTCCTCTGCTTGCGTGAAGCCAGTCGCTAACATAAATATCGGATGTTCAGGGTTAGCATACTCCTTTGCAAGTTTGAGTATATAGCTAATTCCAGGATCGCTTAGACTTAATCCTATGATAAGCAGATTGAACTTGACGAATATACTCTTAAGTTCATCACGAAAATATTGCTTTGAGGAGTCGAAGTAATAGCGGCTATAATCTTCTGAAGTGAGTATCAAATCCTTCGGATGCTTTAAATCCGAATGTAGTTTCAATATCAGATTACTAACGTTATCGCGGACAAGTAGAAAATCTGACTTCTGGTTATTACATACTTGAAAATAGATTCCTCTATCACGAAGGTAGGAATACAGTTCGTCATCATAATTTGTTGTTAGATAGCAGGCAAATGGCCATTTGGCTAGTAGCTCATAAAGCCTTCCTCTATAATCTGAGGCAGGATGGAGAATACTTTCGATGACTTCGATAAGCTTCCCTCTACCGCCAAGCTCACGTTCTGCTAATCTGAAAAGCTCTGGGTATCTACGCTCCTTTAAGAACTTCTCATAATCTCCAGGATTTGTAACAAGGCCCTTAGCACTTACGATCTCATAAGTCTTTTGAGCAAGCTCATACCAGTCTGGGTATCCTTTTTCTATTGATGGCCCAGCTCCAACTAACGCAAAACACCGGCCTTCGTTAATATAACGCACCAATCTTTCATCAAGCATATAGCCCTCGTGAAATAATCTTACTGGGGCGGAAGGATTTGAACCTTCGATCGAGGCTCCAAAGGCCCCTGCCTTACCGCTTGGCTACGCCCCATGGCGGCGATAACTTTATCATAAAGCAGGTGCTTGCGAGCAAGCGGGAGGCATAGCAATGAGCTTACAGCCTGAATAGCCTTAAGCGTAGCGAATTCCCCACGACGGTGACGGAGGAGATTGCCATCGCCAGAGCGGCAAGCATGGGCTGCATCTGCGGGCCGTGGAAGATGACGAGGACGCCCGCGGCGATGGGTATCAGCACGACGTTGTAGGCGAACGCCCAGAACAGGTTTTGGCGGATGACTGCCATCGTCGCGCGCGAGATGCGGATGGCGCGCACGGCGTCGGCAAGCGAGTTGCGCAGGAGCACGATACCCGCCGATTCGATGGCGATGTCGGTGCCGCGTCCTACGGCGATGCCGACGTCAGCCGCCGCGAGCGCAGGTGCGTCGTTGATGCCGTCGCCAATCATCAGCACGCGCTTTCCCCGCGCTTTCACTTCGGCGACCTTCGCCGCCTTGTCTTGCGGCATCAGCCCGGCGAATACTTCATCGGCGCGCACTTCATCAACGATACGCTGCGCAGAAGCCGCGTTGTCGCCGGTCACGATGATTGTGTGCATGCCCATGCGCTTCAGGTCGGCGATGGCGTCCGGCGAGTTTGCTCGCGTGCGGTCTTCAAGCAATATTGCGCCTAGCAGCTTGCCCGCCCGCGCGACTAATATCTGCGTACCTGCGCCGATATCGGGCAACGAAACGCCGCGTTCGCTGAGGAACTTCGCATTTCCTGCGAGGACTTCTGCGCCGTTAATTGTGCCTGACACGCCCTGGCCTGCGTGGCTTACGAAATCATATATCTCTGTCCTAGCGAGCTTCAGCTCATCGGCATGTCGCACGACGGCTTGCGCCAGTGGATGCTCCGAGCTGGCTTCCAATGATGCTGCAAGCCGAAGCAGCTCATCGGAGCTAACGCTTGACTGCGGGATGACTTCGCGCACTTCAGGGCGGCCTTCGGTGATGACGCCCGTCTTGTCCAGCAAGGCGACTTCGGCCTTGCCCGCCATCTCCAGCGCCTCGCCATTGCGCACGAGGATGCCACCTTCGGCCGCTTTGCCGATGCCCACGACGAGCGCAGCAGGCGTCGCCAGCCCAAGGGCGCAGGGGCATGACACAATGAGCACGCTGATGGCGGCAATGATGGCGTGCGACAGCTCAGGCTGCGGGCCGAATATCATCCACGCAATGAATGAAAGCGCTGCGATAACCAGCACTACGGGGACAAAGATGGCCGCGATGGCGTCGGCAAGCCCTTGGATGGGCGCTTTGGATGCTTGCGCTTCCCTGACCAGCGCGATAACTTGCGAAAGGACGGTTTCTGCGCCGACCTGCTCTGCCTTGAAGGTGAACGCGCCGTAGGTGTTGACTGTGCCTGCCAGCACGCGGTCCCCGGGGGCTTTCTCCACCGGTATTGGCTCGCCGGTGACCATGCTTTCATCCAGCGCAGAATTGCCGTCAGCTAGCGTGCCGTCAGCCGCAACCTTCTCGCCGGGCCGCACGACAACGATGTCACCGACCACTATCTCGGCGATAGGTATTTCCACTTCCGTGCCGTCGCGCAGCACTCGCGCAGTCGGCGGCGCCAGCTTCATCATCTTGCGCAAACTGCCCGAAGTCTTTCCCTTCGTCCATTCCTCAATCGTCTTGCCGACGAGAATAAGGGCGATGATGGCTGCGCAGGTTTCAAAGTAGAGCGGCGAGTTGCCGTGCACATACATAGAAGCGGGTAGCGCGCCGGGGAATATCAGCGATACTGCGCTGAACCAGAAAGCAGCGCTGGCGCCTAAGCCTACCAGTGTATTCATGTCGGCGCGAAAGCGGCGGGCGCTCATCACCATGCCGCGCAGGAACGGCCAGCCGCCATAGAAGTAGACGGGGATGGTGAGGATGAATTCCAGCCAGCGCGTTGTGCCCGTGTGCGTGCCAAACGCCATGCCGCCCATCGCAATTGCGACGACGATGGCCGCGAGAACGACGCTTATGGATAGGCGGATAATCGCCCGGCGCAATCGCGCCTGCTCCTGGCGCTCAATGTCTTCGGCGCTGTCGCTAACGAGCTTCGCGGAATACTCGCCTTCACGTGCCAGCGCTTCATTTACTGCGCGGATATCCAGCGTGCCGCCAATGATGCTAAGCGAGGCTGTGTTCGTCGCGAGGCTGACTGACGCGCTGATAACCCAAGGGAACGCCTCGAGGGCATGCGTCACGTGCTTCACGCAGGCGGCGCAGGTCATCCCTTCTACAGCGAGGGTAAGAGTCTCCACGACCGGTTCATAGCCTGAGGCGCGTATCATCTGCGCGGTCTTTGCCGCGTCAAAGCCTTCGGCTATTTCAACGAGCGCGATGCCGTTCACGGAATCGACCGATGCCGACACTACTCCTGACAGCGATGTGAGCGTGCCTTCAATGGAGCGCGCGCAGGATGCACAGTCCATGCCCTTGATCGGCATCGTTATCCGGCTGGTGGTCATGAAGTTGATACCGGGATGTCGGCAGTATTGGCGTAGCGCTTGATAGCTGCAACTAACTCAGCCAGACCTTTGCCAGTTACCGCGCTTACAAGAACCGAATCGGGATACTGCTCGCGCAGGACAATGAGTGGACATTCGTCACCAATCAAGTCCGCCTTGTTGAACACGACTAGTCGTGGGATGCCGCCAAGGCCGAAGTCTTCAAGTATCTTCGCGCCGCTATCCAACTTGAACTCCACGTTCTCCTGCGACGCGTCAACGACATGCAAGAGCAGATTACTCTCCGCGACTTCGTCCATCGTTGCGCGGAACGCGTTGATAAGCGATTTCGGCAGGCCGTCAAGGAAGCCGACTGTATCGCAGATCACCGCGTTCATGCCGCTTTCTAGAAAGAGGCTGCGAGCGGCAGGATCCAGCGTGGTGAAGTAGCGCTCGGCGACTTCCTCGCCGCTCTTAGTAAGTGCATTTATCAGCGAGGACTTACCGGAGTTGGTGTAGCCGATGAGGGTAACGGTGAACACGCCGCTGCGGACGCGCTTCCTGCGCCGAAGCTCGCGCACGTTCCTCACGTGCTTAAGTTCTTCTTCCAAGCGCAGTACCTTTTTACGGATGCGGTCTTTCGTCAGGCGGGTAATTTGCTCACCGCTACCGCCACGCGTACCCATGTCGCCGCCGGTTCGGGACATATCTTTCCCCACCCCGATGACGCGCGGAAGCTCGTAGCTTAGGCGCGCCAACTCTACTTGAAGGCGCCCCTCGCTGGTCTTGGCATTGGCCTCAAAGATCTCAAAGATGACGTCGGCGCGCGTGAGGATGGGCACACCCCATGTTTCCTCTAAGTTGCGCTGGTGGACCGGAGATAGTGGTGCGTTCGTCACCACGTTGGATGGCTCAAGATTCTTGATAGCCAAGCCTATTTCTTCAACCTGGCCTTTACCGATAAAGGTACGCGAAGAAGGTTTGCGGACACGGAACTTCATCACTCGGCCGATGGCGAATTCGCCTGCTATCGCAAGCTCAATAAAGTCGTAGTCTTCCTGAGGGTTGCGGCCCGAATGGCTGTAGCGTTTTGCGAACAACCCGGCCTGTTCTTCAGTCAGGGTAGGGGGAGGGCATTTCGGGGCTGGCCTGCGCCGCCCCCAATGCGAGGCATCAGAACCATCTACCAGCAATACGAGTGCGAGCTTTTTCACGCTACTATTCTACGACAAATTGAAGTGTGGCATAATTCGCCAATGCCAGATAACGAAATGCACTTCGTCCCCAAGGGCTGGGGCAGCGAATTGTGGATACACAACGACGAGCTATACTGCGGTAAGAAGCTGGTGCTTCTCAAGGGTAAGCGCTGCAGCTTGCATTTTCACAAGCTGAAGACCGAGACGTTTTACGTGCAGTCCGGCAAGGTACAGATGGAGCTGAAGTACCCCGACGGCACTGAAAAGACGGTGGTGCTGGGGCCTGGCGATACAGTCCACCTTCCCCCTAGGACAGTGCATCGGTTCACGGGCATTCAGGATGCTGAAATATTTGAGTTCTCAACCCAGCACTTTGACGAAGACTCTCACCGCATTGAGAAGGGCGATTAATCCTAATTGCCGGAGCTGAAGTAATCCTGGATAGCATTCTCGGCGGCTTGCGACATAGCTTCAAACCTCTCACGCCCGCCTTCCGCAAGCACACGCGACATAACGAGCGGGGCGCCGCCTGCAGTGCGCTGCACCATCGCGCTTGAGCCGACAGCGGATATGTAGGTGCGGTAAGCCTTGATAGCCTCCAAGGTCTGGAAGCTCGCCTTCTCGGCAAACTCCGCGCTGCTAAGCAAGGCATCGGCTGTATCAAGCTTAAGCGAAAGCTGCGTGACGCCCGTCGGCATCGCCAGCTCGCGCCGATTGAACTCAATATCTTCAAGGAGCTTGCGCGCAAGATTCGACGCGTTGGCCTGCGCTTTCGCCAGGCCCTTCTTCTTGCCGGCGGCTGAAGTCAGGACGATGACTTCAACGATTGTTGAAATGACGAGAACAACAACGATGATTATGATTAATGATGAGCTCACAGCAATTCCCTCCTGGGCACTCATATAATACACGATAGAGTGGGGTTGCTTGAACTCAAGGCGAATGTGCGGGACAATGACATCATGTTTAAAAGGTTAACCGCTTACATGCTTCTGGCCGTCCTCGTCGCCGCTACCGCCGTTTGCGGGTCAAAGACGCGTAAGGAAGCCGAATTCTTGCAGGCTAACCTTACTCAAGGCGCTAAAAGCAAAGTTGAAATCAAGACTACCACCGGCACCAGCACGACTGGGAATGCTATACAAATTGTTATTTTGTCGTTTATGACTAACGAGGATGTGTCAGCCTACCGCGACAAGACCAATGAGCTGCTTATCGGCCGCGGATATACGCAAGCGATGAACCTGTCAACGCCCAACGAGTTCAGCGTTGCATACGACGGCCTGGAAGGCAGGATACACGTTGAGGTGCTAGCGGAGGTGGCTTTGCCTGGGGCGTCTGAGATGACGCAGCTTCCGGCCGAAGATTTACCTAAAGAAGAGGCTAAGAAAGCTCCTGAGCCGCCTAAAGAGCCTGTAGACGAAAACCAGCCGCCTCTGCAAGGCATAGGCGCGAGCGGGAAGAAAGATGAAGTGGCGGTGCCGAAAGGGCCTGAAACACCGACCGACGTTCACAAGATAACCATCAAGATAAGCTACTGAGAGCGCTGACATGCTTCCGTGGGCTGACGCTTACCTAAGCCTTCAAGAGCCCAACTAGCAGTGAGCTCAACTAGTAGGTAGAAGGGCGGTAGATGCTCATACACGGCCTTGTCACAATTCTCATTCATTGCTTAGCTAACACGGGTGTTAAAAACTTGCATACGTCGCTATGTAACATAATAAGTATTATGGGCGTATTCTGTAGGTATCTAACGAGGCTTCTATAATTCGTTAGGCTGCTTGGATCCCTAAATTCAAGGCGATCCCCTACCACGCCGCAGCACTTATCTCGGCGTTGTATTTGTCTATGGCATCTTGGATAAGCTTGTCTTGTGCTTTGAGCCTAGCCATCGTCTCGGAAATGATACTCTCAACAGGCTGCCCTTTGTATTCTTTGTAATCATAGGCTCTGGCGGCCGCCCGTGCAAGGCGAAGACCTTCGTCCGGATAGCCCATGTCATAGTAGTAGATCAGCGTTTGGATAATCAATGGGAGAAGACTCTCCCCTTCTGCAGGTTTCACTACAGGCTTACCCAATGCAGCGCTTTGCTGTATTTCTAGGTAGCCTTCCCAACCTAACATCCCCATATAGAAGCCTTGATAAACGGAAGAGACATTTCTAAGCTTCCCATCAATATCTTTAGTTAACAGAACGTATCTATCAGGATTGGCATAATGGTAGAAAGGCAGATCTATCTCCCAATTAGTCTCCATCGTTGGATATACAGCAAAGACAGGTGACACGCCTGGATATTCATTGTAGATGCTTACAGCATGCATCTTTTCGATAACCGGAGTCGTATCCTTAAATGCAACTTTTCCATCGGGTAGTTGGTAAAACACGAAGCAACTTACACCTCTTTGGCTTCTTGCATTACCGCCATCTCCAATCAGTGCCCCAATGTATGAACCGCCGAAAGAAATAGAAGCGGTCTTTACCTCTTTGATTCCAAGTATCCAGTTATAAGCGAACTGCCCAATCCGCTGCCAAACACCTTCTGCAGTCAGACAATAGAAGAGGAGCACATCCTGCTCATGTTCCATCAATGTAACTCCGCCCGCTACTTCCAGCGGTTCAAAGTCGGTCCTTGGAATGAATAGATCTATGCCTAATGACTCGAATGGTCGTTCTAAGTGGATACAACGGATAAGCGGGGCATCATTTCCCGCCCAGTATCCGCTTAAGTCCTCAACTATGGTGACTTGCGGCGGGAGTTGCATAAGCTCATCGGGTAAGTAAGAGGCCTTCGCCAGGGCGCTTGAGTCAGCAGCGAAGGTAACAAGCGGCGAGAAGGCGAGGTGAGCAAACGAAGCGATAATTGTTGAAGCGATAAAGGCGGCAAGAATGCGCTGGCGATACATGCCATGATTCTAGCAGGAGCGAAGGCTGAGGGGTATCCCCTACCCCGGCGATGTGCCACTAAACGCTCGGCGGACAATATCGGCGAACTGCAAAGGGATTGCGTGCAACTCAGTGATGCTGGGAAGCCCTTCTTTGCCCTCCAACGGCGTCAGGAGCGCCGTAAGCAGCGCATTTGCAGTGTCCAGGCTGGTCAGAACAGGGATATTGCTCTCAACAGCAGCGCGGCGGATGGCGCGCGCCTCGATCTCGGCGGTGCGGTTGTCAGAGATAGTGTTGATAATCAGCCTGAACTCGCCATTGCGCAGCCGGTCAATGATGTTTGGGCGGCCTTCCGTCAGCTTGTAAACCGGCGTAGCCTCAATTCCATGCTCCTTGAAGTAAGCAGCCGTGCCGGTCGTAGTGAAGAGCTTGAAACCAAGCTGTGCGTAGCGCTGCATGAGGTAGAGCGCTTCTTCCTTGTCCTTGTCGGCGACAGTACACAGAAGCGGTATAGCCTCAGTGTGGTGCTCGTGGAACTCGGGAATGCGCAGGCTAGCGGCGGTCATCGCCTTCTTGAGCGCCTGCGGGAATGTTTCGGCGATGCCCATCACTTCACCAGTGCTCTTCATCTCGGGGCCGAGGCCTACGTCCACCTGGATCATCTTGGCGAAGCTGAACACCGGCGCCTTCACAGCGTAATACTTCCCGACCGGCATCAAGCCGGTTGGCAAGCCAAGTTCCTTGAACTTCCGGCCTGTGATGGCAAGTATCGCCAGCGAGACCATTGGTATACCGGTGACTTTGCTCAAGAACGGGATAGTCCTTGATGCGCGGGGGTTCACTTCAATGACGAACAGCTCGCCGTTCTCGTCCATGACAAACTGGATGTTTATGATGCCCTGCGCTGAGATGCTGCGAGCGATGCGCTCAGCGTAATCGTGCACTAGCTCGCGCTGTTCCTTGCTCAGTGACACCGGCGGGTAAACAGCCATGCTATCGCCGCTGTGGATGCCGGCGCGCTCAATGTGCTCCATTATGCCGGGGATAATGATGTCCTCGCCGTCGCTGATGAGGTCAACCTCAAGCTCGGTGCCGCGATAGTATTTGTCAATGAGCAGCGGCTGGCCCTGGAATGCGTATTCATTGGCGTTGATGTAGCGCTCAAGGCTTTCGCGGTTATAGATAATCTCCATCGCGCGCCCGCCTAGCACGTAGCTGGGGCGAACCAGCACCGGGAAGCCGATGCGCTCTGCCACATCTATCGCCTTTGAGTAATCGGTTACTGTGCCGCCTTTAGGCCGGGGGATGTTCAGGCGCGCCATCAGGCAGTCGAACTTCTCGCGGTCTTCGGTCGTGTCAATGCCTTCCTCAGTCGTGCCAAGTATAGGCACGCCTGCACGCGCAAGCTCGCCTGCAATGTTAATCGCAGTCTGGCCGCCGAACTGCACGACGACGCCTTTCGGCTTTTCGCGCTCAATGACTGCGAGCACTTTCTCCAGCGTAACCGGCTCAAAGTAGAGGCCGTCGCTCATGTCAAAGTCAGTGGAGACGGTCTCAGGGTTGTTGTTGATGATGATGGCGTCGTAGCCAAGCTTTGACAGCGCCATCAGCGCGTGAACGCTGCAGTAATCAAACTCAATGCCCTGGCCGATGCGGATAGGCCCGCTTCCGATGACGAGCACCTTCTCCCGCCCACGGCTCTCTCGCGGCCGCGCATCGTTCGCCCTACCCTTCGTGCTGTAGAAATAAGGCGTCTCGGCTGAGAACTCGCTGGCGCAGGTGTCCACGGCCTTGAAAACGGGGGGGGCGCAAATCTCATTTCGTAGCTTAGTAACTTCGGCCTCTTCGACCTTTCCAATGCGCGAGAGCAGCTTGTCGGAAAAGCCGTGCGACTTGAGCCAATCCATCTGCTCGCGCGAGATGTTCATCACGCCTTCTTCCTTCAGCATTGTCTCAGCCTGAACCATGTCTGAGAACTGGCGTAGGAAGTAAGGGCTGATGTGCGTCAGCTTTGCAAGGTATTCAACGGAGTGGCCGCGGTGCAGCGCTTCAAACAGGGCGAAGATGCGCCCGTCGGTCGGCGTGCTCAGGTATGAAAGCAGCTCGGCGTCGTTGAGCTTGATAAACCGCCAGGTGTGGAAGCTCCAAAGCTTCACTTCAAGGCTGTCCAGCGCCTTGAGGAACGCGCCGGAGAACGTGCGGTCTATCGCCATGACTTCGCCAGTGCTCTTCATCTGTGTGCCCAGGCGGCGGTCGGCCTCAGTGAACTTATCAAACGGCCACTTGGGTATCTTGAGCACGACATAATCCAGCGCAGGCTCAAAGCTTGCCATCGTCTGGCCTGTGACCATGTTGGGTATCTCGTCAAGGCGCAGTCCCAGCGCGACTTTCGCAGCAACGCGCGCGATGGGATAGCCGGTCGCCTTGCTCGCAAGCGCCGAGCTTCGCGAAACACGGGGGTTGACTTCAATCACTGCGAACTTCAACTCGGTGGGATGCAGTGCATACTGCACGTTGCATCCGCCCTCAATCTTCAGCGCGCGAATAATGGACAGCGATGCGCTGCGCAGGAGCTGGTATTCGCGGTCTGAGAGCGTCAACGACGGTGCAACGACAATGGAGTCGCCCGTGTGGATGCCCATCGGGTCTATGTTCTCCATATTGCAGACGGTTATGCAATTGTCCGCGCCGTCGCGCATGACTTCATACTCAATCTCTTTCCACCCGACGACGCATTCTTCAATGAGCACCTGGTGGTTGAGCGAATACACGAAGCCGCGCGTAACGATGTCGCGGAATTCTTCAAGGTTGTAGGCGATGCCGCCGCCGGTCCCGCCAAGCGTGTAGCCGGGGCGAATGATGAGCGGGAAGTCGTGCGTTTCGGTGAAACTCATCGCCTGCTCAAAGGTCGTGGCGGTGATACTCGGCGGGATGGGCATCCCAATGGAGTTCATAGTGTCCTTGAACAGCTCGCGGTCTTCGGCGCGGGCTATGGACAGCGCGCTCGTGCCCAGGAACTTCACGCCGTAGCGCTCGCTTATACCGCTGGCGAAAAGCTCGGTTGCGATATTTAGCCCCGTCTGGCCGCCCAGCGTCGGCAGGATGCCGTCTGGGCGCTCGTCGGAGATGATCTTCTCCAGGTGCGCCATGTCCATCGGCTCAATGTAGACGCGGTCGGCCGTGTCCACGTCGGTCATGATGGTCGCGGGGTTGGAGTTCACGAGCACGACGCTCACGCCTTCTTCGCGCAGCGCCTTGCACGCCTGCGTGCCGGAGTAGTCAAACTCGGCGGCCTGGCCGATGATAATCGGGCCGTTGCCGATGACCATCACCTTGTTTATATCGGGGCGTTTGGGCATATCACTTCACGGGATAATCAATCTTCATCGCAGCCTTCACCAGCGCCATCGTCTTCGCGCCTTCCTCGCGCGCCTTGACGTTGCCTTCCTCCAGGATGTCCCACACTAGCTGCGGGTTGTCCTCATAGGGCTTGCGGCGCTCGCGTATGGGCACCAGCAGCTCATTTAGCACCTTTGTCAGCCGCCCCTTGCACTCCACGCAGCCAAGCGCGCCGCTCTTGCAGTCGCGCTCAATCTCCGCCACGGCTTCGGCCTGCTTGTTCAGCGTGCCTTGAAAGACCTTGTGGTAGGCAAAGATGTTGCAGATATCGGGGTGGCCGGGGTCGTTCTTGCGTATCTTTTCAGGGTCGGTGACGCCCTTGCGAACAACGTCGGCAACGGCTTTCTCATCATCGGAAAGGTTGATGACATTGCCGAGGCTCTTGCTCATCTTTAAGTCGCCGTCCAGCCCGCGCAGCCTGGCGACTTCGCCGACGATGGCTTTCGGTTCTGGGATTATCTCCTGGCCATGGCCATAAAGCGTGTTGAACTTGCGCGCGATGTCGCGGGTCAACTCTATATGCGGAAGCTGGTCATCGCCTACAGGCACGGCGTGAGCGCGCACGAACGTGATATCCGCTGCCTGCGAGACAGGATAGCCAAAGAAGCCGTAGGTGAGTTGGTCGAAGCCCTTTACCAGGTCAGTTTCGCGTTCAAAATATGATTGAATCTGAGGTGTGCCGTATATCTGGTCACTAGTTTCAGCTAAAGCCTTTCTCATCTCCTCATCTGTCTTTGCGGACGATAGTCTGCCAGCCATCTCGTCAGTGATTACACTGCCTATCAGTTGTTGTAACTCAAGTTGAGAACCATCAGGAGTCTTAAGATATCCATACTGAATCGCCTCGGCTTTCGTCGTTGGGTTGTGGCGCAGCTTGTTCATGTTGGTGAACAGGCCGTAGATGACGGTTAACTCAGCGATTTCGGGGATGAGCGACTGGATACAGAACGTGACCTTCTTCGGGTCAAGGCCGACGGCGAGGTTGTCCATCGTCACGTCCAGCACAGCCTGGCGCAGCATCTCGGGGCGCTCCCAGTGCGTCGTCAGCGCCTGGATGTCGGCGACGAGGATGAATGTCTCGTATTCGTCCTGAAACTTGACGCGGTTCATCAGCGAGCCGACGTAATGCCCCAAATGGAGCTTGCCGGTTGGGCGGTCGCCCGTGAGTATCCGTTTCCGCTTGGATGAAGGGGTCACCATCCCGCAAATTGTATCACGGGACTTACTTTGAATCCTGGCTGCCGGGCAAAAATGGCTTAGCGAACAAAAGGGCTAGCATTACGGGCCTGCAATCAAATCCAAGCTCGTCCATTTCAAGTGCGAATTCGGACGATAACGCAAGAAGGCGCAGGATGTCCGCATCGCTTAATTCATGAAAACGCCCATCTTCCGCCAGCTTACGGAACAACCTTTCTGTGAGTAGCCCAAACTCATACCGAGTGAATGTCCGAGGCGGCCTCACGAAGTATCCATCGTAGTAGCCCGGATAACCCTCAAAATAGCCAGCTCGCACAAAGCGCTCTATAGTTGGATAAACCCAGCTATCGGCTGTTACATCCTGGAAGAGCGAATGTCTCGTTAAGTCGACTGCCGAGGGAACTACTAGCGTTCTTTCGTTAGCTAGCCAGATTAAGTTGTCTCTTATGGTAAATACGCCTTTGCAATAAGCGACGAGAAAGCTTAACTCATCAGCGTACTCAGCGGTAAGCGCTAACAGCGTACGCGAGTTATCTTGTGTAAATCTATCCCGTATCCAGGACTTGTCTAACTCGCCATACACTCTCGCCAATTGCATTGCCATCTCAAACCGGGTGATGCAATACCGAGGTGAATAATCAGGATATACTTCAAAGCCTACCGCCTTCATAACACTGTAAATCGCCGGATATGACCAATGGTCGGCAGGAATATCCTTGTACATCGCCGCCTGAGCGCTGCCTGGCGACAAGGCAGATACTAGCGCGATAGCCAGTAGCAATAGAACCAATCTCAAATTCATGTACCCCGGTTTCATCTAGTTATATTATCGCGCTGGGCTCAGCCATTGTTAAGCCCGGCTACGAGGGATTTGCGAACGCACCTGCTTTGTGGCGTTCTGCTATAATCGCGGCATGAGAACATCCATGAACAACATGCTGTTGCTGCTGTGCCTGCTTATAGCAGTCTTCGCGCTGACCGTCCCCGCTTCGGCGATGCCATACACCGGCTACCCGGGCTTTGACGACGGCTTCAACCGCGTCATGACGCAGTCGGCGTTCTATACCGATTACCTGCGCGGCCAGATGCAGGGCGAAGAGAACCTCGTTATGAAGGGCCTCATCGCCAAGAACGACACGAAGATGCGCATCGACATGGACAACCGCGCCATGGCCAGCGGCGAAGACATGGGCGGCATGGACTTCATGCTCTACACCGGCATTATCACCAAGCCTTCAAGCCCGGCGATAATGCTCATCCACATCCCCGAGAAATACATGATTGCGGAAGAAGAAGAAGCCAAAGGCATAGAAGGGCCGGGCATTCGCGATGACGAAGGCGTCGGCGAGAAGGAAGAGCCGCCGGTTGTCACCAAGGAGAAAATCGGCGAGGAGAAGTTTGATAACCACCCTTGCATCATCTACAAGATTACCGTTACTTGGAAGGACGGCAAGGTTGTCACCGGCAAGGTGTGGGAAGCGACCGATTACGGCGAAGTGAAGCCTTATCTGAAGATAATCGTTGACGACCCCGAAGGCGCGATAACGGTGGAGCTGCACAACTTGAAGATCGCCAAGCCCGCCGACAGCTGGTTTGAGATTCCCGATGGCTATCTGAAGATTGACAGCTACATGGAGCTCATGCCGGCAGGGATGATGGGCTAGGCGTCGCGCTGCAACGGGCTTCGCTTACGGCTTACCCTTCAGGCCATCGTAAAACAGGTCTTCGGTGACGCCCAGTTTCGCGTTATCGACTTTGACGCGCAGCTTTTGCGCATTGCCGCCTTTCTCAAGCGAAGTGTTCAGGCCGAAGGAAAGCTGAATGTCACCATTCACGCTTTGCACCCGCTTATTCTTCAAGTCAAGGATGAATGACACCGTCCCGCCTATGACGAGGCTGTCCACGTCGGTGGACACAGCGTAATCGCCAGACTTGCCGGAGAGCTTCACCGGCTCAGCGTTCTTTCCCTGAAGCTGGACGAGAATCTGCGCTGTGTTGGCACCGCCGGATTCACTAAGGCTTTGGAGCGTGGAAGTCATCTCAATGTCCAAGCTAGAGTCCCCGACCTGAAGCTGGCCCGTCCTGGCCCAGCTATCCCCCACCCTCACGCTATCGCTGGGAAGCTCTTGGGCGAGCTCCGTCAGGCGTTCAGAGTCTATGAAGGGAAACACCGGCGACATCTGCGCATTAGCGAGCTTCGCCCATGCCTCGCCTGTGCGCTCAATCTTCCCGTCTTCGGTGATCAGAAGCTCCCGCCCGGCGATAAGCGCATTTCCCAGCGCTTCTTCATCGGCGGTAACCTTTGACGGCTGCCCAAGTTCGGTCACCCGGAACTTCCCATTCTCCAGGAACAACATGCGCCTGACCGCCTTGCCTTCTTCCGACTGCGTCTTATCAACTATCCCGCCGACCGTCTTCAGTTCACGCGACAGCACTTTGCCTTTGACGGCGCTATCGGTAATCGTGCGCTGGAAGTTGGCGGAGTTCTTGCTGGTCATCGTTGAGGTGACAGGCTTGCCCTTGTCGTCCAGTGCCTCTATTACTATCCTCGCGTCCATCGATGTGTGCAGCATTGACTGATAAGTGACATCAGGCTTGAGCTTCAGCTCAAGGCGCATCTTCTTACCTTGCGGCCTAGGGCTTCCCTTTTCAACGCCGGGGCCGTTGTCCTCGGGCTGCTTCAGGCATGCAGTGAACGCAGCGCAGGCAAAGATGATTAGCATGAGCCATTGAATCGTTTTCAACATTTTCGTCTCCCAGGGCGCGCCGCGTGAAGTATGCAGCTAGAATTCGAAGTCGGCGCCGATGTTGTGGGCAAGGGCTTCCCTAAACACATAGCCCGCAGTCGCCAAGTCTTGAAGAGCAAGCCCAACAGATTTGAACAACGTGATTTCGCTGTCGTTTTCGCGCCCGAGCTTACTTCCATTTATGACCTGCCCAAGCTCGCCAGCGACGCGTTCCCAACTCCATGCGCCTTCCTCGGCAGGCAACTGGAAATCGCCGGCCTCAGCCTTGTTCGCATCCAGGGAGTCCACGAACACCTTGCTCTTGACGACCGACTCCGTGTCAAGCTCGCGCGCGCCCGGCGAATGCGAGCCGATTGCGTTGATATGCAGCCCCGGCTCAAGCCATGCTCCATCAATGATGGGCTTGGTCGCGCTGGTCGCAAGCGTGAGGATGTCAGCAGCGCGCACTGCGCTTTCGGCGTCCTTAGCCACTTCGGTCGGAACGCCCGTTATCGCTGTGACGTCTTTCGCAAATGCGAGCTTCACGGCTTCGTCATCAACGCTGTAGAGGAGGATGCGATCAAGCTTGCGCGCATGCGCGACTGCCCAGGCTTGCGTCCGCGCCTGGACGCCAGTCCCAAACAGCGTGTGGACGCGAGCGTCAGTCCGCGCAAGATACTTGGTGGCTAGGCCCGAAACCGCGCCTGTGCGGACTGCCGTGAGGTACCCGCCATCCATTATGCAGATCGGCGCGCCCGTCTCTGGGTTCAGAAGCAGTATCGTCCCCATCACGTTTGGCAGCTTGTGCTTGGCGGGATTATCCTTGTATACGGTGACGACTTTCGCGCCTAGCGCGCCCAAGCCCGAAATGTAAGCGGGCATGAACAGCGCGAGTCCGCTGTGCTCCGTCACTTTTATCGGCGTCCGCACCGGCATCGCTACTTTACCAGCAGCGAAGTCTGCAAATGCAGATTCGAGGATGGAGATGGCACCTTCCATGGTGAGGACTTCGGCAACATTCGCCTTTGACAATAGCCGAACCTTTGTCATTGATGGCTCCTTATGGTGTGTTACGCCGCGGATGAGTTTAGCATAGGACAGCCCAGCAGCTGTCTGCTTCTATAACATGCCGTTAGTTATATCGATCCCTGCGCTTAAGCGCCTTTGGAATTCGCGCTCAATCGCCGCGTACGCGAAGTAGTAGAGAACGATGCCTACCGCGTAGAGGACAAAGGTTCCCCAGTAAGGGGCTTGGTAGTTGATGTCAGCCATCATCTGGCCGCCGACTTTGGCACCTATCGCACGTCCAAGCGGAAACAGCATTATGTTAAGGCTCACGATGTTCAGCCGCTGTCGCTTGCCGTAGAGGTCCATCAGGAGCTGGCTGTTCACGGGGTTCACTAGATTTATGAGGGCGTTGCGAATAATGAACATCGCGCCAGTGAAGGCGATTGCCTGCGCTGCGGTGTAGCCGTGATTGACAATCATCGGCCCGTAGGCGATGCCGAGGATGAACGGCAGGCTAATCGCTTGGCTTATGTTCACAGTCCGCACGCGCCCGAAGCGCGCGATGAGCAGCGGCGTAGTGAGCGTCGCCAGGGCGATAATCAGCATAGAGATGCCCTGCAAGCCGCCGACGACGGATGCAGGCGCGCTCAGCGTCTCGCGCAGGAACACAGGGAAGAATGGCACTACCATCCCTGCGCCGATGCCAATCAATAGCGTGTATGAAACCTGGCTCCATGTAAGCCGCTGCTTAAGCAAGTCAGTGAACCGCGTCAAGTGTCCTTCGGGCTTCGGCGACCATTTGCGGTCGTGGATGAGCGCTGCAAACAACGCTATGCCAAGCGTCAGCGCTCCGCTTGTTATCAGGACGGCGGCATACGCCTTTGCTAACAGCGCATCGGGAACCTGCGCCAGTGGTATCCAGCCCGCCATTGAGCGCGCCAGCGTGTCGGCGATTGCGCCGGCGGCGACCGTGCCGATGAACATCGCCCCTGTTCCCAGTGCTGCTGCAAGCCCGAATGCGTAAGGCTGGGTATTTTGGTTGCTGTAATCGTGGAGGAAGGGGGCTGTGTTCACTTGTAGCAAGCTCATGCCGCAGCCAAGCAGCGCGGCGAACAGGAAGACATACACGGTGCCTGCAAGCGCGACATAGCCTATAGATGAAAGCGCGATGAGGATGCTGCCGGCGAGGAACATCTTCTTCCTGCCGATTCGTTGTGTGAGCGCCGCGGCAGGCAGTGAAAACACCGCAATGCTTATGAACTGAACTGCAAGGATATCGCCGATTGACCCTTCAAGCCTGCCCAGCGCTTTCAGGAGCAGCGGGAAGAGCGTCATGAAGATGCCTTCGTTGAAGGTTGCGAGCGTTGTCATCCCGAGAAGGAGCCGAATCTCCCTGGGAAATCCTGCGAAGTGCAACATATAGCGGCGAAGGCCAGTCACAGGGCGCGGATTTTAGCATAGCTAGAATAGGCAGGCGTTGTATGACGCTCGGCGGTTGACAGCTATTACCCGCGAACGAACAGGAACACGCCCGCAATCATGAGGATGCTGGCTAGCAGACGCGCGTGTATCTTCTCGCGGAACATGTAGTGCCCCAGGACGACCGCAATAAGCATGCTCAGGTTGCTGACAGGTTCTGCGACCGACATGTCCAGGCCTGCACCTAGTGAAGCAAGCAGCGCGACGTATGCGTGGCCATTAACGATGCCGTTCACCCACACGAATGCCTTACGCGCCTTATAGAGTCTGAACAGCTCATTCCAGGTCTTCGTAATCAGGACGCCTATGCCGAAGAATACGCCGCAGAGCATCGCGCAGGTTATCCCGTAGTATATTGGGTCAAAGTCAGCCGCGCGGTTGTCTATCAGCCTTATCACGGCTATGAGCATCGTGTTTACAAGCATGAATCGTGCGCCTTTATCAGTCAGCAGATTGCGCAAGCTTGCCATCGGGTTAACGCCGGGCATGAGGAAAAGAGTCCCTGCGAGCAGCAGCAGCACGCCTGCGAGCTTTACCCAAGTGAACGCCTCACCTTGAAACAGAATCGGCAGGAAGAATACGAGTAGCGTTCCTAGCGAATAGAGCGGTGTTATGACCGACAGTTCCCCATGATTTAGGGCGGCGATGTAGAAATAGAACGGCGTTATGAACAGCGATGCCGAGACTATGGCATACGGAAGGAATTGCCATGAGGTTAGCGGATGGTAGCGTGAGTAGATTATGAGCGTTGGTATGAGGGCGACCATCGCAGCTCCGTAGAAGGCAAAGCCTCCGGCGAATGGCGAGTATCCAACTACAACTTTCTTGCCGAGCGGACGTTCCAAGCCGAGTAACACTACCCGGATGGCGAGGAATAACCATGCTGCCGCAAGCGGATGCACACAGGAATATTACACTACGCCGCCAAGTATCACAGGCATCCGCTAGACTCCCGCGTGTAACCTGGCTAATATTAAGCAATGGTCTATCTAATCGCTGAAGTTGGCGTAAACCATAAAGGTAATCTGAATTACGCGATTGAACACGTTCGTGCTGCAAAGGCCGCAGGTGCTGACGCAGTCAAGTTCCAGACTTTCATTGCAGAGGAACTGGCTTCCGTCAGGTTTGCGAAAGAGCAAGTTGAATTCTTCAAGTCTGTTCAGCTTAATTTTGAGGACTTCAAACTGCTCTTTGAGGAAGCCCGCAAAGCAGACATTGATTTCTTGAGCACCCCGCTTGACTACGAATCCGTTGATTACCTCGACTCGCTGCCCATAAAGGCTTTCAAAGTATCTTCAGGCGACCTGACGAATTACTCTTTGCTCGCTTTCATCGCGCGAAAGGGCAAGCACATTTACTTATCAACAGGCATGAGTAACATCGGCGAAGTGTCGGACGCTGTGAGCGTCGTTCGCAGGAATGGGAATCAAGACGTAACGCTGCTTCACGCTGTGACTCTATACCCTACCCCATATGAATGCGCAAACTTGCTTGCAGTGAGAACGCTGGCTGAGACCTTCGACCTGCCGGTAGGCTACTCCGACCACACTGTCGGCAACGAAGCATGTTACGCCGCGGTAGCTCTTGGCGCGACGGTGATAGAAAAACACTTCACGCTGGATAAGAAGCAGCAAGGCCCGGATATTGTTAGCTCCGCAGATCCTGCCGAGATGACGACACTTCGCAGGGGATTGGATGTCATCGCGCTGGCGCTCGGCGATGGGAGAAAGATACCACAGGCCTGCGAAGAGCAGATGGCAATGTCTGCACGGCGCAGTATATTCACGACGAAAGATCTCTGCAAAGGCGAATTGCTGACGCCGGAACTACTGACTACGCTTCGGCCCGGAACAGGAATTCCTGCAAGCCAGGTGTTTGATGTAGTTGGGCACAAGCTGAGAACAGACGTGTGCGCCGGCGAGATGCTCAAATGGGAGATGCTGGAAGGGATATGAGCCTTGCCGCCGATAGCGCGACGGCGATGTTGCAGGGGAAATGCGTTCTCGTTACAGGTGGCTCAGGCAGCATCGGGCAAGAGCTGGTGAAGCAGATACTTGAACGAAAGCCCTCGGCAATCCGCGTGTTTTCACGAAACGAGCACAAGCAATACGAGATGTCGCGCCTCTTTGCCGCGCATGCAAATATCCGATATCTAATCGGCGATGTCCGCGACAGAGAGCGGTTGATGCTAGCGATGGAAGGCGTTGACGTCGTGTTTCACACCGCCGCCCTCAAGCACGTGAAAGCGTGCGAATACAACCCGTTTGAGGCAGTGAAGACCAACGTAATCGGGACGCAAAACGCGCTTGACGCGGCGCTTGCGCATAACGTTGAGCTGTTTACATCAATCAGCACCGACAAGGCCGTATCGCCGGTGAATACCATGGGCGCAACGAAGCTGCTAGCTGAACGGCTGGTGGCGAACGCTGTCAACTACCGCGGAAGCCGCAAGACTAGGTTTACGGTCGTCCGTTCCGGCAATATCCTAGCCAGTCAGGGCTCTGCAATACCGCTGTTCATTGAACAGATTCGCAATGGCGGCCCGGTGACGTTGACGCACTCAGATATGAAGCGTTATTTCATCGGAGTCTCGGAAGCTGTGCAGCTATGCCTTAGCGCAAGCTCTATGAGCATGGGTGGAGACATATTCGTGCTAAAGATGCGGCCGATGCTGGTTGCGGACTTAATCGCTGTTCTGATCAACGCACTAGCGAAGGGATTTGGGCATGACCCATCAGGCATCGCAGTTGAAACGATAGGCTTGTCCGCAAGCGAGAAGTTGAGTGAAGAGCTAATTACGCCTGAGGAGATTGCCTGCGCGCAGGAGTATCCCGATTTCTACAGAATTCGCGTTTCAGGAATGCCGCCTGCCGGACATGCTACGGATGCGCATAAACTCATTTCAATTGAACCGCAACCTCTGCTCTCCAAGGATGAGATAAATGACTTGCTGGTAACAGCGGGGCTTGTGCCCAAGTAATCCGCTTAGCTTCGGGCGCAACTTGAATTTATTCATCTAAGGAGTATAATCCCGCCAGCCCAAACGGCGACTTTGTGAGCTACTTAACAATCTGCTCATCAGCGCAATTTTGCTTTGGACATATGCGCCAGGTTAAGCCGTCGGGGTTTTATAAATATGAGCGTTCACCGGCTCAAACTTAAAGAAGAAGGGGCAGTTGAGTACCCCATCGGAAAGGACGACCAGTCTATCTACATCAACTACGACTGGTGTAAGGGATGCACAATCTGTATCGCCTTTTGTCCTAAGGAAGTCTACGACATCTCCGCGCTCGGCCAGCCTGTCCCAACGAGGATTGAGAATTGCACCCGGTGCATGATTTGCGTTCAGAGATGCCCCGACTTCGCAATTTGCATCACCAATTCATCAGGGACAGCAAAGCCGCATCCCGAAGCGGAACTCATAGCCGCGAGCGAGCGCAAGTGATGGCAGGCACAACTCACCTATTACAGGGGAATGAAGCGTGCGCCATGGGCGCCATTTATGCCGGCTGCCGGTTCTTCGGCGGTTATCCCATTACGCCCAGCACCGAAGTTGCAGAGCACTTTGCACGTAAGCTTCCCGCCGTCGGTGGAACCTTCATCCAGATGGAGGACGAAATCGCTTCCATCTCTGCGATCATCGGCGCAAGCATGGCCGGCGTAAAGGCGATGACGGCTACTAGCGGCCCGGGTTACAGCTTGATGCAAGAAAACATCGGGCTCGCCATCGTGACTGAAACGCCGCTCGTGATTATCAACGTGATGAGAAGCGGCGCGTCCACCGGCCAGCCGACAGGCACTGGGCAAGGCGACTTGATGCAGGCAAGGTGGGGCACTCACAGCGACCACCCGATCGTTGCCCTGGCGCCTGCGTCGTCGCAAGAAATGTTTGACCACACAATCCAGGCGTTCAACATCTCCGAGAAGCTGCGGCTTCCGGTTATCTTGCTGCCAGAAGCAGTCGTCGGCCACATTCGAGAAGCAGTATACGTTCCAGAACCAGGCGAAGTTGTCCTAGAAGAACGCGAAAGGCCGGAACGATACGACGACTACCTGTTCTTTAAGCGCGACGACAAGGGCATTGCACACCCGCCAGTGATTGGTACCGGCTTTCGCCCGCACTTCACAGGATTGTCGCACGACGAAGACGGATTCTTTACCAGCGTGCCCGATAAGCTGCACACGTTCACAACTGGGCTTTGCTCCAAGATTGAGAAGAACTTAAAGTACCTTACCGATTACGAAGAAGAAAACTGCACTGATGCAGACGTGCTGATGGTCTCCTTTGGTGTGACCGCGCGAGCCTGTCAGAGGGTGGCACGTATCCTCCGCGCCAGGGGCGTGAAAGCAGGCTACTTCCGCCCGAAGATAGTCTGGCCGTTCCCTGAGAAGCGCTTCAAGCAGATTGCCGAGCGCGCAAGCACTATTATCGTGCCGGAGTTAAACCTCGGCCAGATGAAGTCCATCGTGGAGACCCTCGCGCCCCGCGACAAGAAAATAGTCGGTATCAACCGCGTTGATGGAACCATGCTTTCTCTCAAGCGCATCATGCAGAGAGTTGACGAGGTGCTTCGCTAATGCCTATTGAACCTTTTGTGAAGAAGTATCTCCGCCAGCGCGTCCTGCCTACTATTTGGTGCTCGGGATGTGGACTTGGCACTTGTATGCGTGCATTCATCAAAGCCCTGTTTGACCTTAATATTGACTATAACAACCTCGTTGTAGTCTCAGGCATTGGCTGCTCATCAAGAATGGCAGGCTACATTGACGCGAACACAGTTCACACCACTCACGGCCGCGCGCTTCCTGTCGCAACGGGCATCAAGCTTGCGAATCCCGAATTGAAAGTAGTCGTGATAATGGGCGACGGTGACGGAACCGCCATCGGCGGTAACCACCTCATCCACGCTGCCCGGCGCAACATAGATCTGTCGGTGCTGCTTCTCAACAACAACAATTACGGAATGACCAGCGGGCAGGTCTCTCCGATGACCCCCCACGGTGCATATGCCAGCACAAGCCCCTTCGGGAACATGGAGCATGTCTTTGAGCTTTGCGACATGGTGAAGAGCGCTGGTGCTACTTACGTCGGCCGGACAACGGTTTACCACTACCCACAGGCTGCAAAGCTGATTGCTGAGGCGATGAAGCACAAGGGATTTTCATTCCTGGAGTTCTATTTCCAGTGCCCCACGTACTTCGGCCGCTTCAACCAGCAGCCTGACGCCCCTGCCGGCTTGCGTTACTACAAAGAAAACGCGGTGCATTTCAACCCCGAGAAGCCGCGTCCTCTCGGTGATGGGCAGTTCTATGTCGGCAAGCTTTGGGAAGACAACGATAAGGTCGAATACACCGAGCTTTACCGCCAAACCGCTGACAAAGCGCGACAGAGCGTCGGCAAGTAGGTTCAATGATGAAGATCCAGAAAGATATGAAGTTCTTCTCTCAGGCTCCGGCGGGCAGGGCATTATCCTGGCAGGACTCATCATAGCCCAGGCGGGAATCTCTCAGAACCTCCAGGTTGTTCAGACCGCCAGCTACGGCCCCGAAAGCCGGGGCGGCGCAAGCCGTAGCGAGGTAGTCCTCTCGGGCTCCAAGATAGATTATCCTGCTGTTACCGAGCCTGATGTCGTTATCGCGCTTACGCAAGAGGCTGCCGACAAGTACGCCCAGGAAGTTCGTGCAGAAGGCATGGTGCTATTTGATACAACATGGGTTGAAAAAGTTCCGCAGGGCATCCACGGTGAGGTTTTCGCTTTCCCAATAACCGAAGAGGCCTCTAACCGGTTCGGCAAGTCGCTAGTGGCGAACGTCATCGCGCTCGGCTTTTTTGCAGAAAAGAATCCCGTCGTACCTGCAGAAGCGCTGCACTCAGTACTGATTACACGTGTACCTAAGCATTACATTGAGCTAAACGAACAAGCGTTTGAATTTGGCCGGGAGTTGGCGCGCAGGTAATTCCTTAGTACGCGCAGGCCGCTTGTTTCGAAACGGTCGTTTTTGGCGGTAGAGTAACCTACCTCCAGCGATCATTGTTGATAATCACCTTCGTCTCGGATATAATCGGGGTGAAGCTGTGAAATCAGCGAGATACGCCGATGCTCACTTTCACAAACACAGAGAGAAGGCAATGCAGGCTTAAATGCGTTGAAGTAGAGATTCTCATTACGCACAGAGATCCTCTTCTTACAGGCATTGGCGGTTTGCTCATGCCGCGCAAATCGGGACCGGTGGAAGTTGAGTGTCCTAACGCTGCTGTATGCCTAGAGGAAGGGCGCGACTGCGTGTGGGCTCTGGGAGTATTGAAAACGACAAACGACCCGCTGGACCTCAGGATAGAATTCTAACCTTTCCCGAGTAAATAGCGTTCGAGAAGGCGCGATAGATCCTCGAAGCTGAATGGCTTTTGAAGCACCTCGGTAAATCCAATACGCAGGTAGTCCAAGTTGCTCATTTCTTCGCCGAAGCCCGTCATCAGTATGCCGGTCGTTAGGGGATTAAGTTGGTGGATGACGGAAAAAGCTTCTGCGCCTGTTAAGCGCGGCATCCTCAGGTCGATTAACACAAGCCCAATCTCATGCTGGTACTCTTTAAACACGTCAATGGCTTCCACGCCATCGTGTGCTACCAGTGCTTTAAGCCCATGTCGGCCAAAAAACTGCTGCACGGGCTTCGTGATCATTTCCTCATCATCAACGACGAGTATCGGCTTTGCCTTAGCAAAATCGGGATACTTATAATCCTTCACCAGTTCAGCAAAAGCCACATTATCACCCGCTAGCGGTAGGTAGAGCGTAAAGACACTTCCCCTGCCCCAGTCAGAGTCGACTTCAATCGTGCCGCCAAGCGTCGTTATAATATGGTAGGCAATGGAAAGCCCCAGGCCCGTTCCCTTGCCGGTTTCCTTGGTCGTGAAGAATGGCTCGAAGATATTGTCTATGACCTGCGGGCTGATGCCGGTTCCCGTGTCCACGACGCGGATTCGCGCATAACCAGTCTCGGCGTGCGGCGTCGGGAGTGAAATAGGCTCGTCTTCTTCTTAACTCTTGCGGCTATCACCTGTAGCTTGCCGCCATTAGGCATCGAGTCAATTGCGTTGGTGCAAAGATTCAGGAGCACCTGCTGTATCTCGGTCGGATTGCCGATAATGCGCAGCGGCTCTTTATCCACGGCCTGCGTGAAGGTAACATACCGGGGTAAGGTGGTCTTTATCAGCGAGGTCACTTCGTCGATGGAGTGCTTCAAGTCAACGACCTTGCGGTCTTCGCTTTCTTTGCGGCTGAACACAAGCAGCTTGCGGGTTAAGTCGGCTGCGCGCCTCGCCGCCGTTTCTATAGTCTCGAATAGCCCACGGGTGTCTTCATCTGAGTTCGATGCTCCGACTTGCTCGCGAAGTAAGGCTAAGTTACCGAAAATGCCAGCGAGGATGTTGTTGAAATCGTGCGCGATGCCACCGGCAAGCCTGCCAACACTCTCAAGCTTTTGGGATTGCAGCACCTGGTGTTCAATGTGCTTTTGCCCGGTCACATCGCGGAAGAAGCATAAAAACATATCGCGCTTCCATGTCTCAAGCCTCTTTACCGAGCCTTCCCACACGCGCGTTTCTTTGTCGGCAGTGAGAAGCTCAAGGCCCGTGACTTCTACTGCATTCTCGCCCTGGGTCAGCGCTGACAAAGCGCTAAGGAGAGTGGCTTTGGATTCCGGCTTCACGAGCGACACAAACTCACGCCCGACATAAAGCGCAAGAGTCTCAACCGGCATTTTCAGCGAGCGCAGGAATGCCGGGTTCGCGTAGTTGAGCTTGCCCTTATCTAGGAGGAAAATGATCGTTGTTACGTTGTCTACGAGCTGGCGATAAAGCTCTTCGCTCTCGCGCAAACGGACAGTATGCTGCTGCACAACAAGCTCAAGGCTTCGAGCATGCCTCTCCAACTCAAGCTTGGCTTTGGCGAGCTCATCTGTCCTGTTCGCGAGATCAACTTCAAAGTGGTCCGCCAGCCTTCCCCGCTCTTCGGCAGCAAGAAACTGCCTACGCGTTTCAAGAATATACAGGCCTGCCAGGAGTCCAAGCAAGACTACTATCGCACCACTGGCGAGCACGATTGTCCTGTACGTCGTGATGGAAGCAGTCAGTGCTTCATCGCTGATCCCACTGACGAGATACCATTCCTGGCCAGTCAGCGGGATTTTGGTTATCGCGACAACCCATTTCCCTGGCTTTCCAGGTAGCGTTGTCCTGAGTGATAGTGGATAAGCTTTTTCGGGCGAATGAAGGTTTTCAGAAAGCGCCGCATAATCTTTAGCCGACTGGGAACCTTGCGCAAAGCTAGTTCCTACGGCTGGGAATCCCTGCGACCAAAACACAATGCCGTCACTGTCAACGAGCGCAGCCATCCCGTCATCGCCGACGCGCTGTAGAGGCTTCCAGAACACCTGGTTTAGCCAGTCCACGCGAAGGAGCGTCGTAATTGCTCCGTCATAGCGGCCATTCACAAAGATTGGCTGGCAAAGCGGCAATGCCATGTATCCTTGAACTGCCATGAACGGCTTGCCGATAACTGGCTTCTTAGTTTCCAATAGGAGCTTATTGTGAGGCTGGTCGCCGACATATCTGCCGATCACTGAAGGGTTCTCAGGATATGTATAAACTATCCGCCCGTCTGAGCTCAAACGAGAAACATTCCCAATCAGTCCGCCGATTGAAGAAGGCAGCCCTTGCAGCTTCGCCTTCCCTTCTTCGTTAAGGGTCACGATATCTGGGTCTTTCGCGAGCACCTGAAGTTCGCGGATGGAGTAGTCTAAGAATTTAGCAAACACGCTTGAAGTCATCGTGCTTGTGCTAACCTGTAACTCTAAATATTGCTCGAAGACGCTGTCTTCAACAAAGCGGTGGCCGTAGTAGACCAGGGCCGCAAGCATCAGCCCAAGAAGCGCCAGTATGGATACGAGAATGCGTGCGCGCATATTCCCCGCAAGAGTCTAGCATATGTTGCTTTGTTCAACGCCAGCATTGGAAGGTAAGCTCTTACAGACTATAATAGTCGCGCCAATGGACGCCGAACAGGTTCAATCTCGACCGCTTAACTGGATATACAATCCATGGACGGAGCAACCGCAGAGGACGCTAGCCGTCTTCGCTATAGATTGCGCCGCCATGTTAGTTGTTGCCTACAGCTATAAAGGAGATCCTGCGGTCAACTGGTTCATGTTGCTTGCGGCTATCTTAATGTTCGGCATGACGCTTTCGCTGCTTGTTCCTATTGGCTATACGCTAGACGAAAAGGGAGTAACGGTGCGTTTTGTAGGAGTGCCCAGCTTCCGGCAGTGGCAACACTACAGAAATGTTTATGTTCACAAGAACGGCATTTTCCTTACGTCGATGAGGAAGCCGAGCGGGCTTGACCCTTTCAGGGGGCACTTCCTCTTGTTTACAGGCGAAAACAGGGACTTGGTTGTTTCATATGCCAAACGACACATCAAAGCCGAAGCCTAAACAAAGCTATTGGGCTCGGATGAAAGCCGGGCTGAGCTACGCGTTCGCCATCGAGAAAGGCACGGAAGACGAACTCAGCGAACAGGAGATTGATACGCTGGAGAAGCTTGCGGAACGCGTCGTCAAGATGAACATGGCTGTCCCCGCAATTCTCTTCCTTGAGAGCATAAGGCCCCTGAACTACCTGGGTTCACAAGCACTTTTGTTTTTCAAGCCTCTCCTGGGAATTGCCGTTGAAGGCGTCAACTTAGCCACTGCCCCCTTGCTTGGATTCAGTCTAGATGCTACATTCTATAATCGTGTCCAGGAAGTCCTGGAGAAGAGGGCTTCGATTGAAGCCCTTATCGTTAGGATCGAAAAGCGGTTGCAGGATTTTCCGCCTGAAAAGCCCGCAGCGCCCACGGAGGAATTCTGGTTAATGACGGAATATAAGAAGGTTAACCCCGAAGACATCAAGGTCATCATTGCGACCGACTGCGGAAGCACGACCACGAAGTGCATCCTCATTGAGAAGAGAGGGAGAAGGCTTCCGCCAAACGTTCAGGGGCGAAGCCCCGACGACGGTTGAAGCGCCCTTTGAGGATGTCACCAAGGGCGTCCTCAACTCAATCCAGGAAGTTGAGGAGCTGTCTGGGCGCCGCATACTTGATGACAATGGGGGTATCATCTACCCGTCGCAAGGCAACACGGGTGTTGATATTTACATCAGCACGAGCTCAGCCGGCGGCGGCCTTCAGATGATGGTCGCAGGCGTTGTTGCCTCAATGACCGGCGAAAGTGCGCAGCGCGCCGCCTTAGGCGGTGGAGCCATCGTTATGGACGTGTTAGCGAGCAATGACGGGCGGCTTCCCCACCAGCGCATTGAGCGCATCCGCCGGCTACGCCCCGACATGATTTTGCTTAGCGGCGGCATTGACGGCGGGACAGTCAGCCACGTCGCGGAGATGGCGGAACTGATCGCTGCCGCCGACCCGAAGCCGCGCCTCGGCATTACCTACCAGTTGCCGATTATCTTTGCGGGTAACCAAGACGCCAGGGAGCAAGTTAAGGCTGCCCTCGGAGCCAAGACTGCTCTCACCATAACCGATAATATCCGCCCCACTCTAGAGCGGGAGAACCTCTTCCCTGCACGCGCAAAGATTCAGGACTTATTTGAAGAACACGTGATGGCGCAAGCCCCTGGCTACAACAAGCTTATGGACTGGGTTGGCGCACCGATTATGCCGACGCCTGCTGCTATGGGTGTTATCATGCAAACCATCGCGCGCATGAAAGATATGAACGTTATCGGCGTTGATATCGGCGGCGCGACGACAGACGTGTTCAGCGACTTCAAAGTTGAAGGGCAGCGCGTCTTCAACCGCAGCGTGTCCGCGAACCTGGGCATGAGCTATTCGGTCAGCAATGTGCTGGCGGAAGCAGGCTTTGAGAACGTGATGCGCTGGGTTCCCTTTGACGTTGAAGAACAGTGGCTGCGCAACCAAATCAAGAATAAAATGATCCGCCCGACGACTATCCCGCAGTCGCTGTCGTCGCTGCTAATCGAGCATGGCCTTGCACGTGAAGCACTGCGCCTGTCCTTCGTCCAGCACAAGAGCCTTGCCGTAGGCCTGAAAGGCGTTCAGCAGGAGCGCGGCATTTCCGACACGTTCACCCAGGCCGCTTCCGGCGAGAGCTTCATCAGGATGATGAACCTTAACTTGCTGGTGGGCTCAGGCGGAGTGCTCAGCCATGCGCCGCGCCGCAACCAGTCGATGCTCTTGCTGCTCAACTCTTTCCTGCCCGAGGGAACTACTATCCTCGCCGTGGACAGCATCTTCATGATGCCCCACTTGGGAGTGCTCTCACGCGTTCACGAAGAAGCCGCGACTGAGGTATTTGAACGCGACTGCATGATATTCTTAGGCAGCGCCGTGGTCCCGTCCGGCACAGCGAAACTTGGCGAGCGCATCTGCACCTATAAGCTTTCCTGGCCGGACGGCAGCTGTGATGAAGGCGATCTGAAGTTCGGCGAACTGAAGCTGTTCCCGAAGCTGAAAGTCGGCGAAGTTGCCGAAGGCGAATTCCATCCGTCACGCAACTTTGACGTAGGCGACGGAAAGGGCAAGTCTGTGAAGGTCACGCTTTCCGGCGGAGTTGTCGGCGTGGTTCTTGACGGCCGCGGCCGCCCGATTTACCTGTCGCCCAACCACGATGAGCGCAGGAAACAGCTAGTTTCTTGGTTCCAGGCTATGAACGCTTATCCCGATTTATCAGGGGTTCACTAATCGGGGACGCGTAGAGTATTTATAACCTTAAGGGGATGGTGGAGTATTATGAATAAGATTGATTTCAACGACCTGTTCAGCCGGGGGTGGGAAAAGCTCATGCCTCAGATCGGCATGGCTATCGTGTGGACCCTTGTTTACGCGCTTGGCACCGCTCTGTTGGCTATGATCGTCATCGGCATCATAGTCATCCCTGCGTGGATGGCAGGATACCTTGAGGTGATGAAGAAGCTCTATCACGGCGAGACCGTGGAATTTAGCGACTTCCTCAAGCACCTAAACAAGCTCGGCAACCTTTGGGTAGCGTTCATTCTCGTCTACCTAGGCATTGCAGCAGGAACAATGCTGTTAGTGCTTCCCGGTATTGCTGTGGCAGTCCTTTGGTCAATGACATTCTTCCTGATCATTGACCGCGACATGGATGCCATCAGCGCCATGAAAGCGAGTTGGGAGCGCGTCAAGGAAGAGTTCTGGATGATGCTTGCCCTGATACTTGTTCTGGGCATCCTCAACTCCATCGGCGGAATGCTGTTCGGCATCGGCGTCCTTTTGACTATGCCGTTCATGATGTTCGTCATGTGGGCGGCATACTACGTCTTGTTCCCGAAGGGCGAGATTACGATCCCTACCCCGCCGCTCCAGTAGTGTGAGCGCATAAGTAGCGCTTTATTTTCGGAGGTACGTTAAAGTGGCTCATGCATACACGCCTGGCCTGCGCGTGACGCGCAGGACAAGGTTAACCCGCGAACGTTCCCTTCCTTTGAAGGGCGAAGTTCTTGTTAAAATCGGCGATATCGTCCACGCCGAGGATATAGTCGCGCATACCGAGCTTCCCGGCCCGGTAACAATCATTAATGTCGTGAACCAGCTCGGGATCGAGCCCGAGGAAATCCGCGACTACATGCTTGTGAAAGAGGCAGGCACCTTCAAAAAAGACCAGCCCCTTGCGCAGAACAAGCCGTTCTTGGGCCTGTCATTCCTCAAGACCGTTATCAAGGCCCCCATGGACGGCGTTGTTGAGAACATATCCGAGATAACCGGCCAGGTCGTGTTGCGTGAGCCACCCCAGCCCGTCCAGGTGCATGCATACTTTGACGGGCGCATAACCGGCATCATCCCTAACGAAGGCGTGGCGATGGAGACCTTCTGCTCCTTCGTGCAGGGGATTTTCGGCATCGGCGGCGAAACTTGGGGCGAGCTCAAGATAGCTGTAGATGCCCCGGCGGACGTGCTCACACCGGACAGGCTTAAGCCGGAGTATTCGGGCAAAATCCTCGTCGGCGGCAAGCACCTTTCCCTTGCGACTTACCAAAAGGCGCGCGACCTGGGCGTGAAGGGAATCATTGTCGGCGGCTTCCACGAATTCCGACGTGCGCAGCATCCTGGGATACGACCTTGGCGTCGCCATCACCGGCCATGAGCAGATAGGCTTGACCCTCGTGATGACCGAGGGCTTCGGCGAGATACCGATGGCGCAGAAGACCTTAACCTGCTCAAGGAGCGCGAAGGCCAGCGCGCGTCAATCTCAGGCGCCACCCAGATCCGCGCGGGCGTCATCCGCCCTGAAGTAATCGTCCCGTTCCCGCAAAACGAATGGGCGACGATGACCGAGGAAGAGCACCTGTCTGCGCATGCTGTTCAAATAGGCGATGTTGTCCGCATCATTCGCGAACCATACTTCGGCATGCTGGGGAATGTCACCGAGCTTACGCCGGCACTAGAGCGCGTGGAGAGCGAGACCAAGGTGCGCGTCCTTGAGGTCAAGCTTGACGACGGCAAGCTGGTCAAAGTGCCCCGCGCCAATATTGAACGCATAGAAGACTAGGCTGCGCATTGCTGCGGCGAAAGCGCTAAGCGCTCTCTTGCTCGCCTACTGCTAGCGCGCTTCCAGGCATCATACGCATATGGAGGGAAAATGCGACGGATAATCCGCATAGCTGTAATCGCCTGTGCCGTTATTGTTTCCTGCGCGCTGTCGCGCCCGCCGTCAAACGTGGAAGCCATCGCGCAAGCCAGCGCCGCTCCTTTTACGCCAACAAAGAACTTGCTGCTCATCGGCTGGGACGGAGTTCAGTGGAACCACCTCAACGAGCTTCTTGACGCTGGCAAGCTGCCCAACCTGGCTATGCTGAAGGCAAGTGGCGCGCTCGAGCACATCAATATTACCGACCATAAGACCTGCACTAAGCCGGGCTGGGCGCAGATTAACTCCGGGCTTTCTGCAAAGGCTAGCGGGATTTACAGCAATGCCGAGTATCGCCCGATGCCTGCAGGCGCGACCATCTGCGAGCGGCTGGAAGACTTGAGCGGCAGTAAGGTGTTCACAGGCTTCATCGCAGGCAAAGGCCACCATGTCGGCTCTGCCGGGCCGAATGTGAGCTTCAAGGTAAGGGGCAAGACCGTCAACACTGGCGAGGGGGAGCCGTGGTACTTTTCCCGCGCCGGGTATGACATCTGGCTTGGCGATACGCACCGCAATGCCGATGAAGTCGGCGGGCTGCTTATGGGGATGCTGCGCGAGTATGCCCCGCGCAACCGCTTTGCGATATTCGCGCATTTCGCCGACCCAAATTCCGCCGGGCATAAGTCGGATGAGAACAGCGCCGATTACGAGAACGCCATCATCGCTTGCGATAGTTGGCTAGGAACGACTATCGCAAGGCTGGAGAAGTTCAAGGTGTTGGATAACACATTCGTGGTTGTAGTTACCGACCACGGATTTGACGAAGGCGCGAAGCAACACAATAACGCGCCCGACGCGTTCTTCGCGGTGAATGACGCAAGCCACGAGTATCACGGCGGAGATATGATGGATATTACGCCGACTCTCCTAGCGCTCCTTGGCGTCCCTCAAGCTACTTTTGCAGGCCTTCCAGGCAAGCCACTATGGGAATAGATTTACCTCCCCGCGGGGAGGTGTTTATCCAGGCTGGCGAGGATGCCGGCGAGGGCCCACATAGTGAGCATGGAGCTGCCGCCCGCGGAGAGGAACGGCAGCGGGATGCCCGTGACAGGCGTTAGGCCTAGAGTCATCCCTACATTGATGAATACCTGGAAGGCGAACACCGCGAGCACGCCGTATGCCAGCAGCCGCTGGAAGTCGGTGGAAACGCGCTGCGCCAGCGAAAACATGCGCGCGCAAAACGCGGCGTAAAGCCCGAGTAACACCAGCGCGCCGACAAGCCCCCACTCTTCCCCTGCGGTTGTGAAGATGAAGTCGGCTGCCTGCACGGGGATGAACTGCCCCTGCGTCTGCGTGCCGTGCAAAAAGCCCTTGCCCCATATGCCCCCGGAGCCAATGGCAATGCGGCTTTGGTGGACGTGGTAGCCGGAACCGAGGATGTCGCGGCCAGGCTGTAGGAATGTAAGTATGCGCGCCTTTTGGTAGTCGCGAAGGACGAACCAGCCCGGGACTGCTACGATGGCAAGCGCGACGAATATCGCGACGATGTATCGGCGCGGGAACGGCTTTATCCAGAGCAGCGTGACAAGCAGGAACAGGAAGACCATCGCGGTGCCGAGGTCGGGCTGGAGCAAAATCGGCAGCGCCAGCGCGAGCAGAATGCCGCAGGCGGCGATGAAGCGCTGCCCCTCCTCGGACATCATGTATTCGGCGAGGAAATACGCGAGGAGGAGGATGGCGAATATCTTCGCGAACTCGCTTGGCTGGATCGTCAGGTCGCCGAGTTTTAGCCAGCGCCGCGAGCCGTGCGCCGCCCAACCCGCAATGAGCGTCAATAGCAGCAAACCGAAGATGGGATAGAAGAGGTGATACCACCCCGTCGGGCGGATGCCGATGTGCATGCGCGAGACGAGCATGTATGCGCCGATGCCCAACGCCGTCCAGATGATTTGCATGAGCAAGGTGCGCGACGGCAGAAGCGAGCCTGTGTAAGTCGTTGAATACAGGAGTATCCAGCTAATCAGGCATAGCATCGCCGGCAGCCAGAAATGCCAGCCGCCAAAGCGCGGGCGCGTTTCTTCGTATCTCAAGCGCACGTGTAGATGATAGCAGACTTAAAGCAAAGCGCCCCAGCCCGAAGGCCGGGGCGCGAATGACAATCTAGCGAACGGCTGTTATCCAGCCAGAATTGATGCAACGCCCAAGGCGTCAACGCTGATGGTTACAGGATTCCACCATGAGCCACCGCCGCCGAACCAGTCACCGCCGCCATTAGGCACCGTCACGCTTCCGCTGTAGAACAGCGTCTGTTCCTGCGGGGTTTCCGGGTTCAGCACTACGCGGATGGCACAGCTCACCGGGCGCGGAAGAATTGGTGGGTCAGCGCCGGAGTCTGCCTGGTGGTCTGAATAGTAGTTCACGCCCACCTGATAGTTGCCGGTCTCGGGGCTTCCGGAACCGGCATCCCAATTACATGTGAAGTTCTCAGGGCCGTAGCCGGATGTGTTGTCCACATCAAGGCCTCCCGAGTTAATGCCCTTATTGCTGTAGTAACTCACGTCACCACTCGGGTCTTTGGTATAGAGGTCAATGTCGCTGCCACCGCCTTGGTTCCAGGTAAGCGTCACGCGGAACAGGAAGGTTGCGGCAAACACGATTGTTAGCTCTTCCGAAATCGTCTCACCCAGGGCGTTCACAGCGCGTATCTTGAACTTGTTCTGGCCGGGGACGAGCACAGCGCGGTAGTTGAGGTAGCCGCTGGTATCAACTTCCAGGAGGTTCTCCTGGCCGTTTTGGATGAGGATGATTTTCGGCCCGTCAAGGTTCATCACGCGGCCTGTAATATTCGCCAGGCCGTTTGTGATGTCTGTTTCCGATTGGGTGTATTCAAACGGGTCGATAACCGGCCGCTGCGTGATATCTCCGACGTAAGCGGGTAGTATGATCTCTAACGCCGTCACAGTCGGGCCTATCAATGCTTGCTCCAGAACGGTGGCAAAGCCTCTGGCAGAGAAGCTAATGACTCTCTGGCCAGGCGTAATGTCCACAAGCTTGAAGTGTCCGTCTGAGTCGGTCTTGTCAGTCCAAGTCTTCGTTCCATCACTAGTGGCAACATTGATGTTCGCCAATGGAGCGCCCTCAGTGTTCCGGACGAGGCCGATGACCGAAGGGCCGGCTGGAATCTGCGCAGTGATGGAGTTGCCGGACATAACGACATTGTCCGGGCCCCAGCGCATGTCGCGGCGCTGGACCTTGTAGATATAGGTCTTGCCGGACAGAGCGCTGGTTTCGTAGTCGGTGTAGGTGCCGTCGCCGTTGTTGACGGCGGTGTTGAAGTTCACGCCGCTAACGGAGTTATGCGTGCGAGACACGACCGTCCACGGCCCGTCAGCGCTTTCGGAGCGGATAATCTCGAACGACGGCCCGCCATCCCCGCCCATCGGGACACCCGTTCCCCAAGTTATGCGAACGAGGTGTTGTGGCGGGTCGGTTTCAGGTATCGGGTCTGTTTCTACATTCGCAGATACCATAACAGGCGTGCTGAAATTGCTGTACGCGTTGTTAGCTATGGTAACCACTGTAGCGGCAGGAGGCTGGACGATGAAGGAGAATGTCGCGACAAGGGCGACTGCAGGAAGGCTTACGGGATTTCCCAACAAGACGGCCAATCCTGCAGTACCAGCGGCACCCGCAACTCCATGTATGACTCGCCTGGTAAACGAATAGCTTGACCATTGGCCCCAAAGCCGCTGGTACCAGTTGCCAGCATCATCAAAACCGCCTGCGGCGTTCGGGTAGAAAGTGAGAATATTGTTGTAAGCGACAGCAGCCTTGCCGTCAGTTTCAGCCCAACGTAAAAATGAGACTGTAAGCGCCCAAGCTTGGAAGACATTGAGCGATGTATCTTCGGTTAGCACAGGCGGAGTGGTATTCAGCGAAGGCCCCTGGTTGAACTGCAGCACAATGGCCCAGTATCCAGGGTCGGAGGAAAGGTTCGCCCAGGCTTCGTTCACCTTCTCTTGCTGAAGCGCGATGAGCTCAGCGATAGTGGGGGTAGTATCCCATGCCAAACCGCTGACATACTCGTTGAGCACTTCGCCCAGCTTGTAGGGCTCAATAGTCGTTTGAAGCTGCCATTGCTGGGCGAGTTGAATCGCCCCAGAATGGCGAAGCGACATCAGGCTCTCTCCAGGAACGACGTTATCGCTTAGCTCGTTGCCTTCGTCGTCGACGACGCCAAGTTGAGAGCCACCGAACAGGAATAAATAGCTTTCAAAGATCTGGGCGAGTTCCTCGTCGCCCATGGTCGTCGGGTCAGCGGCGAGTATGCCATTCATCAGCCCGGACATCGTCGTCGGGTCCATTTGGTCGCTTCGACTGCCAGTGCCCTCTTCGGGCGCTGCGCCACGATTATCCACCGGACGGACTTCGTAGCTGATATAAACACCGGCAGGAGCGGTCGTGTCGCTGTAGCCATAGGTCGGCAACACGCCATCGCCGTTATTGTTCTCGCGGGGGATGAACGGCGAGACGGCGGCAAATGGTTCATAGATTCCTTCTCGGCGGTATACGATGTAACCGTCAAGGTGGTTGCCGTAGTTCATCGCCAGCGGCGTGATGTCTGTGATCCCGATGATATGGTCGCCGTCGCCGTCAATAGGTATTTCGCGGACGTCATTTACGCCGTCGTTCACGCGCCTGCCGAAATTGGCAGCGATAGGAGTTACATCAGCCACGTTTACGTCGCCGTCGACGTTGTAGTCGCCGGTGTTCCTTTCAGTCCAAGTGAGGCTGTAAGCCGTGTCCACCGGCTGCACTGTCAGGTCGTTAACCCTGTTTTGCGCGCCTGTGGGGGCTGCCTGAACGGCTTTAGATGCGTCAAACGGGCTATTGGCGAAAGTCACCTCAAAGAGGGTTCCGCTTCCGGTCACGGGCTGCTTGCCCGCGATGGTCGCGAAGCCAAGTATGACTTCACCCTCAATCCCCGTGTAGCACAGCGAGACTGTGGCGTCGGGCGAGATGAGCCCAACGGCCTTGGCCTCCAACGGGGACATGGAGGAAGCTGGATAGACAACGCGGAAATATGAACGCTCCAGGCTTTTCAGCCCTTGCGCGTTCACACGGACAGTGTTACCTTCAACCGCGAGGCTAAACGGCTCGCCGACAGGGACGACTGTCTTGCCGTCCTCCGCGATCATGGTCAGCTTGATGGCGCTGCTTCCGTCGCCCCCTGACGGCGGCCGCAGTGAAACACCATTGCCTCCACAGGATACTAGAGCAAGCGCTGCAAGCAGCACGAGCAGAATAAGCGTGTTCTTCATTGAGATACCTCCATGCGGCCAAAGCCGCGTCTTAAATCGTATGAATACGGGATTACCATGCCTGGCCATCCCTCAACAGCTCGCGGATGAGATTTGCCACGTTATCCGTGGCTGCTTCAATCCTTGGGTCTATGTCTTCTGAGACAGTGAGGTTGTCGCTAACCTCAATGCCATAAATGCGGATGGCAGATGGCATTTTCAGCCCAAGGTTACGGCCGAACTCCACAGCCGTTTTCAGGCTGATTCCGTGGCTTGATAGGAGATTGGAGGTTTGCTGAAGGTCTTCAAGCTGCAGCTCCCTAATCTCCCCCACTTCTAAGGCGCCGGAAACCATTGCGTCTATGATAATGGCCTTATCGAAGTGCTCTAGCTTCTCCAGGAATTCCAGCCCACCTTCGGTCGCCGTTTCCAAGACGACAGTGCAGTTGGGGCATTCAAGCAAAGTGGAACCAAGCTTCTCAGCAACGAGAAGTCCAGCGCGGTCATCAGAAAGTATAGGGTTTCCGACTCCAAGAATTAGTATTCGCTCCATCGCTCCCATCCTGCTTCGGCGGCATAGGCCGATTGCAGCAGGCAGATGCACTCCGCTGAGTGCCACGTAATTATAGCTGTTTTACGGGCTAAATCCTACTTATTGAGCGAATCAGCGTCCCATCCGTATTGCGCAGGTTGACGACAAGCGGCATTTGACCCGGCAGCGAATGCGTCGCACAGCCAAAACACGGATCGTAGGCGCGAAAAGCCATCTCCACCATATTCAGCATCGGCTCGGTAATATCCTTGCCGGCCTTGATAAGGCCTTGGGCGGCTTTCTTGATGGACATGCAGATAGGGGCGTTATTGTTAGTCGTGCCAACGATGAGGTTGGCGCGGACGACGATGCCTTTCTCATCAGTGACGTAATGGTGCGTCAGGGTGCCGCGGGGAGCTTCAACGATACCAACGCCTTCCTTAGGGGTGGCGGTGGGAATAACGCGGTAGTCAGGTCCTGTGATATCAGCGTCGCGGGCGAGCTCGTATGCCCTTTCAGCAGCGTACATGATTTCTACACAGCGCGCCCAGTGGATCGCCAGCGTGGAATTAACAGGCTTGCCACCGAGAGTGCTATACATTCGCTCATACTCGGCCTGAGCCAGCGGAGTCGCCATACCGTCGGAAGCGTTTAAACGCGAGAGTGGGGTTGCGTGGTAGATTGATGTTCCATTACCTTCAGCAAAGCCCTTCCACCCAATCTGCTTCAAGTATGGGAACTTCAGGTAACTCCATGGCTCAACGTGCTCAGCAATAAAGTTCAAATACTCATCAGGTGAGTATTTGCATATCTCTTTGCCGTCAACGCCTGTCACGCGTACTTTGCCATCGTAGAAGTTGACCTTGTTGTTAGCGTCAACCAAGCCCATGTTGTTAATAACAAGCTGGTACGGGTCGGAGAGAATAAGGTCCACATAGTCCTTGTTTGCAAGGACGATATCGTCAAATATCTTAAGGGTTAGCTTGGCAAACTCAACGAAACGTTCGGTGATCTCCAGGACGCGCTTGTGCTCGTCGGGCTTAACCAAGCCCTTACTCATTCCGCCGGGAATCATATTTACCGGGTGGACGCGCTTTCCGCCGAGCATTCCTGCAATTTCATGGGCTTCTAGGCGCGTGCGGATTACTTCCTTGCCCAGCTCTACGCCAACCTTGCCGATTACGCCGATGATATTACGCAGAGCAGGCGGGGCGTCGGGGCCCATAACGAAGTCGGGGCCGCCCAGCGCATAGAAATGCGTCGTGTGGTCTCCGACGAAAAACACTGAGTATTGCAGCTCACGAAGCTTAGCGGCTGTAGGAGGTAAAGTGACGCCATATACTGCATCACAGGCTTTCGCTGAGCATGTTGAATGAGCCTCTGGGCAAACGCCGCAAATTCGGCTGGTGATGCGCGGAAGCTCCTCCACCGGCCTACCCTCTGCAAACTTCTCAAAGCCGCGAAGTTCCGGAACCTGGAAAAAGACGTTGTCAACGCTGCCGTCGTCTTTCAGGAATATCTCAATTTTCCCGTGGCCTTCCAGCCTCGTGATGGGGTCAATAGTAATGCGGTTACCCATCGGTTTTCCTCCTCACCAACAGTGAGTTAGCCATAGTGAAGCGGTATAACGTACCCGCAGGATCCTCTATTTGATCCATGACAGCATTAACTTCTTCTTCATCGTTGCTGGCAACCAGCGAGCCGATGGCGGAAATCATTTTTGCGCCCATGTCCTCGACATCAGGCAGCGCACCGTAACACCCTCGGCAGGGCATCCCACACTGCAGGCACTGTGCGCCGCAACCCGACCTGGTCGCAGCGCCGAGGCAAACTAGTCCCTGTTCCAGCAGGCACTGGTCGCTGTCAGTCTTGAAGAGATGCGGGCGGTAAAACGCCGTAATGCGCTCATCGCGCTTGGTGTAGGGGCATTCCTCGCAAACCGACTTCTTGCCTGCACCGATAACGTTCCCCGGAGGAGGAAGTGCGCCGGTGACAAGCTGCTCTATCGCATTCCAAACCGTTTCAGGCGCGGGAGCGCAGCCGGGAAGGAAGTAATCGACCCTGATCACGTCGGAGAGTTTACGCACGGTATTCCATAGCTCAGGCAATGTTAATTCGCATCCGGCCTCAGTGTGCTTGACCTGCGGCTCGATGCGCTGCGGGTTATCCGTGCTCTCGGTCTCATGGTATGCGCGGTTCTTAATATCTTTCACCGTGAACAGGTTTGCCAAGGCCGGTATACCGCCATCGCAAGCGCACGAACCGTAAGCAATTAGCACCTTGCTCTTCTTGCGAAGCAGCTTGGCAACATGCTCATTTTCAGAGCTGCGGATAGCTCCGTTGATAAAAGTGACATCCAGGGCGCCGTCTGGCATTGCTTCAATGTCCTTGTATTTCGTATCAACAAGACACGGGCAGAAAACCAAATCAGCAAGCTCAACGACCTTGAGTATCCTGTCGCCGATTTCAAGCAGCGATATCTCGCAGCCGCCGCAAGAGGCCGCCCAGTAAAACGCCAGCTTAAGTTTTTCTGATGTAGCTTCCATAAGAACCTCTTATTCGCCTAAAACCGCTTTCCAGTTCAGCGGGCCAAGCTTACGGACATCTTCGGTGATTTTATTCACGACTTCGGCGAATTTCTCGCCTTCGGAAGCGGATACCCATTCCAGTTGAACGCGTTCTTCCTCAATCCCGTATTGCTTCAGCAACTTCTGCAGCAAGGGGAAGCGCGCGACTGTTTTCATGTTGCCGTTGATATAATGGCAGTCACCGGGGTGGCAGCCGGCAATCAGAACACCATCCGCACCGCCTGCTAGCGCATGCAGCACAAAGCTGGGATCCACGCGCCCAGAGCACATGACGCGGATTACTTCAACGTTAGGGCTGTATTTTATGCGGCTTGTGCCGGCAAGGTCAGCGCCTGTGTATGAGCACCACCAGCAAAGAAAGCCGACGATGCGCGGCTCAAAAGCGCCATGAGGGGCCGCTTCATTTGCCGTCTTAGCCTGGGTAACAGTCTCAGACATATCCGTTCTCCTAGAACAACATCAAGGAATTACGCCTGCAGCAGGGCGTTGAGCTCCTGGACAATCTGGATATCATCGAATCCCCATTGTTGGGCAGCTCCGCTCGGGCAGCCTGCAATACAGGTTCCGCAACCTTTGCAAAGCGCCTCGTTGATCTCTGCCTGGCGAGTCGTCTCGTTGCGGTGGATTGCATCAAACGGGCATACGGTAAGGCAGGTGCCGCAGCCGGTGCAAAGCGTGATGTCAATGTGAGCCGTCGTCGGCTCAAGAACGACTTCTCCGGCGTGTATCAACGACATCGCAGCCCCGGCAGCAGCAGCGCCCTGGGCGACGCAGTCGGGAATATCCTTTGGCCCCTGGGCGCATCCGGCGATGAAGATGCCGTCGCTGGCAGTATTCACTGGGGCCAGCTTCGGGTGCTTCTCCAGGAAGAAGCCGTCAAAGCTGCGCGATATCTTGAAAAGGTGCTGGATTTTCTCCTGGTCCGCCGCAGGCTCAAGGCCGACGGCGAGAATGACCATGTCCACAGGTATCTCGCGCGGCACGCCGAGCAGCGTGTCTTCGCAGCGGACGTAAAGTTTGCCCCTCTCGCGCTTGCCGTTGTTCTTCACCGGCAGCGAGGGGAAGTCGCTGACTTCCGCCGCTTTTCCGCGAATGAAGTGGACGCCTTCGTTAAGCAGGCGGTTGTAGAACTCTTCGTAACCCTTGCCGAAGCACCTCATGTCAATATACATCTCGTAGATGTCGCAGTGCTCGTTCTTTTCCTTAATCAGATGAGCCAGCTTGAGGCTGTACATACAGCACACGCGTGAGCAATGTTCGTTGAAGTGCTTATCACGGCTACCGATGCAGTGCAGCAGAGCGATTGCCTTCGGCTCGTTGCCGTCCTTCTTGAGAATTTTGCCGGCGGTCGGCCCGGAGGCATGCGATATGCGCTCAAATTCAAGCGATGTATAGACGTTATCATAGCGCCCATAGCCGTATTGTGTCGCCAGGGCAGCGTCAAACACCTTGAAGCCGGTCGTGATGATAATGCTGCCGACTTCCAATTCGCGCACTTTATCCTCGGCGAAGTGGTTGATGGCCATGGGACCGCATACCCGCGAGCACTCCCAGCACTCAACGCACACGCCGCAAGTGAGGCAACGCGCAGCCTCGCGTTTTGCGGCCGCTTCAATCTCCGCAGGAGACGGCGAAGCGCCCTTGTCGTAGAGCTTTTCGCGACCCGCATGAGGGACGTTGGAGTAGTCTTCATTCCACACAGGATTGATATAATCGCTGCGCTTCATCACCGAGGTATCGCCCAATGGCTCAACGACTTTCGTGATGTCTTCGCCGCGCAAGAATGCGTCGGCTATCTTCGCGAGGTCGGTGCCACGGCGCAGCGGATGGACAATCATTACAGGGCTTGCGGTGACGAGGCCGGCGGCGAACACACCGGGGATGGAGGTTTCGCCTGTTATGGCGTCGGTAATCTTGAACTCAACTCCGCCGAGGTTGCCACCTGAGGCGTCAACCGTGCCCTTCTTCTCTTCTTCCCATCCACGGGCGATGATGATTACCTTAAATCCCTGAGCCTTCAGCGAATCAGGAGTAATGCCCTTGTCGTCAAGGATGGCCACGCCCATCCTCTTCAAGTAGTCCAGGTCCAGCGCAGTCATCTCGTCGGGGACGCGGTCGGAAAGCCCAAGTTCCTTAATCGGGTCGGGCGTGAACAGTGTCGGGGAGTATCCCATCTTGGCGAGTTGGAACGCCGCGCCGATGCCCACAGGCTTCGCGCCTATAATAGCTATCTTCTCATCCCTGCGCACTGCAGGTGCGGGCGGGGTAATTTCAATCTTGTTCTTCGCCGCCCATTCAAGCGGGAAGCGCTTCAAGTCGCGTATAGAGATGCTCTTCTCAACGTGGTCGCGTTCGCACCACTTCTCGCAGGGGTGGTAGCAGACCCAGCCGCAGGCTGAAGGAAGCGGGTTGTCGCGGCGTATAACCTCCACGGCCTCCTTATACTTCCCTTCGGCAATCAGCACGAGGTAGCCGGGGACTTCCTGGCTAACCGGACAGGCTACTTTACACGGGGCAGGACCGCGCTTATCGATGATATATTTGTTGGGGACCGCCTGCGCGAACGGCCGGTAGATGGCGGCTCGGTCGCTCAATCCGACATTGAACTCGTCAGGGACGTTGCGCACCGGGCAGACCACAGCGCAGTTTGAGCACGATGTGCAAGTAGTAAGGTCAACATAGCGCGCCTTCTCACGGATGCGCACCTTGAAGTTGCCAACAAAGCCCGAAACGTTCTCAACGTCGGTAAACGAGAGCAGTTCAATATTCTTGTTACGCCCGACTGAGACCATCTTGGGCGTGAGGATGCAGGCTGCGCAGTCCAGCGTGGGGAAGGTCTTATCAAACTTCGCCATGTGGCCGCCGATGGAAGGCTCCTTCTCCACGAGGTAGACCTTATGCCCGCCTTCGGCGAGCTTTAGGGCGGCTTCAATGCCTGTGATGCCGGCACCCACGACCAATGTGTTGGGGTTCACAGACACCTTGCGGACTTCAAGTGGATGCTGGAATACGACACGGCGGACGGCTGCGCGCACAAGGTCTTTGGCCTTTTCCGTCGCGGCTTTCTTATCCACATGCACCCAGGAGACTTGCTCGCGGATATTAGCCATCTGCATCATGAACTGGTTCAAGCCTGCATCTGCAGTCGCCAGCCTGAATGTCATCTCGTGCATCAAGGGGGAGCAGGAAGAGACGACGATGCGCGTGAGCTTGTGTTCTTCGGTGAGTTTCTTGATTAGGTCCTGGCCCGGGTCGGAGCACATGTACTTGTACTCGACCGCCACGACGACGCCAGGAAGCGTCTTGGAGTATTCAATCAGCTCATCAATATTCACTATCTGCGAGATGTTCGTCCCGCAGTGGCAGATGAAAACCCCTACCCGCTCTTTCTCAACGACCGAACGGTAGTATTCTTCGTCCGTAAAGGATTTCATCTTCTTGCCGTTACCTTTTGAGATATCCATCATTGGCTCCTGCGCATTATGCGAATTGCGCTACCACCTTGTCGGCTGATTCAAGCTCAAGCCCAAACCCAAGTTCTTTTTTGGACAAACCAAACGCCAAGCCCATTAGCTGGGTGAAGTACAGAATGGGCATTCCAGTATTGTCACCAAGGTAAGCTTTCACTTCCGGCTGGTAGAAATCAAGGTTGAGGTGGCAAAGCGGGCAGGCTACTGAGATGCAGGACGCGCCAGCCTCTTTAGCGCAGCTTATAAGGCCTGCGACGTTCGGGATGAGCTTCGCAGTCTCTGTGTTGGTTACCATTCCTCCACAGCACTTAGCTGTCAGCGGATATTCTACCGGCTCAGCGCCTATCGCCCTGATAAGGCGGTCCATTACATCTGGCTTTTCCTTTGAGTCGATCTCGCCATATGGGCGAGTAATCATGCAGCCGTGGTAGCAGGCAACTTTCAGTCCGGTGAGGGGCTTCTTCACAGCCTTGGCGATCGCGTCAAGGCCGATGTCTTTGACTAGCACATCAAGAAGATGGCGCACGCGCAGCCCGCCATCGTATTCAAGCCCAGCGGTTTTGAGCGCTTGGTTCATCATTGACGCGAATTCAGGTTCTTTTATGAAGTAGTGGTTGGTCTTTAGCAGCGTAAGATAGCAGGCGGGGCAAACGGCTACTAAATCAGTCGCACCCGTTTTGCGAGCTATTGCTAGGTTGCGGATGCTATTTCCGTGCGATACGAGCTCGTGCACTGCCATGTAAGTAGTGGCGCCGCAGCAGTTCCAATCCTCAACGTCCTTGAGCTCATGTCCCAGCGCTTTCACGACTGCGCGGGCGGAGCTGTCATACATCTTCGCCGTATATTCAACAGAGCAGCCTGGATAATAAAGCAGTTCCATTATCCCTTGTCCTCCTTCGCCAGCTTCTTAGCCTCAAGCTCGGCGAGCTTCTCGCGGATGGAGTTCATCTGTCCAATTCCCTTGATAGGGCGACCGCCGAACGGCAGGGGCATCCTACCCTTCATGAACATCTGCAATCCCCTTAACGCGACGCCTAAAGCAGAAAACGGGTTGGTCGTCAGGTAGTATTGCATCATGAGGGTAGTTTCGTTGCTGCGCCCAAGCCGGTTGGTCAAGCTGATGAATAGGTTGGCCATCTTCGCAGCCTTCGCCCCGGAAGATGGATAACCGTGCATAATGCCGAGCCTTTTGAGCTCATACATAATGTCGGTAATGCGGATCTTCTGCGGGCAGCGCACGGTGCAGTAATAACAGGAAGTGCACATCCAGACCGTGTTGCTGTGCAATACACGGTCTAGCATCCCCGCACGAAGCGCAGCGAATATCTCGCGCGGCGAGTACTCCATCTCGTGCGCGGTTGGGCACGAGCCGCTGCAAGTTCCGCACTGGATACAGAGGTTGATCCTCTTCCCGTCAGGCAGCCCGTAGACATGGTTGAGGAAAATCCGCGAGAGCTCAGGCGGGGCAAACTTGCCCTTCCGCCCCTCTGAAAGCATCTCTGTTCGCGTCATATCAAGACTCCTTAGAAATGCAGGGCACACAAATGGTTGTGTTGGAAAATGCGTGAATGCCGCAGTGCGCATCCCATGCGCTTCCTGCTGCACGTGGCGTTACTAAAAGATAGCGGTTATTCATCACCAGAAAGGCCGCGAACTTACCGCGACCCCATGTGAAAACATTCACAGATTCTGCTGTTCAGCTGTAATGCTGACATGTACCGCCAATCGGCCTCCGGCCTGATTTGAGGTGTTCCGGCGTGTTCAGAATCAAGCCTGCGTAGTATACCAGCATACATGCCGCTTGTGAAGGGCTCTACATGCTGCGATTCTACTTTCTGACGATGGCGTCGGCCGGGCAAATCTCGATACAGGCACCGCACTTCACGCACTCGGCGGGGTCGATGACGCGCAGATCGCCCTTCTCCCGGGCATCGCCTGCGGCCGCGCTTATCGCTGATGATGGGCAGATTTTCTCGCAGATCGCGCAGCCCGTGCAGAGGTCTGCCAAGATGCGGTAAGTGATCAGCGCGGAGCACACGCCTCCTGGGCAGCGCTTGTCCAGGATATGTGCCAGATACTCGTCCCTGAAATACCTGATTGTTGAAAGCACGGGGTTGGGAGACGAGCCGCCTAGCGCGCACAGCGAGCAGTCGCCGATGGACTTGCCAAGGCGCTCCAGGGCTGCCAAATCATCTTCCGTCCCTACCCCATCACAGATGCGGTGGAGCAACGCGGACATTTGACGAAGCCCCTCGCGGCAGGGAAGGCACTTCCCACACGATTCCTCAATCAAGAAATCTATGAAGTACCGCGCGACATCAACGACGCACGTGTCTTCGTCCAGGATAATCATGCCGCCTGAGCCCATCATTGAGCCGGCTTTTGTTAGTTCGTCAAAGTCAACCGGCATATCCAGCATGCTTTCAGGGACACAACCGCCGGAAGGCCCGCCGGTCTGAACCGCCTTGAAGGCCTTGCCACCCTTTATGCCGCCGCCGATGCCGAAGATGATGTCGCGCAGGCTGATGCCCATTGGCACCTCAATCAGGCCCGTGTTTACTACTTTTCCAACGAGCGAGAAAACCTTGGTGCCCGGGCTCTTTTCGGTTCCTATTGCACGGAACCACTCAGCACCTTTGGTGATGATGTTTGGTACGTTGGCCCAAGTTTCAACATTATTCAAAAGCGTCGGCTCGTCGTGGTAGCCTCGCTCAACTGAATGAACGTATTTGGCGCGCGGCTCTCCGACTTTGCCTTCCAGGCTTCTAAACAGCGCGGATGATTCGCCGCAGACGAATGCGCCCCCGCCCCGGGATACGCGGATATCAAAGCTCAGCACCGAGCCGATTATGTTCTTGCCCAGCAAACCATATTCACGCGCTTGCTTAAGTGCATTGGTGAATGTCTTGACCGCGAGCGGATACTCATTGCGGATATAAATGAAGCCGCCAGTCCCGCCGATAGCATATGCGCCAATGAGCATCCCTTCAATGACCAAGTGGGGATTGCCCTCAAGTATGGACTCGTCCATGAACGCGCCTGGGTCACCTTCGTCGGCGTTGCAGACGACATGGTGCGGCTTACCAGGCTGGGCGTTTTTGCAGCTGCGCCACTTGCGCCCTGCATCAAAGCCGCCGCCACCCCGCCCTCTCAGTTTAGCCTTCTCCACTTCCACGAGCACCTCGTCTGGCGACATCTGGTGGATTGCTTTAGCCAGGGCGCTGTATCCGCCGTAGGCGATGTAGTCGTCTATATTGTTGGGATCTAAAGTCGTATTGTAGGCGAGTAAGATTCTCTTCTGCTTGGCGTAGAAGGGCATCTCGGCTTCATTTTCGAGCGCCTTCCCGCTAGCCTTATCGTGGTAGAGCAGCCGTTCAATCACCTCGCCCTTGCGAAGCGATTTCTCTACGATTTCTGCGACATCTGATGGCTTCACGCGCTGATAGACGACGCCGAGCGGGCGGATATTAACCAGCGGGCCAATTTCGCAGAAGCCATGGCATCCGCTCCTAATGAACTTCACCTTTTCGTTGCCTTCAAGCGCTTTTTCAAATGCTGTGGCGATGTCACGTGAGCCTATCGCGCAACATGCAGTTCCGTGGCACAGAGACACGGCTATCGGGAACGCCTGAAGCTTCTTCAGAGCTTCACTTTGGTAGGACTTCAGTACTTCGGGTGACGTCAGCTTAGGCATCTTCGCCACCTTCCTTTTCCTCGCGCATAATGCGCTTTATGAGGGCGTTGGCGCGGTTGATGGTCATGTTCCCGCGGTATTCACCGTCAACAACGATGATGGGGCCGATTGCGCACGCGCCCAGGCAGTTGACCTTTTCAAGCGTGATTAGCTTGTCGGGAGTCGTCTTTCCGATCTCAATGCACCACTGGCGGCTTAGCTCGCCGGCGATAAGGGCTGCGCCGCGCACATGGCAAGCAGTTCCCATGCAGAGATGAAGTATATGCTTACCTCGAGGCTCAAGCGAAAATGCCTTATAGAAAGTTCCGATGTGGTAGAGCTGAGCCAGCGGAACGCCAAGCTTGTCCGACACTCTGGCGAGCGCTTCCGGCGGAATCCAGTTGTATTTCGCCTGAACATCCTGAAGCACCATGATCGTGGCTTCAGGCGATAACTCATACTCGCCCAAGATGACGTCAACGGCTTGGGCGATATCATTTTGTGGAGCCTCAACTGCCCCACTTGCAAGCGCGAACATATTGGTCCTCCAGCAATGGACAAATGAAATGCGGCGCCTTATAGACAAGGCGGTACGATAGAGTAGTTTAGCGCGTCTATGCGGGAATAGCACTCATCGCACGGAGCTTTTCCACAATTGGCGGCAGCTTCTCAAGCAGGTAGTCCACGTCGTCTTCCGTCGTCCTATGGCCCAAGGTGAAACGCACAGACCCGTGGATCAGCATAGTGTCCAGTCCCATCGCCGCCAGAACATGGCTCGGTTCCAGCGAGCCGCTGGTGCATGCCGAGCCGCTTGATGCGCAGATGCCAGACAGGTCGAGCTGAAGCAGTATCCCTTCACCTTCAATTCGTGCGAAATAGAGGTTGGCGTTATGGGGAAGACGCCGGGTTGGATGGCCATTAAGGCCGGTTTCTGAAATCATAGCGAGCACATTACTAATCAGCTTATTTCGCAATGCCTCAAGTTTATGAACAATCACCGGCATTTCCGTATATGCTAGCTCAAGCGCTTTCGCCAGCCCAACGATGCCCGCGATGTTCTCGGTGCCCGCGCGCATGTGGCGCTCCTGCGCCCCGCCATGCACCAAGGGGTCTATCTTCGTGCCAGAGCGAAGGAAAAGCAGGCCGACGCCTTTTGGCCCGTAAAACTTGTGCGCGCTCAAACTGAGCATATCAACCGGCAGCGTGTCGAGCTTCAAGTCGTAATAGCCGATGCTTTGCACCGCGTCGGTGTGAAACGCCACGCCGCGCGATGCGCATACCGCAGCGAGCGCTGCGATATCCTGGATTGTGCCGACTTCGTTATTGCTGGACATTATGCTCACGAGGAGCGTTTTGTCGGTTATCGCCTTTGCCAGATCCTCTGAGCTGACAAGCCCTTGCCTATCCACCGGCAGATAAGTTGCGTTGTATCCCTGCGTTTCCAGCCATTTAAAAGAATGAAGGACGGCGTGGTGTTCAATAACCGAAGTGATGATGTGATCGCCCTTGCCGCGCATCACCCATGCCCGGCCCTTGATGGCGAGGTTGTCCGCCTCACTACCGCCGGAGGTGAAGATGATCTCGCCGGGCTTCACACGCAGCAGAGAAGCCACGCGCTCCCTGCAATCGTCAACTATCCTGCGGCTGCTCCTGCCAACGGCGTGTATGGAGCTTGGATTGCCGTACTGCTCGGAGAAATACGGCAGCATTTCCTGCAGGACTTCATCCCTCACGTAAGTCGTGGCTGAATGGTCAAGGTAAACGGTTCTCATATGAGATTCCTAAGCGCTTCATCAAGTCTTTCATTCAAAGCTGATTTACTCACCAGGCCGACGAAACGGTCAGCGACCTTTCCGCCACTGAATAACACCGAAGTCGGGACTGAAAGTATTCCGTATCTATCTATCAAAGCTGGAGATTCTTCAGCGTTCACAATTGCGAAGGATATCACGCCCTCGTAGCTTGAAGCCAAGTCAATGGTAGTCGCAAGCTGCTCGCTGGCCGGTCGGCTTGAACGCGTGATGAAGGTTACAAGTATAGGCTTGTGCTCGGCGTCAATGTAGGCCGCAAAAGTAGCGTCTTTCAATGCTGGTATTTCCATGAAAGCTGATTATAACAGACAGCGCTTAGCTACAACCTTCGGCATGTCACCAGGGAACCCCGCATGTGCCGTAGTCGCAGGTAAGAACCTCGAGCCTGCAAAACAGGGGGGCACCTAGCCATTACCCCACGGGGCAATGGACTTCGGTTCCCACGTCTCAAGGTAATGGCTCGGTCCGATATCCCACACCTCGAACACCGCAGGGTTCTAGCTGAGTCTAAAGTGCCTATCCCTAAGTGTCAAGCGCAACCATACAAGCGCGAGACAGGGCTTTGTATTCAGTAAGCTGCTAGAATTATGCTCATGCACGTCTTGAGGATAACCTTGGCGATAGCGGTATTCGGCCTAGCTTACCTGACGCACACCGGAAGCACGCAAGCTGCAGTGAAGCTCGCAGACACCAAGTCCTTCCAGCTTGAGGGCGGCATTTACATCGCGAGGCTGCTTAGCGAGAACTACATCTGCGCCACGCAAAGCAAATCGGGGAGCTTCGCACTCATAGACATTCGCAACGGCAATATTGAACACATCCATAATGAGCTTGGTGAAGCGCGCTCGTTCTCGCCGACGCTTGCCGCAGGGATGGGCGGTAATGCGCTTATATTTGATGAGGCGGCAAGCCGCCTGCACTCGTTCGCCAAGGATGGGAATTCGCAGGCTTCGTGCGTGTTTGCCGATGCAGTCCTTGCGACGCCATATGGCAGCCCAGTCGACATTATTCCGGCAGGCTCAAGCTTCAAGGCTGGCTTCTGGTTACTAACCGAGCGCGGTTATGTGTTGAATGTAAGTTCGGATGGCGGTCTGAAGGCTGCGCTGGACTTGAGGAAGAGCTGTAACGCGCCTGGAGCGTTCTTTTCAAGGATTGGGAAGCGGGCTGACAAGCTATACGTCTACGCTTACAGCACCTCGCAATTGTTTGAAGTAACGACTTCCGGCACGCGCACAAAGACGTATGACCTGCTGACCGCGCTTGGGGAAGAACTGCGGCCATCTGACGCGTTGTTACTATATGATGGCCGCATTATCGCTGCACGCGGAAGCCGCGTCTTCGTGATAACGTCGGGCAAAGCGGAGGAGCTATCTTCTGGCATGAAGGCTGGAAGCGAACAGATGTTCCTTGATAGACTTGGCAATCGGATACTCATCTATACTCACTCAGGCGATATTGTCGTGGGTAGCTTGAAATGAGAGTCTGTAGATCAATTGCTGCAACTGGATTGGCGCTTGGCATCGCGCTACTCGTCTTGTCGTGCGGCTCAGGGCATGGACGAAAACCAACTCAGGATGCTTCCCCTAACCTCAGTGGGCATGTCGTTACAGCAACTGGCGCACCTTCTGTAGGTGCCGCCGTCCAGGTATCGCTGCTTTCGACTATCTCGGACTCTGATGGAAACTTCAGCTTCAGCCTGCAGAGCTCCGGCAATTATAGCTTGAGCGTCCAGGGAAGCGACGGAATATTCGCGTCGCAGACCGTGGCAGTCAATGCAGGCGACAACCAGATTACAGTCTCGCTAGACCCATCTCCCGGCGAGTTCACTGTCGTTGGAGTAGAACCAAGGCTTAACGCACTGGCTGTACCGCTCACCGGGCCATTTCAAATCAGCTTCTCCCGCAACGTTAATCCCATTGCCGACTTGTCGAGCGCCTTCACATTCACGCCGAGTATCGGAGACTTTACGGCAACGGTTGACGGCGCCACGGTCACGCTTATCCCTGCGCGCGAACTAAAGCTTGGACAAAGATACCGGTTGCGCGCTGAAGGCGTCAGGGCGGTTGACGGCACGCGGCTTAACCGCGAAGTATTCACGTACTTCACAGCGGACACTGTTGATGATATCGCCCCGGCATTCGTCTCATCGTCACCTGCTAATGGCGCAACAAACGTGCCGCTCAACCAAACCGTGCTCATTACATATTCCGACGCCATTGCGCCGCCGACAGGTGGATTCGCTGCCCAGTTCACTCCGGCAGCAAGCATCAGGGAGATAGCAGCGGAGGAGAATATCCTTCGCATCTCTCTCGTGGGCATGCTTTCAGTGAACACAAATTACACGCTCGATGTTGCGCCGGTTAGGGATATCTCGGGCAATGTTTCAGAGGCGGTTCAGATTTCATTCAAGACCGGCACGATTGCGCTCGCCTTTGACGACATTGAGCCGACATGGAATGTGTTCAGTAATGCTGTTATCTTCTCGCGTGCAGTCGACGGCAAGTACGACCTGTTCCGCATAAACACCGATGGCACCGGGCTTGCTCAACTCACAAGCACTCCAGCGAACGAACGGCACCCTAGCTATTCATCTGACGGCAGCTTGGTCGCATACGCATCTGACGAGTCGGGCAACTGGGATATCTGGGTCCAAAGCGTGAGCAGCGGAGCCAAGACAAGGCTGACTTACTTGCCGGAAGATGAGACCACACCAGCATTTTGCGGCACTTTCTCCCAGCTTATAGGGTTCGTTCGCAGGGAAGGTTCACCTGCCAGTTCGCGCATCTACTTGATGAACGCTGACGGCAGCTATAACCGTCTCGCTGACGAGACATCTTCGCGTGATGAGACCGCGCCTTCCTTCCATCCGCTGTTGGATAACCAGATGTTGTTTGCGACTAGCGAAGGAGGCGAGTACGATATTTTCAGCAAGTCGGCATTCCTCGAGTCAGGAAACCCGGTGAACGTCAACCTGACTGCTGACCTGACCGGCAATGAGTATGAGGCATGCTTCTCTGCGGATGGAAGCACAATCGCATTCATCAGCGATCAAACTGGTATTAGAAATGTATGGGTCATGGATCCTTCGGGCAGCGTGCATTATGTGGTAACTCGATTCACTGATCACGTGCATTCGCTTACTTACAGCCCAATTTCAGGCGATGACCGCGTCGTCGTGTCTATGGGGCCGTCTGGCTCGCATAGCCTGTATATCGTCAGCCTCGTAAGCGGCAACGTCGAGAGGCGGCTAACGGAGTGATCGATGGTAATCGTTAAAGTCATGAAGGCGGTCAGCGAGAAGAATGACGAAGCTGCTGCGGACATCCGAAACCTGCTTGCGAAGAAACATATCAAGTCCGTGAATATAATCAGCAGCCCAGGCAGCGGTAAAACAGCGCTGTTGGAGAAGACCATCAAGATGTTTCCACACGATGTAAAGTGCGCAGTTATCGTCGGCGACCCATTTGGCACCTCAGACGCCGAGCGCATAGAGACCGCAGGCGGTATCGCAGTGCAGTTGAATACAGAAGGTTCGTGCCACTTAACCGCGCCGATGATCGCTGCCGCGATGGAAGATCTTAAACTTGATGAGCTAAATCTTCTATTCATCGAGAATATAGGCAACCTAATATGCCCTGCGGCATGGGACCTCGGCGAGACGGCGCGGGTAACGCTGCTTTCGGTCGCTGAAGGCACAGATAAAGTCACGAAATACCGAAAGGCGTTTTATGGCGCGGATGCGGTTGTGCTAAGCAAGATTGACCTGGCGGATGTGAGCGATTTTAATATTGAACGCGCTAAGGCTGACATCGCCAGCCTCAACCCCCGCGCGCAAATCATCGAACTGAGTTCAAAGAGCGGGACTGGGATGGAAGGTTGGATTAGCTGGCTGCAGGGACTACTCGCTAAATAGACTGCTCAAACAAGCATCTTGTGTATCTCGCTGCTGATGCAATCCATTAGGTGTTCTTGTCTGACCGCGATGCCTTCCTGTTCAAGCGACGTCACGAAGTCGCGGTGTTTGATTCTCGGCCTGTCAGGCGGGATAGGTAGATACCGTTCCATCGCAGCGTAATCTACACGGCGCAACAGCGTGCCATGCAGCAGCGCCCAGGAGCGCGTGATGTATGCCGCATTGCCTGATATCTTCTTGCCGTTGAGAGAGAGGTCTGTGAGCCTACTCTTCTCGGCGCATATTCCCACCCCACACAACCCGGCGATAAGCATCTCGCGGAAGTAATCAAGATGCGAAGCACCTCCCCGCTTCTTGTTGATGACATCCACGCTGGCAATCAAGCTGTAACATAGGGTCATATTGTCGTGATACACGGCCCCTCCGCCGCTTATTCGCCGTATCACTGGGACATTGTCTTGGGCGGCCGTCCTCATGTTCACCCATTCGTCAAGAACGTTATGCTTGCCGACAAGGATACTTGGCGCATTGGTATAGAAACACAGGCGAAACTCGCCGGCATCAAGAACGGATGCAGAGGACTTCTCGTAGTCGCAGTGCTCTTGGGCGGACTCACCGAACAGTAAAATGTACCTTTGCATATATCAGTCACTGCAAAGATATAGCGGGTCGGGCGAAACGCTTGCAGTCTTGCCTGACAGTGGCGCGACTGACGCAAGGCCGGATACCGGCAGTGTAATGATGCCTGTTTGCTGCAGGCGCTTGGGAAGCCTAATTGACTGCGATTTAGGTGCTACCAGGCAATAGAGCGAGGGGCTGCCTTCAGACGTGAAGCGCGCAAAGCTCACTTCGCTTGGAAACCATTCGCCGCGAAGGTCTGCACCTGGATCATAGTACTTGCTGGCTGTTAGCTGCCTGAACCGGCGGAATAGCAGAGATGCGTTTACAAGATTAGCGCGTGCTTCAGGCGTGGCGAAATCGCCCGCTCTGAGCATTATGAATACGGCTTCCTTTTTCCCGTCATATAGCTGCAACAGCTGCTGCAAGTTATCCGTGCCGAGCTCAAATACTGAGGTCGCATCAAATCCGGCGACGGAAATGAACCTTGCAGGCACGCCAAAATCACCTATCTCTGGCTTTTGGCCCGAGCCCGGCTCCAAAACGAGCATCTCCGCGACACCGGCTTGCATTACAAGCTCGCGCAAGAACTGCTGATCCATTGAGGGCAAGTCTTCGAGCGTTGTGAGCAGGAAGAACACCGGCTGCGGATAGTAGTCATCGGCGAATGTGCGACGGTTTAGCAGGAAGTCGTCACGATACTGCGGGATTATGCGCGCAGACAGCTCATCATCCCAGGACAGTCCTTCAAGCAGCTTTGTGCCGTTAGGCTGTCCTTCAGCCCTAAACGACATGAATAGCCCGTTCTCGTCATCAATATTTGTATAAATCCTATGGTCTTCCCCCGATGCCGCGCTAAGCACTTTGGGGCTAAGCACGGGTGAAGGCGCAGGTTGCGCCTTAGGCTTAGCCGGTTGTGCTTGTTCTTTAGCTGAAGGCTGCGGCTTTGGCTTGGGCGCGGCGGACGTGCCCGCCGAAACGCCTACGACTGTCTTGAACCAGTCATTAATCCCCACTAGCTTATATCCCTTCTGCCTCAAGCCATCAACGATACCTGGAAGCGCTTGGAGCGTCTGTTCATGGTTAGAGTGAAGCAAGATAACCGCGCCTGGGCGGACGGTTGAAAGAACGCGGTCTCGGACAACAGACGGGCCCGGCTCCGCCCAGTCAAACGGGTCCACCGTCCAAAGCAGCGAAGTGAGTCCTTGCGCTTCTGCCGCCGATATCAAGCGCTTGCTGAATGCGCCGTAAGGGGGCCTGAAGTAAGCCGGCTTCTTACCCGTCGCCGACATTATCACGTCGTTGCAAGATGTTATGTCCTTGCCCAGCGCCTGTGCATCAGCACGCGTGAGGTCGGAGTGGTTCATTGAGTGATTGCATACTGTGAAACCGAGCGCTGCCACTTCCTTTGCCGCGGCGGGATTTGCAGCCACCTTCTTCCCTACGAAGAAAAAGGCGGCAGGGACTTTCTCCCCGGCCAGGTAACGGGCGATTTTCACCGTCGTCGCGTCCGGCCCGTCATCAAACGTGAGCAGGGCAATCTTGGGTATCGATTTCGCCGGCTTCACCGAGACTCCAGGCGTTAAATAGGGGAAATTGATAGCTGAGCTCGCCGGCAATGCAAGCAGCGTAACTGCCACTACAAACGCGGTAATCCTAGCATAGGCGATGAAGCGCATAAGCTGATTATATCAGCAGCCTGTTCTCCCAAGACATGATTGCCACTATAATATTGCGCTCTCGATGAGACTGTTGTGCACCATTATCACCATCTTCATAGGTGCTGCCTGCATAGGCGGCACGCTGCACGCGCATTCGGCGCAAACATGGAACCAGGAAAAGATGGCGGCGGAAGAGCTTTACGCGCGATTCGGAGGCGAGCATGATGAGATCTCACCTGCGCAGGCAGTGAGGCTGCTGCACAAGCTTGTGAACGAAGAGAGGAAGAAGAACGGGCTCCAATCTCTAAGCTGGGACTACACGGCTGCAAACGCCGCCAAGGAGCACACCGAGGAGATGGCGAAGTATAGATACCTCTCACATATGAACCTTCTGGGAGAGAAGCCGAACGAAAGGTATAACCGCCTCGGTGGCACTAACCAGGTCTCGGAGAACGTCTCTTACCGGGAAAGCACACTCAGGCTCTACCTCACTCCACAAATAGTTGAAGATATCCACGAGCGCTGGATGGGCAGTGCGCCTCACTGTCGCAATATCCTCACACGCACCCACAACGCCGTAGGCCTAGCCATCACCCTTCGCTGGGATGGCACAAGATCGGTTTTAACCGCGGCTGAAGAATTCGTTGGCGATTACGGCGTAGTATCTAAACTGCCCATGGGCGCTAAGTATAGCGACGAGCTAAATATCAGTTGCGAGCTTGCAGACCGCAATGTTACGTTCCAGTACTATTCCGTGGGCTGGGAGGAACTGCCAGACCGCCAGACGCCTAGCAAGCTGAACTCCAACCTAAATGGATACTCGCTTCCGAAACCCTTCGCAGTGCTAATGTCGAGCAGTGACGAGAACGCAAGGTATCTGAAAGGATGCCCTAACTTATATATCGTTTCCTATCAGCCAAGCCGTAGTCGTGTTACCGCGCGGTTTTCGATCGATGAGCTGTATCGCAAGCTAAAAGAGAAGACAGGAAACGGGAAGCCAAGGTCAGGCCTTTATTACATCACGATGTGGGTATCCACCCCGGATTCAGCTCCGTTTATCGCGTCTACCCAGGTTATCTCAATTACAGACTAACAGGTTTCCCCTGCTCCGCCTCTCATGCCCGCGCGCTCTTTCATCGCCATCACAAAGCCGAGGAACAGCGGGTGCGGGCGCAAAGGCCTTCCCTTAAACTCGGGATGGAACTGAGTCGCAACGAAGTACGGGTGGTCGGCGTATTCAATGGACTCGACTAACATTCCATCAGGCGACAAGCCGCTGAATACCATGCCGTGCTTTTGCAGTATCTTGTGATACTTCGGGTTCACCTCGTATCGGTGGCGGTGCCTTTCCGAAATCTTAGAACGCCCATACCATTTCCTCGCATTCGTCTTGGGCTGAAGCTCACAGGGATACTTGCCCAGGCGCATCGTGCCGCCCTTATCCGTGACATCGCGCTGCGTCGGGAGGAAATCGATAACCGGGTGTTCGCAGCTCTCATCAAACTCGCTTGAGTTTGCGCTTGTAAGGCCACACACGTTTCTCGCGAATTCAATAACTGCGATCTGCATGCCAAGGCATAAGCCTAGATAAGGAATGCTGTTCATCCTAGCGTACTTGGACGCGAGTATCTTCCCTTCTATTCCGCGGTAGCCAAAGCCGTATGGCACGAGAATTCCGTCAACGCCTGTGAGATACCGCTGATAGTTCTCTTCTGTCAGCTTTTCGGCATCAATCCAAACCAGTTCAGGCCGCACGCAACCTTCAACTGCGGCGTGTGTAAGCGACTCAAGGATTGAGATATAGGCATCTTTAAGCGCGATGTATTTGCCGACGACGGCCACCTTTATCGGATGGGAGCGCTGGCGCTCGCGCTCGATGAAGCTTCGCCACTCGCTCATCTCAGGCGTTGAAACTGTGAGCCCCAGCCGCTCAGTCACCATTCGTGTAATGTTCTGCTGGTTCAGCGCGATAGGGATTTGGTAGATGTTCTCAACATCTAATCCTTCCAGGACGCACTCGCCTGGGACATCGCAGAACAAGCTTATCTTGCCACGCATGTCTTCGTTGATAGGAACGTGCGTACGCATTAGTATCAGATCTGGCTGGATGCCGATGGAGCGCAGTTCCTTCACCGAATGCTGAGTCAGCTTCGTCTTGAGCTCACCGCCGGGGTGCAGGAAGGGCACGAGCGTTACGTGGATATTCACGGCATTGCCGCGCCCGACGTCGTTGCGGAACTGCCTGATTGCCTCAAGGTATGGCAGGCCTTCAATGTCACCAACCGTCCCGCCGACTTCCACCATGACTATATCAGCACGCGATTCACGCGCCGCTATCGGAATGCGGCGCTTGATTTCGTTGGTGACGTGTGGAATCACCTGGACGCACTTGCCGAGATAATCTCCGCGCCGTTCCTTGTCAATGACAGCCTGGTATATCTGGCCGGTAGTGACGTTGTTGTAGCGTTGGAGGTTTTCGTCAAGGAAGCGCTCGTAATGGCCCAGATCAAGGTCGGTCTCGGCGCCGTCGTCTGTGACGAACACTTCACCGTGCTGGATTGGATTCATCGTGCCGGCATCTACATTCACGTAGGGGTCGAATTTAAGCGCAGTGACCCGGAAGCCCAGGCTCTTTAGAAGCAGCCCCAGCGAAGCAGAGAGAATGCCTTTTCCGATGGAACTAACGTTGCCGCCGGTAACGAAAACGTACTTGGTCATATTTCCCCGCGAATATTAGCTGGAAACCGATTATACACACTCAAAGCGCCTAAGTCTTTAGGCTGCTGAAGCTATTTTGCGATTTGCGGGGATTACCCAGGTATCAGCGTAGAAATACGTTCGTCCCCGCAAACATGTCGTGGATGGATCTTCCCTTCGGGTCAATCAGGATGTACAGGCCGGCAACTATCAAGTAGAACCCGGCCGTAAAATAGATGAACGCCCATAGAAGCACTGCCCGGAGGATAGCAGTGGATACTGTAATGTCCGCTCCATCCATCCTGCAGATCTGGATTCCCACCAGACGCATACCTGGAGTGCTTCCGCCGAACACGGCGAAGATGATATACATCCCTACGGCAAGTCCCAATTCAATCCCTGCTATTAGGCTGAGCATTGCCCTCATGTCAGCAGGCATGCCACTGCCTGCGAGCGCGCCGAAACCCTGCGTGTAGGCAAAACTGTTCAGGGCCGTCAGTTGCGCGCCCTTCCCTCCGGCTTGCAGGATGACCATTGTCAGCAGACTGATTATTATCCAGTCAGCAGCCAGCGCTGCAGCCCTGCGCATTACGCCTGCAGGCTGAAGCAACAGACCGGTATAAGCGGGCGGAAAGTAGTATTGCGCGCCTGCGTCTTCTATGTGTTTTGCCTTCTCATCAGAGCCATTAGTGCTCTCCAATGAATCTCTTGCAGGCAGCTCATCCTGTGGCGCGTCTGCTTCACGCTGCTCGTGGGGTTCAATGTTGCCTGAAGCATCGTTACTAGTAGGCATGCCGTTTAACGCCGCCCCACCCCAATCGGGCTTGGCGGCAACGGCAGCCCTGGGCTGAAGCCTTTGGCCACACACCGCGCATTTTTCCGCTCCCGCTGGGTTATCTCCGCCGCACGACGGGCAGCGCTCAGTGCGTTCCCTTGCAGTTGAATTCAAGCTGTTGTCGCGTTCTTCCATGTCAGTTGCGCTCTCATGCGGCCACCGGCTAAAGCTCAGCCTCCTTGTGCCTTGCAGCGTTGCACTGAATAGCTATTGCGACCGGGAATGTCGCTATGTGGCACGGCAGCACCTCAACTTTCACCGCCGCAGCAGTTTGCGTTCCGCCGAGGCCACCCGGCCCTACCCCCGTTTTGTTAACAAGCTCCAGCAGCTCATCCTCAATTGCTGCAATCTCGGTATCTGGATGCCTGTCATCGACAGGGCGCATTAGCGCTTTCTTTGCATTCAAGGCTGCCAGCTCAAAGTTGCCTCCAATACAGACTCCAACGACGATCGGTGGACAAGGATTTCCCCCAGCTTGGGTTACCCAATCGACAACCAGCTTCTTTACTCCATCCAGCCCATCGGCAGGGTGCATCATCCGGACTGTACTCATGTTCTCGCTTCCGCCGCCCTTCGCAGCGAAGATTATCTTGAGCTTGTCGCCGGGAACGATGCTGTAATGAATAATCGCAGGGGTGTTGTCGCCGGTGTTCTTATTACGCTTATAAGGGTTGGCATAGATGCTCTTTCGGAGATAATTGTCGGTGTACGCTTTACGGACGCCCTCGTTTATGGCATCGGTAATGCTCCCACCTGTGATGTGGACATCCTGCCCGATTTCAACGAAAAGGATAGCCATGCCAGTATCCTGGCACATTGGCGCTTTTTCATCTCGCGCGAGTTTGGCGTTTTCAAGCAGCTGGCCAATGATATGCTTCCCCAGTTCTGATTCCTCTGAAGACTGCATCCTCTCAAGGGCATTTGAGAAGTCCTTGGGCAAGTCAAAAGCTGCTTCAGTAGCCAGCCGGCGGACGGTATCCGATATTTCTTTAGTAGAGATTTCGCGCATGTTATTCTCTCCTCTGATTGAGGAACTCCAATTGTAGCAGCAGAAGCCTACCCAGGTCACTTGATACCTGCAAAGTAGTTTCGTAGTATAATCTGCAAGGGGTATGAAGCCTACAAAGAACAAGAAGCCTGAGTTAACGCCCGCTCAAGTATTCGGGCGTTCGATTCTGCGGGCAGAGTATATTGCAGATGCAATAGGTATTTGCTTACTCCTTCTCGCAATCGGCCTTTACTACTTGGGCGTTACCGAGATGACGGTTCCTGCAAAGTCATACAGTCCATTCTTAGCCCACATCATCCCGGCGTTGGAAGACACAGATCAAATCACAGTCTGCGCCGGCCAGCTGATGACAGGCGCTTTACTAGTGCTCATCGGAATAATGGTCCTCTTCAGGACCAGGCTTCACCACCTGAACTAGCCTTATCCAACCACAACAGTTAGGTGAGCCTGGTCGGCTTTCTGCAATGGTAATTTGAACAGAGCAGTTACGGTCGCAGTTCCCCTTATCAACGCGGTTATCCTGCCATCCATACTGACACTGACGATTGAAGGTGCGCTTGTGAAGTAGTCACACTCATTGGTTACCCACTCTTCGTAATAGGTGCGACCGTAATCGTTATCTAGCAACTGCCGGTGCATTATCTCAAGCTGGTGGGTGTCTCCTTCATGCAAATACAGCACTCCCGGCACATTCTCCACTGTGATGCGCGATGTTTCTACGCTCATTATCCTGTTATATGCGAGACCGAGGAAGATATTTCCCATCGCGCTGCCGCATCCTGAAAGCGGAAGCAATGCCGCCGCCAACAACAGCCCTAATAGAAGCATGTAATACCGTCTCATAGCTTGATTCTACCCAAGTCTGAGCCTTCTTGCACCCTTGGCATTCGCATCGCTGAGATACAATGTAAAATATAGCCATCCCAGTTATTCGTGGAAATATCATGGCTTCCTTCATCCGCGGCTACGTTTACCGTAGCCTGCTGGTTTTCGCAGGGCTGATTATCACGCTTCCTCTTCAGACCAAAGCAACTGAAGATAAGAGACTAACTTTGCTCAGGGCCTACACGCAGCCCAATTTACGTGGACGTGAGCCGCACGGATTTGCATGGCGCCGCGATGATAAGTTGGTCGCGTATGCATGGAACGAGAAGGGCTGGAGTTTCAATGAGATTTGGGTGTTGGACGTATCCTCAGGGGAGAAATGGCGCGTAAGCGACTTTGAGAGCACCCAGCTTGCTGAAGCGCGCGAAGCCAACAAGGAAGTCAAGGAAGTTGAAGGCCGCAAGACAGACAAGGATCTAATAGAGGACGTTCATAGGTATGGCGGAGCAGGCTCGCCGACTTGGGGTTCTGATGGCATGCTCTACGTCCCGTGGGCAGGGGACATCTGGCGTTTGTCGCCTGATAAACCGGCAAATCTCGGTGGCGGCCAGCCTGAGTATGCTGCGCCGGAACTATTCCTTGACCTTCAAGGTTGGGTCGGCGGCTTATCTTTCTCGGAAGACGGGAAGCAGCTTGGCTTTGAATATGATAACTGCTACTGGGTATATGACATGGGTAAGGGTTCGCTTCGCGAAGTGGCACAGGGTTCAGGCGGGCGCGGCCAAGGCTCGTTTAGCTGGAGCAAAAATGAACGCTTCATCGCTTTCAGCCGCGTTGACAGCACAGGGCTAAGGCAGATCAACCTGGTGGATTTCATTCATGAGAATATAGCAGCCTGGCCGGTGAACCGCTCGCGCCCCGGGGACATGATTGACCGTGTGCAGATTGGCATTGCAGACATGACCCGAACTGGACTGAAACGTAACGAGCCTAGAATGCTCAAACTCGGCGAAAGTGAAGAAGTGTACCTATACGACATGCGGTGGTCGCCATCAGGGCGCTACTTGATGATAGGCATGCTGAGCAAAGATACACGGGCATACGACATTTACATCGCCGAGCCTGCCAGCGGCCGGACCGCGAAAGTGTGGAGCGAAAAGGACGAAGCCTGGTATAACCGCACAACCGATCCGCAGTGGCTGGGCGATGATTCCATCGTGCTTTGCAGCGAGAAAGACGGATGGGGCCACCTGTATAAGTTAGACATATCGTCGTGGTCATTTCCTCCTGAAAAAGACAGCAAGCCGGAAGACACATCGATTGCGGACACGAAGAAAGTTGTTGAAGGAGAAAAGGAAAAGGAACTGCCTCCTGACGGCATCGCGAAGCCGTTTGTGCCAACGCTGCCTGCACCTGTCCAGCTAACTTCAGGCGAGTACGAGGTAACGCAGCTCTATATCCCGCAGGACGGCAGCGTTTTATACTTCGCGAGCAGCCAGGCTGGAACCGACCGCCGCGACATCTATTCCATATCCCCGTCAGGCGGGAATAAGAAACGCTTGACGGCCGGGTTGGGAGTTAGCTACATATCAGGATGGTATCTTGAAAAGGGCGGCCCTATTAACTGGGCGGAAAGCCAGGCCATAGTCTCCTCGTCTACGCCCGAGCGCGGCCCGTTCTATAACATCGTTGAACTCGCAAGCGGTGAACAAGCTTGCGCCATCCTTCGCGACCATCCAACTGAGTTCTACTCCTATCGCTTAGTGACTCCCGAAGCAGTACGTATTCAAAACGAGAAGGACAGCGAGTATTTCTCTGCACGCGTCTTTAGGCCTCCTTATGCGCAGGCAGGCGAGAAGCGCCCGGTCATCGTGTATGTCCATGGTGCGGGATATGCTCAGTCTGCGCTTCGCAGCTACGACTGGTTGGACGCAGTATCTGTCTATATGGCTGATACACTTGGCTACATAGTCGTGGATATTGATTACAGAGGGAGTTCAGGCTACGGGCGAAAGTGGCGAACGGACGTATTCAATAAGCTGGGCGAGCTTGAGGTTTCGGACGCTGAGAGCGCGGCGCACTATATCATCAAGAACGGCGAAGGTGACGCAGACTGCGTCGGCATATGGGGCTGGAGCTACGGCGGCTTTCTGACGAACATGGTCATGTTCCGCGCGCCTGAGACGTTCAAAGCCGGAGTCTCGGTCGCCGCGGTTAGTAAGTGGTGGAACTACAATTCGTGGTACGTCTCAGAGCGCCTTGGCGATCCGCAGCAGAACAAAGAGGCTTATAAGAAGAGCGATCCTATTGAGTATGCTGACGGCCTGCAAGGACGGTTATTAATGATCCACGGCATCCGCGATGACAACGTGTTGTTCCAAGATTTCGCGCAGCTCACGAATAAGCTCTTGGAAGCAGGTAAACATGTGGACATGATGGTATATCCGCAGATGGGGCACGGCCCGGCATCTGATGAGAACATGGTTCATATCGCGGAGACAGTCAGCTGGTATTTCCTGAAGCAGTTTGGGCTCGGACCAGGAGCTCAAGGCCCTGATACTAAAGATAGCATCGAGGTTTATCTGGCTAAGAAGAAACTAGAGAAGGATGCAGGCAAACTGCAGGAAGCTGTCAGGCCTTAAATGCGCCGCAGCCGTGCGTGGTACTTGTACCACGCACGGCCCGATTTCGCATTAGATGCGTGTTTCAGTTAAGCGGCTTCGCTACGATCGCTTTAGCGATAGCGACGACCGCCGCCACCACCAGGAGCCGGCCCACGCTCTTCGCGAGCGCGTGCATCGTCAACGCGGATGGTACGGCCATCGAGCTCGGTCTGGTTCATCGCCATCTTGGCTGCCTGAGCGGCAGATTCAGAGTCGAATTCGACAAAACCGAAGCCCTTGCCCTGGATGATGGTCACAGAAGTAACATTTCCATGTGCGCCAAACTTGGCGCGCAGCGTTTCTTCCGTGGTAGCGTAAGTGAGGTTACCAACGTAAAGCCTCTTAGACATAAAGTACCTGCCCAAAAAAGATAGATTAACTTACTCCTTGCCGTCGTTGCCTAAGTGGAACCCGGAAATCTACCGTTATAGGCAGAGCCTTTCAAGCAGATCGTACCGTAGCCGCACCTTCGAACAGCGCCCAGTTTTGGACTAAGCGCTGTAAGCTTACCATAGATAAGAATTATTCACAACTGCTGCATATAGCCTTCGCTTATGCTGAACTCGCGAACCCACTCTTCGACCTGCTTCCATTCGTCAGGCTGTAGCCGCCTGTTCATGCTTACACTATCAATAGCATTATGCGCAGGAAAGTACTGGCACATGACGCTCACGGCGAGATCCTTATCAACGCTTGCCAGAAACTTAAGGACGCCGCGCGTATTCTTTAGGTGGCCAGGTAGAACCAAGTGCCTTACTAGAAGCCCGTGCGTTGCCATTCCCCCATGCAACTCGAGCTTGCCGACCTGCTTCCACATCTCCAGTATCGCAGACTTGTTTACTTCGGCATATCTCGGCGCACCGCTTAGTTCCATAGCGAGGGCGTCATCTGAATACTTGGCGTCGGGAAGGTAGATGTCAATTATGCCATCAAGAAGCCTGAGCACTTCAATGCGCTCGTATCCTCCGCAATTCCAAACGATAGGTATGTTAAGCCCTCTTTCCCGCGCCGTAGCAATAGCTTCAACTATCTGAGCAGTCCAGGGCGTTGGCGAGACGAAGTTGATGTTTACAGCGCCTTCGCCCTGCAAGCGCATCATCGCTTCCGCCAGCCATTCGCCGCCGACCACCCTCCCATGTCTAATTTGGCTTATCGGGTAATTCTGGCAGAAGCAGCAGCTCAAGTTGCAGCCGGTAAGGAATATCGTCCCGCTACCGCCCTTTCCCACTAAGCAAGGCTCTTCGCCGAAGTGCAGGTTATCAGATGAAACAGTGACTTCCTTGCCGCTCCCGCATAACCCGTGCTCTCCTTCGTTTCTTGCAACGCCGCACATATGCGGGCAAATATAACAAGGACTTGTTAGTGCTATGAGAGTTTGCGCACGGTGCCGCAACTCCGCAAGCTCAATGCGGAGATATCCTGGAATGAAACGGTCTTTCACTTGCGTTTGATGAAATTCCGCTTGATTTTCTTCAGTGCGGTCACTTCTATCTGGCGAACGCGTTCACGGCTGACTCCAAGCTCTTGCGCAAGCTCCTCAAGCGTGGAGGGTTCATCTGTAATCCCATCTTCACGTATGCCGTACCTTCGCGTTATGACTAAGCATTCCTTGTCGTCAAGCATCTTAATCATCTGCCGTACGAGCTTATGTTCTAAGACCTGCTGAATAATCTTCTCGCCGTCGCCAACCTTTTCCTGAAGGCTTAGATGCTTGTCCTCATCGTCCGAGCTGTTATCTTCAATTGAAAGAATACTCGGTATTGAAGCCGTGTATCGCTCCACATCTTCTTTCGTGAAGCCTGTGGCAGCTGCAAGATCCGCTAGGTCGGGATCCCGCTGATGCGCCGCGCGGAAGTCTGCTGCGGCATGATTGAGCTTGTTGATCTTGTCGATGATATGTTCGGGGACGCGGATGAGGGACTGGTTGTTGATGATGTAGCGCAGGATGCGCTGCCTAATCCACCAAGTCGCATACGTTGAGAGACGGAATCCTTTAGTAGGCTCAAACTTGTCCAGCGCGACCATCAACCCGATAGTCCCCTCGCTAATCAAGTCCATGAGGTGAACGCCTACGCTGTAATATTGCTTGGCGATACTCACGACAAGGCGCGTATTTGCAAGAATTAGCTTTTCCCGCGCGCTTTGCCGAACTTCCTCGGGTAACAGCGGGTTGCGGTAAACGTGAATGAGCCGGTCAACTTCTTCCGGGTCCAGCAGCGCAATGTTGCTTATCAGGCTAAGGTAAGCCATCAGCGAGCTTTCAAGGCGGGTATCCTCGATGTCGCGTAACAATTCGCGGTCTTTTTCGTTTATGTCCATAAGAGCCAGTGCCAGGATTAATCCGCAGGCTTCATTTCATAATACCCGGTTGGGACATTGAACCGGCTAGGACTGACCTCCGAATGTTTGACGCCGCTAATATACAGCTTCAAGTCGGCATCGGCAGTATAAGCGCGCATCATCCTTATCCGGCGGCTGCCCGGGCTAAAGTAGAGCATCATGTTCCATTCATGCCCGTCACGCCCAATCGCAGTCGGCTCAACGCCGTCCGGCAGGCGCGCACTATAAGCAAGCAGGCTCTCGTTGTTCACTTTCACTTTGCCCTTAGGCGTGATGTTGATGCCATCTTTCAAAAGCTGCTCGGGCGTCGCGCTGAAGTAAGTTCCCACGGTTGACGGGATGGTCTTCAAGTATTCCTTGTCGCCGCTGTTGAGCTGAATGCGCCGGTAATTCATCGTCTCCGGGTAAAGGAGCAAGAGCTTGTTACCCCGGTCTAGTACGAGGATGCGCACCTTTTCGCTTCCGCCACCCGGCATAGGATAAGCCGTTTCAGCAGCAAAGCTGTTTCCTGCAGCCCAAAACGTTCCGTCCATCTTCGCCTGAAATGACGGCTCCGAAGAGCCTTTAGGCGTCCTGGAGTAAATCATCTTGAATACGCCTGTGATACCTTCGGGGGCAGTCGCAATTACAGGGCTGCTAACGGCTGTTGAGATCAGGCATGATGCCAGAATGCAGCATAACAACGCCCGAGGTGAAACCAAGCGCTGCAAGTTTAGATGCCCTTCTCGGCCATATGCCTAAAGAAGTCAACGCAGCGGCTTGCATAGCCCCATTCGTTGTCATACCATGCGTAAACTCTCACGAGCTTACCGCCGGTCACTTTCGTCAGAGGAGCATCAAAGATGGCGCTGTGGGTATTTCCCCGGTAATCCACGCTTACCAGCGGCAGCGTGTTGTATTCAAGCACCTTCGCCATTGGCCCTTCCGAAGCTGCCTTCATGGCGGCGTTTACCGATTCTATTGAAGCTTCTTTGGACACAACAACCGCGAGGTCAACAAGGCTCACGACAATCGTCGGAACGCGGATCGCCAGGCCGTCTAGCTTCCCGTCCACTTCCGGTATCACTAGGCCTATCGCAGACGCCGCGCCGGTCTTGGTCGGTATCATCAACTCGTAGGACGCGCGGGCGCGAGCCAGGTCTTCGTGCGGCGAATCAAGCACTCGCTGGTCGTTGGTCACGGCGTGAATGGTCGTCATAAGCCCTTGCTCAACCGTGAAGGTGTGGTTAAGGACTTTGAGCACTGGCGCGAGGCAATTGGTTGTGCACGAGGCGTTGCTAACTACGAAGTCTTTCGCCGGGTCGTATTTGGAGCAGTTCACTTTGAGCACGAAAGTGGGAACCCCGCCCTTCGCCGGCGCAGAGATGATCACGCGCTTCGCGCCTGCCTGTATGTGCTTGCCGGCTTCTTCAAGCTTGGCGAAGAAGCCTGTAATTCAAGGACGATGTCGGCGCCCAATTTGCCCCAGGGGATGTTCGCTGGGTCGCGCTCTGCGGTAACCTTGATCTGCTTGCCGTCAATGACCAGCAAATCGCCATCAATCTTCACGTCACCTTTGTAGGTGTGGTAGGTAAAATCGTATTTGAATAGGTGCGCCAGGACTTTGATCGGCGCAACGTCATTCACGCCCACGATTTCAATATCGTCCGAGCCCATCGCAATTCGGCACACAAGGCGGCCGATACGCCCAAAACCGTTAATGCCAACTTTCACGCCCATCCCTGCCTCCAATCAGTTGATTAGCCTCTTTAGAGGCCCGTTACCTATAGAATATTACCATACTGCTTTGGTTGACCCATTGCCTATATCCCAATCTGCTTCTTAAGCTCCGCAGTCGCTTCGTCAGGCTTAGCCTTCCCTTTGGTCTCCTTCATCACCTGCCCAACAAGAACCTGCAGCGCCGCAAGCTTTCCTTTACGAATGTCAGTGACGGCCTTTTCGTTGGCGTCAATCACTTTTATGCAGACAGCAACAAGGCTGTCGCCGCCCAACTGCTCACCGTAACCAAGCTTATTAAAGGCATCGTTTACGGAACAAGACATGCTTAATACTTCGGCAAGAACGGTTTTCATCTGGCTGTAGCTGGTAATCTTTCCCAGAATCAACTGAGACAGCTCAATAACGACCTTAGTAAGGTCCACCTTCTCGCTTAAGACTGGCGTCGCCAGTATGGCTGGCCTAATCTCATTAAGCACGATGCCGGTCGCAGTCGCGTAATCTTTGGTGACATCGCCTGCACCAAGTACAAGTTCCAACGAAGCACGATCTTCGGCGAGCAACACTGCATCGCGCTCCTGCAAGCTAAGTTCTGAATGCAGAAAATCAGTGAGCATGGCTGTGCCGACAGGGAACTTGCGCGCTTGGCCTTGATAGCTGAATGAAAGTAGGGTTTTGCTGTACCTGTCTGAAGCTTCATCGTTCAGCGCATCATAAAGCACAAGAGGCGGCAGGTCTGGCTCATCAAAATACCTGTAATCAGACTGTGTCTCTTTCCTGCGCATTGGGACGGTCCTGCAGTCTTTATCGTCCCAGCGCGATGTACAAGGCAGGACTTCCCCGCCAGCTTCATACAGTGCAACCTGGCGTGTATACTCGGCCTCCAGCGCTTTTCTCATTGTCGCGAAGGAGTTAAGGTTCTTCACCTCAGTTTTCGTCCTTAGCTCATTGCTCCCCTTCGGGCGCACGGAGATGTTTGGTTCGCAACGGAAGCTGCCGTCTTCCATGCTGGCTTCCGATACGCCGAGTATTCTTAGCACTTTGCGCAGCTCATCAGCGAAAGCCACAGCCTCTTCGGCGCTGGTAAAGCACGGTTTAGTGACTATCTCAAGCAGAGGGATGCCTGCGCGGTTGAAGTCCAACAGCAGCCCCCCGGCCTGCTGGTAGAATATCTTCGCGGTGTCTTCTTCCAAGTGGGCGCGTGTCAACAGCGCCATTTTGGTCTTACCGGCGGCGCGATACTCCAACTCTCCGCCGGACACAAGCGGCGTTTGATACTGGGTGATTTGGTATCCTTTCGGCAGGTCGGGGTAGAAATACTGCTTGCGGGCAAAGATGCTTCGCTGTGCTATTTTGCCATTCACGCGTAAGCCAAACATCATCGCCAGCACCACGCTTTCAAGATTCAGCACCGGCAAGACGCCCGGATGTCCAAGGCACACCGGGCAGACATGCTTGTTGGCTTCCGAAAGCAGGTGAGCGTTGACTGAGGGGCAGGCGCAATACTGCTTGCTGCGAGTATTCAGCTGCGCATGAAACTCAAGCCCGATTACCGGCTCGTATTCCATCAGCCCTCAAACCTCGCTAATGCATCTTCGACCAGCGGCGGAACAAGATAACCTTCGCCATGAACTTGTTCAAATTGATGTGCTAAAGAAAGAAGCTTCGCATCTTGAAGCCTAGGCGCGATTATTTGGAAACCAACCGGTAGATTATCCTGTCCAAGTCCAACCGGAAGGGATATTGCCGGTATGGAACACAAGTTAGCGAGCACAGTGCATGTGTCGGCTGCGTACATTGAGACTGGATCTTTCAGCTTCTCTCCAAGCTTGAATGCCACGGCGGGAGTAGTCGGCGTCACCAGGAAATCTACATCTTTGAATAACTCATTAACCGCATCGGCGACTTGCCTGCGTACCATTCGCGCTCGGTTGTAATACTCATCGGCATAGCCCGCTGAAAGCACGTAAGTGCCGCTTAAGATGCGCCGTTTCACTTCTTCGCCAAAGCCAGCTTGGCGGACGCTGAAGTAATGCTCCGCTAGGCTGCCTTCCATGCAGGCGGGGAATCCCAACCCGTACTTTATGCCGTCATATCTTGCAAGATTAGAGGAAGCTTCGGCAGGGCTCAATATGTAGTAGCACGGAAGCAGCAAATCAATGAGCGGCACGCTTATGGGAATCACGCTGCATCCCATCTTTGAAAGAGTGCTTACCGCAAGATCAACTCTTGTTAGGACATCACTTGAAATCAATTTCGGATCGGACAACTGGGTAACAATCCCAATCCTGCATCCAGCAGGGATCTCTTTATCCTCTAAGTCGGCTATGAATTCTTGATTGCCTTTCGCGATGCAGGTGGCATCCTTTACGTCGGGGTGCGATATCGTGTTCATTGTGATCGCGACATCTTTGACGTCGCGCGCGAGAATGCCCACCTGATCTAGGCTGCTCGCGAATGCGAAAAGCCCGTATCTACTAACCATTCCATATGATGGGAGAAATCCGACTACACCGCAAAAAGCCGCAGGCTGCCGGACGCTTCCGCCTGTGTCAGTCCCAAGGCTGATGACGCTTTGCAGCGCTGCCACCGCAGCCGCAGAACCTCCGGATGATCCACCGGGCACGCGCTGGGTGTTCCAAGGGTTCCGCGTAACGTGATAGCCGGAGAACTCGGTGGAGCTTCCCATCGCGAATTCGTCAAGGTTCGTTTTGCCAATGATAGGATTGCTTGAATCAAGCATCAGCTTGACTGCCGTCGCATCGTAATGCGGCTGATATCCTTCTAGTATCCTGCTTCCCGCAGTCGTCACAAAGTCGCGCGTTGCGAGAATATCTTTGACGGAAATCGGGATCCCGCTTAGCTTCCCATCATGTTGCTCCGCTATAGCCTGCTGCTCATCAGGAACTCCTGCGAGCGACAAAAAGCTGCCAAGCATCGGCTCTATGAAAAGCGCGAAGCGAAATTGGAGCGAAAAGAACTCACTGGGGCTTAATTCCCTACTTGAGTACTTCTCAATCAGCTCATGAGCAGTTAGCTTGAGCAAGTCTTTCATTGCTCACTCTCTTCTAAACCTGCGATTCGCCCTGCAGAGTAAGGGCCGGATAGCTTTTCTTGATGTTCAAAGGGGATTGGAATGTCCGGCCGGGTTTCCTGGCTTTCTTTAGAATGGAGCAAAGAGGCTTTTTCGCTATCAGCGGAAATATCTTTGATCTTATCAATGAATTTTAGCAAGCTGGAAAGCTTGCCGGCTGAACTCCTCGCGCTCACCTTCAATTAAGTTCAGGCGCGCTAACCGGCACAGATGGTCTAGCAAGTCGCTCATCATGCGCGTGTTACAGGTCTAAGTCCACCTGTTTGCTTACAGAAGTAAGCTAACTTCGCGGTGGTTATTGAACCACTAAATCAACGGCGAGGCTTCCGTCGGCTTCAATTGTCTGAGAAGGCGAAGAACCAACTTCCATTTCCCCGCGAAAGCACTTGATCGTATATGTCCCAGGCTGGATAACCCTGCCTGTGTACCATACTCCGTCTACCGACGACGTAGTTTCCGTGACTACCTTATCGGCGGAGTCAAAGACTTTCACCGTAACTGAGGCAGCGCGCCCGTCCGCGTACTTGGTCGTTCCGGTGAACTCTCCGGGGGCCTGCTCACAGGCAATAAGGATGCCAGCCACGAAAAGCACAATCAGCAGTAATGACAGCTTCGTTTTCAACATCACACCTCTCTACTTTATGTTGGCTAATATTTTAGCCACGCGACTTAGCCCCTCTCTGATGTTTTCCTTAGAGGTAGCGTAGGAGAAACGCATGTAGCCTTCGCCTCCAGGGCCGAAAGCAGTGCCAGCCAGCGCAGCCACGCCGCCGTCAAGGAACATCTGCTGCAGCTCGCTGGATTTCTTCCCGTAGCTCTTGAAGTTGGGGAATACGTAGAACGCGCCGTCCGGCTTGTGGCAGGTAACGCCCGGAAGCTTGTTCATCTCGTCAACAATGAGATCGCGGCGATCTTTGAACTCGGCAATCATGCCTTCCACCGCAGACTGGTCACCGTGCAGCGCCTCGACCCCAGCGATCTGGGTAAAAGCGGCGGTGCAGGAGTTCGCGTTCGTCATCAGAGTCGTAAAGTGCTTCGCCAGCTCTTTGTTGACACAAGCATAGCCTAGCCTCCATCCAGTCATCGCATATGTCTTGGAATGGCCGTCAAGGAGGATTATGCGGTCGAACGCCTCTGGGAAGTTCATCACTCCGATGTGCTCGCGGCCGTATAGGATGCGCGAGTAGATCTCGTCGGAGAGAATCCAGAAGTCGTGCTTTATTGCGAGGTCTATCACGAGCTCAAGGTCTTCTCTCGTCAGGACGCCGCCCGTGGGGTTGTGCGGGGAGTTAAGGATTAGGAGCTTGGTCTTCGGTGTGACAAGGTTCTTCACTTCTTCCGGGTCAAAGCGGAAGCCGCTTTCTTCACGAAGGAAGTAAGGCTTGTGAACGCCTTCTAGGAAGTTCACGACTGAGCGGTAAATGGGGTATCCCGGGTCGGGATAAATCACTTCATCGCCTGGGTTAATCACTGCAAGGGCGGAAAGGAAAATCACAGGCTTAGCGCCGGGAGTGATGATTATGTTCTCGCCATCTAGCTTGCATCCGTAGCGCTTATTCAGGTATTCAGCGTAAAGCGTGCGGTTCTTGAAATCTCCGGCGGAGCCGGTGTAGTGGGTATGCCCTTCCAGCAGCGCTTTAATTCCAGCGTCAATTATGTTCTTCGGCGTAGTGAAATCAGGCTCGCCGATTTCCATGTGAATCACGCTATGCCCCTGCGCTTCGAGCTTTTTCGCCTTTGCCAGCAGTTCAAACGCGGTTTCCGAGCCGAGTAGTGAAAGCCTATCAGCGTACTTCAAGATATACTCCTTAGAGTGTATGGTTAGTGAAAGCGGACTGAAGGTGAATGTTAGCATAAAAAGCAGTATCATTGAAGCGCGGGAATGAGTGAATGTAACCGCTTTCACAATGGAAAACAGAGGAATCACGCCTATTCTATCCGCCGCTGATATGCGGAAATTGGATGATTACACAATCCACTCCGCCGGGACGCCCAGCCTCGTTCTAATGGAAAATGCAGCCAAGGCTGTTCTTGAACAGATTACCCGCCGATTCCCCTCTCCTACTACGCGAATAGGAATATTCTGCGGCGCGGGGAATAACGGCGGGGACGGGATAGCGCTGGGGCACTTTCTTTGGCAGTCAGGGCGGCGAAACTTCAACGTATTCATGTTACGCGAGAGCAAAGACAAAGCGCTTAGCGCTGACGCACGGCATTTTTACGACCTGTTGACAGCCGACGGGCCTGGTGTAATTGAAATATCCGAGCCTTCCCAGTTCGCGCAAGAGAGCCTTGGGGTAAAAGTAGATGCGATGTTCGGCACCGGACTGGACCGGCAGTTAGACGCGTTTTGGATCAGCTGCATTGATGCTTTCAACTCGCTGCCCGGGGTATGCTTATCAGTGGATTGCCCCAGCGGACTGAATTGCACTACCGGCGAAGTAATGGGTGCCGCAGTAACGGCTGACTATACTGTTACCTTCGGCCACCCAAAAACTGGCTTTTACCGGCAACATGCAAGTGCGCAACTTGGCGATGTTATTGTCGGTGAAATCGGGCTTGCGTCACCTGAAGAGGCAGGAATTCCCACGAGCGAATTCGCATTCCCTCGAACATTCTTTAAAGACAGCCCCAATCCCGCCACGCAAGCATGACGTGCATAAAGGCGACTTTGGTAGGGTCCTAATCGTCGCGGGAAGCCATGGATTCTCAGGCGCAGCGAAGATGTGCGCGACAGCAGCTTCCCGAGCAGGTGCAGGGCTTGTGAAGCTATACGTCCCTGCCGAGATTTACGTTCCTGTAGCCTCCGCGCTGACCGAAGTGATGGCAGCATCGTATGACAGCAGGAACTTCACATCAAGCCCAGGCGGATTGGCAAAGCTTCATCCGGAATTAGGTTGGGCGGACTTCGTAGCACTGGGCTCAGGACTTTCGCTGCGCGAAGATATGCAGGATTCCGCTTACTCCATTATCGTAAACTCAGATAAGCCGCTGCTTGCAGATGCAGAAGGATGCTACGCTGCCAAGCGCTGGTTGCTTAAAGCTGGCAGCAGCGCAGGCCGCTTCGTCTTGCTGACGCCGCATCTCAGCCGAGTTTGCGCATCTGGCGGAAGTGCCACTGGACGATGTAGTTTCCTCACCGGAAGAACATGCAAAACAACTTGCTGCGAGCCTGAGATGCTGGATTCTACTCAAGAGCAGTTCAACATTCCTGGCGACACATTCAGGGGACATATTGCGCCCGCCGTCAGGCTCCCCGGCGCTTGCCAAAGGCGGGAGTGGGGATATCCTCGCCGGCGCCATTGCGGCGCGCACAGCTATCGCCATCCGAGCTGCAAAAGCCAATGATACTCCATATGTGCAAGGTTACATGGGGCATGATTACTACGCATGCTTCCCCACGCAGCTTCAAGGAGAGCACCAGGCATACATCGAAGGCGTGATGCGCGGATATGCGATGTTTGCCGAAGCTTCTCATAGCGCAGCCAAACTTGCGGGGAGCGAAGAGTCGGTGTTTGCAACCGAAATTACCGAGTTGCTCAACGTTGAAACAGACTGGCGCAACTGAGCTTCCTGCCTAGCACCGGCTGCCAATTTGACGGAAACACTTCTCGCTTCTAGAATCTGTTACAAGTGGAACCAGAATTATCATTGCTTGGAGACGGCCTGCTAGGCTCAATCATCGCGTTTATCATCCTCATTTTGATTACGGGGTTGATGGCGCTCATAGAGATAGCTTATATCGCGGCCCGTCAGACTGTGCTGATCCAGCTAGCCCGCAAGGGCGACTGGCGGGCAAAACTTGCCTTGCCGATAGTGAAGGAACCTAGCGAGATGCTCGCAGCGATCGAGATTGGCATCACGCTTGCAGCAGTAGTTGGAGGCGCCACTGTTGTGTCGACGGTAAGTCTACTTATCGCTGGCGCGGGAAGAGGCATTGGCCTGAACCCTGGCGTGGCCACGAACTTAGGTATCTTAGTCTCGACGGTGGGTTTCAGCTATTTCATGATGGTCTTTGGCCAACTCGTCCCAAAGAGGCTCGCATACCAATACGCCATTCCGCTGACACTTTACCTTGCACCTGTTCTTAAGTTTCTTATCATCGTCACCTGGCCTTTCATCCGCCTGCTTACCGGCACTACTGCGCTTGTTTGCCGCATGTTTGGCCTCAAGCTTTCAGAACAGGCGAAGTATTCAAGCGCAGAGCTCGCGATAATCCTTGAAATGACAGAGGACTTCTCGCGCGATGAGCGGCAATTGACCCAGCGCGTCCTCGGCTTTGCACAGACGAAAATTAGGGAGTCTATGGTGCCAAGGACAGACTTCGTCACCATTTCAGCCGATAATACGGTTGATGAGTTTATTGAATTGTCGCTCGAGACAGGGCATAGCAGGATGCCCGTGTACGGCGAAAACGTTGATGACATTATCGGAGTACTTCACCTGAAGGAGGCCGGGCGGCATGCGCGAAAGGGCGAGAGGCATCGACCAATACGAGACATTGTCCAGTCGGCCATGACCGTCCCTGAAAGCGCATCCGCGCTGGACGTGTTTAAGCAGATGAGGGCGGAGCAAAACCACATGGCCATCGTTGTTGACGAATTTGGGCAGGTGGTCGGGCTGGTAACGATTGAAGACTTATTAGAAGAGGTCGTAGGCGAAGTTTACGATGAAAGCGATGTGATCCGCTCCAAAATAGTGCAGCTTTCCAACGGGTCGTTTCTTATGGATGCTGGGATAAGCCTGCGGGATCTTTCATTTTCTCTTAACGCCGAGTTCCCATTGGCCAAAGACTACGAAACCTTAGGCGGGCTGATACTTGATTTGCATGGTGATATCCCGGCGGTAGGTGATATTGTTTCCATCAACGGATGGGAAATAGAGGTTGCCCGGGTGAATGGCAATCGCATTCAGAAGGCGAAGATGAAACGGCTTCCTGTTTCCACATAGTTAGTTGCCGCATTAGAACGGCCGCGCTGATGCGCATATAATTACACCGTGCACGGATTACTACCACTTGTTCCTGAGGAGATGGACGCCCCAAGCTTCCTCGAACACATCTTATCAGCGAACAAGTCACAGCCTGCGCAGTTTGATTCACTTTCTTCAAAGCTGCATAAGCTTCGGATGCCATCAAGATACATCGACGGGGAAAGAAACTCGTGCGTGAAGAGCTGGGACGACGCCCGCTTCAGGCTAGCATTGGGTTTCCCAGACTTGTATGAGCTCGGCATGTCTTACCTGGGCATGCAAATCCTGTATTCGGCAGTTAACTCGCCGGAGTTGCAGCCATTCACGCAGACTTACACTGCAGATGGGCCGTTTCTATGTGAGCGATTCTTTCTTCCCGATGCGGACGCGCGCGAGTTTATCGCTCGTTCGGGATACGCACTCTCAAGCCTTGAGTCAGCACGCCCAATAAGCTCATTTGACGCAGTCGGCATCTCGTTCACGCACGAACGAAGCTATCTGAATCTGCCTACAATCCTTAAGCTAGCTGGCATACCCGTGATGCAAGCTGACAGACCTGATGACGGCCCGCTGATACTCGGCGGTGGCGCATGTATGCTTAATCCCGAACCTATTGCTGATATGCTTGACGTAGTGGCGATAGGCGATGGCGAAGATCTGATACTTGAAGTTGCATCCTGCCTTTCTAACCTTCGTAGCGCTCCACGCTCTGAGCGATTGAAAGCGCTATCACAGATTTCCGGGATATACATCCCCAGCTTCTATGAGCCGAGCTATTCGCAAGGCCGCTTTGATAGCCTTGCTGTGAAAGAAGAATTCGTCGGCCATGAGCTGCCTGAGCGCATCAGGCGTAGGATACTTCGTGACTTTGACCAGTGGAATCCACCAACGAAGCTCATCATTCCGTGGGTGGATACGCCGGGTAATTGGGCTAATGTGGAAATTATGCGGGGATGCCCCAGGCGCTGCCGGTTTTGCCATGCGGGGCACGTTTACCTTCCCGCGCGATACAGGAGCGCGCAGGACATTATCACTGCATGCCTTCGGCTGTGCGATAACACTGGAGCTGACCAGGTAAGCCTGCAAGGGCTTTCGGTGCTGGATCATCCGCAGATTCTTGAAATCCTTGAGAAGCTACGCCCGGAGTTGGACAAACGGATGGTCAGCCTATCCGTGCCTTCATTGCGTATGGATGCCGTGTCGCGGCAGGTCGCATCGCTTATGCGAAGGCCGAAGGAAAGCTCGCTCACTTTCGCGCCCGAAGCTGGCAGCGCCGAGATGCGCGCCGCAATCAATAAGCAGATCGCCGAGGGAGACATAACCGAGACAATCACGAGTGCATGCGAAGCTGGATGGCACAAGTTCAAGCTGTATTTCATGTGCGGCTTCCCGTGCGAAGTGGACGCCGATATAGAGGCCATCGTGTCGCTTGCCCGCGAGATCAAGCGCATTGCTCGTGCGTCTGCGCCTCATCCCCCCCACATTAACGTCAGCATCAACACTCTCGTCCCCAAACCCCACACGCCGTTGCAGTGGGCGCCGGCAATTGCTGAAGATGAACTGCGCAGGAAGCATGATTACCTACGGGGCGAATTCGCGAAGATGGGTAACAGCGTTCATTTCTCATACACCGGCTATCAAGAGGCGTTTTTGGAAACGTTGCTTTCACGCGGCGACAGACGACTTGCGCAGGCAATATCGCGCGCGAGCGACATAGGACTATTTGATTCCGAAGGCAAGACCGCGGATTTCAGCACTCTAATCAGCGAGTGCAACGCCGTAGGAATTGATGCTCAGTTCGAAGTTCACAGCGATCGTGACGAGGATGCGGCGCTGCCATGGGGCCATATCAATGCAGGCGTCAGTAGAACATATCTTTGGGAGGAGTGGCGTAAGTACTTCACGCGCGAGCCCAGCGTTTCGTGCAATGAAGGATGCGCAGGATGCGGGCTTTGCTGCCTCTAGGCCGGTTTCGAGCGCCGCGAGAGAAATGGGTTTCCAGCGATAACGAACCGCCATTGCAGCGAGTCTTCAGGCGGCAAACCAATACGCTTTGTAGCTTCAATATCCTCGCCTCGTCTCAATTCCCGCTTGCGCAGAAGCAAGCCTGAGCCGCCTGCCAGCATATCGCAAGCATTCAGCTCTCTGTCTATCTGCAGCGATTTGCAGAGAAGCCCCGGGCCTTTTAAGCGCAAGCTTGCGGGTGTCACTGGCTCAGCAGCACGGATGAGGAGCGCTGCACCCTCCCCTTCTCTTCCGCATGATATATTCAAGCAGTGATACATTCCATAGATGAAATACACGTAAGCGTGTCCCGCGCACATGAACATCGCTGCGTTTCTCTTCGTGATCCCCCTGTAAGCATGGCAGCCGGGCTCGCTTTCGTGATAAGCCTCAGCTTCAACTATTCTGCACACCGCTATCTCGCCTTCGGGCATAACGCGTATGAGTTCCCATCCGAGTATCTCTTTCGCTGCAATTGCGGGATGCTGCCACAGAACGCTCAGCATTTCATCCATCCCCTATTTACCGCCGAATACGCGCATATACTCGTCAATGCCCCCGGCTATCCCGTCCACAATACGCTGCTGGTATGCCGGGTCACGCAGCTTGTATTCTTCAATTGAGTTGCTAAGGAAGCCAATCTCAACGAGCACAGCAGGCACGACAGTTTCGCGCAATACAAAGAATTTGGCTGTCCTTACCCCTCTGTCAACTGCGCCGGTAGAGCTAAGCATGTAACGTTGTATCGCGGATGCCAGCTTCCTCCCCTCGCTTGAGCCCTCGTAGTGGAAGGTCATTACTCCTGTGAATTCAGGGTTTTCAATTGAGTTCGCATGTATTGATACGAATATGATCGGCAATACTTCATTCGCATAGTCCGCGCGCGCTCCTAGCGATAAGAAGCTGTCATCGTCGCGCGTCTGCACGACGTCATATCCTATGTTTTCAAGCTTCCGCTGCAGCTGCTGCGCCGTGCCAAGGACAATATCCTTCTCGTTGCAGTTTGTGACGCCGATAGCGCCGGTGTCGCTTCCGCCATGCCCGGCATCAAGCATTATCGCGGCCTTGCTCAGCTTTCCGCTAAGCATCTGGATATAGTACTTGTCGCCATCACCTTGCTTGAGGATTCGGTAATCGATCTGACGCGACATTTCAACGACCACGCGAACGACAGGCGGGTTTTGCGAATACTGCCCAACTCGAATCTGCCGCACGCCCCCTATCTTTACATCAATGTATTTAGTGGCTTCGCTGTAGACTGCGCCGGCAAAGTCAAGCACGAGTCTCGGCGGAGACTGAATTACCTGCGAAGTAATTTCGATAGGCCGCGTGAACCCGACAGTCAACGCAATTTCGCCTGATGACGTTCGTTCGGCAGATATGACATCAAAATGGTTGGCGAGGTGGATGGTGAATGATGTATCGCTTTTGTCGGGAGCCAGCACCTTATAGCCGGTCAGCGACTTCTGGCATACAGCGATTTCCAAGCGGTGATAAGGCAGGTTTCTCACGCTTACCGTGTTAGAGCTTATCTCCCGGCTGAAATTCTCTTTAACGAAAACGGCATCCAGGACTATCCTGAATCCGCCTTCCATCCCGCTTGCCGACGCATGCGAAGGCAGCAATGTTGTGATGCTCATTGTCTGGCTTGCGCTATCGCCGCTAACACTTGCGAGCATGCCGAGTAAGCGCAGATTGCCTGTTTCAGGCGAGTATGAAAGCGCTATGCCCATTTCAAACAGCGTATCCTGCGCGAGATAGACCCGCGGGCCGATAACCAATGCGCTTGCGCCAAGCTTCGCACCTTGCTCATTGAGAAAGTCTTGCGCGCCGCCTGCAGATTTGTTAAGCGAGTAGTTATGGCCACCGAGGCTGAATTCTCGTAGCCTGTTGCCCTTATCCACGGGCCGCTGGACTGAAATGGCTTCGCCGCTTTCACCGACGGCTTCAGGCTGCGGCCCGGTCTCAATGCGCGGCCCTGATTTCAGCTCCTTGAAGCTATCAATGCTCTTAAGGATGTCCAGCGCGATGTAGTTGCGCCCACTGGAAACAACCACGGGATTGTAAGGAAGATTTAGAGTGCGCGTTCCCAAGTCTATTTGAAACGATTCAGCGTCGCTTGCCGGCGAACCGCTAAATACTGATAGCAAGAGCCATGCGACTGCGAGCGCAGCCACCCACTGTCTCATCTGCCCTTCCCCCGGCCAAACTGCGCCACTAAGTCATCCGCGATAGCCTTCGCCCCGCTAGCGCTCAGGTGCGCGTATCCTCCGCGCATGGACACGCCTTGTGCACCAAAAACGCAATCCTCTATCGCCGTGCGCAGCTTCACCTCGACGGCACCATCACTCTCTTCAAGCAGCATCGCCGCGCCCACTCTTGCTAGGATATCGGCATTGCGGTATTGCTGCTTATCCGCATGCATCGCATATGGCATCAGGATCGCAGGCAGCTTCGCTGCAATCAGCTCACCGATGGTTGAAGCGCCCGACCTCCCAAAATACAGCGAGGCGGTGGGATAGATTGAACTTAGGTGCTTGTCAAAGCCAATCGTCCTGTAATAAGGCCACGCTTTACTTCCTTGCGGCGAGCCGCACTCGGTGGACGCCCCACATTGGTGCAGGATAGCCAAACTCTTGCCATGCGCTGAGGCGAAAGCTTCATCGCCGATGAGCGAGGTTATCGTTTTGTTAATAGGCGAAGCGCCTGAACTGCCGCCCTGAACAACCAGAACCGGAATGTCAGGCGGGATGCCGAAATGAACACGTGCCTCAGCGGGAGCGAGCACCTGCCTCATTACTGGAAATCCTGTTGTGAGCTTGGCGGCTGCGGATGCGCTGCTCAACTGCGCCGCTATGCCCTCAGTCGCACAGTAAATCCTGGCAGCCTTTCCGGCGTATGCTGCAGCCACTCGCCCGGGAACGCCGTTGATCTCAACGATAGTAATCGGAATGCCCGCAGCCTTCGCCGCCATTAACATCGGTGCGCTTACATATCCGCCCGAAGCAACTACGACTTCTGGCCTGAAACGAACTATCGCATTAAGCGCCGTCCAAAATGGAATTCCCAGCAGCCATGCTGGGAGGACGCGTAAGTAGTAGCCAATTGACGACGAGCTTAGCTTTCGGTAGCTGAAGGTGAAGCCTGAGAACGTACCGCTTATGCCGGCTTCGGGAACTATCTGCGCTTCCATGCGTTTGCTGCCGAACCAGTGAAACGAGCAAGTGTTGTCAGACAGGCGCAGCTCGTCAACGACTGCGAGAAGCGGGAATATGTGCCCGCCGGTTCCGCCGCCTGTTAGCATTACACGCATGAAGCCTAAGTCTAGCACTCATAGCAATCAGTTTCACTAAAGTGCGTTACTTACCATCAATGGTATTAGACAGTGCTGAAAACACTTCGCCTGCGTCCTTAAGCATTTTGCCTTCGCAATATGATGCAAGGATGCGTAGCTTGGCCTGGATAGCTTGCGCCGCGAGCAGTGAGTGCGACCTATGCGCCATTTCCTGTGCGTCGGCGAATATCACGCAAAGAGACTCGGCAAGCAGTGGCAAATCTTCAGGGCGCACCATATTCAATAGCTTGACGGCTCGCTTCTCAAGGGCGTTGAGGATGTCTTTGAGTACCAGCAACCTTCCTTCCGCGATGGAACGTTGCATCATATCGTGCAGCACCAGCCGCCACGTTTCCGTGCACTCGCCGCACAATTCAGACTTCAGGTCCGCTTCCCGTACAGCTTCCCATCCAATCAGCGACTTCAGGTAGTATTTCGGCGTCACAGAGCGCATGAGAGATTAAATCAATGGGATAACAAGCAATAGGTTAGCCACTGCCATACCCATCGCCCATTCTGTCCACCACCAGGGCCACACCGGACTCCCAGAATGCGCCATTACGACGAGCGGCCAGACGTTGCCTGTCAGGAACATTGCCGCCGGCAGCCAGGTCCATATGTCGCGCAGACGCTTGCGGTAAGCCCACGAAGTAAACATGCCGGTAGAGATGTGGGTGAGCATCAATACACTCACGACATGCATAACTAGCAGGAGTATTGAGATGTGAGCGCAGAGCAGGAGTATAGTCAGTGAACCGCTGCGGCTTGAGGGCGATCCAATTATCCAGCTGCCGGAAGCCGTGCCGATAAGATACATCGCGAGCAACGCCGCAATGAATACCAGCCAATAAGTCTCTGGCTTCCACCTGATATGCAGGCGGCTGGAACCAGCTGAGGAAACTCCATGATGCGTCTTTTCAGTCATTGTGTATCCGTTCATTCAACGTGAAGTCATATCTTACCATGGGCTTCCATCCTTGACACGCTATAATACCTGTAGATGGGCCGACTATGGGTGCTTCTCCCCTGTTACAATGAGGAGCAGGCGTTGCCGAACCTACTAAGGCAACTTGGCGGGTTGGCAGGGGCGCTTCAGCGTGGGCAGGGAATAATGATGTCTGTCATCGTCGTTGACGACGGCAGCAATGACAATACGCAGAAGACTGCGGCGGAGTTTGCTGCGACCGCTCTGCCCGAAGTGATGCCGATCTCCAATATTGTCCATGAGCGCAACTTGGGGCTTGGTGCAGCGATGAAGAGCGGGATGCGCTACTTTCTAGCAAACGCGACAGACGGCGACTTGCTTGTGTCGATGGACGCCGACGGGACACATCCCGTAGAGACAATATTACCCATGCTAGAAGTTGCGCGAGCGGGCAGCGATGTTGTAATCGCCTCACGGTTTGTTACGGGCGGCAAGGAACTTGGCCTGTCCAAGAGAAGAAAGCTGCTGTCGCGCATATGCTCTACGCTGATGGGCTGTCTGCTTCCGGTTAGAGGGGTGCGCGATTATTCCTCAGGCTTTCGCCTATACACTTTCGATATCCTCTCCAAAGCAGCCGCGAGATTCGGGGACAACTTCATTACCGAGATGGGCTTTGCATCCCAGGCTGAGATTCTGCTCAAACTTAGCAGAATCAGTGCGCGGTGTTCTGAAGTGCCATTGGTGCTTAGATACGACTTGAAGGCCGGCCCAAGCAAGATGCGCCTGCGCCAGACGATTAGGCGATACATCTTGCTGGGCACGAGAGAGCTGTTGCATCGTAACCGCCCGCGAACAAAGGAGAATGTGAATGGCCCTCACTGCTAGGACGCTGGCGTTGTTGCTTACAAGCATCGTTCTCGGGGCGGGCGGACAGCTTCTATTCAAGCACGCTTCGCGCATCGTCCACGCGCCTTCTCAGATAGGAATTTGGCGATGGCTGCTTGAAGTGTTCACCACTGGCTCCGTCCTGGCAGCTTTCGCTTGCTTCGCCATAAGCGCAATTCTCTGGCTGGTCGCGCTACGCGACACGCCGCTGTCTGTCGCTTATCCAATGGTGGCGCTTTCCTACATCATCATCTTCGCAGGCAGCTACTTCCTGTTCTCTGAACCTGTAACATGGGGGAAAGTCATCGGAGCGGCGCTTATAATCGCAGGCATAATCATCATCGGGCGCAGCGCCTAACATATGCGCACAGAACGAAAACGCGCTTGGACGGTTACGGCAGTAACCTGCATCTTCGTTATCGCTTACTTGTTATACATCTACGTTCTCTACAGCCCAGGGCTAATCCTCTGGCAACCGGACTTTTTCGTGTTCATGATGGGCGGGGACCTACGCTTTTTCCCCGGCGGATACGGCCTCTTAGTTGATATCCTCGGCGGCGGCGTTGCCGCTGGGAGGGTTCTAGCCGCATTCGGGCTGGCGTTGGTGATGTGTTTGTTAGCCGCCGCTTCGCTCAAGAACACGCGGCATGCTATACCTATCAGCATCATCGCGCTGGCTGCACTAATGACCGCCCCCAGCGTCTTCAGCAACACCTTGTCGCCTTCAGTTGATATGCTCTATACAGCTATATCATTATCGCTGCTGGCTTCATGTTTCATTATTGCTGAGGATGCTTCGCAGACGCGACGGGGCTATTCACTTCAGTTGCTGTTGATTGTTTTCTTGAGCTTGTGGCTTTGGCTGCTTCGCTATCATGCCCCAGTTCTTTTGTTTGCGGCAGCACTCGCTCTTATCCCGGCATGGCGCAAAGCTGAAGCTCGCTTTGTGCTATTTGTCCTGATCGCCTTCGGGGTCTTGTTTACATTCGCCAATAAGCCCATCGGATATTCGTCGGCAGCGAAAGAGCAGATCTTGTGCGGCCTAGAGTTTCGCTACCACCGGCTTGCGGAACTAGGGATATTCGACGGACAGTCTCGGGCGGGCGACTTGAACGGCTACGTGTGGGACGAATACGCGAATCTCAAAGATGTCGCGGCTTCATCAAGTTATCTTGATTACTACAGCCCCACCGAGCTCTTGAAGCACGGCGTTGCGAATTACTACCACTACATGCGCCGCCCACTAGTCCTTCTAGGCATAGCATCTGCCCTCGCGGTGCTGATACTTGGCATAAGGCGAAAGCAGGCATTATGCGCGCTGATATTTCTGGCCCTTTACACGCTCCCATTGAGTGCCGCATATTACACGCTGCGCGCCAGCTTGCTCACAGAGCTTGCAGGCATCGCGGTAGCAGCATATTTCGCAGGCGAACTGCTGTCCAACACTTTTGGAGCAAGGCGCAGCTTGGCGCAACTCGCCTACTCGTTAGCCATTCTCGCCGTACTCGCAGCATCTTACGTTCGTTTAAGCAGCGAAATATCCGAGCGGCAATCGCAACTAGTCGAAGCGAAGTTTGTGGAAATCGCGATTACAAACTCCAACTCGTCACCTGGTGAAATATGGACCGAGGACACAGGCATCACAATTCGTTTGAGGGGACAACCTATCGCGGAAACCCCGCATGCCTATAACAGCTGGCTTACTTTCGCATCCAGTGCTGTGCCGCCAAGAGACTTGGTTGCAGGAAAAGGTGGCAGCTATTACGTGCTCCTCATCCGCACGCCTGAGCTTGCGCAGGAGATGGCGCGAAGTGGAGTTTGGAATGTGGAAGACGTGCGAAGCAAGACTAAGGTGCTCTATATCCTTACGCGCAAAGGCAACGAACCTACTCTGATATCAGGTAAGCAGTAATCGTCTCAACGCCGGTAATCGTACTTGCGGTAAACACGGCATGTATTTCGCCGTTGCCGTCGGTGACCGCCTCAATGATTTCAAGCAATCCAAGGTTATCTTTCAGTGCGAATTGAACCTTGGCGCCCAATATCGGCGTGTCCACGAGTGAAAGCACCTGGGCGACGCATGTTATTGCAGAAGCGCCGTCGGCAGGCATGGTAGCCTTCTCTTCAATCTTCGTCCCGGTCAGGTCCACGAGCCAGAGCTTCAGCTTGGCAGGCCCAGCTTCAACAATCGTGATATCTACGGCGGCACGCTTGCCCGTCGTCAGCTCAACAGCTTCAATCGTCGCAATGCCGACAGTGTCACCGACGCGGTAAAAGGCAGTTATGTAGCCCTGGGCATCGGTTACTTTTTGCTCTTGCGTGATACTGCCGGTGCCGTTGGCGATATTGAATGTTATCGGGAAGCCCGCCGCAGGCCGGCCGTCTTTGTATGTAAGCTGGGCGGTGATGCGGGAGCTTGAAACCTTGTCGGCAGGAAGCGCCTCGGGAAACGCCTTCAAAGACAGGTTGAATAAGTCGGGGCGCAGCAACGCCGAAGACTGGCGCTGCGCATACGCCACCGGGTCAATCAGTTCGACTTTGACTTGAGCACACAAGCTCGTCGGCAAGACGAAGCTCATCATCGCGCCCGTAGACACATCTACCAGCTCAAGTCGGTTGGTGATGGCAAGCCTGCCTGCGCGGTATGTGAACTTGGCTTCACCCTTATCGTTGGTGACAGGCTGTTCAGGAATAAGCCTTCCGTCGCCGTCCTTGAAAAGCAGCGCGAGCATCCTGCTGCATACGGGCTTTCCTTCCTGCGATAGGCGTACGGTTAGAGTAGCTTCTGTCTGGCTGTCTGCGGGAACGCATGCGTATGTAGATTCCACGACTGCATCAGCGTGGCCGAGTTTGCCGGCAGTAAGCTCAAAGCACGGCTGTGGAGAAAACAGGCTTAGGGGGTCTGTGGGATTTGGCACTTGGGCGAGCGCGCTGCCTGCCCACAGGGCCACGGCGACCATTATGCAAATTGCGTACTTCACCGCAAGCTCCAGTTACAGGAGTTACCCGTCCTCAGTGTAATTATAGCCTATTAGACGCGACAGTTAAGCAACTTGTTCCAAATGAGGCGGAAAGCGCCGTGAACGAAACTGGCATAGCACATTAAACGGTAGTAACTTGGTCTGAGACAAGGATGCCAGTTATCTCTTGCATGTCGCTCTTACGGCCAACTGCCAGCTTCTCCAGCAATCCGAAGTGGCCCAGGCAGGTTCCGCAGGAAAGTATGTCCACGCCGTTAGCAGCCATTGTCTCAAAAGCGTCCAGCACCTGTGAGCCTTGCGAAGCAAGCAGGACTGCGCTGTTGTAGAGGATAATCCTGTCAGGCTTGCTCTCCGCCAGGCAAAGCTTCCTTAAGACGAAGCCATGAGCACGTCGCCGAGCGCGTCGTCTCCGCGACCTAATTGGTTGCTGTTGATCAGAATAGTCCTGCTCATGAATAAGCTCCAAACCGGGAAGTATCCCAGGCGCGATTATATCCATGTTGCGCTAAACTATAAAGCTTATAGACGAATGTTATAGGCGGATAGTTTTGGATTGCGCATTGCTATATATCAATCGCGCAAATCCTCTACCCATTCCCCGCGCATTCTGCGGTGCTTCCTGAAATCGCGCTCGTATTCCTTCAGCAATTCGCGCAAGACGTAGCTTGAGCCGGGATGGTAGCCTTTGCTCCATGTCGGGCTGCTGTAAATCATCCACATGTGCTCAGGATACACGGCGTCCTGGAACTCGCTGAGCATCATGCGCGAATGGCGGTCATACCCCCGGTTCAGTAGCGTCAGGCGGTGGTTGAGGTCTTCAATGCTGATAGACCGGTCGTCGAAATACAGCTTTTGTAGATTGATAGCCCGCGATGTGTAATCATCGCTCGCTTCTGCCAGCATCATCTTCTGGTAAGGGCAAAGCTTTAGCTCTTCGTCTATTAGGCGCTGGAGATCGCGCTTTTCGGCTAGATAATAGCCCTTCTTATCGACACGCCACATACCCATGCCGTGTCCCCGGCGCTTCCCTTCCCTATACTGGCCGTGCATAAGCACATACGTTTTCTCCCCGGCGCGCGCGAAACATCCGGTCCACTCGTAGCTTTCGCCGCACTCGTCATCGCAGGAAATCTCGGATTTATCGCAAGACTGCCCGTCCTGCTGCGAACCATCTTCCGAGAATGCAGGGATTGCATAGGCAATAAACAGCGCCAACGCCATCAACACAATGCTAATGCGCATTTTCATAATCCGTACCCCGTTGTAGAAGTCCAATGATTCTATGCCAATCCCGCGCCTTTGGCAATTCGGGCTGTGTGGCCTTATGGTTTGAGATGTAGATACACGCACGTACAGCCAGATTGGGGCAGCCGAATACTCAGCGTATGAAGAAAACACTCCGCGGGAGGGGCTCGAACCCCCAACCTACTGGTTAACAGCCAGCCGCTCTGCCATTGAGCTACCGCGGAATAGCGCAGGCATTATACCCATATGCCAATATCCCTTCAAGGTCTAGCGAATATCGATAGATAATCCTCTTACCCTATCTTCTCCTCGGCGGCAAATAAGACGTAGGGCTCGGTTTCATGGGCGAGCATGGCGCGCATGGCGCACAGGAGGGGGGCGATGGTTTCATACTTCATCCCTTTGAGCGCGGCCCACTTGCGCGCGCAGCGGACGGCGTCGGCGCGCATGCCCCAGTCAGGGCTGGCGAAGCGCGCTGCCACGGTGTCCATGAGCGCCTGGTCAGGCTCGGTCTCGCCGCGCCCAGCGATAGCCAACAGCGTGCGCTGCTGGCGCACAGTCAGCGCCTGATTGTTTTTCAAGTCATCGCGGATGGCGTCGCGGTAATCGGCGTAGTTGGCCGCGAACAGGTTCATCAGCGTGTCGCGGATGCTGATGAGCGGGTGGTCGAGCAGCGGCCGCAGGTCGTCGTAGTTCGCTGACTTTAACTGGAACAGCGTCGTTATCGCAACGCGGATGGTCGCCTCTTCGTTGTTGGGAGCTAGCATCGCCTTGAGCCTGTCATCGGCGACATGGCTGCCGAGCAGCCCCAGCACGCTGATGGCGCGGCGCTGGTAATCCTTCACGTCAAGGAGCGCGGCGACGTCGTTTTCCAGCCTCTTTAGCTTCAGTTCGCCAGTGAGATACATCGCCTCGCGGATGCGCATGTCGTTGTCGGACAGCAGATTCTCCTTGACGATAGCCTCGACGCCCGCGGGATACTTGGCGTTCAGCGGCCCGAGCACTCCCATGAAGCCACGGCTGGCCAGCGACGAGGTTGCGTCCATCACCTTACTCAGGTATGGCAGCACCGCTTCGCCAAAAGCTACGAGCCGCTTATGCGCTTCAGGAACTATGTAGCGGTTGTCGCCGACCTCCCAGCGGATGCTGATTTCCCACAATTCGTCAAAGACCTTCTGGTTCAGCTCGCCCTTGTAATTGCAGATTTCAGGGATAGGCGCCTTGCCAGCTACCTTGTTAGCGGCGCCTTCGGAGGCGAACTGCTCGGGCGGCGCCGGCGGCGGAGTGATGTCAATGCCCGCGCCAAACTCGCTGCTGCTCCAGACGCCCCCATCCGTCATTATGCCTAAGTAATGGTCCGTGCCCGCGCAGTCCACCAGCACGCCTATGCTCGCGGTGCCGCGCTCGGGACGCCCCCAATTCATGCCGCCGTCTTTGCGCCCGGCGTAAGTGTCGTTGCCGCTGCGGTCTATGAAGATTCCCACGGCGTTAGTAAGCCCGGTGCCGTTGCAGCTGGTCATTCCCATGTAGTGGTCGTCGCCGCCACGGTCGTGCATTATGGACGCGGCATAGTCGTGGCTTCCGCCCTGCCCCAGCCCGCTGTGCATTACGTAAGTATCGGTGCCTGCGCAATCAACCACTCCGCCGACAGCGAGGTGGATGCCGCTGCCCTGGCCGTATTGCGCCATTTCATATGTGTCATTGCCAGCCCCGTCCCAAAGCAGCCCGGCGCTATACCAGTAGCCGACGCCCTGGTTGTAAACATCGCCAAGGTATCTGTCGTTGCCGGAGTAATCAATGATGTAAGCGATGCCCCCGGCGTAATCAATGTCGCGCTCGCCGATGGAAAAGCCCTGGCTGAACGATTGGTAATGGTCCTGGAACAGCGGCGCATGCAGGTAAACTCCACCGGCGTGGTAAACCTCGTTGCCGCGCTTGTTGGAGCACACCGCGACGCCCAGCGTTCGTGAAAACGCCTGCGCGTTGACGTAAGCTGTGTAGTTGTCGTTATCAAATCCCGCATCAACGAGTTCTTCACGCGTCTCAATGTCGGTCGGCACTGCCGGAGCCTCGCCGGTGCTATCGTCAACCATTATGCCGATGCCGAAGCCTGCCGCGCCCTGTGTGTATGAAGTTCCTTCATACCTGTCGGTTCCACCTTCATCGTAGAAGATGGCGACGCCCCCGGCAGCCGCGCCCATCGTCATCGCTCCGCCGATGTAGCGGTCGTTGCCGTTGCCAAGGTCGAAGAATGCCGCGATGCCGAGCACTGCAGCGCCTAGTGTGATGTCAACGTTGCCGCAGTCATAGAAATCGTTACCGCCCATATCGGCGAAGTAGCCGAAGGTGCGGTCGGCGGTGCCGTAAGCTGCGCCGATGCGGCAGTCCTTGTAGTGGTCGTCGCCGCCGGGGTCGATGAGCATCGTGAAGTCGCCTGTCCACTCGTCATTGCCGAGCGTGCCGATTCCTATGCGCCCGCCCTTCGTTTCAACGATGACAGGCTTGCCCTTCGGGAAGGCGTCGGTGTTTATGCGCATCAAGTATGTTCGCGGGTCAAGCGGATACAGGTAGCGCATCGTGTCCACAGCTAGCCCGCCGATGTTGATTTGTTCAAATAGCTTATACATGTAATCAGGCTGCGCAGCTTCAATTTCCTTCGTCCAGGCGTCGCGCTGCTCCTGCGTGTATGGGGATTCAAAGATATCGTGCCAGTTCATCATCATTGGCAGTTGTTCACGGATAAGGTCGTGCTTCTCCAGCCCGAGCCTGCTTGGCGCGGAAGTCTCCGCAACCATCGTGAGGAAGGTTACTATGTCGGCAGTGTCCCACGCTTCCGGCGTGCTGGGCATCATGTATACAGGAAGCTGCGCCTTGCCGAAGAAGTAAGCGCTAGCAATGTCCTGCTGATACGCCGCGACAGAAGCGTCCATCTCCCCCCACGGCGAAGCGCCCCGCTCGGCAATCTTGCCGATGAAGCCGTCCATATACGGCGCGATGAGCATTGGGTCGTCCATCATCGCCAGCGTCACGGGGAATGCGCAGTAGCCCTTCGCGAAGTTCTTGTTGAAGCGCATGTCGCCGCGGTCCATGTTTATCGCCTTGAGCGCCTTGTCCACGCCCGCCAGCTCGTCCGCCGTGTAGGTCTTATCCATCTGCGCGGTCAGGTCCACGCCGCCAACGACGTTGTGCGCCTCTTGCGCAAGCGCGACAAGGGACATTGCGGTGACGATTGTGATTACCGCTGCAATGAGCAGCAAGCTAATGATGCGACGCATGTTCATGGGTTACCCCTCCTGCGGATTTCGCCGGCATCCGCGCCCGGCCAGGGAGATTCTACAACAAACGCAAAGCCCTTGCAGCCTGGGTTAAGACGATAAGGCTACCTGTTATACTTATACAGGTAACTGGAAACGGGGCCAAAGGGATATTTGATGAAAGTTTGGCTGCGAAAGCTGTTTGACATGATAACCGCCGGGGAAGCGCCTGCGGATGTTGACGCCGCAGCGCACCGCTCCGCGCTTTGGATTGCGTATGTGACCTGTTGGATACTGTTTGTCCTTGGCGTCATATTCAATCTGCTGCTTTGGATTGTCCCGCATGCCAGTCTGTACTCATTGCTCGTAGATCCAAGTTCATCTCTGTATCCGATATCAAATTCCATCTCTATCATCTTTCCTGGTACCCCACTCCTAGCAATCGCGTTTTTCATTCCATTCTTCATCTACGCATTCGCGCTGCGATTCCGTGGGTATCGCATACCTTCTGCAGTTCTGATTCTCGTCCATGCCGTATTTTTATCTTCTCTCCTATCTCGACTTCTTGCTATAGGAGGCTGGAGATATAGGGAATTTGCAGAAATAATATTCCTAACACTAGCCTTAGTAGTATTTCAACTGGTCGCCACGTTAAAAAGGTGGAGGCTTGTAGCTCTTATGGCTTTTGTAGTGTTGCTAACTATAATCATTGACTTGATAGTCTCACGATTCACAATATACAGGCTGTCGGATGGATTTATCGATGAGAATCTGGCTACGTTTCACTTAGCCATAAGTTATGTATTGACGATGATTAAAGCTCCGGTGCTTTTCTTGTTGCCAATTGGCCTGATATCTGATCAGCCAATATCTACCCTTCAAGGATATCATCTTGAATGGAAATCGGTTGGGAAGATTGGCCTCAATGCACTTATCGCCACACTCGCCTTAACGGCCATATATGGTGTGATGAAAGGCGTTTCTATTGCCACTTTCTACAACGTTGAAATGCCGAGGTGCTTGAGTTTCATGGAAACGCCGGAATGGAGCATCCTCGTAGTTCTACTCACGATATCAGTTACCACACAGTTCATCCGGAACGCATCCAAAGGATTTGTAGCCTATTTAATACTAATTCCAATAGCAATGCTTACTTTTAGGTATGCCTTGTCGCTTGATTGGCTACCGGCAAACGCCCATCTCCCAGCGTCACTACTACTTGCAGGTTTGGCTGCGTTACTGCTGGCAACGGAAGGACATTTCAATAGGCATAAGCTCCGGGCTATAGTAGTATTCGTCGGTGGCTGCGTGCTACTCTGGCTGTGGTGTTGGTTAGAGTTACCAAGAATATCACAGCAGCTTCACGGCGCGTATGGAGTTAACGCCACATACACTATCTTTTCAGCTGCCATCGCCCGCTTCGCGCTGTTGGCCTATATCCCCGCCGTCCTGTTCGCCGCCTGGTGGTTTATCTCGCCGAAGGAGATTGAGAGCTTGGTGCTTGGCAAACATGAGCCTGCGACGATGCAGCGCGACAGTGACGGCGCGCCAACGCCCTAGCCTAGCTTAGGCTATAATCCAAGCTATGAGGCGCTTCTCACCTTTATCCAGGCTCGTTATTTGGCTGCTTGCAGCGATGCTTGTTGGCGGCTTAGTCACCATGTGCCTGCCGCCGGTGCAGCGCGCGTTGGCAGACAGCATCGGCCCTGCGGATGAGGGGGCGCAGCAAACTGAGGCTCAGGAGAACGGCACGGCGCAGGCGGGAGATGAGAAGGCCGCGGCAAAGCCAATTGAGGCGAAGCCGCCCGCCAACGAGATGACGATGTTTCGCGGGAACATGGAGCGCAACTTGTCAGGCGTGGGCAAGGTGCCGCGCAAGCCGAAGCTGCTTTGGCGGTTCAGGACGCGCACGAAGTTTGAAGGTGCATCAGAGCGGCGCGGCTCTAAGGTGCTCACGCCTGCAAGCACATGGACTGGCCTGGGATGGACGGGGCAGCCTTGCTTCATTGACGGCAAGCTTTATTACGGCTCCGCGGATTCCTACGTTTATACGCACGATGCGAAAACGGGCAAGCTGCTTTGGTATTACCCCAACCATCATTGCATCAAGGGCAGTATTACCATCGCTGACGGCTTCATCTACCACGGCGGGCGCGACAACAAGATTCACTGCTACACGCTGTCGGGCAAGATGGCTTGGGAGACGCGCACCGGCAACGACATGGACAGCAACCCCGCCGTCATCGGCAACCGTGGTTTCATCGGCGGCGAAGACAACTACCTCTATTGCTTCTCGCCGCAGACGGGCGAAATCTTGTGGCGCTTCGGCCCAACCGACGGCAGCATCGAATCATCCCCTTGCGTCGTAAACAACCGCGTGTATGCAGGCAGCGGGCACGGTTACCTGTATTGCGTAGAAGCAGGCACGGGCAAGCTAATTTGGAAGTTCAAGACGCTGGGCGACACCGACTCATCGCCGGTGTTCTATGGCGGATGCATCTTTGTCGCCAACGCAACCGGCGATTCCGCCGAGACGGGGCACGTGTGGTGCCTGAGCGCGAAGGACGGCACAGTGCTTTGGCACAAGGCGACGCCGCGTGGCGCGTGGGCGACAGTGGCGTTGAACCCGAAGCTCAAGCGCGTGTATGTCGGTTGCAACGACGGCGTGTTGTATGCGCTCAATATGGGAAATGGCAAGGAGCTTTGGCAAAAGAAGCTCGGCAACCGCATCTGGGGCTCGCCGGTGGTTGCCGACGGCTGCATACTTGTTCCCACGCGCGACGGGCGGCTGTGGTGTTTGGAAGAGAAGGCTGGCAAGCCGATATGGGCGTTTGACGAGGGCTTTGACATTGACGCCACGCCGTGCGTCGCAGGCGGGATGATATTTATCGGCTCGCAAAACGGCTGGGTGTATGCCATCGGCAGCTCGACGGAGGGGGAGAAAGTGAACTCGCACTGGTTTGCGACGAGCTTTCCCATCAAGCGCCGCCCCGACCATAATGCCGCCGGCATCAAGACCATCTCCAATCCCGCGCCTGCTCCCAAGGAATGGGGCGACACGAGCGCGAATTGCCGAACAGGCATCTACAAGCCAGTCTACGGCCCCGGGGCTAAGTAAGCTTTTCCATCAGCAAGCTTGCACTTTGGCGTTTCCGCTATAATCTGTGAATGCAATTCAGAGACTATAACCCTGAGAAGGATAAGTCAGCCGTCCACCGCATCTGGCTGGAGACCGGCTGGATTGAGAAAGGCCACGAAGAATGGATGGATACGCACCTTTCCAGCGGCCCCTGCTTAGTAGCCGATGTTGACGGCGAAGCGGAATGCCTTGTCCACAGAACGCTTGGCAACGTCCGCCACTTGAAAAACGATTTGCGCCTGTGCGTGATCACCGCAGTGACCACGAGCCGCATCGCACGCAAGCAGGGCCTTGCCGGCGAGCTTACCGCGAAAGCGATAGCGATGGGCGTCAAGGAAGGAGCGCTCGTCTCAGCGCTGGGCATGTTTGAGCAGGGGTATTACAACCGCCATGGCTTCGGCACAGGCGTATACGAGAACTACATCACGTTCCATCCAGCACTCCTGGATATATCAGTAAGACCAAGAGTACCCAGCCGCATAACTGCGAACGACTGGGCGCACGTCCACCAGTCGCGACTAAGCCGCAAGCGCGGCCACGGCTCATGCAACATAGATTCGCCCAACTTCACGCGCGCCGATATGGAGAGCACGAAGACCGGCTTCGGCCTCGGCTACCGCGACACGGACGGCAGCATCGGCCATCATATGTGGTGCAGCGTGGAGGGCAGCGTCGAGCGCGGCCCCTACCGCATCCATTGGCTCGCGTTCCGCAACCGCGACGAGTTCCTTGAATTGATGGCGGTGCTCAAAGGAATGGGCGACCAAGTCTTTAAGGCAAAGATGCGCGAAGTCCCGCTGCTGCAAATACAGGATTTGCTGCGCCAGCCGTTTATGATGCGCACCATTACCGACGGCGGCAAGTTCCACATGACGCAGGATGCGACCGCTTGGTGGCAGATGCGCATCAACGACTTGCCTGCCTGCCTGGCGAAGACCAACCTGGAATGCGGCGAAGTGCGCTTCAACCTACGCTTGACCGACCCGATTGACCAATTCTTACGCGAGGAAGCGCACTGGCACGGATGCGCCGGGAATTACATTGTCACGCTGGGAAACGTTTGCTCAGCGAAGCCGGGCGAAGATGCCAAGCTGCTGACTCTTGAAGCCAGCGTGAACGCCTTTACGCGCATGTGGCTGGGCGTCCGCTCCCCTAGCGGCTTGTCATATACAGACAGCCTTGCAGGACCTCCTACGCTTCTGGATCAGCTTGATCGCGCGCTGCAGATGCCGGTTCCGAAGCCGGATTGGGATTTCTAGGGGTAACACGCATGAAACCAAAAGTGCTGTTAATTAGCTGGAACGAAGGCTACGCGAAACAACAAGCGGCACGCTATGAGTGCGAGGGCTGGGACGTCACGCAGGAATGCGAAGACGGCGGCAGGGCATATGAGCTTGCAGCGCAAAAGAAGCCGGATGCTATAGCGGTATACATGGCTTACGAGCCAAAGCATGGCATCGAAACGGCCCGCGCTATACGCGAGCGCAAATCAACCAGCGACATACCTTTCATCTTCGTCTTCCAATGAAACGAGCGCCACGTGCCGGCGGCACGTGAAGCGGTTCCCGAAGCCACGTTCGTGCGGCTGCATTCCGAAGCAGTTTGTAAGCTACGCGAGTTGCTTAGCTGAAGCAAAGTGCCTATGAGATGAGAAGCGATTACGAAGAGCTCAAGAAAGAGTTTGGCTGCATCTGCTTTCGCGCGCGCAAGGCTTAAGCCAAAGCGCAGCCCCTAGAGGCTGCGCTTTATAAGTAGCTTAATAGCGGCGCAATTACCTAGCGAAGTTCACGCGAAGGTAATGCGTTGAGCAGGAAATGCACGGGTCGTAGGCGCGAACCATCATCTCAAGCGCCAGCTCAATCTCCTTCTCTGACTTGCCGATGAGCGTCGGCACTATCGCCTCAAAGTCAAGCTGGATGTTCGCATGGTTCAGGTTCGTCGGAATGACGCAGTTGGCATTAAGACAACGGCCCTCATCGTCGTACTCGTATTCATGGAAAAGGATACCGCGCGGAACTTCCACTGCTCCTACGCCTTTGCCTGCGCGGGGAGTGACCTTCGGCCTTTCGTCGTGAACGCCTTCCTTGATCAGTTCGGCGATGATATTCAGCGAGTCTTCAAAATTGTGGACGCACTCAACGACCTGCGCGACGGTGTTCATGTAGGAATTGTAGCTAACCGCCTGCAAGCCAAGGGATTTTGCCGTCTCTTTAGCCATCGGCGTCAGCTTGCCCGAATTCAGGTTGAAACGCGCCAGAGCGCCGACCATGAACGACTCGCGGTTGTGCTTGCCCCACTTCGCGGTTGACTGCGGCACAAGGTATTCATTCACGATGCCGCGGTATTCGGAAACCGGCCAATTCCCGCCATCAGTACTTCCCACCAGCCCGTCATACATCGCGTACTCGTAATCGTTGGTCAGCGCGATGTATTCGGTCTCACGGGAGAACTTCGGGAAGTTGCCCTGCAATGCACCGAAAAGCCCTGCTACGGCTTTCAGATCTGGAATCGCCGCCTCAATCGTCTTAGCTAGTCCCTTCAATTCCACAGGAGTTGGCAGTTTCGTGAAGCCCCCGGGGACAATGCGCTGCGGGTGGGTTGTGCGGCCGCAAAGAAGGTCGCTCATCTCATTGGCGACCTTGTGCAGGCGCACCACAGTCTTCACCTCATCGGGATGTGTTTTCGCCAGAGGAACCACGCTGTCCACGCCCAATAGGTCAGGCAGTACTAAGTAACCCGCATGCAAGGTGTGGCTTTGCAAGTTCTCTGCGTGTAGGCAGATTCGGCGCAGCTTCTCAGTTTGCGGCGAAACCTTGATACCCATGGCGGCTTCGGTCGCCTTCACGCTAGCGAGCGTGTGCCCGATGGAGCAAATGCCGCAGATACGGCTTACGATGTGGTGCATCTCGTGCCACATTCGGCCGCGCACCATCGCCTCAAAGAAGCGCGGCGCTTCAGGCACTTCCCATCGGCAGTCAACGACCTTGCCGCCCTTAATCTCCACGTGTATGTTGCCGTGGCCCTCAACACGGGTCACGTAATGCACGTTCACTTTGACGTCACCGTTTCCGGCCATCACTTAACCTCCTTGGAGCATCCGCCGTAAAGGCGGAACTTGTTAATGACGTCCTGAGCTTTCAGGCCGTACTTCTCTAGAACTTCATGGTGCGCCTCGGCATTAGGGTTGTCAACAAAGCCGCGGCAACCCCAACAGATGCTTCCTTCCGTGACGCAGCATGCCGAGCAACCCGCCCGCGTTACCGGTCCCATGCAGAATTCACCTTTTTCAAACACGCAGACGTTGCCTGCAAGCTTGCATTCCACGCAGACAGGATAGTTAGGCAGCGGCGGCTTCTTGCCGAGCAGCATAGCTTTCACGATGCTAAGGAACTCGTTGCGGCCAATCGGGCAACCGTGGACATAGGCGTCAACTTTCACCACTGCGTCTACCGGCTTTGTCGGCTCGGCATCATAATCCTGCCACTTATCGCCGTAGACGTACTTGCGTACATCTTCCAGGTTTTGGAAGTTCCTTATCGCGTTGATGCCGCCAATGGTGGCGCATGAGCCAAGCGCAACAAGATACGTCGCATTGGCGCGGATCTTCTTCAAGCGCTCTTCATCGGCTGGCCTGGCGATGGAGCCTTCAATGAAGGCGATGTCGTACTGGTCGCTGTGTTCCTTCATCGCTTCGCGGAAACTCACGACGTCAACATGCTCCAGCAGCGCGAGAAGGTTCTCTTCCAGATTCACAACTTGCAGTTGATCACCTTCGCAGCTAGCGAAATCAAAGAATGCGATTCTTGGTTTCATCACAGCGCTTCCTTCAGGTGGCGGATGTCAGAATAACGGAAGACCGGCCCGCTCTGGCACGAATACAGGCCGTTGATTTGGCAGTGGCCGCACTTGCCCACGCCGCACTTCATCCTGCGTTCCAGGCTCATGAAGACCTGTTCGTCGGGGATGTTCTTCTTCGCCAGTTCCTTCAGCACGAATTTGTACATTACGGGCGGGCCGACGATGACGGGGTAAGTCTTAGCGGGGTCAAGCTCAACCTTTGGGAACAGCGTCGTGATTACGCCGACATTCCCGGGCCAGCATTCAAGGCTGTTGCTCTCGACTGTTTCCGCGCGGTCAACCGTCTCGTAGAATTCAATTTCCTTGCGCGTGTGCCAGTCGTCAAGCTCCTCCACGAAAAGCCTGTCGCCGGGTGATTTCGTGCCATACAGGATCACCACTCGGTTGTAGTCCTTGCGGTTGTCCACGACTTCGTTGATGACCGAGCGCGCAGGGAACAGCCCGCATCCGCCTGCGACGATGAGCACGTCCTTCCCTTTCATTTCGTCAACCGGGAAGCTCGTGCCGAATGGGCCACGGATGCCGACTTTCGCGCTGGCTTCAAGCTTGTGCATCGCGCCGGTCACGTCGCCGACCTTGCGGATTCCCAGCTCAAACGTGCCGTTGCTGCGGCTGGGCGAAGAGGTGACTGAAATGGGCGCTTCGCCGATGCCGAACACCGAAATCTCTACGAACTGCCCGGGCTTGTGCCCTAGCGGCTTGCCGTTGTCCAGCGCGATGGTGAATACTTTTTCAATTGGAGTGAGCTGCACCACCTTCTTGATGGTCGCAGGCAGCGGCGTATACATATTGTCTGCGGAGTGGAAGGTCATCTACTTGCCCTCCTTCAGCGTGTTATACACATTCACAGGATCGGCGATGTCAGGCAGGCACGAGGACGAGCAGCGCCCGCAGCCAACGCAGGCGATGTCGCCAGTCTTGTCGTAAAGATACATGCCCTTACGGAACAGGCGGTGGCGGAAGCGCTGGTCGCGGTGCTCACGAAAGTTCTCGCCGCTGCCGACCGCTGCAAATTCCTCCAGCAAGCAGCCGTCCCAAATCCTGGCGCGCGTGCCTTCCTTCATGCTTATCGCCATGGCGTCTTGGACATCGAAGCAGTAGCAGGTCGGGCAAACGAGGTTGCAGGTTCCGCAGGAATAGCAGGTCTTCGCCTTCTCTTCAAAAACGGGATGCTCAAAGTTGCCACGAAGCAGTTCGGGCAGTTCTTCGGGCTTGAACTTGACTTCAACCGTCGTGCCGAGTGCCGCGAGTTTCGCACGTACTGCATCGCGCTTCTTGACGTCGTCGTCGGAAGCATCCTTGACGCCTGCGAATTTAGAAAGCAGCTCTTCGCCCTTTGCGGATGCCGCTTCAATCAAGTATTTACCGCCGATATCTGTGAGCCAGATATCGTAGCCACCGTCAGCTTTCCAATTACCCATAGCGCCCCAGAACGCGCGCTTGCCGGCCTTCACCGGGTCAACGCCGATGATGATGGCTGCATCACGCCGCTTGAGATAAATCTCATCGGGATTGCCCTCGTTCATCACGCGGTCAAGCTGGTTCAAGGCGACCATGTCGTAGGGATGCATGCCGATGAGGACGAAGGGCGCGACGTTCACGGCCTCCGCCTCCACCTGCGCTGTTCCATATTTGAAGTGCAGCAGCGTTTCCTTGGGCGGAAGGAACAGCTTCTTCGGCGACTGAACTGTCACGTCAAAATCAAGCCGTAGTTCATCGGCGTTGGCCAATTCCCCGAACTTGAAATGCTGTTCGTCCCCGGGGTATGGCTTTACGCCTACTACGGGATACACGCCAAGGAGTTTGCCTACGAACGACTTCAGGCCTGGCGCGTCAATTACCATAAGCTTCATTGAGTGTCCTCCTGTATCCGCCGGCTGTTTCACAAGCCTTCGCGGAAAACGAGAAAGCCCCTTGCGCAGCGCTCGCTGGCTGGGGCTAAAGCCTAGGATATAATAGCCTTGTTTCCCGCAGTGTCAAGGGGATTGTGAGCAAAGAAGCGATTCCTTTGTGATTCAGTTTCACAAGCTGATGAATGCCACAAGGGCGTCAAGCAGAACTCTCGTACAGCAGGCAGGATTCATCGTATGTCGCGGTTGAGGTGCGAGAGCTTTCCCAAGCTGTTATACTTAGCGCATACGGGCGGGTGGCGGAATGGCAGACGCGCCAGCCTTAGGAGCTGGTGGGGTAACCCGTGGGGGTTCAAGTCCCCCCCCGCCCAGGATTAGTTAGAGAACCCCACCCAACCGCTATGGCGCTGGCTCGGCTTTCTCACGCGTAATAGTCCCGTCATCGTGATAGCGGAATTCTTCAAGGCTGCGAAACGCATTACCTATTTCAGGGACTACATATCGGAATTCTGCGATAAGGCTGTCCCACAATCCCAGAAACATTCTCCAGGATTGCTCTGAGGTCGGGCTATCTTCATAGTATAGAGATAAGCCTTCGCTACGGTATCCCATAGCCTGGATATACTCTTCCCACGCGGAAATCGATTTAACCATACCGTTGACGCGGCCATGAAGGGCATACATCTCCCCTAATCGCTTCAAGCTGTCTGGCTTCGCTGAAACCGTACCGCTGTCAATGTAGTAAGTTCTCACCAAGTTTGTCATGCCTGCGGCGATGAGGGCTTGGATGAGCGACGCGTAATTCTGTTCCCCAAAGCGGCATGAATACAGGTGCAAAGTATTCAGAAGCTCGGTATCATAAGCGTTAGCCGGATCTTTCGTAAACGAGTTGAACATTTCCCGCCGTTCGGCCAACATCGGCACTGCTGTATATGCGAGCGAGAAGCTAAGTAGCTTATACATGCCGCTGCCGTCGTCCTTAGTCCGAATGCCTTCCATGTTCCGCAGAATATATGAAACCGGGAATAGCTGGACAGCCTCGTTCACTGGTGCCTTATTACCAAGGCGGATCATTTCCATAGCTTCTTCTGTGCGCCCAAGCTTCACCAACGGCCTGGCAGCCTCATAGCAGTAAAAGGCATTGCGTGGTTCGCTTTTCGTTGCTTGCGCCATCAAATCGGCAGCTTTTGCATAGTATGCCTCATTTGCCTTCGCAGCCATAGATGCATCGGCGGCGTTCTTCTCGTTGTCCCTCGCCTGACGCATAAACGCATCTGCGATTAAATAAAGATCGGCGGGCTCACAGGATGAAAGCTCCATCGCTTGTTCCAGGTAATCCGTCTTCCCGTTCTGGCTTTTCACGTCATCGTAGAAATAGCGCGCCTGCCAGTATTCAGGCATGTCGCCGAATTCACCTTCCAGCGCGGCAAGCCTGTTTTCGTCAGGCCAAAGGTTGGGCTCCAATGTAGTTTCTGGTGCTTCGTATTTGCCGATGAAATTAGCCTTCGCCTCTTCAAGTGTTGCATACGTATAGCAGTCCACAATCGCCCAAAGCAGCGCTTCCAGGCGACCAGGCTGAGATTGAAAGATGGTGTATTCAGGCTCATCCGCCGCGCTACTCGGCGCAGACAGGACACAGACGATACATGCAAGCAGCGTGATGCCTGTAATAACGATTAGCAGTCTTTTCATCGCAATTCCCTCCATAGGTTTCCTCTACCTAATCATAGCACTTATAGCTAACGCCGCATTTGTTATACTCAAGCCCGCGTTAAGTTCGTAAATCGTTGGCATGAGAGTGAGGCGCTATGGACACGATGAAAACAGTGTTGTTTTATGAATTTGGCGGGCCGGAAGTGCTCAAGGTTGAGGATGTGCCAATACCCGAGCCGGGCCCGGGCGAGGTGCTGGTCAAGCACGAATACATCGGCGTGAACTTCGCCGAGTTCGCTTATGCGGCGAGGCCTGTATTCGCGCGGTAGCAGGATGAAGCTACCCAGCGCAATAGGCCTTGAAGCCTCAGGAACAATCGCGAAGCTTGGGCAAGGCGCGGACACCGCCAGCGTCAAGATAGGAGGACGCGTGTCAGCGCTATACCGCAAGGGTGCGGCCTACGCCGAATACGGCGTGCTTCCGGCGAAGGACGTAATTCCGCTTCCCGATGAAGTCCCGATGGAAATCGGCGCAGCATTCCCCGTGCAGGGGCTGACCGCATGGCACATGCTAGCAGAGTCAGCACAAGACGCAGCCTGGTGAGACCGTGCTCATACACGCCGTCGCCGGCGGTGTCGGCTTGCTGGCAGTTCAAATCGCAAAACATCTTGGTGCGCGCGTGATTGGCACAACCTCCAGCGAGGAAAAGGCGAAGGCGGCGCGCGCGATGGGAGCTGACGACATCATCATCTATACGCAGGGCGATTGGATGCGCGAAGCTCGCAAGCTGTCACCTGGCGGCGTTAACCTCATCCTGGACAGCGTTGGCCACGATACCTTTGATAAGGGCCTGGAGGCGCTCGCCGATTTCGGGCAGCTCATACTTTATGGCAGCGCAAGCGGCGATGTGGCACAAGCCATCCCGCAACTGCTCATGCGCGGCAGCCGCAGCATCACCGGCTTTTGGCTAAACACCGTGCGCGACCATCCCGAAGTCGTGCGCAGGGATGCCGACGCGGTACTGGACCTATATTGCTCCGGCAAGCTGAAGTTCACCATCAGCGAAGTGTTCCCGCTTGCGCGCGCAGGCGAAGCCCAGCACAAGCTTAAGTCGCGCCTGAGCATCGGCAAGATACTCCTCAAGCCATGATTGCACCATAGGACGATGCAATCTATAATCTTCCTGTGGACGCAACAGGAAGCGGGGGCGCTGGAAAGCCCAAAGTATCATCTCGTGCACAGCACGAGGCATCGGTGCGCACGCTGTTTCGCCGCAGGCGTGCAATTGCGCTAACCACCATCCTCGCCTTCATCGCAGTTGCATGGTGGGCTTACTGCACTTTTGCCTCGGGGCGCGTCGTCCTATACCAGCAAGCCACTGCCGGCGCAATCACCAGGGGTTTTGCCTTCGGCCCGTTCTACGCCCCGGCAAAGCAGAACTGCGTTTACACCTACCATATCAACATGCCCGCGGCCGCCGGCATGTGGGAAACACGCACAGAGATACTTGACGCTAACGGCGTGGTCATCCACCCGCAAACCGACATGATCCTCGCGGGGGCCAACGCGTTTGGCTCATCAGCGCGCTACTCAAGAAGCTGCCGTTTCGTCCTGCGCAATTCGGGCATGTATTTCCTGAAGTTCACGCAGGTGAACGGCGACTATTCAGCCTCGCTTAGCGGGATGGCGGACAAGCCAGTAATGACGATGTGGGTGCGCGCAGGGGCGCTGAGGGGGCTTGAGGAATGGCTTCCCATCGCCCTGATTGTGCTGCTCATCTTAGCGCTTTGGTTCCTCATCTGAGCCGGTTTCTGCAGCTAAGGCCGGATGATGGTAAAATTGTGGTGTGTCCATGCCGAAGAAAAAGGACTTTATGAGCGTGGAATTCCCGGCGCAAGCCCCGAAGACCGACACCGAGACGCGCCGTTGCCCCAAGTGCAGCGGAGAGATGGTGCGCGGCGAGTTTTCGTCGGTCGCCAACTTCGGCGTGACCAAGGAGCCCCATTTCGTCGCCACATACGGCTGGATGCAGGTCAAATACGACCGCGCCACGCCTATTGACTGCTATATGTGCCTGAAGTGCGGCTTCATTGAATTCTACGGCCGCAGCCCGCTGGCAGTGCTTGATCCGATGAAGCGCCAGGAGTTCATTAAGCAGCAGTTTCCTGAGCTGAAAAAGAAGCTTGAGAAAAGAAGAATCCAAGCGCAAAGAGAAAGAGACGATGGAGACCCTCCCCGACTCCGACGAGCATACGGGAATCTAGCTAATTCCATCACGGCCATTCCCGTTATGATATATTGAACCCGTGCAACGCGTGATATTTGTCACCGCCCGGGAACTGCAGATTATCCGCGCCCATCTCAAGCTTAAAAGGCTGAGGAGAATCAGGCGTGTTTCGCTGGCGTTGACGAAGATAGGATTGTGGCTTCACCTCATTGCAGGACTTGCGGTGATAGCCTGGTTCTTCTACATAATTCCATATGAACGCCTTTCACATGAAGGCTTCGGTCTTGGGCTTTATGGTAAGCAGACGATTCAGACGGCACTTGCCGCGATTGAAAGCCGGTGCGGGAAGCCAATTTATGTCGGCACGATAAAGAAGACTGGAACGAAGTACTGGCAGTTTCACACGCAGTCGCAACAAGTAATAGCTCTATATAATCCATCCCAGGGCTACGATCTAAAGATACGGATAAAGCCGCTGGGAGAAGAGCTACCAGGAACCGCAGCGGACGTTGTAACCGATGCTGGAATCACTCTCGGCTCTCCACCAAACCAAGTATATGCTAAGTACGCGAATAGCATAACGGGCGATCCAATCGGACTAGCGATATATTGTGAATCCTATCAGAGTTGGCTAGAGAACGATTACCCATTTAACGCTTCAAGCAGCTTAGATGGTCAACAAAGAATAGTTCGCCTTAACTGGCAAGATACGAAAGCAAGCGAGATATACGTCTTCTACATGCCACTGGTTCCATACAGCAACAGAGCCTACTTATATTTATTCGCTAGTTTCCTGGGGAGTCCAGCATTCACGGACTTTGTTTTCATACTGCTCTTTGCTCTTCCTTTAGTCGTGTTATACATCTTCCTAGCCTTTGGGATTAGCTATCATCAAAGAAAGCTTTGGTTTATCTGGCTATTTGCCCTCCTTCCATATCTACCATTTTGGGCATGGATGCGATGTAGGCAAGACGTTATGAACTATTGGAGCTTCGGCACGTATTCCCTTCTCGCGCTGATCGTAGCGATGGCAGGCATTCCTTTATTGATAGGCGTTTACTCAGCCCTTACGATTGGCTTACGGGCTAACTATGAAGAAGTTGAAGGCTTTTTCAGTCGCATTCCGGTCGCCGGGCAGATGGAAAGGTTCGTGTTTAGTACACATAGCTGGGTGCGAAGTATAATCAGCGTTGCGGCGCTCGCTTTGGTAGTAGCACTCATATCTATTATAGCCTGTTATCCTTTCGCCGTTCTAATATCAGGCTTCTTACAGCCCTACAAATAGTCTAGCTAGGTACATAACGAATCGGATGTTGAAATAACTGCCCTAGCATAGTCGTTGACTTATTGGTGTTTGGGATAAGATGTTGATAGTGTTTTTCCTTGTTAGAGGCCTGCGCACAGCGCTTCAACAAAATGCCAACGCGTTGTTAGCGCGGGACGGGAACGGATTTTACGATTTCGCTGATTATCTCCTCAGACTTGCGGCCCTCAATCTCCAGCTCGGGTGAAAGAATGAGCCGGTGGTTGAGGACGTGCGGGACGAGCATCGCCACATCGTCCGGCGTCACGAAATCGCGCGCCTCAAGCGCTGCGTGCGCTTTAGCGCCGCGAAGCAGTTGGATGCCGGCGCGGGGACTTGCACCCAGCACGATACCCCGGCGCTGGCGCGTGCGCTGCACGATGTCGAGGATGTAATCCAGTATTTCGTCTTTGACCTTCACAGCCTGCACTTCCGCCGTGAGGTCGGAGAAGCACGCGGACATGCCGATGTCCTGTAGGCCGGCGGATGCGACGTCCTGCGCGTCAAAGCCATTGTGGTAGCGCTGCAGAATTTCCTTCTCGCTATCTCGCGACGGGTAGCCTACCTTCACGCGCATCATGAAGCGGTCAAGCTGCGCCTCGGGCAGCGGATATGTGCCTTCATACTCAATCGGGTTTTGCGTAGCAAACACGGTGAAGTCCAGAGGCAGCGTCTCCACCCCGCCCTCAATCGTCACCTGCCGCTCTTCCATGGATTCAAGCAGCGCGGACTGCGTCTTGGGGGGAGTGCGGTTGATTTCGTCGGCTAGCAGGAAGTGGCAGAACAGCGGCCCTCGGTGCAGCCTGAACTTGCCGTCCTGCGATGAGTAGACCATCGTGCCGAGGATGTCGCTGGGGAGCATGTCGGGCGTGAACTGGATGCGCTTGAAACCCTCAGCCTTGCCGCCGTCAGCGCCGCTGCCGAGTATCACCGACAGCGCCTTCACCATTAGCGTCTTAGCCAAGCCCGGCACGCCCTCAAAGAGGATGTGCCCATGGGACAAGTAAGCGACGAGCATCAGGCGCAGGATTTCATCCTGGCCCACGACGACCTTACGGAATTCAGTGGCGGTTAATTGAAACGCATCGGCAACGCGCATTAGTGCCTCCCGTGATAATCGCAGGGATTATAGCAAAGCATTGCGTGAAAGCGGGTTACTGCTTCGGCCACTCCATTGCGAGGACCTGCGCAAGATGGGTCACAGCCTGGGTTTCGGCGTCTTGCGCCTCGCAAAGCAGCTCTATGGCTTGCTTGATGGCGCCTTCATCCGTTACTGACTGACCCCACGCGCCGGGGAATGGGAATAACTTGGCGACTTGCGCCATCGCGTCCGCCGAAACACCGTATCGCTTGGAAGCCATTGCAAGCTTCTCAGCAGCGAACTCGTGGCGCTTAGCCATCCTGCCGAAAAAGACGTTGGCGAAACGCCTGCCCTCGGCATAGCATGCCGCATTGTATGCATTGCCGCCACCGTCGGCGCGCTTTGTCTCCAGCGCCTCAGCCCACAGATTGTATGCGTCGGCCCCGTATTTGTAGGTGGCGAATCCCGGCGTATTCCACATGGCAACTGCGCGGGAAACAGCATGCCTGTCGGCGTTGAGCACCGGCGTCACCGTTTTGTCGGGCAGCATCAGCAGGTATACCCCGCCCGGCGCGTTCACCTCGTCAAAGGGAATCGGCGGCTGCTCCTGGCCCATACAACCTTTGAAGCTATCAACGACGTAACTGTCGCCGGTGAAGCCTGTGACCACCGCGAATTCCGGCACGTATGCGCCCCACATAACGCAAAGCCTTCCCGCGAGCACTTCGGCTTTGGCAAGCTCAAATGCAGTGCGGCAGTGCGCGCGCGTGAGGTCGGTTATGAAGCCCTCGCAATGGCACTGGCCGCTGTAATACATATTGGTTGTGCGGCCAAGTAATCTCACGCCTTCGTTCAGACTATCCCAGCTTAAGACTGAAGGGCCTGATGGGCAAAGCTTTGCGTCCACGCACAGGTGGAATGCGTAGCCGCTGTAGCCTGCGACATCAACCTGGTCGCAATCAACGCCAAGCGCGCGTAGGCAAGTAGTCGTGGCGGCGACCCATGTCAGCCATGCTGGCGCGTATGCCACTTTCATCGGAACCATCGTTGCGTTCATTTCCATATCCAGTCTCCTCCCTGTATCCGGGCGATAAACCCGCTGACAGCATTATAAACCGCTTCGCGGTCAACGTCTTCGGTAAGCACGTGCCACGAATTCGCTGCGGTTGTTAGGTCAAGCGCCTTTTGAACCGAGTTCACGTGCTCCAGCACATACTCCGAGCTGCGAACCGGCACAGTGCCATCCAGTGGGCTGTGGATTAACAGCAGCGGCTGGCGGATCTGCGGCAACTCGCTCTTAACGTGCCTCGCGTATCGCAGTAACTCAATGACGCCTGATGTTGGGTTGAAGCTGTAATAGATATGCTGTCGGCGCGCGGCCTCATCGCAAATGTCTGCGTGCATGAAATGCGGCACGCGGTCGCTTGGCTCGCCTGCATACAATGTCGCCAGCCACGTCATTCGCGAGAGCAGCCACAACTTCATATCGCTTACCTTGCGCCACGGCCTGCGCGGGTCAAAGATGAGCTCAATAGACGGCGCAAGCGCGACTATGCCGGTAAGCCCGGGATGATGCGCAGCGAGGTGAAGCGCTTGCAGGCCACCAAGTGATATGCCGACGACGAAAACCTGGCTGCACTCGCGCTGCAACTCCGCCAGCGCGTTTCCCACCGATGCGTACCAAGCCTCCCACCGCGTCTTGCGAAACTCGCGCATCATCGTCCCATGTCCTGCCACCAGCGGCGCACGTGCCTGCAATCCTTTCGCTGCAAGGTGCTGCGCCAGCCCGCGCATCTCCTCGGGCGTCGCCAGGTATCCGTGGATAAGCAGCACGCCCGTGCTCCCCTCGCCAATCTTTATTGGCGCGATTTCTCGCCCCTCGGCGTGGCACAGGTCGGAGGCATGCCGTTGCATTAGCATATCAGCAATTCAGCGCCTTACAGCCCCATGAGCTGGCGGACGTACTTGACCGGGATGGTGCCGTGGGAAAGAAGCTCGTCGTGGAACTTGCGCAGCTTGAACTTCGCGCCGTGCTTCTTCTTGTAGTCGTCCAGCAGCGCGAGGATTTGCAGCTTGCCCAGCATGTAGCTCATCGGCTGCGTCGGCGTCTGGCAGTAGCGGCGCACTTCGGTTACGGCGTTCACGCGCTCAAGCTTCGCCTCTTTCACCATGAAGTTCACGGCGTCGTCAAAGCTCAGCTTGCCGGTGTGCAGCCCCACGTCAACGATGACGCGGCAGGCGCGCCATAGCTGGTCCTTGAGCTGCAGCAGGCGGCTACGCAGGTCGTGGTAGAAGCCCTGCTCCCACATCATCTCTTCGCAATAAAGCGCCCATCCTTCAGCGAACACGCTTGTTTCCATGAGGTGGCGCAAGGCGTTGGTTTGATGCGAGGCGATGGAAAGTTGCAGGTGGTGGCCAGGATACGCTTCATGCAGCGATGTCACTACGATGCCCCACTTGGAATGGCCTTCAAGCTGCTCCTCAGCGCGGGCGCGCGGGGTGCGCGGCGGGACCTTGGTTACCCAGAAGATGCCCTTCTTGTCCTTCTCGTAGGGCGCAGGCGATACATACGCGGCGTATGGAATGGTCGGCGCGGCAAAGTCGGGAGTCGGCACAACTACAAGGCGCTCAGCCTTGGGGAAGGTTACGAGCTTGTTTTTGCGCACGAATTCGCGCGCGCGCTTCATCTCTTTGGCATAGTAATTAACAAGTCCCGCGTTCGCAGGATGTTCCTTCTTCAGGTCGTCAACGATCTGTATCCACGTCTTGCGGCGGTTGATCTTTCTGGCGATTGCCTCAAGCTCACGCTTGGTCTCGGCAAGCTTGGCGCGCCCCATCTTGTAAAGCATGTCGGCGTCGTAATCGACATTATGATTGTATTTAAGGAGCATGTTGAAAGCCTGCTTGCCGATGGCGAACTTGCCGTGGCTGCGAGGCAGCAGGTCTTCAATTAGGAACTTCCCGTAGCTGCATAGCGCCTTTTCAGCCTTGCATGCTGCGGCTTCCATGTCTTCGCGCAGCTTCTTGTTAGCCGGCCCGCGAAGCGACTTGATGAATTCACGCACGGTGGCCTGCAGGAACATTACGCCGCCCTGCGCTTCCATGACGGCACTTTCTGTGAACTCGCGCGGCGGATTATCAAGGTTCGCCTTCGCCTGGCGCACAAGCTTGGGGATGGCGCGCATGCGGCGCAGGACGCTCTTCGCCCGTTTTTCCTTCGGCGCAAAGTCGCGCTCAATGAGAACGTAAAGGCTGAATATGGCTTCGTCGACATAATGCGACGGGGAAGTCTTGTGGTTGGGGCGGCGCTTCTCCATCTCCAGCCACGTCTTCAGCGAGCCAGCGAGCAGCCTCGCGTCAACCTGCTCGTCCAGCGGCAGCTTCTTCACGTCAATCTTGTCCAGCTTCTTCTGGAACGACTCAAGCTTCTTAAGGCGAGCGGCGATGACCGTCGGCTCGAAGTTCGTCAACTTGCCGTCTTGTTTATGTATCCCAAGCCAGGTCGCCCAGCTCGGGTGCTCGGCCATGATGTAGTCAAAATACTCTTCAGCGATACGCTTAAATGCGGTCGACATATCTTCCTCCCAATGCGTTCTATCACGAGGCTCTATTTTAGCACTGTGGCTATCCGCAAGTTCATTTCGCGCGAATGATGCCGTTAATCAACCCGCCGCCTACGACTACTTCGCCGTCATAGAAGACGCACCATTGCCCAGGCGAGATGAACTCTTGCGGCGAAGCGAACCTGACGCGCAACCCACCATCTGCGGATGCGCTTTCAACTACGGCTTCACTCTCACGTTGACGATACCGCGTTCGCGCCAGCACTATCCTGCCTGTGTCCACATAACCTTCAGCAAGTATGTTGCACTCGATGAGATCTACGGCTACAACGGGCATGCTGCCAGGCTCGCCTACAATTAGTTCCCGCGTATCTGCGTTGATGTCCACTACGAACTTCGCAGGCCCGCCACCCAGGCGCAGTCCTTTGCGCTGACCGCGCGTAAAGTGCTCAATGCCGTCGTGCTTGCCGACTATCTCACCGCCAAGCTCGCGTATATCTCCAGGCACAGGCGCTTGCGCAAGCTGCGCCAGCCAGTAGTCAATTCCCCTACCCTCGTTCACGAAGCAAATATCCTGGCTCTCTTCAGCCTCGACCGTCGGTAAACCGGCCTCGGCCGCCAGTGCGCGGACTTGCTCTTTGGTGTAATCGCCGCAGGGGATAAACAGGCGCGGGAGCAAGCTTCTCGGAGTCGCTGCAAGGAAATATGACTGGTCCTTCTGGCGGTCAATGCCGCGCATGAGATGCAACAGGTCGCTGGCGCGCGCACGCAACGCATCCGGCGAGTCACCGACCGGCTTTGGCACAGGAGCGAATGTCTCTCGCGGACGGGCAGCGATACGCGCATAATGACCGGTCGCAAGGAACCTGCACTCTATGGTGTCGGCCAGCTTCAATAGAAGGCTGAACTTGATGAACCGGTTACAATCGATGCAGGGATTTGGTGTCCTACCTTGCGTATACTCGCTGACATACCGCGTAATTACCTGTTCCCTGAACTCATTGGACAGATTCGTTATGTGGTGGCGGATGCCCAGCTTGTCGCAAGTCCGCCGCGCACGTTGCGCAGTGTCCAAAGAGCAGCACCGCCCGTAATCGCCGTCATCCAGGAGCTTGGCTGTTACGCCGATTACATCGTATCCTTCGCGCACGAGCAGTAGCGCTGCGACGCTGCTGTCCACTCCGCCGCTCATCGCAACCAGGACACGGTTTTGTTCGTTACGGGCCATGTGAACAAGATACCACTTGCTAGCGGTAATTGTTGGTTCGCACTTTGGAGTTATGGTAGTATTCACCTATGAGACACGGGATGAAACTGGGTATTTACACGTTGGCTTTAGCGGCCTCGCTCCTGGCGCAGCTCCTTTGCGCCGCTTCATGCAAGCAGCAACAGCCTTCGAGCACGACTCACGTAAAGCCGCTGCCCAAGGGTGGCCAGGTTTCAGTCGTTTCCGAGAAGCCTGAACTCCTTCGCTCCGAGAAGGTTGGCGATGATAACCGCTACGTTGTCGCTTTCGAAGGCCAGGAGTTCCACATCGTCGCAGGCGAGAAGGGCATCTTCGGCATCAAGATTCCTGCCCCAGCGGAAGCGCAGCGCTGGACAAGCCTGTGGCTGGATTTCTACCCGGTATACCCACGCCAGAGAAACCACCAGGTTGATGAATTATCCGCGCAAACTACATCCTTCGATTATGTGCCGGGTGATTCAGGAATTACGTGCAGAAGGCCAGCAAGCTCGCAGGCGTAGTTGCGCCGCAGAGTCCGCAAGTAGGCAATGCAGCCAAAGCGCCCAGGGCTGCCAAGCTGAAACTGAAGGGACTTGACTTGCCCCCAATAGCCGCCAACGAGCTCGCCATCCTCGGACATACAGGCGATATCCTCGTTGTCGTCAATGAAACATTCCCCATGCGGCCGCTGCCAGGCAAGGTCAAAGACGTGGGCGACATGCGCTTTGGAGGCGGTTTCTCAGAAATGGGTTTCTCTCCGGACGCTTCTTGGGTGCGCATGAAGATGGGCATCAAGCTTTTTGACGTGAGCCTACTGGCTATCGAGAAGCGCGACGGCGGGATACGACTGCTACATGGAATTCCTCAAGCTGCGGGATAACTATAAGGACCTCGTTCTGCTTCTCAAATACGAAGGCGGAGTAATCAACATCACGCGATTCGATCCTGTGGCACGGGAAAGGAAAAGCAGATAGACGAAGAATATCGGATGATTGCCGGCATGGTGCTCACCGTCCTTGATAACCAGCTGTTTGACCCACCGCAGGAATTCAAAACCGAGCTGACGGCTGCGCTGACTGCGTTCAACCAAAAAGAGAGCCGCCCACACGTTTGCGTTGAAAAAGGAACGGACAGGCGGCATTGAAGACATCCTGTATATGCTTGGAAAGCCGCAGGAGGAGTCGGCAAAGTAGCTGCGCGGCTAGCGCTGCCCCGTATCACACCGTGGAAGGCGAAGCTGGAATCTACAGGACATGGAGCGACCTCAGGCGCGCTGAGAGGCAAACGCGTCGCGATGACCATCGGCATCTTTGACGGCATCCACCGCGGCCACATGCAGCTTTTAACTTTGACGCGCGAGTTAGCTGCGGACGCGTCGGGCGTTCCGCTGATATTCACCTTTCAGAACCACCCATTGCAGCTCATCGATGAAGGCCGCGCAGTTAAATTCATCACGCTTCCTTCGGAGAAAGTAGTCTTACTGCGCAAGCTTGGCTTCAACCATATAGCGTGCTTTGACTTTGACGAGCGTTTGCGAAGCTGCGCGCAGGCGAGTTTTTCACGCGCCTTCGCAGCCATATTAGCCTCGGCGCTAATCGCGGCTACGACGCATCGGTGGGCGCTGATCACGTGCGCAGCGACGAGAACTTCGATAAGCTCGCGCGCGAGCACGGCTTTGAGTTCATGCGCGTCGGGAGCGATTATTGACGGTGATGCTCCAATATCATCGCGCAGGATACGCGCCCTGCTTGCCGGAAGGCAACGTATCTGCAGCAAACGAGCTGCTGGTCTATCCATACTTCGTTCGCGGGAAAGTTGAACAGGGGCGTGGCATCGGCAAGTCAGTGGTTCGCGTGCCTACAGCAAACCTGCTTTGCCTCCGAGAAGCTTATGCCGCTTGAGGGCGTGTATGCGGGCAGCTTTTACCGTCGAGCACCGGCATTACCCAGCTGCGCTGGTAATTGTGCCTGCCGACCGCAAGCCATCGTTTTTACCCGACGACGAAGCAAGCGACCCGCCGCATCCTATCGAACCCGGCACGATGCATCGTTGAAGCGCACATCATTGGGCAAGATATCTCGTTATACGGGCGCACAGTTGAGTTTATCTTCCTGCAACGCCTACGCGATAACCAGGCTTTCACATCTGTAGATGAGCTTTTAAGGAGCAGATAAACCTCGATATCGCAGAGACCGTTCGCGTATTTGACAAGTCCAGCCTTCAAGCTCGAATTCCTCCCCTAACCGCACCGCGCGGAACGCATATCCTTCAACCTGGCTGCTCTTTCGGAGACATATGTTTCATCGGGGTTCCAGCTTGAAAGTATTGCATGCGGTAGGGGGTTGGCGGAGTGATGGTTGATTGCGGAATGGGGCCGGACAAGGTTGTTGATAGGAGCGGAGCGGCTGATTCGTCCCTCCTGTGAGCGCTGTCGTGGAAACGCACCGACGCGAAGCAGCTCCCTTCCGACCGTGCCGAAGAAGCGCTCCACCTTGCCGTTGGTGCGCGGGTGGTAAGGCTTGGTCAGGCGGTGCTCGACGCCGTTTCGCTCCAGCAGGCTACTGGAACGGCGCGACGCCGAAGTCTGGGTGGGCGCATAGCCGCATAGTGAAAGCCCACGCATTGTCGGTTCATCGACGCCGCAGAAGTCTGCAGGGAATTGCTGTCTATGAGCCAGTTCCAGAAGATTCGGAACTGGAGGCGCTATCAGCCCGGGGAAGCACCTGCAAGAACACTTCGCGGCTGTATCCGTCCAGGCGCGGGCCGAAAAGGAACTCAGGCCGCAGTCCCCAGCTCGCAACGGCACCAACTCCTTGGAGTCTATGTGCGCGAGCTCGCCGGGAAAGGCCATCTCGTAACGCGGGATGTCTTGCGCGGCACCTGTATGTTGGATATGCCGTGCTCGCGCAGGATACGGTGAACCGTGCTTCCCGCCCAGGCCAAGCACTCGACCCTGTTCTTCGGCAGCGCCCAGGCCCTGTCCTGCCTGAGTTTCAAGACGGCCATCTTCCTTCTCGCGGCGCGCCTGGCTGCGGCTGCTCGCAGGCCGCCGGGAAATCTCCTTCGGTCCCGGTTGACCGCCCTCGCGGTCAGCGGGATATGCGACGCCATATGCTCTGCCTGCTGACGCCGGAACAGGCCTGCGGCTTGAGCGATCCCAACTCCTTGCTCTGTTATGTCGCGCGCACTGCCGCCATACGCAGATCCGTGCTGCCAGATATGCCTCGCTCTCCCATCGGAAACAACACCTCCTAGTGCCTCCTCGATGTTACAACTGTCTCCGAACAAACACCTAGCTAGTAGGCCTGGATGTGGATAACTGTTGCATCAGCCCCTTATAACTTGCTCAGGTGATTTAACTGCTAAACCCCTTGACGCTCATATTCGGTAGGTGTAATTTGATTGTGGTATACCGAACCGGCCCCGCGGAGGGCGAGTTCTTTGAAAGGTGGAATGGCCGAGTGTCCCTTGGGAGTAGCCCCGGAACGCAAGCGAAGCCTCGGTTTCGCAGTTCACCGGACGCGAGCCCCAGGAGAGGCCTGGGAAACCGGCGTTGTGAATAACGGCGCCGCAAGTACCTTGCCTCAAGCCGACGGATAGCACCAGGCATTTAGCGCTTCGACGCTGTGCGCCTGCCTCATCCGTCGCAGGGAACCTTCGGTGCCTTCCACCCCTCCTTTTGCCTCGGGCTCGCAAGAGCTGGGGGTGAACAGGATAGATGAACTCCCCGTTGATGCGGGGCCGGGCACGTTAGGGTAAGTGCGCGAAGGATGATAGACAAGGAAGCGTGCGTCGTTAATAGCTCAGCAGCCGAAGATGAACCGCGTTTCGCCTCTTTTGCTTACTGGAATGCCTTGAGGACGGTTTGGGCGAGGGAGCTGCTGAAGTATTCAAACATCTGCATCACCGGCCGGGGATAGAGCCCCAGGAATACGATGAACACGGCTATCGGCACAAGCGCCCAGTACTCGCGCGTGGTTAAGTCAGGCAGGCCTTTCCAGCGCGGGTTTTCACGCCCGAGCATTACGCGCTCAAGCATCCAAAGTATGTAGGCTGCGGTAAGGATGATGCCAACCGCTGCGATGATTGCGTATACGCGCATAAGTTGGTCGCCGGTAATGCCCATGTCATCACCTGCTTCCAGGTTTCATTGCTCATGAACGCGCCTTTGATGATGAGGAATTCACCGCCAGAAGCCGACAAGCCCAGGTAGCCCCAGTGAGCCGAAACAGGCAACATACATGATGAAGGCGAACCTGGGCATCGTGATCATAAGCCCGCCCAGATCCTTGATGAGCCTGGTATGCGTGCGGTCATACACTACGCCGACTAAGAGGAACAGTGCGCCGGTTGTTAATCCATGCGCGACCATCTGCATCACTGCGCCATTGAACCCATCAGGGCTCATGCTCGCAATTCCCAAGATAATAAAGCCCATGTGAGACACAGAGCTATAGGCGACTAGCTTCTTCAAGTCCGGTTGGACCATCGCGACAAGCGCGCCGTAGATGATTGATATCACGGCCAGCAATCCGATGATAGCGCCAAGGTAGTATCCCAGGTCGGGGAACGTCGGATACATGACGCGCATGTAGCCGTAAGAGCCCATTTTCAGCAGAACGGCCGCAAGTATCACGGAGATTGGCGTCGGAGCTTCAACGTGAGCGTCCGGCAACCAGGTATGGAACGGGAACAGCGGCACTTTGATGGAGAATGCAAGGAAGAAGCCTGCGAACACGAGCAGCCTAAGCCCATCGGGCATCGCCCGAAGCCCTGGCGCCGTCGCCAGCTCTATCATGGAGAAGCTCTGCACGCCGCCGAAAAGAAACATCATAATGATGCCCACGAGCATGAAGACGCTTCCGAAGAGCGTATACAGGAAGAACTTGATAGCCGCATACATCCTGCGCGGCCCGCCCAAATCCCGATGAGGAAATACATCGGGACGAGGCTGATTTCCCAGAACACGTAGAACAGGAAGTAATCCAGCGATGCGAAAACGCCGAGCATTCCGCCTACAAGCAGCAGGTAGAGGATGAAATACTCTTTCGCGCGTTCCTTGATGCCGAAGCTCGCAATACAAGCGATGGAACTGATAAACGCCGTTAGAAGGAACAGCGGGAACGACAGCCCGTCAAGGCCGACGGTGTAGCGCACACGCAGGATATCGATCCAACTGCGGTCCAGGAAATAGTTGAACTGGTCCACGTCAGGGATGAAACGTCCCCAGACGCGCATCGTTTCGCCGAAGAAGCCCGATGGGTCGGCAAACTGCGCCAGACCCGACCACCATCCAAGCCAAAGCCCGGTCGTGATTATCAAGGGAAGAGTGGAGAAAGCCAATGCCCAGCCTCTGAGCATTGCCTGCTTGCGGTGGTCAATGAACATTAGCGCAATCGCGCCGAAGAAGGGGATAAAGATGCTAAGATTCACCGGGTTGCGGAAAAAGTTTATGAAGCCCTTCACCGTGTCGCTGGCATTACTAAGCAAGATGATAATAGTAATGCCTGCGACCACGAGTAGCGTGATGATCACCTGTCTCCAGACATCGTTTGTAGCCCAATTCCTGCGTTCAGACATACTCATTCCCTTTCATCAGAATACGTACTTGGCCACCCAGAAAACCACCGCGGTAATCACGATAGCCAATATGTAATGCTGGACGTAACCGCTCTGCGCCGGGCGGATGCACCATTTGATTCCCAGCCACATCATGCCCGCAAGATTCACGAGGCCGTCTACGACCCACAGGTCAAACCAGGCGTAGGCATACGCGAACATCTTCGCGCCCGAGCCTATCGCGTTCACAATCAAGTCAACAACCCAGATATCGAACTTCCAAAAGCCGATTGCAGCGAAAACAAGCCCCCGCACCAAAACGCCGTTGTAGAACTCGTCAATGTAATACTTATGCGCAAGCAGGCTGTGCATCGCCTTAATCGGCGCAAGCTTGTGCAGCGCTTTGAAGATGGGGAGTTTCAAACCCCAGATAAGGTAGCCCGTCAAAACGCCACCAAGCGCCATGGCGGTCGAGATGCCCATGACCAGCCAGTTCACGCTCTCGTGGCCCGCATGCCCGAATTGGATGAAGCCCTGCCACCAGCTGATGCCAATGGGCACAGCTCCAACCAGCCCGAAGAACCCGCCGAATAAAGCAAGCACGATCAGCGCCGTAAGCACGACCCAGGGGGATTCGTTGGGACTATGGGCGTGGCCATGGGATTTCTCGGCATGGTGCTCGTCGCGCTCTCCATGCTCCTCGAGTGGAACATAAAGAGTGTCTAGGCCGCCCATGCTCTCGCCGTATTTCTTTATTTCCCAGTTGACTTGCTCAGTTTGCAGCGCCGCCTTATCGGCAAGGAACTCCGCGTCCCTCGCATCTGCGCCGCAGTACTTGCCGCCGAAGGTCATTATCAGCAGCCTTGTCATGTAAGTCGCCGTTAAAAAGGCGACTAGTTCGCCTACGATGAACAGCAGCCAGTAAGCGCCGCCAAACTCATGCGCGCGCGCGAACGCATTGCCCAATATCTCGTCCTTGCTCCAGAAGCCGGAGAAAGGCGGAATGCCCATCAATGACAGCGATGCTATCAAGAACGTGGCATATGTAATCGGCATGAACTTATACAGCCCACCCATGCGACGCATGTCTTGTTCGTGGTGGCAGCCAAGGATTACCGAGCCGCTTCCTAGGAACAAGCAGGCTTTGAAGAACGCGTGGTTGATGAGGTGGAACGCGCCAGCCGTGTATCCCGCTACCCCCAAGGCAAGGAACATATATCCGAGCTGGCTCATCGTGGAATACGCGAGCACCTTCTTGATATCGTTCATCACAAGCCCGACCAGCGCGGTCATCAATGCTGTGAGTGCGCCTATTGCAGCGACTACAGCGAGGCTTGCCTCGCTGGCAGCGATAATCGGGTATATCCTGATGACAAGGAAAACGCCTGCGGAAACCATCGTCGCCGCGTGGATCAAAGCGCTGACCGGCGTCGGGCCTTCCATCGCGTCCGGCAGCCACACGTGCAGCGGGAACTGTGCGCTCTTGCCAACAGCTCCACAAAACAGAAGCAGGCCGATAGCTGTCGTCAGACTAGCGCTCAATGTAAGGTTCGCAGGCTCAAAGAAATGCACAAGCTCGGAGAACCGCAGCGGCGCGCCCGTGAGGTAGAGCAGAAAGATGCCGATGAGCATCCCCACGTCGCCGATGCGCGTAACGATGAAAGCCTTCTTCATCGCGAGCTGCGCGCTGCGCTTCTCAAAGTAAAAGCCAATGAGGGCGTAAGAGCAGAACCCCATTATCTCCCAGAAGATAAGGAAGGAAATGAAGTGGTCTGTGAGGACTACGCCGAACATGGAGAAGCTGAACAGCGATATCAGCGCGAAGAAGCGGCTATAGCGCACGTCGCCCTTCATGTAGCCCTGCGAGAAGAGGTGAATCATCCCCGCGGTGACCGATACCATAAACAGGGTTATCGCCGCAATGTTATCTATGTTCGTCGTGAACGGGATTTCCAGGTTCCCGACAGATATCCAGGGGAATGCCTGGACAAACTTCGCAGGCGCCGCGCCGGTCAGCTTCTCCATAAGTATCAGGAAGCTGATGACGATGGTGAACATCATCATCCAGGTTGCGAGAAGGTGCGAGGCCCGGTCTTTCATGCGGTAACCGAAGAAGATGACAGCGAGGAAGCTGAACAGCGGCAACGCCGGCACTATCCAAGCCAAGTTGTGCATCACGCCTGTCATCTTGTTACCACTTCATCAGGTTGAAGTCTTCCACATTTACGGACTTGCGGGCGCGGTACATGGCGATAATGATCGCCAAGCCCACCGCAGCCTCAGCCGCAGCGACAATAATCACGAAAATAGCGAATATCTGGCCGACCGGCGAAAGGACCTGCTCGGCGCTTGTAAATGCGGCGCGCGTCACCTTGAGGCCCCACCAGCGGTTGAACATGACGAACAGCACGTTTACCCCGTTAAGCATGAGCTCGGTTGACATGAGTATCGCGATTGCGTTACGGCGCACCAGCACGCCATAAAGGCCGATGCAGAACAGGAACGAACCTACCGTGAAGAATTGTCTCGGCCCAAACTCGTTGAAAAAGCTCTGTATGAACGCGCCTGTAAGGCTGAGCGTCTCGCTAGGGGAGAGCGACGATTGCTGAATAATGAGCCCGAGGGGGCTTAGCTCATTCATCTGGCGTCTCCCTTCGTGAGATGACAATCGCGCCTATCATCGCCATGAACAAGAGAAGGCTGGCGATTTCAAACGGCAGCGTGTATGTAGCCATCAGGCTCCAGCCTACCTGGAGCGTGTTGCTTTGAAATCCATGCGCCTTCAGGAGTGAAAGCGTATGCAGTCCGCATGTTGGCATAGACGAGGATGACAAAAAGTCCTCCGCAAGATATCGCAGCCGGGATGACAAGGCTGTTCGTCTGCCGGATTTCACGGCCCATTATATTTTGCGAGACTAAAATGGCTGAGATAATCAGCACCATGATTGCGCCTATGTAGATGATTATCTGCACCGCGGCAAGGAACTCAGCGTTAAGCAACAAGTAGTATCCAGCCACTCCAGCAAGCGTTACGGTCAGCGAAAGCGCGGCGTGCCAAAGGCTGCGGAGTGTGACCGTTCCTATCGCGCCCAGAACAATCGCAGCCGTGAAGAACCACCAATAACAGATGATGATGGTATCAGCTGTCATCGCTGGCACCTCCGTGTTTGTGGCGCTGCTCTTCTGTCCGCTTCATGTATTCGCCGAAAAGGTCCAAGATAAGTTCGCTGCGGTCGTAACAAGAGTATTCGTAGTTGACTGTATGTTTGATCGCGTCCGTCGGGCAGGAATCTTCGCAAAGGCCGCAGAAGCAGCACCTTGAGTTGTCCAGCAAAAAGCCGGTGAGTTCTAGCTTCTTATTTTCGGGATTGCGCACGGCAGAAATGAGTATCAGCCTGTCGGGACACACGCGCTCGCAGTTGCGGCAAGCGATACAGAGATGCTTACCGCGTTCGTCTGAGGCAAGCATGTGCCGACCGCGGAAGTTCTCGGAAATCTCGTCGCGGTACTCCGGATACTCAACGCAGATGTTGGGGCGCAGGAAGTTCATCGCGCTGATAGCCAGCCCCTGAGGGAATGACACCGCCATCTCCCAGGCTTCCTTCGTCCAATTCCATGCAATCTCAGCAGCAATCTTCAAATAGCTAAAGCAGAGAATCAACAGCAGCAGCAGTAAAACAAGGCGGAACAAGACGAGCACTGGATTGAACGGCGGATCCCGAATGGTGCCAATTGGCTAATCGGGACTGCGCGGGATATTGTCGCGCCGATATTGTCCAGCGGGTCTACATAGGCAATCGTCGCGGCCAGAAGTGAAACGAACCAGAAGTACTTCGTCCAATCAAGGTCGCGGCCCCAAATGCTGATGTGCCTGATGTAAAGTCCCAGCCACCAGTAGAAGCGGACCATGGTAATTATAACCAGAACAAGCGGAACGCCTGCTATGAAGGCAAGAAACGCCTTTCCGCCGAAGTCATAACTCGAGATGTCTTCCAGCAGTGGGGCACCTTTCAGCACAGAGAAAATAATCAGGAACCAGCCGACCGCTAACAGGGCGAACAGCTTGAAACCTGTGGAGAGCGTCTCGGTGAACTGAGGCTCGCCGCCTTCGGTTTCAATTTCGTGCTGGGGATGGATGCTCATTTCGGGCTTATCGCTCATCAGTCTCCCTCCCTTTTTGCGCGAGATCCAAGGCAAATTCGCGGCTTGGCCTGTATCCAAGGTAAGTGCGCCACAGCATCGCTGCCATAACGGCAGCAAAGATGATTGCCACGAGAACGCTTATGCCGAAGGCGACTTGCTCTGACGGCGTAAGCGCCTTCATCGCTTGGCTCATCGTCATATAGTCATAGCTTGAAAGCCGGCCTTCGAACGCGACTCACGCGCTATTAGACGGTATGCGGAAGCCCATGAAGAAGAATGGGTTGCGGTATGTCGCCGCCAGCCGATGATGGATGAGCTCCACGACTGCAACAGGCAGCAGAAACTCCGGCGAACGCCATCCGCTTCGTCAGCCTGAATGCGCCGGGAACATTGCCGCAAAAGTACCAGATGAAGCACCAGATGAAGAAAAAGGTCTTCGCCATGAACCAGAAGATGCTGGTAAACCACAAGCCACCTGGCCCCAGGAACATCGGCCCTTTCCAGCCGCCGAAGAGAAGCAAACCGTGATAAGCGCGCTCATCACAAAGATGGACACGTATTCGGCCAGATCAGAAAAGCGCGAAGCGCATTCCGCTGTATTCAATGTGGAAGCCGGCGACGATTTCGCTTTCAGCCTCCGGCAAGTCAAAGGGAAGACGGTTCGTCTCTGCAACCGCCGTGATGAGCATTATCACGAATGCGGGGAACAGCGGTATGAACGCCCATATCGTGCTCTGCATTTGGACTATATCAATCAGCGATAGGCTTCCCGCGAAGAGCGCCACACTGATGAGTGAGAGCACCATCGGCACTTCGTAGCTAATGAGCTGCGCCACCGAGCGCATCGCGCCGAACAGCGCGTACTTGTTGCCCGATCCCCATCCCGCCATGATTATGCCGATTACTTGGATGGAACCTAGGGCAATAATGTAAGCGAGGCCGATGTTGAGGTCGGAGATAATTGTGTATTTGTAGGAGCCCTGGATAATGGATATCCCGAACGGGAGCACCACGAACGTAAGCATTACAGGAATGAATACGACATACGGCGCAGCCAGATAGCTTGGGCGATCAACATTCAGCGGAATGATGTCTTCTTTGAAGAGCAGCTTCAGCGCATCGGCGATAGGCTGCAATATTCCAGCATCTTTTCGCGAGTGACTATCTGTTGTTCCAGCAATTGCCGATTTCTTGTCAACAGTCGGTATTTCGCTGATCAACAAATACATGGAGCAGTTCAATCAAGACTACCGTTCCATGTGGGCCTATGCTGGGTTATCTGGTTCATACGTCGACACCAAGTTTGGAGGAATTATCTTCAATATGGTGGATGAGTACGGTGGTGGAGCCGAAAGATGGGCATCACAAATTATGAACTCAACCGCCATCAATTAGGCCCTGATGCCGCCTTCAAACATTACGTTACTGACGGTGACGGTATGTCCGCTGCAGCGCGAAATGAATCTTCCTGTCTTCGCATACAGTGATTTGCCTCGCTCTCAGCAGAATGCGGAGAAACAGGCTACCTATCTCGGGCATGTAGTTGACGATTTCCACAAGCGTATTGTCTAAGATTCATTTTGATTATGACACATGAACTCGGCTATCACCTTGAGCTATTAGCTCGGTTGCTTAGATCTCTCCCCGACACTCAGCTAGATAACTCACTCACATCTTCTCTCCAGGTAGCGATTCCAGGCATTACCTCGGCCTCGACAAAGGACACAAAACGAGCGAAGCTTTTACCTGCTGGGATTGAGAACCAGTTACCGAAGATGTCACCAGCGCAGATTGAGGCCTTTCTGGATTCTGGCGAGGAAGCGTTCACAGTCTCTCAATTGTCAGAGCTGGCAGAAAGACTTGGGATTGCAACATCCAAGCGTCAAGGCAAGAGTGCTTTGATTAACCAGATTACGCGGCATTTTGAAGCGGGACAAATGCACTCGATTATCCGTAGCGCCCGAAGCGATGAAAACTAATCCTTCGTTCAAGCTGACATCTGTGGTGGGCAGCCTTGTAGATACTCTGTTCAAAGCCAGGATCGGGTCGGGGTGACGGGATTGCGCCCGTCACCTCTCCCACACCACCGGCAATGCGGTTTTCCGCAACGGCGATTGAATCCGGCAGCTTATGCAGCCGAGAGTTCCGATGGTGCATATAATCCATAGCGTCTTAACGTGGTATTGCTCAGGACGGTATGTAGAACCGGGCTACTCGCTATTCGCCATGCGCCGCGTGAGCTGCTCGCCACTTTCAGGTGATGAGGTTTTGCCCCCAGTCTGCGCAAAGCGTTAAGCCGCCCTTTCTTGTTATGCCAGCGCTGCCAGAAACATTTACGCATGTGGCGACGTGTCCACCCGGCAAGTTGTTCAATATTCCAACGTTTGCTTGCCAGTTTGAAGTAGTTCCACCAGCCGATGCTGTATTCCCGCCATTGCTCAACCAGCTGTTTGCTGGTCAAACTTTGCCTTGCATTCCAGAGACTACGAACGTTAGCTTTGTATCCCTGGATAGCTTTTGGGGCAATAGCGATTTCGCCATCTTCGGTGATCTGAAAACTTAGAAACTGCCGCTCCCACGGCCGGCCTGTACCACTTTTATCTTGATTAACGCTGAGTTTTAAATGCTTTGCTATCCATGCTGTCAGACTTTCCAAGACCCTTTTGGCGCTGCGTTCGCTGCTAACGTAGATGGTTATATCATCTGCATATCGGCAGAAACTAAGTTCTCGCTTTTCCAGCTCTTTATCCAGTTGATCCAGATAGATGTTCGCCAGTAATGGGCTGAGCGGGCTACCCTGTGGGGTCCCTTTATCACGGCGCTCTACTTTGCCGTTCATCATGATCCCTGTTTTCAAATAGCGTCTAATCAAATCCAACACCTGTTTGTCTTCGATTTTCCGGCTGAGTTGATGCAGTAAAATATCATGATTAACTTCGTCAAAGAACGCGCTGATGTCGATATCGACTACCCAGCTTTTCCCTGCCCGAACATAGGATCGAGCCATCAACACCGCATGCTGCGCACTGTGTCCGGCTCGGTAGCCGTAACTGTACTGGCTAAACCCTCTATCGAATTTATCCGTTAAGATTTGTTGCACCGCCTGTTGGATAATGCGGTCTTGTACCGTGGGTATTCCCAACAACCGTTCCCCGCCATTAGCTTTGGCTATTTTCATACCCATCAGCGGCGTTGGAATGTACGCGCTTGTTCTTAACTTCGCTTCGATTTCAGGCAGATGCTGTTGCCAATGCTGCTCTGTCTCGGCAATACTTTTCCCATCTATCCCCGCACACCCTTTGTTGCGTCTTACCGCTTCTTGGGCATATTGCAGGTTTAGCGTA
>CAVVLL010000007.1:0-14135 GCA_963749125.1 uncultured bacterium
GCGGCTGCGCATACAGCGCCATGCCGATGAAGGCTGCGATGAGAAACAGGCTAATTGCTATGAACCTGCGTACTCGCCCCCGTGAATAATGAACTTCGCCGCGCCATTAACCAGGCCATGTGACTATACCATGACATCCTTCAAGGGCACGGGGACTGCGGACTTTCCAGTCGCGTTCTGGATTTCCCGGATCGGCACTGGAAAGTCCCGACTCCATCCTGATGAGGGTTCTTGATCAAATGTCACAGTACGCCGGGAAACCAGCCCGGCTCTGGATGTTACCTGCTTAGTAATTGCGGATGCGTAAACGCGGGAAAGAGGAATATCAGCCCGATAACAAACTGTATCCAGCTTATTTTCCGGCCGATGCCGAAGCACAGCATCGCAATGAGCGCGTAGACGAAATAGGGAACATAGAATTCGGTTGTGGTAAGGAAGATCTTGTCCAGATAGCGAACGCAACTAGCAAAGAAGACAGCAGGAAGAAACCCCGCAGGAGGATTACCCAGCCCTGGTCCTGCCAATAAAACTTCATCGCTTCGCCGCCTCGCCTAGGTTCAGGAACATCTAAATACGCATCCACATTAGAAATTCGGACACGCAACTGCGGATACAGAAATAAGACCCCTAATGCGAATTGTATCCATCCCTATCCGCCTACCCACCCCAAAGCACATCGCCGCGAGAACTGCGAAGCCGAAGAATGGATAGTACGCGCCATTGTGATACTTGAGTACCGTAATAAACCCAAGTGCAAAGTAGAGGGAAGAGAAAGGAGTAGCCACCTTGCCACAAGCCGTAGGCCTATCTCGCGCCAGTAGAACTTCGGCGGCTGTTCGCCCTTGCTTTCCTTCTCTTCCGCATCTATCGTCTTGCGCCCAGGATACCAGAACAACACGACTTCCGCGATGGCAATGGCGGCTTTCATCAACACGAAAATGCCAATGCCAGCCAAAGAGTATGGTTCAACGTGAAGAACGCTAAGGCGACTACAGCGATAACCCCAGCTCCTACCGTCTTGACCAACCTCTTGTCCTGCCAATAAAACTTCATCGTTTCCCCGCCTCCTTCCGCCACTTCTCCATGAACGCCTTTGCGTCGGGGAATGGCAAGACGGTCCTCCCGCTTGCATCAAACGAGCCCAAATATTGTTTGAGCTCTTTAAGGTAAAGCCGTTTCGCATATGCACTCGTCCGCGACTGAGGGCCTTCTTGAAACGCTGTAACTTCGGCGGCTGCTTCCACGATGCGCTTCTTGATGTCCAACGGCGCGAAGCTTCTTTCATAGACTCCCAAACCTTTTCAAAGTCCCTGACCATGCTTGACGGCCCATCCGCGATTGCGCCCGCAGAATGCATCCAGGTCATTCTCCATTCCGGCTCAGGCAACGGTTTCCCGGTAATCTCGGTGTAATGGCTCGCCATGTTTCCCATCCTGATATCTGCCTTGTAAGCATGCCCGGCGATGCTCCACTCCTCCTTGAACCTGCCAAGCGCCACGTCGTAGTATCCGGTAAGTTGCGTGCTTTCGTATGCAGCAAGCGCGCCGAAAACTAAAAGCATCCCAGCGGCGGCAGTGAATAATGTCATCCTGCGCGGCAGAATGAAGAGCGCCGCCCCGCCAATCGCTAGTATGTCAAGAATTACCTGCAGGGGCCACCAAGTCGAATCGCTTAGCGCTGGGCTAATCATGGTGAGCAGCATGAAGACGATGAAAACAGTGAGCGATATCCTAGCCCCAAGTCTCCAGCCTCTATCCTGCCAATACCGCTTTATTGCTGTTCCGGCCAATCCTTTAGCTCCTTAAGCCCGTCTTCGGCAACCTTCTTCGGGTCTGGAAGGTCTGAAAGCTGGACGTCGCCATCCTTTCCCTGATAGAGAAAGAGCAAGGCTATGTAGTACTTCTTCACTAAATAAAAGCTGGTTATATCTCCTTTCGGATGAGGCACTGTGCTCAATTCAAAGTAACCTTTGATAATGGCGTCTTTTACCTCTTCCGGCGGACTGTAACTCTCAATAAGCAACTCAATCCCGCTTGCCGGCTTAATCAGATAATCAACGTGTGGAGTGAAAAAGCCTAATAACCCAATCTGCCCTTTGAAAGACGGCATCCATTCCGGTTCCGGGAATTCTTCTGAAACGTATCTGCGAAAATAAGGCGTTAGGGAGCTGTCGCTGACACTAATAAACGGAACGCCCAATAACCGCCCCTCGCCTCTATCCCGCGCTGAGGCAATCTCGAATGAAGAACAGCTGTAGATAAAGCCGTAAGGAAGCGTGGGCAGAAGCAGGAGAATTATCACAAACCACATCACGCCTTTTTCGAGCTGCACCTCATAAACTAGTACTGATGCTGCCGTTAGAAATATCGCCGCGAGGATGATGTCCGATCGAAACGTAAACGCGCCAATCACCGACAAGGCGAATGCCGCCAGCGAATACACCAGCAGCACCCACCGCCACACTCTCCGTTTCCCCTTGTCCTCCCAGTGGCGCATTACTTTCTCCCAGCCAATTCCGTCGCGTAGCGCTGAATTTCTTCCATGCTCTGCAGGTCGCTCGCGCGCAACGGGCGCTTTAGGGTAGCTCTAAGTGTAATGGTGTGAACCCTATATAAGAGCGCTGTTCCTCCTCTTACTATCTCACTTTCAGGCAGCTCGTAAATAGCCGTGAGTGTTGTTAAGAACTTCTTCCATGCATCTGCATCGGCAAACGTCTTCTCTGTCAGGATATTTTCTTGGAATTGCTGAGGTTGCGCGAAACCGCTTGGTTCCATGTTATCGCTGTATGTCTTCCCTAATAAGATGCTATGCTCGGTTTCCGAAAACAACCACCATTTGGGCTTAGGCAATTCGCTGTTCACATATTTCTTATATTGCTCTGTGAAGAAAGTATCTTGTACGCTTGCTGTGATAGGGATTTGATAGACACGCTTTACTATGCGCTGACGGCCTGCCGTGACGTCAACGTACACCGAGCTCGCGTAGTAAGGCAAGGTGAGTATTAAGGCCACAAGTATTATTGATGGGATGAGAATCTCCCCGATAAACTGCCTTCGCGTCATTGCATTCCCTGCAGCGCCCGTTTTCACATCCCGCTCCACGTTTCAATTATACCGCCGGACTGGTATTCGTGCCACAACCCCAGGAGGGGTTAGGCCGGGCTTTACCCGCCTGGGGAGGGTGACCAGTCCGGCTCTGGAATCTGGTTGAAGGGCGGGGGTTTATCCCCCGCCGCTCTTCTCCGGAATCCAGACGGCGGGGCGTAAAGCCCCGCCCTTCAGTTCATTCCCGCAGCGGGGTTGAAACCCCGCCTACCCGGGGGAGGGGGAGAAGGAGGGGGAGGGGGGTTACACCATCCTCAATCTCTCTTCTCCGGCACGATACTGAATCGCCTCGGCGAGGTGGCTTACCTTTATATTCTCCGCGCCGTCCAAATCGGCGATGGTCCTCGCGACGCGCTTGATGCTCTGGTAGCCGCGCGCGGTGAGGCCGAGGCGCTCGTGCGCGCGGTTGAGCAGGTTCGTCCCCGCCTCGTCCAGCGCGCATATCTTCTCAATCTCGCTGGCGCGCAGGTGCGAGTTGAAGCGGTGCTTGCGGCGCGCAGTAAACCGCTGCTGCTGAATCTGCCAAGCCTTGCGCACCCTCTCGCGCACGACCGCGCTGCTCTCGCCCGCAGGCCCGGTGATCTTCTCAACTGGCAGCCTCGGCACCTCCAGCACGATGTCCACGCGGTCAAGCAGCGGCCCCGACAGTCGCTTGCGGTATCCCAGCACCTCGCCCATGGAGCACCTGCACGGCCGCGTCGGGTCGCCGAAGTATCCGCAGGGGCAGGGGTTCGTCGCCGAAAGCATGAGGAAGCGCGAGGGGAAAGTCGCAGTCATTTGTGCGCGCGCGATGGTCACCTGCCCGTCCTCCAGCGGCTGGCGCAGCAGCTCCAGCGTGGACTTGGGGAACTCCATCAGCTCGTCAAGGAACAGCACGCCGTTGTGCGCCAGCGAAATTTCGCCGGGCTGCGGGATGGTGCCGCCGCCGATGAGGCCGGGGCCGGAGATGGTGTAGTGCGGGTGGCGGAAGGGGCGCGTGGTGACGAGGCTGCGCCCTTCGGTGAGCATGCCGGTGATGGAATACACCGCCGAAACCTCAATCGCCTCATCGGGCGTGAGCGGCGGCATTATCGTGGGCATGCGCGAGGCGAGCATCGTCTTGCCGCTCCCCGGCGGGCCGAGCATGAGCATGTTGTGCGCGCCCGCGGCCGCGACTTCCAATGCTCGCTTGGCGTGTTCCTGGCCCTTCACGTCGGCTAGGTCAAGCTCGTATTCCGCTCGGGAAAGAAGCTCGTCAAACGGCGTGACGGGGTGGGGCTCCAGCACCAAGTCTCCGCGCAGGAATGCCGCGGCTTCGGCGAGGTGGTTCACGCCGTAAACCTCCACGCCCTCAAAGCACGCCGCCTCTTCCGCGTTCGCCGCCGGCACGATGAGCGCGCGCTTCTTTTGCTCCTTGCACATCAGCGCCGCGGAGAGGATGCCGGGCACGGCGCGCAGGCTGCCGTCAAGCGAAAGTTCGCCTATCATCACCGCGTCATCCAGCGCGCCTTGCGGAAGCTGCCTGCTTGCCGCGAGGATGCCGATGGCCATCGGCAGGTCGTACCACGTGCCGCTTTTGCGCACTTCTGCAGGCGCGAGGTTCACCGTGATGCGATCGTAGGGGTAGTCAAAGTCGGAGTTGCGGATGGCGGAGTGGACGCGCTCTTCGGCTTCCTTCACGGCCGTGTCGGGAAGGCCGACGAGGAAGAACTTGTTCATCCCCAGCGCGATGTCCACCTCAACGGTGACTTCATGCGCCGTCAGCCCGACAAGCGCCGCAGCTTGCACCCGTGCAATCATCGTTTAGCCCCTGTGTTTTCGTGCGCGCCCATCGCAAGGCGTTATAATAGCACGAAGCTATACTGGTGTATAGATACAGCGTGAGGCAGCGCTTGCGCCTACTTGGCCTCGGTGCTGTCTTCCATCGCCATGAGAATCGTCTCGTAGTCTTCAATGACCGGGTTCACGAGGAGCTTCTTGCACATCTCGTCCAGGCGCGCCAGGCCCTCGTCCGCGTCCTTTGCTTCAAACATAACCTTAATCTGCTTGCCGACGCGCACGTTCTCCACGGTGTCAAAGCCGAGCTGGCGCAAGCCGCCCATGACCGCCTTGCCCGCGGGGTCAAGCAGGTCTTCGCGCAGGTAGATGTATGCGATGCCGGTGTATTTCATTTTGAAACCCTGTCCAGGACTTCCTGGTATGCCTCGGCGATGTTCCCGAGTTTGCGGCGGAAGCGGTCCTTGTCCAGCTTGGCCATGTCTTCCTTGTTCCAAAAGCGGCAGGTGTCGGGGCTTATCTCGTCGCCAATCATCAGCTCCGTGCCGTGGAAGTAGCCAAGCTCGTATTTCGCGTCAACGAGCATAATCCCGCGCTCGTCCATGAACGCCTTGAGCAGCGTGTTCACCTTAAGGCTAAGCTCGCGGAATGCGGCAAGTTGCTCCTCGGTCGCAATCTCAAGCGCGAGGATGAGGCTTTCGGTGAGCAGCGGGTCGTTCAGTTCGTCTTTCTTCCAGTGGTATTCCAGCACCGGGCGCGAAAGCGGCGTGCCTTCTTCGATGCCGATGCGCTTGGCGAGCGAGCCTGCGACATAGTTGCGCACGACGGCTTCCAACGGCACCATCTTCAAGTTGCGCACGACCTGCTCGCTTGCCGATATCTTCTCAACGAAGTGCGTCGGAATGCCCTGGCTGTTGAGGTAGCCCATGATGGCCGAAGCGATGGAGTTGTTCCACTCGCCCTTGTTGCTCATTTCGGCCTTCATCACGCCGTTGAAGGCGGTGAGGCTGTCCTTGAACTCGCAGATATAGAAGTCGGGGTCTTGCGTCGCATAAATGCGCTTCGCCTTACCCTCGTAGAGCATCTCGCCCTTGAGCCATTCCATTATTCGGTCTCCTTCGTGGGTGTCGTCTTGCGCCGCGAGGCAGCGCTGCGTCCCTTGCCACCACGATGCCCGCGCGGCCGGCGCGTCTTCTTCTCTTCGCCCGCTTCGGCTTCGGGAGTAGGTGCAGGCGCAGGGGGCACTGGCTTCGGCGCTGGCGGTGCAGGCGCAGGTTCGGGAGCAGGAGCTTCACCTTGCTTCCTGCGCCATCCCTTCAGCGCGCTGTATGGCGACTCGCCTTTCGCGGCATCGGTATGCGCCTTCTTCGCCTTGGAAGCGTCGGCCCTGCGTTCCTCGGGCGTTGAAACCTCGGCTTTCTCCACGGGCGCAGGCCTTCGCCCGCGCAGCGGCCGCCCGCGCTTTGGCGCCTTGTCCGAGCGCACCTCAAGCGCCGTGATATCAATCTCCGCATCGGTGATCTTCGGCTTGGGCGCAACGGCGGCAGGCTTCGGCGCGGGATGCCGGTCTGGCGCAGCCTGCCCCTGAAGTCCGACGCGCTTGAAGATGTCGTCAACATGTGCCAGATACGGCTCAACGCTAAACACGTCGGAAAGCTCAATGAGCGTGAGGTGCTTGCGGATTTCGCGCGATTCCTTCACGAGGTTGTAGAAGTGCTTGCATTCCTCAAACGCCTTCATCGCAGGTTCCTGCACCAGCCTGTAAGCGTCATCGCGCGTGAGGCCTTTCTTCGTAAGCGCAATAAGCAGCCGCTGCGAGAAAATGAGCCCGCGCGTAAGGCCGATGTTCTCCTCCATCTTTTTCGTGTTGACGTTCAGGCCGTCAATGATGAAGTGCATCTTTTGTATCATGTAGTCGGCGAGCGTGAATGCGTCGGGGATGATGACGCGCTCGGCGCTTGAATGCGATATGTCGCGCTCGTTCCAAAGCGGCATGTTCTCCATCGCCGTGTGCGCATACCCGCGCAGCATCCGCGCGATGCCCGACATGCGCTCGCAGAGAATCGGGTTGCGCTTGTGGGGCATGGAGCTTGAACCCTTTGCCCGGCAAGGAACGGCTCGGCAAGCTCGCTGATTTCTGTGCGCTGGAGGCTGCGGATTTCAACGGCGATGCGCTCAATCGTCCCGCCCATGAGCGCCAGCGCGGTAAGCGCCGCGGCATGCCTGTCGCGCTGCACTATTTGGTTGGACACCGGCTCGGGGCGAAGGCCGAGCTTCGCCAGCGCCTTTTCCTCAAGCTGCGGCGGGATATGCGCATAGTTGCCGACCGCGCCCGAGAGCTTTCCGACCGCCGTCTCTCCCACCGCGTACTTAAGCCGCTCCAGCCCGCGCCCAAGCTCTTGCTGCCACACGAGAACCTTGAGGCCGAAGGTAATCGGCTCGGCGTGGATGCCGTGCGTACGCCCCATCATCACCGTGCGCTTGTGCTTGATCGCAAGGTTGCCCAGCTTGTCCACCAGGCTTTCCACCGGCGGGATGAGCGCCGCCCAGAGCTTCCTGCATCTGCATGCTTTGCGCGGTGTCCATCACGTCGGAGCTGGTTAGCCCGAGGTGCAGGTAGCTTGAGAGGTCGCCAAGCAAATCGCCGACCGCCGAAACGAATGCGACGACTTCGTGCTCCACCTTGCTCTCGTAGCGGCGGAATAGCGCCATGTCGAACTTCGCCTTCGCAGCCATTTTCTTGTAGTCGGCCTGCGGGATGCGCGCCGAGCGCAGCCCATCCCTCGGCGACGGCGAGTTCGATCTGCAGCCAGATTTCAAAGCGGTGGCGCTCATCAAAGATGCGCGCCATTTCCTCAGTTGTGTATCGTTCTATCAACGCTCCTGAGTATATCCGCGCCCCAATTCCAAGTCAACGAAGGAAACCCCGTCTATGCTAAAATCGTCACATATTCTAATCGCGTCCCTTGGGCATGGAGGATGGGAAATGGTTATTAGGACAATTGGGTTATTCGTTGCCTTTGTCTTCATCGTCGCGACACTCGGCGCTTGCAATCAGGCGCAAGGCACCAGTTCTAACGCGGCCGGCGAAATTGCTAAGCAAAAAGACCCGGTACCCCCTGCGCACGTCCTCGTGAAAGACCTCGTCCGCGCTGGGCTTGTCCCCGGCACTACGCTTCCCAAAAATATGAAGGTTGAACTTTCTAAACGCTCGCCGAAAGGTTTTGAGGGGATGGATTCCTATAAGGCCGGGAACGCTATCCTCTTTCTCAACGATAAAGATGACACTCTTCATACAGCAATTATAAACGGGGCTGCGAGTGCCAACGCTGCGGGGCTATCTATGGCCGAGTTGAAGATGGAGGACGGGCGCACAGTAATCTTGGCTTAGACCGGAGGACATCGTCAAAGCGTATGGCGAACCAAGCTACAAAACGCCGATGAGTGAAGGTGATAAGCCCACCATGGGCTATTACTACTCCTAAAGCAAGGCGCGAACGTCATCACCGTGTCATCTTCCATTTTCCCAAGGAACGGGGAAACCTTGAAGCCGATGAGCGCGGTAGTGCTTGACATGCACACCAAGCCCGAGGACATCAAAGCCCTCACCCGACCTTGGCAAGCCCTTTCCACCTGGCGGGAGAATAGCGCTCCTGGAACACACAAGCGCGCTACAGGGTTAAAGGTCTGTAAGGATATGGTTACACTAGAAGCACGTATGGGGGGTCGTATTATGCCTCGTGACTGTAACCTCGTCATGATGCTGACGCTTTTCATCGCATCATTGGCTTTAGGTGCCTGTTCCTGAGTAAAGGGCAGGGCAGTGCTCTGGCGTATGATATTTCACGAAACCAAGGTCATTCCCGAGCGAAGCTGCCCCGAATGACATACATTTGAAGCTGGTTACCCATTCTATAGAAGGTACGGAGCCGGAATCAGCGAATATCAGGCGGTCGACGCAAGCCTAATTGTGCAAGACACTGATAGACCGTGGTGATAGTGCAGTACACCGCACTTGATTTACTCGGGCGGATTTAGCTAATACAACAAGTATCCCTCTGACAGATGCTCAAGGGAAGAGCCTTATCGGCATGTCTAAAGAGGAAATAGTTAGTTTGTATGGCGAACCAAGCTTGCAGCAAACAGAAACGCCAGACGAGCGGACAATGCTAACCCTCTACTACTGCTACAGAACTTCGGCAATCCTGTTTTATACATCGTCTTTCACCTGCCGAAAAAGGCGATACCTGTTCAGGCCGTTAGCCACTTATCGGTCATATTGCTTACCTCTCAAAAGACGATTGACGCTTTCGCCAGGAGTAAGTATTACAAATTCGCGAAGGAACTAATAGCATCGTCCCCTTACAGGCCTTCCACATGGCCTCTGATATACTCCCCGCGTGCACATCGCCGACGCCGAGAAGTACCTGCTATCGCTGCCGCCGGGGAAGGTCTGACCTTGACCTGGCGCGGCTAAAGCGCGTCATCGCCGGCCTCGGCCTAGACCCGCTGCCGTTCCACGCGGTGCTTATCGGCGGCACGAACGGCAAGGGCAGCGTCGTCACTTTCACCGAAGCGCTCCTCGCCCCGCAAGTGCGCGTAGGCGTTCGTGAAAGCCCACGTTTTTCGCATAACCGAGCGCGTGCGCATCTGTGGCCCGCCCGCGCCTGATGAGCTATTTTGCGTCGCGGTGCAGCAGCTCGCGGATTATCTCGCGCGCGCCGATGTTTCGGTTACATTCTTTGAAGCAACGCTCCTCGCCACGCTCATCGCATTCCGCGACGCGGGCGTGCAGCTTGCGCTCATTGAGGTGGGGCTTCGTGGGCAGGTTTGACGTCGCCAATGCGCTGCCGCGCGTGCTCACCGCGATAGACATCCATCGGCCGCGACCACGAGAAGCTCCTCGGCACGACGTCGCGGGCATCGCCGTGGAGGAAGCGGGGATAATGTGCCGGGTCGCCCCTGCATCATCTCGCGCGGCGTGCGCAGTGAAGTGCCGACTGCGCGGAAATTCTGCGCAAGCTCGCGACGCTGAAACACGCGCCAATGGTTGAACCGCGCGTTTGCGCGTCAAGGCCTCATGGCGGCCTGTTACCGCCGCAGAAGGACACCTTTGCCCTCACGGGCTGCGAGCTGCGCCTGCGCATGTGGCTGCAAATCACGGTGAACCAGATCGGGCTGTATCAGGCGCACAACCTAGAATGCGCGCTTGCCATCGCCGCCGAGCTTGCGGGGCGCGAGTATGCTTCCACTGCCGCTGCAAATTCCATCTGCGCTATACGCCGACGATCGCGGGCGCTTTGAGCCGCATCGTGTCGGTGACGGCATGGTCATCCTTGACGCGTCGCACAATGAAGAAGGCATGCGCGCGCTCGCGAAACGCTGCGCGAATACCTGCCCGATGCAAAACCGCTGCTCGTTTTTGGATGCCAGGAAAGGGAAGTATGCGCGCGCTTGCTGCGCCGCTAAGGGCTTGTTTCGGGCGTTGTGCCAATTGAGCTGCCGACATCTATCCGATGCCCGAAGCCCGAGGTAGCGCAAGGCGCGCAGGCTGCAGGCCTGGCTGTGCTGCACGAAGGAATTCCTTTCGCTGCGAAGATGGCGCAGGTGCGAGCGGAAGCTGAAAATGGCGGCACAGTGCTTGTGTCGGGCAGCATCTACTACTTGGGTATATTGTGCAGGCGCTTGGCCTGGCGGTACCCGGCATCGCCAGCTTGAATCAATAAAGCGGCGGGTCGCCCGGCGGGCGCGTGCGCCATCGCGTGAAATTCACAACCACTGCGTCGGGTCTTCGCGGATGACCTGCTCATACGCCGCGTTCATCGCCGCGAGCACCTTCTCTTCCGCCTCCGGATCGTCCTTCGCCACGTCGCACTTCACTTCGCGCACGATTTGCCGGAGCGAAACGGCTTGATGGCGCTTGGCGACTATGAGCAGCATCTGGTGCGCCAAGCCTCAAGTGCAGCGCTGCCGGCCCGCGCACCGTGCTGGCGGGAAGCCCAAAGAACGGGGACGAACGCGCCGTCCATACCTCCGTTCTGGTCAGCCAGCAAGCCTAACACCTTGTTTTGCCGCAAAGCGCGCAGGATGAGGCTGGTCTGGCTGCCTTTCTGGATATTCTCTATGCCGAGCTTGGTGCGCGTGGGGAACGCTAGCTTAGTGAAGAAGTCGTCGCGCTGCCGTTTGCCGACGGCGGCAACGCAAACGCCTGAAAAGCGTGAGGATATGCGCCGTAAAGCTCCCAGTTGCCAAGTGCATCGCCAGACCGATGACGCCCTTGTTCTGCTTCAGCGCGCCTATGAGCAAGTCCCATCCTTCGGTTTCCACCACCGTCGCCTTCACGCGCTCGGGCGTCCAGTGCATGAAAGTAGATGAACTCCAGCGCGGTCATCGCGACGTTCATCGCGCTTTGCTTGGCCATGTGGCGCTCACGGATACTCAGGCTGTCGCCATACGCAAGCTCAAGGTTGCGCAAGGCGATCTTCTTGATCCTTGGATAAAATACCCGAAGCCAGCGGACGCCAGCCGCGCGCGATAGGGATCATCACTGACGGTGGAAATACGCGCGCCAGTGCTATAAACGCCCCTGCCACTGCGCGGGTGCGAATGAATTGTCCGCCGTGCTCATACCTTGGCACCTTGAGATAATATCGCAAAACTGGTCCAGTTAAGCAGGCTTTCGGTCTTGCCGCGGACTACTAGTGGATTGTTATTCATGGCCTGCAACTCGGCGACCAAAACAGAGCCAGCGAACCCCGGCCTGCCTCGCGGAAGACCGGCAGCGCGTAATCGCTGGTTATCTCGGCAAGCGGCTTGAGGCTGCTAATGTCCTTTCCAACGGTCGTCCTGAGGAAGGTTAACTCGTCATCCTCAGCCATCTTGAGCCAATTCGCAAGGTTTATGCGCGAGCCGAACGCGGCGCGGATATTGGATTCGTAGATCTGCTTGCCAACTGACCTGTCAGTGCTCATCTGCAGCAGCACCGCGCAAGTCGGGGATGTGGAACTCGCGCCGCGCGAATGGCGATATGAGGATGTTGGTTTCGTTGTTTGCGGTGAAAGCCAGCAGCGTCCCCGCCCCGTTCGCGTTTGCCTCCGTCAGCGCTTGGTCGTCCAGGCGCGCTTCCCGAGCACCGTATCGGGAAACTCCTCGCAGGTTATCGCGCAGTTCTCGGGATTAGTGTCCACGAAGGATATCTGGTAGCCTACGGCTGCCGTCCTGCGCGCAATCGCGCGGGAAAATGCGTGCGCCCCGCAGAGAACGACGGCCTTATCCTTGTGCAAGAAACGCCGAAGGCGCGCGCGAGCGGCCCGGTCAGGAGCGCGATGATGAGAATAACCGTGGTCGCGATAAGCATGAACACGACCGAGACGATTTCCTGCGCGCCCGCGTAGCCATTGTGCATGAGTTGTTGCGCGAAGAGCGCGGAGACCGAGCCGGTCACGATGCCCCGGGGGTGCCTGACGCTAGAAGGAACCACCGCTCGTTGTTCTTGAAATTCGACTGGCCGGCGCCTTACAATACTGCCAGCGGCCTGATGGCGATGATGAGCAAGGCGACTACCGCCATCGCGCGCCACCCCACGGTCACCAGCGCAGGCAGATCCACGTTGGCAGCGATTAGTATGAAAACAACTCCAATGACCAGGAGTGTCAGCTGCTCCTTGAACTGCCGGAGCGACATTTTACCGGCGAACTCCGAGCGCGATATGAGGATCCGCCGACCGTTGCCGCCGCGAGGATGCCGCTGTCCGGTGAGATCGTCTCCGCCAAGGCGAATGCGCCGATGAGCGTCCCCAGCGCGGCGAGGTTATTAACGCTTTCTTTTCTGGCTGATGCGGCGCAGCCCGGCGCGCAGAAGCCACCCTGCGCCTATTCCGGTTAGCGCTCCTGCGAGAACTGCGCGCACAAGAAGTCCCAGCGCTTCGCTTACGCTGGGAGAGTACGTCACGACTACATCCAACAGAAGAACGGCGGCGATGACCCCGAATCGGCTCAAGGAATACCGCTTCAGCCCGAACGTCGCCAAGGCGGTCGCTGACCGAAATCCTTTGAACAGAGGCTGTACGACAGTCGGGCCCGCGACGGTTACCAGGGAGCCAAAAACAAGTGCCAGGAGCACGTCTCGCTGGATGAAGATGTAGAGGCCGCAGCCGCCATGACTAGGGTAATCAAAAGCCCGATGCTGACCAAGTGCCGGATGATACGCACATCGCGTTTGAGCCGCGATGCGCCTGAGGGCCATCGCCCCCTCAAATATGACAACGGCAATGCCCAGCTTGATAATTACGGGCAGCGCATCCCCAGGCTGCCGGGTTACGAAATTAAGGCAGCGTGCTGGGGCGAGAACCCCTAACACAAGGAGCGTGGCGATGCTTGGAATTCCTCGCAGAATTTCCGCAAGCACGAGGCCGCCGATTCAAAGGACCACGACAATCGCGGCGGAATTTAACAGTCCTTCGCCAGCTGCTAACGAGCCCTCTATGGCAGCCACCTCATGGTTATTACCCGCGCTGCTGGCGCTTAATCGCCGAAGAGCCCCATCTCAACAACCTGGCCGCTCTTGGTTCCTCAAGCGCAAGAAGAATCAAGCGTCTTCACCAGCGCTTCCAGCGGGACCGAAGCCCACGACCTCGCTGCCGACGATACCCACGCCGTAGCGCTCTGCCTCAAGCTTCACTAGCTCAAACACGCGATACATCGGCGTGTCAAAGGGGTTCGTGAGGTTCATTGATATCTGCACCTGATTGCGGTCTTCAAGCAACAGCGCCATCGCCTTGACGTTGGCAAGCCCGCCTTTGGCTTCGCGGATGCAGGTGACGATTTTCTTGCCGACCTTGAGGTTGTCGGTGTTGAGGTTGATGTTGTACGCGACGAGGAAGGCGCCCGCCGACGGCGGTGACGCCTGCGGTGGGATGGGGCGTATTCTCGCCGGAAGTCGGGTTTCCACTCGGGGAGCTTTATCTTCGCCGCCATGCCCTCAAACTCGCCCTTGCGCACTTCAGCGAGGTTGCGGCGGTGCGGCGCGCTGGCGGGGCGCATTCATAAAGGAACACGGGGACCTTCAACTCGTTCCACATTGGCAACTTGCTTGGCAAGCTTGACGCATTCGTCCATGTCCACGCCGCTCACCGGCACGAACGGGATCACGTCAACTGCGCCCAGTACGCGGATGGCCGCCCTGGTGCTTGGTCAGGCGGATAAGCTCGGCGGCTTTCTTTGCCACGCCGAAGTCCGGCCTCGGCGCACCCTTCGGGTGTGCCGGCGAACGTGATAA
>CAVVLL010000008.1:0-30005 GCA_963749125.1 uncultured bacterium
AAACCATGCTTGTCGAATTGAGCTGGGCTTCGGGGCGACTGGTTCGCGAGTTAACTTTCCTGCTTCTTACCGCCTGGCCTGGTGCCGAAAGCGGCGCCCGCGCCGGTTGCGGCACCTGAAGTGCGGACCGAGCCGGCGACGGCAAAGCCGGCGGAAAAGCCCGCGGCGACAATGCCGGCGGAAAGCCGCACGGCCCCGGTGGTGGAGAGTCGTCCGCCAACGGCATTGCAGCCGCGTGAAAAGCCTGCCCGATCCGCCGCCGGAAATTCCCGCACGGTGGTGTCAGGCGATACCTTGGGCAAGATCGCGGCCCAGACACGGCCGGAAGGTGTCAGCCTCGATCAGATGCTGGTCTCCCTGTTCCGCAGCAACAAGGATGCGTTTGTTGGCGATAACATGAATCGCCTCAAGGCCGGCAAGATCCTTTCGATTCCGGATGCCGAGACGGCGAGTCGGGTTTCCGCCGGCGAGGCGCGTCAGGAGATTGTTGCCCAGGCAGTCGACTTCAATGCCTATCGCAACCGCCTGGCTTCTTCCGCTGCGGCTGCCGAACCGGCCAGGGATCAGGGCGCAAAGCAGGCCGTCAGCGGCAAGATCGCGCCCAAAGTGGAAGACAAGGCGCCGCAGGCGACGGGCAAGGACAAGCTGGAGGTGTCACGCACGGAGGCAACGCGGGACGCGAAGGGCAAGCCCTTGCAGGGGCGCATCGCTTCTCTTGAAGAAGATCTGGTATCGCGCGACAGAGCACTCAAGGAGGCCGGCAGTCGCATTGCCGAACTGGAAAAAAATCTCGGTGACCTGAAGAAGCTTGCCGAGATGAAGACTCAGGCCGGCGCCGACCTTCAGAAGCAGGCGCAGGCGGCCAAGCCTGCCCCTGCAGACGCCAAGAAACCCGATGTTCCGGCACCGGCACCGGTTGACGGGACGTTCATTAGCGAACTCAATTTGAACCTGCTGACCGACCAGGGAGGAAGATGTGCTGAGTATGGCGGCGCTAAGCTTCCGCTTAGCAGCGCTTGGGAGCACGCCGATGCAGGAGAGCTGTCGTTCGTTGATGATTATAGGAAGGTGCGGATAACGCTGCACTTTGAAGGCTCGAGCAGCATCGGATTTTACCCTGTGAGGACGCTGGCGATGAGCGAAGGCGGCGCAGAGCTTTTGTATCAGGCGCAGGCGGTTGCGATATTCCGGGAGATACATGGTAACGAACTCGTCCAGTTTGAGCTAAGCTTAACCGTGATTCCATCGTAGAGGATAAGTGCATGGGGAGTTTCAACCCTGAAAGTTATACGAAGCCGCAGCTTTTGGATGCTCTGGCCAAAGCCGGAGTGGCCGGCATGTCGCGCGCCACTAAGCCCGAGCTTGCCGAAGCGTGCGCAAAGTTGAGGGGAAAGGCGCGCGCTGCCGCGTTAGAAGCGCTTGCACCTACTGCCGCAGCAAGCGCGAAGAAAGCGAAGCCTGAACCGCCGGTGAAGAAGGCAGTTGCAGAGAAGGCAGCGCCGAAGAAAGCCAAGGCAGTGAAGAAGGCGGCTGCGAAGCCAGCGAAAAAAAATGCAAAACTGGAAGCCGCGACTGTGCCGTCACCGGATACCGAAAACGCTCCTGAACTATACGCGCTTCCGCAGCTCACTGCTGCGCAGATGCCGCCGCCCCCACCATGCGATTTCCCGCTGCCCGAAAGCTACGGGATAGACATGTTCCACGTTCTTGTGTTTGACCCTTATGGGGCATACATATTCTGGGAGCTTTCGCCGGAACTACTCGGCCACCTCTATGAAGTCTTCGGCGAGGAAAGGTGGCACTCGCGCAAGCTTATCTTGCAGGCTGAAGCCGCATCGGGCAAGCGGATAATGCAGGAGCTATACGGCGAGCGCGGCAGCTACTTCATGAACGTGCGCGAGCCGGGGCAAGCAGTGTCATTCAAGCTTGGCTTCCTTATCGGCGAGCACTTTGAGAGCATCGCGCCTGAGCGCACGATTACTTTTCCCCGTGACCGTGCAAGCGAGGATTTGACGGTGAAACTGCTGGAAGTAACGCAGGCCAACGAAGCAATGGTGCTGCGCGAACTGCCTGAGGGCGAGGCGGAAGAAGTCATCCGCGAGCCGCTTGGCGGCGAGTTTCGCACCGGCGGCATTGAAACGAGGATGCCCAGCAGCGCTGACAACATCAAGGCCAGTGGCGCAAAATGATAGAGACACTCGTAATGATCATGGCCGGGGGTAAGGGCGAACGCCTGTCGCCGCTCACTAACGAGCGCGCGAAGCCCGCGGTGCCCTTCGGCGCGAAATACCGCATCATTGACTTCGTGCTGAGCAACTTCGTCAATTCGGGCTTCTTCCGCATAAAGGTGCTCACGCAATACAAGGCGAACTCGCTGATGATACACCTCTCGCGGGGATGGAGCTTCGGCAGCTCAACCGACCATTACGTTGACGCAGTTCCGCCGCAGATGCGCGTAAGCGAACACTTCTATATGGGCACGGCGGATTTCGGTGTACCAAAACCTAAACCTCATTGACTATGCGCGGCCACGAGATGTGGCGGTGTTCGGCGGCGACCACATCTTCAAGATGGATATCCACCTGATGCAGGACATGCACAGGAATAAAGACGCGGACGCAACGGTTTGCGCTATCCCCTACCCGCGCGAGCAGGCAGCGAACCGTTTCGGTATCATCCAAGTTGACGAGGACAGCCGCATCATCGGCTTCCAGGAGAAGCCTGCCGACCCAGCGCTAATCCCGGGCAAGCCTGACTATGCGCTGGTTTCCATGGGTAATTACTTCTTCAAGTCGGGCGTACTTGTTGACGCTCTGAAGGAAGATGCGGCGAATTCTGTTTCAAAGCACGACTTCGGCGCAAACATCATCCCGATGCTCGTTGATAAGGGGAAGCGTGTTTACCTTTACGACTATTCCCAAAACCACATAGAAAACGAAGATGAAGTATCAGCTTCGTATTGGCGCGATGTTGGAACGATTGACGATTACTATGATGCTAACATGGAGCTAAAGAAAGTGCGCCCCATGTTTAACTTATACAACCGGGGCTGGCCGTTGCGCACGGCGCATCCCAACTACTCGCCCGCCAAATTCGTGTTTGCCGAGGAAACCGGCAGGTTTGGCAAAGCGGTGGACAGCTTGGTAAGCGACGGTGTAATCGTCTCAGGCGCATCCGTCGTTGATTCGGTGCTGTTCGGCAACACTTTCATCCATAGTTACGGCCTGGTCAAGGACTCCATCATCTTCAGCGGCTGCGACATCGGGCGCGGCGCGATTATAAAGAACGCAATATTGGATAAGAACGTGATGGTCGAAGAAGGCGCGACCATCGGCGTTGAAGCCGAAGAAGACCGCGCGCGGTTCACGGTTTCAGACCGTGGGATAGTCGTCGTTGAGAAAAACACATTTGTGCCTGCTCGCGGCTCTGTCGTTCACCTGACAGACGGCGAGATGGACAAATTCAAGGCGATGATTGAGAAACGCAGCCTTCCCAAGACACCGGACGGGATATAACAATGAGGAATTCAATGCCAAAACTAAAGATAGCATTCTTCGTTTCAGAACTTGCGCCGCTTTGCAAGACCGGCGGGCTGGCGGACGTCGCGGGCGCTCCCGGAAGCGCTAGCGGCGGAAGGCAACTCGGTCACGGTATTCTTGCCATTCTACGCCGAGGTTGCGCGCAGCCTGGACAGGCTGCACCTTAAGGCCGAGCCTGTCATTGATGCATTCCCGCTTTGGGTTGGCAGCCAGCGCATAACAATCGGTCGTCCACCGGGTGAAGATGAGCGGCTTCGAAGTGATGCTCATCAAGTGTCCCGAACTCTACGACCGCAGCGGGCTTTACCAGGAGAATGGAGTTGACTTCCCTGATAACCTAATTCGGTACTCGGCATTCGTTCAGGCATCGCTTGAGGCGATATTGCTGCTGAAACTGGAATTCCATATCCTGCACAGCCACGACTGGCAGGCTGCGCTAGTTCCGGTTTTGGCCAAGATGCGATACGGCGACTTCGCCATCGGCAAGATCCCTCAAGTGCTTACAATTCACAACCTTGGCTACCAGGGCTTGTTCCTGCCGTCGGAGTTTCAATACCTTAATCTCCCCCGGATCGCTTATAGCATTGACGGCCTTGAGTATTACGGCAGGATTAACTTTCTCAAGGGCGGCATCGCATACGCCGACGCGATAACCACGGTGAGCCCGGCTTACGCCAGGGAAATCCTCACCGAAGAGTTCGGCGCGGGCCTTGAAGGGATGCTGCGCGCAAACCAAGCGAAGCTTTCGGGCATCATCAACGGCATTGACGAGGGTGACTGGGATCCAAGCACTGATGAACATCTTCCAATGCAATTCAGCGTCAACTCCCTCGCCGGGAAGAAAGCCTGCAAAGAGGCGTTACTTGACGAGGTCGGGCTTCCGGCCGAGCTTACGCGCCCGCTGATTGGCATGATTACGCGGTTGGCGACGCAAAAGGGGCTTGACCTAGTGGTGAAGGCGGCGGAGGAGCTGTTCAAGAAAGACCTCTCGCTCGTCATCCTAGGGACAGGCGAGCCTGCGATACACGATGCGCTCTTGAAACTTACCGAAGCATATCCCGACAAGCTGAAAGTCATCCTAAAGTTTGACAACGGGCTTGCGCACCGCATAGAAGCAGGGGCGGACATGTTCCTCATGCCCAGCCGCTATGAGCCCTGCGGCCTTAACCAGCTTTACTCAATGCGCTACGGGACGATACCTATCGTAAACCCCGTCGGCGGCCTGCGAGACACCGTTATTCCCTACACAGACGATAACGTGCGCAAAGGAATCGCGCGCGGCTTCGCCATGGAGTATTACACCGCCGACGGGCTAATTGCGGCGCTGAACCACGCGCTGGAAGTTTACGACGACGCAAGCGAATGGGACCGGCTGCTAAGATACGTGATGTCGCTTGATTTCTCGTGGAGAGCATCGGCCTACGGTATGAAGCTCTTTACCGTAAGCTGATTTCCGCACAGGCGCGATGTGAACAAAGGACGCCTGATACTACTGCTGCACGCGCACTTGCCGTGGGTTTACGAGCCCGCATACGAGCGCTTCCTTGAAGAATACTGGTTCTTTGAGGCGATGAACGAAACATATTTGCCGCTGCTCGTGATGCTGCGCAGGCTTCGCGACAAGGGCATCAAAGCCAATATCGCCGTGTCGTTCTCCCCCACCCTCATCGCAATGATGGAGCACGGCGAGCTGCTTACGCGCTTCCGCTCATTCATGGACAATCTGCGGGGCTTGCGGAAGATGAATGCAGGCATTGGGACTGCGAACCAGCGCGCGCCAAAATCACGCAGATGTACCGCTGGCTGTTCCAGGAGCGCAGGGATGCGTTTGAAAGCTGCGGCGGGAATGTCCTTGTAGGCTTCAAGGAACTGGAAGACCAGGGCTGCATTGAGCTGCTAACTGCGGCGGCGACGCACCCATTCCTCCCCAACTTCCAGTCGTTCCCGCTGCTCACATCGCAGCTTGTCTGCAAAGGGCTGGATGTAATGGAGAGCCGCACAGGCAAGCGGCCTGCAGGACTTTGGCTCCCCGAGAGCGGGTATTACCCTGGGCTTGATTGCATCCTTGCGAAGTGCGGGATGCGCTATTTCCAAGTGGAAACGCACGGGCTGCTTCACGCTACGCCGCGCCCGATATACGCAGGCCTCGCGCCAGTGTTCACTGAATGCGGCGCCGCTGCATTCGGGCGCTACCCGGCGACGAGCCGTGCGGTATGGAGTGCCGACAGTGGTTACCCCGGCGATCCTGCATATCGTGAGTTTTACCGCGATGTCGGCTGGGACGCTGAATGCGACTACATAATGCGCATGCTGCCGCCTGACGGTGCGCGCATATCAACCGGCCTTAAGTATTACGCTATTACCGACCGCAATCACCCGCTTGACCAACGCGCGCTCTACGATCCTGAGATGGCAACGGCACAGGTGCGCATTCATGCGAGGCATTTCGTTGACATGCTGGAGCAGGAAGCGAAGCGCGCATCTCCTGCGATGGGAGTTGCACCCGTCTTCTTCAGCCCGTTTGATGCGGAGCTGTTTGGCCATTGGTGGTTTGAAGGCATCTCGTTTCTTGAGGAAGTACTGGCGCTGCTCACCGAAAGCGATTTCGCCCAGTCTGATACGCCATCCGGCTATCTAGCCGAGTTCCAATTCACCAAGCTGCTACGCCGAACATGAGCAGTTGGGGCGACAAGGGCTTTTCGCAGGTGTGGATAAACCAGTTCACGGAGTGGGCATATCCCCACCAGCTCGCTGCGGCGCAGCGTTACGAGCGGATGCTACGCGACCATTGGGGGCTTGATGAGCAGCTGTGGCGATGGCTGAGAACAGAGCTATTCCTCGCTCTGTCGTCGGACTTCCCGTTTATGATAACGACCGGCGTGTATGGGGAGTATGCGGCGCGCAGGCTGCGCGAGCACCTCCACCTATTTGACCGGCTGGCGACCTGCGCCGCGCGTGGAGAAGATGTCAGTTGGTATGAGCCTTACTGGAGGAAGCGGCCGCAGGTTTTCTAGGAGGACGAGATGGAACTGCTACTTGATTTCGCAAACATGACCGAGCGCGCTGTAGGCGCGAAGGGCATCAGCCCCGAGCGGCTGAAGGCAAAGTCGAATGAAGCGCTTAAGGCGCTCAAGATGCTGCAGGCAAATCCTCACGGGTGGCCGCTTGGCTGGCTTGACCTGTATGCGCGCAACAGCGATGTTGACGCGGTGAACGACGCCATTGACTACACGGGCGACTGCGGACACGCTCATCACAATCGGCATGGGCGGCAGCGGTCTGGGAACACGCGCGGTTGCGGCGATGTTCGCGAAGTGCGTCGGCCCCGGCGAGTTCATGAGCGTTGACGGCAGCAGGCTCATCGTGCTGGATAACCTTGACGAGGACAGGACGAGGCGCGTCGCAGAAGAATGCGCCGGGCGCAAGGTCGCGCTGAACCCCGTGAGCAAGTCGGGCAACACGCTGGAGATGGTGGCGAACCTCACGGTCTTGCTTGGCAAGCTGGGCGCGAACACAAAGTGCGTCGTGACCACTGGCGATGTGAACAGCCCGCTGGGAGTGTTTGCGCAGAAAACCAAGTCGCCCGTGCTGCCGGTTGCCGATGACATCGGCGGAAGGTTCACGGTATTAAGCGCAGTCAGCTTTTTCCCGCTGGCTTTCACTGGCGTTGACGTGATGCAGATGTGGGTCGGCGCGGTTGACGCGCACGAGGAATACACGCGCAAAGCGGCGGCTAATCCTGCTGTGCGGCTTGCTGCATACTTGCATGAGATGTATACGGCGAAAGGCATTAGCCAGATGGTTTTCATGCCTTACGACGAGCGGCTATATGAGTTTGGCAGATGGTGGGTGCAGTTGTTTGCTGAGTCGCTTGGCAAGCGCAAGCTCCTGAACGGCAGGACGCGCGCCACCGGCTTCACGCCGTTCTGCGCTCTTGGCCCCAGCGACCAACACAGCATCCTCCAGTTGTTGTTGGAAGGGCCGAATGACAAGGTAATCAACCTCGTAGAGCTAGACGAACCAGAGAAAGTTGCGATGCGCTTCGGGAAGATGCCGCCCGGGTTGGAGGAGTTTAGCTACCTCAAGGGCAAGTGCATCCACGACATCGTGCGCGCGGAGCTTTACGGCACGCAGGGATCGCTGAAGAACCAAGGGCGGCCGTTCTTCACCGCGAACATGCACAGGATTGACCCTTACGCCATCGGCCAACTCATCTACTTCTACGAAGTCGTCGTCGGGCTGCTTGGCGTGATGTTCAATATCAACGCATTTGACCAGCCTGCGGTCGTGGAGAGCAAGCAGCTCACTCGCAAGATGCTTAGCTGCATGGGCGGAACCGAGTTTTGAGCACGGGCGAAGCTGTGCCACGCTTCACATGTATGTAGGCAGACAAGCCAAGAATGGCCTGCCAAACGCTATTCACCGCCACTCTGCCACCTTATCCTTCACCGCTTCAGCTGATACACTGACTATTGCAACGTCCATTATCAGATTGAGACGAAGTGTTTAAGACTGGTAAAACCTGAATAATTGCTTCCCATAGTAGTTGTGATATGTTTCACTATATGATATACTCAACGCGCTATGGAAAGCGAAATAGAAACGGAATTGCCGGCTGGCGGAAGCGATGAGCTTCATCCAATCCGGCTGAAAAAAGAACGTACAACACGCCCCCTCCCCTCCCACACTAAACACGATCGCGGCATGAACCGCCTGACCATCTTGCTTGCGTCCATCGCCATTGAGCTATGCCTCGGCGGCATCTACGCATGGAGCGTCTTCGCCGTGCCGCTGCATGGTGTTTACGGGCTAACGATGACGCAAACGCAGGTCATCTTCGGCACCGCCATCGCTGTGAACACGCTCGCGATGGTCTTCGCCGGCAGGTTGCTTCCGCGCTTCGGCACACGCATAGTGGCGTCGGGCGGCGGGGTATTGCTAGCCGCCGGTTACATTCTCGCAGCGCTATCGCACGGCAGCTTCGCCATGCTTTGGGTAAGCCTTGGCGTAATCCTCGGCACCGGGCTTGGCTTTTGCTACGTCTGCCCGCTCGCGGTATGCATCAAGCTTTTCCCTGAGCATCGCGGGCTGGTCACTGGCCTTGCTGTCGCAGGCTTCGGCGCAGGGTCAATACTCCTCGCGAACGCAGCAAGTTACGCAATGGACACGCACAACGCAGACGTGCTTTCGGTGTTCCTCACCGTCGGCATTGTGTACGGCGCGGTAATCATCATCTCATCGCTGTTCCTCGGGCATACATCGCTCAAAGGCGCGAAGCCCAACGACTACCATCTCCGCAGCGCATTGCGCCAGCCGGAATACATTGGCCTCATCGCCGCAATGTTCGCCGGAACATTCGCGGGGTTGCTCGTTATCGGCAACCTCAAGCCGATGGGGCTTGCAGGCGGCATCGCCGCGCCACTGGCAGCGCTGGCAGTCAGCGCATTCGCCCTTGGCAACGCATCAGGGCGCGTGCTGTGGGGCTTGGCATACGACCGCTTCGGGCGCAGCATCATCCCGCTTGCGCTGCTTATCACCGGCATCTCGGTTGTCGCATTGCAGCTTAGCCGCACGTTCGCGCCTGCATTCATCATCGCCGCGGTTGTTGCGGGCTTAAGCTTCGGCGCATGCTTCGTCATCTTCGCGGCGCGGCTTGCGCAGGCGTTCGGAGCAGACGCAGTGCCGAAGCTTTATCCCATCATCCTGCTCGCATACGGCCTCTCCGGCATCACCGGCCCATACATCGGCGGGCGCTTGTATGACGCGACCGGCTCGTATGCGCCTGCGACGCTCATCGCGGCTGCCATCGCCATTGCGGGCGTCATCGCCCATTCAATACTGAACCAGCCATCAGCAGCGCTAAAGCTGCTTGACCATATAGCTGCACCGCTTCACAGCGCGTTCCTTTATGCGGAGAAGCTGCTGCACGATATGGTGCCTAACCTCTTGCTCAAACACGATTTCATCCCTATTCACCTGCATACTTCCCATCGCGCACGGAGGCGTGGCCACTGACCGGCTTCGGCAAAATCCCATTACACCTGCCCCTTCAAGTTTAGCGCCGCTTGGCGCACATCCCCCACCGGAGCCGCCTCCCCTGCCCCCCAAAGCGGCTCCGCCTGTTATAATCAGGGCATTCTCCATCGGGGGTTGAGATGCGCTCAACGATTGCATACTTGTTGTTGCTTGCCTTCATGCTGGCGCTGCCCGCCAACGCCTTCGCCGCGCACGTCTTCGTTGACGACCTCGGCGACGGCGTGACCGGCGTGGGCACGGCAGACGACCCATACCGCGACTTGCAGGCCGCCATTGACGCTGCGCCCGGCGGCTCCACCATCGTCGTCATGCCCGGCAGATACGAAGCAGTGCCGCGCGCAATGACCGAGGCCATCGGCGGGAACACGCAGAAGCCTGCTACGGAAGTGAATTTCATGGCTGGCTTCGTGGTTTCGGGAAAATCGCTGGAGATAATCGGCATGAGCCCCGGCGAGACGGTGCTGGTCACGAACGCTGGATACGGCGTGTTTATCGTGGACAGCGCGCGTTTCAGGCTCACCGGCGTCACCGTCACAGGCGGCCAACGCGACGACACGGGCGACGCCTGCGATGCTGCGGTCGTCATCCGGCGAAGCAGCGCCGAGATTGACCACTGCCAGCTGCGCGATAACACGCACTACTACGAGGACAAGATTGTCGGCATTGGCGGAGTGTTCGTGCGCGACGGCGGCGATGCGCACATCCACCACAACGCCATCATCAATAACACCTGGGACGGCATCGCGCTTTACCGTGGCGCGCACGCTGTCATCCACGATAACTTCATTTACGGCGGGCGCGGTGCTGGCATTGGCGTGACCTGGGACGGCACCGCCGACGTCTACCGCAACATCATCTCCGCATACTGGAAGGGCATCGGGAGCTTCGGCGAAAGCATGGTCTCGGTGCGCAACTGCATCGTTACCGACCTTGCCGGATGGGGCATCATCGCCACCGGGGAGTCGCGCATGGACGACATCAACAACACGGTCGTGCGCATGGGCAACGTCGGCTTCGCGGGATGGGAGTCGTCGGCGCAGCTGAAGATGATCAACAACATCAGCTACAACAGCGGCACGGTTGAGCAGTGGGTTGCGCCGCGAGTGGGGCTGTGGATGAACTGCGCGCCCGCGAACTACCGCGTGCTGAACAACTGCATCTGGGGCAGCACCGAAGCCAACTACCTCGGCATGGAAGACCCCACCGGCACCTTCGGCAACATCAGCGCTGACCCAATGTTCGTCACCGGCAAGCTCAACTTGCCCGAAGGCGCGACGCCTGCGACAACAACCTTTGCGGTCGTGCCTGACGACCTGTTTGAGCAAATTGGCGGCGGTTACAGGTTGCAGGAAGGCTCACCGTGCATCGGCGTAGGCTTTGAAGGATACGTAAATCCTGATGGGAAGCCTTCGGACCTGGGCGCATTCGGCGGATGGATGGCACCGGCCGCGAACAAATAGCCGCCGATGGGAGTCAAAAGGGACATCTGAATGCAGTCAAGCCGGCGAAAGCGGTGTTATACTTTGAGTGGCAGGTAACCGGCCTGGGAGGACACGTGAATACGACTGGAGACAAAATGGGCGGAACGAATTCCAATGACGTCAGGCGACTTGCGCGTGTGCGCACGCCGCGCATCGCAAGCCTCATCCTCACACTCCTCGCGCTTTTGTTCATCATAGCTGCGAACTGCGCCTGCAGCAGGCATGGTTACGAAAGCGCCGGGTCTATCACGCTACAGCCGGGCATGGACAAGAAGTCCGCATCGCCGGATAAGTCTAGCTACGACCGTTCGGCAAGCGTGCCTTCAAGCGACATTGGCAAAGTGATAGCACAAGCGGGAGAGCTATACGCAAACCCAGGATGGGAAGGACCATCAGCATCCAGCCTCTTCACGCAGACTGCGTTCGCGCAGGAGACAACTTCGTCCGGCGTGAAGCCGATGATTGTCTATAACGGCACGCTGGCGATAAAAGTTGCGAAGCTCAAGGACGCATCAGACACCGTTCTCAACATACTTGATAAATATGATGGTTACCTCTCCAAGATGTCCGAAAGCACTCAGGGGACGATGCAAATCGCCACGATTACTGCGCGCGTTGACGCAGGAAAGGTGATGAATTTCATCGCCGAAGTGAAGAAGGTCGGCGAAGTCCTGTCGTCCGACCTTACCGGCGACGAAGTCACAGAGGAATTCGTTGACCAACAGGCGCAGCTTTCGGGGCTAAAAGTCGCCGAGGCGAGGCTCAAAGACTTGCTCTCCAAAACCGGGAAGCTAAGCGACTTGCTGGAAGTCGCACGCGAACTCAAGAGCAATCAAATAGAAATAGACCGAGTCACAGGCCGCATGCGTTACCTGAAAGACCGCAGCAGCCGCGCGACGGTTGAGATTACACTGCAGACCGAAGCGCCGCCTCCGCCTTCAACCATCCAGTTCGCATGGGGCTTCGGCGAAATCTTCCAGCAGGCGTGGGTAAACCTCAAATATACGGTGCGCTCGTTCATCGCGGGCGTCATTACTTTCGCCGTCAGCGCGCTGTTCTGGCTGCCTGCGCTGGTCGTCATCATTCTCGTGCTCATCGGGGTTTGGCGCTGGCTGCGCCGCAAGGGGATAATCGTTTGGTCGGACGAGAAAAAGGAGTAATTGTCCTTCCGCGCATCACGCTTGGGCCTATCACGCTTCCCAGGATGCGCGCGCGGGGCATGCCGCGCATCGTCCTCCCGCGCCTTGGGCAGGTTCAGGCGTTAGCGCATGACCGCGCGCGGAGACCGAAAGTGATAGCTGCCGCCATTGTCTTCCTGCTATTCGTCTTGATCTTGAACACCTGCGTGAAAAACCACCGGCTTGCTTACGCAACCGATAACTCAAAGCAAAACGCGCACGCAATCCAGCTTGCCGTGGAGCGGTATTCAACCGACATGGCCAATGGGACTTACCCGCTGAACCTTAATCAAATCATCGGGACGGGGTATCTTCCAGAGATGCCGCGCAATTACTTCGCTGGCGTCCTCAAGCGCTGGCCGACGCTGAAGTCGCCGCGCCCGATGCGCCCGCTCATGCTCGGCGAATACTGCCCCGGCGACGTGCTGTATCTGCCTCAATACGACGACCCAAAGGAAGTTAATGGCTATACGCTGATTGTGGTTATGGGCAATGCTAATCCTGCGCTCGCAGGCGCCCCGCTCAGCATTGACACCACGCAACCTGTCAATTCCTTTGAAAGGGTGCAGGAAATCAACGCAGCCTACCGAACCGGGCCGCAACCGTGATGATGGCAGCATACATGATTGCGCGAGGTAGCGTCTGATGCCATACATGCCTGATGCGCCGGTGACGCCGGATACCGACCCGCTGAGGATGATGCCCGTGCCGCCCGGCTTCCCGCCCAGGCGCACGGAGGAAGCGCCGCCGCTTGACGACAAGCAATCGCGCTTTGTGAACGGTTATTCATTTTATATAGAGGATGCATCGTTCTCCATGCGCTTCGCGCGAATCTTCTCTCGCCAATCACCAGCAGTGGTTTTCCTTTTGCAGGCGTCTTGGAGCACGCTCATAGCGCTACTGAATAGTGCGCTTTTCTTGTTCGTCATCATCCTCAAGCCAGAGCAGAAACCGGTTATAGCAGGCATGGGCAAATCTTCAGTAGGTCACTATGTGTTGGCTGGCATCATAATTCTTGTCTTCGCCCTCGCACTAAGATATTCATGGACGCATGGAAAGCAAGGACGCAAAATTAGATGGGCAAGATACAGCTGGAATGATTTCGAGCAATTCGCGCGCCTGGAAGTACGCATACAGTACATAGGCATAACTGAATTCATAGCTATGGTCGGAGGTTTACTCTACCTAATCGGCGCAGCCTTGCGCGGGTATATTTAGGTTGGTTTCTGGCCGGAGTTCTCCGGGTGGTGCAGAGGGCGGCCGATGAAGAGGGCGGCGCAGATGGCGGCGGCGATGAGCGAGCCTGCGAGCAGGGCGTTGGAAGCGCCGAACTGCTTCGCCGCCCAGCCGATGATAAGCGTTCCTATCGGATACATCCCCATGTTGAGCATTGAATAAACGCCCATCACCCGCCCGCGCATCTCGTCGGGGACGTGAAGCTGGATTATCGTGTTGCTGTCAGCGAATACCCAGTTGAAGCCTAGCCCCGCCACCGCCAGCGTAGCGTAGGCAAACCAGATGGAATGTAGCTGCGTTAGCACGATGACTGCGCCGATGAGCAGCACATAGCCGATGCGCAGCGTGTAATGGTGCAGCCTGCGCCCGCTTAGGAGCGCCAGCGAAAACGAACCTACGACAGCGCCCGCGCCAAAGCTCGTGACGAGAAAGCCGAACTGTGCCGGGCCGGAGCTTAGCTGGTAGCGCGCGATGGACGGCAGTAGCGCCACGAATGGGTTCACCAGCAGAGCTATCACGCCTATCATGATGGATATGCGCCTCACCCCGCTGGCGTTCACAAGGTATCTAAAGCCGTCGGCGGTGCGCCGCAAGTAAGCCCCACGGAGGAGGCTACCTTCCGCGCGCGATGCGAAGTTCCCGCGCATCATCACCAGCGCTGCGATAACCGCGATGAACGAAACCGCATTGAGGATAAACGCGTGCGCGACGGTGAAGTGCATCGCAAGCATCACGCCGGTGATGGCGGGGCCTATGACGCGCGCGGAGTTGAACACGCCGGAATTGATGGCGATGGCGTTTGGCAGGTGCTTGCGCCCGACCAGCTCAATCGCCATTCCCTGCCGTGCAGGGACATCTATTGCGGAAATGACGCCCAGCGCGAGGGCGAGAATGATCAGCCAGGAGAGGCTTATTACGTCAGTGTAGGCGAGCCAGGCAAGCACGACCGCCTGCACCGCCATGAGCGACTGCGTCCAGATGATAATGCGCCGTTTGTCGTAGAAGTCGGCGAATACACCTGCGAACGGCGAGACGAACAGCACCGGCAGCATCGCCGCAGCGCTCACGACCGCGACCCACCAGTCCGTCATCGGCTCAATCTGCGAGCCGCGCGCGAAACGCAGGACCAAGTCGGTGACCAGCCAGCCCTGCGCGGTGCGCTGCATCCACGTGCCAACGAGGCTGACAATCTGCCCTATCCAATAAAGGCGGTAGTTGCGGTGGCGCAGCGCGACGAACGTCACCGGCACCCACGGCCAGTATCCCGGTTCGCTTATGGCTGCATCGTTTGAAGAAGGGTCATTAAGTCCTAAGGAGTCTAGCTATTCACACCACATATGCAAGAGGGGACGCCGTAGCGCCCCCTCTTGGCTTTCGCAGTCAGTGGGTTTGGCCTAGTAGTCCATTCCCATTCCGCCGCCGCCGGGCATCGGGGGCGCGGGCTTATCCTTCTCCGGCATGTCGGCGATGATGCGCCTCGGTCGTCAGCAGCATGCTGGCGATGGAAGCCGCGTTCTGCACCGCGGAGCGCGTCACCTTGACCGGGTCGATGATGCCGGCCTTGACCAGGTCCTCGATACTTGTGTTAGCGCGGCGTTGTAGCCGTAGTTGAAGTCCTTCTTCTCACAGGATGTCGCGCACGACGACGCTGCCTTCCTCGCCGGCGTTGTTGGCGATCATGCTTGGCCGGCTCCTAGCAGCGCGCTTGAGCAGGATGCGTGACGCCGACTTCTGCCTCGGGGTCGTCCTTGAACACCTTGAAGTCGCAGTCAGCACGCGCGGCGCGCAGCAGGGCCACGCCGCCGCCGGGCACGATGCCTTCTTCCACGGCCGCGCGGGTCGCGGAGAGCGCGTCCTCATAGCGGTGCTTCTTTTCCTTGAGCTCGGTCTCGGTGGCCGCGCCGACCTTGAGCACGGCCACGCCGCCGTGCAGCTTGGCCAGGCGCTCCTGCAGCTTTTCCTTGTCCCAGTCGCTGGTCGCCTTCTCGATCTCGTTGCGGATCTGCTCGATGCGGCCCTGGATGGCGTCCTTCGTGCCCTTGCCCTCGATGATGGTGGTGTTGTCCTTGTCAACCTTGAACGTCTTGCAGCGGCCGCAGCTCGCGCAGGTCGATGCTCTCAAGCTTGACGCCGAGGTCTTCGGTGAAGAACTTGCCGCCGGTGAGCGACGGCGATGTCTTCCATCATCGCCTTGCGGCGGTCGCCGTAGCCGGGGCTCTTGACGGCGACGACGTTCAGGTGCCGCGCAGCTGGTTGACCACGAGGGTCGCCAGCGCCTCGCCTTCCACGTCTTCGCAGATGATCGCCAGCGGGCTGCCGCTCTTCGCGACCTTCTCCAGCAGCGGGAGCAGGTCGGCGACTGCGGCAATCTTCTTTTCCCACAGCAGGATGTAGGGGTCGTCCAGGCTGAACTCCATGTTCTCGCGGTCGGTGACGAAGTAGGGGCTGAGGTAGCCGCGGTCGAACTGCATGCCTTCGACCAGCTCAATCTTGGTTTCGGCGGTCTTGCTTTCTTCAACGGTGATGACGCCGTCCTTGCCGACCGCGTCCATCGCCTCGGCGATTATGCTCGCCGATCTCGGGGTCGTTGTTGCCGGAGATCGCGGCGACGTTGGCGATGGACTTCTTGTCGGTCTTGATGCTGATCGCGTTCTTCTGCAGGCTGCTCCACGACCAGCTCGGCGGCCTTCATGATGCCGCGCTTGAGCGCCATCGGGTTCGCGCCGGCGGTGACGTTGCGCAGGCCTTCGCTGGATCGATCGCCTGGGCGAGGATGGTCGCGGTGGTCGTGCCGTCGCCCGCGATGTCGTTGGTCTTGCTGGCGACTTCCTTGACGAGCTGCGCGCCCATGTTCTCCACGGGTCTTCCAGCTCGATCTCCTTGGCGATGGTCACGCCGTCGTTGGTGATGGTGGGGCTGCCCCACTTCTTTTCCAGTACGACGTTGCGGCCACGGGGGCCGAGGGTTACCTTGACGGTATCGGCGACGATGTTGACGCCCTTCTCAAGCTTCCTGCGGGCTTCGTCGCTGAATGAAATCTGTTTAGCTGCCATTTAGCACCTCCAATTAGTTACCGGGGCTGGCTAGTCCTGCCATGCCATGATGTCGTCGTCGCGGAGAATCAGGTACTCGTGTCCGGCGAACTTGAACTCAGTGCCGGAATACTTGCCGTAAAGCACCTTCATTCCCGGCTTCACCAAGACCTCTGCGCGCTGGCCGTTCTCCAGCATGCGTCCTATGCCAACGGCGATGATTTCGCCGATAACAGGGCGCTCTTTCGCGCTGTCGGGGATAACGATCCCGCCGACGGTCGTCTTCTCAAACTCCTCGGCCGGCTTAACTACCAGCCGTCCCGGAGCAGGCGTGAAGCTGAATTTCTTAGTCATAAGAGCTTCCTCCTTACAAAGCATTATTCCTGATGCCACCCGGCTGCTATCAATGAATAGCTTCAATTGTTAGCAGTCGCGACTAGCGATTGCTAAGTATAGCATCCAGATGCCTGCTGTCAATACTTCAGGCGGGCATGATGAGGAGAATGCCACGAACCTGCCCATTGACGTGCCGGCGGAATCGGCCGTCCGAAATCGACGACTGTGCTAGAATATATCCATGAAAACTCTTTTTACAGCTTTGCTAGTTGGGATCGTGCTTTTGCTTTCCTTCACAGCTTCCGCACAGAAGATAGTCGAGGGCACTCTCAGCAATGTCTATGACAAGCCGCAATTCTGTGGGTTCTTCATCCCCGACGGCGCCGCGCCAATCCCCGGAATCTTGGTGAACCAGGGCGACGGCTACTACTTCATGTTCCATGAAGCGCAGGCGGCGGGCTTGACGAAGGGCACATCCGGTTACTTCTGCTTGCAGCCGAATTTCTACCACGGCACAATTACCAGCGTAACTCAGGATGGATCGCTCAAGTATGTCGCCATTGACGGTACGAAACTCGGCGCATACAAAAGCATCGTGGCCGACTTCGCCGACATGGGAACTTGGAAGATGAACAAGATGTTTGCGGCAGTGCCGGAGTCGTCCTTGATGAACGAGAACGGCAACCTTGAGATTGAATACCAGCTACTTCCTGTGAAGAAGCACGGTGATTCCTACCGCATCCACGACTTCCTCTATACAAAGACTGTCCCTAACGGCGTCTATCCTCTCTTTGGCAGAAATGCCGGGAACGGAACCATCGTCGTCCTTGGGTACCTGGAAGTTGTAGGTAAGGATTGGGGAAAGCTGATCAGCGCCCAACCTGAATAAGGCGCCCCTGTCTGAAGCGGATAGCAGCGACAGCTGTCTGCGGCACATTCTGTGCCGCACATTACTTGCGCGCACAGCCGCTTTCCAAAAACACCTAGTTCTGCGGTAAAATGAATGTAACCAATAACTATGGTGTTACAGATACCTATAAGTTCGCGTAAGCAGCACTTGCTGCTGTCGCTTACAGAGGAGTTCATCCGGACAGCCGCGCCGGTAAGCTCTTCGTCGCTCGCGCGCTTCCAGAACGTTAGCAGCGCTACCATTCGCAACGAGCTAAAGGAGCTAGAGGAACTGGGCTTCCTCAAGCGCCCGCACACTGCGGCGGGATGCGTGCCGACTTCGGCAGCCTACCGCCTCTACGTGGACTCGCTTCTGTCCAACATCACCGTTGACACCGCCGAAGTGCGCGCGCTGGCGAAGACCTTCAATCTGCTTAGCAGCGAAATCAGCAAGCTTGTCTCCAAGTCGCTTGACCAGCTTGTTTCCGCATCGGGATACATGGCATTCGTCACCATGCCGCCGAGCGCACCTTACGTTGTGCGCAGCATCAATCTCATTGAAACCGACGCTAACCAGATAATGATCGTGCTGGTGACCGACCTCGGCGTGATGCAAAGCGATTCCATCAGAACCGACGTCCCTGCGCGCAAGTTGATGCTTGGTCACTTGAACGAGAGGCTGACAAACTTGCTGCGCGGGCGCAATCTCGCCACAGTGCGCCAGGAAGAGATACGCGAAGCGCTGGAGGATTTTGCTGCGCTGCCGGTGTCCATCCAAACGAAGCTGGAGCGCTTCCTGAGCGACATCAAGCCCATCTCCAGCCGCATCGTCTTTAGCGATGCATATCGCCTGCTCACGCAGCCCGAGTTCTACAAGCTGGAGCATTTCCGCACGATGCTGGACAGCGTCATGGATGAGGAGTCGTTCCTAAAGAAGCTTGAGGAGCTAAAGGGCGTTGACCTCGGCGCGATTATCGGCGATGAATTCGGCAAGGACGAGCTAAACGAAGTGAGCATCCTCTTTTCCAATTACCGCATCGGCGGAAGCTCGGAAGGCCGTGTCGGCGTGGTGGGCCCCACGAGGCTTTATTACAGCAAGACGCTGCCGTTGGTGCTCAATGTGGCGCGCGCCATCAGCCGCGTGATTGACCAGTGGAGGAAGGACAGCGATGAAAGCTGAAGCTGACCTCTACGCAATCCTCGGCGTCCCGCCCAGCGCGTCCGCTGATGAGCTGAAGCGCGCATACCGCAAGCTGGCGCGCCAATGCCACCCCGACCTGCACGGGAACTGCTCGGAGATGGAGGAGAAGTTCAAGCAGGTCTCAATGGCTTACGAGATACTCTCCGACCCTACGAAGCGCGCGCAATACGACCAGTTCGGCACGACCGGTGGTCCCGGCGGCAATGGCGGGTTTGGCAACGTGGCGGACATCTTTGAGTTCTTCTTCGGCGGCGGCTTCGGAGGCACGCGCCGCCAACAGCGCGACCCCGCATATTCGCAGGGCGATGATATTGTTGAGACAGTCACCTTTGACTTGAAAGATGTGCTTGAGGATAAGAACCTCACGCTGAACATACGCAGGCTTGAGCTTTGCCCCGAATGCAACGGTTCGCGTGCAGAGGCTGGGACGCATCCCACGACCTGCAAGCACTGCAACGGCAACGGCATGCTTTCACAGTCCAGGCAAACCATCCTCGGCATCTTCAGCACGAGCATCCCCTGCCCGAACTGCCGGGGCACCGGCAAGCTCATTGAGTTGCCGTGCAAAGCCTGCCGTGGCACCGGCAACACGCCGCACGACAGGAAGCTAGATGTGACCATCCCAGCGGGAATTACCGACGGTACCGTGCTGCGCCTCGGCAACAGCGGGCATACAGGAACCGGGGGCGGGCGCAACGGCGACATATTGTTGCGCGTGCGCGTGAAGCCTCATCCCGTGTTCACCGCGGAAGGGCCCGACTTGTTCGCCGAATTACCGCTTAGCTATCCTGAAATTGCGCTTGGCACCGAGCTTCATATTGAGCACCCGTCGGGAGACAAGCTCAGAGTGAAAATTCCTGCAAGAACGCAGCCCGGCGAGATAATCACCCTGCGCAGCCAGGGCATGCCGCGCGTAAGCGGAAGGGGCAACGGCGATGTTCACTTGCTGGTGAAGCTGGACATTCCCACGAAACCGGGCAAGGATGAGGAACTAATGCTGCGCACGATGATGGATGCCGGAGTAAAGCGCGGTAAGGACACCGGCGGAGTACGGCAGCTTCGAAAGCTGCGGAACAACTGATGGACATTGACCGCGCCATGGACTCCTTCATCGCGTATTGCCGTGTTGAGCGGGGCTTGTCGGCGAATACTATCCTCGCCTACTCCACCGACCTTCAGCATTTCGCGGCGTGGCTGACTAAACCTGGCATCGCTGAGATCACGCCTGAAATCCTCGACTTCTTACGTCGGCTACATCAACACGTCGCAAGGCCTTGCATCTAGCACCGTGCGGCGGCGCATCGCTTCGCTTCGGCGCTTTACTCGCTTTCTTACAATGCGCAGTTACGTTGAAAAAGACCCGTTTCCCACTCGGCTTCGCGCGCCAAGGGCGACGCCGCTGCCAAAGGCGCTGACTATCGCCGAAGTAGAGCAGCTCTTAGCAGCGCCTAACACCGCTACTTCGCTTGGCATCCGCGACCGCGCGCTGCTTGAAACGCTATATGCGTCGGGAATGCGCATCAGCGAGTGTTGCGGGCTGACGCTCGCCGACGTTGATATGAATGCAGGCTTCGCGCGGGTGAAGGGCAAGGGGGGGAAAGTGCGCATATGCCCTCTTGGCGATTACGCGGTTGAATGGTTGGGCAGATATATCGGTGAAGTGCGGCCGGGATTTAAGTGCGCGAACTTAAGCAAGAAGGTGTTCCTCAGCCGCAAAGGCGAGCTTTCGCGCGTCCAGGCTTACCGGCTGCTCCGGGCATATGCGTCGGGCGTTGGCATTACGTCGGGAGTGTCGCCGCACACGCTACGCCATTCATTCGCGACGCACCTGCTTGACCAGGGCGCGGACATTAGGGTTGTGCAAGAGCTGCTGGGGCATTCTCGGATAGCGACTGTAGAATTCTACACGCGCGTGGTGATGTCGCGGCTGCGAAACGTGTATGCGGACGCCCATCCGCACGGGTAAACGGCCGCTTATTAGAATCTTTAAGGGGATTGCCTTGTTTTCCTCGCAATTTGGTAGAATATATGTTCTTATACCTGCCCTTTAAGGAAACAGGTCGTTGGGGTATCTATACGACGCATTTATCAGCTATCACCCTGAGACCGCGTCGGCTGAGGCGAAGCTTCTAAACAAAGTCCTCACCGGCGCAGGCCTCAAGGTCTGGTACGACGAAGTGCACGGCGCTGATGAAGAGTCAGAGCGCGCCGCGGACGACGCTGCGCTCGTCAGCAATCACATGCTGGTCGTCGTCACAAAGCCGTGGGCACGTTCGCTTAATTGCGTCCACGAATTGAATACCCACCACCGCGCATTCCCGCAGACACAGCCTTTGGCCGTCATGTTCGCAGCCGGCAGTTTACCTGCTGTTCTCATCCAAGCAACTAAAATTGAGCTAACGAACGAGAGCGGATGGACGCTTTTACTCAAAGAAGTTGGAGTGCAAGACGGCAAGATAAAGAGCGCACTCGCATCGCTTAGCGAGCTACTCAAAGAGTATGAAGCCACGCGTGGCCAGCCCCCCCCCACCCCGCAGCCGAAGGCCGTGGCTGCGCCAGTGCCCGATGGGGCGGTTGAGGAGGCAAAGCCCATCGCTGATGATGCAGACCGCAAGGCTTTGGAAGAGAGGCTGCGCGCGCTGGAGCAGGAGGTTCTTGCGCGCGGCCGGACCATCAAGGAACTTACGGCGCAGGTTGGCAAGCTTCAAAACATGCCGGCGCAGGAAGCGCTGCCTTCACCTGCCGCCGCCGAGATTGAAACTGCGAGAGCGCTGAAAGCTGAACTTGAAACAAGCTTGGGCGAGAAGGACAGGCGCATCGCCTCGCTGCAAAAGCAAGTGGACGAATTAGGAGCGAAAGCGCAGGACGTTTCCAAGCTGACCGCCGCGTCTGATGCGGCAAAGCAGGCGGAAGGTAAGCTCGCTGAGCTTCAATCGGCGGTAAACGACCGTGATGCGCGCATCAACACGCTTAACGCGCAGATTGAAGAGCAGGCGGCAAAGCTGCAATCGCAGAATTCAGGCACCGCTGAGCGCGAGACTATAGCTAAACAATACCAAGCGCAGCTTGATGAGTTGGGAAAGCAAAAGAAGGACGCCGAAGCGCAAGCGGCGGGGCTCAATGAGCAGATTCAAAAAGTCGCATCATCACTCAAAGGTACAGAGGACCAGGTCAAGTCGCTGCAGGCGCAGATTGCTGACCGCGACGCCCGTATTGAAGAACTCAATAAGCATCTTGAGCAGCGGGATGCGCTTGCGAAGGGCGGCCAAGAAAAGGCGCAGACACTGGAACAGGTTGTCGCTGAAAACAGCGAGAAGATGCGCCAGCTTGAGGAAAAGACGCACCAGCTTGAGGATTCGGCGCGTGACGAGAAGTCGCGCGCTGACAGCCTTGAGCGCAAGTTGCAAGATGCCGAGAAGAAGTCCGCCGAGCTTGAGGGAAAGAACAAAGAGCTTGTTGCGAAGACCGATGAAAAGGATGAGAAGCTGAAGGCTGCTGAGCGCAACACGCTGGAAACCGAAAGCATGTTCAAGCGCCTGGAAGCCCAGTTGCAAGAACGCTTCGCCCGCGCGAAATCGCTGGAAGCAAGCCTTGAGGAGAGCAGTGTCAAAGCGCAAGGCTTGAGCGACCAAGTGCAGGAGCGGGACGCGCAAATCAAAGAATTGCGAGCGCGCATCACACAGGCCGAAGGCTCGCTTGGCAAGACGGATGCACAGGCCAAAGCAGCCGATGAGAAGGCTGCCGAAATGCAGGCACGGCAAAAGGAGCTTGAGGGGCAAAAGACAGCAGCAGCCGCGCAGATCAAAGAGCTTCAAGACAAGCTTGCGAAGCTTGAAGCGCAAGCAGCAAAGAGCGCAAGCGACGCCGATGTGCTGAAGAAGCAGCTTGAAGAGCGCTTGGCCGAGACCGGCAAGACTTCTAAGGCACTGGAAGACATTAAGGCCGAGCTGCACGATGCGCACAAGCTGGTGGTTGACCGCGAAGAAGAAGTGAGCCGCCTGCAAAAGATGATTGACGAGATGGAGAAGCGCATCAAAGAAGCGTCGGATGCGCATGTCTCAACCAACGGGCTCGCAAAGAAATTGGAAACCGACCTGCAGGCCGCCGCCGCTATGCGCAAAGAGCTTGAAGCGAAGCTTGCAACGCGCGAAGGCGAGATGGCGAAGATGCGCGAGGCAGTTGACAAACAAAGCGCAGACTTCAAGCAGCTTGCCGACCAGGTGAAGGCGCGCGAAAAGGAACTGGCTGACGCGCATGCCGCCGCAGACAAAGGCAGCGCGGATGCGGGGCAGCTCTCCAATACGCTCAAACAGCGCGAAAAGGAGCTTGCGGACGTGCAGGCGCAAGCGAAGAAGGCCGGCGACGAGGCGGCTGCGCTCAAAGCTGATGCTGCGAAGACGCAAGAGCGAAATGCTCAAATCAATAAAGAGCTTGCCGACTCGCAGGCGCTTGCAAAGAAAGCCGGCGATGAGAATGCCACGCTGAAGTCCGATGCTGCAAAGGCGCAGGCCGCGCTTGCGCAGGCCGGCAAGGACCTAGCAATTGCGCAGGATGCGATTAAAAAGCAACAAGAAGCGATGGCCGCTGCAGGTAAAGGCGGCCAAGAGCTTCAGGCGAAGCTGGCGGATGCAGAGAAACGCGCAAGCGACACAGCCGCGAAGCTTGCCGACGCAGACAAGCGAGCAGACGAAGCAGCGGCGAAGGCTGCGGATGCCGAGAAGCGCTTTGCCGACGCTGAAAAGCGCGCAAGCGACACCGCCGCGAAGCTGTCGGATACCGAAAAGCGGGCTAATGATGCGGCCATAGCGGTGAAGGCCAAGGATGATGAAATTGCCAAGCTAAAGGCCGCATCTGCAGACCAGGCCAAGCAACTTACCGCCGCAGCTTCGGGCAAGGACGAGGAAGTGCGCAGCCTTAAGGCGCGAGCTGACGAATTTGCGGCGAAAGCTTCCGACATTGAAATGCGCTTGACTGATGCCGAAGTGCGCGCAGGCAGCGCCGAGAAGCGCATCGCAGACGCCGACAAGCGCGCCGCTGATGCATCAGCTATCGCCAAGACGCGCGAGGACGAGCTGTTCAAGCTTAAGTCAACAGCCGATGAGCTTGCAGCGAAGGCCGCGGATGCGGAGAAACGCGAAGCGGAAATTGCTGCAAAGCTGCAAGCGGCGGAGAACGTAGGAAAGGGTCACGAAGATACGGCAGCGAAGCACCAAAAAGACTTTGACGAGATGCATAAGATCGCCGAGGAATACGAAACTGAGGCGAAGAAGTACGAGGCAGTGGTTAAGGAGCTCTCAGATAAGCTTGCGGCGAACGAGGCTGTCGCCAGCGAGATGCAGGCGAAATACCACGAACTCACGAGCCGCATCAAAGAGCTTGAGGCACAGCTCGCTGACGCGCATGCATCGGCGCAGAAAGCCGAAGGCAAGGCTGCTGCTGATTCCGCGCAGGCTATGCAACGCATTGACGAACTCAAAGCGCTCGTTGCCGATGGCAAGTTTGAGGACGCCGTGAAAATGGCGGAGAAGCTCACGGCGGGCGATGCGCACGAGAAACCACATGCTATATTCTATGCATGGGGAGACGCATTGCATTCGCTGGGCAAAGAAGATGAGGCCGTACAGAAATACCAACAGGCCATTTTCCCGCATCTCAAATACAGCGACTCGATGTATAAGTGGGCGGTCGCTCTGATGAAGCTCGGCCGCTATGAAGAAGCGCTGGGCAGGCTGCAAGTCGTCGCGGAACTTCAACCTAAGAATGCGGACGTGCTGCTGCTGACCGGGCGCGCGCTGCAGAAGCTCAACCGCCACAAAGAATCCGAAGCTAAACTTGAGGCGGCGGTGAAGCTTGCACCCGACAATGTTGATGCGCATACCGCATTCGCGGAATCGCTTATTGAGCTTGGCGATTTCAAGGCGGCGATACAGCTGCTCAAGCGCGCTAGCGAGCTGAACCCCAAGGACGGCGACACGCTAGCAGTGTGGGGCGCGCTGCTCTTCCGCTCCAAGAAATACGACGAGGCGATGGAACGCTTCCAGGCCGCCGAAAAGATCGGTTTCAAGTGGGCCGACGGGTATTACTACTGGGCGAACTCGCTTTACATGGTCAAGAAGCTGGACGATGCAGTCGTCAAATTCAAGAAGGCCATTGAGCTTGACCCCAAGGACGCGCGCTTCTACCACAATATGGGGCATGCGCTTTCTGCGCTCGAGAAGTTTGATGATGCGATGAATGCATACGAGCAGGCGGTGAAGTTGAAGCCCGATTATTCCAGCGCGCTCTACGCCTGGGGCACCATCCTCGCGCAGAACAAGAAACACGAGGATGCGATAGAGAAATACGAAGCCGCCGCCGCTGCCGACCCGAAGTTCTCAGCGACTTACTACTACTGGGCTATCTCGCTGTCCATCCTCAAAGACGACGCGGCCGCGAAGGTGAGGATGGCCGAGGCCGACAAGCTCGGCTTCATACCGCCGGGCGGCTGGCCCAAGTGGTACGAGCCCATCAAGAAGTAGCGCATCCCCGTGGCCGCACGCAATCAACTCCTCATCGCCACAGCTCTTTGCCTCGCCGTTTACGCATGGATGGCGTTGGGGCTGTTTGCGTTCAAAAGCGCGCTGCTCACGATGCTCATCTACCACATCGCGTTGTGCGGCGGTGGATGGCTCACGCTGCGCCCGCGGCAACAACTGCGCTTCAAAATTAAGCACATTGGCATGGTAGCACTCGCCCTCATCGGCGGCTTTGCGCTTACATGGCTTGCGATGGAATACATCCTCACGCTCTTACCGCCGCAGGCATTCCCTATCGTGACCCTAAGCCCATTGGACACGGTGGGCATGAACGCGCGCAGCTACCTTCTCATCGCGCTTTACTTCGGGCTCATCAACCCGCTGGCGGAAGAGGCATTCTGGCGCGGGCGCATCCTGCCCACGCTTACCGACGCGCACGCCCCTGCGCCCAACTTGCTGCACGCGCTCATCTTCGCCGGCTATCACGTCATGCCGCTGTCGCTCATGTTCACGCAACTTTGGCTTCCGGCGGCGGTCGTCTTCACCGGCGGCATCCTCTTCGGCATTGTCGCGCGCAGGTCTCGCGGCTTGCTCGTTCCCTGGGCGCTTCACGCGGGTGTTACTGCTTACCTCCTCATTTGGTTTAGCCGCTTCATCTACGCAGGATAGAGGCGGCATTGCGCGCGCAGTGCTAGAATCTCCTGCGTGGCAACGAGCGCCGACAGCACGCCTGCACCATCCGCACCCCTCGCCGAGCGCATGCGCCCGCGCAGCCTGCGCGAGTTCGCCGGCCAGGAGCACCTCACCGGCGCTGAAGGCTTGCTCACGCGCATCCTCGAATCGGGCAAGGTGCCGTCGCTCATCCTCTGGGGCCCGCCCGGCAGCGGCAAGACGACGCTGGCGTTCATCCTCGGCTCGCTGCCGGACTACGAGTTCATGAAGCTCAGCGCGGTGACCAGCGGCGTCAAGGAAGTGCGCGAAGTCATTGACGGCGCGGAGAAAAGCCGCCGCATGTTCAACCGCCCGACCATCCTCTTCGTTGACGAAATCCACCGCTTCAACAAGGCGCAGCAGGACGCGTTCCTCCCGCACGTGGAGCGCGGCACCATCGTCCTCCTCGGCGCGACGACGGAAAATCCCAGTTTTGAAGTCATCTCCCCCCTGCTCTCGCGCTGCAAAGTGCTGGTGCTGGAGCATCTCCCCGACGAAGCCATCGCAGGCATCATCACGCAAGCGCTCGCCGACGCCGAGCGCGGCCTGGGCGCGCTTGGCCTCACCGGCGACGATGACGCAATCAAATACCTTGCGCGCGCGGCCGACGGGGATGCGCGCTTTGCGCTGAATGCGCTGGAGTTGGCGGCTGACCTGCTGGCCAAGGAGCACGGCGGCGGCAAACGCATCACGCTGGAGTTCATGCGCCAGGTGATGACGCGGCGCGAGCTGCTTTACGACAAGACCGGCGAGGAGCACTACAACCTCATCAGCGCGCTGCACAAGGCCGTGCGCGGCAGCGACCCCGACGCGTCGCTGTATTACATGCAGCGCATGCTCGCCGCGGGCGAAGACCCAAAGTATCTCGCGCGGCGCATGGTGCGCATGGCGAGCGAGGACATCGGCCTGGCCGACCCCTTCGCGCTTGTGCTGGCGCAGGCGGTGTTCCGCACGGTGGAAACGGTGGGCATGCCCGAATGCGACAACGCGCTGGCGCAGATGGTCATCTACCTCGCCGCAGCGCCCAAGTCCAACAGCGTTTACACGGCGAACAGCGCGGCACGCAAGGCGGTGCATGAGCACGGTGCGCTGCCGGTGCCGATGAAGATACGCAACGCGCCCACGAAGCTCATGAAGGAGCTTGGATACGGCGAGGGCTACCGCTATGCGCACGGGCACAGCGAGCATGCGGCTGGCGGGGAAGCGGGCGCTGGCGCTGATGCAGGTGGCGGCGGGGATGCGGGCAGCGGTGCGGATATTGTGGAGGCCACCGGCGGATTCGTCAACGAAGGATACCTCCCTGACGAGATTGCCAGCGCCAAGTTCTTTGACCCCAAGCCCATCGGCGCTGAGAAGCGCATCAAGGAATTATTGGAGAAGCGCTGGGGGAGAAGGGAATGAAGGAAATGTTAGATAACACTTCACCCGGACCGCGCCAACGTCTTATCTACGGTTTACTGCGGGCTCTCTGTTTCTGCACTATAGCTCTGTACTGGTGCTTTTTCTTCCGATTTGGTTACTACACGGACAGCAAGCTCATACTTATACCATTAGTTCTATTATGCGGAATGGCCGTTATTGCAGGCACTATCGCGCTGTTCTCAAGTGAATCATGGAAAGTACTGAGGCGCATTGATGCCCTTCTGTTAGGCGTGGCACTGGTATTCCCTATGCTAACGGATTGGTGGTAAGAGATGAAAGCGCTAACTGAGTTCCGATACTATAGACGCACAAGGCTGATAGCGTACATCTTCATAGTCCTTTATGAGTTCGTCTTTTACGGTTACATGTTCCCCTTTCTGCAAATGCCGTATACAGGGGTAGTCGGTGGCGGGCTATTCGGGATAATCCTAATTCAGACTGATCCAAAGGATTGGGACGTCGTGAGGATAATGGATGCCTGTCGTGTTAATCACACTACTTATTTGGCCGTTAACCTTCAACTTCTAGTTGGACTATGGAGCTCCATGAAAAGCGCTGGGGGAAGAAGGAGGAGTAAGCGCCATGAAGAAAGGAATTAAAGCGCGTATATTCACATGGCTCACCATCTGCTGCTCGCTTATCCTTGTAACGCTGCTTCTCTTTTTCGCAGCCTACAAGCAGTTGCTTGGACCAGAAGCTAAGAAAGTTGCACAAGAGACGGCGGGCAGGCTGCTCCTGAAGCCGCCGGCGAATAAAGGTAACGAGCGCTTTGATATCGACAAGCTGCTAATAAGTGTAAAACCCGGCGAGCGAACAGGTCTGAGCGCGCTACCAGACAAAATCCTCGTAGGCAAAGACACAGAATTCAGCCTTGCTCGTGAAGGCGGACAAGAACACTCAGGCACAGGCTTTCGCCGATATGAGAACGGTCTTTATCATCTCTCGGTCATAGCGGCGCCTGAATACGCCGCTATTGTTCGGGTCCGCGCTAGCAAGCCAACGGCAGAGCCGCTTGAAGTGTATCCTGACCTATGGATGTGTAAAACAACGCGGGCGCAAATCGCTGAAAGATTTGGTGACACCTTCGAAATGCGATTTTCGCCGTATTTTAACAATGGCTTTCCTGCCGACCAGCGCGCCTGGGTGGTCTGCGAATATAGCCAGACCAACGACGTTCTAATAAGCTTCAAGATGCAGTACATCGGCGACTAGCTAGCCCAAGGGTTATAGAGCATCACTCTTGGTGGCACATGCGTCTCGCTTGTGCGCTTAAAACACAGCCGAGACGGCTGTGCCACTATAATATTGCTTAGCTGGGCTGAAGCCCAGCCTACAGGGGATGTGAGTATTTATGGACGCGAATGAGGATAAGCAAACTGAACTCGCGGGAGGAATCGCGGGAAAGCCAGTGCCCGCTGGCTTCTGGGTGCGCGCTGGGGCATATTTACTGGATAACTGCATAATCACTGCAGTTACCTTAACGTTCGTCGTAGCCTGGCCTGCACTGCTAGAGCGGCTGCAGTTCGGCCCACTCAATGTCGTTCAAGATTTCGGTTTTGTAGCGTATTACCTAGTGTTTTTCAGCCTGTGGTCTACTACGCCCGCGAAAAGGCTCTATGGCCTCAAAGTTATCGACCGGCGCACGGGCGGACGCATTCGCTGGCATATGGCGCTGGTTCGCGCATTGATGTATTACGTATCTTCAATCATGCTGGGCTTTGGCTATTGGATGGCTCTGATGAACCGCGAAAAGCTGGCGCTGCACGACTTCGTGGCCGGCACTCAAGTAGTTGTCGAAAAGAAGCGGAAGCTGCTTTGGCTCGCTATCATCACAGTCCTTTCCACGATGGCTATGCTATTCGCGGTCGGCTATATTTACGTCAGCACATTATACAAGCGATAACGCTGCGAATTCCGATTGTTAGAATCACTCAGATGGACGCCAACAACAGCATGCTTGGATATTGCGGATACGATTGCGGGAGATGCGCGGCGAGGTCGGAGGACCCGGCGGTTCGGCAAAAGCTGGTGGACGGCTGGCGCAAGCTCTTCGGCCACGAAAACTACACCGCCGAGAACGTGCAGTGCGGCGGCTGCAAGGCGGGCGGGCTCATCGCCGACAAGTTGTGCGAGGCGCGGCCGTGCGTGGTGGAGCGCGGCGTGGAAAGCTGCGCGCTCTGCGAAGACTTTGTGTGCCCCAAGGTCGGGAAGCTGCTCGCTAGCGCTGAAGGCATGTTCGTCTTCATGAACAAGAAGATGAACGGCGTCACGCGCAAGGAGTTTGAGCTTTGCGCGCGCCAGTTTTGCTCCATGCCCGCCCTTGCGCGCATCATGGCCGACGCGGGGAAGCTCCCGGGCTGGGTTAAGGATAAGTAGCGCGGCCGTCCCGGCCGTGTATGGTTGTGGAAGCAAGGTGGAATCACGGGCGAG
>CAVVLL010000009.1:0-43944 GCA_963749125.1 uncultured bacterium
TCCACGGCCCTCGGCAGTAAGCCTTAAGTGAACTTACGATGCTTTTGATACTTGTAGAATGCACGGCGTCCATTATTATCCCGCCCTGGGCGGGGTAGACTAACACGCATAAAAGGTTTACCCAGCCCTTCTCGCAAGAGGAGGGCTTTTTCTTTTCCGGCAAAGGCTACGTTTACAGGTGATGTGCAATGGGGAGATTTGAAAAAACTGATACGGCATACAACTTTCCCGAAATGGAGGAGCGCATCCTTCGTTACTGGGAAGCCGAAGACGTGTTCGGGAAGTCGCTGCAGCGCCCTTCGCCGATGGGCGGTTTCGTGTTCTACGAAGGCCCGCCGACCGCGAATGCACTGCCCCACCCCGGGCACGTGCTGACGCGCGTAATGAAAGACCTGTTCCCGCGCTATAAGACGATGCGGGGCTACTATGTTGCGCGCAAGGCAGGCTGGGACACTCACGGGCTTCCAGTTGAGATTGAGGTAGAGAAAGAGCTTGGCTTCACCGGCAAGGCCGACATTGAGAAGTACGGCATAGCCGCGTTCAACGAGCGCTGCCTTGCGTCGGTTCAGCGTTACGAGAAGGAATGGCGCCGCATCAGCAACCGCATAGGCTTTTGGCTTAATTACGAAGAAGCCTATTTCACTTACACGAACAAGTACATTGAGACAGTGTGGTGGCTGCTGCGCCAGATGTGGGACAAGCAGCTCATCTACCGCGGCCACAAGATCGTCCCTTATTGCTACCGCTGCGGAACGCCGCTTTCATCGCATGAAGTGGCGCAAAACTACGTGGATACGAAAGATCCCAGCGTGTTCATCAAGTTTCGCGTCATAGACGAGTTGAGCGACTTGAGCAGCGACCTCGCGCGCGGGAAAACATACTTCTCGGTGTGGACGACTACGCCGTGGACGCTGATATCCAACGTAGCGCTGGCGGTCAATCCCGATGCTGAATACGTTGCCGTGTTCCATGACGGTGAGCACCTGATCCTTGCCCGCGAGCTCCTGGCAGCGACAGGCTTGAACGAAGAACCCATCGTGGCGTCATTCAGGGGTTCAGACCTCGCCAACATCAACTACGAGCCGCTCTTCAACTACATGCCGCTGGATAAGCGCGCGCACTTCGTGATATCCGGCAAGTTCGTGACTATGGAGGACGGCTCGGGCATAGTCCACATCGCGCCGGCGTTCGGCGAGGATGACTACCAGGTTGGCATGGAGAACAACCTGCCGTTCGTCTGCGCCGTTGATGATCGCGGCAACTTCGTTCCTGAAATAACGAAATGGGCAGGCCGCAATGTCAAGGAAGCTGACCCTGAAATCACGCTTGACCTGCGCGACCGGGGCTTGTTGTTCCACATAACGAATTACCTGCATGCATACCCGTTTTGCTGGCGGTGCGATACGCCCCTGCTTTACTACGCTTTCCCGTCATGGTTCATCCGCACCACCGCTATCCGCGAACAGCTACTCGCCAACAACGAGAAGATAAACTGGGTGCCTGAACACATCCGCACCGGCCGTTTCGGCCAGTGGCTTGAAGGCGTTGTTGACTGGGCGTTGTCGCGCAACCGTTACTGGGGCACGCCGCTGCCGGTATGGGAATGCGACACATGTGGCAACACGCATTGCATCGGCTCGTTTGCTGAGCTTCAAGGATTGGCAGGCTTCAAGGCTGACGACCTCTACAACTCGGCGCAGTTCAACCCGCATCGTCCCTTCGTTGACGAAATGACGTGGCAGTGCTCGTGCGGCGGCATGATGCGCAGGGTGCCTCACGTCATAGACTGCTGGTTTGACAGCGGCTCCATGCCTTTCGCGCAGCACCACTACCCCTTTGAACACAAAGACGACATTGACAGCGGCAGGCAATTCCCCGCCGACTTCATCAGCGAGGCGATAGACCAGACGCGCGGATGGTTCTACACGCTGCATGCGATATCCACGATGGTGAAGGACAGCAACGCCTACAAGACTTGCGTCGTCCTCGGCCACATCCAGGACGACAAGGGCCGGAAGATGAGCAAGTCGCTGGGCAACGTCGTGGACCCGTGGAATGTCATCAACCACCAGGGCGCGGATGCGTTCAGGTGGTATTTCCTGAGCTCCAACGCACCGTGGGTGAACACTCGTTATTCGGAGCCTGCGGTTGTCAGCTCGCTGCAAAAGTTCCTCATTCCTCTGTGGAACGTGTATTCGTTCTTCACGATTTACGCGAACATAGATGACTACGATCCTGCGCAGCCTGCGCTGCCTTGGCAGGAACGGCCACTGCTCGACCGCTGGATACTCATAAAATACAACCAGCTCATCAGCACCGTGACTGAAAACCTTGACGCATACCGCGTTACAGAAGCTGCGCGCGCGATAGAGAGCTTCTTTGATATTTTGAGTAACTGGTATGTCCGCCGCAGCCGCCGCCGCTTCTGGCAAAGCCAGAAGAACGATGAGAAATGGAGCGCTTATCACACGCTATACGGCATCCTCTGCGGATTGTCCAAGTTGATAGCGCCGTTCACACCGTTCATCTCCGAGGAGCTTCACCAGAAGCTCGTGCGCACGATTGACACGGATGCGCCCATAAGCGTGCACCTCTGCGATTATCCCTCGGCGGACGAACGCATCGCCGACCCTGAGCTTGAGGAAGGGATGGATGCGGTGCTGCGCGTGGTGAAGCTTGGCCATGCGGCGCGCAACCAATCCAAGATAAAAGTGCGCCAGCCGCTGCGCGAGATAATCCTTGTCTCTAACGACCCGAAGCTCTCACCCGCCATACAGCCTTACCACAACATCGTGCGCGAAGAGTTGAACATAAAGGCGATACGATGGGCCGAGCATGCCGAAGATTACGTGAACTTCCAGATAAAGCCTAACTTCGCGGTGCTGGGCCCGAGGTTTGGCAAGGCGATTGGCGCCGTCCAGAAAGCGCTGGCGTCTGCCAACGCTTCCGAGTTGGTGAACCAGATAGTCAATGCCGGCAGCATGAGCCTGACGGCCAACGGCGTGGAACACACTCTGACCGCCGACGATCTGGATATCCGCATAATTGAGCGTGAAGGCACAGTGGCGCAGCGCGACGGTAATCTGTTGCTCGTGCTTGATTTGGTGATAACGCCGGAACTTCGCGAAGAAGGCCTTAGCCGCGAGTTCATAAACCGCGTCCAGACTCTGCGCAAGAATCTGGCGCTTGAGTACGAGCAGCGCATATCGCTGAAGTTCGCCGTAAGCGAGCCAGTGCGCTCGGCTGTGCTTAAATACGCCGGTGTGATTGCGGACGAGACACTCGCAGTGGATTTTGCGGAGAACAACAGTCTCGCCGACGACTTGCCTAATGTATATCCTGCGGAGATTGAGGGGCAGGAAGTGCTCATCCAACTTACGCAGGTAAAGGCGGAATAGACAATGAGACGGTTCGCCAAAACAATGTTTTCTTTATTGGCACTCAGTTGGCTTGCGGCATGCGTCGGGGCTGCATCAAGCGCTGAAAACGATGCGCCGCCGGTTAAGCCAAATGCCAGTGCACTCAAGGTGTTCTCCACGGACTTTTCCGGCAACCGCGCATACGGTTTCCTCAAGAAGCAGGTTGCGCTTGGCCCCCGCGCGCCGGGCTCAAACGCGCATGCGCTTTGCCGCAGCTTCATCAAGGCCGAGCTTGAGCCCTACTGCACTGGCATCACCGAGCAAACCTTTAACCGCGTCGTGAACGGCCGCGAATACACCTTCAACAATGTCATCGCCTACATTCACCCCAATGCGCCGAAGCTCGTGCTGCTCGCCGCGCACTTTGACACCAGGCCGTTCGCCGACAAGGACACGCCCGCCAATTATTCAACGCCCATTCCAGGCGCTAACGACGGGGCGTCGGGCGTCGCAGCTCTGCTTGAGCTAGCGAATATGCTTAGCGCAAGCATGCCTGACAATGTCGGTGTCCTCTTCCTGTTCACCGACGGCGAAGACACTGGCAATACGACAGCGCAAATGTTTGCGGGCGCAGAATACTTCGCAAGTAAGATGGACGGCGCGCTGAAGCAGCGCATCGCCTTTGGAATCCTGCTGGATATGATTGGTGATGCTAACCTGAACATCCTTCCCGAACGGCATTCCGAAGCGTCAGCTCCCAAGATATATCTCGCGCTTCTTGAATTGCAGGATATGATGGGGCTTTCGGGCTTCTCAACTTTCGGGCAAAACGAGATATGGGACGACCACCTGCCCTTCATTGAGCGCGGCGTAAAGATGTACGATGTAATCGACTTTGATTATCCCCCCTGGCACACGCTGCAAGACACGCCGGATAAATGCAGCGGCGAAAGCCTTAGGGTCGTTGGGCTGTGCGTGGGTAACCTGAGTTTTAAATTATGCGCATGGGAAATTCCGTCCGTAGTCGGGCTGCGTGAGCCTGTCTAGCTTTCGTGGACGATGCGGCCGTCGCGCGTGACCAGCGCGGCTTCTTTTTGGTTTACCAGCCACTTCATCATCTCGTCAAAGCTTCCGCCCGGGCAGTCATTCCAGACCGCAAGGTCGCCGCGAAATCCGGTTTCCAGCTTGCCGAGTACGTTGCCAAGCCCCAACGGCTTGAGGCCGTTCGCAGTTATCATTGAGAAGACTTCCGCGCCGGTGAGCATAGGGAACTCAACCCATGCCAGCTTCGCCTCTTCAAGGATGTTCAAGTTGATGTTGCTGCCATATGAATCTGTTCCCAGGCAGCTATTGATGCCTGCATCCCGATATTTCGGAAGCGGGTGGTCGGGGTGCATGAAATACGCGTGGCTGCGCGGGCAATAGACGTGCGTGATGCCCGCGGATGCTAGTATCTCCACGTCGCCCGGCAACACATAGTTGAGATGGACGCAGTACGATTGTGAGTTCAGCACAGCCAGCCCATTGAAATACGCGATCGGGCTCATGTGCATCCCCTTCCAGTTCTCATCATACGCACCGGCGCGTCGAAGCAGCTTCTCCACGTCGTCATTGTGGCTGTCAATGAACTCGATTTCCTGCATCATCTCCGATAGGTGCATGGAAACGGGGACGCACCTTTCGCAGGCGAGCTTGACGGCCGCTTGCGCGATTTCAGGGCTTGCCGTATAAGGTGAATGGACTGCGAAGCTGTAAATGGTCGCATCCCGCAGCCTGCGCAGGTCAGGATGGTGGTTGTTGAAGTCAAACAGCTCCCTGAACCCGAAATAGCGCAGGCCTGTTTCCTCAATCGCGCGGAAGTCCATCTCCAGCGTGTAATGGTCGCAAAGGGTCGTCGTCCCGGTGCTGAGCACCGACCGGACGCTTGTTTCGGGGAAGTAGCCGGGGAGCACCATGAAGTCGTGCTTCAAGTTGCGCACTTCCTGTAGCCACTCCAGGAAATTGCCATTGTATTGGACTTTGCCGGCGCAAAACTCAAGCTCAAGGTGGCAGTGCGAGTTGATGAAGCCGGGGGTGATGAGGCTGCCAGGGCGTTCTACTATGCTCTTGCCGGGGAACTGGCGGATAACATCGTCCCGCCCGCCAATAGCGGCAATGCTGCCCTCTTCAAGGCAAATTGCGCCGTCGGCGATAACCTCGCCCGGCCGTGGCATCAGATACGTGCCAGTAATTATCATCGGTAAACCAGCCCTGGTTGGGGCTGTATTTTAGCACGGAAGCAGGCTTAAGCTTCAGCCCGGCGCAAACTGGGGCTTTTTAGAAGAATAAACGGTATTCCAGCTTCCAGCCGTTGAACTCAGGCTCCAGCCTGCAGATGCCGCCCGAGCAGACAACGCCGGCACGCCTCTTGCCGTATGCCAGCGAAAGCTCGTGCTTGCCGCTCTCCTGAAGCTTCAACTCGGCGATGGTCCACCGTTGCGCGGTCTTATTGAACCCGCGCTCCGCCTTCTCCTGCGTGACCACGAATGTGAGCCACCCGCCGTAGCCGAAGTCTATGGAAACCTCCTGCTCATCGCGCGCGCCCAACCCTTCGTCTTTGTTGCGTATCTCGCAAGCCACCTGCGTTGTGAAGAAGTCATTCCATGAATAGGCGGCTTCACCGTAATACGCACGGTTCTTGAAAAAAAGGTCGTTATGGTAAAGGCGCTGCGCAATCCAATTGAAGCGCTTTTCGGTCGGCGAATGGTAGGCGATGATAAACTCGGTCATCGGCATGCCCTTAGCGCGCACATTCGCCTGCGCATAACTAGCTTCAATGAGCGAGCTATTCTTGAACGGCGTCCAGCTTAGGATGACGCCATAGCCTTTTTCGTCCAGGAGGTCTGCGGCGGCATGTTCAGGGTCGTACCTTACAGGCGGTGGGCCGCTGAATAAGCCGTTGACTTTCCAATAGTCCTTGTATTCATATGTCAGCCCAAGCCCGGGTAGGCTTAGAGAGACGTTGCCATACATTCCTCGCCCGTCGATATCCGCCGCCCAGTCTTGACGCATGTATTCAAAATACGCGCTAACGGCCTTGAACTTAAGCGCGGTATCAAACGAGTACGAACCGTTTTCTATGCGCAGGTCAGGAGCGCCGCCTACGCCTTTCTTCACCGGCCGGTAACTGAATGCGTTGCCGCCAACAGTTAACCAGTCCCACGGCTTCGCTTCAACGCGCCCGCCATAGACTTTGGTAGCGCCAATATCTGTAACCAGTTTGTGCTGGCCAATGAAACCCAGCGCGGAAAAGTGTTTCCCCGGGTATGACAGGCGGAAGCCTTCAATCTCGTTGTCAACATCAAGGTCACGCTGCTCAATGCCGGAAAGCACGAGCCCTTTGCCAAGCGTCTGGGGGAAGGTTCCCAGTGAAAAATTGAACTTGCCAAGCGGGCCGCCTAATTCAACTTTCTCAATGCGGATATCATCCCTGCGGTTTGCGTAAGGGTTGAAGTCGCCGATGCGCAGCCTGCCCTGGTAATCATCTAGGCTAAACGAAAGCGAGAACTCACCCTCGTGTTTGTCCACGCCGCTTGTGCGGTCAAGGCTGTGCCAATAGGTAAGCGTCCCGTAGTATTCGAGGCCTTGTGACTGCCAAGTGGTATCTTCGTCCCATGCGTCGCCAGTCGCATCTTCGGCCTCTGCCTCCTGCGCCACTTGCTCCTCGGATGTTGCGGTAGGTTCTTCAGCTTGAGGCTCTTCCGTCGTGGAATCCTGCGGCTGCGTTGCATCAGCGGCGACAGCAGGCTGTTCAGGCGCGGGCTGCGCTTCTTCAGCGGATGCAGGCAGCATATGCAGGCACAGCAAAGCCAGCAAAATGAAAACGGCAATGGTTGCGCGGGTTAACATCAATCGCTCCGGAGTTGGCGTTATAGGACTATTCGCCTTCAGCAGGCGGGGGAGTTGCTTCTTCGGCAGGAGGAGCTTTGCCGGCCTCATCGTCAGCCTCCGTCTCCTCTGCGGGCGTGGCTTCACCAGCGGATTCTTCAGTCACCGCCGCCTTGGTCTTTCCCGCGTCAGAATACAGCTTCGCAACGTCCTCTTCCGAAAGCTCCAACGCGGCGATGATTGACTTCTCGTACTCCTTTTCATCGCCGGGCTTGAAGCCGGAATGCTGGAAGATAATTTCGCCTTTGCTGTTGATGAGGAACGTGACCGGCGAGAACTTCACCTGGTATGCCTTTGAAGTCACCTGGTCGGGGTCGTAAAGGACGGGGAACGTCCATTTCTCCGTCGCCACGTAAGGCTTGACCTTGGTCATGGTAAGCGAAGTGTCGCGCGAGATGACGATGAGCTGGAAGCCTGCAGGCTTATAGATTTCGTATAGATTTTGCAGGTGGGGCATGAGCTTCTTGCAAGGCTTGCAGCTGACTTCCCAGAAGTCAATGAGGACAAGCTTGTTGTTCCCTGCGACTTCTTTGAGCTCGTAGGTCTTGCCGTCAACGCCCTCAAGCTTGAAGTTCGGGACGCGCGTGGCCGCCAGCGCAGACGCGCTAAGCGAAAGCACAAACAGGATAAGCGTTATTAGAAGCGTGTTTCTCATGGCACCTATATTTTACCATCAGAAGCGGAAAGCTACACATTGGGATAATTCTGCTATCTACCAAGGGCTAAAACTGTCTTCGCATCCTCCCACACCTCCGGATACGACACGTCTGCACTGGAGAAACAGAAGGCGGGGAATGGCTCGTGTATAATCTAAATTGGGTTTATGGATGTAGTCCAAAAAGCTGCCATCTGGGAGAAGGCTTTGTCAGCCGTGGATGCGTTAGTGCTTATTCTCCTGGCATTAGGAAATGGGATCCCCCTAGACTCTCATTAGCCTTGGCATATATTCAGCGTTTAGCTGGGCTCTTTTCCTCTGGGCTTTCATCGCGGTTTGGAGCGATGTCGTCACTATCTTCAACATTCACCCGAAGAAACAAAGACCTCCTTCATTTGCATTGAGCTTATATGTTCGCATACCAGTTACGGCATTTGTGTTCTTTTTCTTCTTCCCAGGAGTTCCTACTAGGGCCTTCACGGTGGCTCGGGTACTTTCGATGATTAGGATTCGAGGGAATCCGGTGGTTCCCCCTATCTACGATTACTTCTCCTCCTGGCTAGGCTTCCAGAACAATCCTTGAGCTAGTTTCGCAGCCCTAATCCATTCTTCGCTTCTTCCCGCACACCCGGATACGACACGTTGGCGCTGGAGAAGTTGTGCAGCGTGGATTGACCGCCGGCAAACAGCGCGCAGGCGAGCGCCAGGAGCGCGATGCGGTGGTCAGCGCCACAATCCACATCCGCCGGTGCGAGCTTCTGCGGGCCAATAACGCTAAGCGTATCGCCCTCAGCATTCGCATTCACGCCAAATGCCGCAAGCACGCGCGCAGTTTCGCCGATGCGGTCGGATTCCTTGTGCCGAAGCTCCCCCAAGCCCTCCAACACGCTTTCGCCATCCGCCTGCGATGCCGCCAGTGCGAGCAGCGGTATTTCATCAATCATTAGCGGCACGTTATCAGCCGTTATGCGCAACGGCCTTAGCTTTGAAGGCGACACTGTGATATTCCCCACGGGCTCTGCGCCGAGATAGCCCGCGAGATGCACATCTATATCCGCGCCTGCGTCCTGCAATAAGCGCAGCGCGCCCATCCGTGTCTCGTTCAGCCCTACCCCAATGATGCGCACGCCCTCGCCGGAAAGCAGCGCGCCTAGAACGACCCACAGGAACGCCGACGAAAAGTCGCCCGGGACGCTCACCTCCGCGGCCTGCAACTTCGCCGCATTGACGCTTATGCTTCGCGCCCCGCTGCCCTCGCTGATGCGCACTGGGGCGCCGAACAACGGCAGCATGCGCTCGGTGTGGTCGCGCGTTGGCGTCCGCTCAACGATGATCGTCTCGCCGTCCACGCCCAGCGCGGCCATCATCAGCGCGCTTTTCACCTGCGCCGATGCAACCTGCATCTCGTAGGCGATACCATGCAACCTCTTCCCGCGCACACGCAATGGCGCCCTGCCCTCTTGCTCCAAGTATTCAATGTCCGCGCCCATCAACCGCAACGGCTCAACGATGCGCGCCATCGGCCGTGAACGCAGCGATTCGTCGCCGGTAAGCACCGCTTCTATGCCTTCCATCCTTGCGAGCAATCCCGCCAGCAGCCTTAGCGCCGTCCCGCTATTCCCCAAGTCAATCGGCTTGCCAGGGCTTTGCAGCTTGCCGCCATGCACGAACCACGCGCCATCCTTCTCATAAGCCTTCGCGCCATGCGCCTGCACCGCTTTCAGCGCTGAGCGCGTGTCCAGCGCATCAAGAGGATTGTGGATGATTGTTGTTCCACTCGCCGCCGCGCCTAGCAGCACTGCGCGGATGGTGATGGACTTGTCACCGGGCACGCGAGATCTCCGCGCCCTTTGTGCGCGCGCCGGTGGCATCAATGCGCAGTGTATCTTGCATCGCGCTAATTCTATCAGCATCGCTCTAAACGTCTGGTAAAATGCCGCTTGTGGGAAAAGATATCATCACATCATCGAAGAAGCTCAAGCGCGACCTGGCCGCGCGCGGCGACGCAAAGCGCGCCGAAGGCGCAAGCGCTTACTTAAAGCACGTCCTCAAGCACCATGGCGTAGCCACTCCCGAGTTGCGGGAGTGCCTTTGCGGGTTTTACAGCTTGCACGACGACATGACGCGCGAGGAGCTGCTCAAAGCCGCCGCGTTTATGTGGGATAGCAATTACTGGGAGGAGAAAATAATCGCCGTCGCGATGCTCAACCGCTACGAAAAGCTGCTCACGCCCGCCGACCTGGAATTTCTCGGCGAGCTTTGCGCACAGTCCGGGACATGGGCGCTGCTTGATACGCTCGCGACGGTCGGCCTGCCCGCGCTCGTCATGCGCCATCCCGCGCTCTACACCAAAGTGCGCAGGTGGTCCAATAGCGATGCGATGTGGAAGCGGCGCGCGAGTATCCTTTGCCACCTCACTCCGATGGTCGGGCGCGACCGCAAGTCACGCCTGCCCAAGGGCATCATCGCCGATGAGCGCAACGTGCGCGCCGACTTGTTTTACAGCACCGCCGCCGAGCTGGCGCACGAAAAGGAATTCTTCATCCGCAAGGCGATTGGCTGGGTGCTGCGCGAAGTAAGCAAGCTGCGGCCGGAGGAGGTGCGCGACTTCCTCATGACGCATCCCGGAGAGTTCTCGGGCCTGACGATGAGCGAAGCGTGTAAGTATCTGCCAGAGGAAATGCAGCGCGAGCTTGGCATGAAAGTTAAGCCTAAGAAGGCGGCCGCGAAAGCGCGTTAGAGCTGGAGCTTGTAGCCCGCTTTGCGCGAAGTCATCAAGTGCTTTGGCGATGCGGGATTATCCTCAAGCTTGTGGCGAAGGGAGCTCATCGTCACGTCCACCGCCTTCAGCCCTGTCGGTGAATCGCCGCCCCACACTCGGTCCTTGATATCAGCGCGCGAAAGCACGGTATTGGGGTGCTCCAGCATGAACAGCAGCAAATCCCATTCCTTCGCCCGCAGGTATATCTCAGTGCCATCGCGCATGACAGACCTCGCCTCGCGGTCAACCGTGACCTTGCCGAGCGCCACGCGCCTGCGCTTGCGGATATTCCCGTCTTGCAGCGCCATCTTGAAGCGCTCGGCCTGCGCCAGCTGCGCCTTCACGCGCGCAATGAGCTCGCTTAGTTCAAAGGGCTTGGTTATATAATCGCTCGCGCCGAGGTCAAGGCCGACCAGCTTGTCCGCAAGCTGCCCGCGCGCCGAGAGGATTATCACGGGCACCGGCAGGTTCATCTCGTAGCGCATCGCCTTGAGCAGGTCCGTCCCGTCCATCCCCGGCAGCACGAGGTCAAGGATAACCAGGTCGTAGTTGTTCGCCTGCAGCATCGCGTATGCTTCGCTGCCGCTGCCCGCGACGGCCGTGTCGAAATACTCCTGCGTGAGGTTGTAAGTAAGCAGCGCCTGCAGCGTCGGGTCGTCTTCAACAACTAAGACTTTCGCTTTCACTTCCCCCTCCTCCGCCCGCATCTCGCGCGCACGCGCGGCAATATGGAAGAGCAAGCTTCCGCGGCCTCACGAACTTTGGTATCGATCCCCATCACCATGGCAAGGTTAATGTATCACAAACGACGCAGACTTGCGCGCAGCTATCCCAACCGCGCTTTCAAAAACTCAACGATGCGGCGGGAGGCGTAGCCATCGCCGAATGGATTGGGCGCATCTTTCGGCGGGGCGTTGCCAAGGCGCGTTTCCACGAGCGCATTGGCCATCTCAGACACAATGCGCGCGCTGTCGGTTCCGATGACCCGCGCGAAACCCGCATCCACAGCCTCCGGCCTCTCAGTCTGCCCGCGAAGCACCAGCGCAAGCTTGCCCAGCCCGCACGCCTCTTCCTGTACGCCGCCCGAATCGGTGAGGATGAACTGCGCGCAGCACATGAGGTGGATGAACGAGCTGTAATCGGGCGCAGGCGTCATCAGCGCGTTGAGCGCATCTTGCAGGAACGGCAGCAGCCCATGGCGCAACAGCGGGTTTGGATGCAGGCAGGCGATAATCCCCACAGCGGGGTTGTCCTGCGCGAACACCCGCAGCGCGTCGCCGATGCGCGCCAGCGGCTCGCCCCAGTTCTCGCGGCGGTGCGTGGTGACGATGACATATTCCTTGAAGCGCGCAGTGAACTCGGCGATGTCCGCAGGCATCTCAACCGGCATCCCCATGACTATGCGCACTGCGTCAACGACCGTGTTGCCGGTGACCACTATCTCGCCTTGCGTCAGGCCATCGCGCCGCAGGTTTCCCGCTGCGCCTTCGGTCGGCGCGAAGTAGTAGTCTGCAATCTGGTCGGCAAGGCGGCGGTTGATCTCTTCAGGATAAGGCAAAAAACGGTCGCCAGTGCGCAGCCCCGCCTCCACGTGCCCCACCTTCACCTTGTTGTAGAACCCGGCAAGCGCGCCGGAAAGCGTGGAAGTCGTGTCGCCGTGCACGAGGATGCAGTCAGGGCGCTCCACGCGGACGATGTCGCTCAGGCGCGAAAGCGTGCGCGTCAGGATTTCGTCAAGCCGCTGGCCTTCTTTCATGATGTCCAAGTCATGCTGCGGCTCTATGCCGAAGAGGTCAAGCACTTGGTGTAGCAGCGCGCGGTGCTGGCCCGTCACGGCAAGGATGTGCTCAAAGCCGCTGGTGGCCTGCAATTCGCGCACAACCGGCGCCATCTTGATGGCTTCCGGCCGCGTCCCGATGATTGTGAGTACTTTTGCCCCCACGTCTCTTATTGTAGCAGAGGATTAGCCCTGCCAGGCTTTCACGGCGCTGGGAAGCCAGTCGGCGAATGCCTGGGCGACAGCCTTGTTACCTTCTGCGTTGGGATGCGAGTCGCTTTCATTGCGCCTGAAGCCTGCGCGCAGCATGTCATCCTTCCCAGCAAGCAGGTTGTAGCAGTCAAAGACCGCCACGTTCCCTTGCCCCTTCGGCCACTCGGCTTTGAGCCACTGCGCGAACTTACGGTAGCGCGCGGCATTCTCCGGCTTGGTCGCGCCCGGCACCAGTGGCGGCGCCGTCCATGCTACGAACAGCGTCTTTGGCTGCTTTGCGAAGAAGGGCTTCAGCGCGTTGTAGTAACCTTTGTAAGTCTCAAGCATCTCGTCCGAGCTGACGTCGCACGCCGGGTAGCAGCTCTTGAATGCGACAATGCCGTGCTTCTTACCGCCTGACAGCTCCCAGCCCAGCACCTCGTCCATGTGCTCGCCGAAGGTCGAGGGGAAGTGGTCGGGGTTGGTGTTGTCGCCGATCCAGCCGTCGCCGTAGGTGATGTCGTGCACGTCAAGCCCCAGCGCCGTGAGCTTGGCGCTCATCCCGCCCTCATCAAGGAAACCGCTGCCGCAGGAGTGGTGCAGATACACGAAGCTCATCCCTTGAAGCCCGCGCGCAGGCTTGCCCGCTGCTGGTGCAGTATCACTCGCAGGCTGCTGCGATGGCGCAGGTTGCGATTGCACCGGCGTCATTGATGCGTCTGCCTGGTTCTCCGGCTGCGCGCACTTGGCAGCGCAAAGGATAAGCAGCGCGATGATGAAACAAGCTAATGTTATGGTGGTTCTCATAGTCCAGCCCCCTGATGTCGGAATCTTACTACGAATAATCGGAACAAAGAAGGCTAGCCTGCGTCTAATAGAAGCGCGCTTAACTGACGCGCCTGGTATACTGTAGTAACTCAACGAAGGAGTACGTTGTTGAAAAACCTGATAACCATAGCCATCGCAGCTCTCCTCTTTGCGGTAACAGCCGCTGCAATCCCCGCTTCCGCGGCCACTTCCACCGGCGCGTCTGTAGGAAGCCCGGCATCTTTATCCTCAGTGAGCGCTGCCCCACCGGATGCGTCACTCGCGGCGAGGAACCGTGGTGGCGATTCTGGTAACAAGGGCAAGAATAAGGGTAAAGGCAAGAAGAAAAGAGGCGGCGACCGCAAGCGCAACGGCAACTGCAAGTAGCCCCGCGAGCCGCAGTTTTACATACGGCAGTCCCATCTTAGCGCCACAACGCGCGCTCTGCTAGAATCTGCGCGTATGGATTATGTCTATGACGACTTGATACGCCTCGCCTTGCGCGAAGACTATGGCATGGGCGACCTCACGAGCGAGCTGCTCTTTGACGAAGAAGACTGCGCCGTGGCCGCCATCGTCGCCAAGGCGCCGGGCATCCTCTCCGGCCTCACCCTCGCCATCCGCGTGTTTGAGATGCTGGACGGCACGCTTGAGATGTGCCGGCACGCCAAGGACGGCGACAGCGTGGATAAGGGCATGACTGTGCTGGAGCTTGCAGGCAACACGCGCAAGCTGCTGGCAGGCGAGCGCACCGCGCTGAACTTCATCATGCACCTCTCCGGCATCGCCACCGCGACCTACAACCTGCAAAAGCTGCTGCAGGATAACGGGCGCAGGACGCGTGTTTGCGAGACGCGTAAGACGACGCCCATCTGGCGCTTCGCGGAAAAGGCGGCTGTGCGCGACGGCGGTGGCCTGAACCACCGCTACTCGCTGGGCGACGGCGTGCTCATCAAGGACAACCACCTCGCGCTGCTAAGTAACCCGGCCGAGACGGTGCGCGGCGCGAAGGTGCGCAGCCGCAAGGTGGACATCGTTGAAGTTGAGATTACCTCGCTTGAGCAAATTGAGCCATTCATCGCCGCCGGCGCTGACATGCTGCTCCTGGACAACATGGCGCCGGGGATGGTGCGCGATGCGGTGAAGCTCATCGCAGGCCGCGTGCGCGTGGAGGTTTCGGGAGGCGTGAACCCCGTCAACATCCTTGACTACGCGGTTGACGGCGTGGACGTCATCTCGCTAGGCTACATCACGCATTCCGCCCCCGCGCTGGACTTCTCAATGGACATCATGCAGGAGGTGGCGCGCTAATGCTGCTGGCAGTTGACGTTGGCAACACCAACATCGTCATCGGCGTCTGGCAAGGCGACAAGATAATCGCCCGCTTCCGCATCACCACGCGCCATGACGCGACCAGCGACGAATACGTGAGCCTTGCGCACGGCCTGCTCGGTAACATCAAGCTTGGCAAGGGCAGCGTTGAAGGCGCAGTGATGAGCAGCGTCGTCCCGCCACTCGTGCCGCGCCTGGTGAAAGTCATTGAGCGCATCACGGGCGTGGAGCCGCTCGTCGTCGGCCCCGGCGTGAAAACCGGCTTGAACATTCTTTACGAAGACCCGCGCGAGGTGGGCGCAGACCGCATCGTGAACTGCGTCGCCGCGCTGTCGCGCTGGAAGCCGCCGCTCATCGTCGTGGACTTCGGAACTGCGACGACCTTTGACGTGCTCATGCCGCCCGCGGACTACCTCGGCGGGTGCATCGCGCCGGGCATAGATATCTCGCGCGAGGCGCTGGCGGAGCGCACGGCGAAGCTGCCACGCGTGGAGCTGGCGCTGCCAAGCGAGGTCATCGGGCGCACGACCGCCGACAGCATCAGAAGCGGCATCCTGTGGGGGCACGGCGCGATGGTGGACGGGCTTGCGGCGATGATTGAAAAGCAGATTGGCGCGAAGGCGAAAGTCGTCGCCACCGGCGGCTTCGGCGAACTCATGCGCCGCGCCTCCAAGCGCATCTCCGCCGCCGACCCCAACCTCACGCTATTAGGCCTCAGACTTATCTACGAGCGGAACAGGTAAAGGCTAAGAATCAGATTCTAGGTTGTATTCATCCGGCAGCTCAACAAACTCGCCAGTCTCTGGCTTATACCATACCGGCCAATCTTCGGGCTCAAATCTCCCCAATTCTTTAGCTTTACACAGCTTTTCCTTCGCAGCCGCATCATTTCCCATCTCGTAGAGCGATACTCCCCAATGTAAAAACAACTCGGGATCTTCGGGGGCTAAGGAATAAGCTTTCTCGTATTTCTCGCATGCTTCTGAAAACCTGCTTTGTGTTGATAAAGCCCAGCCCCAAGCGATGTATGCCTCTGCATAATCCGGACAGACCGCGATGGCGACTGCAAACTTCTCATACGCCTCCTCATATAAGAACTGACTAAGCAGCGAATAAGCCTGGCCGTAGTAGGCTTCAGCGTAATCAGGCTTTTTTCTTAACGCCTCTGCGAACTTATTGTATGCCTCTTCATAATCGCCTTGCTTGAACAACGCCTTGCCCCAAGAGAAATACACATTCGCGCTGCCAGGATCTTGTGCTACTGCAATTTCGAACTTCTTACATGCCTCTTTGTATTTGCGCATTTCGCTAAATGCGCAACCCCAAAAGTAGTATGCCTCTGCATAGTCGGACCTTAGCTTTGTCGCCGTCGCAAATTGCGAACCGGCGTCTTGATAGCGTTCCAGCCTATAAAGTGCCTTTCCGTATTGAAAGAACGCAGCATGATTGTTTGGGTTAAGGTTTACAGCTTGAGCTAAAGCTTCTGCTGCTGTTTCATTCTGGCTTGCTTCAAGAGCCTCTAGCCCTTTATGGTACAAAGCCTCAAAATTGGCAGCTTTGTTTTTGTCCAGTTTCATCTGCGCATGTTTCCCTACGGAAATATCCGCAAGTCTAATACGACATAAATCGCTACTTCGCCCTACTTTCCCTCAGGCTTATCCGGAGGCTCCGGCGGGGCGTCTGGGAGGACTTCCATGTTGCCCTTGGTATCGCGATGCGCGCCGTGCGGGGCGTCGGGGTCGTGACTCACGTAATGCTCGTCGGGGATGGTGGCGAAGCCATCGGCGTGGATGCTTCCGTGAACGCCCGCGGCGTCCTTGGCCTTGCCGAGGAACTCGGGGAGGTTCATGCCCGCGATATCAAACAGGTTTTGCAGCGGCGGGAGCGACTTCATGAGGCTGGCGAGAAAGTTCGCGGTCGTGGACGAGCCGCCGCCCTTGCCGTCGCCGGGCATGGTGTCCCAGACCATGACCTTGTCTATCTTCAGGCTCTTGATGGCCTCAACCTGCGTCGCCACGAGGGTTGGCAGCTTGTCGGTAATCATCAGCAGCGCAGCCAGGCGCGGGTCGCCGGACGCGGCCCTGACGATTTCCGTCAAGCCGTCTGCCTGGCGCACCAGGATTTCGCGGTTACCGCGCGCTTCAGCTTCCAGCTTGGCGAAGATGGCGTCGGCGGTGCCGCGCGCGACACGGCGCAGCTTCTCCGCCTCGGCTTCGGCGGCGATTTCAATGCGCTGCTTCTCAATTTGCTGCGGCACAACGATGTCGGCGGTCTGCGTTGCGCGCTGGCGCTCGGAACGCGCCATTTCGGCAACCTGCTCCGCGGCATACGCCTCTTCCAGCGCCTTCGCGGACTGCACCTTTTCGGCGGCGGTCCCGATGCGGTTGGCGGTCGCTTCCTTCTCGCGCCGCTCGGCGTTTGAATTGGCGATTTGGATGCGCGCGGCGTTTTCGCCCTCAACCGCGTCAGCGTCCGCGGCGGCAACCTTAATGCGCTGCTCGCGCTCGGCTTCGGCGCGGCCGATTTCACCGTCGCGGAGGCGCTCTGCTACGCGCTTCTTCGCCTCGTTGATGGCCTGCGCAGCGGCTTCCTTGCCCAGCGCCTCAATGTAGCCGGACGCGTCGGTAATGTCCTTGACGTTCACGTTGATGAGCTTCAAGCCGATCTTCTTAAGCTCCACTTCAACGCCCTGCGTGACGTAATCAAGGAACTTGTCGCGGTCGGCGTTGATCTGCTCGATGTACATCGTCGCGATGACGACACGCAGCTGGCCGAAGATGATGTCCTCGGTGATGCGCTTGATGGCGTCGTTGCCTAGGCCCAGCAGGCGTTCCGCCGCGTTCTCCATCACGCCGGCCTCGGTTGAGATGCCGACGGTGAATGTTGAAGGCACGTTGATGCGGATGTTTTGCTTGGACAGCGCTTTTTGCAGGTCAATGTCAATCGTTATCGGCGTGAGGTCCAGGAACTGGTAGTCCTGGATGACCGGCCAGATGAACGCCGCGCCGCCGTGGATGCAGCGCGCCGAGCGGTAGCCTTCCGGCCCGCGCCCGATGCGCCCGTAGATGACCATGACGCGGTCGGACGGGCACCTGCGGTAGCGCGATAACAGCCAGATAACGATGAAGAACAGGGTGAGGACAAAGACTGTGACCAGCCCTATCGTGCCCTGCGCGGGGATTTGAAGTGCGATTGGCAGCATTATTCGTTCCTTTCCGGCTGGACGATAAAGGTTGTTGAGTCCAGCTGTTTGGTGATAACAACTTTGGTTCCCGGCGCCAGGCGCTCTTCGTAGTCGGTCTGCGCCGACACTTCGCGCAGCCTGCCCTGCACCGTGACTTGAACCTGCCCCGCGCCTTCGCGCTTGGGCGGGATGGTGATGTAAACCGTCGCGACCTTGCCGATGGCGTTGGCGAGATCAATGTTCCCCGAGTCGCGCAGCTTGAAGATGGCGCTCATAAGCCAAAACACGATGAACATGAACGCCGTGCCGATAACCGTCGCCCCGATGATAGTCAGCGCCGTGTTGCCGGTCGCTTCCCAAATTGCGACTCCCCCCCAGCCGAAGCCGGCGAGGAACGCGATGAGCGTGCGCACGGAAAGCCAGGAAAGCCCGGGGTCGTGCGCGGCTAAGTGGTCGCCGCCAAGGGGCGAGAAGTCGTGGCCGCCATCAGTGCTGAAGTCGGAATCACCGTGGCTAAAGCCGATAATGTTTAGCAGCAGCATGATGACCAGCACCAGCGTCGACGCGAAAGCGACTATGTAGAAGAAATGCGAAATTGCGGGCAATGTAACCCACCACTCGTTCACTTTTTACCCCTCCTCAAGGTGCATAAAGCAGCACCAGAGCATTGAGTCTATTCCACACGCCGGTTGCTGTCAAGCATTCGCGCCGCTGAGAACCTGCAGATTTGTGCTGAAAAGGGCTATGCAACAGCGCCTTGCCGGACTTAAAATACTTGCAGGAGAAAGGGGATGACCCGCGAACACATAACGGGTGGCTTAATGCCGCGCAATACCTTCCCCCGGGGGAGGCAAACCGCTTGAAGCTCCGAACCGTAACATGGAACGTCCATAGCTGGCGCGATAGCTGCTACCGCCCGCAGTTTCCCGAGATGCTCAGCATCCTGCAAGACCTGCGCCCTGACTTGCTGTTTATCCAGGAAGCACGGTGGGATCCTGCACGCGGCGTGTATTCGCCGGAGATAGCGCAGCTGCGCGCCGACCTGGAGCTTGAGGGCTTCGCGATGTGCGCCACGCACCACAGCCCGGTGCGCCACCAGGCGCTGGGGCACCTCATCCTCTCGCGCCAGAAGATGTGCAACATCCAGCATGTTGAAGTCGGCACAAGTTTCTCTATTAAACGCAGGCTGTTGATGGCGCAGGTGCAAGCCGGGCGCAACATCCTCAGCGTCGCGACGACGCACCTATCGCCCATCCCGCTGCCTTCGGTGCCCGCGTGGCACTGGGACTGGCTGCCGCGCTCCAGTGAAACGCAACGCCTCATCAAGTCGATTGAGCAAGCTGAGCAGCCGGTCATTCTCGGGCTTGACATGAACGCGACGCCGCAGACAACCGACTTCAAGCGCCTGGCGTCTGTGCTCTCGCCGGTGAGCCAGGACCACTGCAGCCACATCTCAGGCTTGTGCCTCGACTTCATCTTCACCACTCCGAGGATGAACGTGTCTAAGTTCCCCATCCGGCTTTCCACAAGCCCGTCCGACCACTACCCCGTCGCCGCGGACATCATCCTTCCCGGCTAAATTGTTGCAGATATAAGTTTCCTAAGGTATTATTAGGCGAGCATGCTGAACACGCATTTCAAATACGCGTGCCGGTTAAGTCCGGCTTTTTTCATATTAATCCTCGTCCTAGCCGTTTTCTCCTGCGCGGGGAAGCGGGCACTGGTGGACGCAGGCACGCCCAGGCCGTTCATTGCTGATTCCGCAGTCGCGGAAGCGCTTGCGATGCAGCCACCTTCAGGCGTGGACCCGGCGGTATTCAACAAGCTGCGCGATGAGCTTGTGCGCCAGTTGACGCTTCGTGCGGAAGGGAAGCTCGCTAGCGCGGCTCCCATTGGCTCAGGGGCGCAGGTGCGCGACCTCGCATACGATGCGGGCACAGGCGAGCTGACCTGGAGCTATGCCAACGCGGGCGATTACAACATTGACGGCATTGTGGGCGTGGCGGACATCACACCGCTGGCGACATATTTCGGCGCGAATACGACCGATGGACTCGGCAACGACGCACTGGAGACCTGGCTTGATGGCGACGGCAGCGGCACCATCGGCATCGGCGACATCACTCCACTCGCCATGGGCTTCGGCTTTGAAGTCGATTCATACATGATCATGTCCGGCGACGCGCCTGCCACAGCCTTCACCCAAACCGGCTCGGCAGACTTTAGCACGCGAAACACGAGCACTATTCCGCCGACTTTCGCATACGTCAACACCGGCCTGCCTACCTCAGGCGCATACTGCAAAGTTATCCCGCGTGACAGCCTGTCCGTGGCGGGCATTGATAGCCTGCCGTTGAACATCGCAACCGGCGGAGTGATTATCTCCACCGGCACCATCGGGCCTGAAGGCGGAACGCTAGACGGCGGCGCGGTCACGGTCGTGTTTGAGGAAGGCGCACTCGCCGATGATACGCCGCTAACTCTTGAAGACGGGCCTGACGACGAATATGATGAGCAGGTTAGCGATGGCTTCTACATCCGAGGGTTGCCTGACTCATTTACCGAGCCGATTGCGGTTTCCATAAAGCTCAACCAAGCGCCTGCCGAAGGCGACAACTACATGCTTGCGCTGGATGAAGGCGAGGTGTGGGCAAGCAGCGCAGACGGCGTCAGCCATGGGGCAGTTCACTTTACAGGCGATATCGCCGGTGGCGTTTTCACCGCGTCCATACCGCCCACCACGCCTGACAGCGGAGTGTCTTCGCTGCGTTCGGTGAGCGCGGAAACCGACAAGACGGTCTACATCACGGTCGTTAACCGCCGCCACTATTTGATGAGCAACAGCGGCAAGTTCCTCGTTTACTTCCCAGGCGCGGAAGAAGTTCTGGCCAGCGCGATAGCTGATGCGCTTGACGAAGCTTACAGCGAAATTGGAGCCCTGGGGCTTTCCTGGGCGCGGCGCACAACTTGGCCTCTTGAAGTTGCGTTGAAGATACGAGGCCCGGACGATCCTGACGGAGAATCATTCACCAGCCGCTTTTACGGCGTGAATGGCGCGCATATCATCCTCAATTCCACTAACCTCGCTACCACTGCGCTGGGGCGCGCTACCGCTGGACACGAACTGCTGCACGTGGCGCAGTATCTTTACGACAACCGCAACCGCGTCTCCTCCTCAGTCTCCGACGGAGGCTGGCTATGGATTGACGAAGCGACTGCCACCTGGTTCGAGCGCTTGATGGAACCATCATTGATCCCTAGCACGGCCGACCAGAACATCGGATTCATAGAAAGCCCTCTCGCACTCAATACCCAGGATCACGGCTATGGCGCGTCCATGTTCATCACCTACATGGCTCGCAATTACGGCAATGATGTTGTTGGCAGCATCATCAAAAAGAAGTGGGATAGCGCCACGCCGATAGACGCCTTGAAGAGCGTTTCGTCCTCTCTAATTGGAATCGACTGGAGACGCTTTGCTGAGGATTACATGAAGCTGGCCGTCTACGGCGACGATACCCGCCCGCTGGCGGCAACCATCAACGGCATGCAACTGGGAAGTTTCAAAATAGAAAACGACCTGCCCGGCGAAGGCGCGACATTCTCCTGGTCAGGCGCACCTGATCTCTCGGTGCGCGTTTACCGGATTCAGTTCGGCTTTTATGTGCACTGGGAAGATACAGACTACTTATCGTTCAAATTCTGGGGTGAGGATCCGGATGCGGCGCCAGACAACGCAGCCTTCATCGTATGCAAGTACGCAGACGGCAATTACGATTACGTTGGCACATACTACGATCACGAAACCAGCATCTTCGGGCTTAAATCAATTGTAGACGCCTCTGGAGCGGTTTACATTATGGTAGTCAACCAGCACGAAACGCCTCCTTACACTAGCACACGTCCCGATGCCCTTTATCTCCAGGTCACGCGCGAAGAGGATTTCATGGCGCGCCTGCGTAAATGCAATCAGCTAATTCTTTTCAACAACGCCCAGGCAACCTATACGACTACCGAACCAAATACTGAGGTTCGCGACTACAACATGAACCCCAGCTTTGATACGATTCAATGGAGCGGCAACCAGTTCTGGAGCGAACATGAGGCTATGAATCCCGGCCAGGATGACTTCTACGTGGAAGGAACGGTAGATCCCGACGCCAAGCTGCTGACTCTTCACTTCAACTACGAATACGACTACACGAGTTACGAAGGTCGGCACTCCTACGCTTCCGCGTCTTACACTTTCTCCGCGCTGCCGTTGCAATCTTTAGAGTATTACCTGTATCCAGGCATTGCGGGCTCAGTTTACGGTCCATCCTGCGGCGATTTTGTCACCAGCATAAGCCATACAGGCTACCACGACGGCTATGAAGATCAGGACTACGATTACGTGTGGTCCGACTTTGCTTGGCCAAATCCCAGCACCGCAGATGGGAACTTTATAGCAGCGCGCTTTGATTGGGATTTATAGTCCGTGATCATTCTGACAGCTGGCGCATATTTCAGGTGAAAGCACATACCGCGCGCGATAGGAACTGCTTAGCTTGAATATCTCATGATATTGCAGCTAGCTTCACCGTAATGTATCATTTCACAGCTATGACTCACACGAACACCGCTTGTGGCCGCTGGCTTTGGCTGGCACTAATCCTATTCGCATTCACGCTCCTCCTTGCTGCCACATCCTGTAGCGGAAGGCGTACGCTTACGGAGCAAGGAACTCCCCGCCCCTTCATTGCTGATCCCGCAGTCGCGGAAGCGATGGCGATGCAGCCACCTTCTGGCGTTGACCCGGCGGTGTTCAACAAGCTGCGCGATGAGCTTGTGCGCCAGTTGACGCTTCGTGCGGAAGGGAAGCTGGCGAGCGTTGCCCCCAGCGGTGCAGGTGCGCAAGTGCGCGACCTTGCGTATGATACTGGCACGGGCGAGCTCACATGGAGTTATGCCAACGCGGGCGATTACAATATTGACGGCATTGTGGGCGTCGCTGATATCACACCGCTGGCGACATATTTCGGCGCGAATACAACCGATGGACTCGGCAACGACGCACTGGAAGCCTGGCTTGATGGCGACGGCAGCGGCGTAATCGGCATCGGCGACATCACTCCACTCGCCATGGGTTTCGGCTTTGAAGTTGATTCATACATGATCATGTCCGGTGACGCGCCCACCACAGCCTTTACCCAAACCGGCTCGGCAGGCTTTAGCATGCGAAACACGAGCACTATTCCCCCGACCTTCGCATACGTCAACACCGGCCTGCCTACCTCGGGCGCATACTGCAAAGTTGTCCCGCGCGACAGCCTGTCTGTAGCAGGCATTGACAGCCTGCCATTGAACATCGCAACCGGCGGAGTGATTATCTCTACCGGCACCATCGGGCCTGAAGGCGGGACGCTTGAAGGCGGCGAAGTTACGGTCGTGTTTGAAGCAGGCGCATTCGCAGATGACACGCCGCTAACCCTTGAAGACGGGCCTGACGATGAATACGATGAACAAGTCAGCGATGGTTTCTACATACGCGGGCTGCCCGATACCTTCTCCGAGCCGGTAACCATTTCCATCAAGCTCAACACGCTTCCCGGCGAAGGCGACAACTACATGCTTGCACTGGATGAAGGCGAGGTGTGGGCAAGCAGCGCAGGCGGCGTCAGCCATGGGGCAGTTCACTTTACAGGCGAAATCGCCGATGGCGTTTTCACCGCAGAGATTCCGCCCACTACACCCGACAGCGGAGTGTCTTCGCTGCGTTTGGTGAGCGCGGAAACCGACAAGACGGTCTACATCACGGTCGTTAACCGCAGGCATTACCTATACAGCAACAGCCATAAATTCCTCGTGTATTTTCCCGCAGGCGATGAAGTTCTTGCAGCTGCACTCGCCGACGCGCTTGACGGCGCTTACACGCAAATCGAATCGATGGGCCTTTCATGGGCAAGGCGCACAACCTGGCCGATGGAGACCGCGGTTAAAATACGCGGCGCCAACGATCCCGACGGCGAGTCATTTACCAGCAGATTGTGGGGCGTAAATGGCGCTCACATAGAGTTCAATACCACAAACTTGAGTTCATCAAACGACCTGGCGATTGCGACCGCAGGGCATGAGCTGTTGCACGTTGCGCAGTATCTATATGACAAGCGAAACCGCGTATCTTCATCCCTCTCCGACGGCGGGTGGTTGTGGCTTGATGAAGCGACTGCCACGTGGTTTGAAAAGGAGATGCCTGTATCGTCTAGCTACATTCCCAATACCGTAATTCAGAACCTATATGCGGTAGAGCAAGCGCTGGAGACGAACACGCAGGGCCACGGTTACGGCGAATCTATGTTTATCACCTACCTGGCGCGCAAGCAGGGCGACAATGTCGTCGGCGACATCATCAAGAAGAAATGGGACAACTACGCGCCAATTGACGCCTTGAAGAGCGCTACATCTTCGCTGCTTGATGTTGACTGGCAGCTATTCGCTGAAGACTTCATGAAGTTGGCGGTTTACGGGCCGGGCACATATCCCACCTCTGCGGATATCAATGCCATGCAGAAAGGCTCCTACCAGTATGCCGACGAAGTTCCGGATGCCGGGACAACCTTTATGTGGGCGGGCGCGCCTTTCCTTTCGGTAAAGATATTCCGCATATCGTTCCTTACATTTGCACACTGGAAGGAAACTGACGAGCTGGCGATAAAGTTCTTCGGGGCAAATCCCGATGAAGCGCCGGTGGACGCAGCTTACATAGTCTCCAAATACGCGAACAACGTTTATACCTACATCGGCTCCTTCACCGACAATGAGAAGAAACTGGAAGACATTGAGCCGGTTGCAGACGCATCCGGGGCGTTTTACTTCATGGTCGTCAACCAGTCTCTTGACTTCCCCTACTCCGGCGGGCGCTCCGACGTTATAAGCCTGCAAATCGGGCGCGAAGAGGACTTCATGGAGCGCTTGTGGAAGAATGATGAATTAGACTGGCGCGTTAGTTGCGATGCGCGCTACATCAACAGCCTTGGCGTAAACGAAATTCAAGGCAACTACTACTTTTCGCGTGGCTTCAACACAATTCACTGGGCTGGCAATGATTTCTGGAGTGACCATGAATTTCTAAATCCCGGCGATGATTATTACGTTGACGGAACCGTGAATCCGCTAACCAAAACGGTTAGCCTTACCGTCACTTTCCATAACGATTCATACACAAGTCTTTCATATAGAGATATCGCGTTCACATTCACAAACCTTCCACTATCGCCAGCTCCATCGTATGTCTATCCAAGGATTGAAGGCGCATTCCATGGCCCTGTTTGTGGGACTTATGTGACCAGCGCCATACACACCGGCTTTTCGGATGGATGGCCATACAACGAATCCGGTCCAGAAGATTACACATACAGTTACAGCGAGTTTGCCTGGCCGGATCCTGACTTATCCGGCGGTGATTACATTGTCGCCAGATTTGATACAGGCTGGGTTGACTAGGCGCGCACTATAACCACGCTTCACCTATGCCCATGCCGGTGGTGGATGTCGGGGAAATGCGCGTGGGCGTGCTCAGGCCAAACAGCAGCGTAGCTCCCAGCGCCGCCCACACGCCCGCGTAATTTCCTCTGTCAGCCGCCTTTCGCACCTGCGTATATTTTACACGCCGCGCATGCATTGCGGGAACCTCGCGCCTATCCCGCGCATCCAATTATCATCGCGCCTGCTGTGTTCGTGCGATAATACCCGCGCGCCTTTGCGGGCGCATTCGCATTAGTGGACAAGACGATGGGACGGCCGCAAAAACCCGACGGCGACCCGCCCGCCGATGCGTCGGTGCTCATACCGTCGCCCGGCACGGAGATGGAGGTTATCGCCGGTAACATAGCGGAGGATATCTCCGCCGCATCCGGGCGCGTGCGCTGCGACTTGACCGAAGGCAGCATCCTCGGCCACATCATCCGCCTCGCGCTGCCGTCCATGGCGACCACCGCGCTCATCTCCAGCTACCAGGCCATCAACACCTTCTTCATCGGGCACATCCCCGGCGTGGGCACGCAGGCGCTGGCGGCGATGGGCGTGTGGGGCAACTTCTTCATGCTTTTCATCGTATTCAACCAGGTCGTCGGCATCGGCTCGGTGGCGCTCATCTCGCGCTCCTTCGGCGCGAAGAACTACGAAGAGACGAAGATAATCATCGGCCAGACCTTCATGTTCAAGCTGGGGCTGGCGCTCACAGTGACCGTGCTCGGGTTGCTCTTCACGCGCCAATTCTACGTGCTGTTCGGCAGCGAGCCTGCGGTCGTTAACCTCGGCTGGCAATACGGCTCCATCTTTCTGCTGGGCTTGCCGCTATTCTTCTCCGGCTTCACGCTCAACACCGCGTTCAAGGGCATCGGCGACATGGCGAAGCCGCTCTACATCAGCATTTTCGCCGTCGCCCTCAACATATTCTTTGACTACACGCTCATCTTCGGCAACCTCGGCTTCCCGGCGATGGGCATACGCGGCGCGGCGGTGTCGTCCATCATCGCGCAGGCGTGGACGCTTGCGGCGCAGCTGTTCATCTGGATGACCGGCCGCACGTTCATCAAGCTTGAGCCGCGCCACTTCTTCCAGCTCTCGTGGGTCTGGGTCAGCCGCATCCTGCGCATAGGAGTGCCCGCGGCCGTCGGCGAAAACGTGCGCCAGTTCGGCCAGTTCGCCGTCGCGCGCGTGATAAATGGCCTCGGCACCAACGTCATGGCGGCGCACACGGTCATCCAGCCAGTCATGGGCTTCTTCTGGATACCGCTGGGCGGCTTCGGCGAGGCGGTCGTCACGATGGTGGGGCAGAACCTCGGCGCGGGAAAGCCCGAGCGCGCAGAGCGCAGCGTTTACACGGCGATGGCGACGGTGCTCAGCATCGCAGTCGTCGTGAGCGTGTGCGTGGCGGCCTTCGCGTCGCAAGTCGTGCGCATGTTCACGCAGGACCCGGCGGTCATCCCCACCGCCACCGGCTTCATGCGCATCGCCTCGGTCGTGCTGCTGTTTGTCGCGGCGAGCATGACCATCGGCGCTGCGTATTGGGGCAGCGGCGACACCAAGCCGCCGATGTTCATCGCGATTGCGACGACCTGGCTCGTGAACGTGCCGCTCGTGCTGCTGTTCATCTACAAGCTCCACTTCTCCGTCTTCAGCATCTACTGGGCTTTCTTCGCCACCGAAGCCCTCAACCTCGCCCTCTTCTTCTGGCTATTCAGGCTGGGGCGCTGGAAGCGGGTGCGGGTGTGAGGTGAGAAGAAGAAAAGGAATGGGTAGATACTCTGTTGGCGTGTCAAGGGATTGGCGTTAGATTTGGAAAGAGGATAGACCCATCGTATGCGGTTGATGATTTGAACATGCCCCAGATGGCATGAAGGAGCTTGCGCATAACGGCGACGATGGCTTGGAGTTTCTTCTTTCCCTTCTGCAACAGTTTTTCATAGAACGCGCGCACGTGGGGGTCGTGCTTTGACGCCACCATGGCCGCGAAGAAGAGCGCGCTTCTAAGCCTGGCGTTGCCGGAGCGGCTGATGCGGCCCGGCTTCTTTATGCTGGTGCCTGATTCATGGTGCGTTGGGTCGAGCCCGGCGAAGGAGGTCCACTGGCGCGCGGACAGGTCCTCCGGCAGTATGCAAAGCTCCGCCAGTATTCTGACCGCGCTGGCCACGCCGATGCCCTTCACGCTGAGAAGAAAGATGGAACTTATGGCACAGCTCGCCATCGGCCTTGATTATCTCCATGGCCTCTTTGCGCAGCCGCTCCACGCACTCCTCGTGGCCCTTGATACTGGCAAGGATGTCCTTTTCCACGCAGAGCGGGCACTCCCCGGCGGCACGCAGCGCATGGCGGCGGCACTTCTCCGCGGCTTTCTCGCTCACCCTTTCATCGATGCGGCGCGAGATTGAGCGAAGAAACATCATGTTTTTGCTGGGGGGCTGCCACTCAACGAAGCGTTCTCTTTGCGCAAAAAGCGCGATCACCCTGGCGTCCACCTTGTCGGTCTTGGAGCGGTGGTTGGTCGCCCGCGCGTAGCTCTTGATTTTGTAGGGGTTGGAGACCATCACGCTGATCCCCTTCTCCGAGGCCAGCTTCGTTGCAGGCTGCAGAAAGTACGAGCCAGTCGCTTCCATGCAGGCAAAGACGGGGCGTTTGAGCGCTTTGAGCAGCTTGGCGAGATCGTTGATGCCTTCCTTGTCATTGGTGAAGCTTCCGCAGTCTTGTGCTGAATCACCGATGCGCAGCGCGAGGACGAGCTCGCGCGAACCCACATCCACTCCGGCGTAGGCCGGGCCAGCACTTGCACAAACACTTTTACCCATGAGATACTCCTATAGGATACTCTTGCTTGGGTTCCCCGCCCTCAGGGGTATGCTGCCGACCTTGTAAATGCAGGCTCGTGGGCCTTTGATACTCTGCGGTATGGCATATCCGGGCGGGGGGCCAATCTACCAGTGCAGGCTCTATGGCCTAAGGCGGCAACGGCCTCACCCAGCCCTACCAATATACAAGGCGGCACTTCAGTGCCGCTCTGGAATTCACTGCGGGACTAAAGTCCCGCCTACCCGGTTATGAAATTCACTACACAATCGTCGTGAGCAGGTGGCGCTTCTCAATGACTTCTTCAACAATGGCCGCATAATCTTCTGGATACAGGAACTTCAGCGCGCATGCGATGTTGGAGAGCACAGCGTTGCCCTCCTGCGGCACCAGCGTTGACAGCATTATCGTGCTCAGGTCAGGCGCATTAGGGCTTGGCATCACGCCGATGCCCGTCCATGGCACGATTTGCGTTTGCCCTTCCAGCACAACTGCGTAATCGTAACCCCGGCTGGCAAAGCTGAAGGTGCAAAACTCGTCGTAGACCTGCCCCATGGACTTATAGTCGGTGAACGCAAGCAGCGGGCAACTATCCAAGCGCTCGTGCACCATCTCCTTCGTCCACTTTCCTTCAACGGTGATGACGAAGTAATCGGCGTGCATGAACGGCTGCGGCACCTTCACCGCGTGCGAAACCAGGCGCAGGTTCGGCGGCACGCGCCCGCCCAGCGCGCTCACAAGTATCTCGTGAGGCAATCGCGCGCTTGGTGCGTCCCACAGTCCTCGTCAATCAATGGCTCGTAAGTCGGCGTCTGAATCGCGCCGCCTTCCTTGCCCTTGTCCTGGTTGCGGCGGTCAATGTAAACGATGGCCTGGTGCACGCTGTCAATGTCCTTGCCGCTGTCGCTAAGCCCCCAAAGCAGCGCGGTGATGGCGTGCGTGTTGCACGAGGGAATCTCAACGCGCCTCTCCATCGTCAGGTCAACGACGGTATCATTCACACCGTACATTAGCTGCGGCCCGAATTCGCCGATGCCGCCTTCCGCAGCGATGCCGCGCAGGTCTTCGCGGCTGCGCTCGGCCAGCAGGTCTTCATACCACGCCTTGATGTCCAGGCCGGTGCAGTCAATTATGCAGTTGACCTTGCGCGCGGCTTCTTCAACCGTAATGGCCTCGGGGTAGCGGAATCCGTGGAAGGTCGCTTCGCGGAAGCGCTCCTTTACTTCGCCCTGCACCGCAAGCTTTATGCCGTATTGCTCGTGAAGGCGCAGCATTCGCCCGATGTTCTCGGGGCGCCAGGCGCGCTTGGCAATGAACAGCTCGGCCTTGGGCATGGCAGCGCGCAGAAGCATCGCAGTCGGGATGGCGACCGCGCCCGTGCCGATAACCATTACGGAGAAGCCGTCGCCGTCGGGGAGCTTCCGCCCAGCCTTGGCCGCCGTGCTGTTCACATTCCTATTTGGAGACATCGCATCCTCCCAGCGTTAGATCAAGGAGATTTTAGCATGCTGCCGTTTCATCAGCCAAAGCCATGTGCTCTGCACTCTATCCCTACTTGCTGAAGTGGACGGTGATGATGTCGCCGTTGCGGATGGTGTATTCCTTGCCTTCAAGGCGGTGCTTGCCTGCAGGCTTCACTTTGTCGGGCGAGCCCAACTCAATAACATCGGCGGCGTTGAATACCTCGGCTCGGATAAAGCCCTTCGCGATATCGGTGTGGATGGCGGCCGCCGCCCCAAAGCTCTACTTTCCAGCCGAAAACCGTCTCATAGAAACGCTTCGCCTCGGCCATGTCCGGCGTGGGTATTTCAAAGTGACAGATGTCGTGGCTCATGATTTCCTCCAATTCAGCTTCACGTATTATCGCATAAGCCTGAATCGCCAAGGAGCAGTTTGTTGAGCTGCTTGCCGCAGAATATCCAAAGGAGTTGAGCGATGAGTACGAACGCTGCGCTTACCAACAAACATTCATATGGCTGCGCTGTTGCGGAGGAAGCTCATCTCGCTTGGATCATGTCAGATGCTGCTGAAAAACCAGATGACCGTTAAGAATCTCAACAGCCATCCTAGCGGGATTGCAAATTACCCGTCCGATGATAAAATAATCTCGATAAATTCTCTGTATAAACATAGATTTCAAGTGGATCACCTAGGAGTGGGGAATGAGATCGTTATCAGTTAGCTTGGCATTTTGTCTTATGGCTTTAACGGTAGCTGTGGCTCTAGCATTAGTCGCTGGGTGCGCGGCAACGCCAAGAAATGGAGCAGGAGTGATTCCGCTCATTCAGGCGCGCGCTGTCTCGGCACCGGTAACTACTCAAATCCTAAAGACTACAGATACTCCGCCAACGAACGAGGCGGATCGTATACTGAACATCGGCTACCACCTCGACGTTTCAGAAAGTTACATACTTACGTGGAACTACCGGATGCTCGGAGATTACAACGTTTCATTGAACGTCGACGTTTCCGACATCACCCCGATAGCAATGCATTTCGCCGAGACCTGGGATATCAACGGCCCACCCAACAACGCTGCGTCAATCGTTGACGGAAGCGTGAATGGCATTGTCGGCGTTGAAGATCTCACGCAGATCGCGATGAACTACAACCGGACAATCGCTTCCTTTATGGTTGAAGGTTCGGATTCTGTAGCCGGTGTTTACACAGAAGTCGGAAACGTCTTGTTCCCGGTTGATTGGCTGATTGAAGACGGCATTCCTGCCTTCGCCTTTAACATGGGAGTAATCCCTGCTTACGAATGGTACCGCGTAGTTCCGCTAGATGGCGAAGGTAACCGCGGCATTGAAAGCTTGCCAATCCACTTCGTTCCTGGTGGCGGAGGCGGCCTCGTTATTGGCCTGGGGACCACACCAGAAGCTGGCACGGGTCTTGAAGACGATCCATATGTCATCCTTACAGCGACTCCTTACGAGATCATAGTGGAGGACGAGCACGGAGTTCCTATTACGTCTGGAGTTACGTTTACCGTCCATCCTCCATTCCTGGCTAGTGTCACGTCGACGTCGCCTTTCATAGTAACGCATACAGGCACGCTGACGGGAGATTTCTATGTTGAAGCATCAATTGGAGGCCTAATAAGTAATAGGCTCTATTTCCGCATACCCGGCACACCGTAGTCCGGGCTCGAGAATCGCGTTGAGTATTTTGGACGGAGGTAAGTCCGTGATGAAGTCAGTTATCAAGATAATGCTGGCCGCGTTAGCTTTAGCCTTAGCTATCGCCATGTTTTCCTGCGGCGGTGGCTCACATCGGGCGTCAACGCTATTTAACCAATCTTCAGCCAACAGCCCCGCGAGAGCGGCGCAGCCAGTTACCGAATGGCCGCAATCGCTGCCGGTTGACGGGATCCAGCCATGGGAAACAACCGATAGCAATGGGAGGGTTGTTAGCAGTATCAACCTGCAAAGCCAGTTCATACCTGGCATTGAGCGCTTCCAAGAAGCCGGCGTAGTGGCCGACATTGGCGAGGCTTCGAGCTTTGCCAGCGGGCTGCCCGGCGAGAAGGGAGTTTCCTGGGCTTACTACCGCATTCCAATGGGCGCGGAACAGCCCGGCACTATTGCAGCTGATGTTAACCTTCGCCTCGATGCTAACAGCGATACAAGCGCATATTACGTTGGTGTTGCAGATTACTCGGCAAACACCTGGCATTGGTATGGGCCCTTCACGGCGAATTACATCCGCTTCAACGTCCCGCCCGCCAGCTATACAAGCTCCTTCGGCAACTTGTTTCTTGCCATTGTAGCCTATGACGGCGCGGACTTTGATCTTGTCGGCCTGGGCGTAAACGCACGCGACTACTCCGACACGGACGATCCTATGCCTCCCGCCACCCCGACATTGACCCCTGAAGTTGGTGGCATCTTGGTGGAATGGGTTCCAGTCGTTAACGCTGACCTGGCAGGTTACAAAATATACGCCAATGGCTCTGACGCCCTGGGCTATATTGAGGGCGGCACCAGCGTCTTCATCCCTGCTTCCGCGGCCACGTCAATAAGCTTGAGCTCGGTTGACGTAAGCGGCAATGAAAGCCCCCTGTCAGATCCCGCAAGCGCGATGCCTCTGTCCGGCGCTCCGTTGGTTGTGCAGATCACGACAACGGCTGCTTCCGGCGTGCGCGGCGACATCATTGCCCTGTCCGCTACCGGTGCAGAGAGCTATGACTGGGATGTCGATGGCGACGGCGATTGGGATGTCACGGGAGATACTACTGGAAACGCTTTCGCATCCACGATTGACATGGGCATCATCCGCCCTGCCCTTCGCGCACATACAACTGCGAACGGTTTTTGGATGGGCGCAGTATCCTTAATCATCTCGGGGAATGCCAGGCCTGTTATCGCCGTAACAGCAGCCCCTCAGTCGGGACTTGTTCCGCTGCCTGTTTCCTTTACACTGACCGCTGAAGATGATGACGGGACTATCGCCGAATACGCCTGGGACTATGAGGGAGATGGCATCTATGATTTCTCTTCCCCTGCAAATCCAGGCACGCTTGACCATACATATCTTGGCGCTGGCCTATTCAACGCCAAGTTCCGCGTTACTGATAACGACGGCGCCTGGGATGTTGACACCGTGGCGATTAGCGTTACCGAGACAACCAACCACGCACCAGTGGCCGCAATAACCGCGACCCCTTCATCGGGAAGCGCTCCGCTTGAAGTGCTCCTTGATGCATCGGGAAGCTACGATCCCGACACCGAAGTGGGAGACCACATCATCAGGTACACATGGGACATAGAAGGCGACGGCGTCTATGAGAAGATCACCTTCGTCCCATTCCTTGTCGTCACATACGACACTCCCGGCATTTTCACACCGAGTGTGAGCGTCACCGACAGTTGGGGCGCGATAAGCATCGGCACTGCCTTCGTAAACATTAACATCCTTGATAACGTAGCTCCCACCGCCTCGTTGATAGCCGACCCGCTGCTGGGCGACATTCCGCTTACAGTGGCGTTTGACGCAACGGCGTCCACCGATACGGACGGGTCTATCGTGCGCTACGACTGGGACTTTGACGGCAACGGCGTCTATGAAATCTACGACAGTACCGCAACCCCGTCCTGGACTTTCACCGGTCCCGGCAACTACGACGTCAGAGTGAGAGTCACCGATAACGACGGCGCCCAGGGCGATGCGTTTGTCACGATAAGCGTTTCTGTTCCAGGCAACACCTCGCCAGTGGCGGACCTCCAGCCTGTTACCGCGGGAGGCAACATACCCTTTACGGTGACGTTCAATTCCAGCGCTTCCAGCGACCCCGACGGCACCATCGTTCGCTACGACTATGACTTCAACGGCGATGGCATCTGGGATGCCTACGATGCGCCCGCTGTCATGGACTGGACTTACACTACCGCCGGCGTATTCACAGCCAGGATGCGTGTAACAGACAACCTTGGCGCCCAGACCGACGCGACATCGGCGATAACAGTGAACGCCGTCCCGCTGCCCGTCCTTGAGGCGACTCCGCCTGAGGGTGACATTGGCGTTACTGTTTACTTCGACGCTTCTGCCTCCATCGACACCGACGGCACTATCGTTGATTACGAATGGGATTTAGACAACAACGGGACATTCAACGAAGTTGGCCCCGAGGAAAACGCCCTCGGGCTTAGCAACGTGATAGTTGTCTACCCCGCTGCCGGCGAGTATACGGTGACGGTGCGCGTAACCGATAACTTCGTGCCTGCCGCGACTGCAGTAGCCTCTGTAACTGCGCATGTTCACGGCTGGATCCCGCAGGCTGTCGATGCGACGAACGCCAACGGGTCTTACTCGTCGCTTGGAGTTGTGGAAAGCCATCCTGCTGGCCTCCTACTATGACTAACGTGAAACTTAACCCTGATGTATATCCGCGCGAACGACGCCATCGGAACAACTTGGGGAACGCCGGTTACTGTAGACGCAACGACAGGCAACGGCCAATACAACTCAATGGCGATCGTCAGCGGCTATCCCGCTATCAGCTACTACGATGCGACTGCCGGCCTCCTCATGTTTGTCCGGGCCGCTGACACATTTGGAACGACTTGGGGAACGCCTGTCACAGTCGACGCTGCGGCAAACGTTGGCCAGTATACTTCGCTTAAGGTCGTAAACGGACTGCCGGCGATTTCATATTACGACACCACCAACGGCGACTTGTATTACGTTCAATCCACCGACATCACAGGGACTACCTGGAATACTCCGGTGAACGTAGCCAGCACCAACGACGTGGGCTGGTACGCGAACCTTGAGCTTGTTGATGGGTTCCCCGCAATCTCGTCTATGACTTCACTAACGCTGACCTGTTGTATGCGCGCGCAACCGACGCAAACGGCGCAACTTGGGGCGCACCGGTTACCGTTGACAGCAATAATGACGTGGGAAGCTGGAATTCAATGAAGGTCGTGGACGGCAACCCCGCCATCGGCTACTTTGATGCAACGAACGGCGACCTCGTACTACGTGCGCGCCAGCAACGCCACCGGCTCCGCTTGGGGCACTCCGGTTCTTGTGGACGGTGCCGGGGACGTGGGATGGTGCACTTCGCTCATCGTCGCGGACGGCAAGCCTGCGCTTGCCTACTACGACAACACTAACTTCATCCTGAAATATATCCGCTCGATCGATTCGATCTGGCGCAGTCTGGAGCACGAACGTAATCGTCGACGCCACGGCCAATGTTGGCGTATACACCTCCATGGCGATAGTGAACGGCAGCCCTGCCATTAGCTACTTCGACAATACGAATGGCGATTTAAGTATGCCGCCTGAATCGATGCTTCATGCTTCGCGCAGGTCTGTTCAGGCTATAGGTTCAAGTTCGTCTTCGGATTGGAGACGTAAAGAGAAATGTGTCTTGATTACTAAGTTACTAAGGTAGAGAACATGAACATCACTCGAAAACTGGCGATGATATCCGTGCTAGGGTTGATTATCCTCGGAATATTCTCGGTGCGGCCATGGCACGCGCACCACATGGAATTCCACGGGCGGAGAGCAGCCAGACGCACGCGCACAAGCGCCTATTGAGCTTGCCAACGTGGAATGGCCTGCAGGCTTGCCTTCCGACGGGATACAGCCTTGGGAAACGCTTGAGGGCGGGCGCGTTGTTGCCAGTTCATCGGATGCGGCACTTCATCCCGGCATAGAGCGTTTCTGGAAGCGGGGAACGTATCCAACTTCGGCGAGGCGTCAAGCTTCGCCAGCGGCGAGCCCGGCGGCAAGGGCGTATCGTTCGCGATATACCGCATGCCCATGGGCGGCGTCAGCCATCCATCGTATCCATCGACGCCAACCTGCACGCGCAGGACGGCGCTTCATCTTCATATTACATCGGCGTAGCGGACTATTCCTCCGACACCTGGCGCTGGCACGGCCCGGTTTGCCGACAGCCACGTGCTGATTCCCCTGCCGCCATCGGCATACACGAGCCCGTTTGGCAATCTCATGCTGGCGGTAGTGGCATATGACGGCGCAGGCTTTGACCTGGCCGGCCTTGGCGCCACTGCGCGCGACGGCGGCGATAGCGAAGCTCCACCAGGCCTCCCGATAGACCCGCGCTCACGCCCGCTGCCGGCGGGGATATCGGCGCAGTGGGATAGCGTGCAGGCGCAAGGCATCGCCGGATACCGCATCTATGCGGGCGGCAGCGATGCGCTTGGTTATGTGACCAGCCGCACCAGCGCCTTCATACCCGCATCCAGCGATACACAAGTAACCGTAAGCTGCGTAGACATGAACGGTAACGAAAGCGCGCCTTCACCCAGTTCAAGCGCAACTCCGCTTGCAGGTGAAGCTCCTCAAGTTACGTTCACAGCAAGCGCTGCTTCAGGCCGCAGCGGAAGCGATATAACCTTGAGCGCATCCGGCGCTGCGAGCTACGACTGGGACCTTGACGGCGACGGTGAGTGGGAAGTGACCGGCGACCACACCGGCCTTGCGCAGGCGCGCACCTCAGCGCCCGGCGTGGTTAGGCCGGCATTGCGCGCGCATGCGCCCGGCGGCGGCATGTGGACAGGCGCAATCAGCCTCATCATCGCCGGCAATACGCGCCCTGCGATGAGCGTCATCGCATACCACCAGTCCGGGCTGATACCCCTTGCGGTCGACTTCGAGATGACCGCTATGGATAACGACGGCCAGGTTGTTGAATACGCCTGGGACCTTGAAGGCGACGGTATCGTACGACGGAACGTCGGCTGTGAACCCAGGCGCCGTGCACAACACATACCTGCTTGCAGGGCTGCAGAACGCCAAGTTCCGCGCCACCGACAACGACGGCGGCTGGAGCACCGACACAGCCGTCGTGAGTGCTGTGACCGGCCTGGCGGCCCCTGGCAACACCGCGCCGATAGCGTCTCTTGTTGCAACGCCCGACACCGGCACTCCCCCGCTGGCAGTCACACTTGACGCTTCAGGCAGCTACGACCCCGATGCAGGCGACGCCATCGTCCAGTATATGTGGGACATAGACGGCGACGGCTCCTACGAGAAGATCAGACACCCCCACCCTCAATGTGGTATATGACACACCGGGCATACCCGTTCCCACGGTCGCCTGCGAGGACAGCCACGCCGCAGTGGGCGAGGCCAGCGCATTCGTCGTTGTGAACGCGCTCAACAACATCGTCCCCACAGCCGCGCTCACCGCGTCCCCACGTTTGGCAACGTTCCGCTAACCGTCGCCTTTGACGCATCAACGTCAAGCGACTTTGACGGCACTATCGTGCGCTTTGACTGGGACTTTGACGGCGACGGCTTCTACGAGGCATATAACGCAGGCTCAACGCCTTCCTGGACCTATACCTCACCGGAACTATGACGCCAGGGTCAGGGTGACCGATAATGCTGGCGCGCAGGCAACCGCCTTCACCACCATAAGCGCGCTGGTGCCAAACAACCTAGACCCTGTAGCCAGCCTGTCGCCCGCCACGGCCGCAGGCGATGCTCCCCTCTGTCGTGAACTTTGACGCATCAGCGTCCAGCGATCCCGACGGCGTCATCGTGCGCTACGACTACGACTTCAACGGCGACGGCATATGGGACGCTTTTGACAGCGCAGCCGCAGTCACCTGGACATACACCGTCCCCGGCGCGAGTACACCGCACGGCTGCGCGTTACCGACAGCTCGCGCGTGCAAAACATTACCACCTCGGCCATCACCGTGAACGCGCTGCCGGTGGCTGTGCTCATCGCCACGCCACCCGAAGGCGAGAAAGGCGTGACGGTATTCATGACGCCTCAGCATCCGCAGACGCAGACGGCGCACTCACCGACTATGAATGGGACCTCGACAACAACGGCACCTTTAACGAAGTCGGCGCTGAAGAGAACGCGCGCGGCCTTGCAGGCGCGCAGGTGACCTACCCCGTCGCCGGCATCTACACCGCCACCGTGCGCGTCACCGATAACGCCCTCACGCCATCCACCTCCACCGCTTCCGCTACCGCCACCGTCCATGGGTGGACTACGCAGACGATATTTGGCGGCACGCCCATCGCCTCATACGGCTCAATACTGACGGTTGACGGCAATCCCGCCGTCGCTTACCGGGACGATGTGCCGGGCGATTTGATGTATATCCGCGCTACAAGCCCCGACACGTCTTCATGGGGAACGCCGGTGGCCGTAGTCAGCGCGGGAAATGTGGGCTTCTACTGCTCGCTGGCTATCGTGGCGGGAAATCCTGCGATTGCTTACTTTGATAACACAGCCCTCGGCCTCAAGTATGTCCGCGCAAACGACGCAAACGGCACCAGCTGGGGAACCCCTGTTACCGTTGACGGTGGCGGAAGCCCAGGATACTACACGTCCATGACAGTTGTTAACGGCGCGCCTGCAATCTCCTATTACCAAAACGGAAACAGCGACTTGAAATACGCAAGGGCAGCCGATGCCTTTGGCGCTACATGGAACACACCATTGGTCATTGAAGGCGCGGGTTTTGTTGGCAAATACTCATGCTTGAGAATAGTGAGCGGCTATCCCGCCGTTTCCTACCTGGACGAGTTGAACGGAAACCTAAAGTTCATCCGCGCCACCGATGCAAGCGGAACGTCATGGAACACGCCCCTAACCATTGATAGCGTTGGCAACGTAGGGCTTTACACTTCAATGGAGATTATCAACGGCAATCCGGCGATAACCTACTTCAACAGCACCAACAACGACCTTATGTTCGTCAGGGCTATTGAGCCGACGGGGACTTTGTGGGGTACCCCTGTGGCCGCTGACAGCGCGGCATTCCTGTTCTGGAACACGTCGCTGGCGGTCGTTGACGGCAATCCTGCAGTCGCGTATTACAGCAACGGCACCTACGACCTGCGTTATGTGCGCTCGCTGGACACGGACGGGGATGTCTGGCTTCCACCCCTGATCGTTGACAGCACAGGCGACGTCGGCGCTTTCGCGGACCTGTATTTCTGCGGCAGCGACCCCGTTATCTGCTACAACGACTGGACCAACCTTGATTTGAAGTTCGCCCGGTTGTATTAGGCACAGCCTCAGCTGCCTACTTGCTGAAGTGGATGAGGATGATGTCGCCGTCGCGGATGATGTACTCCTTGCCTTCAAGGCGGTGCTTGCCTGCAGGCTTCACCTTGTCGGGCGAGCCCAGCGCGATGACATCTGCGGCGCTGAATACCTCGGCGCGGATGAAGCCCTTCGCAATATCGGTATGGATGGTGGCCGCGGCTTGCACCGCCGTAGAACCTTCGGGGACCGTCCACACGGTCAGCTCTTTTTCGTTGTAGGTGTAAAACGAGATATGCCCCAGCGTGGCCAGCAGCGCGCCCTGCACCGGCGGCAGCAGCGGCTCGGTGACGCCGTAAAGCTCCTTGAACTCGCCTTGCTCGCCTTCCGGTATCGCGGCAAGCTCGGCCGCCAGGTCAACCGGCAGCGCAACCCAACGCGTTATGCCTTCCTCGCCGTCAAGCGCTTGCGACAATTCATCATGCAGCGCGGCGTCAACCACCTTGTCGCCGGTGTTGATGACAAGCAGCATGCGCTTCGCAGTGAGCAACGCCAAATCGCCAAGCTCGGTGCGCTCCTCCGGGGTGAGCTTCGTGCACAAGCACTCGCCCGCATCCAGCATCGCCACGACTTGCGCCAACAGCTTGTATCTCGGGTCGTCCTCGGCGCGCTTCACCGACTTGAGCCTCATGCGCATGTTGGTTAGCGCGCTTTCGGAGCACGAATAATCCGTGACTATCAATTCCTGGTGGAACGCCTGCCACTCCTTCGCCGCCTCGGCGCCGCTTTCCGCCTTCAGCACCACCATCGCCATGTCGGCCTTGCGAATCTCGGGGAGTATGCGGCTCATGAGCTTGGGCGGGGTGCCCTTGCCGAAGCCGGGGAAGTCCAGCAGCGAATACTGCGTGTGCTTCACCGTGCGCCCGGGAAGCAGCTTCATCAGCTCGTCCACCTGCGCGTTTTCAAAGCCCAGCACCGCGAGCGGAGGCGTGAATGTCTCCGAGAGCATCGCGTCCTTGGGCTGTTCGCCCGAAAGTAGGCCAAAGAGCGCGCTCTTGCCTGTTCCTTCGGGCCCGATTATGCATATTCGCAACATAGAGTAATTTCCCGCGCGCATTATACCAGCAGGCGCGGGTTCTGCTAGAATCTTCGTTCGGAGGATTGATATGAAGATAATGACGGTATTCGGCAGCCCGCGTAAGCTGGGCAACACGGCGAAGGTCCTCGGGTGGGTTGAGGACGAGCTGCGCGCGATGGGACACGAAGTGGAGCACCTTGACCTGACCGACCACCCCTTGAAGGGCTGCGCCGAGTGCTACCACTGCAAGGAAGACCCGCACACGCCGCACTGCGCCCATATTGACGAGGGCAATGCGATTTGGGATAGGCTGATATGCTGCGACGGCTTCGTCTTCGCATCGCCGCTGTTTTGCTGGGGCTTCAGCTCGCAGCTCAAGGCGTTCGTTGACCGCATGTTTTGCCTGGTTACTCCGATGGCCGGGGGAAACTTCAGCCTCATTGAAGGCAAGCGCGCGGGAATGATAATCACCAGCGCCGGCCCGGTGGAAGGCAACGCCGACATCATGCGCATTGTTTTCCAGCGCGCGATGAACTACGTGCAGTGCGAAAACAAATGCGATCTCATCGTCCCCGGTTGCGTCACGCCCGACGCCATCGGAGAAGACATGGAGCAACACGCGCGCGACTTCGCCCGCAAGCTGGTGCAGTAAAGATACGCGCAGGTTGCCCAAGCGCAATCTTGTGTTAGAATGTAGAAGGCGCTGCTTCGTGCGCCTGATGTTTCATCGGGGCGTGGCTCAGCACGGTAGAGCGCTGCGTTCGGGACGCAGAGGTCGGCAGTTCAAATCTGCCCGCCCCGATATTCCCCTCCACCTAGTCCATAAGCAAACCCCATAGCCAGAGCAATTCGCATAGCTATTTGCGCATTCTACCAGTTACGCGCAGCCTTTCATGCGGATAGAGTTTTAGCATCCTATGGGCAAAGCCGCCAAAAAGCCGATGATACTGTTCGTTGACAGCGACGAGCGCTCGCTGGCTTTCTACCGCGCGCTTGCCACCGACGAGGGCTTTGACTATGCGACCGCTGACAGCGCCGAAAGCGCCATGGAAGTCCTCAAGGGCAACCGCCCCGACTTCATAATCCTTGACCTGCACCTAAGCGGCATCAACGGCCTGGAGTTTTGCGTCAGGCTCAAAAATGCCAGCCTGACCAAGGGCATCCCCATCGGCATAATCCTCAGCCGCCCCGAAGACCGGCTGCAAATTGGCAGCCTTTCCTCAAGCGCCGATGAGCTTTTCTGCAAGCCCCTCTCGGCTGTGGAAATGAAGCTTCGCCTCAAGAACATGCTGGATATAGATAACCTGCCGCCGCATGCAGCTACGCGCATAGCATCTGTGTAACGATAATCGGCTTCTCGCCACACTTCTCACTTACCCCCCACGCCCCTAGTAGGTCGTGTGTGCGCTTGTGACGGCTTCGTCGTCGGAGGAGGGGTTGGCGGCTTTCGCGAGGTTTAGCTCAATATCCAGGCCTTCCTGCTTGAATCGCAGGTCAAAATACAACAGCGCGGCCACGATGTATTCAAACGGCATCGCGATGACAGTGCCCAGCACGCGCAGCGATATCCCGGCCGCGGTTATCCAAATCGGCGGCTTCCAAAAGCTCAGGCTCAGGAAGCTTATTTCCCCTTTCTCCGTCCAAAGCCCGATGAGCATGAGCAGCCATTCCAGCGGCGTGATGAGCACGTAGCGCGCAAGCGACATGAGTATCCAGGTCACAACCATCACGCCGAGAACGTAGCCGAATGAATATCGCGTGAGGCGGAAGGTGTGCACAAGGCGGCTTTTCGCCTTGCCGTAAGTCGTGCCTTCGGGCCGGTCAAATGCGATGACCGCCGAGAGGGGAGTGATGCGGATGATGAGGTATATCGCAGCCAGCGATACGAATATGAGCATAATCCCCGACGACGCCATCGCGCCGTATTCCATCCCCGGTATCATCACGAGCATCATGAGCATCGCCGGCAGAAGGTATAGCGAAATGATGATGGCGCCGAACAGCGCGTAGGTGCCCTGTATCATCCACCAATTGCGGCTCACGTAAGCAATGCACTCCCCCATCCGCGCAGGCTTGCCCATGAGCATGAGCCCGGCCATGCGCGCAGGCACGATGAGCATGTAGGGGAAGATGAGCACGGAATATACGAGCATGCCCACGCCCCAAAGAATCATGCCCGTGTAGTCGGTGATGGGCGGCGGGGTGAACTCGCCGGTGCCCCAGGTGATGCTTTGCGCCCAATTGATGAGGTAAGAGTAGCGCAGGAGCAAGGCGACCATCGGAAGCTCAAGGAGGATGTAGAAGAACATGAGCGCGCCGAAATTTTGCTTGTAGATGTTGAACGACCCGGCGATTATCCTGCCAAGGTCAAGGCGCTCATAGCGCACGTCCTTCGCCGCCCGCGCCGCCTGGGCCTCCAAGTCTCCGGTAAATCCCTGTTGCGTCTCCATCCGCGCCCCGCCAGTTTAGCATATGGCAGGCTATACCGCGCGTCTGCTAAACTAACGCCGACATGAGACCCAGCAAGCGCGACCCGGCGTTTTACGTGCTTCCCGCGCTCTTCATCATAAGCGCGGTAATCGTGCTTGCGGTGTACGGCCTCTACTCCTCTTATAGAAAGCACACACTCGATGTGCGCGATCCGGAGTTCGGCGACAGCGGTTATAAAGGCAAGCCCGTCTATATTGAAAGAAAGAAGTTCGGGCAACTGCTGCTGAAAGTCATAGATGAAGACTTCGGAACCGGCGTGGCGTATTTTTCGCCCACCCTCGCCGCCGAGAGCGTCATCGGAGTACCTGAAGCCTACGAGGAACAGAAGGGCGGTCGGACCGTCTATTCATATTTCTACGACGACAAGCCGCATACCGATAGTTTCAAGGATTTCACCGGAAATGGCTTCCGCGAACTCATGAGCGGCGCTAACCTGACGTTCGTATATAGAGGGAATAAGCTCCTGGGAAGGTATTTTCAGGCATCGCCGTTCACTAATGCGTATGGAAAGTGGACGTTCGTGAAGTTTCGTGGAAAGCCTTTGACCGAAATGAAGCGCGAAGACCTTACCTCCCTGCTAGGAGAGCCGACCGAATTGACTGACGTAGTTGCGGTCTGGTATTATAGACCAACTCCACCCAAGCCTGACAATCCCATCCAGGCGCTCTATGTGCACGCAATCTTTCTCAACACCAAGCTCACCCTTACCGAACTCTACATCTCTCTCGATTAGCCGTCGGCGAAATGTGATTTCCGCGCTTCTGCTAAACTATCCATCGAATGAAACGGCAAGGGGCCGACCCAATTCTTTACGTGTTCGCGGGGCTCATCGTGCTGGCCCTGCTTTCCGCATACGCTGCGTTCGCGGGGCGCTCGTGCGCCAAGGCGGTGATGGAAGCTTCGCGCGACCCCGGCGAGCAGCCTTACAGCGAATCCCATGCGTTCAAGAGCGCTGCGGTTGAAGTTCCGCCCAAGGATTACGAGGCGTTCATGCGCGCGGCAAAGAGCATTGACCTCGGCATCGGCGTGAGCGTGGGGATGGCGAAGGATGAGCTCATTAAGCGCCTTGGCGAAGCAGAAAGCGTCTCGCGTGTTGAAGGCGGGAAGCAGGCGCTTTCGTTCATGTTCCCCCCCGCAGCAAAGGGCCCGCGCCCCGACGACCGGCATGTGGGCGGCCTCTTTGGCGCAGTGCGCATGGCGGTGCTCATGGTAACGATGCGCGACGATGTCGCCGAGGAAGTCCTGTTCACCATCTCGCCGCTGAGCAAGGAAGGCGACGATTGGAAGTTCATCACGCTTGGCAGCAAGCCCATTGCGCAGTGCCAGCCCGACGACTTGAAGGCGTTGCTTGGCGAGCCGACGCATTCGTATGCCGGCACGCTGGCTTGGCACTTTGCGCCCGACGATGCGCCGGTGGGGTCGGTGGCTTCCATATACATCCAGGCCTTATTCGACCGCACCGGCGAGAAGCTAAGCGAGCTGTTTATCATCAAGGAAAACGGCCTGTAGGAGCGATGCGTGATGTGCGCCGCAGCCTTTCGGGCGCGGCATAGAGGAAGCGGAGAGA
>CAVVLL010000010.1:0-61765 GCA_963749125.1 uncultured bacterium
GCTTCGTCCACGCAGGAGGGCACCTGCCGGCTGTCTACGCACCTGACCGCCCGTTCAAAAACTTCGCGGATGATGAACCGCTGAACCACCCCCGCCTCCAAATAGCGCCGTTTCGCGGAGGCGGCAGATCGTGGAAATCAGTGATCTCCCGACGACAGAGCGGCGCTCCGCACCGACAGGGCATCGTCCAGGACCGCTCGCTCATGGTCGTCGAATAATCGAAAAGGACCTCCTCGCCCGCATTGATCTCCCGCAACGCTATCATTTCCAGATCTTCGCGCAAACCGGCGTTCGGATCTCACGAATGATTGATGTACCGGCCCTCCGGCGTCTCCGGGTACAAATAGAGATCCCGGTCCAACTGGTAGGAATGCGCAAACCATTCCTCCTCCTCCAATCCAGGCCGCCGCCCGCCAAATAACCGGCCCCGCAGGCTGAACAACAGCTCCCCCGCCCGAAACACCCGGCCCGCAAAAAGACCGTAGCCCGCCACCGCCGAGGGCGCGCAATACAAATGGGGAGCGTGGCGCGTTCGCTGGCTCATGGTTCGGTTATTCGGTCAGCAACACCAGCGAGGCCACCCCCAGCACGATGCCAATCACCTCCCTCGTCCGCAGCGTCTCCTGAAAAACACCACCCCCACCACCGCCAGCAGCAACGCCGTACTCACCGAATAAAACGCCCCCAGCTGCGCCAGCTTTAAATGCCGCATCGCCCATACCCACCCGAATGCCGTCAGCCCGTAAATCACCGCCCCCGTCAGAAAATAGCCGTTGGACGTCAAATTCGTCTTCCCACTCGCCACCTTCAACGCCGCATCCGCCAATACCCCAGCCACGCTCAACGCCAGCACAAGCGCAATCCCAATCACATTCGGAGAAAATCGGTCAGTCATAAATCCCAAAAATTCTCGCGGATTTCTTAGCTCGCGTCAACTTAATTGCTAATCTTTTTGCAACTTTGTGTCTCACAAGTAATAACATTCGCATTTTTTTAATAATTTTCGGCCTGTGATAGGCAGTTTCGCCGTGAAGTCACGCCTCCCCGACTGAGGCGAATTCTTAGCGTTCTCACCTGATTGTCCGTACTTCGCGATGGTCAGGCGCCGATAATCCCGCCTGCAATGTGAATGATCCGTGAATAAAAACCTAGGAATCCAACACTAAAATATTTGACTTTTCATACTTTCTATATTTAACTTAGGTATCCGCCCTATATTATGAAGTCTGCATTTATTCTTCTCGGAAGATCGGCCTACGCAGTCCTGACGACCCTGGCCTTGGTTGGGTGTGATCGGGACGGGGGGCCGGCCACTTCCGAAGGCCAATCCGGTCCAGCCTCCAGCACTCCCCCCAAGGCCGAAACGCTGGTCCTGCTGGGGATGCAGGATTATTTCAATCTTGAGCTGCTGGATCTTTTTCAGAAGGAAACCGGCGTGCGCATTGACTACCAGTTGTATGAAGAACCCGATGAGGTAGAGCCGCGACTGCGGTCGAAACCGGGCTCGGCGGACTTGATTGTCATCGACAGTTTTAACCTGCAAAAGTTGCGGCAACTGCGCTTGCTGCGGGAACTCGACAAGTCGGCTCTCGCCCAACTTGGTCAATGCCGACCCTAAATTCCTGAATTTAAGCTGCGACCCGGGAAACACGGTATCGGTGCCGTACCACTGGGGCACCACGCTGATCGCCTACCGGAAGGACAAGATTCCGAACCCGATCCGGTCGTGGAAGCTGCTGTGGGAACCGGCCCTGAAGGGGCAGGTCATGATGCTGAACGATTCGTTCGAGCCGATGGCGGTGGCCATGCTCCTCAATGGCACGACTCCGGACACGCTGGACGACACCGGCTACCGGCTGGCGGCCAGCACCCTCATGGAACACCTGGACACGCAGGCGGCGAAATACGGGGACGACGGGGAGATCAAGACGGCGCTGACCGAAGGCACGATCTCGGCGGCCATGTGTTACAGCGGGGATGCGGCGACGGTGGCTGCCGAGGATCCAAATGTTGATTTCTTCATCCCGGACGAAGGCGCCATGATGTGGGTCGACTGCATGGCCATCGCGCGTGACACCCGCGACCACGTGACGGCCCACAAGTTCATCAACTTTTTCCTACGTCCGGAAATTGCCGCCGCCAATGCCAACGCCATCCAGTACGCCTCGACCAACCGGGAGGCCGAGCCACTGGTGGATGACGCGCTGAAAAACGACCCGCGCATCTATCCACCACCGGCCCTGCGCTCCAAACTGCAGCTGGTACCCCTGCTCGACCGCGACCGGGACGCGTTGGTCAACCGCCATTGGTACAACGTGCGGCGCAAGTTTATGGCCGAGCGCGAAGTCGAAAGCTCCGAACCCACCGCGACCCTTGCCAAATGACCTGGGCTTGCTGGCATCGGTTCTTTCCCACCATCCGAAGCCGGCTCCTCGCGGTGCTGGCCGGATGTGTGCTGCTGCCGCTCGTCGTCGGCCAGCTCTGGATGCACCTGGTCACCCGGCAGTCGCTCGTCGACGGCCAGATCAGCAAATACCATTCGCTGACGACCGAGGCCGCCCGGCAGGTGGCCGCGCAGATGCAGTTCTCCGAACGCAATCTGAACACACTCAGCAGCAACCACTCTGCTGGGCAAGCTGGACACCGAGGAGGCATGGATCGACGCCATCGGGCACATCGCCAAGGCCGGCAATTTCTGGACCGACATCTCGCTCTTCAACCACCAAGGGCGACCTGCTGGAATCCACTTCCAACGACTACACGGAGCCGAAGGAACGCACCGAATGGTTCGCCAAAGCCTGTCGCGGGAGACACCGTCATCGCCACTCCCCAGATGGTCCTGGCCCGCGATCCGGCCTCGACGTCGCCGTCTATCATCCCTTGGAGGATGCCTCCAAGCTCCGCAAAGTCATCGTCCGCGGACGCGTGCCCTTCGACGAGGTCGGCACTCGCTGTCGCAGGTCAACCTGGGTGCCGGGCGGCTATCTGGTCCTCCTCGACGGCCGCGGCAACGCCCTGTACCACCACGACTGGCGCCGCCTCCTGCGGCGGTATGAGGGCGTCGGCATGGAGGCCTTTGGCAGCGCCGCGAACGATGGGATCAGCCACGAGGAAAACGGCGAGGAGGTGTACTGGATCGCCCACCGCCTCAGTCCGGAACGAACCCGGGTCGACGAAACCTGGACCCTGGTCGCCGTCATCCCCCGCGACCAAATCGCTCACCCTCGCCAGCCAAGGTTCGATCATCCACCTCGGCGCCGGCCTCGCCACCCTCGTGCTCGTCGCTGTGCTCGGCTACGCCTTCTCCCGCCGCATCACCCAGCCCGATCGTGCACGCCGCCGAGGCCGCGCACCGCCTGGCCCTGGGCGACACCCAGGCCCGGATTCCCAGCGACTCCGGCCCGCGCGAAATCCGCCAACTCGCCCAGGCGTTCAACGGCATGGTCGCCGAAGTCGTCCATCACCGCACCGACCTGCAGAAACTGGTCGAACGCCGGACCTACAGCCTGCAGGAGCAGCAGGAACGCTCCAACCACCTCTCCGCCCAGCTCCGCGCCGCCTTCGAGGCCACCGAGGAAGCGATCCTCATCCTGCGCCGCGACGGCGTCGTGCTCGGCGCCAACCGCCGCTTCGGACTGTTTTTCGGCGCCCGCGTCGATTCCCTCGCCGGCAGCCGCTTCAGCGACTGGCAGCAGGACTTCTTCGGCTGCTTTCGCCGAACCGGGCCCGATCGCCGACCGCTGGGCCCTCGCCGAATCCCAGGGCCCCCGCGCCCAACCCGCCGCCAAATGGCAGGTCCTCCGCCCGGAGCGCCGCGTGCTCGACGTCTATGCCTCCCCTCTGACCGCTGACACCGGCGAGGTGATCGGACGGCTCTGGGTCTTCCGCGACCTCACCCACGAACAACAGCTCCAGGAGAGCCTGGAACAAGCCCAGAAAATGGAGGCCATCGGCCGTCTCGCCGGCGGCATCGCCCACGATTTCAACAACCTGCTGACCGGCATCATCGGCAACCTCTCGCTCGCCGACGCCCACCTCGCCACCCTCGCACGCCGAGGAGCCCCGCCGCCACGTCCACCACGCCCACGCCGCCGCCGAACGCGCCGCCCAGCTCGTCAAGGGACTGCTCGGATTCTCGCGCCGCAGCCACCTCGAACTGACCCATTGCGACCTCAACGCCGCCCTGCGCGAATTCCTACCCGCTCGTCCAGCGCAGCCTCGGCGCCCAGTTCCCCGTCGACCCTCGAACTGCAGGATCCGCTCTGGGGCGTGCACGCCGACATCGGCAAACTCGAACAGGTCGTCATGAACCTCTGCGTCAACGCCCGCGACGCCATGCAGGCCGGAGCCTCCCCGGGCGCCATCACCGTCGCGCACCCACAACGCCGTCGTCTCGTCCACCACCGCCCACCGCTTCCAGGCGGCCCCCGGCGACTACGTCTGCCTTTCGGTCACCGACACCGGCTGCGGCATGCTCCCCGAAGTCATCGACAAAATCTTCGAACCCTTCTTCACCACCAAGGAACAGGGCAAGGGCACCGGCCTCGGTCTCGCCACCTCCTACGGCATCGTCCAGCAGCATGGCGGTTGGATGGAATGCGAATCCTCCCCGGGCCAGCGGCACCACCTTCAACGTCTTCCTCCCCCGCAACGACGTGCCCGCGCCCGCCGCCCGACGCCGCCACCCGCCCCCACCCCCAGCCCGTCCGAGATCCTGGGCGGCGACGAAACCATCCTCCTCGTCGACGACGAAATCATGGTCCGCATGGTCGCCGAAACCCTGCTCAAATCCCACGGCTACACCGTGCTCACCGCCAGCGACGGCCAGGAAGCCGTGGAGGTCTTCCGTCAACCACCAGGACCAAATCAGCCTCATCCTCATGGACATGACCATGCCCCGGATGTCCGGCCTCGAGGCCTTCCGCGAAATTCGCAAACTCGACCGCTTCACCCCCGTCGTCATTTGCAGCGGCTACGTCGTCGACCTCGGCGACTGGCTCACCCCCCAGGGAGACCGCCCCAACGGCTTCGTCCAAAAACCCTACAACCTGCGCGACCTCGTCTCCACCGTCCGCCAGCTCATCGACGCCTCCACCAGCCACCGCACGCCCGACCCCGCTCCCGCCCGGCCCGCGCCGCCATCCTCTCGGTCTAACCGCCCTCACCGCGGCGGTCGCGGCACCCCCAACGCATCCCGCTTCTCCCGCGGATGAAACAACCACCCCGGCCGCGCCTTCATCTCCTCATACCCCTGCAACACAAACTCCGGCAAGATCCGGTCGCTGTTCGGATCATACACCTGCCGCCCTGACAGATACCCCTTCAATCGATACTCCCGATTGTTGTCAAATTGGTACGCCAGCCCCCCCGCCCCCGGCGTCTCCGGCAACCGATCCGGCGCCGCCTTCTCCCGCTCGTTCAACATCACCAACTGCGCCTGCATCCCACGTCTGCCGCGGCCGCCGCACAAATCCCCAGAATCGCGTCCGCTCCACCGCCACCCGCCGCCCAATCCAATAATCACCCGCCGCCTCCCCACGAATCACTTCGTTCCGCGCCGCCACCTCCGGCGCCGCCGATCTGACACCCCGGCAGCGCCCACAGCACCGCCACGCCGCAATCAACACAGAACACCCGGCATCATGCGCCAAAACCATCCTCCGCCCCTTCCACTTTGGCAAACATTTTAGTCATGCCTTCATTTCATTGTTGCATTTTTTTAAATTTTGAGACACAATGCTGAATATTTAAGCGATTTAGCGGCTATCGCTGCGCAATCCTGCGAAGGTATTGATGATTTCCATAAAAACAATACTTTAAGGCTTGTGTTTTCTTCTAGCTCCATTAAACTAACTATAATTTTTACTTTCAACTTTGCCTCGCCTCCCCCTCGCCCCCTCTGCTCAACCTCATGAAAACAGCCGAAGAATCCAAACCTCCGATGAAGAAAGTCGCCAGCGATGTGGCGGACTTCATCATGTTCACGCAGCGATCGTTCCTTCTCGATTTGTCGCGCGAGCTCAATCGGGGGAATGTCTCGTATGCGCAGTTTTTCCTGCTTGGGATATCTGGCGAGCGAGCAGCAGCTGACGATGACGGATATTTCGAGGAAGATGGGGCACAGCACGGCGGCGGCCACGGGATTGGTCGACCGGTCTGGAGAAGCTGGGGTACGTCCAGCGTCTGCACGCGGCCGACGACCGCCGCAAGGTGATGGTGCAAATCACCGGCAAAGGGCAGCAATTGGTCCAGCAGCTGCGCGACAATCTGGCCAGCAACGTGGCCGATGTCATGGCGGCCTCGAATAATCCGGCCGCGCCGGAAATCGACAAGGCGGCCGCTTTCCTCAAGCGATAAGCGGGCATCGGCTCCGCGCGCCGGGTAAACCCGGTACACCAACCAAAGGCATTCCGTTGGTGTCCCGTCTTTAGACGGCACCGGGGCATGAGCGGAAACCGGGTGCGGAAGCCGGTCAGGGGCATCGCTCCGCGCGCCGGGTAAACCCGGTACACCAACCAAAGGCAGTCTGTTGGTGTCCCGTCTTCAGACGGCACCAGGGCATGAGCGGAAACCGGGTGCGGAATCCGGTCAGGGGCAATCGCTCCGCGACGCCGGGTAAACCCGGTACACCAACAAGAAGGCATCTGTTGGCCTGTCCCGTCTTTAGACGGCACCGGGGCATCAGCCGACAGGCAGGCGCGGATTCCGGTCAGGGGCATCGCTCCGCGGCTGCCTGGGTAAACCCGGTGACACGGCAACAATAGCCATTCTGTTGGTGTCCCGTCGTTCTCAGTCGGCACCGGGGCATGAGCCGAAGGCAGGCGCGGACTCACGGCCACGGAGCATGCGCTCCACCACCGGCTACGCCGCTGCCCAGCGTCCGGGCGGACGCGCGGCCTCGAACTGGGCGCGCCAGTATTCCAGGCGTTCTTTGATGCGTTTTTCCTGTCCGTTTTCGGTGGGTTCGTAAAACCGTCGACCTTCGGGCAGGTAGGCCTGGGGGACGTAGCTCTCCGGGGTAGTCGTGGCTGTAGCGGTAACCGGGAGTGCTGCCGGGCACGTGGGTGTCCTTGAGGTAGGCGGGGACGGCCAGGGTGCGGCCGGATGCCACGTCCTGGAGGGCGGCATCCGAGGGCGGCGTAGCTGCGGTTGCTCTTGGGGGCGGTGGCGAGGTAAACGGTGGCGTGAGCCAGGGGGATCCGGCCCTCGGGCATGCCCACAAATTCCACCGCCTGCTGGGCGGCCACGGCCACCACCAGTCCCTGCGAGTCGGCCAGGCCGATGTCCTCGCTGGCGGCAATGACCAGGCGCCGCGCGATGAACCGCGGGTCCTCGCCGGCGTAGAGCATTTTCGCCAGCCAGTAGAGGGCGGCGTCGGGATCGCTGCCGCGGATGCTCTTGATGAAGGCGCTGACGGTGTCGTAGTGCGCGTCGCCATCGCCGTCATAGACCACGGTCTTTTTCTGCACCGATTCCTCGGCCACCGCGAGGGTGATGTGGATGCGGTCGTCGGGCCCGGGCGGGGTGGTCAGCACGGCCAGTTCCAGCGCGGTGAGCGCCTTCCGGGCATCGCCATCGGCCATCACCGGCGAGGTGGCGCAGGGCCGCGGGATCGGCAGACACGCTCAGCGTGCCAAGGCCGCGCTCGCGGTCGGCCAGGGCCCGCGCGCAGCAGCGCGGCCACGTCCGTCCTCGGGAATCGGCTCGAGCTGGAAGATCTGCGAGCGGGAGACGAGCGGGCTGTTGAGGTAAAAAAACGGATTGTGGGTGGTGGCGCCGATGAAGCGGACCGTGCCGCGCTCGATGGACGGCAGGAGCACGTCCTGCTGGGCTTTGTTGAAGCGGTGGATTTCATCGACGAACAGGATGGTGCTGCGCTTGCGCAAGCCGTCGCTCCGCCTCGGCCGTTTCCGCCGCCTTGCGGATGTCGGCCACGCTCGATTCCACCCCGCTGAGGTTGACGAACCGCGGCCTGGGTGTGCCGCGCGATGATCTGGGCCAGGCTGGTCTTGCCCACTCCCGGGCGGACCGTAAAAAATCAGCGAGGTAAACCGGTCGGCCTCCACCGCCCGCCGCAGCAGCCGCCCGGGCCCCAGCATATGCGCCTGCCCGACATATTCCTCCAGCGTGCGCGGACGCATGCGCGCCGCCAGCGGCTCGGCCCATTCGGGCGGCACCCCGCCGCCCGCCGGCCCGGCACCGGCCTCGTCAGCCTCGGAATAAAACAGCTCGTCCATGGGTGACAAAACGGGCGATGGCCGTCTGCCGCGCCCCGCTCCGCTCAAATTTCGAAGTTCGGCGATGACGCCTCCTCACGCTTGATCACGTCCGCCACCGTCGCCTGCGCCAGAAACCGACGCACCACCTCCTGCAACTCGCCAAAAGTCGACCCCAGTCCGCACGGCTTCGCCTGGCCACACCCGCACCGCCCCGGCAGCGCCGGGCTGCGCGCACGCCATCGGCACAAACGGGCCGTCAATCACTTCGACGATCTCGCCCAGGGAAATCTGCGTCGATCGGCCGGTTCAACAAATACCCCCCACCCACTCCACGCTTGCTCCGCAACAGACCGTTTTTCTTCAGCTCCAAGAGGATGTGCTCCAGAAACTTGACCGGTATCCGCTCCGCCACCGAAAGCTCCTGGATCGCCACCGGGCGCGTCTGTCCCCGACGACCCATTGCCACCATGGCCCGCAGTGCATACTCCGCCTTTTTTGAGAGCCGCATCGCCCTCCGTTACCAGCCACCGGCCCGAAGGGCAAGTGCCGAGCAGACGGATCGAACGACGGATCGAAAAACACCCACGGCAGAATTGGCACGGCATCGGAGACGCGGCTCACCGAGACACCTTCAATTCTCAATTTTCACCGCGCGTGAAAGCCGGCCCGCATCAAACACGTTGAATCGCGACCGGACACGGTCGCTCCATCCCTCCCTCCCGGGCCGCCCTCACAACACGGGTCCGCACCCGGCCGCTCCAAGGGGCACCCGCCCAAGACGGCCCCTCCCAATCAACTCCTGGCTCCCTCCAGCCAGATTCCATGTTCGCGCGCCCCACTCCCATTTTTGATCCTCCTCCACCATCCCCAACCCACCCACCCTCCATGAAATACCTCCTCCCCTCGATCCTCTGCGGCCCACTGGCCGCCACCGCCTCCGCCTCCCTCAGCCTGACCGCGCTCCACTCGCCCGTCGAAGCTTCCTTCGCCGGCTTTACCGCTCCCGCCATCTGGGCCAGCGCCACACCCGGCGCCGGTCAGCTCGACTCCAACCAATGGAGCCTGGATGCCGATGGTTCACTGACCGACACGCCGGCCGCCTTCGGGACGGACCAGACCGGAGGCCAGGGCAGTTCGACCGGCAGTGAATCCGCCACCGGCGTGTACGCCTTCGATGTTGGGGGTGGGGTCACCGCCCTCGGCGTCCAGCCCACCGGCACCTATTGGTCGCCCGGGCATGTTCACGCTCCGGCTCAACAATGCCACCGGGGGCACCGTCACCGCTCTTCAAGTCGAGTGGACCGCTTGGGTCTTCAACGATCAGGGCCGCTCCAACAGCCTGCGCCTCCTCCATTCCGCGGACAACATCCTGTACACCCCGACGAGCTTCGAATCGGATGTGGTTTCTCCCGCCGAAGCCGATCCGGCACCCGTGTCGTGGCAGGCGACCTCCCGGGCCTTCGCGCTCACCGGCCTCAACCTCGCCGAGGGCGCGAATTTCTACCTGCGCTGGGGTGGCGATGACGTCGGCGGCTCCGGCAGCCGCGATGAACTCGCCCTCAGCTCAGTGCGCCTCACCCCGGTTCCAGAGCCCCTGACCCTCGGGTTGCTCGCCCTCGGCGGCCTGACGCTGCTGACCCGTCGACGCTGACCTGCGCCCCGGCTGAGCCGTGCCGGGCCGCTGCCGGCCCTCTCCGAAATCGTGTGGGCGGCGGCGATGCCCTCCCCGTCATCCTCCCGACGCTCCCTCCCGCGCCGCCGCCCACCTCCGCTTTCCCAATGCCCCGACCTTACGCCAACACGCCATCCGCCTTCGTCCGCGTCCACAATGCCCGCGCCATGCCGCCAAGGCGAGCGAATCCGGGAACATCGACATCCGCCCAGGTCAGCAGCTGACCGGCCTGCACCGAGGATTTCAGCACGGCGTCCTCCAGCAGCCCAATCGGAACATGGTCCAGAGTGGTCGGCCAGCAACACCGATTCGCCCCGCACCTGGAAGCCCCCGATGCCCCGCGGCACCAAGGTGCCCGCCGGAAGGTCGGTTTTGGCCACCGCCCCCACGCTGACCCGGGGCGTCGCGCTGTTGTCGAGCAGCACCCCGCGCCCATGGCGCACCCGGGTCAGGGTTTTGCCGATTTCCAGAAAGCACAGGTGATACGGTCGGACCACGGTATGGAGCGGCCCCGGGCCGAGTTTGAAGTACGCGAGGGCCGCCGGATCCGCCGATGGATGCGTGGCGCTGATAAAGATGCTGCCCGGCCATTGCGGGGTGACGACATAGTCGGCGCAGGGCAGCGCGAGCGAGGCCGCCTCCGCCCACAACTGTTCCACCCCTTCAGCCACCGTCTCGACCCGTGGCCCCAGCAGGCCCCGACGAAGAATGGTGCCCCCCAGGCCGTTGGCGACAAATGCCTGCTCAATCTGGACCTTGGTTCCATCCGTGAATGCCGTGACCTGCTCCAGGCTGGATCCCCTGCTTCGCCGCCCAGTACGCCATGTCCTCGGGCTTCGGGTTCAAATTCAGATACCCCTTCGTGTTGCCGAAAATCCGGGGCACAAATCCCATCGCCCGAACCTCCTCCGCCAAGGCCGCCAGCGATCCCGACTGGTCCCCTTCCGCCTCCGTCACCAGTCCTGCGCCCACAAAATGCGACCCCACCGTGACGTGAAACTCAGAGTTCATCGTCACCACCGCCTTGCCCGGCGGCCACCGCCACCGTCGCGACCTCGGCCGCATGACGGACTGCACCACTGCATAAATGCGGTACGTGAGCGCCAGGTCGCGTTTCTCGCCTTCCTCGCCATTATCGGCACGGCGCGGCGTCTTGTTTTTAGGCGTGGCGAAATGGACATTGCCCCTGCCGCCTCGCCCGCCGCGCGCGATGAGGTGCTTCATGCCGTGCTGCGTAATTTCGGCGACTTTGAAGCGGGTTTCGCGGTCGTGCACAATCGTCCCCAGCGGGACGGTAAGTTCAAGCGAATCCGCGCCAGGGCCTTGCTTCTTCGCGACTGTGCCATTCTCCCCGCTGCGCGCCTTCCATCGCGGTTTGCTTGCGAGGTGCTCCAGCCCTTCAAGGCTCTCGTCGCCAACGAATATCACATCTCCGCCCTTGCCGCCGTCGCCGCCATCGGGCCCGGCCTTGGGCTGGTACTTGAATTGGGCGAAGCTCACCGCGCCGTCTCCGCCGCGCCCGGCTTCAACGGCGATTTCCAGGTCATCCTTGAAACGCTGTATGCTCACAACTCCAGCCTCGGCTGTCTGAGATTCTTCACCGGCGCGAAATCCGACCGGTGATGCTCCAGCGGCCCGTGCTTCTCAAGCTCGCGCAGGTGCTGGGCGGTTCCGTAGCCCTTATGCTTGGCGAAAGAAAACTGCGGGTAATCGTTTTCAAGCTGCGCCATCAGCGCATCTCGGTAGACCTTGGCCAGGATGCTCGCTGCGGACACCGCGGGGATCAGCGCATCGCCATGCTTGAGCGCCCGGCCCTCAGGCATCCCGTCGGGGTAGTAGTTCCCGTCAACGATAATCTCAGCGTCACTATCGGAGGCATCCAACGCGAAGTATGCGCGGCGCATCGCGAGCAATGATGCGCGCAGGATGTTCAGCGTGGTGATTTCTTCGGTGCTAGCTTCCGCTACCGCCCATGCAAGGGCTTTGCTGCGGATGGCCTCGGCAAGAGATTCACGCTGGGCGCATGTGAGCGTCTTGAAATCGGCGAGGCCGGGGAGGCGGCAGCGCTTGTGTAGGATGACCGCGGCAGCCACGACCGGGCCTGCCAACGCCCCGCGCCCTGCTTCATCCAGGCCGCAAATATATCTAGGCTGTGCTTTCACCGCCGCCCTTGAACGTGAGATAGACCATGTATAGCGAGACGATATAGTTGCCGACGACGCGGATGATTATCGTAACCAGCAAGCCGCTGGAAGCCCAGAACACCACCGACAGCAGGATGGAGATGATTATCGTGGGAACAAGCCTTTCCCCAAGTGGGCGCAGCAGGAACTCCATTACCGCGACGATGATTATCGGTATTGCCGGCGAGTCGGAGAAGACGCCCATGAAGACGGTTAGCGCGAAGCCGCGCAGGAACACTTCGTAGGCGAAGCCCTTGAGCAACACGAAGTTGAACAGCGCAAGTTCCCATAGCGCGGGGCTGCGCGGCGTGATGATGAAATGCTCATCCACGTCCAGCATCGTCGTCGGCCGCCTGCGGCGAAGCACAAGGCGCAGGTAGACGTCCAGCAGGAAGATAAGCATGTAAATGATGAGGCCGAGGACGAGCAGGTAAACGTCGGGCGTAAGCGCCGGCAGCTTGACCCTGAAGTCAAGCTCAAGCACGATCGCAGCCGCAAGCGACGCTAGGATGAGGTAAGTGTGAGACGTCATGCTTGCTGCGAACGCGGCGATGCTCACCATTGAGGGGTCGCGGCGGAAGCTTAGCTTGCATGCATTCGCGCAGAGCTGCAGCACGAAGTAGCCTAGGAATACGCCGGATAGAGTTGTTGTTGATGGGTCCATATTGCCTCAAACAATCTTTAAGCGGCGTCCTTGCCTTGAAAGATCGGCTGCCACTTGCTTCGCGATGGATGCTGCATCAAGGCCGTATCGCGCACGCAGTTCCTTGATGCTCCCGTGCTCAACGAAGCAGTCCGGCAGTCCAAGTATCCTGATTTGCGGCGCAGATGAAACCTGCCGCGAAAGAAACTCGGCAACGCTGCCACCAAAGCCGCCGATAATCGTGTTTTCCTCCAGCGTAATCAGCAGCGGCGACTTGCGCGCAATGGCTAGCAGCATCTGCTCGTCAAGCGGCCGAATGAAGCGCGCATTGACTACTGCGACATGTATTCCCTGCTGCGCAAGCATCTCCGCGGCGCTAAGCGCTTCGTGGACGAGCGGCCCCACGGCGAGCAATGCAGTATCCGCGCCTTCGCGTAGCATTTCCCAGCTTCCGATGGGGATAGGCTGGGGGTGCGCGGAAAGCTCAACGCCCAGCGCCTTCCCGCGCGGGAAGCGCACCGCCACCGGGCCGTCCTGCGCAAGCGCGGTGACAATCATTCGCCGCAACTCCTCCTCGTCCTTGGGCGCCATCACCGTGAAACTGGGTATCATGCGCAGGTAGCTCAAGTCAAAGATGCCCTGGTGGGTTTCACCGTCAGCGCCGACGATGCCGCCCCGGTCAAGCGCAAATACAACCGGCAGCTTTTGCAGCGCCGCGTCGTGGATTAACTGGTCAAAAGCGCGCTGGAGGAAGGTGGAGTAGATGGCGCAGACAGGACGCTTGCCGCCCTTGGCTAGTCCACAGGCGAATGTGACCGCAAACTCCTCGCTGATGCCGACATCGTAGAACCTGTTGGGATACGCTTCGCCGAACTTGCGCAGGCCCGTGCCCGAAGGCATGGCGGCGGTAATGGCGACCATATCGGGATGCTCAGGCGCGAGTTCAAGCAGCGTGTCCACGAAGACTTCGGTGTATGTGCTTACTGCGCGGCGGTCATCGTCGTTTGGCTTGTCTATGCGGCCTTCCTCAACGCCAAGCGGCGTGTGCTCAGAAACGCCGTGCCACTTTTCGGGGATGATTCCGCAGGCCCGAAGCCGCATCCTTTTCGCGTGATAACGTGCGCCAGCAGCGGCTCGTCGGGGATGTGCTTCAGCGCGGTGAAGAGCTTCACCAGCGATGCGACATCATGCCCGTTGTAAGGCCCGAAGTAGGAGAAACCCAGCTCTTCAAAGACGACGCCCTGACTCGTGCGCGGCATGAAGAAGTAGAAGATGTTGTCCTTCATGCGCTCGTAAAGGTTGCGCGGCGCGCTCGTCGGACCGAACACGCGCGTGATGACGCGGCGCAGCGCCTGGTTGATCGCACGAGGGGAGGCTTTCGTCTTGATTGTGGACAAGTAGCGCGCCATCGTCCCAACGTTCGGGTCAATGCTCATCCCGTTGTCGTTGAGGATGACGAGGAAGCGCTTGCGAGCCAAGTCTGCATTGTTGATGCCGGTTAGCGCTAGGCCGCCCGTCAGCGCGCCGTCGCCAATCACGGCGACAGTCCAGTTGCGGTCGTCGGCGTTGTTGAAACCGAGCGCGGCGGCGATGCTCGTGCTCGCATGCCCGGCGCAGAACGCGTCGTGTTCGCTCTCCTCGGGCTTGGGGAAGCCGCTCATGCCGTTAAGCTGGCGCAGGTTCTCAAAGCCCTCCCTGCGGCCGGTCAGCAGTTTGTGCACGTAGGACTGGTGGCCGGTGTCCCAGATAAGGCGGTCGTTCGGGGAGTCGAAGACGTAATGCAGCGCGATGGTCAGCTCAACGATGCCGAGGTTGCTCGCCAGGTGGCCGCCGGTGCGGGTCACGTTTTCCACAAGGAAATGGCGGATTTCACCAGCGAGCGTAGGCAGGGCCTCAACAGGCAGGCGCTTCAGGTCGCTTGGCGATGCAGATTCCGTCGAGGAGCTTATACTCCACGGCGCGATTTTATCACTTTTGCCTGCTAATGAGGCTTTCGTGCAGCCCCCGGAGCAGCGATGTGTCGGCCAACGGCTCTAGGTTATCCAGCGCGGCAAGCGTCGCGGCGTTTATCTCCTCGTATCTTTGTTGTGCGCCGTCAACGCCAAGCAGGCGCACGATGGTTGGGCGCTCAAGCACTTCGTCCTGTTCCAAGCTCTTGCCGACCGTCGCATTGTCGCCGGTTGCGGAGAGCAAGTCGTCTTTGATTTGGAACGCATGCCCCAGCAGCAAGGCGAAATTGCGCACCGCTTCAATGCCGCTTTCGCCAGCGCCGCCCAGCAATGCGCCGCATACGAGCGCGCAACTAAACAGCTCGCCCGTCTTCAAGCGCTCAACGTCCTCAATCTCATCAAGCGTGGCCGTCTTGCCTGACAGCGCCAGTTCGCGCGCTTGCCCTTCAATGACCTGGCTTACAGCGCTGGCTATTTCGCGCATCAAGCGCACGCGCAGATCATGCGTGAGATGAGGATCTTCGGCAATGGCAGCCAGCGCGAGGTTGAACAGGCCGTCGCCAGCGAGCAGCGCGATGTCCGTGCCGAACGCAATGTGCACCGCGGGAACGCCGCGCCGAAGCTTCGCATCGTCCATCTCCGGCAGGTCGTCGTGGATAAGCGTGAAGGTGTGGATGAACTCCATCGCCGATGCAGTGTGCAGGCAAGCGTCAAGCGGGATGCCGGGCGAGAATGCCTTCGCAGCCGCGATAACGGCGGTGGGGCGGACGAGCTTGCCTAATCCAAGTAGATGGAGGCTTGCGGCGCGCAGGCGCGGGTCGGTGATGTGCGAAGCCGTAAATTCGCGCAGGAACGAGGTTACCGCGGGCTGGGCGCTCGCAAGGAGCTTGTTGTATGGCTCAAGAACATCCATCATCGCCAGGTCTAACGACCAAAGATGGTCGCGCCTTCGTGGTCGCGGATCAGGTATAGGCCCATTTCAAATCCGGCGACAGCCAGCGACGACGTGGTAAGGCTTGCGGTCTTATTGGTGAAAGTAACTTCCGCAATCACACCGCTGCCCTGGACACCAGGGACTTCGCCCTTGCGCGTAATGCCGATAGGGACGAAGCCGTTTTGGTTGGTCAGCCCAAGGAAGAGGATGTCGGCAGGCGCGCCAAGCAGGCTGCCAGCCTTCGCTTCAGTGGGCGTAAAGCGGTCGGCGTTGAAGATGATGCGGAACGCGCCCTGGTAGAGGTCGCTCACATCGCGCCCCATGATGCGGACGATGGTCGTGTTACTGGCACCGGGGGCGACTTCCAAGTATAAGGGCGATGAAGTCACGGCGACGGTGCGCGAGAGGCTCGCCGTGCCAATCTTCAGCTTGATCGAATAGCTTCCCGGCGTTGAAGGCGTGAACCAGAACACGCGTGAGGAAACCGTGGACAGAGTTGCGCTGCTTGACTTGATGTCCGCAGTCCCGCGAAGCACCATGTCAAAGTCGGGGGCCGATTCAGTTATCGTGCCGCCCGTGGCTTCCCAGAGCTTGGTTTGGTCTGCAAAGTATGCGGCATTGGTGTAAGTCGCAGTTACTTCAACAACTGTGCCCGTGGTAACAGAGCTGGGCGAAATGTTGATCGACTGGATAGCCGCAGACTGGGGGAGCGTGCCGGGGGGATAAACGTGGTTTCCACCCCCGCCGTTGCAGGAAATGGTCAGCGCCGCTGCCGCGGCTAAAACGGCAAAGATGATTGTCCGCATGTGTATATTCTACCCGTTTAACTGGCGCAGGTGTATTAAGCCGCTCCGGTTAGAAATCCGACAGCTTCAGGTCGTCGTATCCGGCCTTCACACCCGAGCCAACATACAGCCCCAGCTTGCCTGGCACAGAGGGGATGTCCGTCAGCTCGTAGACCATGTAATCGTTGATATAGAAGCGCAGCCTTCCTCCGAGCAGCCGCACACGCAGGCGAGCCCATTGGTCGGCCTGCAGGCGGTCGCTTTCGGCCCACTGGAAGAGCGCGCGGGGGATATCCTGGAACGAGCGCTGCAGCAGTGAACCAGCCGTCATTGGAAACAAGGAAGCGGAACTGGTCGTAGCCGCCCTTTTCGTTGGGGATGTCCTGGAAGAACACGCCGTAGCCATAGTTGTCCTCGCCCGTGAGCTTCTTGACGCTGACTTCAAGCTCAAACGCGGCGTGTTCGCCCGCAAACAATGAGATGCCCGACTTGTCGCCGCCGGTCGCGTCTATCGCATACACGCCTTCTTCATAGGCGTAATTCACGCCGTCCTGCACACCGGAGAACCAGCGCGCGGGAGTGCCGCTGAAGTTGTCCTCAACCAGCGACGTCGCCACGGCTTCGGTGTAGACGGCGATGTAATCAAACTCGCAGCGCGTGCGTGGAGTGACATACATGCCGAAGCCGCCCGCCAGCAGCTCATGTTCAAAGACACTGCCAACTTCCTTGCCGTTGATGGCGACCGTGATGCGGCCTGCATCGGCTTTGATAGAAAGCAGGTTAGCGCCGGACTGCACTGCGTCGGCGACCATCGGCCCGAGCAGGTATTCCTGCTGGTTGCCTTTCACCTTCAGCAGCGAGAAGTTGCGCTCCACGGGGTTTAGCAGCGCGACGAGGAAGCTTTCCACGCCGTCTGCATCTTCAGTGTAGTTGAAGGTGACGCCCCAGCCGGCCTTCACCGCCGCGCCATTGACGGTCTTGGGCGCAGTGTTGCCGGTAAGCTGCGCGCGCACTTCCACTTCGTAAGTGGACAGATCGTGCAGCAGGACGCTTTGGCCGTAGGTGTCCACGCCGGTGGCGTCAATGGTGTACATGCCGTTTTCGCCGTAGCTAAACGACTTGCCGTCAAGCGTGCCCTCGTAGAAATACTTGGCGTCGGGAGCGGCGGGCGCAAAGTTGTCGCGGAAATATTCTTCGGCAGAGCGCGCGGCAAACGACGCTAATGTAATCGCGGCGCACACAGCCATCGCGACAGCAAGCTTTAGCAGCTTCCCCACTACTTAGAACGGGATGTAGGGGGGCTTTTCCCCGCCGTCATCTTCCGGCTTAACTTCATCGCCGCCTTCACCAGCGTCCTCGGCAGGCTTCTCCGGCTCCTTCGCCTCCGCAGGCTTCTCCTCTTTCGGAGGAGCAGGCTTTGCCTCGGGCTTGCCGGCTTTGAGCAGGTCAAGGTTGTAGAAGGTGGTGTCGCCGGTGTCGTAACGCACGGCGGTTGGCACGCCGTCAATCGTCTGCACCCAGATGCTCTGGCGGACGAGGTTCAGCGTGAAGTCGTAGCGCATCGCCTTGTGCTTCATGTCGTGGAAGTCAAAGACATCCTCGCCCATCTTGTGCACGACGACCAGCAGCGTCTGGTCGCCCACGGTGCTGAACAGCGCGAAGTGCACGCGGTCGTCAGCCGAGAAGTCCAGCTGCGGCACGAGCCACATGAGCTGCTCATAATCAAATATGCGGCCGGGGAAGTCGGAGCTTGTCTCCCGCACCTCGCCCGCATCGCCAGTCTTGCGGCGCACGGCGATGCGCCCGTCGCCGAAGGTCGTGTCGATGTAGAACGTGTCCTGCGGCGACTTGAGCTTGCGAGTGGTGTGGTACGGCTCCAGCGTCACGGCATCCACGATGCAGATGCTGGACTCGCTCAAGCTTCCGCCCTGGCCCGTGTAGCGCAGCTCGTATGCAGGCCGCGTCTCGTATGTGGACTGGACGACGCGGTAATAGGCCGTGCCGATGCGCCCCATATCGGGCTGGTAGATCGCGTAAGTCATCAGGCGTTCTGCGCCCCAATTGTTCGGCAGCACGCGCGCCTCGCTCGTTGCGAACGCCGCCGATGCCACAGCGATGGCGGCCGCCGCCACGATGAGCGTGAGGTATATGCGAAGTTTCATGCTAAAACCCTCCATCCGCAGTTGGGCTTTGGGGAGAATTCCCCGCCGCCCAGATACGTATAGTCTAGCATCCCGCTTGGGATAGGTAAACAAGCAAGGCAGGGATAAGGGGTAAGGGGTTAGGGGCAAGCCTAGAGGGGGTAGGCTGCGCTTTAGCGCGGTGGGGTAACAACGGCTCTTCGATTAATAGTCGCCATCCCAAACAAATATATGAGGTTGGACAGGATGAGCGCGGTCGTTACTAGGCCGAGGATATAGTTGCAGGCGTTCTGCGCTTCTTGCACTTTGTTTAGCCCTACTGACATTGCGTCGGGAATTTGAATAAACGACGAGCCTATCAGCAAAATCACAACCGGCCAAAGCGCGACAATGCGAAATCTCAATCATGACTAATTCGAAGATTCGACTCTTATCCATGTTGAGCCACACGTTGAAACCAAAACGAACGGTCAGAATAATTGCTGCTAGGATAATAGTAAGAGTAAATAACGCCGTATAGGAATATGCGACTTTTGAAGGATCGGTGAATCTGGGGCTGAGAGAGGTTAAGTAACTGTTTACTCGTTCGTTGTACAGCAGGTAATAAGGTAAGATGATTAGCAAGGCGCTCGTTAGTAGAAAAGAGGGCCATTCGTCGAGTACTTTGAATACTTTTCTATCGAAGAGAGAATGTTCAATTAGCGGCACTATTGCTATAACGAACGCGGCGACAACGATTACCCAAGCCTGAATCACCAATAGGCCATTTGCCTCTATGATGAGAAAGTGCATACTGTTATCTCCTCCCGCTTATTAATAGCCCGCGCAAGAAGATCATATCACACTCTAACTTCCTGCCCTTCGCTTCGCCCGTGCCACGCCCAGCGCTACGCGTTCGCTTGCGCTTCGCCCTCGCGAAGGGCAGGTGGGGAGAAGAGCGCGCAGGCAGTATTGGGGGAAAGGTCGGAGTGGGGACTTTAGTCCCCACTAAAGGATGCACAGCCGAGTCGGCTGTGCCACCTAAGACAGATCATAAGCTCCCCTTATCAGTACTTCGGATAAAGGCTCTTATTAATCCCGAAAGCACAATGGATAACTGAGCTGCCACAAGAATGATGTATGCGCAGTAAACACCTACCAATCCGAATGCTAAGAAGGCAAAGCTATTCTCATATAGCCAGTTCAGTTTCAACATCCAGCTGAACTGGATACACACTAGCACGATCGCGAGGAACTCAAATGGGCCTAACAGGTTTGCCCATACAATGAAACTCGATAGAAACTTACGAAGGAATTTTACAGTCTTAACCTGCTGCGGACTAAGATTCTGCCCTATCTCCTCCGGAATGATGATGCTGTAGAAGCCCGAATTCTTATTAATCGTCACGTAATCCTCGTTTAGAGGCGGCATGCGCAAGGAGGAATAATCCAGCTTCCAAATGTTTAAATGCGCTCGCCAAATCAAAATGAGAAGTGCTGTGTAGGCGGCGTTAGAAACGATATACCAAAACCACGGTTGAAGAACACCGTTATGAGTGTGCAAAGCGGTTGTGGAGCACAGATAATAGATGAGCACGCTCCAATGCAAAATGCATAGGACAGTAAGTATTGATAGCAACCAAGCGCGCCCAATTATCTCTTTGGGAAAGTTCTTTACTGTTACACCGTCATTTGATTGGACGATGCTGTAATATCCAAGCGGAAAGCCAACAAGCATTTCGGAATACTTGTTGTCTGAAACTGTAAGCAGTCTGTAAACGTGATTCCTGTCCGAAGGCATCGATTCCACAACGCTAATTGTAGCGCATAGCCGGGTTAGCTGTGCCACCAAACAATAAGAGCCGGGCTCGGTTCGACAGGCTCACCAGCTTCGCAAAGCCCGGCGTACAGGGAATATAGAATTCAGTCTCGGGCGCAGCCTTCGTCTTGGGGCTTGGCAGCACCTTTTTCCCCAGCTTCCTTGTCTTTGGCTTCCTTCTCGGCCATGAGCGCATCATGACGCGCCTTGGCTTTGGCGGCTTCGCCGGGCCAATACATTGAGCGCCAGGTCAGCGGCTCGTTGATGCGCCGGGAGCCCAGCGACATCATCAATCCCTGGCTTGCGATATTCGTGGAGACGACGTGCCCGCAGGCGACGCCGAACTCGTAAAGCATGTGGTCAACCTGGAACGCCGCCAGCGACTTGGCGTAGCCCATGCGCCTGAACTCAGGCGGGGTGTAGATCATGCCCATCGTGCCGGACAGGTGCGTATTGGCCCAGCACACCTTCTTGCCGTCCACTTCGCACACGAAGCTCGGCCCGCGCTGGAGGCACATCTTGATGTATTCGCCCTCAGGGTCGTAGCCGATGCCCTGGCGCAGCTCGTTCCACAGCTCTTCGCCCTCGCCGAGGCGGCAGGGATGCTGCACGAGGTCGGCAAAGCGCGGCTCGCCTTCAATCACCCACAGGTAAGCGTGGCGGTGGTCGTGGCCGTTAAGTTCAGGCTCAAAACCTGCGTCGTGCATGAACTCCCACATCACGAGCGGGCTGGCGTTCGTCCAGACGCCTTTGCCGAACATGCGCTTCTCCCACTCGTCCTTCACGCCGGGAGTGGGCCAGGGCGGGTCGCAGTCTATGCGCTCATGAAACAGGTCTTCGGCGATGCGCTTGTAGCCTGCATTGTCGCGCGCGAGGGCGAACACGCTGGGGCCGCGTAATAGCGCAATGAGGGTGGGGGCGTCGTTGTCGTCGGTGAGCGCAAGGGAGTTCTCGTCGTGGAAATGCTCGCGCGTCCCGCGCGCGTAGTCAATGAGGAAGCGGTGCGCCGGCTCGTCGCTCGCGGCGCGTATCACCTTCTCCAGGTCAATTACCTGCGTAAGCATAGGGGGATATGATAGCGCAAGAGGAGGGGATAGGGCAGTAGCGCGCCCGTCCCGGGCGTGTATGGAGCGGAATAATCACGGGCGAGACGCCCGCGCCACCGGCTTAGATTCCAGATTTCCAGAGCCGGGTTAAAACCGCGGCCTACGGATTCGTTATTTTAGGTAGGCGAAACTATCCCCGAGCCTTGAGGATTTCCTCAAGGAGCAGGGGGATGACCTGCTTGCAGTCGCCGACGATGCCGTAGTCGGCGATCTTGAAAATGGGCGCGTTTTCATTGGTGTTTATCGCCACGATGCAACGGCTCGTCTGCATTCCCGCAAGGTGTTGCACCGCGCCGCTGATGCCGCAGGCGATGTAGAGCTTCGGGTTCACCGTCTTGCCGGTCTGGCCGACCTGGCGCGTGTTCTCCACCCATCCTTCGTCCACGACCGCGCGCGATGCGCCGACGGCGCAGCCGACCTTCTCAGCGAATTCGTAGAGCAGCTTGAAGTTGGCGGCTTCGCCCATACCGCGCCCGCCGGAGATGATTATCTCCGCCTCGCGCAGGTCAATCTCGGCGGTAGCTTTCTGTGCAATTTCCTTGAGCACGCATCCCGCCGATGCGTAATCGGGCTGCACGCTCGCCATCGGCGATTCTCCGCCCGCCGCATCCGCAGGCGCGAAGATGTTGGGGCGGATGGTGATGACGTGCGGGCCGTCGGCGGCGTAGCGGAACTTGCCGATGACCTTGCCTGCATAAAGCGGCTTGGTGAAAACAGGCTGCGCGCCGGGCTCAATCTCGGTCACGTCGTTGATGTAGCCGAAGCCCGTCTTCGCAGCGAGACGTGCAGCGAGGTCGCGGCCAAGGTTCGTTTGGCCGAAGACGGCATATGCCGCGCCTTCGGATGCGATGAGCTTCGCCATTTCGTCGGCGAATGCTTCCGCGGCGTAAAGCGCATCAGGCTTCGCTTCCAGCACGACGACTTTCTCCAGGCCCAATGCGCGCGCGGATGCGAGGGCTGATGCGCTGGTGGTGGAGATGACGCCGACTGCGCCGTCGGCGAGCATCTTCGCGGCGGTGAGCATTTCGTAGGATATCTTCTTCAGGCTGTCGCCTTTGGCTTCAAGGTAGATGATTGCTTTTCCCATTGTCTTCTCCTAGATGGCGCGCGCTTCCTCGCGCAGGCACTTTACGAGTTCGCGCACTTTATCCACGGCTTCATCGCCAGCGATGATGCGCCCTGCAGGACGCGCGGGCGGATACCCGAGGCCCACATTCTCCACCTTCGCCGCGCTAAGCGTTGCCGTATCCACGCCCGCGTCAGCGAGCTTGTGCACCGTGATAGGCTTCTTCTTCGCCGCCATGATGCCCTTGAGCGACGCATAGCGTACCATGTTCAGCGCCTTATCGGCGGTGACGACGGCGGGGAGCTTGCCAGCAAATGCGAGGTCGCCTTCATCGGATTCGCTGACGGCCTTGAACGTGCCGCCGGCGAAGTCGGGCTCAAACTTCTTTACCACGCCGACATGCGGCCAGCCAAGCTCAACGGCAACGGCGACTGCTGCCATGCCCCAGTCGTAATCAACGCCCTGCTTGCCTGCGAAGACGATGGTGGCGTCCAGCTTGCGCACTTCGGCCGCGAGGACTTTGGCGATAGCTGCGGGGTTAACTGCGTCAATCGCATCGTCAATGACGATGGCGTCGTCAGCGCCCAGCGCGAGCAGGTTCACTATCTGCTTGCGGGCCGTTTCGGGCCCGGCCATGAGGACGGTAATCTTCGCGTCAGCGTTTGCGTCCTTGATGCGCAGCGCCTCTTCCAGCGCGTATTCGTCAAACGGGCTGATGACCATCTCCACGCTTGCGAGGTCAACGCTCCCGCTGCCCACGGAAAGCCGCGCTTCCGTGTCGGGCACCAGTTTTGCCAGCACAACAATGTTCATGCGAAAGCTCCTTGTGAAAGGTTGAGCTTGGGAGACGAGAATGTTAGCAGCAGGCGCAATCCCCGCGCAAGATGCAGAAACGTTTCACAAGCTGGGTGTGAAGAGGAAGCAGATAGTCATTTGAGTTATTGAGTACGCTGGGCTAACTAGCCCAGCTCTGGGTGGAAGGATAATCGGGGTTCGGGACTAGGGGTTCGGGATTAGTCCCAGAATCGCAAAGTCCGGAGCCGGGCTAGTTAGCCCGGCGTACTCTTCTTAATTGATGTAGTTAAGAGCAGCCCTTACCCCAGCGTTTCCAAAGTGATGTGCTTGTTGGTGTAGACGCAGATGCTAGCGGCGATTTCAAGGGAGCGCTTGGCGATCTCATCGGCGCTCGCCTTGGGGTTATCCGCCAGCGCGCGCGCCGCAGCCAGCGCATATCCGCCGCCGCTTCCGATAGCCGCGATGTCGTCGTCGGGCTCAATGACTTCGCCGGTGCCGGAGATGAGCAGCATGGACTCGGTGTCGCACGCGATGAGCATCGCTTCCAGGCGGTGCAGGTATTTGTCGGTGCGCCAGTCCTTCGCGAGTTCCACCGCCGCGCGGCGCAGGTCCTTGTATTCCTTCATCTTCGCCTCAAAGCGGTCAAAGAGGGTGAGGGCATCCGCGACCGAGCCGGCGAAGCCTGCGATTATCTTGCCGTCGGCAAGGCGGCGTATCTTGCGCGCCTTCGCCTTGAGCACCGTGTCGCCCAGCGTGACTTGCCCGTCGCCGGCAATGGCGCAGCGCCCGCCGCGCCTCACCGCGAGTATCGTTGTTCCGTGCATCTCTACCATATGCGCGATTCTAGCATAGGGGGCTTAGTGAATGTGCGCGCGCTCGGGCTCAAAGCCGGCGGTCGGGATCGAATCGACGGCCTGCTGATTATAAGTCAGATGTGCCGTCGCTGATAGATGGCAGCGTAGACCAATAATCATCAAGCGCCAGATTACGGCATTTTTCAAGTCTTCTAGCAATACCGGCTTTGCTCTATGCCCAGAGACCATGTTATATTGAGTGCGCATCATGTAGACATGGGGGAACTATCAAAAATTGAAGCGTTAGAGAAACAGATTGAAGAGGCTCTTCAATCTGTGCAGCAAGCCGCTCAAACGCTCTCTACGCAGAGGAAGCTAAGCTCACTAGCTGAGAACTCAGGTGCTATCGCTATCTTCTCGCTAATTGTGATGATTGTTGGTTGTTACGAGCCTACCGACATCGGGATAGTGTTGTTCTCAGTTTCTATTATTCTCTTTTGCTTAGTAGGGATAGGCTTAATTGAAAGGATACGTCACAGTCTAGTGGCTGCAAAATACCGTAATGCCGCCAGTAGCGCAGAAGGGCGGTTATGGTGGGTTAAGAAGGAAAAAGAGAAGGAGGAAGAGCGACTCGCCGCACTTGCACGACTTAGACAAGATGGCTTTTCAAACGAGATATTAAAAGATCCGTGGCTGGCTTACAAGCTATATGGTTTTGATGTTCTCGAAGTTTGGTTTGAGTGTGTGGAACCGCTGTATAGAGAAGATAGAGGAGTATCTATTATGGGTAGAGCGGGATATCCGGAAGACTGGCTTTGGAGGAAGGAGTGGCTGAAAAAGGCGAGGTTTGAACGTTGTGAGTGGTGTAAGACCGAGTTTGATGACTTCTTTCGCAGTCCTCACGTGCATCACATATTCACAATAGCTGAAGGTGGAACTCATGAGCTATGGAATCTGAAGCTCTTATGTAAAAAGTGCCATGAGAAAGCTCATGACAGCAAGTTCGATAATACGCGCGGAAAAGGCCATAGACCGAGATATCGGACTTAGCGTGTATTGTGGCATACGACATCTACAGGCGCGTAAGCCGGCGGTCGGGATCGAACCGACGGCCTGCTGATTACAAATCAGCTGCTCTGCCTCTGAGCTACGCCGGCGCAGGGGTAATTATAACGCACGAGGCGGCTCGTTGACGCTTGGGCGCGGCTTAAACTACACTAACGCTGATGCCCGAAATACGCCCCCTGCCCGCTGAAGAAGTGGAGAAGATCGCCGCCGGTGAAGTCGTTGAGCGGCCGGTTTCCGCCGTGAAGGAGCTGGTGGAGAACGCGCTGGATGCGGGCGCGCGGCACGTCACGGTTGAAGTCGTTGACGGCGGCAAGCAGATAATCCGCATCACCGACGACGGCAGCGGCATTCCCTTTGGCGAGCTTAGCCTCGCCGTGCGCAACTTCCATACCAGCAAAATACGCGCTTGCGACGACATCTACCACCAGACATCGCTGGGATTTCGCGGCGAAGCGCTGGCGGCGCTGGGCGCAGTGTCGCATTTCACCATCACATCGCGCGTGGCAGGCGACGAGATGGGCGGCGAGATTGCCGTTGACGGCGGGATTGCAGGCGAGGTGAAGCGCGCGAACCTGAACCCCGGCACGATTGTTGAAGTGCGCGAGCTGTTCTTCAACACTCCCGTGCGCCGCAAGTTCCTGCGCAGCCGCGCAACAGAGCTGCTGCACATCGTGAACATGCTGCGCAACTACATCCTCGCTTTTCCCGAAGTGGGATTCAGGCTGCTTTCCGACGGCAAGGAGCTTGTTGCGAGCGGCGGGCGCGGGCTGACGCAGGAAACTCTGCTGACGATATTCGGCGGCGACATCGCGCCGAAGATATCGCGGTTTGAGCGCGAATTCCCGCCGCTGGGAGTGTCGGGGCTCATCGGCCCGCCGAACGCATATAGGGAATCGCGCCAAAACCAATTCTTCTACGTGAATGGACGGCCGGTGAAGAACCGCGTGCTTTACCGCGCGGTTGACGATGCATTGCAGGAGTACCTGTCGCCGGGTCGTTTCCCGCCGCTGGTCATCTACCTGGACATCCCGCCCGAAGAAGTGGACGTGAACATCCACCCCACGAAGAGCGAGGTGTCGTTCCTGCACCAACAGCAGGTTTACGCGGCAATTGTTGTTGCGCTAAAGGATGCAGCACGGCTTGCAGGCGCGGCTTCGCAGGACGTCCAGCCGCCGGTTGAGAACACCGTTTCATTGGAAGGCTACTCGCCACCTGCGCCGCGCACGCATCGGGCGGTGCCTGTCTTTGAGATGGACGAGACGAGAGACGCCAATGTGCGCGCCACCGTGCGCTGGGGGTCGGCGCTCCCGGCGCAGCTCACCGCGGAGTCCACGGTGAGCCTGGCGCGTGAGCTTGGCTTCCCGTGCTACGCGCACCCCGCGGGGAAATATATCGCCTGCCAGGTCGCCGCAAGCTACATCGTGCTCGTGCGCGACGGCGCGGTGACGCTTATTGACCAGCATGCAGCGCATGAGCGCGTGCTGTTTTCACGCCTGTGGGCGCGCGCAACCGGCGATAACGCGCCTGAGCCGCAGCGCCAAAAGCTGCTCTTCCCGCATTCCATCGCGCTTGGCGAAGCTGAGCTTGAGGTCTGGCAGGAGTCGCTGGAGCTGATGCGCAGGCTTGGTTTCGTGGTGCGCGCTGGCAAGGGCGAAGCGCTAGTGGACGAGGTGCCGAGGCTGCTCATTCCGCGCGGTGACGAGGCGCGCATAGAAGATGTGCTGCGCGAGATTGCGCAGTCGGGGCGGTCAGTGAACATTGAGGCCTCACGGAAGGAAATGCTGGCGCAGCTAGCCTGTAAGGGCGCAATCAAGGCAGGCGAGGCATTGAAGCCGCCGGAGATACAACTGCTAATTGAAGAGCTGCTTAGCACCGATGACGCATCGTCATGCCCGCACGGCCGACCGACCATGGTGAAGCTGGGACCGGACGAGCTAGCGAAGATGTTCAGGCGGACGTGATGCAGCCAAGCGAAAAGCAAGAGAAGGTGCAACGCGTGTTCGTGCGCATCGCGCGGCGATACGATTTGATGAACTCCCTGATGACCTTCGGCATGCACCGGCGCTGGCGCAGGCAAACTCTGCGCGCGGCGGGGGTTCAGGCCGGGGAAGTGGCGTTGGATATGGGGTGCGGCAGCGGGGATTACATAGATCTGTTGTTGCAGGCTGGGGTATCGCATGTAATCGGCGTTGATTTCACAAAAGAGATGCTTGAGCTTGCGGCGAAGCGTTTTGATAAGGAGATTACCGAAGGACGTGTAGTGCTGGTTCAGGCGGATGCAGCGCAGATGAGCTTAGTGCAAGACGGGAGCGTTGACATCGTGACGGCAGGATTCGCCCTGCGCAACTTCGCAGACCTGCCCCGTGCGCTTGCTGAAGCCAACCGCGTCTTGAAGCCGGGGGGGAAACTGGTGTCGCTGGATTTGGGCAGGCCATTCCCACATGCGATAGGGTGGGCGGCGCACATATACTTAGATTGGATTGTGCCTTCAATCGCGGCAGTAGTCAGCGGGACTTCAGCCGAATACCGGTGGCTAAGCGACAGCCTCGCACAATTCCCCGAGCGTGGCGAATTAGCTAAGATGATGCTAGCCTCGGGCTTCGCTTCGGTTAGGGTTATCCCTTACGGGATAGGCGTTCTAGCTTCACATATTGCGCTGAAAGCAAGTTAACTGCTTTGCACCGCATTCGCGCTGTGGTATGCTTAACTGTAAGTGAAATCAAACACAAACTCGCTGGCCAGGCCTGCCACGCGGGCGCGTTGAGGACACTTCCGGCGCGAAACGTATTCGCAGGAGAACGCCATGCCCCAAGAGAACAACAAGATTAAGGCGAAGTCCCCCAAAGGGGTCATACCATATTCCACGGTCGTGCGCCTTGCGCAATACCTGCGCATACTTGAACGGCTGCAATCGGTGGGCACGGTCAGGCTAAGCTCCAACGACCTGGCGAAGGAAGCCAAAGTCAATTCATTCCTCGTGCGCAAGGACCTTTCATACTTCGGCGAGTTCGGAGTGCGCGGGGTCGGCTACGAGATCAAAAGCCTCATCAAAGAAATCCGCCGCATCCTGGGCTTGAACAAGGAGCGCAAGGTCATCCTCGTCGGGGTGGGGCATCTCGGGCGCGCGCTGCTCTCTTACAAGGGCTTCGCCGACGAGGGGTTCACCATCTGCGGGCTCTTTGATAGCGACCCGGCGAAGATCGGGACGACCGTAAGCGAGCAGATGGTGCGCAGCATCTTCACGCTTGAGGAATTTGTGCAGGAGAACGGGCCGGTGGACATCGGCATCATCTCCGTCCCAGCGTTTTCGGCGCAGTTCGTCGCCAACTCGCTGGTCGCCATCGGCGTCAAGGGACTCTTGAACTTCGCGCCGATACCGTTGTCAGTCCCCAGCAACGTCATCATCGTGTCTGTTGACCTGACGACTAACCTTGAAATAATCAGCTATTACTTGCTTACGAAGTAACGGCGGTAATGCGCCTGTTCACAAGCCAGGCGGCGTGTGGCATAATACATTTCGACTTCTACTGGAGGAATCAAACCTGATGAGATATCTCACGGCTGTTATATTGGCATTGGTTTTCGCCCTTGGGCTTTCAAGCTGCAACAACGGGCAGGCTGACCTTAAGGCGCGCTCGCTTGACTTCGTCCACAAGGCTACCGACACGACGGCGGCAATGCCGTTCATGAGCCCTGTAATGCAGGGATCGCTGAAGACGATTATGGAAGGCAACCCAACTTTCCAAAGTGGGAGCGCCGGCTTCGCCATACCCGGGGCGGCGATGGAGCTACAACGCCTTGGGCAGGATGCGCTCGCAAAGGTTACCGATGCGGACCTCGACGTTGCCGTGAAGGGTAAATGGGGCCAGGTAACAGTGAACGTGAACATGCCTTACGGTCAAGTGCCTGTCAAGACCCACTGGGTCAAGGTTGACAAGGTCTGGTACATGGTCAGCAATACCGACGGCGAAAAGACTGAATACGGCGAGATTCCCTACTTCGTCAGCAACTAACGCTCCGCGAACGCATTAGGCACCCGTTGGCGCGCCGATGCGCGCCAAGAATTGTGTCATATAACGGTAAAACGCCTGAGCTTGGCTAGTTAGCACGGCGTACTCACGCCACTTATCCGACTATATACAGCCAAAAGGCGAGTATGAGGAATGGGAGCAAGATGATGGCGAAGACAATGCTTAGCCCAACTGCGCCGCTGATGATTTGCGCGCCTAAGGTTGATGCAAGAATGAAGAATATCAGGCTGCGCAAAGCACGCCACGCACCTTTATCAAAGTAGCGGATAGCCGCGAAGGCGATTGCGATTAGAACGCAAGCGACCGCGTCTTCAAGTCTGTTATTGAGAGCGGAGAAAACTAAGCCAGTCAGGCAAAGCGCGAGCGCGAGGTAAAACAGGACATTTGGCGATGTTAATCGCCTTCGCAGGACAGGTTTCTTTTCGGCGCTCATTTGGGATTATCACACGCTGATATTTTACCAGAGCCGGGCTAGTCAGCCCGGCGTAATCGTTAGCGCCGGTTAGTGGTGGGCGTTTCCGTTGACTTTTCCATTGCCATTGCCGTTTCCGTTGTGATTCTTTAGCTTGTAGGAGCGGTCAACCAGGCGGATGTCAGCGCCAAGCTTTGTAAGTTTCTCAACCATGCCTTCATAGCCGCGCGCCATGTGGCTGTATCCCGAGATGAGCGACTCGCCTTGCGCCATCAGCGCGGCGATGGTAAGCGCAGCGGTTCCGCGCAGGTCAGCGCCTTCAACGGGCGCGCCGGTCAGGCGGCTCTTCATGCCGTCAATAATCGCGGAGTTTTCCTGCTGCGTTATTGCAGCGCCCATGCGCTGAAGCTCGGCGATGAAGGAGAAGCGCTGTTCGTATATCGTTTCAGTGACGATGCTCACGCCTTGCGCGCGCGTCAAGAGCGCGCACATTTGGGGCTGGAGGTCGGTGGGGAAGCCGGGGTAGGGCTGCGTGCGGACGTTCGCGGGCATAAGCGGCCTTTCGGCGGGGCTTACATGCAGCATGTTCTCGCCGGACGCGATATTCGCGCCCATGTCACGCAGCTTCTCAATAAGCGAGGTCATGTGCGCCGGCTTGCATCCGGTGAGCTTCGTGTCCCCGCCGGTGCCGACTGCGGCAAGGAGGTATGTTCCAGTCTCAACGCGGTCGGGGATGATGGAGTAAGGCTCAATCTGGCGCATCTTCTTGACGCCGCGAACTTCAATGCTGCGTCCGGACATCGTAATGTCCGCGCCCAAGCTCTTGAGGAAGTTCACGAGGTCGTGCACTTCGGGCTCTTCCGCGCAATTCTCAAGCGTGGTGACGCCCTCGGCACGCGTCGCAGCCATCATCACGTTTTGGGTCGCGCCGACGCTGATGATGTTGAAGTTCACCAGCGCGCCAACAAGCTTGTCGGCCTTCGCGTTCACAACGCCTTTGCGCAGGTCGGTTTCCGCGCCTAGCTCAGCTAGCGCGCGCAGGTGCTCGTCGACTGGGCGCGGCCCGATGGCGCACCCTCCCGGCAGCGCCACTTCGCAACGCCCGTATTTGGCGAGGAGCGGGCCCATTACAGTGAAGCTCGCGCGCATCTTGCGCACCAGCTCATAGTCGGCGTTTTGGCGCGAGATGGTCGTCGGGTCTATGACAAGGCGGCTGCCAACATGCTCGCACTTCGCGCCCATTGACGCGAGCACTTCGCAGATGGTGCGCACGTCGTCAAGCAGCGGGACGTTAAGAAAAGTAACTGGATTGTCGGAAAGGATACTTGCGCAGATGAGCGGGAGCGCGGCGTTCTTGGCGCCGGAAATCTTCACTTCGCCGTTGAGGGTCTTGCCCCCTGCAACGAGAAGCGCGCGCGGATCTCCGCTTTGGCCTTCGTTATTCAACCAGCTTGGTGCGCTCCTTGCGCTGGGCGACTCGGATGCGGTTTTGCGCCTTTCGTATGGCAACGGCCGCCCGTTCAATGTCTATGTTATCAAACTGCTCGGAAAGCCGCTCGCGCGCCCTTTCTTCGGCGTGGCCGGCGCGGGTAACGTCAATGTCCTCGCGGAACTCGGCGTGGTCGCAAAGTATCAAGGTCTCCGAACGGCGCACTTCCACGATGCCTTCGGCGACGGCGAGAGAGACGATATGCTCGTCGGGAGTGCGGATGAGCAGTTCGCCGATGTCCATCGCCGCGATCATCGGGGCGTGCCCGCGCATGATGCCTAGATAACCCTCAACAGCAGGGACGAGGATGCTCACAGCCTGGCTGCGGAAAAGCTCGCCGTCAGGGGAGACGACGACCACAGTGAAGCCCGGCTGTTCCATTGCCTGTGCCATGTGTTACTGCTCCGAGGAGAGGCGCTTCGCCTTCTCCACGACTTCGTCAATTCCGCCGACCATGTAGAACGCCTGCTCGGGCAGGTCGTCGTGCTTGCCGTCAATAATCTCGCGGAAGCTGCGCACCGTTTCAGCCATCGGCACGTAACGCCCGGGTTGGCCGGTGAACTGCTCGGCGACGAAGTTAGGCTGCGATAGGAACTTCTGAATCCTGCGCGCGCGGCGCACCGCGACCTTGTCGTCTTCCGAAAGCTCTTCCATACCGAGGATGGCGATGATGTCCTGCAAGTCTTTGTAGCGCTGGAGAATCATCTGCACCGTGCGTGCCACGTAGTAATGCTCCTCACCGACTACCATCGGGTCAAGGATGCGGCTGGTGCTCGCCAGCGGGTCCACTGCGGGGTAAATCGCTTGCTCAACCAGCGCGCGGGACAGGTTCGTGGTTGCATCAAGGTGGCCGAAGGTCGTCGCAGGCGCGGGGTCGGTATAGTCGTCAGCAGGGACGTAAATCGCCTGAATGGCGGTTACTGAGCCCTTCTGCGTTGATGTAATGCGCTCTTGCAGCGCGCCCATCTCGGTCGCCAGCGTAGGCTGGTAACCCACGGCGCTGGGGAGGCGGCCAAGCAGCGCGGAAACTTCGCTGCCCGCCTGGGTGAAGCGGAAAATGTTATCAATGAAGAGCAGCACGTCCAGGCCTTCTTCATCGCGGAAGTATTCCGCCATCGTTAGGGCAGTCAGCCCGACGCGCAGCCTTGCGCCCGGCGGCTCGTTCATCTGGCCAAACACCATGACGGTGTTGGCGAGGACGCCGCTTTCGGTCATCTCAAGGTAAAGGTCGTTTCCTTCGCGGGTGCGCTCGCCCACGCCGCCGAATACGGAGTAGCCGCTGTGCTCTTTGGCGATGTTGTGGATAAGCTCCTGTATGAGCACCGTCTTGCCCACGCCTGCGCCGCCGAACAAGCCGACCTTGCCGCCCTTGAGGTAAGGCTCAAGCAGGTCAACGACTTTGAGGCCGGTTTCCAGCACCTCAGTCTTCACCGACTGATCCATTAGAGTCTGGGGCGGGGCGGTGGATGGGATAGCGCTTCTGCTCATTCACCGGGCCTTTCTCATCAATGGTCTCGCCGAGCATGTTGAACAGGCGGCCGAGAGTCTCGCGCCCCACAGGAACGCTGATAGGCCCGCCGGTGTCAAACGCGGGAAGGCCGCGCACCAGGCCGTCGGTGGAATCCATGGACACGCATTTCACGATGTCGTTGCCCAGGTGCTGCGCGACTTCTGAAATGATAATCTTGCCGCTCACAGGATGCGTCACCGCGATGGCGTTGTAGATGGAGGGTAGGTGGCCGTCGCCGAAGCGCACCGAAATGGTCGGGCCGATGATTTCAACTATCTTACCGGTTCTGTTAGCGTTAGGTTGTTCCATCATTAATCCTTGAATGCGGTGCTTATCCCTTCAGCGCCTCAGCGCCGCCGACGATATCAAGAAGCTCCAGCGTGATTGCCTGCTGGCGGGCTTTGTTGTAAGTAAGGGTCAGGCCGTCGATCATCTCGCCTGCATTCTTCGTGGCGTTGTCCATCGCGAGCATCCGCGCCGCGTTCTCGCTGGTGTATGTTTCGCGCACAGCGCTAAACAGGCTGTAGCGCACGAATCGCGGGAGGAGTTGGTCAAGCACGCGCAGCGGCGTCGGCTCAATAATCATGTCCTGCTCTTCCGGCGTCAGCTCATCTACCGTCTTCAGCCCGCCGCGCAGCCCTTCATGCTCCACCGGCAGCAGCTTGAGGAGGGTCGGAGTCTGGCGCACGGGGCTTATGTAGCGCGAATAAAGCAACCAGACTTCTTCCACTTCGCGGTTGAGGAAACGCTCTTCCAGCTTGGAAAACAGGCTTTCCAGCGCGTAATACTTCACGCCAAAGTCAAAGGTGGGGCTTGTACTGTCTATGGTGTAGCCCCGGCGGCTGAAGTAGCGAGTGGAATACTTGCCGATAGTGAACAGGCGGAACTTGCGGTCGCTATGTTCCTTCATAAACATCTCGGCGCGGCGCACGATGTTTGAGTTGAAGCTGCCGCAGAGGCCCTTGTCGCTGGTAAATACGATGAACAGCGTCTCGGGATTCGCGCTTTCGGCTTTGCGGAGCAGCGGGTGTTCGTAATCGGGAAGGGCGCGCACAAGGTGGTCAATGATGCGCAGCATGGTGTCGGCGTAGGAATGCGCGCGCTCGGTCGCGTTCTGGCTCTTCTTGAGCTTGGCGGATGCGACCATCTTCATAGCGCGCGTAATCTGCTGCGTGCTCTTTACGCTGCGGATGCGCTGGCGGATTTCCTTGTCGCCCTTCGCCATCGGTTATTCCTTGGTCCTCTTTGTCTTGCGCTTTTCCTTCAAGGCGATTTCAACCTTCTTCGTAAGCGCTTCTTGTTCACGTTCCTCATTAATTTCGCGGGTACGGTCGTGAACATGGCTAAATCCAATCACCGGCACTTCCTCGGAAGGCAGGATAGCCTCCTGGTCGGGAAAGAACACAATGGTCTTTATCGCGCCCCAAAGAATCAGTATTGCAGCACGGTACGAGATTTCCTTTCGCGCCTGGGGTGGGATGTAGTTGCCTTCGTCGTCATAGACGAAAGTCAGCTTGTAATCGGGATGCTCAATCCACAGGCCAAGGTTGTCCAGCCCAAGGACTACAGCGCGGAAACGCGGCGAATTGAAGCCTTGAATCGCCAAATCGGTAAACGCCGCTTGGTGCAGATTAATGAGAATCTGCCGGCCTATAAGGTCGTCAATCGTGATTTCTCGGTTTCTCGCTGGGAGGGGTTTGCACCATTATCCTGCTCCGCCTTGATGCTGGTCAGCGCCCGATGACACTTGCGCCGTCCGTTCGCGCTCCGGAAGCGCACTGAACACTTTGGCAAATTCCTCGGCTGCCTTGCGCAGCCTTGCTTCCATGTCAGCGTCGATAGCGCCTTTCTTGCGCACTTCGGTAAGCAGTTCGGGGTATTTCTCATGCGTCCACGCAACCAGCTTCTTCTGGTAAACGCCGACTTCATCAACCGCCAGCGTATCCAGGAAGCCGCGTGTGCCTGCAAAGAGCACCAGCACTTGGTCTTCCACCGGTTCAGGGCGGTAAAGGCCCTGCTTGAGCAGTTCAACCATGCGCTCGCCGCGCGTTAGCTGCGCCTGCGTCGCCTTATCCAGGTCGCTGCCGAAGGATGCGAATGCAGCCAGCTCGCGGTACTGCGCCAGGTCAAGGCGAAGCATGCCCGCGACCTTCTTCATTGCTTTGGTTTGGGCATTGCCGCCTACACGGGAGACGGAGATGCCGACGTTCACCGCTGGGCGGACGCCCTGGTAGAACAGGTCGGGTTCAAGGTAAATCTGGCCGTCGGTGATGGAGATGACGTTCGTCGGAATGTAAGCGGACACGTCGCCTGCTTGAGTCTCAATGATTGGCAGCGCAGTGAGGCTTCCGCCGCCCTTGGCGTCGGAAAGCTTAATGGCGCGCTCAAGAAGGCGCGAGTGCAGGTAGAACACGTCGCCGGGGAATGCCTCGCGGCCGGGAGGACGGCGCAGGAGCAATGAAAGCGTGCGGTAGGCGACAGCGTGCTTTGACAGGTCGTCATAACATACGAGCGTGTGCCCGCCCTTATACAAGAAGTATTCAGCCATTGCGCAGCCCGCGTAAGGTGCGATGTATTGCAGCGGCGCGGGGTCGCTGGCCGCGGCGACGACGATGGTCGTGTATTCCATCGCGCCGTGCTTCTTGAGCACGTCGTAGATGCGCGCGACGGTGGATTCTTTCTGGCCGATAGCCACGTAGATGCAGAAAACAGGCTTGTCGGTTTCGTGAGTTTCTTTTTGGTTGATGATGGTGTCAACGAGGATGGCAGTCTTTCCCGTGCTGCGGTCGCCGATGATGAGCTCGCGCTGGCCGCGTCCGATGGGGATCATGGAGTCGATCGCCTTGATGCCCGTTTGCAGCGGCTCTTTCACCGGCTGGCGCGCGATGACGCCGTCTGCCTTCTTCTCAATGGGGCGCGTCTCGGTCGTGAGGATGGGGCCGAGGTCGTCAAGCGGCTGGCCAAGCGGGGAGATGACGCGGCCGACGATGGCTTCGCCCACCGGCACTTCCAGCACGCGGCCGGTGCGCTTCACCGGGTCGCCTTCCTTGACCAGCGTAGTATCGCCCAGCAACACGACGCCGACGCTTTCCTCTTCCAGGTTCAGCGCCATTCCCATGACACCGTTGGGGAACTCAAGCATCTCGTTGTAGATGCAGTTCTCCAGGCCGAAGACGCGCGCGATGCCGTCGCCGACTTGCAGCACGACGCCGCGGTCTTCCATCTTCATCTCGTGTTCAAACGAGGAGATTTCCTGTTCAAGGATGCTTGTTATTTCTTCAGGCCTGAATTTGGTCCATAGCCATCCACCAGCAATCAGAATAGGCGGTGTTTTACCATCCGCCGGTGCAGCGCATCCAACGCCGTGCGCAGCGACAGGTCAATCACCTTGTCGAGCCCGAGCTGGATGATATAGCCGCCGATAATCTCCGGGTCAATGCGCTTGATGAGCTGAAGCTTCGGGTAATCCGAAAACTTCATAACCTTCTCAAGCATCTGTTCGTAATCGCGCTCTTCCAACTCCACCGCCGTGATGACGGTGATTTCCTCAACGCCGCGGTATCGGTCGGAAAGCAGGTCAAAGTATTCGGCGACGGCGCCGAAATGCGCGATGCGGTGCTTTCGCAGCATCAGCCGCAGCAGATTCTGTATCAGCGGGTGCGACCGGCTGCCAAACGCACTCATCAGCGCATGTTCCTTCTGCTCAAGCGAAATCTGCGGCAGTTTGAGGAACGCGAGCAGCCTGTGGTCGCGGAAAATCTCCGCGAGGTTGTGGAGCTGGCTGTCCAGCTCTTCAACCGCCTCCTGCTGCAACGCCAGGTTGAACAGCGCGGTCGCGTACCTTTTGGCTACTCGGCTTTCGTACATGTTAAGCGCCTACAGGCCGGCCATCATCTCCCGGGCCAGCCTCAGTTGTTCCTCGCGGTCAAGTTGTTTCTTAAGCAGTTTCCCTGCGATGTTCACCGACAGGTCGGCGGCGTAGTTGTTCATCTCAACCTTGAGCTTGTCGCGCTCCATTGTGATGTCCGCATTCGCCTTCTCCAGCAAGCGCTCGCGCTGCGTTTCCGCAGCATGGCGGATTTCCTCCGCCAAGTTCTTGCCTTGCTTGGCCGCTTCCTCGAGAACATTCCGCCGTTCCTCTTCAATGGCCGTAAGCCGGTCGTTTAGCTTGCTGTTCAAGCGTTCAGCCTCGGCCTGCTTCTTCTCAACCTCGGTGTATGCGAGCTCAATGCTCTGGCCTCGCTGGTCCACCGTGTCAAGAATGAAGCCCCAAAGAAAGTGCTTCAAGACGAAAAAGAGGACAAGGAACGCGACGAGGTGCCCGAGCAGGTCGGGTATCTTCAAAATCGCGAAAATGCCTTCCACCTAATGCCTCCGGGCAGAATACTGCTTAGACAATCTTGCCGGACAGCACAAAAGCGATGACCAATGCATAAATGGTCAGTGCTTCAATGAACGCTGCGCCGATGATCATCGCGACCTGGAGCCGGCTGAAAAGTTCGGGCTGGCGCGCCATTGCGTTCATAGCGCCCTGGACGGCGAGGCCGATGCCCACGCCGCAACCCATAGCTGCAATGCCCAGGCCTAGGGGGAGAGACATTCCCAATGTCGCCTGAAAATCCATATCATCCTCCGAAAAATCGTTCCGAAAGTATTAGTGCCCGTGCTCCTCGTGCGGGAGCATTAGGGAGATGTAAACAGCCGTAAGCATAGAGAAAATTAGAGCCTGGATTGTGCTGAACAGCACAGCCATAAACATGAACGGCAAGTGCAACGGAATACTTATGAACCCAATGGTAATCAAGCTGGCGAATACTGCGAGAAGGGTGTCTTCGCCAAGGATATTTCCAAAGAGACGCAGGGAGAGCGAAACGGGCTTGATTAACTCACCGATAAGGTGTAGAGGGAACATCAGCGGGAACATCCACCAAGGGTCGCCGCGAAGGTGCTTCAAGTAGCCGATGAAGCCGTTGCGGACAACTGCAGTGTACTGGACGTAGATGAAGACGAACAGCGCCATGGCAACATTCACGCCCCAGACGCTACTGGGTGACTTCATCAATGGGATCAACCCCAGCAGGTTTAGGCACAGGATATAGACGAACAAAGTGCCTGTCAGGGCGATGTATTTTCGCGTGTCTTTACCAAGAACCTGATAGAAAAAGTCATAGAGAAAAACTGCTATAACTTCAAGGAAAATGTAGAGTTTGTCCTTGGGGCGAAGGGCGCGCTTACGCGCTCCGACAATCACTACAGCGCAAAGGATAATGACGACGATGCTGTAATAAACGAAATTCTCAATGTTGAGCCACGTGATATGCAGTATGGGCGGCAAGTTCGCATTCACGCCTGCAAGCCATGCCTCAATGCGGTCGTGGTTGAGGATGTGAATCCAGAGCATGAAGTTGGGGAGTTCGTGGCCGCCTTCCTCCTCCACAGCTTCACCTTCGGCGCCGGATGCAGCTTCTTCGCCGTGACCGGTGGCTAGCTGGGTTGGGGCTTGCGCCGGAGCGCTATAACCTTGTGCTGAAGCGATGGCGGCGCATATCAGCGTAAACACAAGCAGCGCCGCCGCCAGCATCCAAAGTCTAGCGGCTTGTTTCATTATTCAGGTTCCGTTGGCCGGTGGCGGGGCGGGAAAGCGGATGCCCCGACAGCTTTCAACAAAATAACCACCAAGAGAGTCGTGATTCCCATCGCGAGACCCAGGTGGCGCAGGTTCGGTATCTGGAAGACCCAGTAAAGGACTACTGAGACGACTGCGATTTTAGCACAGATGATTGTAAAGAGAAACAGCTTATTTAGCTTGGGGCGCGAGGTTACAAGGATAATGACCGCCGCCAGGAGGGCGAAATTGGCCATCATCCACGCGCTACCTATTACATAGGAGAAAGCCCACCAGCCCCCCAGGTATGCCCATGCCAAAAGCGCCATGAGCGCGCTGAACCAGCCGGTGGCGAGGATTATCCTCGGCACTGTCAGGCTCAGGAAGGTGTCGGCGTTCAAGCGCATGAGGGAATGATAGCAGAAGGGATGAAAAAGAAGAGGTAAGGGGTAAGTCCAGAACCGTTGGCTGGGTTTAACCCGGCGGGATTAGAGGAGGCTAATGAACTCTTCTACGGTTAGTCCAGACTGGCGAACGAGTTTGCGGAGAGTTCCACGATTGAGTTCACGGTGGTCGGGGACTGATAACGTGCGTTCATATCCCGGTTTCGTAAGAATTATGTGGCTTCCACGTTGGTGGAACTGCACCCAACCTGCTTTCAGGAACGCGCGCACAACGGACTTACCGCTCAGGAGCGGGAGCTGTGTCACACTGAAACCTCGACCTCGGCTGTATCTACAACCTGGGGGAACCCCAACTCGGCGCGGGCCTGTAGGCATAGGGCAATTGCCTCTTTGATGTTGTCTATCGCCTCGTCGCGGGTTGTTCCTTGGGAGATGCAGCCGGGAATCGAGGGGCACTCGGCGACAATATAGCCGTCTTCGCCCTTCTCTAATGTAACGATTAGCTTCACATGGTAATTATAACATCACATTTGCCCCTTGCTCGCGCATCTGCGACAATAGCAGCGATGCAAGCAGGGGATACGAAACTGCGCTTTGGGATAGACGTCGGCGGGACGTTCACGCACGGCGTTTCAATCGCTGCGGACGGCGGAGTGTTGCGCGCGGTGAAGGTGCCCACGACGCACCGCGACAAGCTCGGTGTGTCGGCGGGCGTGCTGCAATGCCTTGACGAGTTGTTGCAGGGCGTTGACCCGGCCGGGGTGCTCGCCATCAACCACTCCACGACGCAGGCGACGAACGCGCTGCTTGAGGGCGACCTAACGCCGGTGGAGGTGCACGTCTTCCACGAGCACGGCGAAGGCTTCCTGCTCAAGCGCCAGCTCTCATTTACCAAGCTCCAGCTTTCGCCGCATTCGCATATCCCAGTGAGCATCACGCTGCATGAAGGCGCGGATGCCGAAGCGCCAAAGGGAAAAGCAATGCCGCGCCTGATTGCGGAAACGCTCGTGCAGTCGGAAGGCGCGACGGAGAACGCGGTGTATGCGCGCTGGGCGGAGGCATTGGCGAAGACAGCGCCTGAAGCCGTGCCGCTGCTGCAAAAGGCGACGGACATCTCGCGGCTGCTGGGCGTGAAGGCGCGCGTGAAGACGGGCATAGTGAACTGCGCGATGCTGCCGACAATGCTGGGTACGCTCACGCACACGCAGGAAGCGCTGAAGAGGCGCGGGCTCACGCAGCCGCTGATGGTGCTCAAAAGCGACGGGGGAGTGCTGCCCGCTGAGATGGCATTCCAGCGGCCGCTTACATGCCTGCTATCAGGGCCTGCGGCGGGGGCTGCGGCGGCGCTGCATTTCGCGGGCGTCACCTTCGGCGTGTTCTTTGAAGTCGGCGGGACCTCCACCGACATTTCGTTCATACATGATGGGCGCATCCGCTTCCGCCCTGCTAGCGTCGGCGGGCACCGCTTGCAGGCGGAGACGCTTGACCTGCGCACCATCGCGCTCGGCGGCGGTTCGCTGCTGGGTCTGGACGGTGCAGGGAAGCTCACGCTCGGACCTCGCTCAGCGCATCTTGCAGGCTTGAACTATTTGTCATTCGCGCCGGAAGCACATCTTGCTCAAGGCGCGCTTGAGTTTCATAGCGAGGAACGCGGCGGCCCGCGCCATTTCGTGTGGGGGGCTGGTGATGCAAAATATGGCTTTACGCTAACCGATATCGCTAACGCGCTGGGGAAAATCCCGCACGACGACGCGGCGTATGTGGATGCGAAGACGCTGGCAGTGCCGTTCGCAGAGCTGGAGAAGGCGCACGGGCTATCGCTGGCGAAACTTGATGAGCAAGTGAGCGCGCACATTGAGCGCCTGACCGCGCCCATCATCGGCGAGTATGCGCGCGCGTTCAAAGTGGAGCGCGGGCTCGTGCGGCTGGTCGGCGGCGGGGGCGGGGTGAACAGCGCTCTACCGTTCATCAGCGAAAGGGCGAAGCTGCCCTACGACGTTGTCGCGCATTATCCTTATATAAGCGCCGTGGGCGCAGCGATTGCGGCGGGGACGGTGCAGGTGCGGCTCACGAGCAACGACGGCGGGCCGGAGGACGTGCGCAAGGCGCGCGAGCTGGCGGTGGTCGACCTCACATGCGCGGGCATGGACCCTTCGGCGGCGCATTATGAGTATTCGTTTGACCCAACGGCGGGGATACTGCGCCTGACCGCGACTGCGCGCCGCCCGTTTGAGGAGCAGGCGGCGGAGATGACTATGGACGCGCTGGCGAAGCGGGCATGCGAGCTAACCGGTGCAGACAGCGCTAAAGAAATATTCGCCTCGGCGGGGTTCGTGGCGTTCGCGGCGGAGAAGAAGCGGAGGCGTTACATCGCGGTGCTGGACAGGCGCGGCAAGGCGCGGCTCATCAGGCCGGGCGCGGCATATGAAGTGGCGCAGGATGCGGACGCATTGCTGCCGCTGGTCACGACAATTCACCGTGACCGGCGCGAGTTCCGCGACGCCGGCGAGGTGCCGCCGCAGCTATGGGTCGTCGGCGCGGCGTCGGTGCACGACTTAAGCACGCTTCCCAACGCCGAAAGCTTCGCGGATGTGCTCGCAAGCGAGCTTGGCGTCGCGGGGGCGCGGCTGGTTGTGATTTCATCGCCTGCGGCGTGAGAAAAGGGGTAAGGGATAAGGGGTAAGTCAAGAACCAGAAAGTAGTTCGTAGATGGTAGTCGGTTTCAAGACGAGTACGCTGGGCTAACTAGCCCGGCTCTACGTACACTCTTTAGATTGTCTAAGGCGAGAATTGCACGCATACATTTATTTGAAGTGCTGCTGTTACCGCGACTACTAGATAGAATGCAAAGTAAGCCGCAATCAACCGGTAATACAGCTTTGCTGTGTACCTGCTTCTATAGCGGAAGTGCAGACACATAACGAGCAGTAAGGCGAGAATGATGCAAAGCGCAATAAGGCTGTTATTGCGAAGTGCGAGGCCAATATTGGTAATGACCATGTTAGTGACGCTGAGAAACTTCGTGGGCAACATATCAATGTCCCTATACTGCATCTCGAGGAAACTCTGTGCTGGCGGGTAGTGCTTACCCCACAAGAAGAACTGACCATATTGCCCGCCTGCGCGGCTCAATCCAAATGGCTCAATTGGCCAAGTGAATAGATATGGAACTACGAACACGTGAAAGAGCGCAGCTATAATGCCAGACCATTCAAGGATGAATCTCCCTATCTTTCGCGTGATGGTCTTCGCCGAGAGCCGCTCCGAAATTAGACGCTCGATAACCATGTGATACCTCATCTTGATTCTACCAGATGGATACAGAGATGAGAATCTCAGAGCCGGGCTGGTTAGCCCGGCGTACTCATTGTTTATTAGCCTGCGGTTTTAGAGCGGAACTGAAGTTCCGCCTACCCAACTGTGAGTATTTTCTCGCCCCCCTACTTCTTCTCGAACCAGAAAGCGTCGCGGCCGCCTTCAATGAAGGTAAGAGGATCGGCGCTGCCTCGCAACGCGCGGCCCGACACGGCAAACTTGCCGCCGGAAACCTTTATCTTCCAGGTTCCCCATACCTTGTCTGAGAGCGTGAGCGTCAGCGTGTATTCGCCGTCCTTCGCCAGCAGGTCTTTCGCCTTCCAGTATTTCCCGTAAACGGCGCCCTCGCTGGGGTCAACGATGTCTAGCTCGTACCGCGTCCATTGCGGCTGAAGGGTAAGGGTGTATCCCGAGCGGGAGGTGCAAATGAGCTTTCCGCTGGAGTCGGTGATTTTGATCTTGGGCGTGAAGTCGCGCTCGTTCACGGCTTCCTTGTTGCGCAGCCAAACTTTGAATTGCAGTGCGTTCTCGGCGTTGGCTTCGGAATAGAACATGTAAGCCCATTTTTCCCAGTCGCCGTCAAGGAAGTAGTAATCGCCGCCGGAGAATGGGTCGGCAGCGCTCAGCTTGCTCACCTTAAACGGGAAATGGTAGAACTGCGTCCCTTCTGCGTAGAAGTCCAAGGTATAGCTGCCAGGTTGCATCTTCACGCGACCGCCGGGGATCAGGATGCTCTCATCCGGCCCGGTCAGCTTGTATGCCCCGAGGAGGAAGTAGGGCTGTTTGAGCAGCTCAACATAAAAATCAAACGTGGCGACCTCGTTTCCGGCGGAGTCTTTGAGAACCGCATTCACGCCGCCGCCGAAATCGGGGCTGTAAACGAACGACTGGTTCGGGATGATCGTGCTCTTGGGGAGGAACGTCGTTTGGATATTATCCAGGCTAAGCTCGCCGGTGTTGGAAAGAAGCTTAACGCCGTTAAGCATTGTTGAGAACATAACTCCCGGCGGGTATTCGGCCGCCGATACAGCTGTTGAGGCAAGTAGTAGAAGGTAAAGCGCGAAGAGAGCTGCGAGAACGCGTTTCATTATTCCTCTCCGAAATTATGATTAATCAGATGTGAGCGCTATAACTGCTAAGTGAGTAACGCGCGGCAAACAAGCAAATCGCTCAAAGAGGATTTTATCATAGCAGGCAGGCGGGTAGCCCTGGTGCTATAATTTACCATCATATCCTGGAGAGAACATGTATAACGTTAAAGGCGCTATCTACCTGTTATTTATACTTGTAATCGCGATGGCAGCTTCATGTGGTGGAGGCCCTGTCGCCCCCGCGAATGGGACATCGGTGCAAGACGCCATCGCCGAGCTGGATGCGATGGTGGTGCCACAAGGCGCTGACCCGGCGGTATTCGCCAGCCTCAAGGATGCGCTGCGCACGGCACTCCTAGCGCGGGGTAATGGCAAGCTCGTTGCCACGCCGCCGACGGGAGTCGAGAACGCGATCCCCGACCTGGTTATCACCGACAACGGCGACGGGACTTATAACTACACATGGCACTACTACAACATCGGCGACTACAACCAGGACGGCACCGTGGGAGTGTCGGACATCACTCCGCTGGCAATGCATTTCGGCCAGACGTGGGATGATACCGTTGCCGGCGACGTGAACACGCTTGAGGCGGTCGCCGACGGAAGCAACAATGAGCGAGTTGACATCGCAGACGTCACGCCTATCGCGATGCACTTCGGCGTGCAGGTCTTTGCCTACCGCCTTGAAAAGTGCGCGACTGAAAACGGAACTTATACAGAAGTGCAGATCATCCCGCTGAGCGCGGGGCTGGATAAGGACATAGCGCGGATGCGCTTCAGCATCGATATTACGCCCGAGGCCGGCATGTGGTACCGCCTGGTGCCAGTGGACGGTGAAGGAACCGAAGGCCAAGCGAGCGACCCAATGCAGCCTCCAACGCCGGTAACGATATGGGGCCACAGGTGGGGAAGCGCTAATAATGACCATGCGAACGCAGTCGCTACTGATGTGAACGGAAATACGTTCGTCGCCGGCAGTTATGATGTCGGCTCGTTTTCAGATGCAGAGGCGATAGTCCAGAAATACTCTCCCGATGGAACACTGCTCTGGGTGAAAACATGGGGCGGAGATGAAGACGATTTCGCCTACGGCGTCGCGGTTGACAACGATGGGAATGCTTATGTTACCGGCCAGACCCACAGCTTCGGTTCGGCATATTATATGGTGTTCATTCTCAAATATGCGCCTGACGGGTTGTTACTTTGGCAGAAGACGTGGGGAGGCGACAGGTATGGTAATGGAGCGGCTATCGCACTGGATGGCACGGGGTTGCTTTATGTTACCGGCTGCATGCAATACAGTAACGGCAAAGACACACTGCTCCTGCTCAAGTACGACACCAACGGGAATTACATAGACATGAAGGCTTTGTCGGCAAGTGAGAATTTGATCGGCTTGGCGCTGACGACTAATAGCGCAGGAGACATCTATATTGCAGGCAGAACAAAGGCGCCAGCACAAGTCGCCGATATTCTTATAGTCAAATATTCCTTTAATGGCATACTTCAATGGCAAAAGCACTGGGGCGGCGACGAGACCGATGAAGCTTACGGGATTTGCGTTGATGCCGGCGGAGATGTGTATGTCTCAGGCAGATCCTCCGGCAGTGGCTTCGGCCAAGGAGGCTACGACGTTGTCTTGATGAAGCTCAATCCCGCCGGATCGGTTATCTGGCAAGAGACCTGGGGTGGAACCTCTCATGACGAAGCCTTTGGCATGACCATTGATAACGATGCAAACTTGTATCTCACCGGAGGCACTTACGGTCTTGGGTTGGCAGGGTACAAAGGGCTAGTGCTTAAATTCGACTCCGGCGGCACCGCGCTATGGGCAAAGACCTGGAATAATGCCGATTATGTTGAAACTCTACGGGCGATAGCGCTATATCCAGACGGCAAGCTTGCCTTGGCGGGCTGGGATCCGGCGGTCAGCGGCTTCTGGGGCGATGCTTCGGCGGGCATTACTGAAGCGACGACCATCACGCTGGAAGACACCACCTACGCGGAAGTTACACCGGCTGGAACTGACAACACTCAGGCTGGTGCCGAAGGTTCGCCTACCGGCATCCAGGACACAGGCGGCGGCGGCGACGATATCCTTGTGCTGCAGGTAGACCCAGCGAACTGGTAAGCTTGGAGTAACAAAGAACATTGCTTTCAGCGCAATTAGCGCTGGGTAATGCGATATCGCATGTATTGCCGGAGCGGGATTATTGTTCCTGCTCCGGCTTTTGCTTTAATAATCGGCTATTCCTGAGCATTAGCGTTGAGGCCTTCAATAACGAAGGTATTTGTTTCGCGCTCAATACGCTTCATTGATACAATGCAGGCGAATGTTATAATTATGCCGTTTAGGATCGAGACTTTAGGAGACGACATGTTTAACCTCAGAGCCGTATCTTGCATTTTTGTATTAGCCATCCTCGTGCTTCTTGCATCATGCGGCGGCCGCCAGACAGCTTCCACGAGTGGAGCATCAATAGACGGCGCTATCGCAGAGCTTGACGCGATGACGACCCCTAAAGGCGCTGACCCAGTGGTGTTCGCCAGCCTCAAGGATGCGTTGCGCACGGCACTCCTAGCGCGGGGTAATGGCAAGCTTGTTTCCACGCCGCCGACGGGAACCGCGAATGCCATACCCGACCTGGTCATCACCGATAATGGCGACGGGACTTATAACTACACGTGGCACTACTACAATGTCGGCGACTATAACCAGGACGGCATAGTGGGAGTGGCGGATATCACTCCGCTGGCAATGCATTTCGGCCAGACGTGGGATGATACCGTTACCGGAGACGTGAACACGCTTGAGGCGGTCGCAGACGGAAGCAACAACGAGAAGGTTGATATCGCTGATGTAACGCCCATCGCGATGAACTTCGGCGTGCAGGTTTCGGCCTACCGCCTTGAAAAGTGCGCGACCGAGAACGGAACTTATACAGAAGTGCAGATAATCCCGCTGAGCGCGGGGCTGGACAAAGACACTGCGCGGATGCGTTTTAGCGTCGATATTACGCCCGAAGCCGGCATGTGGTATCGGCTGGTGCCGGTGGATGCCGAAGGCACCGGAGGGCAGGCGAGCGACCCAATGCAGCCACCTTCCACTTCGACCGTTTGGGGCCACAGCTGGGGCAACACGAATAGCGATCATGCGAACAGCGTGGCTACGGATGCTGATGGGAACGTGTTCATCGCAGGCAGCTATGACGACGGCTCATTTACGGATGCAGAGGCCATTGTCCAGAAATACGCGCCGGACGGGACGCTGCTTTGGGCGAAAACCTGGGGCGGCGATGAAGACGAATTCGCCTACGGCGTCGCGGTTGATAGCGCCGGGAACGCTTACGTAACGGGCGAGACCAGGAGCTTCGCTTCTGTCTTCATCGTATTCATACTGAAATATGCGCCCGATGGGACATTGCTTTGGCAGAAGACGTGGGGGACGACCAACCGAGCTTGCGCGAACGCTATCGCGCTTGATGAACCAGGATTACTCTACGTTGCAGGCTATGAGCTTGGGCTCGGCGGCGGGTCATCGCTGCTCTTGCTCAAGTATGACACCGGCGGTAACTTCATTGACGGGAAGGCGTTGAGTTCGGCTAACTATAATGCGGATGCTATCACGGTAAGCGCCACCGGCGATGTATACCTTGCGGGCAGGAGCAAGGATACCACTTCCACGCAGGATGACTTGCTAATCGTTAAGTACTCAGCGCTTGGCATGGCGCTGGAGTGGGAATATCAATGGGGCAATGATCCCGGAACCGACACCGGCCAGGGGATCTGCACCGACATCACCGGAAATGTGTATGTGGCGGGCAGGGCCTATAGCGGCGATCCTACTATGGGCCAGGGGGGTTTTGAAGTAGCCCTGATGAAGCTTGATTCAAATGGCGCGATGTTATGGCAGGAGACATGGGGCGGCGTAGGTCATGATGAAGCCTACGCAATGACTATTGACGGAGGCGGCAACTTATACGTCGCAGGCCACACATACAGCTTCGGGCCGGGCGGGGTTGACGGGATGATCGCCAAGTTCAATTCCAGCGGCGCGAGCCTGTGGGCGAAAGCCTGGGGAAGCGCATCCCAAGGCGATTATTTCAGGTCAATCGCGCTTTACCCCGACAACAAGCTGGCGATCGCCGGCTGGGATCCGTTAGCTGTCGGTTCCTGGTTTGATGCCTCTTCAGGGGTTGTGGAGGCGCAATCCGTCCCGCTGGAATTTGCCACCGGCATGGAAGTTTCTCCAATTGGCGCTGATGCTATTCCTGCAGGCGTTGAAGGCACACCTACCGGAGTGCAGGACATTGGTGGTGGCGGAGACGATATCCTCGTTCTGCAGGCGGATCCGGCGGGCTGGTAAGCCAAATAAGGGGTAAGAGGTAAGGGACAAGGGGGTAAGTCGGAATTACATAAGGAGTGTGGACTTCGGTTCACACTCCTTTTTGTTGAGTAAGTATCGGGATTCCAAAGCCCGGCCTGCCCATCCAACGATTAACGACTATCAACTATCAACCCATAATCTCGAGCCCCGAACCCCCGCTCCGTGCTATTATCTACCCATGCAGCTCGCATACCTATCCTTGGGTGCGAACCTGGGCGACCGGATCGAGACCATGCGCGGCGCGATGGCACGGCTGGCCCACCTTCCCGATTCCCAGTTCGTCGCGGCAAGCAGCTTCTATGAAACGAGCCCGGTCGGCTACCGCAGTGTCAACTGGTTCATCAACTGCGCGGCCTGCGTGCTCACCAACCTGCCGCCGCCCGTGCTGCTTGACCACTGCCGCGTGATTGAAGCTGAGATGGGCCGCGAGCGCGCGGACGAGCCGTCCGCCCTGCACGACCGTGTGCTGGACATAGACATCATTACCTATGGCGACCTCGTCCTCGCGACGCCAGCGCTCATGATCCCGCACCCGCGCGCGACCATGCGCCTGTTCGTCATGCTACCGCTTTGCGAGATGAACCCCGAGCTGGTGATTGAAGGCAAGAAGGCATGCGATTGGGTGGAAGCCCTGCAGCGCCAAACCCCGCCGCAGCAGGTAAAGAAGCTGTCGTAGAAGGCGCAGCTATTAGCCGTGCTTAGTCTGAGGTCTTCCCGTAGTTCAGGCCGACGAGGAAGATGTCCAGTTCGTCAATAACGCCGTCGTCGTTTGTGTCAATTTGCGATTCGTAATTGGCATCGCCAACACGCTGGCCATAGTTGTCTATGATTGGTTGTACATCAGCATCATCAACCTTATCACTGTTGTTAGTATCACCAACAAGATCAACGGGCAGGGGCTCGGTGCCCTGGAATGCGCGCGCCATATCAATGCGGCCGTGGCCGTAGCTCTCGTCAAAGCCGGGCGCGCCCATATCTATTGTGGAAGCTTCAATCTTGTCGCGGAGCCACGTGTTGTTGGCGGTTGTGAAGTAGCTCGCGAGCAGCGCGGCGAAGCCGGTGACGACAGGCGTAGCTGCGCTGGTGCCAAGGAACTGCGTGTCAGGGTCAACGGTGTAGCTGTCGGGGCCGAAAAGCGTGATGATGTTCACGCCCGGCGCGCATACTCCCATCTCGGGCCCGGTCTTGCTGAAGTCTGCCAGCACTTCGGGTATGAGCGCGGTCGTCGGGAACACGGTGCGCGCGCTGAACACAGTCGTCGCGCCCACTGCGATAACTTCGGGGAATCCCGCGGGCAGGTCAATGCCGTCGGGATTACCGGCAGGGTAGTTGCCCGCCGCTGCGCAGATGACAGCGCCGCCGTTCCATGCGCGCGTGATGGCCTCTTCCTCCGGCGGGCCGCCGGTCACGCCGCCGAAGCTCATGTTTATTACTTTCGCGCCATTCTGCACGGCGTAATCCAGCGCTGCGACCTCGGCGTCAACGGAGATGCTGGCGTTGGTTCCTACGCGCAGAATCATCAGCCGGACTCCGCCGTCGCCGCCCTTGCCGCCGCCCGCAACGCCAGCTATGCCGATGCCATTATTGGATGCGGCGCCGATGATGCCGGCAACCCAGGTGCCGTGCGTGTCGGAGTATGGCTGCGGATCGGTGGGATCGGAGTCACCACCTGTGTGTGTATCAATATCGTAAGAGGCAAAGTCGTAGCCGTTAACGTCGTCAACCCAGCCGTTGCCATCGTCATCAATCGCGTTGCCCGGTATTTCATCCGCGTTCACCCAGAAGTGGCCGTAAAGCTCGGGATGCTCAAATTTTACGCCGGTGTCTATGATGGCGACGATGACGTTGCTGGAGCCCGTCGTGTAATTCCACGCCAGCGGGGCGTTCGTGTATAGAAGCCCCCACTGGTCTGCACGCGGATTCTCGTATGCCTCGCTGACGGCGCTGAACGGATTGAGCAGATAAGGGTCGTTGGGCCAAAACGCCGGGCCGTTGAGCAGCTCCTGGAGCGTGTTGACAGCCTTCACGACGTTGGGGTAGGCGAACTCCACCATCCCCGATGCCTCCAGCTCGCGGGCGACCTCAAACGGGTCTGCGCCTTCAGGCACGCGGACGATGTCGTAGTCGGCGTATGACAGGTGCATTGTGCGCACGTAGCTTACTGCCTTCCCGGGGGCTGCCAGGGCCGAAGCGTGCTTGCCGGATTTCATCTTGACGATGATCTGGTTGTCGCGCACTTGCGGGCCTGCGAAAGCGGCGGCGCCTAGCGCCAGCGCAATAATGGTTGAGATGACGAAACTGCGAATGAGCATAGTTTCTCCAGCCGCATAGTAGCGGTCAGCTTATTATACCCCCAGAACTGGCATGGCGGCTTCAAGCGGCGCTGGAAGGCGGCTAAACTTCTTCACAGGGCGCTGAATATGTGATATATATTACAAGGAGGGCTGGGCGTTCAAGCGGCGCCCTCTTAACATATTCCCGCATCGGCGCGTGTTCGCTGCGCCATCTGCGGCCAAATACCAGGTGGAGGGCATCATGGTGGCTAAGAATACCGCGAAGGCCAAGAAGCCGCATAAGCGGCCGCAACTGGGCCGCGTGCTGGTCATTAACACAGGCAACACAAGCAGCAAGCTCGCAATTTACCAGGATGAGCGGCTGGTCAAAGAAGAGAACCTTACCTATACCCCGCCAGAAGGCGCCAAGCGCGTGATTGAGGAACTGCAAAGCCGCACTGACCAGGTGCGCGAGTTTCTTAAGGTCATCGGCGTTGAAGTAGAGAAGATGTCAGCGGTCGTGGCGCGCGGCGGATTGCTTGCGCCCCTCAAGGCCGGCGTGTTCCGCGTGAATGAAAAAATGCTTGAAGACCTGGGCACCGGCAAGTACGGTGACCACGCTTCAAACCTATCTGCGCTCATCGCCGCAGACCTGGTCAAAGGCACTGGCATCAGCGCATTCATAGTTGACCCGGTAACGGTCGATGAATTCCCTGAAGTCGCTCGCATCTCGGGCTTCCCCGGAGTCGTGCGCACGAGCCGCCTGCATGCGCTCAATATCCGCGCCGTGGCGAAGGCCGCGGCGAAGAAACTTGATATGCCGTTTACCAAGGTCAACTTCGTTGTGGCGCACCTTGGCTCCGGCTTCACCATCGCGACCATCAAGCAGGGCAAGCTGATTGACAACGGCGATGCGCTGCTGGGCGAAGGGCCGTTTTCCATTGAGCGCGCAGGCGTGATGCCGATGCGAGGACTGGTCAAGCTTACCCTTACACAGGCTGGCGACGAGCTAAAGAAGGCAATGGCGTCCGCAGGCACAGTGGCGGTAGACGTTGACGCTGCGCTGCAGCATGCAGATGTGAACATCAAACGCATGCTGACCAAGAAGGGCGGCCTCGCAGGCTACCTGGGAACAAACGACTTCAAGAAAGTCCTGCAAATGGTTGAGTCGGGCGATCAGAAGGCTGAGCTCATTTACTCGGCGATGGTCTATCAGATCGCCAAGAACATCGGCATGTATTCCGTCCCGCTGCAGGGAAAAATCAACGCCATCTTGCTAACCGGCGGCCTGATGCACTCCAAGAAGCTCGCAACGGACTTAAGAAGATTGTCGGCTGGCTCGGCAAGGTCATGGTCTTCCCGGGCGAGAACGAAATAGGCGCGCTGGCCTCGGGCGCATATGCGGCGCTGAGCGGCGAAGAGCCTATACAGACATACGAAGGCTAAATTGAATTATCAACTCTGGAGGAGTGATGATACGCAACTTTGACGAACTGCACGAAGCGGTAAAGGCTGGAACTCCTGCGCGGGTAGCGATTGTCGGTGGAGACAACGACGATTGTGTTGAGTTTGCGCACATGGCCAATAAAGAGAAGCTCGCAAACTGCATATTCCTGGGTAATGAAGCGGCTATTGAAAAAGCGTTCGCCGAGCATGGCAGGCCGGAAGGCGCGACTATCCATGTTTGTTCAGCCGACGAGGCGGAAGCTTCGCACGAGGCTGTTCGCTTGTGCAGAGAAGGCAAGGCGCATTTCATCCTCAAGGGAAAGATAAAGACCAACACGTTGCTGAAGGCCGTGCTCCAGGCCATCCATGACGAAGTGAAGGACGGCGACCGTAGGCTGTCGCATATCACAGTCCTTGAAAACCCTCGAATGAACAAGCTGCTCATCCTCACCGATGCCGGGATGAACGTAGCCCCGGGGATCAACGAGAAGATTCAGATTATGCAAAACGCCATCAAGGTCGCGCACAGCCTGGGGATTGAAAAGCCCAAGGTCATCTTCGCGGCCGGGATGGAAGACACAGGCCAAGACTTCCCCGCTATCTCTGACGCGCGCGAAATCGTGAAGCGCCACAAGGCCGGCGAATGGCAGGATGCGATTATTGACGGCCCCTTCGGCGTTGACGTGGGACTTGAACCCGATGCCGCCAAGGAAAAGAAGATTGACACGCCGGTTGCCGGCGATGCCGATATAATCATGGTGCCAACGCTGGAAGCGGGCAACATTAGCATCAAGATGGTGCTTTATTACCAGATGACTATCATGTTGGGGGTAGTGGTTGGAGGAGCCGCGCCGATACTGCTGGTATCCCGCGCCCACCCGCCGCGCGCGAAGCTTATGTCTGCTGCTCTGGCGAAGATTATCGTCGGCGACTAGGCGACTTCTGCGATTGTTGTTCCCGCTGGCGGGCCGTCTGTAAACCAGCGGCCAAACTGCGCAAACGCGCGGTTAGCCTCGTCATACCCCATCTGCTGCATCTCTACCAGTTGCTTAAAATCGAGCGGGTTTACACCGACGATCTTCGGCGCTGCCAGCAACATCGGCTTGCTGCATTCCAACGGCGCATACTTACTTTGTGTTTGGAGGTATATAAGAAACGATTGGAGCACTGCAGTAAGAGGGCTACTCGGCTTAACTCCTATTGAGAGCATCCGTATCGGGTCTACTGCAAACACAAAGCTCAGGTCATCATTGCAGTTAAGGATTGACGCTGGCAAATTCAGCCGCACGCCGCCGTCAACAAGCAGTAAGTCGTTAACAGTGACCGGAGCGAATAATCCAGGTATGGCGCAGCTTGCGGCGACTGCTTCGCCAAGCCTGCCCTCCTTCAGGATAACTTGTTCGCCCGATGCAAGGTTGGTCGCAGAAATCGCAAGCGGAATTGGCAAGTCTTCTATGTAATTTAACCCCGCAAGCTTCTTCAACCAGGCGTGCAAGCTTACTGAAAGTGAACAGCCCGAGTCGGTTTCGCCTCATCCCGACCAGCCCCGGCCATCTCGCCTGTGAAGTAGCTTTCTCCACTTCGTATGGCGTCAATCCTGCCGCCCAAAGCGCGCCCATGACAGAGCCTACGCTGCACCCGCCGATGGCAGATGGCTTGAGGTCGGCCTCCCAAAACGCTCGGTGGACGCCGACATAGGTAAGCCCCAGGGAGATGCCTCCGCTGAGTATAACGCCGAATTTCTGAGAACCAGGCGAACCTTGTTTTGCTCGTGCCATGTGATGATTGTAACAAAGCGGCTTCGCCTGAGCTATAATCCGCCGCTGTGCCTGCTTTGGCCATAATTCTCATCAGCTTCGGGCTGATATTGCTCCTGCTGCGGTTCAAGGTTCCGCTCTACCTTGCCGTGCTTGCTGCAATCATCATGCTCGGGCTGATGGCGCGCCAGGGGCCGCTGGAAGGGATGGGCATAGCAGGCGGCCAATTCGGCGCAACAATCTCTGACCCCGATGTTATATCGCTTATCATCATAATCGTCCTCATCCTGCTGTTTTCAACCATACTTCGCTTGAGCGGTAGGCTTGAAAAGATAACATGCATCTTTGACGGCTTGGTCAAAAGCCCGAAGCTCAGGCTGGCGACATTCCCCGCACTCATAGGCTTATTGCCGATGCCGGGCGGCGCATGGTTCAGCGCACCAATGGTGAAAGCTTCCGCCGCAAACATTGACGAGCAGCCGGGCCAGCTCGCAGCAATCAACTACTGGTTCCGCCATATCTGGGAATACTGGTGGCCGCTGTATCCCGGCGTGCTGCTGGCATCTGGCTTGTCTGGCCTTTCGCTCCCGCTAATCGTCGCGCTGATGCTGCCGGTCAGCGGGCTGGTTATCATCATCGGCGCGCTAACGATGTTCCGCGACTTGAAGCTAAACGGCGAGAACGCCCAAGAAGGACATCCACCCGCGCGGGGAAGCTGGGGCGCATTCACAGTCTCCATGTGGCCTATACTCGCGGTAGTTGTCGGTGGCGTGTGTCTGGAGATGGTTCGCGAGTTCTACGAGGCGCACGGCGGAGTGTTCCCACAGCCCCTCCCGCGCACCATAATCATCTCCGCGCTCATCATTACATCGGTGCTGGAGATAATCATTGACAAGGTGAACCTGCACGACCTGATGCATCACCTCGCCGACAAGCGCGAGCTGGAGCTGTCGGCGATGATATTCTCCGTCCTCTACTACCAAAACGTCTTGGACAAGACCGGCCTCATCAACGAGAGCGTGCTTGAGCTTCAGCAGTGGCACATCCCCGTATGGCTGGTGATACTGATACTGCCGGTGCTCATCGGCGTGATAACGGGCGTGACCATTGCGGCGGTGGGAGTAGGCTTCCCGGTGGCGCTCGGGTTAGCGTCAAGCGCGGGCATCCCCCTCGTGCCATTGTTCGTCATAGGCTTCACGGCGGCGATGCTGGGCGTAATGTTTAGCCCAATTCACCTTTGCCTGCTGCTAAGCGTTGAGTTCTTCGGCGGGACATACTGGTCGCTTTACAGGCGCATGATAATTCCCATGGGGATATTCTTCGCCATGACCTGCATCCTCGCATGGGGTTACTCATTCCTTCCCTGGTTCAAGTAAGTGAAACGAAGCCCCCTGTTGGTAATATATAGCATCTAATGCATGATCCCATTTCAGGTGTAATCTCCGACGGAGTGTTTGGCCGCGAAGGCTTGACGATGCTCGCATTCACCGGCGGCAAAATCGCCTCGGTGAAAACGCTTACGCAAGATGAAGCCGACAGCGTGCTTCGCGATGACCCAAGCCTTTTTGATGCGCGCGGGATGCTTGTGCTACCGGCGCTCATTGACAGCCATGCGCACGTGCTTTCGGCCGCGCGATTCCTATATGAAATTGAGGTTTTCCCATCTGATTGCGCGGACAACCTTCTTGAACTTATACAGGCGTCACCCAATTCGCAGGGAGGCTTTATTCTCGCGGGCAGGCTCAACGCCAACCGCTGGACTGCCGATGAGCGCGCAAAGATCCAGCCTGCGCTGGAAAGCGCGTTCCCAAACACGCCTTGCCTGGTGAAGAGCGTGGAGCAGCATTCGTGCTACGTCAACGGCTGCGCCTGGAACTCGCTGGATGTCGCAGGTGTGGCGATGCGCACCGGGGTGTCGCCTGACGATACTGAGGCGATGCAAGCGACAGGACGCATACACGGCGCGCTTTACGAAGAACTGACAGTCCCGTTGTACGACACCTTTACGCTGGACCAGCGGCGCGAAGCGCTGACACGCTTCCTTGACGGCCTGCCGCGCCTTGGCGTAGGCGGTGTGCATGCGCTGGTGGGATACGGCTCGGATGTTGCAGCGGATATCAGGCTGACAATGGAAGTGGCCGCATCGCGCGATGACATTGACCTCACCGTGTGGCCACGCACGCAGAACATCCAGCTTGTGAAGGAACTAGGCCTCCCGCGCATCGGCGGGTGCATCCTGCTTGACGGCGCAATCGGGGCACGGACTGCCGCGCTTTTGCGCCCCTACGACGATGACTCATCCAACAGTGGCGTCCTCTATTTCACACAAGACGAATTCACACGCTTCGCTGATGATTGCGCGTCAGCCGGTCTGCAGCTCTGCGTGCATGCGATAGGCGATGCGGCGATAGAGCAGGGGCTGGTGGCATACGAAACCATCGCGCCCAAGCACGACCTTCACAGCCTGCGCCCGCGCATAGACCACTGGTGCCTAGCTACGCCGGAGCAGTGCGCGCGCGCCGCGAAGTTGGGGGTCGCCAGCGGAATGCAGCCGGTATTTGACTATTACTGGGGCGGCAAGGAAGGCGCGTATTACTCGGCGCTTACCGACCGCGCAGTGTCGGCGAATGCGCTGACGACCGCGCTGGGCTCTGGAATGCGCATCGGCGGCGGAAGCGATGCGCCTATCACTCCGCTTGACCCCAGGTTGGGCATCCACGCCGCTTGTAACAACACAAATCATGCTGAGAGCCTAAGCTTTGACGAGGCCGTGGAGTTGTTCACGCGCGGCAGTGCGTCGCTGTCCCGCGATGAAGACGTGAAAGGCGCGCTGGCGGTGGGATATGATGCTGATATCGCGGTGTTCCCCGGCAAGACTGACGCAGGCAACATCGCGCAGCGCGAAGCGTTGCTCACGGTGCATGCGGGAAAGGTAGTTTACCGGCGGGGAAGCGCAAGCTAGCTGCCGGGCCTCTTAGGCGCGAACAAGTCCACCACATCCACGCGTTCAAATGGCACGTCAACTTCACGGAAGACCGTGAACTTGAAGTCTCGCAGCACGGCCGACGAGCCCGGCGGAAGCGCAAAGCCAAAGCTGCCCTGCTTGGCTTCAACCCCGACCTTGATGACGCTTGCCTTGCCGTTAATCACCAGATGCAGCTCGTTGCGCAGCTTGGCGAAGTAAAACTTCACCAGGCGCTTGTCGCTGTGCAGCAGCGGGAAGCGCCCTTCTTGCTGCAGTATCATGTAGCCGTTGTCTGAAAGCCCGTATTCATATCGACCGTCGGGATACAGCCTTATTTCTGCGTAATCGGCCCTGCCCAGCGTTTCGTAATAGTGGTAGTTGAAGAACACCGACACGCGCTCGCCCTGAGGAAGGCGCTTGGGAAAATTGACTTCGCAGGTGATGCCGTAGTCGCGCTCGTTGTATGGCGCTACGGCATAGATGGACTCGCCGTTTGGATTCGCCAGCGCCCATTCGCCGCCCTCGGCCATCGCCGTTCCCGCAAATTCGGCGGGCATAATCTCCCAGTTCAGGTTCTCAAAGCCTGTGATTGAGTATTTCTGCACAAGCGAGGGGGATTTGGCTTGGGAGGCGCTGGTGGTGATCAGCACGCAACAAAGAGCCGCTATCACAGCAGGCAGAATGGCTCGGGTGCTTGTCATCAGCGGGTCACGCGATGGTTGAGATATCGGCCAGTGAAACAAGGATGCGGTCTTGCTTGCCGCCGCCGCCGTTGAAGAAGGCGTCGCGGTGGGCGGAAAGCTCGCCCTTGTCGTCCGTGCGCACGAGCACTTCAATGAAGTGTTCGTCGAAGTCTATTATCTTTCCGGCAAAAGAGCGGCCGTTGCTCTTGAGCGTGATAACGACCACGAGATTCCGTGCTTTACTTACGAGTGCGCACATAATGAAGCAGAGCTTTGTATTGTAACACAGTGCATAGGTAACTTCATGTGATAACAGCCGGTGCGGGATAGGGCAGGGCGGGCGGCATTGCCCGTGCCTACTGCGCAGTCTCCTTGGGTGGCGCAGCCTTTTCCGGCGGCGGAACCTTCACGAGCTTGTAAGCCGCCTCCAGCAAGAACGCCTTGGCTAAATCGCGGTAGACGAGCATGTATTCTCTGCGCGGGAACAGCGCCGTGAAGACCGGCTCAAGCTCGTCCCAGACCTTGCTTTGCGGGCCGACGTCTTTGGGGAGCGTGATTGCATAGCGGTAGGTCTTGCCGTCAAGGGGGTGGTGGACTTCATAGCTGCAGGCGATATTGCCGCCCGAAAGCTCGCAGGAAGTCACAACCACAACCTGATGTTCAACAACAATGGTTTCAGCGCCGATGAGGGGCATAATCGAGGTTATTTTACCACTTCAGGGGCCGTTTATAGGTGGTAGAGGCGATTTGGTAAAAACCCCGCTAAGTTGCAACAATACCCAATAATCTAGGGTATACTAGAATGTGAGAGCGACCTCCCCAGTAGCTCTCAGGGGCGCCCAATAGCGCCTTAGGGCTCGACACCGCCCCTCGGTCTTGAGCCCGACTCACTCTGGCCGGGGGTCCCCTCCCCCCATCCCCCCCTCCCCGGGCCGAACTGAACTTATTTTACCGATATGCGGGCCTGGGGACCCGCGCGTTAACTTTCAGATTCACTTGAACATAATTTCTCATGAGTACGCCGGGCTCACCAGCCCGGCTCCGGATCCTCTTTGTGCTGTAGGCTAGGGATAAGTGAAGAGCGCAGCGAATAACATTGAGCTAAAGCCGCTAAACGCAAACGCGAACAGGAATATCACCAACGAATATAGCCAGCAGAACATGGGATTTAGCGCGAGGTCAATTGTCTTGCGGCGGATGCACTGCACGCCCAGGCCGAGGAGAACCAGCGGCATTAGAATGCCTATTACTTCGCCTATTACGACTAAGGGATGTAACAATAGACCATCTTCTTTGAGGAGCTCAGTTGCATATCCTCTCACACCCGGCTGGTCGCTAAAATGCTGAAGCCAATGCGTCGCTATCTGATACCGCTGTATCGTATCTGAGTTCCAGAAGACTAATACTGCGCTAAGGCTTAGTGCCGTAGTAACAAACAATGCGGCAGCGTATAGGGGGAAGAAGAGGATGAGCTTGATTGCAGCCCAGAACTGGCTTGGCTTTCGCGGCGTGGTTGTTGGGGATTGGTTCATTCGCTATTGCGATGGCGAGGAGATAACGAAGAGCAGTGCTAATGCGGTACTGTATGTGGCAATAGAGACATCAGTCCATGTAAAGCCTTTTCGCCTGATTACTTTGAAAGTCGTTAGCGCAATCAGCAGGAAAGGCGCAAGGCCGATGAGCAGGATGAGCAAATTTACGAGCGTTTCTAGAACGTACATGATTGCGTCATGCCGGATATTCGGCAGGTGGCCAAAGCGCTTCAGCCAATAAAACTCCGTGCTTACCTCACTGATAAAGTTCGAAATGCTGTCGCCGGAATAACCAAGGAATCCGGCGGCCATCATCGCGCTGAACAGCCAGCCCGCGACGAGAAGGAATACGAATAGTGTTCCTCCCGCGGTCTCGCCGACAGGATAGAGCTTGGGCGGTTGTTTCTTCGTTTTCCCCATCCAGTATAATTAGACCACATATACGGGGATTTGTTCCAATGGGGAGGTAGGCGGTGGAAGTTAGACCGTGGAAGAAACTCCAGAGGGGTAGGCCGGGCTGACTTGCCCGGCAATGGGCGTGATGGTGACGCGGCTGGCATTTGTGAATAGACGAGTTCGCTTGTGTCTTCGCCAAACATTCCTGAGGCGCGGTTCAAGTCCGCGCCCTACACCAGAGCCGGGTTAGTGAGCCCAGCGTACTCATAGGATTGATTCTCATCCCGACCTGAGCAGGGCTAAAGCGCGGCGTACGGTTATGGAACTTGTCCCTAACCCCTCATCCCTAACCCGCCTACGCTAAAGCTTCCACCTTCGCTACAGCTTCGGTGGACAAGTCGGCGGGCAAGCCCCTATCTCTCCCCTCTGCTATAATCCCCAAGCTCATGGTCCAATACCTGAACGCACATATCTTCTTTGCCACGCCGCTAATCGCCTGGGCGATATCGCAAGGGCTCAAGACGCTGTTCTACCTGCTTTCGGAGAAGCGGGTCAACGTCGCGCGCCTGTTTGACACCGGCGGAATGCCCAGCTCGCACTGCGCGGCGGTCATGGCGCTGGTCACAGTCCTCGCCTACAAAACCGGCATGACCAACCCGCTGTTCGCCACCGCCGTCCTCTTCGGCGCGATCGTGGTTTACGACGCCACGAACTTGCGCCGCGCTGCCGGCGACCAAGCGCAGCTTTTGAACCGCGTCATCCCCGACCTGCTGAGCGGGAAGATGGTCAAGCCGTTTGACTACAAGGTGCTACGCGAGATGCTGGGGCATAGCTGGCTGGAAGCGCTGGTGGGCTGCGGCGTGGGCTATCTCATCGCGTTTGGCATGGTCATGGGGCTCAAGTGAAAACCAAGCGGCCGCTGCTGGAGCTTGTGTTGGAGCGCGGCCTGATTGAGGACGAGAAAGTTGCGCGCTCGCTGATAATGCAGGGACGCGTGCTGGTGGACGGCCGGCCTTCCACGAAGCCCGGCATGCCGATATACGATGCCGCCGTTATCACGGTGCGCGACCCCGAATGCCCCTATGTTTCCCGCGCTGGAATGAAGCTCAAGAACTGCCTCGTGACGCTTGGCGATGCTGCGCCGAAGATTGAAGCGCAGGTATGCCTGGACATTGGCTCATCCACCGGCGGGTTCACCGAAGTGCTGCTGGAATATGGCGCAGCGAAGGTGTCCGCGGTGGACGTCGGCAAGGGGCTGCTGGACGGGCGGCTGCGCAACGACCCGCGCGTCGTGTTGCTGGAAGGCATGAATGCCCGCGCGCTGAACCGCGATGCCGTCCCTGATACCTGCGCAACCTTCACGATTGACGTGTCATTCACCTCCGCAGTCTCCATGCTTCCTGCCATCGCGCCGCTGCTCGCTACGGACGCGCACGGCCTGGTGCTCATCAAGCCGCAATTTGAGCGCGATGACGATGCGGAGGACGAGAAGCGCGGTTGGTTCGTCAAAGGCGTTGTGAAAAGCCCTGAGCTGCACATCAAGGTGCTAAGTGCCACATACCCGCGCGTCCGTGTTGTCGTCATCGTATCGCTATGCGACGATCGATGCTAAAGGGAAGGGAATTAGTGATGATCGTATGAGCCAACTCGATACGATCTAATATGTTTGGTGATTTGCGATTCCATAGTGAAACACGTTCAAAAAGACCAACCTAAAATCAATACCACCACAGAATTTGATAACTTACGTCGTTTTTATATCCTTAACAAATGCTGCCAAAGAAAAACATCCTATGTTTATGGTAATCGACGTATCAGATTGCACCGACCTAATAGTCGTAAAGAGATCACTGAATTAGATACGTGCGGCTGGATAGTTAAAGAACAACAAACTATCCAAGTTAATAATCAACCGATTACCCGAGAGACAACCTATAGTAGAAATATCGCAGGTTGTACGACAGAGAAATGCACGACAGCCGATGGACAATTTGGTTATCGGTTTTATGATAAGCAAAATCGTTTAGGATTTATTGTACATCCCAGTGGATGTATTACTGAATATCGTTATAACGCTCAAAATCGCTATAAAGCCACGATTCGCTATGCCGAAAGCGATAGATAAACAGCGACTTGCCTCGATTCCTGCCCAAGGAACCGAACCCTCCGCCAATGATTTATTGACATTAATGACTAAGATGTCCATAAGCGATCCGGCACATGATCGAATCAGTTACGAATTTTATGACGCTTCAGAACGGCTCTGTTACCAAGTCGATGAGGAAATGGTTTAACAGAAAATATTTATAACGATCACGATCAACTTATCGTAACTATCCAACATGAAAACGTTAAAGTCGGACAGCAGCTGCTTTACTTAAAGGGAAAAAAGTTGTTTTTTCCGTTGATCCGGAGGCGCGATCAACTCACCATATCTTTTACGATGCCGATAGAAATAAGCTGCTGGTACACAAGATGCTGCAGGATATGTGACTGATATAAACGTAATGCTGCCAGTTGGATTACTGAATTGTAATTCGTTACGTCGAAAACCAAACGATTTAAGATTTACACACAAAACTTTGATAAGATTCGTCCTAATACAAGTTCCGACGATGCCCATGAATATCGCTTTTATGATCCACGTGGTTGGCTAATTTTAACCGTTGATGCGGAAGGTTATATCAGCACTAAAGATTACTTGTTGAATGGTTTAATAAAAAGTGAAAAACGTTATGCAACACCGGTTGATAACGCTTGGTATAAAAACACTCAGCTGATGCCGGTTCTGGACCGGATTCTTACAGAAAGATCAAACAATTACTTACGAATACGATAAACTGAACCGTGAAATAGCTAAGTATACGTCAGTCCAATGGTAAGACAACCTTTACCAGTTACGATACTATCGGGAGAAATATTGCACAGGGAGTATGCGATGCCGATACTACAGAAATAAGCGGCGATACTTATCGCGCCAATGAATTCCGTTTGTATGATTGGGGGCAAGTGATTGCGGAAGCATCGGTACACAATTGTGAATTGCTTGCGCGTATTGATGCGGATAGTGCGCTTAAAACCTGAAGAAAAAAAGCAGAAGAAAGGAAAAAATATGGAATAGGAATACCGTCGGCGATGTTTACGATGCCAGCGGCTTAAATTTATCGACAGCCTGTCCTGCTGAACTCCAGAGTGCTGAGCGATCAATTAACCCACACAGTCTTTATTACAACAGCTATCGCAACGGCAGTTAGATATAAGGCATACAAGTTGTTGCGGATAAACAGATTCAGATTCGTGATATACACGCGAT
>CAVVLL010000011.1:0-220539 GCA_963749125.1 uncultured bacterium
CAAGAGGATTATAGTGGAAAAGTGGTGTAGGGCGCTGAGCCTGCCGAAGCGTGCCCCGCCGTCCGGGAATATGATGGTGGCGCGCGCGCTTGCCCGTGACCTTCGTTCGCGTAATAACAACAGACGGGTAGGCCAGGCTGACCAGCCCGGCTCTGGCTCTTTCCCGGGGGTGGGGCATTCTTGCCCCACTATGGAATCTGTATCTCACCCCTAACCCCATACTCCTTACACGGCCACGCTATTTCCATTGATTCCAGGCGGCGAGTCCTACCTCCGGTGAAGATAAGAGTGTTTTGAGGCGAACGCTTTGTGTTACAATTAGCGGGTCAAGGGGGTGTCCCACATGAACAGGACGAAATTTGCAATTGCCATCTCTGCCGCGCTTATTGCAGCGCTGGCGCTCTATGCGTGCGGAGATTACAGTAACAACAGCACTTATCAGTTAAACTTGAAGCCGACTCCAAGCATTAGTGACGCTCTTAGTGAGCTTGACTCAATGCAAGCGCCTCTTGGCGTCAACCCGGAAGTGTTCAACCAACTTCGCTTGGCATTACGCTCCGCCTTGGTAGCGCGCCAATGCCAAAAGGCTGTTTGCCAACCGCCAACGGGCAGCAATAACATAGTGCGCGACCTAGCCATAAATGATAATGGCGGTGGAACATACTCGCTAACTTGGCACTATTGTAACCTCGGCGATTACAACCAGGATGGGACGGTGGGCATCGCCGACATAACGCCGCTGGCCATGCATTATGGAGAAAGTTGGGAGGACGGGGAAGAGAATTCGCTGCCCGCGGTAGTTGACGGAAGCAGAAACAAGGAAGTTGACATTGCAGATGTTACGCCAATTGCAATGAATTTTGGAGTGGAGGTTGCTTCCTACAGAATTGAAAAGTCGACCAACCAGTTAAGCGGTTATTGCGAAATTACAATTCAGGCTTTCTCATCTGGCGAGAATAGCGCTACCCAACGCACGGGCTTTGCCTACAACTTCGCCGCAGTTGGCGGCTTCTGGTACCGCGTTGTTCCCCTGGATAACGCAGGTGCTCAAGGCGAGCCAAGTAATCCAATCCCGCTGAGCAATCCTGTTGAGCCACCGGCTGCGCCTTCGGGCTTGAGTACGACATCAGTTTCACACTCTCAAATCGATTTATCCTGGGAAGATAATTCCGGCAATGAAACAAGCTTCCGGATAGAACGCAAAACTGAAGCTGACAGCTTCTGGAGCGAGATCGGCAACGTAGCGGCCGAGAGTACCGCATATTCCGACGCCGGTTTGTTGGAATTAACCACTTACTACTATCGCGTGAGGGCGTACAACTCTGGAGGTTATTCGGACTTCTCGGAAGAGGCTTCCGCCACAACAAATGAAGCTCCACTAGCTCCGCCACGAGATTTCATTGCTTCAGATGGATTGCACAATGACAGGATAGCGCTGCAGTGGACTCATCCAGCGATCGGGCCCACTCCTGATGGATATAGGATTTATAAGGCGTTAGACCAGAGCGGGACTTATGAGCTGGCCGCAACTGTTGGGTATGTAACCCAATGGGAGGACACTGATGTTCCAGATGTAAGCCCCTATTGGTATAAGCTGTTGTCATACAAGGGAGGCTATCCTGACAGTGATTACTGCACCGCCGACAGCGGATACAGAATCCAGTCATGGCATATTGTAACAGTAGATGGTTCAGGCTTAGGGGCTGAATACACATCGTTGACTGAGGTTAACGGGGCTCCAGCCATTGCCTATAGGTCGGATAACAAACTGAAGTACGCAAGGGCGACTACCCCCATTGGAGACAGCTGGAGCGCCCCATTTATCGTAGATGTGGAGGCTGGTAGCGGGTGGTTCAATTCACTCCTAGTAGTCCAAGGCCGCCCTGCAATCGGCTATCGCAATCTCACCAGCGGGTTGAAGTATGTGAGATCGCTTGATGAAAACGGAGAGGGCTGGAATTCGCCTTATGCGGTAGACAGCGCGACGAATGTTGGCTTCTACAGCTCCATGGCCATAGCTAACGGAAATCCTGCGATCGCGTATTTCGACATGGCTAACTACGACCTCAAATTTGCCAGGTCTGCAGACGTAACAGGAGATTCATGGGCTGCCCCGCAGGTTGTGGATGGCGGAGAATGGACGGGCTACTATCCTTCCTTGGCGATCGTTGACGGCTTCCCTGCTATTAGTTACTTTGTTTTTAACGACCTAAAGTTTATTCGGGCGAAGGACACGGATGGCGACGATTGGGAATCCTCCCTGCTGCTTGAAGGCATGATGAATAACAGCCGGTCTTGCATGAAGGTTGTTAATGGATATCCAGCCGTGAGTTACTACGAGTCGATCTCAGGAAACCTCTGCTATAAGAGAGCTGACCAAATCAACGGGGATTCATGGATGCCTGCTGTGACAGCCTGCGCGACAGATGACATAGGCGTGTTCCACTCTTTGGCTGTAGTGAATGGCAATCCCGCCATCGCTTCTTACGAAAAAACAAACGGCGATTTGCGATACATCCGGTCAACGGACGCCAACGGAGCAGCTTGGGGCGCGGCAGAAACGGTTGACAGTGCAGGAGACGTTGGAGAGCATGTATCATTAGCGGCAATAAACGGGCTCCCTGCAATTTCATACTCTGACAAGACCAACCTCAGCCTTAAATTCGCCGTCTATTATTAACCGCACGATGCCATTGAGCTTGCAGCGGCAAGCTCCAGCGTCGCGAAAGGTGGGCATATTGTAGTAGGTAGAACGCGGCCGTTCACCTGGCGATGCACCAATTCTTATTTCAGTTTGTGATGCAGCTTGCTGCTTAAGGGGGTGTTCCGTATGAATGCGCTACCCCCCGACCCCATCTTCCGCCGCCTTCATCCTCTCCGCATACTTCGCACCGCGCGGCAGGGAATAAGGCTTCGCCAGCCCGTGCTGCAACAACCACTCGTTGACCAGCGCGCCCTTCCCCGGCTCGCCAATCCACACCCACGCCTGCAGCCGCCCATATTGGTCGCGCTGCGGTGCGCCAAACTCAAGCGTGAGCTGCTTGTCTGCAAGCGCCGTTTCAAGCTGCTGCTTCGCGAACGTGGCCGCAAGGTCGCCCGTCTCCTGCCATTCCGACTGCACGCTTTCACCTTCCGTGGTTATCTGCCTGCGGAAAAGCTCCGGCGCATCAACGCCCAACAGCTGCACGCGCTCTTCGTTCTCGCCGATGAGCACGCGCACCGTGTCGCCGTCAACAGCGCGCACGAACTTCGCAGCAGTTTTCGCGGGATATACGGCGAGCGCCGCGGCTTGGGGCTTCACGATGCGCGAATGGAGCGCGCCTTGGTATGCGGATGTCAGCGCGTATGATGATGCGGCGAAGATGAGCAGCCAAAGCGCAATGAGCGCGGGAAGCGGCAGGGGTCGCTTCGGTTTCGCGGCTGTCTTTAGCTTGCGCGGCACGGCTTAATGCTGCGGTTCTTCAGCGGGGATGTCAGGCGTGCCGGTTGCCGGTTCATCCACCTGCGCCTCTTCAGGCTCAGCGCGCACGACAATTAGCGCGGTCTTGCCGACGGTGAATTCGTCGCCTGCTTTCATGTCGCGCCAGTCGTTCGCCGCCAGCTTCTCGCCATTAAGCAGCGTGCCGTTGGTGCTGCCGATGTCCTGCGCCTTAAGGTAATCAAGGTCAACGTCCAGCACCGCATGCGCCGCGCTGATGAAGCCGTCGTCGGGGAATGCAATGTCGTTGCGGTCGGGCTTGCGCCCGATGCGCACCTTCCCGAAGGGCAGCGGGTATTGCGCCTCACCCGCCTTGAGCGACCACGGGCTGCGCACTTCCACGACGTCTATTGAATCTTCGCGCAGGCCGGGGATCTCTGCTTCCGGCGCATCCTCCACGAGTGGCGCTTCGTCGGAACGCCCAGGCTCGCCGAACCACCGCATGTTGATGGGCAGCTCACCCGCCTTCAGCTCCGACGCAGGCGTGATCTCGCGCTCTTCCTGCGCGCCCAGCTTCGCGCCGTCCACGAACGTGCCGTTGGTTGAGCCAAGGTCTTTGACGAAGACGCGCCCGCCGCGCACCACGAACACGAGGTGCTTGCGCGAGAGGTAGGGGTTACTCACGACAAGGTCGCCTTCGCTGCGCCCCAGGACGTGTTCGCCTTCGCCGATGCCGAAGGATTCCCCGGCGGCGGTTACTTCAACGACGCCTGCAACCGCTGTGGCCGTGGGCGCGCTGCCGCCTTCGCCCATGCTGCCCGGCTCATAGCCGCACGATGGGCAGTACCCCGCGTCGTGCGGAATGGTTGCGCTGCAGTAAGGGCAAGTGGTTTCGCGGGCGCTATCGTGCAGGTTCAGCGCCCTGGTCTTATCATCGTCATTCGCGTGGCCCATAGTGTTACCTCGGGAATGTCGTTAGCGTATAGATTCTAGCTCATCGCGGGCCGTTTACCAAAGCGCTGCCAAAGCCACCGCCCAATGAGCGCCAGGATAGCAGCCGCCACGATGAAGTCAAGCAAGTGCGTGTATTTGCTGATGCCGTGCCAGTTCTCGCCGAGTTTCATGCCGACATAGGTGAGCAGGTAGCACCAGGGGATGCTTCCTACGAAGCTCAAGATGCAAAACGGCACGAAGCGCATGCGCGAAATCCCTGCCGGCAACGAGATGTAAGTCCTGATTATGGGCAAGTTGCGCCCCAGGAGTATCGCCCACTGCCCCCAGCGGAGGAAGAACCGGTCGGCCATCTCAAGCTCGTGCTGCTTGATGAGGATGTAGCGCCCGTAGCGCTGGATGAACGGGCGGCCGCCGTAATAGCCCGCGGCATATGCGGCCATGCTCCCGACGAGGTTGCCAAAAGCGCCCGAAAGCGCGACGAGGTGGAGGTTCAACTTCCCCTCGTAAACGAGGAAGCCGGCAAACGGCATGATGATCTCGCTTGGCAGCGGGATGCACGCGCTTTCAACCGCCATCATCCAGGCGACGCCTGTATAGCCGAGCGCGGCAATGCCATCGGTGACGAATTTTACGATTGCTTCAACCATCGGGAAGTGCGGTAGCAGATTGTAACAGGTTTACTTGACGGGGACGGAGTTGTCCTCGCCGCCATCATCCTTAGGCTTCTCGTCTTCGGGCGGTGGTTTTTCTTCTCCGCCCTTGTCGCCCTCGCCATCCTTGGGCTTCGCTTCACCGCCACCATCGTCCTTAGGCTTCTCATCATCGCCGGGCTTGGCTTCGCCGCCGTCATCAGGCTTTTCCTCATCGCCCGGCTTGGCTTCATCGCCGCCGCCGTCCCCCTCGCCATCGCCCGGCTTGGCCTTGTCATCCGGCGGGGTTTCCTCATCGCCTTTACCCGGCTCGGGCGCAGCTTCGTCGCCTTCACCTTCCGAAGTGTCCACGTTCTCAAACGGCATGGTCCCCGCATCCGCAGGCACCGGCCCCGAAGGCACTCCGAGGTCGGTCTCCGGCATCTCATACGCCTCGGGCGGCTCGTAATCCCCCTGCGCAATTTGCAGCGCGATGGGATCGCCCGGCTCGTAAGGGTAGCCGCTGGCCTCGTCGGGCTTCACGTATTTGAGCTCAATATCAAGGTATGTCGCAGGGCTTGTAAGCGGCTCAACCTTGTTCGTCTGCAAGTCGTGCTTCCAGCGGTAAACAAGGCGCTCGGACTGGTTGGGGATGGCGACCGTCCAAAGGAAGTATTTCGCGCCCTCTTTGATATACGGCGGGCTCTTTTCAATCTCCATCCCGTTCTTCTCGGCTTTGCGGAAGAACTTCTCATACGCGGCGATGCGCTGGTTGGCGGGAGTGTAGTCTTTCTGCGAAATCTCGGCGAGGATGCCCACGACCCAATACGCGCCGATGACGTAAAAGACGCAGAGGAAGAAGAACACGATGCCGCCGATAACGCCGAAGTTACCGAGCCTTTCAGCAATGCTGCGCTTGGGTTTCGTCAGCTTGTGCTTGCGGATGGCGGCGATGCGCTTTTGCATGTGCGTTTACCGGCGGGGCAGCTCGCTGCCCTTGCGCTCCGCGACAATCGCGGGAATGCCCTTGTCGTCGAGCTTGGCGACCGCCTGCGCCGCCTCGTCCATCGTGAGGTAAACGGCCTCCACGAAAATGGAGCTGCCGATGGCGATTACGTCAGGCTCAAAGCCCTCGGGAAGGTTGCCGCCCTCAATGAGCTTGAACGCGCCCTGCACGTCCTTCACGTCCTGGAGCTGCACCGCCCATACGGTCGGCACAGGCTCGTTGGGGAGGAACTTGAAGTCCAGCGAAAGCTTCGCCGGGTCGTCAACCTCAATGACCTTGAACATCGCCGGGCCCTGGACGAACATCTCAATCATTTGGATGCTGTTGTCGGCGCGGGTGACGATGCTAAACGGGATGGCGTCAACGCTTTGCACCTTCGCGTTCTCGGCGTATTTCACGCCGTCAAAGGTAATCTTGAAGCGGTAGGGGAACTTCTTGTATTCAATCTTGTAGGCGGGGTGGGTGGGCGCGCCAACACGCTTGCCGCCGCTCTCAACGCTGAAGTCTATGACGACGCGCGTGAAGTCGTCGTGCTTGCCGAAGCGGATGCCGTCAAGGACGCATCCCGCGAGCTTCGCGCCGCCTGAAAACGCGCCGGAGGTCTTGAACTGCGCCGGGGCTTTTTGCGCCTGCGCATGCGCCGCCGGTGGCGCCAGGTATGCCAGCGCCAAAAGCGCGAGGAGTATGCAAACCGCCAGCGCCGCTACCGCCGCCGCCGTCCGCTTCGCCATATATAATGCCCCGTTACCCATGCCCCGTGAGTTTATTCCCCGCAGGGGGAAGTGTCAAGGAAGGATGGCGGACGAGTGGTATGATATCCGCCTAATTGGAGGAGTAACATGGAAACTCAGGATATCCTAACAATCTCAGGACTCAGCTTGGCTCTTCTAATCGCTATCGTTGATTGGGGAGCATTAAGAGCCTGGTTGTTCTCATGGCCGAAAGCCCTTCGTTTCGAGAAAGGAGGCTTGAATGGTCGTGCAATAACACGGTTGATTTGGCTTGGTTGCGGTCTGTATCCGACAAAGGCGCTAGAGGTTCAAGTCATCTCCATTAAAGAAGGAATTGTGAATAGGCCCGACTTTCTTCCTGTCCCGCTTAGATGGACACACTACAATACCCCCACAAGAATGCTGCTACCGAAACAATATGCTTATCTGGATATTTGCGAAGGTGACCCTACTCTTGAAACTCCAGTACTATGTAGTGCTATCAGCTTCGGGAAGAATGAATCCATGTATCGTCTGACTAATAAGGTGACTCAGATAGAGCTGATGTGGTTCTCCGAGAATGGTAAGACCGGTAAGCTCACGCTTTATTTAGAATGGAATCCTACCGGAGTAGACTTCAGTTTAACACGCTGATTACGCAGCGGTCGAAGCCATGGCGAAGAAGGATTAGCTTCGACCCGTTGATTACATGATTAATTATGAAGAGCACGGCGGGGAGTTAGGGAGCGGTAAGAGGCAGGGAAACGCCAGCAGCTTCGCCAGAAAGCGAAGCGCAATGCTGTTCCCGAAGAACGCCAGCGCAGGCATGGAGTGTTTATACGCGGATGGGCAGGCGATATTTCAATCTGTAGATAGTGTCCTTGCGCTACTTCAGCTTAAATAGATCCGGTAATGCTGTATTGGTCCCCAGGCTTCTTCAGCGAACTGCGTTTTCCAAACTCGGAGATACGCCAGAGATAATTATCCTGAGATACTCCTGATGGAACAAGTACTTGGAATATGGTAGTGTAGTTGGGATTTCCCGAGACTCTATAGAACGTATACTCTCCTTGGTTCGTCGGTGGGCTAAAAGTTTCCACGTTCGCTGCAGGAGAGAAAGTGATATGTGAAGTTAGAGTATTCGCGTTGTATAGTGCTACTTCAATTGGCAGCTCATCGCCAACCTCATCCGATCCCCAATCCATATATATTGTAACCAATTGAACTTGGTTCTCTGGCTGCCCTAACGGATCGAAGCCGAATAATTCCGGCGCGCTTGTATCCTCGGTGATATCCATAATGATACTTACATCAAAGGTCACCGAACCTTGAGTATAGTCATTGTCCGACATACGCGCTAAAAAGAACAGAGCGTCTTGGTTCGGGGGAACCAGGTCGTCGTTCGGACCGACTTGACCTTCAATGCCGGTCGGGGGCTGGATTGCAGAAGTAGTCCATGCCTCGGGATCTACCGGGTTAGCTGTGCTGAAGATGGAGTAACTCATATAGCTCCTAAGGGCGGAGATATAGTCGTCGTAAGTCGCATGAGACATGTCGGTAGGTAACTGGTCGTCAGGCCCGTAAGGATTGCCCTTCCAAATGTAGTAAACGTCTTTGATATCCATAAGAATGAGCTCATTCGACATAACCTCGCCGTAAGTATCGCCTCCTCCTCCGGGAGCTACATAGTATTCAGTACCGATATTGGTCTCGTCAGAATCATCTGTGTTAGCTGTGTTGGCTGCTGAGATGCGGATGCCAGTGACAAAGAAGTCTCCACTTTCATCTCTAATAAGTACCTCAGCACCGACTTCCGCTCCAAAGAAATGCTCTGTACTATCAGGTTCAGAGTAATATGTATTGGCGTGATTAAAAGCTAGATTGCACAGGCCAGCAGTCTTCGCCACAAATTTGAAGTTGAATAGCGCGCCTGATGAGCCAGCGGGAAGGCTAGCTGCCCCTAAAGGTGTGATACGGACTTGAATTAAGCCTGGTGTCTCGAACATAAGTGAAGTTTGCATTGGGAGAAAGCCCCCATCCATCCCACTCCAGATACCATCTGCATCCCATTCAGCGCCGAAAGGCGCGCCAAGATTCCAGCTGTTTTCGTCAGCTGAAAGATTGCTCGGGTAAGAGAGCTCTACAGTATTCAGATTGCCGAGGAAATTGGCGGTATCTTCTACATACACTGTCGCCGTAAATGTATCGCCAACATTAACTTTATTGGGTGCAAATATCTCGATTGTGTTTGCTGGTACTACATGCCTAATCCCTACGCCGCACAAGCCATAGTCGTAACTTAGGTCACTGTCAAAATCTTCACCAATCGCCTTTATCCGGTACCACTGCTCTACATCCAGATCAGGCTCGTAGTCCTCGTAGGAGAGCTCTGAAGCGTCAACCTCCGCGATGCTAACCGGCCAGCCAGCCTCGGTATCTGAGCGTAGAACGGCATAGCCTTCCGCGCCATCACAGACAGGCCAACTGATGTCAATGTAATCAGATAGCCATCGAGAAGCGGCTGCAGGCGGCGCAATCAGCAAGCGCCCATTGTCCGTTCCCGACGCGCCACCATAACCCGCGTTATTGTGTGCCCGTACGAGATAGCAGTAGTTCTTGCCCGGCGTTCCTGTCGTATCGGAGTAGTTAGCTGTTGGGGCTAGCACGGATTGAAGAAGCTGAGGAGTATCTGTATTATCCGGGTCTGCTCGGAACACCTGGTATAGATCCACATCTGGGTCAAGACTTACATCCCAGCTAAGGTTGACGCCGCTTGTATCCGCGTTAGCGTGCAAGCCAGAGAGCATCACGGGTTTAGTAAGTAAATCCTCATCAACGGTTGTGATGACCTGTTCAATCGTCAAGCCGCCGGGATCGTCGCCTTCGGCTGACGCGCTGCGCGCGCTCAGGTCTATCGGGAAGCCTGCTACCGAGCCTTCAGCAGGTAGCGCGCTTGCCGCCTTGGAGCCATTGCTCGCCAGCACAGAGAGATAATAGTTGTCGCTTGGTGACTTGAAGCGGCTCTTCAGGGCTTCGCTGTTAACCGTCACCATCACATCCACTGCGCCAAACGGCCCGAACCAGCGCCATGCGCCTATCGTGTAGTCGGCAATGCCTACATAGTAACTGAGAGGAATTATATCTTGCAGGGCCCCACCGTATTCGCATGCATTCGAGTCTTATAAAAGTCTTTAGGGGCTTTGAGTCAATTCCGATGGCTTGCCCATAGACAGCGTAAGCATATTCTCCTTTAGTGTATGCGCGTAATGTCAGGCTAGTGCCGGATGTCTCAACATTCAAACCGGATGTGCCATTAGTACCTGTTTGCCCATTTGTATAGGCCTCTAATCCCTGGCTCGTCACCGTGCTCTCCGCCGACACTGTGCGGTTCACAGCGATACGCCCATCAAGCTCAAAAACGCCGGGGATGGGGCCGGAGTTGGCGGAATCGTCCTGCGGCTGTTGCTGCGGGGGCGACTGTGGATTGGTGACGTTGCTCAAGACGCGCGCGCTCCTGTGCCCGCAGGCGAGGAGAAGCAGCGCTGCAATCAGCGCGGTAGTTACAGCAATAGCGATAGCGGTTTTCGGCCCGTTCATACGGGACACCCCCTTGACAGGCAAATTGTAACACAAGGCGCATGGACAACTACATATTCTTCTGTCGGGGGTGGGGCTTTCCAGCCCCACTACTGGAACGAGTACACCGGGCTAACCAGCCCGGCTCTGGAGTTCGGTTGAAGGGCGGGGGTTATTGCCGCCGCTCCTTCCGGAGTTCCAGACGGCGGGGCGTAAAGCCCCGCCCTTCAGTCCAGAATCTCAGAGCGGCGCTAAAGAGCCGCCTACCCGCGAATAACTCCCAACTCTAAGCTTCGCCTCTCAACTCAGAACTCCCTCCTCGTATTCCCACCAAGTACTTTGCTGGAATCTGGCGCATGCGGCGGGCGACATGAAGCCGCATAGTCTGATAAAAGGAATGGCGCACAAGGCTGCGCGGCAAGCAAGCATAACTCACCTATAATGGTGGCTGGCAATGGGACAGGAGAACCTTACAGTCTGGCTTCCCATCGGCGTTTACTTCGCCATCCTCATTGGCTTCGCCGCGCTCCTCATCATCCTCTCGCACCTCATCCAGCCGCGCAACATCCCGCGCCGCAAGGAATTCTCCGAGCCGTTTGAATGCGGCCTCAAGAGCAGCGGGCTGCCCCTCGGGCGCTACCCCGTGAAGTACTACCTCGCCGCGATAATGTTCGTCGTCTTTGACCTGGAAGCGATATTCCTCTACCCTTGGGCGGTTTGCCTGCAGGCGTTCAAGGACGCGGGGCTGGCATGGCTTTGGTTTGGCGAGATGCTCGTGTTCATAATCATCCTCCTTGCAGGCTATGCGTTCATCCTCGCGAAGGGAGTTTTCGCGTGGCCTGAGGAATGATAGTCGCAGGCGACAATGGCAGCCGCATCATCCGCCCCCCCGGCGAGGGCTTACTGCTCACGAACGTGAACAAGCTTGTCGGCTGGTTCCAGGCGAACTCGGTATGGCCGCTGTCCTTTCGGGCTTGCATGCTGCGCATTTGAAATGATGGCGGCGTCCGCGCGAGCCGTTTTGACATTGCGCGCTTCGGCAGCGAGCTGTACCGCGCCAGCCCGCGCCAGGCCGACTTGATGATTGTCGCCGGCGCGCCTGTCTTGGAAAATGGCGCCGGTGATGCGCGAGCTTTACGACCAAATGCCCTTCCCCAAGTGGGTCATCAGCATGGGCGCATGCGCGTCATGCGGCGGCGTGTTCACCACCTACAGCATCGTCCACGGCGTTGACCACATCGTGCCGGTTGACCTCTACATCCCCGGCTGCCCGCCGCGCCCGGAAGCGGTGCTGGATTCGCTCATCAAGCTGCAAAAGCGCATAAAGACCGGCTCCTACGTCTCGCCGGGGCTTAAGGAAGGCAGGCAGTGATAGGCGCGCCCGAAGCCCATGTCGTTGACTCACTCGGCGCACTCGCGCAGCGCATATATGCCGACAAGGCTAACGAGCCGGTGGCGGTGGTGATGCCCGACAAGCTTCTTGAGGCTGCGCGTATCGTCCGCGATGACCCGCGCCTGGCATGCAACTACTTGTCCTTCGCCAGCGCGCAAGACTTCACGCCGCGCATCCCGCGCTTTGACGCCATCTACCAGTTCTACAGCATCCCGCTGCGCCACTGGATGCGCCTGCGCGTGCCCATCGCCGACGGAGAAGCGCTGCCATCGTTAAGTGGGCTGTTCAAGACCGCCGACTGGCATGAGCGCGAAACCTACGACCTCTTTGGCATCCCATACACCAGCCATCCCGACTTGCGCCGCATCCTCCTTTCCGACAACTGGCACGGCTACCCGCTGCGCAAGGAGTATTCGCACAAGCTTGAGCCCGCATGGGCGCTGGGAACGAACGTGCTGCAAAACGTCGCGGATGAGGGCATGGCGGGGATGGAGGAGCGCGGGAGCGCCGACCCGACGGGCCACATTATCCTTAACATGGGCCCGCAGCATCCTGCGACGCACGGCGTCTTGCGACTGGCGCTGGAGCTTGACGGCGAGAACATCGTCAACTGCGTGCCGCACATCGGCTACCTGCACACCGGCATTGAGAAGCTCTCCGAGTTCCACAACTGGACGAAGAACATAACGCATTACTGCCGCATGGACTACCTCTCGCCGATGAACAACGAGCTTGCATACTGCCTCGCGGTGGAGAAGCTGCTCGGGTGCGAAATCCCCAAGCGCGCGCAGTATATCCGCGTGCTCTTTAGCGAGCTTACGCGCATCATCTCCCACCTCGTCTGGCTGGGCTCGCATGCGATGGACATCGGCGCAATGAGCGTATTCCTTTACTGCATCGCCGAGCGCGAGAAAATACTTGACATGTATGAGGAAGTCGGTGGCCAGCGCATGATGACTTCCTACATCCGCATCGGCGGGCTGCAGGCGGATATCACCGAGCGCTTCCCTGAAATGGTGCGCGCATGGGTGAAGGAGTTTCCGGCGCAGCTAAAGATGTATCACGGGCTGCTCACCGAAAACCCGATATGGCGCCAGCGCACCATGGGCATCGCGCATCTTAGCCGAGAAGATTCAATCAGCTACGGCCTGTCCGGGCCTCTGGCGCGCGCGGTGGGGATTGACTGGGATTTGCGCCGCGACTGCCCCTACTGCAGCTATGAAGAGTTCCACTTTGACGTGCCGGTGCAGCAAGACGGCGACGTCTATGCGCGTTACCTCGTGCGCATGGAAGAGATGGCGCAGGCTTACCGCATCGTGCTTCAGGCGCTGGAGAAGATAGCGCAGACCAGGCCCGGCGACTTCGTGGTGAAGGACTACAAAATCGCGCCCGTCCCCCGCGACCGCATCAACTCGTCAATCGAAGAACTGATACACCACTTCATGTATTGGACCGACGGCATTCACATCTCCGAGGGCGAGGCATACGGCTTCATTGAGGGAAGCAAGGGGGAGCACGGCTACTTCGTCGCCAGCGACGGCACGGCGAAGCCGCAGCGCGTGAAGATTCGCGGGCCGTCGTTCGTGAATGTAGGCGCGCTTCCTGCGATGCTCAAAGGATGCCTCATCGCCGATGTCGTCGCCGCTGTCGGTAGCATAGACGTGATACTAGGGGAGGTGGACCGGTGAGTTCCGAGCTTCACCCCGAGTTGCGAAAGTGGATTGAGGAGCGTGCGCCGCGTTACCCATCTAGGCGCAGCCTGCTCGTTCCCGCGCTGCTGGAATGCGCGCGTTATTACGATTACGCGAGCCCGGCCGTAATGCGAGCGCTGGCGGAATTGCTGGACATGCCGGCGCAGGAAGTGATGACCGTCGCCTCGTTCTACACGCTCGTGCCCAAGCACCCCGTCGGCAAGCACCTCATCCAGGTATGCCACAACGTAGCGTGCTGGCTGCGCGCAAGCGACGACCTCATCGCGCACCTTGAATCGCGACTAGGCGTGAAGGCTGGCGAAACCACCAGCGACGGCAAGTTCACGCTTATCACCGTGGAATGCCTGGCCGCGTGCGGCGGCGCGCCGGTAATGATGATTGGCGAACGCTTGTATGAGAACGTGACTCCCGCCGATGCCGACCGCGCGCTGGCGGAATTGGGAGGCGCACAGTGAGCGTTGCAGAGACGAGAGTAGTGATGCGGCTTGCGGGCGTGCCCGATGCGCACAAGCTTGACGTTTACGAAGCCAACGGCGGATATGCGGCGCTGCGGCAGGCGCTAAGCGCGATGAAGCCCGAGGAAGTCGTTGACGTAATAAAGGCAAGCGGCTTGCGAGGAAAGGGTGGCGCGGGCTTCTCTGCAGGGCTGAAGTGGAGCTTCGTCCCGCGCGACCATCCCGGGCCGAAATATCTCGCCTGCAACGCCGACGAAGGCGAGCCCGGCACCTTCAAAGACCGCTGGATACTTGAACACGCCCCGCACATGCTCATTGAGGGTTGCATCCTTTGCGCATATGCGGTCGGCATAAGCCACATCTATGTTTACACGCGCGGCGAGTTCATGCGCGGCAAGCAACTGCTGGAGGAAGCAGCACGCGAAGCCTACGCGAAAGGCTACCTCGGCGAAAACATACTCGGCAGCGGCTTCAGCGTTGAGTTGACCATTCATTCTGGCGCAGGCTCTTATGAATGTGGCGAAGAGACTGCGCTGCTTACGTCGCTAGAAGGCGGGCGTGGGCATCCAAAGATGAAGCCACCTTTCCCTGCAACGCACGGCGCTTGGGCGAAGCCCACCGTCATCAATAATGTTGAAACGCTGGCGACGGTTCCCGATATCATCACGCGCGGCGCGGCGTGGTATGCAGGCATGGGTACCGAGAAGAGCAAGGGCGTGAAGATGGTCTCCATCTGCGGGCATGTTGAACGCCCCGGCGTTTACGAAGTGGCATTCGGCGTGCCAATAAGCGATATCATCGCGCTAGCAGGCGGCACCCTGGGCGGGCGCGCGCTCAAGGGCTTCTTCCCCGGAGGGAGCAGCACGCCTGTTCTCCCCGCATCGCAAACCGGCATTTCCTATGACTATGAAAGCATCGCCGCGGCGGGCTCAATGCTCGGTAGCGGCGGCCTCATCCTCTTTGATGAAACCACCGACGTCGTGAAAATGGCGGAAGTCATCACGCGCTTCTACGCCTGGGAGAGTTGCGGGAAATGCACGCCCTGCCGCGAAGGGACGCGCTGGATGCTGCAAACATACGAGCGCATACTGCGCGGCGAGGGCAAGCCTAGCGACACTGATTTGCTGCTTTCCATCTGCGACCAAATTGAGTATAAAAGCTTTTGCCCTTTCGGGGATGCGGCGGTGGGCGTCGTGCGCTCAACGATTAAGCTGTTCCCCGATGATTACGATAAATACATTCGCGAAGGCAAGGCGATTAAGCGCGCCTTTACTCCGCAAAGGCACTAATTATGGACACACGAAACAAGAAGCAAATTACACTGATGATTAACGGCAAAGTAGTAAGCGTGCCCTCGGGCATCTACCTAACCGAAGCCGCAGAGTTGGCGGGCTTCCACATCCCGCAGTTTTGCTCGCACCGCTGGCTGGAGCCGCTGGGCGCATGCAGAATGTGCCTCGTGCGCATTGAGAAGATGCCCAAGCTGCAAACCGCCTGCTCAACATACGCGCAGGAAGGCATGGTCGTCACGACCGAAAGCGACGAGATTCGCAAGGCACGCGAAGAGATGCTGGAGTTTCACCTGCTCAACCACCCGCTGGAATGCCCCGTCTGCGACCGTGGCGGCGAGTGCGAGCTGCAAGACCTGACGCTCGCCTACGGCCTGGCAGAAGGTCGCTACACCGAACCCAAGCTTGAGCTGACTGACACGATGCTCACGCCGTTCCTGCACATGAACTACAAGCGTTGCATCATGTGCAAGCGCTGCGTGCGCTACTGCGATGAGATATCGGGAAGCCACTTGCTGCAAGTGGACGACCGGGGCGCATGGTCGCACATAACTACTTACAACGAAAGCGGCCTGCCCGACTATTTCAGCGGCAACACGATTGAGATATGCCCCGTCGGCGCGATAACGAGCCAGATCTTCCGCTTCCGAGGCCGCCCGTGGGAGTTGGTGAAAACGCGAACGATCTGCGCGCACTGCTCGGTCGGCTGCAACGTTGAGCTGCACTCGCGCGACAAAGAGCTGCTGCGCGTCGTGCCTGCGACTAACGCGAATGTTGACGATGGGCACATTTGCGACCGTGGGCGCTTCGCATATGAATATGCGAACATGCGCGAGTTCGCGAAGCCCCTTTCCGGCAAGGGCGCGGACAGGCGCGAGGTGACATGGGAGAAAGCGGAAGAGGCGGTTGCCGCGCGGTTCAAGGATGTCATCGCGAAGCACGGCGCGAACGCCATTGGGCTCATCGCGGGCGCTGGAATGTCCAACGAGGAATACATAGCGTTCAGGCTGTTCGCGCACAGCCACATCGGAACCGGCAACTTCTTCGTCGGCGAAGGGCTCATAGACGTGCGCAGCAACCCGCAACTGCTGCTCCACTCGCTGTTCTTTGATGCAGCATCCGTTGACGAAATTATTCACAGCGACGCCGTCCTCAACATCGGCTGCGACCTTTGCGAAGAAGCGCCGGTGCTGGGACTTCGCCTGAACGTGGCGCAGCGCAAAGAAGGCGTCCGCGTAATCAGCCTGAGCCCGCACTTACCTCGGGGATACTGGAATGCGACCGAAGAATACGTCTACGACCCGGGTAATTTCCTTGCCGCGGCGGGCGAGATACTGCGCACGCTGGAAGAGGATAGTTTCACCGGCAAATGGGCGAGCGTCGCGGAGGCGCTGGTTGATTCGCCCAACGTCGCGATACTCTACGGCCAGGACATCCTCTACCACCCCAACGCCGACAAGTATCTGCTTGCGCTGCTCAAGATCAAATACGCCGCATACAAGCTACGCGCAGGGCGCGGCATTGTCGGCCACATTTCGCTGAACCCCGTGTTCCGCAGCGCCAACTCAACCGGCGCAATGGTATTCAACTTCCTGGAGTTCCTCGTGCGCGGCGGAGAAGCTGCGCCCAAGCGCCCGCATGCGACCATGTGCGGCATCTTGGAGAAAGCCGCCGCCGGCGAAATCAAGCTGCTTTACCTTGTGAACGTGAACCCGCTGATGACCTTCGTTGACCGTGGGCTGGTAGAGCGCGCGCTGGCGGCATGCGAGTTCGTCATCGCGGAAACGTCGCTGCCCACGGAAACCTCTGATGCCGCCGACATGGTCCTGCCCGTCTCACCGCCGGTGTGCCGCGAGGGGACGTTCATCAACACCGGCTGGCGGCTGCAAAAGCTTTGCGCGATGGAGATGAACACAGCCCGCCCGTCCGACCTGGAAGTATGGGCGCGGCTGATGATAAAGCTTGGCAAAGGCTCGCATTCCACGAGCGCTGCGAAGATATTTGACGAAGTGGCGAAGGTTACGCCGCTGATTAGCCACCTCACTTTTGAGACGATACCGGCTGCCGGCTCCAACTTGGACTTCCAAATGAGCACTGAAGACCGCAAGCGCGTCTGCGCCGAAATTGACAGCCTGCACCTTGACTTCGCACACGCAATCCTGCCCGACGGCTATCCCTTCGTGCTCGTGCCCAAGAAATACCTATTCCGCAACTCCCCGCGCATGCGCTTCTCCCCAGCGATGGCGGCGGTGACGCCCGACCCGGCGGCGCTGATGAACCCCGCCGACATTGCGCGGCTGGGGTTCAAGGAAGGGCAGATCGTGAACGTGGAATCGCGCAGCGGCGCAATCATGCTCCCGTTGGAAGCCGCCGATTGGGTGCAGCCTGGCAGCGTGGTCGTCAGCGACTACATCCCCGGCGCGCCTGTAAATAAGCTCATTTCCGTGGACGACGAAATCACGGCGGTGAGGGTGGTGCCTGCGTGATGAGCTGGGCTGACATCGGCTGGATGCTCGTGAAGATTGTCGTGATCTTCGCGGTGCTCCTGCTCGCGATGGCATACCTTACGCTCGTTGAGCGGCGCGTCGTCGCATGGTTCCAGTGGCGGCTCGGCCCCAACCGCGTCGGCCCGCTGGGCCTTATCCAGCCAATCGCCGACGGCGTGAAGCTTTTGTTCAAGCAGGAGATTGTCCCCAGCGCAGCCGATATCACCACTTACTTCCTTGCGCCTGCAATATCGCTCATCGCAGCATTCGCGGTTATTGCAGTAATCCCCATCGCGCCCGGCTTCTACATTGCGGACGTGAACGTCGCACTGCTGCTTGTGCTCGCGCTCTCGTCAATGGGAATCTACGGCGTTATCCTCGCAGGCTGGAGCAGCGGCAGCAAATACCCCTTCCTCGGCGCACTGCGCGCCTGCGCGCAAATGATTAGCTACGAGCTTTCGCTTGCATTCGCATGCGTCGGCGTGGTCATCCTCGCCGGGAGCTTCTCCCTGCGCGAGATTGTCGTGGCGCAAGGAGCTCTCTGGTATGTGGTGCCGCAAATTCTCGGCTTCATTGTCTTCCTCATCGCAGGCTTCGCCGAAGCGAACCGCGCGCCGTTTGACATGCCCGAATGCGAAAGCGAGCTTGTCGCGGGATACCACACCGAATACTCGTCAATGAAATTCGCGATGTTCTTCCTGGGTGAATACGTGGCGGTAATCAACGTGGCGATGCTCACCACGGTGCTATTCCTGGGTGGGTGGCACGGGCCTGCGATATTCGGCGAGCCGCTCGCATGGCTCTCCGGCTTGTTGTGGTTCATGATTAAGGTATCGGCGATCATCTTCCTGTTCTTGTGGGTGCGCGCCACGCTTCCGCGCTTCCGCTACGACCAGCTAATGCGTTTCGGGTGGATGGTGCTCCTCCCGCTGGCGCTGCTAAATATCATCATCACCGCCGCTTTGAAGGCGTTCATGTAAGCGATGAAACCGGGCTTGCGACAAAAGTTCAACCTTGCGGCCGTAGCGAAAGGCCTGGGCATTACGCTCACCCAGTTCCTCGCCGACCGCTTCGCAGGCCGCGTGGTGACCGTCTCATACCCCGAAAAGAAGCTCCAGCTCAAAGAGCGCTTTCGCGGCCTGCACCGCCTGGAGCGCTACGACGGCGGCCGTTACAAAGGCCTGGAAAAGTGCATCGGTTGTGCCCTGTGCGCGGCGGCATGCCCGGCCGACGTCATCACCGTTATCGCAGGCGAGAACGACCCGGCTAAGCCCAATTCCCCCGGCGAGCGTTATGCGGTCGTCTATGATATGGATATCCTGCGCTGCATATTTTGCGGGATGTGCGTCGAGGCATGCCCCACGGCCGCCATCGTCATGAAGCACGACTTTGAGCTTACCAACGACGAGCGTGGCGGGCCGCAGGGCGGGGCAAACAAGTTCTTCTACCGCAAGGCCGACTTGCTGGACAGGGAGTTTCGCTGGTGAACGCCATCGAGCTGATAATCTTTGCGGCGGCGGCGCTCCTCGCGCTTGTAGGCGCGGCTGGGATGGTGTCCGCGCGCAACCCCGTCCATTCCGCGCTGTTCCTCATCGCCAACCTCATCGCGATCGCCATCATCTACCTGCTGCTGCTCGCGCCGGTGCTGGCGGTGCTGCAAGTGCTCATCTATGCAGGCGCGATAATGGTGCTTTTCATCTTCGTCATATTCTTCTTCGTCCAGCCCGCGCAAAAGCACGAAACCGCATATTCGCTGCCCGCGCAGGCGATGCTCGCTGGGCTCGTAATCTTCGCGCTTATCTGCATCCTCATCGGCGGCTTGTTCTTCGGCGGCGCATTCTCCATGGCGCAGGACGCAAGCGCGCAACAGGCCTCCGCCGCCTCGAGCCCGCAGCAACTGGGCATCTCGCTGTTCACGACATTCCTGCTGCCCTTTGAACTTGTTTCAATCCTGCTGCTTGCCGCGATTCTCGGTGCGACGGCGATGGCCCGGCGCGTGCACAAGGAGGGCGGCGACTGATGCAGCCCATCGTCACCTACAGCCTTGCGTTGTCTGCGGTGCTCTTCGCCCTCGGCGCACTCGCGGTGCTGGTGCGGCGCAATCCGCTGGTCATGCTGATGGGGATTGAGCTGATGCTCAACGCGGCCAACCTCGCATTCGTCGCCTTCGCGCGCGAGCTAGGGCAGGTTGAAGGGCAAGTGGCCGCGCTCATATTCATCGCCGTCGCAGCGGCAGAAGCCGCCGTAGGCCTGGCGATTATCGTGGCTGTATACCGCAACCGGCGCGACGTTGACGCCGACGCGGCAAGCGGGATGAAAGGATGATGCTTAGCCACATCTACCTTGCGATAATCCCGCCACTCGCGGGGACGGTTCTGCTCGGCTTCTTCGGCAGGAATATGCCGCGCAAAGCCGCGGGGATTTTCGCAAGTTCAACAATACTGCTTTCCTTCGCCGTCGCGCTTGCAGCGTTCATTGAATACTTGAGCTTGGGTGGAATGTCGCAAGGGCCTTACGGCTCGCACATCAGCACCCTCGCGCCCTGGCTCTCCCTCCCCGGCTTTCAGCTTGACCTCTGCTTCCAATCCGATGCGCTTTCGCTGTTGATGGCGCTCACAGTCACGTTCGTTTCGTTCCTCATCCACGTTTACTCCACCGGCTACATGGCGCACGACGAAGGCTACAATCGCTACTTCGCCTACCTTAACCTCTTCGTTGCGATGATGCTCATTCTCGTGCTCGCGGGCAATCTCGTCGTGATGTTCATCGGCTGGGAAGGCGTAGGGCTTTGCTCATACCTGCTCATCGGCTTCTGGTATCGCAAGCATGCGCCGCCCATCGCGGGGATGAAGGCTTTCATCGTGAACCGCATCGGCGACTTCGGCTTCATCATCGGGATACTCATCCTTTTCTGGATGCTGGGCACGGTTGACTTCACGACGATGCGCATGCGCCTGAGCATGGCGGAGCACGGGACGCCGCTGCTGCTCACCATGGCCGCGCTGTTCTTGTTCATGGGCGCGATGGGCAAGAGCGCGCAGTTCCCGCTGCACGTCTGGCTTCCCGACGCAATGGAAGGCCCGACGCCGGTGAGCGCGCTGATACACGCCGCGACGATGGTCACCGCGGGCGTCTTCATGGTCGCTCGCATGGGCTTCCTGTTCAGCATGAGCCAGCCTGCGCTGCTCATCATTGCCTGCATCGGCGCGTTCACCGCGATATTCGCCGCAAGCATCGCCACGGTGCAAACCGACATCAAGCGTGTGCTGGCGTTCTCAACCGTCTCGCAGCTTGGCTATATGTTCCTCGCCGCGGGGCTAGGCGCATACTGGATTGCGATATTCCACCTCTTCACCCACGCGTTTTTCAAGGCGCTGCTTTTCCTCGGAAGCGGCTCGGTGATTCACGCGATGGGCGGCGAGCAGGACATGCGCAAGATGGGTGGCCTCGCCAAGCGCCTGCCGCAGACATACTGGCAATTCCTCATCGGCGCGATGGCGATATCTGGCATCCCGCTGCTTGCGGGTTTCTTTAGCAAGGACGAGATTCTTCTTCACCGCGCTCACTGCGCGAAACGCGCTGTTCCCTCAAGCGGGCATGGTGCTTTTCGCAGTCGGCGCATTCACCGCGCTGCTGACCGCGTTCTACATGTTCCGCCAAATATACCTTGTGTTCCTGACGCCCGCGCGCTGGGACGCAAGCGTGGTGCACCCGCACGAAGCCCCGCCTTCAATGACCATTCCTTGCTGGGTGCTTGCGGCAGGCAGCATCTTCGCAGGCTACATAGGGCTTCCTGCGCTGTTCGCGTCATTGCTGAAGATACCTAACGCGCTGGAGCCGTTCCTCGCGCCTACGCTTCCCGGCGGCCACACTGCCGTGCCGCCGTCGTTCCACGCCGAGATGATGGCGCGCGAGGCGATGGTCGCATCTCTCTCCGCCGCGCTCGCGCTCATTGGATTGTGGCTTGCCTTCTACCTTTATCACGTGCGCTTTGGCATAACCGAGAAGCTGCGCAGCGCCTTCGCCGCGCCTTACCGGCTGCTCTACAACAAATACTACATTGACGAAATCAACGACGCCGTCATCATCCGCCCCGGCAAGGCGCTTTGCGCCCAGCTATCCCAATCGGTTGACCTCGGCATAATTGACGGCACTGTGAACCTTGTTGCGCTGGTGATAGGCGCGCTGGGGCATGTCCTGCGCCCGCTGCAAACAGGCTTCATCCGCAACTACGCGTGGTATCTAAGCATCGGCGCAGTGCTGCTCATCATTTTGCTTTGGCTGAGGGCGGGAGGGTAGGGATGGGATTCCTCTCCAACGCGCCGCTCATTAGCGTTGCCATCGCGCTGCCCATCCTCGGCGTTCTTGCATCATCGCTCATTCCTAAGCCCCGCACTTCGCTGCTGCGCTGGCTGGCATTTGGCTTCTCCGCTGCGTCGTTCATCGTCTCACTCCCGCTGCTTTCATCGCCCGACTTCGCAAGCTTCTCACACGTTGAATACCATCCCTGGATGCCGCAGCTCAACGCCTATTACCTCGTGGGAGTTGACGGCTTGTCGGTATGGCTGGTGCTGCTAACAGGCTTGCTTGCGCCGCTGGCAATACTTTCGTCCTTCAACGCCATCCGCAGCCGCGAGAAGGAATACTACATCTTGCTGCTGCTGATGCAGTCGGCGCTCGTAGGAACGTTCTGCGCACTTGACCTCGTGCTGTTCTTCCTATTTTGGGAGATGGTGCTCATACCGATGTATCTCCTCATCGGCATCTGGGGAAGCGGGCGCAGGGCATATGCAGCGACAAAGTTCGTGCTCTACACGGTCGTTGGCAGCTTCATGATGCTGCTTGCGATAATCGGCTTATACATCTATTCCGGGACGAATGGCGAGGCTTCGTTTGACTTCACATACTTAAGGACACATGTCCTTTCGCCCGAAGCGCAGACGTGGCTCTTCCTCGCGTTCGCGCTCGCCTTCGCGATAAAGATGCCGCTCTTCCCGTTCCACACCTGGCTTGCCGATGCGCACACCGAAGCGCCGACCGCAGGATCGGTCCTGCTCGCAGGAGTGCTGCTTAAGATGGGCGGATACGGTTTCCTGCGCTTTTGCCTGCCGCTCTTCCCCGACGCCACCGCCAAGTTCGCGCCGCTGATGATGGTGCTTGCGGTGGTTAGCATCATCTACGGCGCGCTCGTCAGCGCAGCGCAAACAGACTTGAAGCGCCTCATCGCGCTGTCGTCTGTATCGCATATGGGATTCTGTCGTGCTGGGCATCTTCGCGTTCTCCGGCACGGTCGCAGGCCAAATCGGCGCAGTGGTGCAGATGATTAGCCACGGCGTCGTGACCGGAGCGCTGTTCCTTCTCGCTGGCGTGATATACGAGCGCAGGCACACGCGCGAGCTGTCGCAATTCGGCGGGCTGGCGGCGGTGATGCCGCGCTACTACAACATATTCCTCATCACGATGCTCGCCAGCATCGGGCTTCCTGCGCTGAGCGGCTTTGTCGGAGAGTTCCTCGTGCTACTTGGCGCGATCAACGCCGACTGGATGCTCGCGGGGCTGGCTGCGCTTGGCATTATCCTCGCCGCGGTTTACATGCTCACAATGTTCAGGCGTGTGTTCCACGGCGAATGCACGCGGCCTGAAAATTGCGCGCTCAAGGACCTGAACGCGCGCGAGCTGGCATACCTTATCCCGCTCGTCGTGATGATGTTCGCCATCGGCCTCCACCCCAAGCCGCTGGTGGATAGCATTCGCCCGGCTGCCGAGCGCGCAGCGCAAACAGTGACGGCCATCATGCAGATGGATGCGGCGTCGCAGGCGCAGGAGGCCAAGCGATGACGCCTAGCGTGAACCTCGGCGCGCTCATGCAATTCCTTCCCGCGCTCATCATCGCGCTTGGCGCGGTCATCCTCGTCCTGGCTGATGCGCTGGTGCTGAAGCGCAGCGGAATCGCGCTGGCAGGCATCGCCCTCGCCGCCACATTCGCTGCATTCGTTGCGCAGGTCATGGTGTTTCCCCGCGAAGCACAAAGCGCCTTCTCGGGCGCGCTTGAGGCTGACGGCTACAGCGCGCTGGTCTCGCTGGCAGTCCTACTTGTGCTGGGGATGACGCTCGTGCTCACGCCGTCATATTTCACGAAGATGCGTGCGGCCGGGCGAGAGCACTACGCGCTGCTTCTCATCTCCGCGCTTGGGATGATGCTGCTTCCATGCGCGCGCGAACTCGTCAGCCTGGTAGTCTGCATTGAGCTCATTTCAATTCCGCTATACGTTCTCGCGGGATATAACCGCTCGCTCGTTTTCAGCGGCGAGGCAGCCCTCAAATATTTCATCCTCGGCGCATTCGCCAGCGCATTCATAATCTACGGAGCGGCGTTCATCTACGGCACGACCGGTTCGCTTTACCTTAACCCCATCGCCGGCACGCTGCCTATCATCATCAATAAGACTTCTTACTCCTTGGGCTTGGGCTGCTCCTGGTCGGCTTCGCGTTCAAGACCGCGCTGGTTCCCTTCCACGCCTGGCTGCCCGACGCGTATCAGGGAAGCCCCAGCCCAATCACCGGCTTCATGGCTGCAGGGGTTAAGCTTGCGGTCTTCGCGATGTTCCTTCGCTTGCTTGTGGTTGGCTTCCAGCCGGTTGAGGAACACTGGCGCGCCGCCCTCCTCGTGCTCGCAATCCTCACGATGACATTGGGCAATCTACTTGCCCTGCACCAGCAAAGCTTGAAGCGCTTGTTTGCATATTCGTCAATCGCCCACGCCGGTTACCTTGCGGTCGGCCTGGTCGCGGCGAACCGCGAGGCGCAGCCGGCGATGCTTTTCTACCTCATCGCTTATTCCGCTGCAGTGGTCGGCGCGTTCGCCCTGATTAGCGCATGGTCGGACGAGGGCCGTGACGATGTTTTCCTAGACGAGCTTAATGGATATGCTGAACGGCAGCCGCTGCCTGCGCTGGCGATGCTGCTTTTCGTGCTGTCGCTGATAGGCTTCCCGCTGACCGCGGGGTTCATAGGCAAGCTGATGCTCTTCTCGGCAGCATACTCGGCAGGTTACATCGCGATGCTTATCGTCGCGCTCCTGAACTCGGCGGTCTCGGTATACTACTACCTGAAAGTGGCGCAGGCGATGTATCTCCTTCCGGCTCCCGGAAGCTCCGGCGGGAAATTGATTGCAGGAAAGCCCGGCTTGCCCTACCTGTGGGTTGCACTAATCTGCGCGGCGGTTGTCATCGTCCTGGGCATAGCGCCCCAGGCGCTGCTGGCAATCCTCGGGTCACTGGCCTTCTAGGCCCCAACATCCCCTGGAAGGCGCGCCAGTTGACTAGCTTGACAGGGGGTATCTGGTTTGGTAAACTGTAAGCGCTCGGTTTGGCGGGGGAAAAACTAGGCCGGGCTTGACGAACCGGTGAGGACGCGGATAAGAACCTAGCCGCGCACTTTAAATCCTCATCTCCTATATCATTAGAAGGAGTAGGTCAAATGAGAAAGTATCTTGGACTCATGGCTGTGGCGATGCTAGTCATCGTGGTGCTGGCACTCGCCAGCTGCGGTGGCAGTGGAAGCCGCCGCATCATTGCGTCTCCCACTCCTGGCGATTTCTATCTGCCTTTGGTTGGCGGCGCTGATACAGGTGAGTGGGGTCTTGTTTATAACACGACTACGCTCCGCTACGGTTGGTTTAACTCAGCCGACGATATCGGCGCATTCGATGAGACTTCCGGCGGCGGCATGGCTATTCCTGGTGGCGCTTACATCACCAATGGCCCAGCCAGCCTCGACACTGACGCCGATGGCAATCCCGATTTCTTCTATGTCGGGATGCGCCAGCTCGCCTCCTATGCCGCGAACAATGACGTGTACAGCGGCGGGTCAGTAGCTAGCCCGGGCAAGATCGGCGGCGCGTGGTACTTCCCGGATGAGCTGGTCATCGATCCTTACATCGTGCTCTTCATCCCGATATCCCAGAATCTGGCAAATGGCACCAGCGTAGCTATCTACCGCTGGGTTTCAACGGACCATGTCATGGCGGATCAGACCGCTGGTTACTGGAGCTTTATCGGAATGGGCTCGGTGGATAACGACCCCCTCAACCTGGGACGTAAAGTCGTCGTTTTCAACTGGAGTGGCTCTCTCGGTATGTTCGCAGCAGTTGTGAACATTCACAGCAGCGGCAGCGGCAGCTAATTTAACCACTTACAAGTGGTTTATTGAGCCTATACAAAATGGGCGGGCTTGTCCCGCCCATTTTCCTTTAATCATCAACGCCTCCGCTTGTGTTATACTTTGGCTGTGAAGCAAATCGGCGCATATGTTGGTTCGCTTATAGCCGGGCTGGCGGTCGGTGCCGCATTCGCCGGCATCATCTACCTTTACCTTTGGATAACGATAAAGTGAGCGTGGCTAACCATGAAGAGTGAAAGAGTCGTCCTATCGTTCAGCCCCGATTACATCCGCAAGCCGGTCACTTACCTGCTCGCCAGTAACTACAAGCTTCGCTTGAATATCTTGCGCGCGAAGATAATGCCCGGCGAAGAGGGCAGGCTGCTGCTGGAGCTTTCAGGTGAGGAAACATGCCTTAAGGAAGGGCTTGAATACCTGAAGTCGCTCAACGTGAAGGTTCAGCGCGTTTCGGACTTTTACAGCGTTGACGTCTCCAAGTGCACTGAGAGCCGCAAGTGCTTCCAGATTTGCCCCGCCGAAGCTATCCAGCTTAAGGCGCAGGGCGGCAAGCCCGTGGCTATCATTGAGGAGAACTGCATTCTCTGCGAGAAGTGCAAATCAGCATGCCCGAACAGCGTGTTCACCTTCACGTTCTAGGCGGTTCAAGCGCCCCGGTAGCGCCCCCAGGCTTTTTCCATTGCCGCGACGATCTCGCCGCCGGTGGCGTCAACACGCACGCAGTCCAGTATACGCTCGCAAATCTGCTTTTCATCAACGCACGCCCGCGTGAGCGCTTCCAGCGCGGCACTGCGCTTCTCTGCGCCTCCGCGCCCGGCCTTGAACTTCGCAAGCTTGTCTAGCTGCGCCGTCTCGGCCTGCTCGTCGTAGGTTGACGACGGTATCGGCTGCTGGGCGCTGCGGTATTTATTCACGCCGACGATGGTGCGCCCGCCGCCGTCCACTTCCTTTTGCCACTCGTAAGCCTTCTGTTGGATTTCGCCTTGCGGATAGCCGCGCTCAATCGCCGCGCGCATCCCGCCCATCTCGTCGATGATGCGGATGTATTCCACCGCCTCTGCCTCAAGCTTGTCGGTAAGCTCCTCAATGAAGTAGCACCCGCCGAGCGCGTCCACAGTCTCCGCCACGCCTGACTCCTCGGCGATGATTTGCTGCAAGCGCAGCGCGATGGTCACGCTATCTTCGGTGGGCAGGTTCAGCGCCTCATCGTAGGAATTGGTGTGCAGCGACTGCGTGCCGCCGAGCACCGCCGCAAGCGCCTGTAATGTAACGCGCACGATGTTATTAAGCGGCTGCTGCGCGGTAAGCGTGCTGCCGGCGGTCTGCGTGTGGAAGCGCAGGAGCATGCTCTTGGGGTCTTTCGCGCCGAAGCGCTCCTTAACGATGCGCGCCCAAAGCCTGCGCGCCGCGCGGAACTTCGCCACTTCTTCAAGCAAATTGTTGTGCGCGTTGAAGAAAAACGACAGGCGCGACGCAAAGCGGTCGATGTCCATGCCTGACTGCACCGCCTGCGTGCAGTATTCAATCGCGTCGGCAAGCGTGAATGCTATCTCCTGCACGGCTGTGCATCCCGCCTCGCGGATGTGGTAGCCGGAAATGCTGATCATGTTCCATTTCGGCAGCCGCTCACTGCAAAAGCGGAATGTGTCCACCGTAAGCGCGAGGCTCGGCGCGGGCGGGAAGATATACGTCCCGCGCGCCATGTATTCCTTGAGTATGTCGTTTTGGATTGTGCCGCCGAGCTGTTTCCAGTCCGCGCCTTGCTCTTCGGCGACCGCGGCGTAGAATACAAGCAGGACTGCCGCCGACGAGTTGCAGGTCATTGATGTCGTGACAGTCCCCAGCGGGATGCCGTTGAACAGTGTGCGCATGTCCTCAATCGTGTCTATCGGCACGCCGACCTTGCCGACCTCGCCGCGCGCAAGCGGGTGGTCGCTGTCGTAACCCATCTGCGTTGGCAAATCAAATGCGACCGAAAGCCCCGTCTGTCCTGAATCGAGCAGGTAACGGTAACGGCGGTTGGTCTCTTCAGCAGTGCGAAAGCCCGCATACTGGCGCATCGTCCAAAGCTTCCCGCGAAACATCGTCGGCAAGATGCCGCGCGTGAATGGATATTCGCCGGGAAAGCTCAGCTGCGCTGCGTAATAAGCCTCGGGGTCGTCAGCAAGCGACCAGGGCCCGGCCAGCTCTGAGAAGCTGTAACCGCCGGTTGACTTGAAATCGGGCTTGCGCTCCGGGTGCTTAGACGTCAGCGGTTCCAGCGTCTTCTCGCGCCAGCGCTTGTATGCATCGTTCGTGCTAGACATAAATGTCGGCTCCCATTTGCCCCCCGCATTTTCAATACGCCTGCGCGTTGGGCGGCTAGGAATATATCATATGCGGGCGCAGCGTGTGGTGCGCAAGCGCTCAGGCGGCGGTTATAGTTGCCTCGCCGGCTAGCTTCCCTTAACGACTACACTTTGGAGGATATCGCATACGTTCTCAGTCGCGTCAACGGCGTCCTCAATGATGCCGTATAGCTCGCGCCACTTGATGACATGTATGAAGTCCTTCCCGTTTTCAAAGAGCTCGGCGATGGCTTCGCGGTAAACGCGGTCGGCGCGCTTCTCGTAGTAGATGACTTGGTCGCAGTGGTGCGAAAGCTCTTCGTACTTCTTGGGCTTGTTGAGCAGCGAGACCGCAAGCGCAAGCTCAACTGTCGCAGAACACAGCTGCTGTGCCAGGAGCTTAAAGTGCATGTTCGTTTCGGTGACTTTGTAAAGCACCATGCGCTCAATCAGCCCTTCGGTGACGTCAATGATATGGTCAATATCCTGCGCCAGCGCGGTGATGTCCTCGCGGTCAATCGGCGTCACCAGCGAGATGTTGAGCAGCCCGATAATTTCGCGCGTCACGCGATCGCCTTCGTGCTCCAGGCGGTTCAGCTCCGTCGCCAATTCAGGCGAGCGCGAGGGGTCGCACACCGCATCCTGCAGCAGCAACGTTGACCTGGCGACGTTGTTCGCCGCTTCGGTGAGCAAATCAAAGAACTTACCTTCCCGAGGGAAAAGGCTGAATGTAAAACCCATATCAAGTTCTCCTTATGAGGCGTGCATAAGCAGCACCATAAGCTTGTAAACCAGCGCGGCGACTATCGCCGAGCCGGGGATGGTTAGGATCCAAGCCCAGACAATCCGGCCCATTATGCCCCATTTGACCGCCGTAATACGCTTCATTGCACCGACTCCGGTAATCGCGCCAGAGATGGTGTGCGTCGTTGAGACAGGTATGCCGAGCATGGCGGTTCCGAGGATGGAGATTGCGGCAGCCGTCTCCGCGCAAAAGCCGTCTATGGGCCTGAGCTCGGTCAGCCTTACTCCCATCGTCTTGATTACCTTCCAGCCCCCAAGGAGCGTGCCCAGCGAGATGGCGGTGAATGCGCTGAGTACGACCCAGTTTGCCACAAAGCCAGAATGGTCAAAGCTCGCCTGGTTGAGCCAGGGGCCGTTTGGGTTGGTCGTGATGCCGGCAGTGAGCAAAAGCACTGCGATTACGCCCATGGTTTTCTGCGCGTCACCTGTTCCGTGCCCAAGGCTAAACGCTGCCGCGCTGACGAGCTGGAGGCGGCGGAAGAGCACGTTGACCTTCCTGCGGTCAGAGCGGCGGAAAAGCCAGGTCACTGCGCTCATGAAGATGAAGGCGAGGACGGTGCCGATGATAGGGGAAAGCACGATAAAGATGCCGATTTTGGTGATGCCCTTCCATGCGACCGCGTCAACCCCCGCATACAGCAGCCCAGCCCCCAGAAGCCCGCCCACGAGCGCGTGGCTCACGCTGATGGGGAGGCCGAGCAGGGTGCAGCCCCAGGCCCAGACGATCGCTCCGATTAGCGCGGCCAAAATGACTTCAGTCGTCACCGAATCCGGGTTAATAACACCCTTGCCGATCGTGGTGGCGACTTTAAGCTGGATGATGGTGACCGCCGCAAAGTTCCAAAAAGCTGCCCAGGCGACGGCCTGCAGCGGTTTCAGCACCCGCGTGGCGACGATTGTCGCGATGGAGTTCGCAGCATCGTTGATGCCGTTTACGAAGTCAAAGATTAGGGCTAACACAACCCCGATAATTACGAGCTGAAGCTCCATGCGGCGCGGATTATAACACTTTGCGCCGCTCACGGGGCTAATAAAAAGCCGCGATTTCGGGGCGGGAAAAAGCAGCCAAAAAGGGTGGTGGCGAGGGACGGACTTGAACCGCCGACACGGGGATTTTCAGTCCCCTGCTCTACCAACTGAGCTACCTCGCCGAGGTTGAGCAGCGGCGATTATAACCCCAAGCTATCTGGCGTGTAAAGCGCGGCGGGCGGCCCCGCAATGCTACAATCTGCGCGCGCGCACGTGTGTGCGCGGGAGGACGCCCATGATTATTGGCCTGACGATGATTGTGCTGCCGGTCTCGGACTGGGCGGCTGCACGCGAATGGTATGTATCCAAGCTTGGCTGCAAGCCCGTCGAGGAATACCCCGAAAACAGATATGGCGAATACGCGCTTGGCGAAGGCGGCGCCACCATCGGCTTGTGGGGCCTGCCCAAGGGGTATAACGTGCTGCACAGCGACGGCGCAAAGAATGTTGCGCCGCAGCCTTACCTTAAAGTGGACGACCTGGCGGCGTCCGTCGCGGAGCTTGAGGCTAAGGGCGTCGTGTTTGATGTAAAGACTGATGAAGGCGATTACAAGACCGCCCGCTTCCGCGACCCCGATGGCCACGTCCTCTTCCTCTACGAGCTTGCAGGCAGCTAGCAAGAAGCTCAATGCCCGTATCAAGACGGGTAGGCTGGGCTGACCAGCCCAGCTCTGGTATACTTCAGTCATGGGGAAGGATGAATTGGGGCGCGGTAAGGATGCCGACAAGGAACTGAGCTGGTTCAAGATGACCGGCTGGTACAACCTGCGGTCAACGATACTGCTTCTGGAAGGGCTTACTATCTTCATTGTCGCTGCATACTTCAACTCGTTTGTGGCTGCAAATCCCTTAAACCTGGGCGCATTTACTGCCCTCATGGTGATTCTCGTATTGTCAGCATGGTTTCTTCAGTCAGTGATGCTCAGGAGGTTCATTTCTAAATGGGTGACGTTACTTGTATTCATGTCTGCCTACATTACAGGTTGTTCTTTCGGACAAAACTACTTCATAGCACGAGTTGAGTATTGGGGCAGCACTGCGAAGCAGTATTTGCACGCTATACAGGTCAATCTAGAAAGATATGCCGCCGACAATGAAGGGCACTATCCGCCTTATCTTATCGGCGGCGATAACTCATCGGGCGATTCGATTGACCCGTTAGTTCGTGGGGGTTATATGGATTCGTATCCACGCTCAGCGGCTATGTATGACGGCTATCCGTTTAACCGCCAAACGTTCTCGTTCATTAGGTCCTGCTTCCCATGGACGCTTAGAACAAGCTATCTCTATGGCTTACCAGGCGACATTGAGTGGCTGCAAAAAGAGTTCCAAGACCCATACGGGGCGGATAGTGCGACCTCTCGGTTTGGCAAGGATTACACGCTGATGGGAAATGTCGCGGCTGACCACCGGTTTTCACAAGCGAGCTTCGGCTATCCGCTGTGGCAGCGGTCGACAGATTACTATGACCATTTTGCCGTGGCCTTACAAGGACAGTTTCTCTACAAAGCGCTCTACAGCCCCGGCGCCAGCAAACCGGATGCCTATGTCCTCATGGCTTTCGGGCCTGTCGGTGCAGGCTACATCGACATACTAACATCTGTCCCTGGCGGGCACGAACTTGATTGCAGGCTACCCGACGGTAGCGGTATTGGCAATGACGTGCCTGCGCTAAAGCAACTTGGATTGAAAGGGGATGGATTGGATGACGGAGTGATTATCGTACTCGCTGGCGGTTGGGTATTAAACGAGATATAGTAGCCGGGCTAATCAGCCCGGCCTACCCATTAATGGACTGTTCGTGCAAAAGAGGGAGTGCTGACCTCCAGGTCGGCACAAGTGGATGGCGCGCGACCTGGAGGTCGCGCTTCCCATCTGTTACTTCCTCATCCCTGCAAGATACGTGTCAATGGCCCGCGCGGCAATCTTGCCCTGGCCGACGGCCATAATCACGGTGGACGCGCCGACGGTGGCGTCGCCTCCTGCGAATACGCCCGGCACGGTGGTCATCATCGTCTGCTCGTTGACCACGATGGTTCCCCACCGCGAAATCTCCAAGCCCTTGATGCTGTTCATGGCGATGGGGTTGGGGCGCTGGCCGATGGCGACGAGGATGGTCTGGCAGTCAATCACGAACTCGCTGTCGGGCACGGGCACGGGCCTGCGGCGGCCGCTTTCGTCAGGCTCGCCAAGCTCCATGCGCAGGCACTTCATCCCCTTGACCCAGTTGTTCTCATCGCGTAGGACCTCAACCGGCTGTGTGAGGAATTGGAAGATGACGCCTTCCTGTTCCGCGTGCTCAAGCTCCTCATGGCGCGCCGGCGCCTCATCGCGCGAGCGGCGGTAAACGATGTAGCTCTTCTCAACGCCCGGCATGCGCAGCGAAACGCGCGCGGAATCCATAGCCGTGTTGCCCGCGCCGACTGTTACGACCGTCTTGCCGACGTAAACTGGCGTGTCGGCGTTGGGGAAGTCCCACGCCTCCATGAGGTTCACGCGCGTGAGATATTCATTGGACGAATACACGCCGTTGGCGTTCTCGCCCGGGATGCCCATGAACGAGGGAAGCCCAGCGCCGGTGCCGAGGAACACGGCCTTGTAGCCGTCCTCCATTAGCTCTTCGTAGGTGATGGTCTTGCCGAAAACGCGGTTGACGTAAACGGGCACGCCCATCTGGCCGATGCTGTCCAACTCGGCGTTCAGGATGCGGCGCGGGAGGCGGAACGGCGGGATGCCATAGTTCAGCACTCCGCCCGGCTTATGCAGCGCCTCAAAGATGGTCACGTCATAGCCCATGCGCATGAGGTCCATCGCGGCGGTGATGCCGGCGGGGCCTGCGCCGACCACGGCGACCTTTTCCTTAGTCGGGGTCATGCGCTCAACCGGCGGCGGGTTCTTGAGGTGCTGGTCAAGTATATATTCGGCGACAAATTGCTCCAGGCGGCCGATGGCGACCGGGCCTTTCTTCGCGAGCAGGCAGGTCTTTTCGCACTGCGCTTCCTGCGGGCAGACGCGGCCGCAGACAGCGGGCAAGGCATTGGAAACTTTGAGGATGCGGTATGACTCTTCAAGGTTGCCCTTGAGTATCTCTTTGATGAAGCCGGGGATGTCAATCTCAGCCGGGCATCCGTCAATGCACTTGGGCACCGGGCAGTCTAGGCACCGCTGCGCCTCAACATATGCGATTTCCGGCGTGTAGCCAAGCACGACCGAGTTGAAGTTGCGGATGCGCTCGGACGGCGGCTGCTCAGGCATGTCGTGCCGCTTGATCTTCAGGCGCTCGCGGTTGGTAAGGCCATCCGGGCCGACTTTATCGGCGTTGGATACTGCGACCTTCTTGGTTGTCTCGGCGTTAGTGTTATCAGGGTTGCTGCTCATATGTTCGCCACCAGCCTGTATCAGCTCTTGGGGGGGATTGCCTTACATTCATGTTCGCGCTCTGCGTACCAGAGCTCCATCGCGTGCTTTTCCTGCGGGCAGTATGTCTTCTGGCGCAGCATCAGCTCCGCAAAGTCCACTTCATGCGCGTTGAAATCAGGGCCGTCAACGCATGCGTATCGCGTCTTCCCGCCCACGGTTACGCGGCACACTCCGCACATGCCAGTCCCGTCCACCATAATCGGGTTCAAGGACGCCATGGTTAGTATGCCCGCTTCGCGCGTGGTCTCTGCGACAAATTTCATCATAATGACCGGCCCGCAGGTGATGACGAAGTTGGCGCGTCCCGCTGCGACCAATTCCTTCAGCGGCTCGGTGACCACGCCCTTGCGCCCCTTGCTGCCATCATCAGTCGTTATGATAAGCTCGTCGGAAACGCTGGCCATCTCTTCAAGCAGCACCAGCAGGTCTTCCCTGCGCGCGCCGACGATGGTGATGACATGGTTGCCAGCCGCCCGCAGCGCCCGCGCGATGGGGTACATCTCCGCGGTGCCCAGCCCGCCCGCGACGACAACCGCCGTGCCGTAGTTCTCAATCGGCGTGGCGTGTCCTAGTGGGCCTACCAGGTCGTGCAGGCAATCGCCCTCATTTAGGCAACCAAGCATGAGCGTGCTCTTGCCGACTTCCTGGAAGATGAGGGTGATGGTTTCTTTCCCGGGGTTGCTGTCCGCGATGGTCAGGGGAATTCGCTCGCCGCGCGCATGCACGCGCAGGATAACGAACTGCCCCGGCAGCGCCTTCTTGGCGATTAGCGGGGCGGTGACTTCAATGCGGACGGTGTTTTCCGAGAGCCGTTTCTTGAAAATAATGAGGTTTTCTTTTGTTGTTGCGTCAGCCATATCACTTGTGCTTGTTAAGGGGAATCAGCAATCGGCGCATTTTACCATTCCAAAAGCGCATTCGCAATAACTGAGAAGCCTAATGCTGCATCATCCTGACTGCGAACATGCCCTCAAGGTAGCCCGCCTCAGGCAGGATGGCCAGAGGCGTTCCCACAGCCTTAAGCCCGCTGTTCGCCACCACATCCTCGTTCTCCCCGGCAAGCATGCTGCAGGTAATGTAGACGATGTCGCCTCCCGGCGCGAGCAGCCCTGCGCATGAGGCAATGAGGCTGTTTTGCGTCTCTGCAAGGGCGGCTATATCTGATGGCTTCACCCGAAACCGCTTGAATGGCAGCCGCCCCAGCGTGCCGGTGCCGGAGCACGGCGCGTCAATGTAGATGCGCTGGAAGCCCTGCGAGAAGGCGCTGCGAAGCTCGGATACATCCTCGCTCTTAGTCAGGTCAAAGGCGAATGACTGTGGCGGAGGCATCTTCAGGCGCTCAAAGTTAGCGACCAGTTCCTCCAGCTTCGCCTTGAAGATGTCGCAGGCGACGAGCCGCTTCGCCCCACCCATCATCAGCGCAAGCTGCGTCGCCTTGATGCCCGAACCGGCGCAGGCGTCCAGCACTAAGCCAGCTTCCGGCGGCGGGGATTCGTTTATGACCGCCTGGGATGCAACGCCTTGCAGAGAGATGATGCCTGCTTCAAAGGCGCAGCGCACGAGCGTGGATTCGCCCGGCGGCACAAGGCTATATTCCCTGCCGCGAAACTCAACTGCTTCCGCAAGCTCCTTTATCTGCGAAGCAAGCTCAGCTTCAACCTGCTCCATCCCGCCGCGTATCTGCGCATCCCAGCGGATGGCTTGCCGGTGCGGGCGCTGCGACGCCGAAAGTATCCCGATGAGCTTGTTGCTAAAGCGCTTATACCAGTCGTCAACAAGCCAGTATGGGTGCGATGATATCTTTGATAGCGCATCCGGCGGCAGCTCTGCCATCGCTTCCAGCCACTCACCTTCGCCCTTCGCCAGCTCCTGCGCGCACCGTGTCAGCGAGCTTGGCGTGTTCAGCGAGCGAAGGGCATCATCTGGGCTGCTTATTTCACCCGCGCCTTGGGCGGCCTCCGCCACCTTGCGCAATACTGCATTTGCGAGTGCGGCAAAGCGTTTGCCGTCGGGCTTAAGCGCCGTGACCCATTCAGAGACTGCGGCGTAATTTGGCGTTTGCGTGAAAAGGATTTCCGCCGCGCCCAGCCGTAGCCCGTTGCGCACGCGCGGCGTGAGGTGCACAAGGTTTCGCTCGCGGAGAAACGAAAGGATTACGCGGTCAAGGACGGTGATGTTCCTTGCCACGGTAAGCAGCAGGTTCATCGCCGCCGGAAGCGTGTCATATGCGCGCTCCTCAACTTCGTGCGACGGCCTGCGCTTGTTCTCATACTCGTAGGATGAAGGGTCAAGCTTCGAGAGGATGCCGAGCGCGATAGCGCGTGGGTGGTCGCCTGCATTCATCACAAGCCTCAGCTGCTCTCCCTGGCCCACGCCGGAACGCGCGCCAGCACCTGGTTTGTAAGCTCAAGTATGCCCGCCGCCTTATCGGGATGAGCGCCCAAGCTCGTGGCGCGCTCAAGCTCGGTACGCGCGCATGCCAGCAGCCCGTCTGCATCTTCCAACGCCCGTTTCAGCGCGCCTGACTCAACGAGCCAACCTCGTATCGCCTTCGCTCTCGACTCACGATAGGCAACCTTGTATTCGGCTATAAGAGCTGCCGTCTTTGCTTCGTCTGTCTCGTATGCGTATATCACGGGCAGAGTTATGCGCCCTTCGCGTAAATCGCTGAACGTCGGTTTATCTGCATCGGCGGAGGATTGCGTCAAATCAAGCAAGTCGTCAACGACCTGGAACGCAAGTCCGAGGTTGCGCCCGAATTCCCGCGCGCTGGCCATGCCTGCATCGTCTGCGCAGCCGAGATATGCGCCTCCTTCGCAAACCAGCGCAAACAATGCGCCGGTCTTCAGCCCGATCATTTCAAAATACTTCTCCGCCGAGAGGCTGAGCTTGTCGCGCGCGCGTATTTCCTCAATGACCCCGAGCCCAAGCTTCTTGCTGGCGTTGATGGTCAGCTCAAGGATGGTGAAGTCCCTAAGCTGCGCAAGCCGCAGGAAAGACTGTGCGAGGATGTAATCGCCGACGATGACAGCGGCCTCGTTCCCAAACCGGTTGTTGAGCGTCGCCAGCCCGCGCCTGGTCTCTGCGGAGTCGATAACATCGTCGTGAATGAGTGAAACCGTGTGCAAAAGCTCGCAGCATGCGGCGCTCACTGTTACATTGCCTGGCTTGGGTGTGCCGAAAAGGTCTGCGAACATGATGAGCAGCAACGGGCGCAGGCGCTTGCCGACTCCCTGCGCGACCAGCGCGATATATTCGTGAACGAGCGGGTCGGCCTCGTAGAGGATACTGCGCATCTCGCGCTCAACGTCCTCAATGCAGACTGAATACTTGACACCCGCCATCTCCATCTCCATCATCATCATTTCACGCCTGCCAGCATTTTCTCCAGCGCTTTGGCGAACGCCTCGGCAGGGCGCGGTCCGCGGGTGCGCGCGCGCACCACGACTCCGTCTTCGCCCCAGTAAGCTTCAATGCGCACGAAGGTGGAAAACGCAGTGATGAACAGCGCGGCAATCAAGACCATCCAGCCCATGAATACGAGCCAGACGCCCGGGTCCTGCTTGTATTGGAATACCGAAACGTCGTCGGTCTCTTCGCTCATGCGCACCAAGACTTTGTGCCCTGGAACAGTGAGCTCAAGCGGCTTATCGGGCGTAAGTAAAAGGCACCGCAAAAACATCCCGTTAGCCGAGTATAGCCGGAACAGACCGATCGGGCCGAGCATGCCGGCCTGCTTGCCGTCAGTAAACAATGGGCCTGCCTTCACGGGGAACGTCCCGCCAATTGGCTCGGGATGGCCGATTATCTCGCTGCCATTTGGGTCAAAGTTCTGGCCAGCCTCCCAAAACGACCCGTCCGAGCCGACCTGATAAGCATATCCAGGGCGCACAGGATAGGCGCTCTCTTTGCCGTCAAAGCTCAGTATTATGTTACCGCTCTGGAAGTAGCTTGTTTGGTAGAACATCGCAGCGCCTGCGCTTAATGGATGGTTCACGACGACCTTCCCGTGCGCTTCGTCTCCGCCGTGTGTAACAGCAAGGTCGGATATGTAGTGGCAAATCTCGTAGCTTTCAAATTCGGCGATGGCTTCGCCGCCCTTAACTTCTGCATAAGTCTCCAGCGGAACGTCGCGCTTGTTGTATTCAATGCTGAAATCGCGGAGAGACAAGTTGTATTCCTGAGGCTTGGCAAGCGATGCCAGCTTCTCGTTCAATCCCGCCTTGCCCTGCGTTGGTTGAACGGTAGCCACTGCGGTTTGGCCCTTCGGGACGGCGATGGTGCCCGTGAAACCCCAGATCCGCCCGATGGCTCCACCGATGAATATCGTAATTATTGCTGCGTGGAATACCACGGGCATGAGCCTGCGCAGCGCCCAGCGGTCGGCCTGGATGACCTTGCCCTCGCCGGCTGCCAGCGTGAACACGCTGTATCTACGCGCGCGCATCTTCGCAATGAACTCGTCAAAGCCAAGCTTCACTTCACTTGCGCTAATGCGCTTGGCACCGGCAGAGCCAAGGATTGATGCTGCGGTCTCAACCACCGGGCGCGAGCGCAAATCTGCCTTCATCCCTCTCAGGCGCGCAATTGTGCAGACCAGCGCCGCCACAGCCAGCCAGAAGAAAACGAGATCAAAATACCAGGTTCGGAAGATATCGGTCAGGCCGATTGCTTCCAGCGCCTTGAACCCGCCTGCGCCGAATTTGGCGATGAACCGCGTGTCCTGAGCGCCGAGTATGCGCTGCGGGATGAGCGTGCCGATAATACAAAGGATACCAAAAACGACGAGCATCGTGACTGCCGCAGGGATGGAGTTGAGGAGCCCTACAATTAGTTCCCACAATCCCGGCTCGTGTTTCTGCTCTGCAGGCTCAGGCGCTGTCTGCCCTTTACGCTTCACCCGCGGCCACAGCGCATACACAAGCGGCGCGGTAACGAATGCGAACAGCGCGATGATGCCTACAAGCCCGCCCTTCGTCGTTGCGTAGGCGTGGACGCTGTCAATGCCGAAGACGGACGCGATGAGGTCAACGCCGATGAACGTCGTTAGCAGCACTGCGTATGCGCTGATGTTCAGCGCTTGCGTGAGCGTGCCACGCCAGTGTAGCGTCAGGCGCGCGTGGAAATACATCGTGTAGAAAATCCACGTCGCAAGCGCCCATGTCTCCTTCGGGTCCCACGCCCAATACGTCCCCCAGGCTTCGTTCGCCCATACCGCGCCAAGGAACAGCCCAAGCGTGAGGAACGGGTAGCCTGCGAGAGTCAGCGTGTAAACCAGGCTGTCAATGCGTGCTAGCGCAGTGGCTTCGTCGCAGCTTGGCGACGCGCCTGCGCGGAAGACGCGGAATAGGTAATAGACGGCGATAATGAATGCTATAGAGAAGACAGCATATGCGAGGATGAGCGCCCCGATATGCGAAGGAAGCCAGTAGCTTTTCAGTGCGGGCGGAAGGTCTCTCGGCCCGGCTTGCGACGAGATGACCAGCAACAAATACGCCATCGCCGCGACCGGCACGAGGAGGACGAAGCCGCCGTATGCCCGTGACTTGGAAGTGTGCTCAATGGCGAGGTAAACTGCAGCGATGAGGAACGCCATCAGTGAGATGGCTTCAAACGCGCTTACCGCGGGCAAAACAAATCCCTGATACTGCAGCCAGTATTCCACCGTGCGCGCGACGAACCAGTAAAGCTGGATGAGGACTCCAAGCAGGAGCAAGATGCTTCCCACACCTGACATCTTGCGCACTTTTTGCGAAGCGAGCGCGGCGAAGTAGAAGAATGCAGCGGCGAGATACAGGGCTGCAGACGCAATTACGAGTGAAAGGCTGGTATGCATATCAGTTAGCTAAGCGCTTGGGAATGATAACACAACAGAAGCGCCCGTCTGTGAATAATGAAGATGCGTTTGTAGGCGCCTGCGGCGCTAATCAAGCCGCCGCAAAAGCCCCATCGGCGTGCACTCGTCTCCCTGGCCCAGTGGGTTGTCTGAGAGCGAGGCAGCAATCTCGGGGAAGCTCGCTTTGTCCATGCTCCCGCCGATTATCCAGGGTGGGAAAATGTCGTTTATATCAACGACGCAGGCGTCAAGGCCGACTGCGTCCTTGATGGCGCGGCAGGTTTCGGGGATGCGCACCGGCCCGGGGATGACGCAGTCGTAAAACTGCTCAATGGCCATCGTGTGCTCCGCGTCAATCATCTTCGTGGCGAGCCCAGCGACGTTGTAGAAATCGCCTGTGCGGTGCAGCACAAGCTTGCCCCACGCCGCCGCGACCGTCCCCATCAATACTCTCACCGCGCCAACTTCCTCAATCGCGACCTGCATCGCGTATGGGCTGCGCAGGCCCACGCCATACTTGCTCTTGGTGACGAAGCGGCAAAGAAAGCGCGCAAGCGGGGTGACGTGGATGCCTGACATCGGGCGTGCGCGCCCCTGCATAATGGCCAGGCCCGTTTCGGCAAGAAAGAGGATGTCGCCTTCCTGCGAAAGGGGCAGGGCATACTTGCGAATCGTCTCAATCGGGTTGTCTTTCTCGGTGAGGATGTGCGTTTTCACGGGGATGCGCAGGTAGCGCTTCCCGCCGGCAGTAATCTCGGGCTGTTTGACTTTGCCCACGCGCGGGATTATAGCAGGCAAACCCTTGCCCCGGTTGCCCGCTAGTGCCATAATTGCGCGCGTGCGCAACAAGCTGTATCTGATTGGCTATCCCCTGGGGCATTCGCTCTCGCCGCAGATACACAATTCCCAGTTCGTGAGGCAAAAGCTCCCCCTCACCTACGCCGAGCGCGAAATCCCCCCCGGCACCTTCAGCGATTCGCTGCGCGCGATGCTCGCCGAAGAGGATTTCCTCGGCGCGAACGTGACGCTTCCCTACAAGCAAACGGCGGCGCTTTTCATGGACAAGCTTGAAGGCGATGCAGCTGCGCTTGAGACGATAAACACGATTACGCGGAACGCCGACGGCAAGCTCGTGGGCCACAACACCGATGTGCGGGGCTTCGCCGACGCCCTGAACGCGGTGGTGAAGGCGCCCGTAAAGCGCGCGCTTATCTTCGGCTCCGGCGGCGCCGCGCTCGCGGTCCTGCACGCCCTAGCGCATGCCGGATGCGAGAGGCTGGTCGTCGTCCACCGCAGCGACCGCAACCTTGAGCTGATTCACCGCATCGCCGGGCTGGCGAACAAGCGCGTGCGCACGGTGAAACTGGCGCACCTCGCCGACTTCTTCAACTGGGCGGAGAAGGAGCAAGTGTTCCTGGACCAAAGCCGGCTGGACGCCCACTGCGCAGACGAGCTGATGGAAGAGCAAGGTGTAAACACCAACCACATCTTCAACGAAGTGGAGTTTGACAAGGGTCCGCGCCACTTTGACCTGCTTGTGAACGCGACGCCGGTTGGGCTCTTCCCGAATGCGGATGAATCGCTGGGAGACCACCCGCGCTTTATGCGGCTGTTCAAGACGGTTTTTGATCTCGCGTGCGACCCGATGGAGACGAAGCTGCTGTTCCTGGCGAAGCTTGCGGGCTGCGAAGTAATTCACGGGCGCAAAATGCTGGAGCGCCAGGCTGAGCTGTCCCGGCGCATTTGGCTGCGGGAGTTCAAGGCGCAGCCCCGGTAATGCTAAAATCATCCCGTGGAGAAGACACGCGCGCTGCAAATTCTTGAAGCCAACCTAAACCGGCTGCGCGAGGGCATTCGCGTCGCCGAAGACGTCATCCGCTATTCGCCCGGCTCAGTAAAGCTCTATGCCCGCGCGAAGGGCTTGCGCCTCGTTTCGGGGAAGCTGGAGAAGGAATTGCGGGAGCAGCTGGGCAGGGAGCTTATCCGCGCCCGGCGCCTTGAGCTTGACCCCGGCAAGGAAACGGAGAGCGCGCAGGAAATGTCGCGCACCGGCGAGTCAGCGCTGCTAAGCGCCAACTTAAAGCGCGCCCAGGAAGCCGCGAGGACGCTTGAAGAAATAAGCAAGGTTCTGAACCTGCGCGCTTACTCGCAGCAATACAAGAAAATCCGCTTTGCGCTTTACGCGCTGGAAGCGAGCGCGCAGGCGCACCTCACCGCGCAATTCCGCGTCCGCGAGCTGCGCGATGCGCTGTCTCGCTTTCCACTCAACTTGGTGATTGACGAGCTGAACACTAAGATTCAATCCCCCATGCAGCTTGCTTCGCGCTACTACCGTGCGGGCGGGCGGGTGATACAAGTCCGCTACAAGAACATGCCCGCTGCTGTGCTGCTCAAGGCGGCGCAGTCGGTGGCGGCACGCTTTCCCGATGCGCTGGTTATAGTCAACGACCGCGTGGACGTCGCGCGTGCGGCAAACGCCTTCGGCGTCCATGTCGGCCCGCAGGACATCCCGCTGGCGAAGCTATCCACGCTTCGCGGCGACCTGCTCGTGGGCTACAGCGCGCGCACTGCCGATACCGCCCTGCGTGCGGTTGAGGCCGGCGCGGATTACATCGGCGTCGGCGCTGTGTTCCCCACCGACAGCAAATCGCGCGTTCGCATCGCCGGGCTTGAGGCCGTGCGCAACATCGCCAAAGCCATTGATGCGCCTGTCATCGCCATCGGCGGGATAACCGCCGGCAACTTTGCGTCGGTCATCAAAGCCGGCGCGGCGGCAGCTGCGGTCATTTCAGCGGTAGCCGACCCGAAAGAGGCTGACGAGCTTTACGCGCTAGTAAAGAAACTGACGCGCTAAAGTTGCTCAGTGGTAAAATCTCCCCGCACAGGAGGGATTCAATATGCTGCGTAAAATCGCCTTAGCCTTTATCATCCTCGCCATCACCGCCGTCTGCGCGCCCGCACAGGCATCGCGCAACGATGACCTGACAGGCGCCGCCGCGCCTGCTATCCGTCAGGCGCTCGCCCAAGTCGGCCTTACGATGGAAGGCTGCACCTTTGACCTGAGCGACCGCGACTTCTATAGCGGCGACCGCTACCGCCTGCGCTTCTTTGACACGCTCATCGCCGACCCGTGGAAGATACCCGCCTTCACGCCCGTTATCCGCGACGGCGCGTTCACAGCCGCGAAAGAAGGCAGCCTGTCCAAGCTCGTGCAAGCGGCGCAGGTTCGGCTTAACGGCGCGGTGCGGCTGGGGCTCACGGGCGATGTCATGGAGCCTTACACGACTAAGCTCGCCGACACGGCGATAAGCAACCACCTGGTTGATGCCATCAAGGCGTGTTACGCCGCCGAGGGCAAGACGATGGATGCCAGCGAGGAGACATACCTTACCGAGCGCGCGGCAGTGTTGCCCAAGGAAATCTCAGACGCAGCCGCGCTTTACTTCTACGCGCTGCCCGACGTGCTTGCATACCACGACGCGGCGTTTGACCCCGTGCGCACGAAGCTGCAAATGGCGCAGCTTGACGACCCCGCGCGCGAACTGCTCAAGTGGATGACCGAGGAAAGCGACACGGTGCAGGGAACTGCGGCCATCAAGCGCGATGTGCAGCTATCAAGCCTCAGCGAATATCTGATGGACGACGTGGATTGGGGCTATCTCAACACAGGCGCGACGCTGCTGGCGCTCGTCACCGAGAAGGTTCACAACATGCTCAAAGCGGCGCAGCCCGTCGCTGATTACGAGTTCACCTTTGATACTCCCTGGGGCATGGTCGCGCTGAACGGCAATGCGGTAAATACCTACGGCGGCTCGCTGCCCTACCTGCTCATCATTGACAGTGGCGGCGACGACGCCTACCAGGGGGGAGGCGTGAGCTACGGCTTTGGCAACCCCGCAAGCGTGCTGCTTGACCTTGCGGGCAACGACGCCTACACCTGCGAAACCCCCAAAGAGCCGTGCTTCGGCGCAGGCGTCTTCGGCTACGGCATGCTCATAGACTGCGCGGGCGACGACACCTACGCCGCGCAGGACTTCGCGATGGGCTGCGGCGTCTTCGGCACCGGCGTCCTGCTAGATGAAGGCGGCAACGACACTTACTTGGCAGTGACTAACAGCGAAGGCGCGGGCGTATTCGGCACAGGCGTGCTCGCCGATGCTTCAGGCAACGACATTTACGACTGCTACACGCTTTCGCAGGGCTACGGCTACACGATGGGCGCGGGGCTGCTCGCTGACCTCGCGGGTGACGACAAATACACCGCCAACGACACCGACATCCGCTACCCCTCCGCGCAAAGCAAGGACCACAACTCTTCGCTGGCTCAAGGCTGCGGCTTTGGCAGGCGCGGCGATTACACGACCGGCCATTCGTGGGCAGGCGGCGTGGGCATGCTCTTTGACGCCGCGGGCAACGACGCCTATTCCTGCGCCGTCTTCGGCCAGGGCGTGGGCTACTGGTACGGCACGGGCATCCTCGCCGACGCCGCAGGCAACGACGACTACCACGGGCATTGGTACGTGCAGGCGTCGGCGGCGCACTTCGCGCTGGGCGTGCTGGACGATGCCGCGGGCGACGACCATTACTTCGCCGACATGAACATGGCGATAGGCGCGGGGCACGACTTCTCGCTGGGCTTCCTCGTTGACCGCGCGGGCAACGATGTTTACGAAGCGCCGAACCTTTCGCTGGGCGGCGGCAACGCCAACGGCATCGGCATCTTCTGGGACATGCGCGGCGACGACGCTTACAAGGTCGCCCCGGGCACGACGCTTGGCCGCGCCAACATCGGCAGCCGTGGCGGCCTGCGCGACTATTTTCTAAACATCGGGCTGTTCATTGACACCGGCGGCAACGACACCTACCCGCCCGAACTCGCCTTCGCCGCCAACAACAAGATGTGGAAGCAGCGCGGCACCGACGAAACCACCCCCCTCCCCCTCGTCGAGCTCGGCGTCGGCGTTGACGCCGAGGTAGCGGGGCCGTGAACGGAGGAGGTTCTAATAGATGAAATACGAACCGGTTAGCGTTGAAGGTGCATGCATCAACTCTCTCTCTACTACGCTGCGCGCGCTCTTTAGCGCATCTTTCGTCCCTGTCTGGACCTTACTAGCACTATTTGCTTGGGCCATCAATTCATCGGCTAAAGCTAGTTATAGCGCGGTAACGCTAATTGGATTCATATTGATGGTGGCACTCGCGCTGGCCTCAATGACTCTCAGTAGTTCTGCCCTTGTGTTTCATCGTGCAATGGTTATGGCTGCGTCTTCTCGCAGTTCCTAACCGAAGTTTATGGAGCGTAAGATGGCTAACCCTCAAGACTCAAGCCTCAGCGGCAGATGTTCAGAAGGAGATTGCACTACGAACCAGACGGTTTGACTTATCTCCTAACAATCGGTGGCTGAAATTGAGCAAGACCAAGTTTATCTACGCCCCACGGCCTCATACGCGAAGAATGAGAGCAAGGTATTATGTTGTTCTCGAGTCGCTAAGTGAAGGCATGACCTGCGTGACTTACATCGCCATACCGCGATGGAAACCTCGGTATTTTGCTTCAAGCTATCGTGACTTGCCGCTTGAGTTACGCACAGCAGAATATAAACGCGATAAGCTAGCCCCTTTCATTGTTAAGGCAATTAAGGTCGCAGACAGTCGTTCTCGTAAGACGACCTAAGCCCGGCCCTAGAATCTGGAATCTGCTGTAGGGCGGGGCTTTACGCCCCGCCGTATGGGATTATCTGCGAGGCTGACCACGGCGGGGGATAAACCCCCGCCCTTCAGTTCAGAGCCGGGCTAGTCAGCCCGACCTACTCCTCATTTCTTTCCCATCTACGAACTACGTGTTCTGTTCGGAGACAGTTGTAACATCGAGGAGGCACTAGGAGGTGTTATTCGATGGGACAACGAGGCATATCTGGCAGCACGGATCTGCGTATGGCGGCAGTGCGCGCGATAACAGAGGAAGGAGTTGGGATCGCTCAAGCCGCAAGCCTGTTTGGCGTTAGCAGGCAGAGCATATGGCGTTGGGTATCCCGCTACCGCGAGGGCGGTGAACCGGGACTGAAGGAGATTTCCCGGCGGCCTGCGAGCAGCCCAGTGCAGGCGTGCCGCGAGAAGGAAGATGCCGTCTTGAAACTCAGGCAGGACAGGGCCTGGGGCGCTGCGAGAATAGGGTCGAGAGTTGGCCTGGCGGGAAGCACGGTTCACCGTATCCTGCGCGAGCACGGCATATCGAAGATACAGGTGCCGCGCAAGAAATACCCGCGTTACGAGATGGCCTTTCCCGGCGAGCTCGTGCACATAAACTCCAAGGAGTTGGTGCCGTTGCGAGCTGGGATGCGGCCTGAGTTCCTTTTCGCCGCGCTGGACGGATACAGCCGCGAAGTGTTCTTGCAGGTGTTTCCCCGGGCTGATAGCGCCTCCAGTTCCGAATTTCTGGAATGGCTGATAGACACAATTCCCTACAGACTTTGCGGCGTCATGACCGACAATGCGTGGGCTTTCACTATGCGGCTAAGCGCCCACCCAGACCGGCGCACGCCTTTCCAAAACCTGCTGGAGCGAAACGGCGTTGAGCACCGCCTGACCAAGCCTTACCACCCGCGCACCAACGGCAAGGTGGAGCGCTTCTTCGGCACGGTCGGAAGGGAGCTGCTTCGCGTCGTGCGTTTCCACGACAGCGCTCACAGGAGGGACGAATTAGCCTGCTTTGGCTCCTATTACAACCTTGTCCGGCCCCATTCCGCAATCAACCATCACTCCCCAACCCCCTACCGTATACAATACTTTCAAGCTAACCCCGATGTAACATATGTCTCCGAATAGTACAACTACGACCTACCTATCTGAGCCCTTCTACGTTCAACATTCTACGTCCTACCTCTTCCACACTACCCGCTACCCGCTCCTCACTACCCGTCCCTATGCTAGACTCACCCACGATGAAAATCGTGGGCACCGAAGCTGATGCGCGCCATTCGCGCGAACTGACCCCGGCGGAAATCGTCGCCGAGCTGGACCGCTACATCATCGGCCAGGACAAGGCGAAGCGCGCCGTCGCCGTCGCCATCCGCAACCGCTACCGCCGCTCGCGCGTGTCCGAGGGGATGCGCGACGAGATAATCCCCAAGAACATCCTGATGATTGGCCCGACCGGCGTGGGCAAGACCGAAATCGCGCGCCGCCTGGCGAAGCTCATCCGCGCGCCGTTTATCAAGGTCGAGGCGACGAAGTTCACCGAGGTTGGCTACGTCGGCCGTGACGTGGACAGCATCGTGCGCGAGCTTGCCGAAGCCTCCGTGCGCACAGTGCGCCTGGAGAAAATGGGCGAGCTGTCCACGAAGCTCATGGACTCCGCAGCATGGCGCATCGTCGACCTGATGCAGCCCGCGCCTGCGCGCCATAAAGCGCCCGCCGACGCCGAGGACGCCGAGCGCCAGCGCGAGCGCAGCGAGCAGGCCGCCCGCGTGCGCACGAAGCTCCATGAGCGCATCATGTCCGGCGCGATGGACAACGAGAAGATACGCATAACCGTGCCTGAGAACCAGCCCAAGTTCATGCAGGTGTTCAGCTCGCAGGGCCTTGAGGAGCTGGGGATGAACCTGCAGGAGATGTTCGGCGACAACAGCCCGAAGCAGCACAAGGAAAAGGAAGTGACCATCTCCGAGGCGCGCGCCATATTCGTGGAAGAGGAAGTGGACAAGGAAATTGACCAGGACAAGGTCGTGCGCGAGGCGCTGGAGCGCGTGGAGCAAAGCGGCATCGTCTTCATTGACGAAATAGACAAAATCGCCATGACCGAAACCAAGGGCGCGGGGCCAGACGTCTCGCGCGGCGGGGTGCAGCGCGACTTGCTGCCGCTCGTGGAGGGCACGACCGTCGTGACGAAATACGGGCCGGTGAAGACCAACCACGTGCTGTTCATCGCCGCGGGCGCGTTCAGCGTCACCAAGCCAAGCGACCTCATCCCCGAATTCCAGGGGCGCTTCCCGCTGCGCGTGGAGTTCAGCTCGCTCAATGCGGGCGAATTTGAGCGCATCCTCACCGAGCCGCAAAACGCCCTGACGCGCCAGTATCAGGAACTGCTCGCGACCGACGGCGTGGCGGTGAAGTTCACCAACACCGGCATCCGCGCGATGGCGCAGCTCGCCGAGAAGGCGAATAGGATGCTGGAGGACATCGGCGCGCGCAGGCTCTACACGATGATGGAGAAGGTGCTGGAGGAAGTGTCCTTCGGCGCGCCTTACCCCGAGCCGATGGTCGTCAAGGTCGACCGCCAGTTCGTTGAGGACCGCATCGGCAGCATCATCGCCGAGAAGGACGTCGCGCAGTATATCCTGTAGTTACTTCCAGTCGCCGCAGAGGGCGCGGGTGGAGCGGCAGTCGGGGTTGAGGCAGCGCACAACGTGTGACAGCGCGCGATAGAGCGCGTCGTTGCCAAGCCCCTTGAGCATCTTTTCCGGCGGGTCGCCCTTATCTTTGAGCTTCACCAGCGCGGCGGTGACCGTGTCTTGCGCGTCGCGGCAGCCGATGGTGTCGCTGATGTGCGCCGCAATCCATGTCTTTTCGTCAAGCACGAAGTCGCCGAAAACCACGGGCGCTTCCGCCTGCAACAGCTTTAGCATAAGCCCGCAGATGCGCCGTATCTCCCACTGCGCGGGCGCGGCGCAGCGCATGCGGAAGACGTGCCGCCATTCGCGGAAGTTGCCGCTGATGACGATGCCGCTTTCCACGGCGTTGGGCAGCACAAAGCGCGCGTCCTCGTTCTTCAGCCCCAGCTCCTTGAGCTTGCGGTATGCCTCGCGCGTCTGCTCAAGGTGCTCGGAGAATATGCCCATCGCATCGGGGTTGGCGGCGATGGCAGGCGGGAGGATGGCGCGGTAGTTGGTCTCGCTGACGTAGCGCTGGCTTTGCTGCGAAAACGATAGCAGCCGGTGGCGCACCATCTCATGCGTGAAGGCGCGGCTGCCGCCGTGCACGCGGAAGGTCGCCGAGGCGTGTTCAAGGACGCTTTCGTGCCCACGCAGGAGGATGCCGCGCAGGAAGCGCAGGTTGCTTTCCGGCGTCATTTTATCGTGCGACTGGTAGCATTCGCGGGCGGCGCGCTCAATGTGCTCTTGGGGCGTCCCGCCCTCGGCCGGGCGCGTGACGCCCAGCAGTACGACATCGGGCGTGCTAAGCATCTCAATCGGATTGTTAGGATTCTTGCTGATAAGCAAGCCTCCCATTGCCTTCGTTTAGCTGCGTATCGCCGCCGCCTTTGAACTCAACCGGCGGCACGCCTGTAATGTGCATCAGCGTCTTGTACCCTTCAGGGGTCGTTTCAAGTATCTCAAAGAGCTTGTCCACGACTTTGGGGTCAAGCTGCTTGCCTGCGACTTCCTGCATCGTCGCACGCGCGGTGCGGTAGTCCATCGCCTCGCGGTAGGGGCGGTCGCTGGTCATCGCGTCAAAGCAGTCCACAACCGCGATTATCTTCACCATCAGCGGCAGATCGGTAAGCCCGTCGGGGTATCCCGTGCCGTCGGGGCGCTCGTGGTGGTGGCGGATGACGGGGTAGGTCGGGTTGAGCAGCTTGATTGAGCGCGCAATCTCTTCGCCGCGCGATGGATGCTTCTTCACGACTTCAAATTCATCCTGCGTGAGCCGCCCCGGCTTTAGCAAGATGCTGTCGGGAACGCTTAGCTTGCCGATATCGTGCAGCAGCGCCGCACGCTCCATCACCTCAAGCTCATCCTCATCCAGGCCGAGAGCCCTGCCCAGCATCACCGACCAGTAAGCGACGCGAAGTGAGTGGTTCTGCGTGTGCTCATCGCGCGCTTCCAGCGTCGCCACCATCGCGCGTACAGTCTCCAAGAACAGCACGCGAAGCTCCTGGTTGAGGTTGCTCTCGTTGTTGGCCTGCTCAGCCACAAGGTCATTTATGCGCATGATAATTGAGTTTGCTTCTTCCTCAATCTGAACCTGGCCCATCGCCTGCGCCACAACGCCTTGAAGGTTGCGCTGGATGCCGATATGGTAGTTGTGCATCATGACGACGCCTACGAACAGCAGGACTGTCAGCGACAGCCCGAGCGCCAGCATGATGGAGAAGCCTGCGACGCCTTCGCGCGGCGCATACAGCGTGAACAGGAAGAAGAATATGGCGACGCTGGCCACTGTTAGAAACAGGACAAGCGTCCAAATCAGGCGGGGCACCTGCACCCGATTCTCATGCGAGATAGATGGCGGCATATGCATGCGCTTGGGATTATATCAGAGGATGCGATGCCTGCGGCTGCGCTCTCCACGGTATAATCTGAGCGTGCGCCTGCTCATAGCATTAGCGGTGGTTCTCGCGCTTGCGTTCATCAGCGCCTGCCCCAAGCGCGTTCACCAGGCAGACCCGGCGCAGGGCTCAACGCCCGCCGCGCAGGAAGCAAACGTGCCCGTGCCAACGCCGCCGGCGTATGTCATCTTCGTGCCGCCTCCGCCCGACCCGCTTGTCCCCGAGCGCGATGTGTTCACCGCCGAGTTTTCGCTCGCGGCGAAGGACGCCTTCGCTAACGCCAACTGGTCGTACCGCGAAGTGAAGCTTTACGAGCACCCGATGAACGAATGGGCGCAGGTGATGAGGAAGGAGATAGACAGCTTCCCGGTCGTCATCTTCACCTACCACGGCGTCTACACGGCGCTGTTTACTGAGATGGCTTCGCGCTCGGAAGTGCCTGCCGCAAGCTACGTGATGACGCTTACGACGGTGAAGTCCGGGGAATCGCCGCTTATCAAGGTGCTTGAGCCGAGGATGGAGGAGCTTGGGTTCGTCGCGGGCGCGGCACTGGCGAGGGTGAGCCAGACGGCGCACCTGGCGACCTTGACCCTCAAGAATTACGAAGGCGACCGTTTCGTCGCAGGCTTCTTCCAGGGATTGAAAGAGGAGCGAGGCGAGGCTAGCCACTCAGCAATATACATGGAGCGGGGCGACCTCATCGGCGCGCAGGACAGCGCTGCGTTCATCACCGGGAAGCTTGGCGATGCGTCCAAGAAATTCACCGACGGCCGCGCGATTGACGCGGTCGCACTGTTTATCGGCCCGCTGGCGCAGCCGTTCATTGACACGCAGCCGCCCGACACCTTCTTTGCCGTAACCGGGCCGTCGCCGCTGGACATCCCTGAGCATGGCGTCGTCACAAGCTGCTACATGGACTTCGGCATGATACCGCAGTTCCTGGTTGACCATGCCGACGACTTGAAGCTCTTCACGCCCAAAGGCGCCAACACCATCCGCAAAGGCGCCAACTCGCGCATGATGCCCAATATCGGCAACATTGACCTTGGCGGGGGCGTGCAGTATGTGTCCATCGGACTGGCCGAGGGCATCCTCAACTACACCGGCTTGGCGCAGTATGCGCGCAAGCACCAGCTTCCCAGGGGCCTGGAAGCCGACATTGAGCGCTACATCGCCGCCATCAAGTCCGGCGAGATCAAGGTCTCGCAGGACAAGCCCAAGTAGCCGCGCAACCTTCACGCCCGCGCTGGATTGCCCTATAATCGCCGTCCGATGGCTTATCGCTTATCCCTTGCATTTGCGCTGATGCTTTTGGCTGCGCTGGCCGCGCTTGTGTCGCAGGCCGCCGACAGCCGGGGCCTGTCATACATCTCGCTCAACGACGGCAGCACCATCCAGGACTACGCGTGGTGGGACGAAGACGAGTTGCTGCTCTACACAGTGAATCCCAACGGCGCGATTCTGTGGAAGCACAACATCGCAACCGGCGCGCGCGATAAACTCATCACAGCAACCGGTATTGCAGGCCTGCTGCGCATCACCGAAGGCTGGGGCAAAGTCACCTTTGACCTGTCGCCCAACCGCGCCTACATCTCATTTTACGCGCCCCCTGACGGCCCGCTGAAGCCGCCGCTTTTCAAGGTCGTTGAAATGGCGCCGGGCAAGATGAGCGCGGTTGAGTTCACAAAGATGCCAAACGGCTTCGTCATCGGCAAGCACGCATGGGACAACACCGACAAATACGTCTATCTAGCGGCGCAGGACTACGCATCGCCCGATAGCGACATAAGCCTGGGCAGGCTTAGCTTGGAGACGGGCGCGTTCCTAGCGCTGGCGGTGAAGGACCAAATTGACCTGGTCAACGAGCTTGAATACGACTCGCAGAGCAACGCGCTGCTGATTGCCTCGCGCAGCTTCGCGGGCGAATACCCGCGCGGGCAGTTTCTGCTGCAGTATTCGCTCAATGACAACTCGCTCGTGAAGGTTTCAGAAGCATACGAGTTTCGCGGGATACAGGCGGCAGCCAGCGGCGAGATAATCGCCGCGGAAGTGTCCAAGTCCGCGTTCAGGGACGGCTTCTATCCCGGCTTCCTCATGGTGGACGCATCAGTTCGCCTGCCTGAGAATCCCGATGAAGGGAAGGGTGCGCGGGTGGTATCGCAGATACTGCTCATCCCACCGGAAGGCGAGTCCGAAGTGTTGCTGGACAGCCAGGACAGGGGCTTTGACTTTGAGCCGGGACTTTCGCCGAGCGGCGAATACCTAGCGTTCAAGCGCATGTATTACCGGCTGCGCACGGCGGTTGAAGTGCGCATGCCCGATAACGAGATATTCCTGTGCCTGCGCGAGCGCAAGAGCGCCCAGGAGTATTTGGTGATGCGCGGCGCGGAGAGCTACCGGTTCAGCCCCGGCTCGCGGTTCATTGCGGCGCGCTCAGCCGACAGAAGCTACCTCAGCATATTCGAGCTTCCGCGCGGCTAACCGTTACTTGCCCAGCGACCAGGTGTAGCTGATGCCGCCGCCAATCTCCGACATATCCATAAAGCCTAAATCAATAGCAAGCCCGGCGGTTGAGAAGCGCGCGCCCAGGTTGACATAGCCCTTCGTGCCTTCGGCCAGCAGCGAGAGCTGCGGCGAAAGCTTGAGCTCCCCGCCGACGAGTATTCCATCGTTGTAGAAGCCGCCGCCGTAGCCTGCGTTCACCGCTAGCGATACTTGGTTCTTCGCCATCGGGCCGCTCAGGCTAAAGCTCTTGCTAAACAGCGCGTACGGTGAGATCTCCTGCTCATCCAGCACGTCAATGACCCCGGCGACGAAGGCGACCGGCTCGGCGTTGTTCTGCTGCTTGATGATGAACTTGCCGTTGATTATGTTGGCTCGGCTGCTGATTTTGCTTTCAATGGACGAGATGCCCAGCTCCAGCGCGGGGATGGGGCTGTAGTTCGCAGCGAAGACGCTGGTGCCGCCGTCAAGCCCGTGTTCCTTCAGCGCGCCGCGCAGGTCAAAGAAGTGCGCGGAGAAGGATATGGCGCTGAACTCGTTGGTTTGCGAATCAGGCGTGAGGATGAGGCCCGAGGGGCCAAGATAGCTTGGCATCGCCGCTGCAGGCATAGCCCACCATAGCAGCGCGACGACGCCGCAGACCGCGAGGATTACCCTTCCTCTCATAACGATGCCCTCCTGTTACAGTTGGTTGATTCTACCCGCATTGGTTAGAGAGTGTCAACATCATGTTGATAACCTGTTGACCTATCAGGGATAAGCGATCGCACACAAGCCGCCATCGCAGACGTTACCAACTTCATTGGAACACGCTGTGAACCACATCGGCGACGCTGCGAATTCGGTTAGGCGGAAAGAATGAAGGATGCGGCGCAGCCTGGCAGCTCCGTCAACATATCAACCTGCTCCGGCTGAGTAAAGCACCTTGTGTGCATGAGAGATTCAGTGAGCGTTTATAACGTGTTAGCAACAGCATGTGTTATGAACATCGTGTTTAGTCATTAGGCGCATGCAGCCGCGCGCATGGCGTGAGATTGAAGCCGATGGACGGCGTGCGAAGGAGATTGCGGAAGCGCAGGCGCTAGCCGTTCATCGCCCGCTCAAGCGCAGACATGTCCATGACCGGCATGTTCTTGGGAAGCTCAAAGAGCTTCGCCGCGGGCTTGAAGAACTTGTAGTTCTTGAAAGTCGCCTCGTATGGCGCATCGCCGGCCTTGCCGCAAATGAAAACGGGCAGGTTCGCGGAGTTGGCGTAAACGGTCATCGGCGATTGGGATTTTGAGGTGAAGGTCACGGTGTATATCGTCACCTTCGCGCCTTTGTAGTTCTTGGATCCCGTCTTGGCAATCTTCGTTCCGCTCGGGTATTTCTTAGGATTTAGCACTTCGCTCGGGTTTCCCGCGGGCTTGCCGCCGGTGAAGCCTAGCGATTCAAGCTTATACATAATCGCGTATTCCATGCCGGGGATGATCGCATAGGCGACCATCTTCAGGCCGCTCACGATGACGACGTTCTTCCCGCCGCCCTTGGCTTGGGGGAACACGCTGCCCGGCATCCCGGCGCTTTCAATACGCGCGTAATCCTTGGTAAACCAGACTTTGGCGTCAAGGCTTTGCGGCTTCTCGCCCTTGATTGTTATCTTGTAAGTAATATCAACCGAGCCTGAGCTCTTGTCAGCTGCGGATGCGGCCGCGGCCGCGCATAGCGCCAACGCCAGCGCAATCAAGGCGGGCATGAACTTCAGTTTATTCATCGTGAAGAATCATCTCCTACAGGCTCAGTGAATAAGCCCTCCACAATCGTTGCAGCGGCGCTTTCAAGGAAAACACGGTCGGCTTCAGTGAATGCGCCGGGGACGTCGGAGTCAATATCAATTTCGCCGACGCATTCGTCGCCGCGCATAAGCGGCACGACGATTTCGCTTTTCGTGCTGGGGAAGCAGGCGAGGTATTCGGGGCGCTCGCCGACATCGTTGACGAGGATGGTGTGCTTCGTGCGCGCGGCCAGGCCGCATATGCCCGAGCCGACGTCAATGCAGGTATGCTCGGTGGCTTCAGGGCCGTTCCAGGCTGCCAGGTGCAGCTTCTCGCCTTCAAGCAGGTAAATGCCGACCCAGCTGTAATGCGGGACTTCCGTTCGCAGCAGCGAGACGACTGCCTGCATCCCTTCGCGCCCGCTCGGCGCTGAGATAACGATGCCGCGCAACTTCTCCAGCAGCTTTTCCATGCCTTGGATTATAACATCGCCAGGCGTGAGTTGCAGAGAAGGAGTTTGAGGTTAAGAGCTCAAGACGGGTAGGCCGGGCTGACCAGCCCGGCTCAGGGAAATGAATGGTGGCACAGCCAACTCGGCTGTGCGCTTATGTGAACAGGCGAGTCGCCTGTTCCACCACCAGTATCCCGGGGGCACGGTTTTCTAACCGTGCAGCCTCATAGTGGGGCAGGAATGCCCCACCCCCGGACGGGGAGCAGATTCCAAATTCCAGAAACCAGATTCCAGAGCTGGGCTGGTCAGCCCAGCGTACTCTACTATTTGTTGGAGTAATCGCCGGACTCCCAGAGCCGGGCTGGTCAGCCCGGCCTACCCAATTGGTAGGTCATAGTTGGTTTCCCAGACCCAGAGCGGGACTAAAGTCCGGCCTACAGTCCTTAAGGTTAACTACTTCATGTGGGGGCGGAGGGGTCGGCAGCCATCAGGGCCCTGATGAGATTCAACTGAGTAGCCTTCGCTTCATCGTCAAGGGGAACGCAGCCGTAATCATCATTGGAAATAGCGCCATCGTTATCCACGCGGGAGTAATCAACATCAGGATAAGGGTCAGGGGGCCTGTTGGCCTTTATCTCTTCAATGTAACGATCGCGGTAGTCGGAATACGGATTGTTCCCGATAGAACAAGTGTCTCTCTTAGGCGGAGGCCAGGCTGGTTCGGCCTTTGTTGCCTTCTTCGCAACTCGCTTCTCCGCGCGGGCGGCTTTCTGGCGCGCCTTCTTCTCGCGCTCGTAGTCGCGCAGCTTCTTCTCGTATGCAGGCATACGCGAGAGGTGAGAATGGCACGTCGTATTTCTCTGCCAGCTCCTCAGCCATCTCGTTGGTCGTCTTGTGCACGGGCTCGGATATAGGCTCGCCGCGATGTTCGGCGATTTGCTCTTCCACCATGTTGCAGAGGCGATGGATGCGGCAGATGACGCGAGCCCAGGGGACAAGCGCTTTCGTGTCGGCATCACGTTCGCATACGGCAGCGACTGCGTCGTTGAGAGTGTAGATGGGCGGGCCGTTGGTGGGAGAGGCGTCGGAAGATGCGGGATGCGCACGGCAGGCGGCGCTATGCCATTGCCTTTGGAGACAGCTTCGGAGGCGGCCTTCGTAGCTTCGGCGATGACCTTCACTGCAGCGACTGTGTCTTTGGGCTCAAGCACGCCCGAGGCTATGACCTCAGACGCCTTTTGGACGGCGAGAAGCAGCAGCGCATCAAGCGCCGCGGCGGTCGCGGGTGAGACCAGGCAAATATCGCCTGTTGTAGTCATCTGATTCTATTCTAGCGAGAATGAACCAAAACATAACATGGGGAAACAAAATAGTCGGGAGTTATGAGTTGAGAGTTAAGAGTTCAGAAGGTAGATCGTAGATGGGGAAGAAAGAGGGATGTAGTATGGGGTATGTAGTAAGTAGTAAGGATTCCAAAGTTCGGAATCCAGAGCGGCTCTAAAGAGCCGCCTACCCAGGATGATAATTGAACTGAATTGGTGCGGGGTTGCGATACGGGGCGCGAAGCTGTAAGCTCAAGGCTGGAGGAGTTCTCGGATATGACGGAACCACTTGACCTCGGCAAAATCAAAACGTACCCGCTTTCGCAGCGCAAGAACCTCGTGCGCACCGCCGACTTCGGCAAGCCGCTCGCACCTGAAGGCGAATACTGCGCGTTTTTCGATTCGCTTCCCAACATGCTGCGCGCGCGCGACCTCAAGGAGCTATGCCTGCGCACGGTAAACGCATCGCGCAAGGGCAAGGAAATCATCATCGCTATCGGCGCGCACCAAATCAAGCTTGGGCTGGCGCCATTTATCATGCGCCTGATGGACGAAGGGCTTTGCACGTCGGTTGCGATGAACGGAGCGGGGATAATCCACGATGCGGAAATTGCGCTCATCGGCGAGACGAGCGAGGACGTCGCGGAAAGCATCCAAGACGGCAGCTTCGGCATGGCGCGCGAGACCGGCGAGCTGGTGAACGCGGCGGCGGTTGAAGGCGCAAACACAGGCGAAGGGCTGGCGCGTGCGCTAGGGCGGCTCATCGCCGAAAGGAAGCTTCCCCACCGCGAATACTCGCTACTCAATTACTGCCACGAGCACCAGATATGCTCCACCGCGCACGTCGCATACGGCACCGACATAGTGCATATGCACCCAAGCGCTGACGGCGCGGCGATAGGCAAGGCGACCGAAATTGACTTTCGCAAGCTCGCCGCGAAAGTGTGCAACTTGAAGGGCGGCGTTTATATGAACGTCGGCTCGGCGGTGATACTCCCCGAAGTATTTCTCAAGTGCTTGTCCATCGCGCGTAATTTGGGGAACGACGTTTCGGACTTCACTGCGGCTAACCTGGACATGGTGCAGCATTACCGGCCGCAGGAAAACGTGGTGCGCCGTCCGATGCTGCCGGAGGGCAAGGGATTCGCGCTGACGGGAAACTTGGAAATACTATTCCCACTGCTAACGTATTGCCTGCTGGATTTGAAGGCGAAAGGCGGCTAGGGCTGCGCGGCTTCGCGCGCCATGACGAAGAGCAGGTCGGATAAGCGGTTGAGGTATGCCAGGAGCTCAGGCCGCAGCGGTTTCTCCCGGTGCAGCCCCACTACGCCCCTTTCGGCGCGCCTGCATACCGCGCGCGCCATGTGCAACACCGCCGACGCGCCCGGAGGCCCCGGCAGGACGAAGCCTGCCAGCTCGCGAAGCCTCGCCTCGCCCTCGTCAATACCCACCTCAAGCCTTGCGATATCTTCAGGCGTGATGCGCTGCGAGAGCTGCGCCGTCTTATCGTCAAAAGCGATTTCGGCTGATAACGTTATGAGGTTTTGTTGGATGCGCTCAATGAGCTGCGCAGTTTCGGCGGATGAGGCGTGTGTGCGCGCCATGCCAAGCGAAGCGTTTAACTCATCAATATCGCCGAGGGTTGCGATGAGCAGGTGCGATTTCGCCAGCCGCTTGCGGCCGGGAACGGAGGTCGTCCCATCATCGCCCCGGCGTGTATAGATAGGCGTCATTACGTCGTCCCGTAAATTCCGTTGAAATGGTAGCCGATGTAGGCGATGTCCCGTTCGTCAATCACGCCGTCAAGGTTGGGGTCCCAGTAACTGTGGTAGAGGCTGTCATTGGCGAGCAAGCCCAGGTTGTCCTGGATCTTGAGGATATCGCGGTCGTCTATCAGGCCATCGCCGTTCGTGTCGCCGGGCAGCGAAAGCACGTCAAAGCGTATGAAGCCCAGAGCGGTCTCTGCGCCCCGGTATGCTTTCGCGAACAGGACGTATGTGCCGTTGAATAACAGCGCGGGATCAATCGTGATCTCAAACGCCGGGCCTTCAGTGTCTATTGCGATGGGGGTGCTTAGTGAGTTCAGGTAAAACTCCACCTTCTCCATGTCCTGCGCCGACTTCACTGCGAACAATGTTGGCGTTGTGATGGTTGAGTCGGGCACGGGGAACAGGAACTCCGACGCCAGCGGCGCCAGCATTCCCACAGAGAACGCATCGCTGCCGAACGTATCGCGCCTGACCTTCAGCGCAGGCAGCGCGCCGTAAGCTGCGGCGGGGGTGCGGAAGACGATGCTGTAGTTGTCCCATGACACGATATAGCCGCTGGTGACATCCACCATCGGCGCAGGATCCGTCTCGCTCAAGTCAACGATGTAGAGGCTGCCGTCGCTGCCGTCGCCGAAGTTGAAGCCAGAAAGTGTCACGTTAGTGAACGCGCCAGGGACAAGCCTGCGCGGGGCGCAATCGGTGATTGATGGCCGCACGGAGAAGAACACGCCATTGGTCGTCTCTCCGCCGACGGAAGCCGTAATGTTGCCTTCGGGGCCGACGATGGGCGGGACGGTGAGGGTTATTTCGCCGTCAGCCCACGAGTTGATGTATGGCGAGTCGTAGGGGAGGAATATCCCCCCTGGCATGGTCACGCCGTCGCCGGTCGCGGGAGTGTCCGTCAGGTTGTCGCCGGTTAGCGTGATTTGCTCACCGGACATCGCGTATGCCGGGTCAACGGTTAGCAGGAACGGGTTGAGTATTTCAAAGGGAACGTCACTTTCGGAAATTGTGCCTGCGACTTCCATCTGCACAGTAGCGGTAATCGCGCCTTGCGGGACGATGCACTCCACCGAGGTGCTGTTCCAGTCCACTATCGTTGCTTCCAGGCGCTCCATGTTGTCGGTCATGAAATAGATGAAGTCAATGGCGGGGTCATGCACGCCGAAGTCAGCGCCTTCTACCGTGATAGTGTCGCCGTAGTAGCCTGAGGCGGGATTAAGTCCGGTCACGATGTGCGGCTGGATGGTAATTGAAAGCTCGTTGCTCAGGTCGCTTTCCTCGTCGTAGATGTCAACGACGCTGAGGCGGTAGTAATAGGTCAGCCCAATCTCAGGATTGAACACGTCCTGGAAGGTAATCGGAGAATCAGCTTGCTGCGGGATGACGTTGCCGCCGTTCACGCGAAGCAGCGGGTCCGCTGCGGTGATGGTCTGCGTATCGCGGTAGAGGTAATAGCCCACGGCTAGCGCGCTCGTAACGCGCGGCCAGGTAATCATAACTCCGGTCGGAAGCCCAGATGTGCTCTTGCCAGTGGAAAAAACAATGCCGCTCAAGACAGGCGTAGCGACGGAAAGAACGGGTTCGCGGGCTGCGCCGCCGTTTCCACCGCATGACGCCGATAAGGCGGCAATTAGCATGATAAAAACCAGAGTTATGTGTGAAAGTCTCATCGGCTTTATAAGTCCCTAAGTTTTCGTATTCTAGCATAGATACTGGGCCTTAGCCCTATTCCTGGAGCAGGTTCTGAAGGAATGGTGGCGGCAGGGTAACCGTCACTGGGAAGTGGCTGGTTTCGTATCCGCCGATGACGGCATAGACGTCGCCCGTCTCCACGCCCGGCGGCACAATCAAGGTAATTTGGTGCTGGCCCCACGAAAGGATTTTGGCGCTGGGAACCTCAATGTTGTTGTAGAAAAACACCTTGCTTGTTCCCTGGGTTGCACCGAGGCTGGTGCCGTTGATGCTTATGATCTTATTGACGTAAACGCGGTTGGACGAGAGGGATGTCAGTTCCGGCAACGGCGTAAAGTTGATTCCATTGCTGCTGGCAACCGAGGTCGTCACCTTCACCAGCCCGGGGTTTACCCAGTCGGGCACCTCCACCGTTATCTCGCGGTTACTCCAGGCGACGATGTCCGGCGCAGCCAGCCCGTCAAAGGTGACGAAGTTTGTTCCCTTCTCGGCGAGGAAGCCGCTACCGCTAATCACAATCTCCCCGCCGACAACTTGTTCAGCTGGTGCGAGTGAAGTGATTGTCGGCATAATGCTGAAATCGGTTGCAGTGGAGCGCGATGCGCTGTTGCCGATGACCACGGAGATGGGGCCGATGACTGCGTCCGCGGGGACTTTGCAGTCAATGATGATGCTGCTCCAATTCGTCACTTCCGCTTCTACTGGCCCCGAAACTCCGGTGAAGTAAACCTTGTCAACAGCGGAATTATACGTGTCGCCGCCTGAGCCGACGAAGCGGTTGCCCGAAAGGCTCAAGCTTGTCCCCGCCACGGCGTTCCACGGCGAGAAGGAGTTGATCTGGTGGTTGAGCACGATGACCGACGCCGTGTCGCTCGCGGTGAGGGGGAACTCGTCGTAGGCGGTGACGCGCAGCACGTTGTCCCCGCCGTGCAGGTTGTACGTGTTGTAACTAAAGGAATAGGGTGCAGCGTTGTCTGTCGCCCTGAAGACATCATTGGTATAAAACTCAACTTTGCTGACGCCCACGTCGTCCGAGGCGGTTGCGTTCACGGTGATGGTCCCGGTAACGGTATCGCCGTTGTTGTGCGATGTCAGGTCAATGAGCGGCGGCTGCGTGGACTTCACGAGCCTGAAGTCGTCCACATACCAGCCGTAGTCATTAGTCGTGTTGTTGGATTCAAACAGGAATACAATCTGCACAGACTTGCCGAGGTAGTCGTCAAGCAGCAAGTTCGCCTGCGCCCAGGTAAACAGATGGTTGGAGAAGGTTTGGAGGACATGGTATTCGCCGTCGCCCGTGTCCACGCAGACAAATCCATTGTCGTATTGGTCTGCGAAATCATACCGGTGCTGGAATTTCACGCGCGCATGGTCTATCCCCGACAGGTCAAATACCGGTGACACTAGCAAGTCGTATTCGCTCAGGCCGTAGCCTGTGCCGAGAACGTCGCCCATGTGGAAACTGTAATCACCGCTGAACTTGTCCAGCGTGGTCAGATGCCAAGATTTGGGCCCGCTAAGGTCGGCAATCCACCAGCCGTCAATGTCGCCTTCAAAGTCGTTGAAGTAATCGGGGGTGAGCTGAGTGTTGCTAACGTTGACAGTGACGCTGGCGGCCGCCTGCTGCGACTGGTCGTCGCAGGCAGTTGCGCGCAGCGTGAACGCCGTGTTGGGGAATTGCAGCGTGTTCCAGTCAATGCTAAACGGCGCGGCGGTGTCCATGCCGAGGTAGTAATCGCCGGCATAGAAGATGACTTTAGTTATCGTCCCGTCGGAGTCGCTAACATCGGTTGTCACCGTCACCGTCCCGCTAACAGTATCGCCACTGCCGGGGTAGGTAATGCTCGCCGAGGGCGCAGTTCCCAAGTTGAACGTGCAGGCGGCGCCAACGTCAAGCCTGCGGATGGTGTCGCTGTTCCAATCCGATGGGATGAGCGTCGCGCCTGATCCCTCAAGCACCGCGCGCACCTGCGCCGTTGTCAGCGTGGGGCGGGCAGCCAGTATCAGCGCGGCCGCGCCTGAGACGTGCGGCGTGGACATGCTCGTCCCGTCCATCGTCCAGTAGGAAGAACTGCTGATCCAATATGTTGACCAAATACTTCTGCCGGGCGCGGCGATATCCACCCAGGGGCCGTAGTTGGAGAAGTCTGAGCGCCTGTCGTCACCATCGGTCGAGCCGACTGCAATCACGTCGGGATATCCTGCCGGATACCAGGGCTTTGTGAGCGCCTTGTTGCCAGCGCAGGCGACGAGGATAACCCCGTTCGCCCATGAATCTGATAGCGCTTCGCTCATCGCTCGGGACTGCCAGCTTCCCATGAAGCTCATGTTGGTGACATTCGCGCCAAGCTCGGTCGCCAGCGTAATTCCTGCGATGGCGCGGGAATAGTAAAGCTGCTCGTCCGAGCCGAATATCTTGATGGGGATTATCTTGGCATTGTAAGCGACGCCGACGACGCCCTTGCCGTTGTTGCCCACGGCAGCCGCGGTTCCCGCGACATGCGAGCCGTGCCCATTGGAGTCGTTAGGGATGTTGTCGTTATCTACCAGGTCAAGCGTTTCGTTAGGCCAGTTATCGGGCGGGTGGAGGATGTTGTCCGCCAGGTCTTCGTGGTCGGGCGTGGAGCCGTTATAGCGGATGCCTGAATCGATAACTGCAATTTTCTCGCCTTCGCCAGCTCCGTAATCCCAAGCAGTAGCGGCGTTTATCTTCACCATTCCCCAAAGGTCGCCTGGATACTTCGGGTCGTTGGGGACGAACTGAAGCTCAAAGCGCCCGTCGTATTCGGCGTATTCAACATACTGCGGGTATAGGCGCGGCAGCTCGTCTAGCATCTTCGCCGCATCTTCGGCATTGTCCGCCTGGAAACACGCCCAGTTCACATCGCGCACGTAAACCTCATCGTCCAGCGCGGCGCCGTAAACCGAGGCGAGATAGCGCGCGAAATAGGCAGGGCCGTGGTTTTGGTAAAGCACCGAGTTGGGAAGCTGAATGCCGCCGGTTGAAAAGCCAGTTGGCGCACCGGACATGCGGCTAAACTTCACAATGACGCGGTTGGGGTAGTAATCCAGCGTCGGGTTGGCCTGTGTAGTGCGTAAAGCAGGGGATTGCGGCTCAGGCGTAAGCTGGGTAATGCCGCGCTTTCCGCCGCATCCGCCAAGGAGGATTATCAATGCGAACGCGGCCACGGTAACCGCAGCAACTGCCTTAGGCCGCCTGTCTCCTAAGTTACGCATCTATATAGATTATACCGTCGCTGAAGGCTATTTAGACCTAAAGCGCGGCTGGGGGCGGCTATATCTTGGGCGAGCGCGAAACGGTCTCGTCGTGGTCGGGGCCCAGCGACAGTATCTTGATGGGCACATTGACCTCGCGTTCGATGAAATCCACCAGCTTCACAAGCTGTTTGGGCAGTTCTCTTTCGCTGCGCAGTTCGCGCGTCGGGCCGCTCCAACCTTCAAATTCCTCGTATATCGGCTCCACCTGTGACAGCTCGCGGTCGGAGACTTCGGTGATGGTGCGCACGCCGCCATTTTTCTTGTATGCGCGCACCACCTTCACCTTCTCCAAGCCGTCCAGCACGTCAATCTTGGTAAGCGCCAGCTCGGTGCAACCGTGGATGCGCAAGGTGTAGCGCAGCAATACCAGGTCAAGCCAGCCACAGCGCCTCGGGCGGCCAGTGGTCGTCCCGTATTCCAGCCCGCGCTTGAGCATGTGCTCGCCGATGCAGTCCGACAGCTCGCTGGGGAATGAGCCGTTGCCCACGCGCGTCGTGTATGCCTTGGAAACGGCGATGATGCTGGAAATGTCGCGCGGGGAGATGCCCGTTCCCAGGCAGGCTCCGGCGGCGACAGTATGCGAGCTGGTGCAATAGGGGTAAGTCCCGTAATCCACGTCCAGCAGCGCTCCTTGCGCCCCTTCGCATAGCACCTTCTCGCCCCGGTCAATCGCGCCGCGCACCGTTTCCACCGTGCTGACGACGTAAGGCGCGAAGAACTCCCCTGCGCGCATAAGCTCGTCGTAGAGCGCCGACGTGTCGTAGGACTTCGCTGCTTCCATAAGCGCCTTTGATTAGCGCATTCTTGAAGCTAACGACGCTTTCCAACCGTGCGCGCAGCGTGGCAGGATGCAGCAAGTCGCCGACTTGGATGCCCATCCGCGCCACCTTGTCCGAGTAGCAGGGGCCGATGCCCTGCTTCGTCGTGCCCACCGCGCCCTTGCCGAGGCGCAGCTCCTCCAGCTCGTCCTGGAGGATGTGGTAAGGCATGACCAGGTGCGCATGGCTTCCGATGCGCAGGTTGCCGCCCCAAAGCCCCTTGTCCTGGAGGATCTTCACTTCCTCCATCAGCTTGCCGTGGTTGATGACCATGCCGTCGCCCATCAGGCATACGCTGTCGTGGTGGAGGATGGCTGAAGGAAGCAGGTTAAAGCGGAAGGTCTCGCCACCGGTTATGACTGTGTGGCCAGCGTTGCTTCCGCCTTGGAAACGCACAGTGAGGGCGAAATCAGACCCAAGGTAATGGGTTAGTTTTCCTTTGCCCTCGTCGCCCCATTGGGCTCCGACGATAACAACAACTGTCATGTCACTCCGTATCGGGTGAGTTGAACGGGATATTCTACGAACGCAAAGCGCGGGGGTCAACTTGCCCGATGGGCTTGTTATAGGTATAATCATCAAAATAAGCGCTGGCCAGCTGGCGCTTGGAGTAATGCTTTATGAACGCAGGAATATTGCGCCAGACATATCCCGAAACGCCAGTCCAACCAGGCTTCAAAGCCGACGTCCTCGTCTTCTCCCCGCATCCCGACGATGCCGAGATTGGCACAGGCGGCGTGCTGGCTAAGCTCAAAGATGCAGGGGCAACCACTGCTATCGTTGACCTTACCGAAGGCGAGATGAGCACCGGCGGCACGGTTGAAGACCGGCGCGTGGAATGCGTTGCCGCCGCTAAGATACTCAAGCTGGATTACCGGGGGACGCTGGGGCTTCCCGATTGCGGCCTTGACGACACCTTTGAATACCGCAAAGCGCTTGCGCGCGTCATCCGCATCCTGCGCCCGGACATAATCTTCGCGCCGTATTACGGCCAGAAGCCGGGGCGCGGGCGCGGGCACAATGACCACCTTAAGGCGGGCATCCTCGCCAGCCACGCGTTTAACTATGGGCATTTGGCGAAGCTGGAGCCCGGACTGCCGCCGCACCAGGCGCACGCGCTGTTCTACTACTTCCTGCCGTCCGAAGTAACGCCGACCTTCATCGTGCCTGTGGACGACTATTACGAGCAGTGGATTGGCTCAATAATGGCGCACCGCACGCAGTTCGGCGACCCGGAGAAGAACCCCGAGATGCGCGTGTTCTTTGAGAGCCATGCGCGCCAGTTCGGGAGATTGATGAGCTGCCGTTATGCCCAGGCTTACTTAAGCGAGAAGCCGCTAGCGGTGCTAAACCCGCTTGAACAGGTTCTCAGCGCCTGCAAGGACTAGCCTGCAGGCGATAGCTGCTTCACGCTGACAATCTGCACTCCGCTGTAGTAATGCAGGATAATCTCCTGCCAGCTCGCGCCGTGTTCCGCCATGTATTTCGCGCCGTACTGCGACATCCCCAGGCCGTGCCCATAGCCGTGGCCGATGATGCGCACCTTTGAGGGCAGGCTGTCCAGCGTGAGCGCATAAGCGCCAGTGATTTTCCCCACGCCTTCAGCGCCGATGGCGTACGCCGAGCCGGGCTTAACCCAGCCCTGCGTGTTCTCCCCGCGCACCTCAAGCTTGCCCGACGCATTCAGCGCAACGAGCGCTTCCCCCGCAGAGCCCAGCGTTTCCACGCTGAAGTTGAGGCTCTTGCAGGTGTTGATGCCGAGTATCTTGCGCACTGAGATCGTCGTTAGCTGCTTGGAGCCGCCTTCGCCCGTGAACTCAACGCGAAAGCCGTCGCGTTCATCGGGCGCAGGAACTTTGCGCGCGCCGGTAAGCTTGCCGACGCTGTATCCGCCCTTCGCGAGGATAGCGCCAAGCTCGTCCAGCGAATACTCAAGCTTCCATTCGTCATACGGCGATTCTTCGGGGCTTTCCACGCCAGCGAGGTAGGGCTCGGTTCCCTTGCGCGTGCGCCCGCCGCCGCACGAGTGGTAATAGGCGGTGATGACCTGGCCGTTGTATGTTGCGACCATGCCTTCAGTCGCCTTGATTGCCGCATCGGACGCGGGATGTTCCTTGCTCGCGCCGAGGTACATTTGGTCGCTGGTGTCCGCGGTCACATCGTATTGCGCGGCACGGCTGGTCAGCGTTTCCTTGAGCGCGTATGTCCTCGCGGCGACCGCCTGCGCCTTCACCGCTTCGGGGTGCCACATCGCGGGCATCTCGCTTGGCACAACTCCGCGCAGGTAGTCTTCCATGTCCAGCACGTTTAGCAGCAGCACTCCGCCCTGCACCGCCGTCGTTGCGCGGAAGCACCCACGGTATTCGCGGCCTTTGAAGCCAAGCAGGCTGCCTGTGTCTGCAGGCGCGAGCGTGAGCGCCGTGGATGTGAAGCCGCCTGCGGCATCGCGCGCCTTCACATTCCCGCCCGCGAGCACGAGCGTTACCGGCGGCACTAGCTTGCCCAGCGCATGCCCCTGCGCATCCCACACGAAGACCGCGCCTTCGCAATCCACCTGCACTTGCGTCGCGCGCGATGAGAGAAGCACGCGCACTGGGGTGGTGAACCGGGGCAGGGTGGGCGATGGTGGCGGATGCTGCGCCGGGGGCTGAACAATGAGCGGCTTGTCCATCGGCTGTATGCCGTCGGGCTGGATATCCTCGTCAGCCGCGCCGACGCCCTCCGCCCATGCGGGGGAAGTGAGCATGACGAGCAGCGCAGCAAGCGCGATGAGTAATCGCATGAGGAGATTTTACCGCATCTCAACGAACATGGAGGGGTAGGCCGGGCTGACTAGCCCGGCTCTGGGTCTGGATTCTTTTGAAGGGCGGGGGTTTATCCCCCGCCGCTCCTTCCGGAAACCAGACGGCGGGGCACAGGTCCCCGACCTACAGCAGATTCCAGAGTCCAGAATCCAGACGGCGGGGCGTAAAACCCCGGCCCTTCAGCCAGAGTCCATAGTGCGGCAAGAATGCCGTACCCCCGTTTCAGATACAGATTCCCAGAGCCGGACTGGTCAGCCCGGCCTACCCGTTTATTGTTTCACTAGAGTCCCAGAATCAGCAGATTCCAGAGCCGGGCTGGTGAGCCCGGCGTACTCTGGTTACTCATTCTCAAGTTCGGCTAATACTGCCCCAGTCCGCCAAGCGCGGGAGGCCCGAGGACGATGAGGAGGAACGCACCTTCCGAGGCGATGCCGTTCACGGTCACGACGACGCTGCCCTGCCTCGCGCCGATGGGCACGCGCACGATAATCTCGCTGTCGTCCCACGAAACGATGTCGCCCGGCCCGGCGAACACCGGCCCGGTGAACAGCACCGTGCTCGCGCCCTGCGCAGCGCCGAAGCTCGTTCCGCTAATGGTCAGCTCCTGCCCCATCCACGTGCGCGATGGCGTGAAGGAAAGGATGTTGGGCTTCGGCGTGAACTGCACCGGATTGCTGTTGCCCGATGCAACGGACACTATCACATCGGATTGCACAACGCCCGGCGGAATGGTTATCTCAATTTCGTTGCTGCCCCACGACACTATGCCGCAATCAAGCGCGCCGATGTGCACAGCGCAGCTACCGGTCGCGCTCGTGCCAAAGCCCGAGCCTTGCAGTGTGATGTTCCCGCCGACGACTTGGTTGGGCGGGTTGAGCGCGTCAAGGCGCGGCAGGACGGTGAAGTCGAAGCTTGACGTTACCTGCGCGCCGTTGATGTCCACAATCACCGCGCCGGTCACTGCGTCCTCGGGGACGGTCGCCGTTATCGCGTTCGCGGTCCAGCCGGTCACCGTGGCTTGCGTCCAGCCCGATGCCCCGCTGAAGTAAACCTTGTCGGTGGTAGCGCTATAGACATCGCCCGCATCTGCGATGAAGTAGCTGCCTTCAATCGTAATGCTGCTTCCCGTTTCGGCGGTGTCAATATCAACGCCGGTGATGGCGTGGTTCTTCACGTATGCGGCGGCGCTCACAGTGTTTGAAGTCGGCCATTCGTCTTCGGTGTAAACGCTAAGTTCGTGGTAGCCGCCATGGTAATCGGTCGTCGTCCATGAGTATTCGTAAGGCCCAGTGCTTCCGAAGTTCGCCATCATCGCGCCGTCAATGCGCATTTCAACGAGCGACACGCCCACATCATCGGTTACATTGGCGGTGAAGTCCGCAACGCCACTTACGTCAGCGCCATCGCCAGGGGCGGTAATGGTGATGCTGCAAGGCGGCGTCTTTTTCTCAATTGCGAAGTCGTCAATCCACCATCCTGGGCCATACACGCCGTTCACGTCCTCTTCAAAGAGGAACACAATTTGCACCGACTTGCCGATGTAGCCGTCGAGGCTGTAAGTCTTCTGCTCATACGTGGATACAGTCCCGGTAATAAACGCGTCCAGGAAGATGAAGTCGTGGCTGCCGTCGTTGATCAGCACGTATCCGTAATCGCCGTTCGCCATTGAATAATGCTGCTTGAATTTCAGGCGCGCCGCAGAGAGCCCGCTCAGGTCAAACACCGGCGAAAAGAGGCGGTCGAAGTCGCGCCAGGCATAGTTCGCGCCGGCCGCGCCGCCGAGGCGGTAGCTGTGCGTCCCGCTAGCGCCGTCGTTAGACACGAGCTGCCAGTAACCCGCGCCGTTCTCGTTCTTGCTCCACCAACCGGCGGCGCTGCCCTCAAAATCCTCAAGGTAATTGGGGGTGATGCAATCGTTGTCCAAAGTGACGGTGATAGCGCCGGTTCCGGTCATGCGCTGGTCGTCCAGCGCGACGGCCTCAACCGTGTAGCTCCCGTTCACGTATTTCGTGCTGTCCCACGTGTATGAATAGGGCGCGGCGGCGTCGGTATTGATGAGGTTGCCGTCCAGCATGAAGAACACTTTTAAAATGCTGCCGTCGCTGTCGGTCGCCGTCGCATTTATCGTCACATTCCCGCTGACAGTATCGTTGTTGCCGGGGGAGGTAATCGCAGAACTTGGCGGTGTCCCGAAGTCGTCGTTGATGACGAAGTTCAAGGCGGCGTTGATGTCCAGGCGCTTGATGTCCGGGTTGTCCCATTGCGCATCGCTCAAGTCGGCGCCCGTGCTCTCCAGCGCCGCGCGCAACTGCGCCACGGTCAGCGTCGGGTCGTAGCTCAAGAGCAGTGCGGCAGCGCCTGCCACGTGCGGCGTTGCCATGCTCGTGCCGGACCAGCCGGCGGCATAGGCCGTTGAGCTTGTATAGTAGCAAGACTTAACATCGACGCCCGGTGCGCCAATGTCTACCCATTGGCCGTAACAGCTAAATCCTGCCTTCTCATCCGATTTGCCGGTCGCGCCGACGGCGCAGCACACGTCGTAATAACCGGGGTAGTAGGGCTCGTTGGTGTAGGAATTGGCGGCAGCAGAAGCGACGAAGATGTCATCCGCGACTGCGCCTTCGCACGCTTCCTTCGTCGCGAGGTTGGGGAAGCTCCCCGCCAGGCTCATGCTTATAACATCGGATTCAATCGCCGTCGCCAGCGTAACCGCCGTCGCAATCCAGCTGTCGGGGCATCCGCCGCTGGGGCCGAAGACGCGTATCTGCACCATCGTAATATCGTGCACAACGCCGACGACGCCAAGCGAGTTGTCGCCAACCGCGCCAATGGTGCCGGAAACGTGCGAGCCGTGGCCGTGCGCATCCTCGGGAGCGTTGTCGTTATCAAAGATGTCAAAGATCTCGTCGGGCCAGTAAGTGGGCGGGTGCAGGTAGTTGTCCGCCAAATCCTCGTGGTCGGGATAGCCTGAGACTGAATCGGCGGAGTAGCGCACGCCTGTGTCAATCACGCATACCATCACGCCGGGGTCGCCTTTTTCCGTGTCCCATGCGCTGGCGGCGTTTATCTTCACCATTCCCCAAAGGTTCGCCGGATAGTCCGGGTCGTTGGGTATGTATTGCAGGTAGCGCGCGCCGTCGTATTCAATGTATTCAATCGCGCCCGCGTAATCGGCCTGGATGCGCTCCATGATTTCCTTCGCGCACGAACCGTCCTTCGTTTGGTAGCCTGCGAAGTTTACATCGCGGACATAGGCTTCCTTGTCCAGCTTCACGCCGTATGCGTCGCGTATCTCGCGGGCTAGCGCGGCGATATCGGTGTTTTGGTAGAGCTTGGAATTCGGGTTGTAGTCAACATTGCCCGAGCCTGTGCGCACGCCTTTCGCACCGTCCTTGAAGCCGACAACGAAGCGGTCGGTGTAGAAGTCCTCGCCGGGGGTGAAGCCATCAGTGCCGAAGCCGTAATCCCCGGCCTGCGACACCTGCGATGTGGGGCTGCCCGGTGAGGGCGTGGCGGGCGCGAGGTGGTTGCGGCCGGACTTGCCGCAAGCGGAGACGAGCAGGAGGACTGCGAATATCGCGATTAGTGCGCGCTGGTAATGCATATGCATTTTCACCTTTAGGCGTTAGAGAACGTCTGCGCCGGAACGCCACCTAATTATACCGGAGAAATAAGGGTGGGTTGGGAGTTGAAAGTTATGAGTTGGGAGTTAGGAGTTGGAAGTTGGAAGAATAGCTTAACAGGAGTACGCCGGGCTCACTAGCCCGGCTCTGGATTGCGGTTACGGTCTTTCCCGATGAACCACAGATAAGGATAATCAAAGGGATTATCTACAAGCTCCGCGCAACGGGGATTCTCATAAATGTAATTGAGCTTCTGCTCATATTCATATTTGCTGATTAACAGGCGGTTATGCGAACGCGGCAGCCAGAGTGGCCCTTTAGCTCCCCGAAGCTGATTAACCTTGTATGCGCTAAATCCTTTGATATGGTGCGTAATCTTAGGAAGCGGCACCGGAACCCCATCTGCTAATGCCTGGACTACCATATGAACATGAGTAGGCATCACGACTATGGCATGAAGGTAGTACTTCTTCAGGTTGCTTTCCATAATTACCAGGAGAACTGCTTCGCGTTCAGCGGGTGTTAGGGCGGTCAATTCATCCAGAAGCGAGAAGTTAACGAAGTATGTTCCGCCTGGCTCTTCAACGCGCGGCATTCCCGGCCTAGCAGCAGGACTTTCTTTAGGGTTGGGACTCACGGGAATAATGATACCCCAGAGCCGGGCTGGTGAGCCCGGCGTACTCATCAAAATTATTCATGTAACAACAGGAGCCAGAACCGGAGCCGGGCTGGCGAGCCCGGCGTACTCGTGAGATTTGTATTCGTGAGTAGAGTGCGCCTAGATATACCTCATAAAAATCAGCGTCATAATCGCCACGGCAAGCGTCATGGTGAGCGATATGACGACGGTTGCCTTGATGACCTTGCTCTCCATGCCGATTTGGTCGATGACCGCGGCGGCATTTTGCAGCTTGGACGGGCTGATGACCGACGCAAGCCCGGCGCCGATGCCCGATGCCGCGGCGACAAGAAGCGCCATCTTCATCGCGCCTTCAGGCCCCATCCCTACAAAGACGTTGTTCACTGTGTCAAAGTGCAGCTTCGTCAGCATCGCAATCGCCGAGCTTTCCGTCCCGCTGATGAATCCGCCGAGCAGCCCGAGGAACGGCGCGATGCCGGCATAAAGCGTGCCGAAGGCATGCGCTGACGCGTCGGCGATGACCTTTATCATGTTCACGCCTTCGCCGTTTGGCACGAGCTTTTGCACGCCGTCAACAAACTGCGGCGTTTTCCCTGAATAGTTGAGGATGTAGGCGATGGCGAAATAGACGGCGGTGGCGAAAGCGGGGCGCGGGGCGCGCCGCGCAAACTTGCGCATCGCAGCAGAAAGCTGCGCGCGCATCATCCGGTAGAACGGGATGGCAAGCAGCGTCGCAATGAGTACCCAGGTGTATGCCTGCCAGGCGAGGCGCAGCGGGATAGGCTTGTCGCCGGGCATTATAGAGAGCGGCGTCGCCCATTGCTTGAACGTGATGTCGTAGATTCCAAAGTCCTTGTAGTTGGTCAGCGCCGCGAAGACCACGAGGAGTATCCAGGGCAGCAGCGCGAGCCCCAGCCCCATCTTCTTCTCCATCGCGCGGTCGTCATCGGTTTGCTTACCGCGGTCAATGATGCGCCCGCCGGAGACGCGCTGGTAGATGAGCATGACGATAATCACGCCAATTCCCGCGGCAACGCCGGTTAGCGTCGGCAGCCCGGCGACGTTCATCCCGATGGCGATGAAGCCTGCGGTCAGGCCGGTGACAAGCGCGACCCAGAAGCCGCGCCGCACTTCCTTCCACCCGCCGATGAGCCAGAGCATTGACATGGCGATGAGCGTCGTGATGACCGGCATATACTGCGCGAAGTAAAGCCCGACTTCAGCGGGGGTGAACGGGCGGCCGAGCAGCCCGCTGGCTGCGTCGGCGAAGATGACCACCGGCACGCCGAGAAGCGCATATGTGCATAGCGCATCAAAGCCCACTGCAGGCAGCGCAATGGCTACGAATGCGGAGTATCCCAGCGAGAGCATTATCGGCGGGAGGATGGACACCGGCGTCGCCCCAAGCGCGGCGAGGAGCGTTCCCGCGCCGACATTGATGAGCATTACCTGCACCGGCCGGTTGCCGCTGGCGAGCGTCTTCATAAACGCGACAAGGCGGCGGATAGCGCCCGCTTCTTCCATCACATTAATCTGGAAGATACTGGTGATGACCATCAGGCTTACCGGCAAGCTGGCGACGATGCCCGCCAGCGACGCAAGCAGGATAATCTCCCAATTCGTGTGGAAGTAGAGGCCGGCGATAAGCGCGGTGTATATCCAGCCGATGATGCCGGCGACGTCGGCGCTGCGCCGTCCCCAGGTCATCAGCAGGAAGATAACGATTACAGGCGAAATTGCGAGTAGGACAGCCATGAACCCCCCGAAGGGAATATGGGATGCGTGGGATTATACAACGGAAAACGCGGGGGAGTTAGGAGTTCAGCCGCCAGATGGCGAAGTTCAGGGCGCTGGCGAAGGATACCCAGGCGATGTAAGGGATGAGGAGAGCGCCCGCCCACGGGCTGATGCGGAAGAAGGTTATGGCGGTGGCGACTATCGCGGCGAGCAGCACGATTATTTCCAGGAACGCCCATCCCGGCTGGCGCATGTAGAAGAACAGCGCAGACCATGCGAGGTTCAGCGCGAGCTGCACAGCCCACAGCGTTAGCGCAAGCCTGCCCAACGGGGCGTGGCGCATCCAGACAAGCCATGCCGCCACGGCTATCGTGATGTATAGCGCCGTCCACACCGGCCCGAACAGCCAACTCGGCGGATTCCACGCGGGTTTTTGCAGCGCCGCATACCATCCGCCAACGCCGAAGGACGTGAGCCAGCCACCGAGCGCTGCCACCGCAAACACCGCAATAATGAACACCGCGAGCATTAACCCTGATTTCATGTGGTGATTCTATCAAATCCCCGTGGCGCCCTATGTTAGAATTGCTGCTTTATTGAGGATTTAACATATGCCCGAGGAAAAGGGAAAACAGCGGTTTTATTTAACGACGCCGATTTACTACGTCAACGCGCGGCCGCACCTCGGCACGGCCTACACGACCGTCATCGCCGACATCATCGCGCGCTTCAAGCGCATGAGCGGTCATGACGTGCTGCTGGTGACGGGAAGCGACGAGAATTCGCAGAAAATCGTCCAGGCGGCGCGCGATGCAGGCAAGGAGCCGCTGGCGTTTTGCGATGAAATCGTGGAGGCTTACCACGCCGTGTGGAAGCTGTTGCACATCGGGCCTTACGAGTTCGTGCGCACGACTGAGCCGCGCCACAAGAAAATGGTGCAGCACTTCTTCCAGCGCCTCTACGACAGCGGGCATGTTTACAAGGGCGAATACACGGGCTGGTATTGCACGCCCTGCGAGACCTTCTATACCGAAAAGGAACTTCTTGAGGAAGGGCGCTGCCCCAAGTGCGAGCGCGCAACGCACGAGGTTTCCGAGGAAGCCTACTTCTTCCGCCTGAGCGCATTCCAGGAATACCTTGAAGACCTGTTCAAGCCAGAAAACGAGTTCGTAGTGCCCGAGTTTCGCCTGAACGAAATGCGCGCGCGGCTGCGTGATGGCCTGAACGACGTGTGCATAAGCCGCTCCAGCCTTGACTGGGGCATCCCGCTGCCATGGGACGACGGGCATGTGTTCTATGTGTGGGTGGACGCGCTGCTGGCGTATGTAACCGGCAGCGGCTACGACCCCGACAATCCTGCTGCGCCGCACTGGTGGCCTGCGCAGCTTAACTTGATGGCCAAGGACATTCCGTGGTTCCACGCTATCATATTCCCCGCGATGCTTAAGGCATACAGCAGCGGCAAGGACGGCCGCGAGCTGGCGCGCGTGGAGAAGATGATGGTGCACGGCTACTGGATGCACGGCGAAGGCAAGATGAGCAAGAGCAAGGGCTGCGCAATCACGCCCGAAGAGGTCATGGCCATCGTGGGCGCGGACGGGCTGCGCTACTTCTATGCGCGTGAAATCCCGCTGGGATACGACGGCAACATCTCGCTTGAGGCAATCGTCAACCGCTTTAACTACGAGCTGGGCAACGACCTTGGCAATTTGCTCAACCGCCTGATGAACATGACCGCGCGCTACTTTGGCGGCGTGGTGCCGGAGAAACCCGAATACAGCGAAAGCGACCTGGAGCTGGCAAAGCTCATCGCAGATAAGCGCTTTGCCGCGCTGGAGCTCATGGACAAGCTTGAGTTCACGCGCGCGATTGAAGAGATATTCGTAATCATTCGCGAGTGCAATAAACTCATTGACACGCGCAAGCCCTGGACGCTTGGCAAAGAGCCGCAAAACGCCGCCGAGTTCGCGGGAATGTTCTGCACGCTTGCCGATGCGCTCAAGTGCGCGGCGGTGCTTCTTGCGCCTATCATGCCCGAATCAATGCAGGCGCTTTGGGAGCAACTTGGGTTGCCCGGCACGGTGGAAGGCGCGGGTGTTGCGGAAGCTGCGCGCCCGTATCCTCGCGGCAACCGCATCGGCGAGCCGAAGGTGCTTTTCCCGCGCGTTGATATGAAGGAGCTTGCAAAGGCTGCTGAGGAAAAGCCGCCGGTTGCAAAGAAGCCCCCCAAGGAGGCTGCGAAAGTGGATGCGCCTAACGTCATCAACATGATTGAATACGACGACTTTATCAAGGTGGAACTCGTCGCCGCGAAGGTAATCGCAGCCGAGCGCGTGGAAGGCGCGGACAAGCTGCTCAAGCTGCAAGTGGACGACGGCAGGGGCGGCCGCCAGATAATCGCGGGCATCGCGCAGTGGGTGAAGCCCGAAGACATGGTCGGGCTGACCATCCCCATTGTCGCCAATTTGAAGCCCGCGAAGCTGCGCGGCGAACTGTCACAGGGGATGCTGCTGGCTGCGCAGGACGGCGCTGGCAACCTCTCGGTGGTCGTGCTGCAACAGGAGATAGCCCCGGGCTCGCGCGTCAAATAAGCCCTTTGCTTGCAAGCATAAGGAGATTCCCGTATCATAACTGGCTAAGTTGGAACAGGGCCTGTTTGAGGATCTCCAACAGGACGCGGCCGGGACGGATGTGGAGGCGGAAAGCCTGCCCATCCTAGAAGCGGGGGATGATATTCCCGCCCCTGAATTTTCCGCGCCCAGCGACCCGCCGGAACCGGCGGTAATTGCGGTCTTGCCCAGCGCCCAACCCAAGGAGTTCTTAATGGTCAGTGACTTCTACCGTGAGGAATTGCAGGCGAAAATCAAAGTCGTCGGTATAGGCGGCGGCGGATGCAACGCGCTTGACAGGATGCTGGAAAGCGGGCTGTCCGGCGTTGACTTCGTAGCCGTGAACACCGACTACCAGGCGCTTGAGCGTTCCAAGGCGCCCCATAAGTTGCAAATAGGCGCGAAGCAAACGCGAGGCCTGGGCAGCGGCTCCAACCCCGAAATCGGCCGCAAGGCCGCCGAGGAAAGCCGCCAGGACATCGCCGAGCTGCTTAAGGGCGCTGACCTGGTCTTCGTCACCTGCGGCATGGGCGGCGGCACCGGCACCGGCGCAAGCCCCATGATCGCGAACGTGGCGAAGGAAGCAGGCTCGCTCACGGTGGGCATCATCACCCGCCCGTTCATGTTTGAAGGCCGCCGCCGCCAGCGCGTCGCGGCTGAGGGCATTGAGAGCCTGCGCAAGTGCGTTGACTCGCTCATCATTATCCCCAACGACAGGCTGCTTTCGCTCACCAGCTCCACTACCGGCTTGCAGGAAGCTTTCCTCATGGCCGACGAAGTGCTGCGCCAGGGCGTTACCGGCATAAGCGAATTGATATTGAAGCCGGGCCTCGTGAACATGGACTTCGCGGACGTTTCAATGGTCATGCGCAATTCCGGCACCGCGCTCATCGGGCTTGGCAGCGCCAGCGGCGAGAACCGCGCGCGCGTCGCAGTTGAGCAGGCGATAATGTCACCGCTGCTTGAGAGCAGCATTGACGGCGCAACCGGCGTACTCATCAACTTCACCGGCGGCAAAGACATGACGCTGCAGGAAGTCAACGAGGCCGCGATGGTCGTCGCAGACCGCGTTGACCAGGATGCGAACATAATCTTCGGCGCGATAATTGAGCGCGAGCAGGTTGACGATGTGCGCGTGATGGTGCTCGCCACCGGCTTCTCTTGCGAACCGCGCATACACGGCAGCACAAGCTCCCGCCGCGACCAGTCGTCGTCAGCGCTGCGCCCCAAGCAGGAAACGCGCCAGCGCGAGGACGACCTCATGCCGGCGGAGCCCGAGCGCTCCATCGCCGAGGATGAGGACCTTGACGTGCCCGCGTTCCTGCGCAAGCACACCATCCACAAGAAGTGAGCCGAACCTACCCCGGCGAGAAATACATAACGCCGCGCGAGCTTCCGGCGAAGGACCGGCGGCTGCGCATCGCGCTCGTTTATCCCAACTCCTATTTCACCGGCATGAGCAACCTCGGCGTGCAGGCCGTGTGGGGCCTCATCCGCGAGCACACCCCCTACGAAGCCGACTTGTTCTTCTTCACGCCCGAGCTGGGGCTGCACAGGCATTCCGCTGATGCGCAGCAGCATTCACGCGCGAGCTTGCGCGACTACGACATCATCGCTTTTTCGTTTCCCTACGAGCCGCTTTACGCGAACATGCTCGCCGCGCTGGATGCGGGCGGGGTGGGACTGCGCCCGGCAGAACGCATCGGCGCGCCTGTAATCGTCGCCGGGGGATATGCGGTGACAGCGAACCCCATGCCGATTGCCGACTTCGTTGATGTCGCGTTTATCGGCGAAGCTGAAGAAGCGTTCCCGCCGTTTTTAGACGCAGTGCTGGCGAAGCTATCGGCGCTCAAGTCTCCTCACGGAATGCAGGCGCGCGATGAGTTGCTTAAGGAATGGCACGGGCGTGCAGGCTTCTTCTGCCCCAACATCGGCGCGGATGAAAGCGTTATGAGCCGCGCGATGGTCGCCGACTTATCGCAGTGGGACACGGTGAGCCGCATCGTCGCGCGCAACACCGTCTTCGCCAACCGCATGCTCATGCAGACATCGCGCGGGTGCGGCGCGGGCTGCGCATTTTGCCTCGCGGGGCACATCACGCGCCCGTTGCGGCATGTTCCCGCCGCTGAAATCATGCGCCGCGCACACATGGCCGACGGTGTCACCGACCGCATCGGCATCATCGCCGCCGCGCCCACCGACCACCCGCACATCGCCGATATCGCGCGCGAGCTCGCCGCCGCGAAGTTCAAGCTGTCGTTCTCGTCGCTGAAGCTTGCCGCGCTCACAGACGACCTTGTCGGCATCCTCATCAAAGGCGGGCAGCAAACCTTCACCATTGCGCCCGAGGTGCTTGACGGAGAGCACCGGCGCATCATCCGCAAGCCGTTCCCCACGAACGCCGAAATCCTTGCGCATGTGCACCGCCTCATCGCGCGGGGCGTGCCGAAGCTTCAAGTTCTACTTCATGCTCGGCTTTGATTTTGAAGACGACGCTTACCTTGGCGCGCTTGGCGAATGGCTCACCGAGCTTGACGCTGCATCGGTGGGCGAAGGCAAGCGCGCCAAGCCCGCAGCAGGTTTCGCATTCAGCTTCTTCGTGCCAAAGGCGCAGACGCCGCTGGAGCTTGCGCCGATGCAGCCCATCGCCGAGCGTGAACGGCGTAAGGCGCTGGTGAAGAAGCATTACCACGGACGCGGGGGCTTGAGCTTTGAAAGCGCGCAGGGCTCGCTGTTGCAGGAACGCCTGTCGCGCGGGGGGCGCGAAGCAGGCGCGCTGGTGGAGTATCTTGCGCAGCACGGCATGCGCGCATCATCCGTGAAAGCCGCGCTGCAAGCATTCGGCGTGGAAGCCGCAGCGGCATCGCCCGTGCGCGCGTGGCCGAAACTGGCGCACTGAAGCCTACTGCGTGTGCTAAACTCTGCGCATGCTTAACGAGGAAGTCGCACGCAGGCTGCAGGCCGCAAGGGTTCATCCCAGCAAACAGCTTGGCCAGCACTTCCTCATTGACGACACCGCCCTCGCCACGATGATCCGCGAAGCCGACTTGAAGCCCGACGATTGCGTGCTGGAAATCGGCGCGGGGCTGGGCACGCTCACCGAGGCGCTTTGCACGCGCGCGGGGCACGTCCTCGCCTACGAGCCCGACGAGCGGATGGCAAATTACCTGCGCGAAACGCTCGTGCCGCGCTTCCCAAACCTTGAGCTGCGCGAGAAATATATCAACCGCTACGAGCTGGAAAATATTTGGGCGGAGTATCCCGAAGGGAACCTCAAAATCGCCAGCAACCTGCCTTACGGCATCACGAGCGAGTTTCTCATCAGCGCGATTGGCAACATAGCGCACCTCGCCGACGTGCTGCTCATGCTGCAAAACGAAGTGGCGAAGCGGCTCGTGGCGAGCCCCGGCAGCAAGGCTTACGGCTCGCTGACCGTTTATGCGCAGACGTTTTCCTACGCCGACGAGCTTATGTTCGTGCCGCGCGAGATGTTCTTGCCGGTGCCAAACGTGGACTCGCAGCTAGCGCGCATCCACGCGCGCTCGCGCATGCCCGAAATCGCCAAACCCGCGCGGTATTTCAGGCTCGTGCAGGGCGCGTTCAAGCACCGCCGCAAGACCATCGTCAACGCGCTGGTGATGACCCTCCCCGACTTCAACCGCGAAGAGATACTGCGCCGCCTCGCGCACACCGACATCTTCCCTGACCGCCGTGGCGACACCTTGACGCGCGATGAGTTCATCACGCTCGCCGGGATATTTTCGTAGGTGTCATTACTTCCTCTACTTGTAGGCGGCACCAGTCGAAGGCTGGCTAGCTTCAGTGCCGCTCTGGAAAGGGGTAAGGGGTAAGGGTTCCAAATTCCAAAATCCAGAATCCAGAATCCAGAGCAGACCAGATATCCCGCCCTCCGCTTCGCCCGAGCCGTGCCCTCGCGCTTGCGCAATGCACAAGCGCTCCGCCCTCGCGGAGGGCGGGATGGGGGCGGCGTCCGGCTGGAGGGGGGAGCTGCAAGACCAAGGTTGGGTATCCCCCGCTGTGTTCAGCCTTTCAAACCAAATTCCAAATTCCATAGTGGGGCAAGAATGCCCCACCCCCGGGGAGGGGAAAGCCCAAACAATGGGAGTGGTGACCTCCATGTCACCACTCAGCTAGGATACGCGACCTGATAAGTCGCGTGACTCGAATGCACAAGCGGGACGCATGTGCCACCAAGAATAAGAGCAGATTCCAGAGCGGGACTCACCTCGACAAGCTCGGTGCCTTCGGCGCTTCGCTGGCTCAGCGCCTTCGGGAAGTCCCGCCCACAAGTGAGTAATCAGATTAGCGTCTCCCCCGCTATAATTATCCACCCATGGCGGAACTGGAAAATGCGGCGGGTGCGACGCACGGCGAGGGCGGATACTTCGGCATTGCCGAGGACAGGCTCACGCCGCTGTTCCGGCAGTATCTCGCCATCAAGCGCGAGCACCCCGGCGCCATCCTCCTCTACCGCCTCGGCGATTTTTACGAGATGTTCGGCCCCGACGCCGAGCACGCGTCGCTCATCCTCGGCGTGATGCTCACCGCGCGCGAAGCCGCCAAGGGGGGCAAAGTCCCCATGTGCGGCGTGCCCCACCACGCGCTGATGCGCTACGTGAAGAAGCTGGTGGATGCGGGCGAGAAGGTCGCAGTCTGCGACCAAATGGAAGACCCGTCGCAGGCCAAGGGCATCGTCCGCCGCGCCGTGACGCGCGTCATCACCGCAGGCACGCTGGTTGAAGACGAGTTCTTGAGCGAAGACAGCGGCGTGTTCTTGCTCACGCTTTGCGAGCACAAGGGGCGCATCGGCTTTTGCCTGCTGGAAGCATCGGGCGGGCGCGTGGGCTTCACCGAGCTTGACGCGAAGAGCGGGCGCGAACGCCTGCTCACTGAAATTGAGCGCCTCAAGCCACAGGAAATATTGCTTGACGAAACGCTGGCGAAAAGCGAGGAGATGGCGCAGTTCCAGCGCAACCACCCGCTTGCGGTGGTGCACAAGTTCGCCAAGGATGTGTCGGTGCCGGACGCGGAGTTCTTCGCCAAGAAGTTCCTCGGCAGCGAGCACATGGACAGCTTCGGACTCAAGGGCGCGGGCGCGGCGCTCATCGCGCTGTTCCACCTCGTGCGCTATCTGCGCGAAGTTTTCAAGGTTGACCAGCCCAAGCTCTTCGTGCAGCCATTAGCGCTTGACGCGAAGCTGATGCTGGACGAGCGCGCGGTGCGGCATCTGGAGCTATTCGGGCTGCAGGAAAACGGCGCGGCGCGCGAGCTTGCCGGCGGCCTGCTCGGCATCTTGAACTGCGCGCGCACAGCGATGGGCAAGCGGTTGCTCAAAGAACGCCTCGCTGCGCCATTCTCCGAGCCGGGCGTTATCAACAATTACCTTGACGCGGTGGAGGAGCTTTCGCAAAGCGAGGATGCGGCGCGCGTGCTTAGCGATGCGCTGGCGGGCGTGGCGGACGTTGAGCGCATAAACAACCGCATCTGCCTTGACCGCACGAACCCACGCGAGCTGGCGAAGCTGCGCGAAAGCCTAACGAAGCTGCCCGGCATCAAACGCGCGCTGGAAGCGTCATCGGCGGCTCTGCTGCAGAAGTTGGGCGAAAGCCTGCCCGAATGCGCGGATGCGCTAGAGCAGCTTGTTGCGCTCGCCGACGACCCGCCGTCAAGCGGCGCTGCGGGCGCGTTTCGCGAAGGTTTCAACGGCGAGCTTGATAGATTGCGCAATATCGCTGCCAACGGCGCGGCGTGGTTTGCGCAGTATGAGCAGCTTCAGCGCGACGCCACCGGCATCCGCTCGCTGCGCGTGAAGCACACCGGCGCGTTCGGCTGGTTCATTGAAATAACGAAGTCCAACTTGCACCTTGTCCACGACGGCATGGGCTTCAAGCGACGCCAAACATTGGTGGGCGCTGAGCGCTTCACGACCGAGGAGCTTTCGGAGCATGAGCGCGAGCTGGTGTCGGCGGAAGACGATGCACTAAAGCTTGAGCAAAGGCTGCTCGCAGAACTGCTTGATTTCCTGCGAAGCCGCGCCGATGAGATGCATGCAGCGGCGATGGCGCTTGCCGAAGCCGACTATGTCTTGTCGCTTGCTGAAGTGGCGCGGCGGGAGGAGTGGGCTCGGCCGGTCGTGGATTCATCGCGCGTGCTGGAGATAAAGGACGGCGTACATCCGCTGGTGCAGCGCGCGGTTAGCAAGCAGCGCTTTGTCGCCAACGACGCCTACATGGACAACGATACCGTGCAGATATGCCTCATCACCGGCCCCAACATGGGCGGGAAGTCAACCTACATGCGCATGGCGGCGCTCATCGTCATCCTCGCGCAGATGGGAAGCTTCGTGCCCGCGCGGCATGCGCACATCGGCGTGGTTGACCGTATCTTCACTCGCATCGGCACTGCTGATGCGCTGGTGCTGGGCAAGTCCACGTTCATGGTGGAGATGGTGGAGACCGCCGAGATACTGCACGCGGCGACCGAACGCTCGCTGGTCATTCTTGACGAAATCGGGCGCGGCACCAGCACCTACGACGGCATCAGCATTGCGCGCGCCGTGGCGGAGTTCCTGCACAGTGGCAAGCGCGCGCACCCCAAGACGCTGTTCGCCACGCATTACTTTGAGCTGACCGACTTCAGCCGAGCTGTTCCCGCGCATACGCAACCTCAAAGTTGAGGTGCGCATGACCGGCGGCGAGCTGGTGTTCCTCTACAAAGTCATACCCGGCTTCGTTGACGGTCCACGGCGTGGAAGTGGCGAAGCTCGCGGGCCTGCCGCCTGAAGTCATCACGCGCGCGCGCGAAGTGCTCGCGGAGCTTGAGGAAGTGAAGCGCGAGTCGCTGCTCAAGAGCCGCCGCATACTGCAGATGGGGCTGTTCGTGAAGGAATGATGCAGCCGACCGCAGCGAACATCCGCGGACTTCTCAAAGCGCAATTTCCCGCCGAGCTTTACGCGCACACATTGGCGACAACTGAATATGCGCTGGAGCTGGGAAAGCTATACGGCTGCGACAGCGCCGAGATGCTGAGCATTGAGCTGGGCGCGCTGCTGCATGATAACTGCAAGCATTGGGACAAAGGCGCGCTGATAGTCGCGGCAAGCGAGCTTGGCTATACGCCCTGCGCGATGGAGCTTCAGGTGCCCGCGCTGCTTCATGCGCGCATCGGCGCCCACCGGCTGATGCGGGACTTCGCCGTTGCCGATGCGGAAGCCTATGCCGCCGTTTACTTTCACACCACCGGCGGGCGCGGGATGTGCCGTGCGGCGCGCATCGTTTACTGCGCGGACAAACTGGAAGGGCAGCGCGAATATGCTGGTGTGCAGGCTTTGCGCGTGAGAGCAGGCGAAGGGCTGGCGCAGCTTTGCCTGGCGGTGACCGCAGCCAACCTTGAATATCTGCAGGAAAACCGCCGTCTAATTCACCCAGCGGCGCTAGAGTTCTATAATGAACTCGTCTTGGAGCTTACTAAGCTTGGATAAACTGTCTGATAAATATTTGAAGCGGGATGCCAAGTCCCGCCAGCCTTTATCATCGCCTCCGCGCAAGCCGGCGGCAAGCCCGCCGCGCAGCCCGCAAAGCGACGCACTGCGCAAGCGCGTGAGCGAGCACCGCCGACGCCAGAATACTTCGTTCTTCATAGTCCTCGGCCTCGGAATCATCCTCGTGGCGCTCTTGTGGTGGCCCATCACGACGCAAAGCAAGCGCCAGACGAACGCTTTCAGCATCGTCACCGGCGCCATTTCCGCGACCCGGCCGTTGCCTGCTTACTTCGGCGGCAGCCAGGATACGAGCATTCTCGTCGTAGGCTTAGACCTAGAGCCTCCGCACCGCAGCGACACAGTGATGGTCATGCACCTGGGGCTGGACACGCTGCAGGCGCGCGTGGTTTCAGTTCCCCGCGACTTGCGCGTTGAGCTGCCCACTGGCGACCACGACAAGCTTGCGCATGCTTATCCCTTCGGCGAACAGCATGATGGGCAGGGCTTGGAGTGGGTGAAGCAAAGCGTTGAGAACCTGCTCGGCGTGCAGGTCCCATACTACGTGCAGATAAACTTTGACGGCTTTGTGCAGCTTGTGGACGACCTAGGCGGCGTGGACATTGATGTTGAGAAGGCGCTCAAATACCGCGACCGCGCGCAAGACTTGAGGATCGACATTCAGCCCGGCTACCAGCACATGGACGGCGCAACGCTCCTAAAATACGTGCGCTTCCGCCATGACGCGCTGGGCGACATCGGGCGCATGGAGCGCCAGCAAAAGGCGATACTCGCGGTGCTAGCCGCGCTCAAGCAGGGCGACACGTACCGAAGGCTGCCTGCGGTCGTCACTTCATTGCGCGACACCTTTGTAACGAACCTGACCTGGGACCAGATTGCGGCGCTCTCGCGCCAGATCCCGAAGATAAACGACGAAAACATACGGTCGATGACCGTCCCCTCCGACAGCACGATGATGCACGGCGTTTCCTACCAGGTGGCAAGCGGCGAGCAGGTCGGCAGCGCCGTGGCGTTTATGCAAGATTTATCGCCGTATGTTGAAACATCCGAGCTACTTGAGGAGTCAAACAATTCAGCCGAAGGAAACGGCGAAGGCGGCGTCGGCCAGCCATCAGGGGATTAGGCCTCGTGCGCGCGCATCCTTTGCTGCGCGTTGAACACTGATATGGCGGAAAGACGAAAGAGCCAGCTCTCAAGGCGAAAGGCCAGGCGAAAGGCCTTCGAACTGCTGTTTGAACTAGAGCAGCACACGATACTCACTATTGAAGAGCTTCTCAGGCGCACCTTTGAGGAAGACTTGTTCAACGAAGAGGATGAAGCCGAAGGAATGGTAGTGGGCGAGCTGGGCGCGGCGAACAAGGAGTTCGTGATGCAGCTTTGCCGCCTCGTCGCAGGCAATTTGAAGTCGCTTGATGAGATACTCCAGAAATACCCGCTGGAATGGAAGTTTGACCGTATCGGCGCGCCTGAGCGGACGATACTGCGCATGTCGCTGGCAGAGTTGCTTTATATGGACACACCGTTTAAGATTGCCATCAACGAGGCGCTTGACCTCGCCAAGCTTTACGGGAGAGAAAGACAGTAACCGCTTTATAAACGGAATCCTCGGCGGTATAGTCAGAGACCTTGATACACTTAAGGAACATTATGCGCTCTAGCCTGTATATAGCGGGACTGGTGGTTATGCTGGGATTGGCGGCGGGATGCCCGCGCAAAGAAGGCCCAGTGGCTCCACCGAATTCAACAACCGCGTATTCCGCCGAACTCGGTATACGTGTCACTTATAGCCCCGAAGACTTTTCATCCATCTCCAGCACGGCGAGCAGCGAGTTTCCGCTGAACTTCACCGGCAAGGATTACACGCTGGGCATAAAGCGCATCGGGAACGTGGGTATCCTGCTGCAAAAAGAGCCCCAGGCCGACTTCTTCAAGTTCTTTGCCCAGCAGGTGCGCTTTGACTATATTGATGAAGAGAAGCTGACACCGATAGGGCAGGAAGTTGACGAGGAGTTTCAGGCGCAGGGCAAGCCTGGCTTGAGGCAGGTGCTCCACTTCAGCATTCCCAAGGATTTATCCAACGTGCCGTCTTACCTGCCCCAGGAGCCGGGCAAGGAAGTCTGGCTTTACTACCACCACTTCTATTACAAGCCTGATTATTACTTCTTCGTGGCGATAGCCAGCCAGCAGCTTGATAAGGCGAAGCTTGACGGCATCGTGAGCCTGATAAACTCCACGCAGTTCCAGGCGCAGCCGCTCCCCGGCGGCAAGTAGCTTCACACGCATGCGAAGCCGCGTATAATCAGCCCATGGCTTACGAAACCAGGCCGTTTCATTAATGGGCGCTTTGTTCCACCCGCTGGGACGTTCCCCGTGCGCAACCCCTTCACCGGCGAAACTTTCGCCGAAGCCGGATGCGCCGACAAGGCGATGCTTGGGCAGGCGCTTGATGCTGCGGAAGCCGCAAGCACAACGCTGGCGAAACTCGCGCCGTATGAGCGCGCAGAGTTGCTTCACAGGATTTCACTGCTCAATACTCAGGCGCACCAACGAATTTGCGCAGTTGATAATGCTTGAAGCAGGCAAGCCGATTGCGCTTGCAAAGGCGGAGGTGCAGCGCGCGGCAGGCACGTTTGCCATCGCGGGAGACGAGGCGCGCAGGTATGCAGGCGAGCTGCACTTGCAGGAAGCTTATGCGCCGTCGGGCGGGAAGTATGCCGTCATTGGGCGCTTTCCGGTGACGCCGGTGCTCGCCATCACGCCATTCAACTTCCCGCTGAACCTCACCGCGCACAAAGTAGCGCCTGCGCTCGCGGTTGGCTGCGCTGTGATACACAAGCCCGCAAGCTACACGCCGCTCGCGGCGCTGATGCTGGCTGAAGTCTATGCGGAAGCGGGGGTGCCCGCAGGCGCATACAACGTAGTCCCTTGCTCGTCCGCCGAAATGGGAATGCTCACCGGCTCCGAGCGCGTCCGCAAGATATCTTTCACAGGCAGCCCGGAAGTGGGCTGGGCGCTCAAGGCTGCGTCAGGGCGCAAGAAGGTCACGTTGGAGCTTGGCGGCAACGCTGCGGTTGTGATTGACGAAGTTAATGACATCGCGGGCGTGTCGGCGCAGGTTGCCAGGGGCGCGTTCGCGTATGCAGGGCAAGTTTGCATAAGCATCCAACGCATCTTCGTGCAGGAGCGCCTTTACGGCGAGTTCACGCTGGCGTTGGTTGATTACGCGGCGAAGAGCGTGCGCTCGGGAAATCCCGCCGACCCCGAAGTGATAAACGGGCCGATGATTTCGCCCCAAGACGTTGAGCGCGTGTATTCATGGGTGAAGGATGCGCAGGCGTCGGGCGCGAGCGTGCTTTGCGGAGGGGTTGCGCAGGGGCGCGTGTTCATGCCGACGGTTATCAGTGGCGCGCCGGAGGACGCGAAGGTATGCGCGGATGAGGCATTCGCGCCGGTCGCGGTCATTGCGCCGTATGGAGAGTTTACAGAAGCCGTGGCGAAGGTGAACAACTCGCGCTTCGGCTTACAGGCGGGATACTTCACGCACGACCTGGACAAGGCGCATTATGCGTATGAGAACACGCAGGCGGGCGCGGTGCTGATAAATGAAACGCCGATTGCGCGCTTTGACCACCTGTCCTACGGCGGCGTCAAGGATTCGGGCTTTGGCCGCGAAGGCCCGCGCGCGGCGATGGACGAGCTAACCGAGTCCAGGCTGCTAGTTACAAAACCAGGCCGGTAAGCTCGGGTTCGGCGAGAATCTCCTTTAGGTGTTCCTCAACTTCGGCGGCGTCGGAGACAGGCTGCATCTCGTGGTAGAAGTAGTGGTAGTGCCAGCCCTCGTCAACCGCGCGCTTGATTAGCCGCTGCTTGCTCTCCATCGTCATCATCGGGTGCGTGTCCAGCGCCGTCGCATATGTCGGGTGCATGTGCACGCGAAGCGGCATCAGGTCAGCCCAGAAGATGAGGTGCTGGCCCTGGCTCTGGATGAGGAACGAGTAGTGGTCGGCGGTATGGCCGGGGGTGCGCAGCGCGGTCACGCCGGGGAGGATGTTGCCCTCCACGCGGATGAGGTGCATATGCCCCGACGCAGCGATGGGCTCAATGAAGTCGGCGCGGTAAGAGCCTTTCGTGCGCGGGTTGGTGTTGCGGGCGTCGGTGTATTCGTTGGGCGACGAGTAATACACCGCGTTGGGGAACGCCAGGCGCGGGATGCCGTCCTTGTCCTCCAGCGATGCGCCGCCGCAATGGTCAAAGTGCAAGTGCGAGAACACGACGTCGGTGATGTCTTCCGGCGCGTATCCTTCGTTCTTGAGGCTTTGCAGGAGCTGGCCCTCTTCACGCTGCACGCCGTATATCTTGGCGAACTTGGAGCCGTAGCGATCGCCTATGCCCGCGTCAAAGAGGATGCGCTTCTCGCCTGTGTCCACGAGCATGGGGCGCACGTAGAGCGGGACGAGGTTCTTCTCGTCGGGCGCGTTGTGCTTACTCCACATCACACGCGGAATAAGCCCGAAGACGAGCCCGCCGTCCAGGTAGAAATGCCCGTCAGCAAGCGGGAATACTTTGAAGTCACCAAGTTGAATCATTTTCTTCTCCTGAGCAGATTCTAAGCTATTGCGCAATGGAAATGAAGCCTGCTTCAGCAGCGCTCCAGAAAGTCGATGTTTTCCCAGCAGTCAACGTCGTAAGCCAACTCCGGCGCGTCCACCCTGACCACCCGCGCCTTGGCGTCGCAGATGCGGCTCACACGCCCTTCCACCGCCTCCAGGCAAAGCCTACCGCGAAGGAGTTGGAAGGCGATGCTTGGGCCGAGGATTGCCGCAAGCTTCAGGGGATTCTTGCGCGAGCGGTAGGTGTCCATGCCCAGCCCAAGGTTCATTTTCAGCGCGCGGGTCGTGAAATAAAAGGCGCTGCACATCGTCACCTCGCCCTCGGTGGTGCGCACGAACTTGTTGGGCGCGCCCGGGAAACGGCGCAGGAACTGGTCGCGGGTCACGATTGGCACTGCGATTTCAGCGTCGGCGGGGATTTCGCGGGCGAATATGTCAATGGCAGCGCCGGTGACCGCGGGGAGGTCCGGTGAGAGGATGAGCAGGTCATTGCCGTCGCCGTGGAAGCGCATGCCGATGGCGGCGTTGTCCATCAGCGTGTCGCCACATTGCAGCCATTTAACCGCATCGCCAAACTGTGCCAGCTCGGCTTGGACGCCCGCAGGTCCGACGACGGCGATGGGGCGCGAGGCGCATGCGCTTTCAAGAAGGGCGTGGATGGAGTGCGCGAGCAGCGACTTACCCATGCACGTGATGAGCGATTTCGCGGGAAGCTTGAAGCGCGCGCGCAAGCCTTCGGGCACTAAGCCGCCGGAAACCACAATCGGCGCGAGGGTTCGCATGGGCGTTAGTCTAGCACAGGGCTTTAGCGCAGGCTGGCGAAGTCAAGCTCCCAGTCCTGCGCAAGTGCGTTTGCGCGCGGGTAGCTTTCAAAGGTGCCCGCGTCCTGCCAAGCGCCGTGAAGGATTCCATAAGCCAGCTTGCCTTCCTTCGCGTAATGGAGGTTCACGTCGCTAATTTCATATTCGCCGCGCGCGGATGGCTTCAGGTTGCGTATCACGTTGAAGACTTCGTGCGTATAGAAGTATGCGCCGGTGACGGCGTAGTTGCTCTTGGGCTCGGCGGGCTTTTCCTCCACGCCGATGATGCGCTTGTCATCGCCAAACACTGGCACGCCGAAGCGACTGGGGTTGTCCACTTCTTTTAGCAGCACGCGCGCAAGCTCGCCGTTCTGTGCAAATTCGCGCGCGTCATCGGCAAGACTGTCTTCAAAGAGGTTGTCGCCAAGAAGCGTGAGGAAGGTATCAGCGCTGACGAAGTTCTCCGCCAGGTCCACAGCCTGCGCGATGCCACCGCTTTCGTCCTGCACGCGGTATGTCATTTGCAGCCCCAGCTCCGCGCCGGAGCCGAGCAGGTTCACCACCGCGCCCATGTGCTCGCGGCCGGTGATGATGAGCACTTCGCGCACGCCAGCCTGCTTGAGCCTGAAAAGCGGGTGGTAGATCATCGGGTATTTGCCCACTGGAAGCAGGTGCTTGTTGGTCACGCGGGTAAGCGGGTAGAGCCTGCTGCCCGAGCCGCCTGCGAGTAATACGCCTTTCATTGCGGTTCCTCCGTTTTCTCAATGCGTTCAACCGTGCTGTGGATAACGCCATCGGCAAGCTGCGCGGCGACGTTCTCGCCTTTTTCCGCCTGCGCAGCGCGGGAGATGAGCTTGCCGTCTTCCGACCATATCAGCGCATAGCCGCGCCTAAGCGCAGCCTTTGGGTCAACCGCTCCGAGCTTCGCCGTTGCAAGGTTGAGCATGCCTTCGTTGCCTGCGAGGTGTCTCAGCGCAGCGGACACGAGCCCAGCCGCGCGGTCATCAAGCACCCGCATGCGCTCCTCAAGCTCGCGGCGCACGTGCTTGGGCGAGATGCGCGCCTGCGCCAGCGACAGCTTCGCCTCCCTGCGCTCAAGCCAAAGGCGCGTGCCGGTGCGAAGCTGCGAGTATGCGCCAGTCACGTTCACTTCGGCATTGGACACTGCGCGTTGCGCTGATGCGGCAAGCCTTTCGGCGCGAAGCGACGCCAGGCCGCGTTCAAGCAGCGTGATGCGGCGCATCGCCGAAGCTGCCAGCGCGTCGCCAGCGCCTGCAAGCTGCGCGCGAAGCTGCGCGATGTCGGGCGCGATAAGCTCTGCCGCGGCGGAAGGGGTGGGCGCGCGCATGTCGGCAGTAAAGTCGGCGATGGTGAAGTCAACTTCGTGCCCGATGCCGGTAATTACGGGTATCTTCATCGCGGCGATCTGCCGTGCCAGCGCTTCGTCGTTGAAGCACCACAAGTCTTCCAGCGAGCCTCCGCCGCGCACCAGCATTATCACGTCGCACTTCGCGCGCCCGGCGCGTTTGAGCGCGGCGATTATCTTTGGCGCAGCTTCCGCGCCTTGAACAGGCGTAGGGAATAGGTGCACGTGCAGGTAGGGCGCGCGCCGCTTGAGCACCTTGATAACGTCTTGCAGCGCGGCTGCCTGCGGGCTGGTGACGATGGACACGCAAAGCGGCATGGATGGCAGCGGCTTCTTGCGCGCCTCGTCAAACAGGCCTTCATCGGCGAGCTTGCGCTTGAGCTTCTCAAAGCGCGCCGCCAGTTCGCCTTCGCCGCGAAGTATCAAATCGCGCACGACAAGCTGGTATTGCCCGCGCTGCTCGTAAACTGTGACATCGCCGAAGAGCAACACTTCAACCCCGTCCTCAAGCGGCTTGGTGCGCTGGCGCGAATATGAGAAGAAGACGCATGAGAGCTGCGCGCCTTCGTCCTTGATGGTGAAGAAGAGGTGGCCGGTGGGGGTGGGGCGCACGTTGCTGGTTTCGCCGCGCACCCAAACGCCTTGCAGCGAAGGCTCGCTTTCAATCGCGCCGCGCACGGCGGTGGTCAGCTCGCTTACAGTAAGCGCGCTTTCCTGCTTATCATCGGCGGAAACGAGGTTTACCATCGCATTTATTCTAGCCCATACGGCGGCTAATGGCTTCAATGACCAGATCAGCCGACCTGTCCAGTGAATTTGGCTTGCAGATTTTACTTCGGACTTCTGCCAAATCGCGCCGCATCTGCTCCATCGCGCTTGCTGAGCCAAGCAGCGCCAACGCGGTATCGGCGATGTTAGCGGCGTTGCACTGCGCGCGGATAAGCTCGGGGATTATCTTGCGGCCGGCGATGATGTTTGGGAATGCATACGCAGGCAGGCGAAAGCGCGTGAAATTGGCGTAGAAGAAATCCAGCGCGGGATGCAGCCGGTAGGCCATTATGTGCGGCGTGCCCGCGGCGGCGCATTCGTGGGTGGCAGTGCCCGACGCGACGACCATCAAGTCGGCATGCGCAATCAAGTCAAAGCGTCGTTCAGGCTCTAGCAGCGTGATGTTTGCCGCGCCTTTGAGCATCGCTTGTATCTGCCTGCGCAGCGATGGATGCGCCACGGGCAGCGCAAAGGCCACGCCGGGGATTTGCCGGGTGATGATATTCGCAGCGCCGATGAGCTCGCGCCCGATGACAGATACTTCTTCCTTGCGCGAGCCGGGCATAAGCCCGATGAGCGGCGAGCCTTCGCGCGCACTGGTGAGTGCGCGCAGTTCATCCTTGCCAAGCGTAGGCTTCACAGTTTCGCACAAGGGATGCCGACGAATTCGTAGTTGATGCCGAAGTAATCGTAAAGTTCAAGCCCTACCGGGTATATCACCAGCGCTAGGTCAACGTGCTTGCGCATCTCCTCAAACCTGCGGCCTGCGTTGGCGCGGAACTGCTCGGATTGCTGCGCAATGTTTTGGTAACGGGAGATCGATTCTGCCTGCCACATAACAGGCGCGACGTAATAGACGATTGCGCCTTGATAGCATTTCTGCCGCAGAACGCGCGCAAGGTTAAGGTTGAAAAAGCGCGAGTCAACAAGGATGACCGCATCGGGCTTGGTAGCCATGACGTTTCGCACCGCCGCGTTGAACAGGCGCAGCTTCTGGGGGGCTTGCAGGAGATTGCCGATGACGCCCATCGTGGCGCCGCGCGCAGTGTCGTAGAGCACCTTCGCGCCGGTAGCCTTGAGGTTATCCGAGCCGAGCGCGGTGATGTTGAGGCTTCCAGTGCGCTTTGCCAGGGCGTCAACAAGTTTGGCAGCGTGGACGTCGCCGGACAGCTCTCCGGCGCTGATGAACAGGCGCAGCGGGGCTTTAGCCGCCTCCATATCCCAGGAAAGTCGGATACGCCGGCTTGGCTGCGAACTCAGCGAAATGCACCGCCTCGCCTTCGTGGTAGGACTGCACCGCAGCCAGCGCGATGCGGATGGTGTATAGCGAATCTTCGCCTGAAACTTGCGGCGGCAGGTCTTCCACCACGGCTTTTATCGTCTCGCGGATTTCCATCTTCAGCGGCTCTTCGCGGTGCACCATGCCGGTGTTAGTCCAGCTCTTGCCGTCAAAGATGATGAGCGTCTGGTCAATGAGGTCAACCAAGCCGAAGTGTTCCGTTCCCACGACGAACATCTTGCGGACTTTGTATGGCGACAGCCAGCTAAGCTCAATGTATCCGGCGGCGCTCTCCGTGTATTTCAGCGAGATGGCGGCGTGGTCTTCGTATTCGTGTATTTTCGCCGCGCCGATGGCGAAAACGGTTTCGGCCTTGCGCCCGTATAAGTAACTGATAAGGTCGATGTCGTGGCTGCCGAGGTCAAGGATGATGCCCGTGTCAAAGATGCGCTTGTTATAAGCCCCGACGCGAAGGTTGCTGATGCTGTGCACCTCGCCGAGCGTACCGGATTCTATTACTTCCTTAAGCGCAATGACCGCGGGATTGAAGCGTTCAACGTGCCCCACGAACACTTTCTTCCCGCGCTTCTTTGCCAGGTCAATGATTTCCTGCGCGCCGACGAGGGTGTCGCTAATTGGCTTTTCCACGAGAACATGCGCCCCCGCTTCCAGCGCTGCGACAGCGACATCGCGGTGCAGGCTCGTCGGCACGGCGATGGTCACCAGCTCCGGCTTCTCGTCCAGTAAGGCCTGGTAATCGGGGAAATGCCGCGTGTGGCAATCCACAGCGATATCAGCCGTTTCGGGGTTGATGTCGGCGATCCCGATGAAGTCCGATTCGGGAAGCTCGTCGTAAAGCCTGCAATGGTGGCGCCCCATTGAGCCTGCACCGATTACTGCGGTTCTTAGTGGCATAAGTAATCACCGTCCTTTCTTAGCGGCGCGCACTTCGCGCATCGCGTTTTCCACGGCTGACAGCGCGTCTTCCATCGTCCCTTCAATGCGGAAGCCGGCTGCACCGAGGTGGCCGCCGCCGCCGAAGCGCGCTGCGACCGCCGATGAGTTGAAATCGCCACGGGAGCGGATGCTTCCCTTAACCAGCCCTTGCTTTATCTCCTTGAAGAAAAAGCAGAGCGTCGGCTTTCCCAGCATCTTGAGCGTATCAATTATAAACTCACTGTCGGAAATGTCGCCGTTGAATTCCTTGAGCATCGGCTGGTCCACGTAGGAGTAGCAGTACTGAAGCTCTTCGTTGATTTGCATCACTTTGAGCACCTGGCCCAGCAGCCGAAGCTGGCCGAGGGTCAGAGTATTGTAAATGGCTTCCACTACTTCGTTTGGCTTCACGCCGATGCGCACGAGCTCGGCGGCGATGGTCAACGTGTTGAGCGTCGTGTTGGAATAGCTGAACTTGCCGGTGTCGGTAACCAGCGCTGCATACAGGCAGGTCGCAGCCTCAACCGGCAGCGGCAGCCGAAGCTGCTTAAAGATGGCATAGACGATTTCGCCGGTCGCCCCAGCTTCGGGTATGACGAGGTTGACGTCGCCGTAGTTGCTGTTGCTCATGTGGTGGTCAATGTTGATGAGCTTCGTGCGCTGTGGCTGGTGGCGCGCGTCGCCTACGGGGTATATGCCGAGCCGGTTGAGCTCGGAAGCGAAATTGCCGCCGAGGCGGTCAAAGGTCGCATTGTCGCTCACGAATATGAGGTCGGGCAATTCGTCAGGCAGCTTCTCAACAAATTCCACTTCATCAGCGCCGGGAAGGAAAGCGTAAGTCCTCGGCATCGGCTCGCTGAAAAGCGTCCGCACATCGCGCCGCAACGATGTCAGCGCGTGGTGTATCGCAAGCGCGCAGCCGATGGTGTCACCGTCAGGATTCTCGTGATGCAGGTTCCAGACGGACTTAGCGTTGATGGTCAGGCGGGCTATATCACGGATTAACTGGGTGTGTTCGCCAAACATTACTTAGCGGGAGCTTCAGGCTCCCCTCCTTCGTCTTTCTCAGTAGAGATTTCAAGAGTCCCGGCTTGCTTCATCGAATCTAGAAGGTTCGCCATGCGCACGTTCTCAAGGAGGCCCACGTCTTCAACGAACTTGATATCGGGGATCTTTCTGATATCAAGGCGGCCGCGCAGCTTGCTCTTGATGAACGATGCGGCGTGGTTGAGGGCGGCCAGCGCCTTCTCGGTCGTGTCCTCAGCGCCATGGCGGCTGCGGATGCTCACGATGGCCTGCGACAGGTCAACATTTACCTTCACGCCCGTGATCACCGTGCCCTCGCAGGCAGGGTCTTTGACCGCGTCAAGGATGATGCCGCTTAGTTCTTCTTGAATCACTGCGGCGAGCATCTCGCGGCGGCGGGTTTTCTTTTCACTTTGAAGCATAACGCCCTTCGGAAGAAGGCGGGATTATACTCGTTGGCGCCTGCGGCCACAACCGCGAGGCTACTCTTCGGTGGCGTCCTTCAGGCCCTTGATCACGTGCGAGCCGCCTTCCGAATCCAAGTGGCTTTCTATCTCCAAGCGCGCGTCCTGAAGATATGACGTGCACTCGCGGATAAGCCCAACGCCTTCTTCAAACAGGCTGATTAGCTGCTCCAGCGGGAGTTCTTCGCGCTCAATTTCGTTGAGGATGCGCTCAAGGCGCTGGTATTTCTCCTCAAATGAAGGCTTCTTGGCTCGCTTGGGCTGCGCAGCCTTGTCTTTCGCAGGGCGCGAAGCCTTGGCGTCGCCGCCCGCGCCTTCCTCACCGAATAGCCTGGTGTCTTCCACGTCTTCTATTTTATCACCCACGGGGCTTGCGCACGACTGCAATGATGTTGGAGACGCTGCGCTGGGCGCCACCCTTTGGCTGGTTGACCACCTTGTTGTCCACATACATGGTGGAGCTGCCTCCGCCGTCAAATCCCATGAAATCGGTTAAGTTAAGCAAATCCTTGCCCAGCATCGCAAGCTGGTGCCAGGTTGCGCCGACTGAATAGGTTTTTGAGCCGGAGTCCACGACAACTAGCATGATACTGCCATTGCGGGTTCTGCCAACTGCAGTGCGGGCAGTAGGCGAGTTCATTGCGCCGGAGAAATGTTCGGCGCGGAAGTTTAGCGCGTAGTTCCCGTCCTTAACCAGCATCGGGCCGCCGCCAAGCAGGTGGGGGAATTTCTCCCATCCTTGTGGCACGTTGGTGCGCACTTCAACTTCAGCACCGGGGTAAAGCGACTTGAGTTGCGTCGCGTATTTGCGGATCGCGGTTGAGTGGAAGCTCAAAACAAGCTCGTCTTCGCCGATGGGCGTGTTTCCCACGTTTTCGCCCACGACGAGGTAACGCTCGCCGATGAAATTCTCCTCGCCAATGCGGGCTTCCAGCGTGGAAAGCCGCAGCAGCCGCAGCTCCTGGCCCCAGTCGTTAGTGCCGGTGCTGGAGCCGAAATCGGAGCTGTAAGCGATTATCTCGCCAGCCTTGCGCTGGCGGTTGTAACCAAAGAGGGGCAGCGTCAGGCCGGTTTCGGGGATGAACACGCGCGAATGAAGCGTGAAAGTGGCGAAGTGGGGCGCGCCGTTGGCGTCAATGCCGAGCACCGGCCGGGAGAGGAACTGCTCAAAGATGGTGTGGTTGTTTATCTTGATGAGCCCGACGGGCAGGTGCGACGAGCCAGTGTCAAAGAAGCCGCCGTTGATGGCCGCCACCGCCCGCGCATCCTTCGCCAGCTTACTCACCTGCGCCAGCGAGCCTATACGGCCATTGGCGATGACAGGAAGGATGGTGTAGCCGCAGTCGGGGCTAATTTCAAGGATATGTAAATGCGCCGGCCCTTGGTCAAGCCGGACGCGCATATGGGTATAGATGACGCCCTTGGTAATCTGGCGGGTCCACGTTTGCTCCAATTCGGCCGCCTGCGCGCGCATTTCCAGCCCCCAGCCGAAGGCTAAACAGGCGATAAGCGCAAATAGCTTTATGGAAGTCGCGCGCAAGGTTCCATATTCTACCAAATTGAGGGCGGATATGCTAAGATGTTATCGTTTGTAGAATCCGCTTTAACTGGAGTGATTTGAGCGCGGATGACTGAGAAAGTGGAAAAGTTGGATAAGGCAAAGGCGCTTGAGGCTGCTACTAAGCAGATAGAGCGCCAGTTTGGCCAGGGCGCCATCATGAAACTTGGTGACGCCCCAAAGCATATAGAAGCTGGTGTAATTTCCACCGGCTCCCTGGGCCTTGATGTGGCGCTGGGAGTTGGGGGCATACCCCGGGGAAGGGTCGCTGAAATTTACGGCCCCGAAGCTTCAGGTAAAACCACACTCGCGCTCCATATGATAGCGGAGGCGCAAAAGGCTGGCGGACGCGCGGCAATCGTTGATGCTGAGCACGCGATTGACCCCGAATACGCCGCCAACCTGGGCGTCAACATAGACGACCTGCTCATCAGCCAGCCTGACACCGGCGAACAGGCGCTGGCAATCGCGGAGATGCTTGTGCGCTCCAATGCGATTGACATCGTCGTCATCGACTCGGTGGCTGCGCTGGTCCCCAAGGCGGAGATTGAAGGCGAAATGGGAGATTCCCATATGGGCCTGCAAGCCCGCCTTATGAGCCAGGCACTGAGAAAACTCACTGGAATTATCTCCAAATCCAACACGGCCTTCATCTTCATCAACCAGATTCGCGAGAAGATAGGCGTCCTCTTCGGCAACCCCGAGACGACGACCGGAGGCCGTGCGCTTAAGTTCTACGCTACCGTGCGCATTGAAGTGCGCCGTAGCGATTCCTTGAAGGACGGGACGAACATCATCGGCAACCGCGTGACCGCGAAAGTCGTGAAGAACAAAGTCGCCCCTCCCTTCAGGAAAGCGGTCTTTGACATTATCTTCGGTAAAGGGATCAGCAAAACCGGCGAGATACTTGACTTGGGCGTTGAGTTCGGGCTCATCAACAAGTCGGGCTCGTGGTTCTCCTACAACAACTCTAAACTGGGCCAGGGGCGCGAAGGCGCAAGATTATTCCTGGACAGCAATACCGATATCCGTGACGAGCTGGAATTGAAGCTCCGGGATAGCCTCTCCGTCAAGGCAGTGCCACCTGATACTGAGCTTGACGGCGCGGACGAGGAGTAACTTGTAGGCTTCCACCTGTATCGCCACGCCTCATGCAGGCGGCCCGTTTTGCACAACTGCGTTACGCCGCACCCCCTTCCGCCAAACACCAAGGAGCTTCCCGATGTTACTGCTCTGGATCTTCAGTCACTGCGGCAGTTTGCCTGCCGCTGGGGGTGGCGGGTGGTTACTACCTGTTGTTATCAGCGCGCACCCGGCGCTTGGAAGAAATGCGGGAAGAGTACCACCGCTACCGCACAACAAAGAGGGAAGAGGCCGAACGAGAGGCCGAGGCAACGGTAAGCGCGGCCAAGCAGGAAGCCCGCGCGCTGCGCGAAAGCGCGGACAAGGATCTGCACAACCGCAAACAGGAACTGGAACGGCGTGAGAAGAACTTCTACCGCATGGAGGAGAAGCTTACTCACCGCCTGGACACGCTTGACCGCAAAGTTGAAGAGGCCGAGGCCGCACGCGCCAAGGTCGCCGAAAGCCAGGTGGAAGCCGACGCCAAGCTGGCAGCCGCCGAAACCGAGTTGCAGCGCGTAGCCGCCATGTCGGTTGAAGACGCGCGCGACATCCTCCTCAAGAAAGTTGAGGAAGAGATGGCATATGAGCTGGACAAGCGCCGCCGCGAGCTTGACCAGCAAGCCGAGCGCGAGGCGACGCAGCATGCGCGCAACCTCGTCGTCAAGGCGCTGCACCGCTGCACCGTTGACCACTATTCCGACGCCATCATCACGACCGTTGAGCTTAAGAAGGACGACCTCAAGGGCCGCATCATCGGGCGCGAAGGCCGCAATATCCGCGCGATAGAACAGCTCACCGGCGTTGATATAATCATTGACGACACGCCCAACGTAGTCATGCTCTCATCCTTTGACCCGGTGCGGCGCGAAACCGCGCGCCTGGCGCTGGAGCGCCTTATCGCCGACGGCCGCATCCACCCCACGAAGATTGAAGAAGTCGTCGCCAAGGCCGCCGAGGAGATGGACGAGGTTATCTGGGAAGCGGGGCAGGAAGCGACCTTCCGCACCGGCATAACCGGCCTGAACCCCGAGCTTATCAAGCTTCTGGGCAAGCTCAAGTTCCGCACGAGCTTCGGCCAGAACATCCTCAAGCACGCGATTGAAGTGTCCCACCTCGCCGCGAGCATCGCCGCCGAGCTGGGGATTGACCCCAAGAACGCCAAGCGCGGCGGGCTGCTCCACGACATCGGCAAGGCAATTGACGCCGAGATGGAGGGCACGCACCCGCAGATTGGCATGGACATCGCCAGGAAGCTGGGCGAAAACCCCGTCGTGCTAAACGTCATCGGCGCGCACCACGGCGACCTTGACCAGACCGTTGAGGCCGCGATTGTGCAGGTTGCCGACGCAGTCTCCGCATCGCGCCCCGGCGCGCGCGGCGAGGCGATGAACTCCTACCTGCAGCGCCTGGAGCGCCTGGAGGAGATTGGGCGGTCGTTTGGCGGCGTGGAGAAGTGCTACGCGATTTAGGCGGGCCGCGAGCTTCGCGTCATGGTCAAGCCCGAGGTCGTTGACGACGTCGTCGCCTACAGCATCTGCCGCAAAATCGCCAAGCGCATTGAGGAAGAGCTGGAGTATCCAGGCATGATCAAAATCACCGTCATCCGCGAACTCCGCGAAACCGACTACGCGAAATAACAGCGGGAAGACAAGCCTGCTTCCGGCGATGAAGAGGAAGCTGAACTGCTGGCATGTTTACCCGTTGCCAGGAGGTTAGTGATGAGAAACGGAATTGCTTTGGCCGCATTAGGCCTGCTGGTTCTGCTTGCCGCTACGGCGCTGCTACAGCCGTCCGCCAATGCCGCATCCGGCCAGCGTGGAGACTCGTGGATGTTTGGCCATGACCCTCAACACTCCGGCCGCAGTTCCTTCATCGGCCCGGTCACGCCCACGGTGAAATGGAAATACACTCTTGGCGGCATAGGCGACTATTCAGCTAGTTGGACGCCGCTTTCACAGGCTGCGGACGGCACACTTTACGTTGGCGCAGACCACTTATACGCGTTCAAACCCGATGGAACCGTGAAGTGGGAGTTTGCGTGCGGCGCGATGTGGTCAACTCCGGCTATCGGCGAAGATGGCACGCTATACTTCGGCTCGGATGATGGTAAATTCTACGCGCTAAAGCCCGATGGCAAGCAGCTATGGTCGATTGATGTAGGCAAAGGTATCCGTTCAAGCCCCGCTATCGGCAAAGACGGGACGATCTACGCGTGCCTGAACGGTAGTCTATGCGTCTATAGCCCTGATGGCGACGAGAATTGGAGATATCGAACAAGCGGATATGCGCTTTACTCCCCAACCATTGGCAATGATGGAACGATCTATTTCATTTGTTCAGATGTGGAGTTTGAGCGCACCACTCTCTTTGCATTTGGCCCAAATGAAGCGTACTACTGGGAGTATGGTCTAGACGGTCATTATTTCAGTCCGGTAGTCGGACCTAATGGCGACATTTACTTGAACGGAGAAAAATTCCTTTGTGCCTTTAGCCCGGACGGTGACTTGCGCTGGCAGAAGGGAATTAATTCGGTGAATTACACCGACCCGGCAATCGGGATAGATGGGACGATCTATGTGGGCGGCGGGGAGAAGCTGCAGGCGTTGAGTCCCGATGGCGAGGTTATATGGGAAGCTCCCATCCCTAATACTGGCGGAGTGTATTCCTGCCCTACCATCGCTAAGGACGGCACTATCTACATGGGCGGCGGTTTCAACAACACAATCTATGCCTTCAAAAGCGACGGTAGCCCGTTGTGGGAATACAAGGCAGGCGGCACCGTTAACTGCACACCGCTCATTGCTCCCGATGGCACGCTTTATGTCGCCGACTGGAACCACACGCTCTTCGCATTCGGTGATTAACGTGGCCCTGAACCGCGAAATGGCGACGGTCATTCCTCCGGCGGTTTCGTGGCAGCATCCTGCTGCTCAATCCAGAGGCCCCACATTTCAAGCACGCCTTCTACCAGTTTTGGTGCGGGCACTTCCGAAGCCATGGCGCTTCCGGTGAAGCTGAACATATTGAGGGCGAACCAAGGGCGAAAGGAATCAGTTCCTCTAATGAGCCCGGTAAGCACGGTCCTGTCGTCACGATAAGTCGGCTCTACCGGCATGTACTTGATTGGATATAGCCTAGCCGGGTCAATGCGACTCCCCAGCCTGCCCCAGAAATTGTATCCGACTTCTGAGTTGCTCTGAACTCCCCAATACCACCAGCCCGGGTCTGAATCCCCAAGGCATTCTAATAGGTGATTTACAGTGTCTATTGTCACGTATGATTCGGGAGCGCAGCCTGTTTCTTCTAGGAAAGCCCAATAGTCTTTGGCGAACTCAGTTCCACTTGGAGTCCGGCTATTGATATCGGCAATGAGCGAAGCGCGCGAAGCGCGCTCCCATTCAAGCGCGCGAGTTTTTTCCCCTTCCACTAGAGGGGCGACGCGCATCAGCCCGTCCGCCCACAACATCGCTTGTGCATGCATCTTAGAGTTGGGCGACTGCAGCGCGAGCGCGAATTCTCTTGCAATTGGGATGCGGAGTGATACCGCCGCACGCTCATAGTCAAGCCGCAAGCCAGCATCCTCAATAATTGGCTGGATAGCCTCCTCATTGAGAAGGATGTCCAGCAAAATGCGGGCTGCGGTTTCCTCGCCTTTGGCAGCGACAGAGGATTCATCTTCGGCGCGGTAGATGTCATCAATGAATGCCGTCGTTTCGCCGGGTATTGTTGTGTCTCCTCCTAACGGCCATTCAATCCGTGCGGTGGCATCTGAGGTCTTTGAATCTGCTTGCGCCAGCCTAAGACAATCTGCGCGATCCTTCTCAAAACCATAAAGCGCAAGAATTGAAGAAAGCTCCCTTAGCGATGTGAGTTTTCTCTGGCAACTCATTTGCTCAAGGCCAAAAATGAAGTAATAAGTGAACGCAGGCCTGTAAAATTCAACAAGCCGCAAGTATCCGTGGAATTTACTGTCGTCAATCGCCAAGCTTGGCAGGCTTATCCTTCCGCTATATGGATCAAACCCGTAGAGCAGGCCTCCAGCTAGCGTGTAAGGTTTCCTTCTTCCTATTTCCTCAACATCTCCCACTAGCCAATAAGGTTCATTTTCGAGTGTTGTCTTTACCCATTCGGGTATACCGTATTCCAAGCCTTTGTGCTCTGCAAGGAGCTTGCTGTAATTCTCGTAAGCTCCATAATTCACCGCATAAAGGTTCGCTTCCTGGCCTAATGTAACCGAGCCGTAGCCCGCCCAGATTCGCGGCGCGCCTTCCCACTCCAGGCGATACACTTCTTCGCCATCAGCTTTCGGGTATAAGCGCATCAGGCCGTCAAGCCAGCCTAGCAGCCTAAGCCTTTCACGGCGGTTGTGGGGAGTGTTCGCCGCATCAGTCTGTTTAGCTACTTGAGCGACGATGACCGGCCGTAAATCGCGCACTGCAGCTGCGAACTCGCGGTGCAGCTTGTTGTTATGCAGCACGTTATAGACGACCTCGTTGTCACCGGCGGCATCCAGCAGCTTCCCGCAAGCTTCCCATCGTGAGAGTGGCGGCGCGCCTTCTGACTTGGGGGCATTATCGTTTGATGCTTCAGATAACTTGGCAACAACGCTGCAAGTCTTCTTGGATGCAGGAATGTCGAAATCGGAAAGAATGATGCCTTCTTCCGCGAGCCAAGTAAGGTACACAGGCTCTTTGAGTGGGACTTCGTCATAGTATTGCGCCCGTGCGGACGGCGCGGCGAGAAGAGCGGTTGCGGCAAGCGCGAAGAGCGCGATGACTATTTTCTGCACGGCCATGCTTCCCTCCCTAAGGGAGCGCGAAATTATGCGCCGGGCTGTTGCCCGGTAGCCATTTAGACTCGCGGCGGGCAAAAAGGTTCCCTCGCTAAATATTTGGCGTAGCACTCACCCTAATACCTAAAGATCTCGCAGTTGTTGAGGGTGGTGGCGTGGGCCTCCACGCAGCGGCGCTTGAGGTCGGCGTCGTTGGTGATGACGAAGACCTTGCGCTTCTCGGCCACGAGGCGCTGCGCCTCCACGACGATGCGGTCGTCGCCCGATTCCTTGGAGCTGTAGCGGTTGCCGTGCGGGAAGATTACGCGTATGTCGCGCACCTTCGTTTCCTCGGAGGCGTGGATGGTGTCAAAGACGACGCACCAGTCGCCGTCAACCTGCGTCTTCAAAAAGTCCAGGTCGCGGATGAGCAGGTCGCGGCATTCGCCCAGCTTCGCGCCGCGCACCATGTAGTTGTATCTTGGCACGCGCCCGATGACGTTGTAGCCGTCAACGACGAAGCTGGCGTCCTCAAACCACGGCGATATTTGCGTATACAGGTATTGCAGGTTGAACAGCGCTTCCACCGCTTCGCTGCTCACGGGCGCAGGCGCGGGCGGAAGCACCGAGGGCGCCTGGGTGTCGCGGCGGCGTTCGGCCTCCTTGATGAGCGCGGGCGCCATTTTGTGCAGCGAGTTTTGGATGGTGAACAGCTCGCCCAGGAAGCTTTCGTTGCGCTCTTCAAGCTCCCGGTAATACTCAACGACTTCCTGAAGCTCGGTGATTTCACCGGCGGTGGCGGTGGCGGAGAGGGTGAAGCCCAGCAGGTCGGAGATTTTCATTATCAGCCCGATGTAAGGCTCGCGCAGCTTGTAGATGGCGAGCTGCTTAGCGAGGTGCGCCTCAACCTGCTTGCGCTCGTGCTCAAGCGTCTTGCGCTGCCCGAGGCGGTCTAATACCTCCTCAAGCATTTTGACGACGGCGGTTATGTCTTCTTCGGAATACTTGTGCGCTTCCATACTGCCCCCGGCAGCCGTTAATATCGTGAACAATGCCCCCCGTCAGTGAGCGGGCGCGAAACGAAACCAGCTTATCTCTGCAACTCCCCGCCTTACAGCGGGATGTTGCCGTGCTTGCGGTTGGGGCGCGCTTCCACCTTGGTCATCATCATCTCAAGGCCGGCGATGAGCTTGGGGCGGGTGTCGCGCGGGTCAATCACGTCGTCAATGAAGCCGCGCTCGGCAGCGCCGTAGGGGTGCATAAACTGGCGCTTGTATTCGTCAATCAGCTCGGCGCGCTTCTTCTCCATCGCCTCTTTCGCCTTTTCGGGGTCCTTGATGCCCTCGGCGGCGGCGGCGATTTCGCGGCGCTTCGTGACATTGACCGCGCCTTGCGCGCCCATGACGGCAATTTCCGAGGTTGGCCAGGCGCAGTTATAGTCGCCGTGGACGTGGCGGCTGCTCATGACGCAGTATGCGCCGCCATAGCTCTTGCGCGTGATGACGAGAAGCTTGGGCACGGTCGCTTCGCAATAAGCGTAAAGCAGCTTCGCGCCGTGGCGGATGACGCCGTCCCATTCCTGGTTCGTGCCGGGGAGGAAGCCGGGGACGTCTTCAAACGTGATTATCGGTATGTTGTAGCAGTCGCAGAAGCGGATGAAGCGCGCGCCCTTCACCGACGAGTTGATGTCAAGGCAGCCGGCAAGCTCGCGCGGCTGGTTGGCGACCAGGCCGACCACGTGCCCGTTCAGGCGCGCGAAGCCGATGATGAGGTGCGGCGCATACATTGGCTGCACTTCAAAGAAGCTGTCGGTGTCCATGACGAGGCGCAGGATGTCGCGCACGTCGTAGGGCTTGTTGGGGTCGTCGGGGATTATGGTGGCGAGCTTCTCCTCGCGGCGGTCGGGCGAGTCGAATGGCCGCTGGTAGGGCGGGTCTTCGGCGTTGTTGCTGGGGAGGTATGAGAGCAAACGGCGGACTTGCTGCAGCGCGTCCATCTCCGTCTCGCATGCGAAGTGCGCATTGCCGGAGCGCGTATTGTGCGTGATGGCGCCGCCGAGTTCTTCAAACGTGACTTCCTCGTTGAGCACGGCCTTGATGACGTCGGGGCCGGTGAGGAACATGAAGCTCGTGTTGCGCACCATGAACACGAAGTCGTTGAGCGCGGGCGAATACACAGCGCCGCCTGCGCAGGGGCCCATGATGCAGCTTATCTGCGGGACGACGCCGCTCGCCTGCGTATTGCGCCAGAAGATGTCGGCGTAGCCTGCGAGGCTCAGCACGCCTTCCTGGATGCGCGCGCCGCCGGAGTCGTTCAGGCCGATGATGGGCACGCCGACCTTCACGCCGAGTTCCAGCATCTTGCATATCTTAGCGGCATGGCGCTCGCCGAGGCTGCCGCCCATGACCGTGAAGTCCTGCGCGAACACCGCGACGCGGCGGCCTTCAACCTTGCCGAAGCCGGTGACTACGCCGTCGCCGTATATTTTCGCGGTCGCGCTGGAGGCGAATTGGTCAACTTCCTGGAACGTGCCCTCGTCAAGAAGCAGGTCAAGGCGCTCGCGGGCGGTGAGCTTGCCCTTCTCGTGCTGCTTGACGATGGCTTCCTCGCCGCCGCCCAGCAGAGCTTTGGCGCGGATTTCCTTAAGGTAGAGGATGCGGCCTTCAGTGGAATTGGCGGTGATTTCCTTGACGACGGAACGCTTGGCGGGCTTGTCGCCTTTCGCGCCGCCGGCTTTGGTTTTAGCGTCGGTTTCGCTCATTAATGGCCCTCAACAGGTTGTTTGAACTCGGTTAGAATGCCCGCGGCGTCCTTGGGGTGCACGAAGAAGTAGCGGTAAGCACGCCCCACGCTGCGGATCTCGTCCGAGAGCGTGCGCGCGCCCCGCGCCTTCATGTCCGCCCATACCGCTTCAATGTCGCCGGTGCGAAAGCAGATGTGGTGCACACCATGGCCGCGTTTCGCCAGGAAACCGCTGATGGGCGAATCATCGGACGTGGGCTCCATGAGTTCCACGTTCGTGCCGTCCATCTCAATTTCGGCGATGCGAACTTTTTCGGCCGGAACTTCGCGGATAAAAACGTCCCCGGGCTTGAGCCCGAGCATAAGCGAAAACACTTCAACCGCGCCGTCCAGGTCGCTGACAGCAATACCAATATGATCAAGTTGCATAGCGTCCCCCTTCGGAACAAGAATCTTAGCACAACAGGGCGCGTATCTGGGAATCTGTTCCTTTCCGGGGGTGGGGCATTCTTGCCCCACTCTGAACTGGAAGGCGGATGCTTTACGCCCCGCCGTCTGGATTCCGGATGGTGGAACAGGCGACTCGCCTGTTCACTTAGAAGCACAGCCGAGTCGGCTGTGCCACCGACCGAATTCCATAATGGGGCTGGAAAGCCCCACCCCCGACCTCTACATTCGCCCCTTAAAACAAAGCGCAGCCTGGTGTCCCAGGCTGCGCGTGGTAATCGCAAGATGGCCGCAGTTGTGCGGCTAACGCATCCCTACCCGCACTCGTCCAGGCACGCGCCGAAGCGGGCGGCGACCTGGCGCATCTCGTCCTCGGTGATTATCAGCGGCGGTTCAATGCGGATTACCGCGGGGTTGTTGATGGTGTGCGCCGTGAGCACGTCCTTGGTGAACAGGTTCTTGGCGACGTCAACCGCGGCCTTCTCCTCGTTGAACTCAATGCCGATGAACAGCCCGATGCCGCGCACTTCTTTGATGAGCCCAGGATGCTCCTCCGACGCCTCGCGCAGGAGGCCCATGAAGAAATCGCCCTTGGTTGCGGCCTGTTCCACGATGTTGTCGCGCTTCATCACTTCAATCGTCGCCAGCGCGGCAGCGCATGCGGGCGCGCTTCCACCGAAGGTGTTGGTGACCCACCACGGGTTCTCGTCCAGCCTCCGCCATGCGCGCTCGTTGCCGTGCACAGCGCTGATGGGGTAGATGCCGCCGCCCAGCGCCTTGCCAAGCGTCATTAAGTCGGCTGCGACGCCCCAGTGCTGCGCGCCGAACCACTTGCCAGTGCGCCCGAGGCCGGTCTGCACCTCGTCAAAGTGCAGCAATGCGCCGTGCTTGTCGCAAAGCTCGCGTACGCCCTTAAGGAATCCGTCGGAGGGGATGTTGATGCCGCCCTCGCCCTGGATGGGCTCCATGATTACCGAGGCGATATCGGCGCTCATTGCGGCTTCCAGCGCCTCCAGGTTGTCCCACGGCACTTCAATGAACCCCGGCACCAGCGGCTCAAAGGGTTTCTTGATGCCCTCGCGGTTGGTCGCCGAGAGCGCGCCCATGGTCTTGCCGTGGAAGCCCTTGCTCATGGTGATGTGCTTGGTGCGGCCGGTCGCCAGGCGCGCAATCTTTATCGCGGCGTCAACGCTTTCCGCGCCGCCGCTGTGGAAATACGTGTATTTCATGTCGCCGGGGGTAAGCTCGGCGAGTTGCATGGCGAGTTCCGCCTGGAAGGGGTTGAGCAGCTCCTGGGAATACATCCCGATGCGCTCGTAAACCTTGATAACGGCGTCTATCACTTCCGGCGGCCGGTGGCCCAGCACGTAAATGCCGTAGCCGCCGAGGCAGTCAATGAAGCGCCGCCCGTGGATGTCCACCATCACGGACCCGCGCCCGCCCCATTCAATGGCCTTGCTGTCGCTGCTTTTCTTATACTTCAGGAAGCCCGGGTTCAGGTGCTTGCCGTAGTATTCCAGCGTGCGGTCAATAATCGTTTGTTTCTCATCAGCGGTGAGATCGGGTTTGAGCAGTAGCTCCCACATAGTCTTCTCCTCTTGGGCAACAGCCCGGACGCCTATACTATCATCTGCGCATCGTCCTGATAACCCCCTAACCTCATGTCCATTCGCTGGCGTCGGATGCCTTGTAACAATCCGCGGTGGCGGGTAGAATTGGTGCGCCGGAGGAAGGACACGGGCTTTTTCACCGTATATACGATTGGGCATTCGGACCTGCAGTTCGCCGAGTTCGCAGCGCGGCTGGCGGAGCGCGGCGTGAACCTGGTCGTTGACGCGCGCTCATACCCGTATTCGTCCTACGCCGAGTGGTTCAACCGCGACCGCATTGAGCATGCGCTGCGCAAGCACAGCATTGAATACCTGTTCATGGGAAGCCGCCTGGGCGCGCTCACCGAGGACGGCCGCTTTGACTACATCCAGCGCGAGAAAGACCCCGAATACAAGGAAGGAGTGAAGGAGCTGCTTGGCCTCGCCGAGCGCTACCGCATCGCCGTGATGTCCTCCGAGGGCGACTACATGTCGTCGCACCGCCACCACCTCATCGCGCAAACGCTGCTAAGGCTTCGCGTGGGCGTGGTGCACATAACCGAGGGCGGGGATGACGCGCCGGCGCAGGCCGACTTGTTCCATGCCCTGGTTGAGGGAGACTGATGGACTTCCCGCGAACAGGCATCGGCATCTTCGGTGGCAGCGGATTCTACAAGCTGCTTGACGGCGCGCAGGAAGTTGAAGTGGATACTCCCTACGGCGAGCCGAGCGCCCCTCTATACATCGGCGAGCTTGGCGGCGTGCGCGTTGCGTTCATGCCGCGCCACGGCGTGCGCCACCAATTCCCGCCACGCAGAGTCAATTATCGCGCAAATATATGGGCGATGAAAGCCGCGGGCGTGACGCGCATCATCGGGCCGTGCGCCGCGGGAAGCCTGCATGCCGACGTGCCGCCGGGCAGCTTCGTCATCTGCGACCAGCTTGTTGACCGCACGCGCCACCGCGTGGACACCTTCTACGATGGCCCCGAGACGACGCACATCGCGTTTGCCGACCCATATTGCGATGAGATGCGCTCGCTCGCTGCGCAGGCATGCGCGAAGCTTGGCATACCGCACCGCGCGAAGGGCACGGTCGTGGTGATTGAAGGGCCGCGCTTTTCCACGCGCGCGGAGAGCAAGTGGTTCGCGGCGCAGGGCTGGGAAGTCGTGAACATGACGCAGTATCCTGAAGCTGTGCTGGCGCGCGAGCTGGAGATGTGTTACCTGAACGTGAGCCTCATCACCGACTACGACGTGGGCATTGAAGGCGACCCCAGCGTCAAGCCGGTGACGCAGGAAGAGGTGTTCCGCGTCTTCAACGATAACAACGACAAGCTGCGCGCTCTCCTCGCCGCCCTCGTCCCCCTCATCCCCGCGCATCCCGCGTGCGCATGCCAGGCCGCGCTGGACGGCGCACGGTTTTAAGGGGCGGAGGTTAAGTCTAAGAAGCCCAGGCTAGTTTGCGCTTCAGCGAGTTTAGCTTCTTGATGTTGAATGGCAGCAATTTTTCGTGCTGTAACCTGCCAACCACAATCCCTGGCGCAACGCCTGCGCTCTTGGCGAATGCCAGCACGCTATTGGCGCTGATATTCGCTCCTGCAAGCTTCGCCTTGAAAGCGCTCCATGTCTCTGGCGGAACTAGCGTATTGGCCGCAAAGCGGTTAGCTTCATCTTCTTCCTGCCCGGCGCATCCTACTTCTTCAATCAGCACTCCGCGCTTGTGGTGCAGGGCGATATGGCCCGCTTCGTGGAAGAAGCTGAACCAAAACTGGTCGTCGGTCTTGTACCGCAAGCTCAGTTGGATAAGCGCCTTCTTCGGTGTTAGCCACCGCGTCGCGCCGCATGCAGGGGCTTTAGGCAGTTCAGGCACTAAAGCAACAGCGACTCCGCATTGATTGAACAGCCGATTGAGTTTTGATGCAATATCTGCAAAGCCGCCAGCCGTAAGCGCTCTTGCCGCAGACAATGCTTTAAGAAATGCATCTTCATTGTAGGGCTCGCACTCAGCCAAGGTTCCTATAATCTCGCCTTTGCGCAGCCATGCGCCCAAGGAATACAGGCTGGTCTTGGCGTTGCGGGGACGGCGGAATGCTGCTTCAAGGTGCCTTGCGCTATTTTCCCAGGCGTCCGGCGATGCCGCGCCCAAAAAGCTCAAGAGCTCGTTTAGCTGGTCAACTTTATCGCTGCGCTTTTGCAGCCAGCCCAGGCGTATCATCGTGGACAAGGGGAATAGCTTTAACCAGGCCAGTTGGCTTTTCATTCGGCTTCGTTCTTCCTGCAACTCCATGAACTCATCGTAAGAGCTCTGGAGGTTTAACCAAAGGCTGGCAGGAACCCCAGTCGTAAGTTCCAGTTTGCGTGCGACTTCTGTTGTAATTGAAGATAACCCAGACACTATCGCGCTTATAGTTTTTTCAGGTATCTGCGTGCGGCGGAAAAGCTCCGCCTGCGACATGCTAAGATACTCTAATGTCTCCCGTAAAGTCTCGCCTGGGTGGGAGACAAAGTCGGGAGCATATCCCATCTTGTTTTGGTTATTCATGGGTATCCTTCACTCCATGTATAATGACGGCAGTAACTCTCGCTGGATCAATCGAGCCATCTGGCCTTGTTGGTAACGGGTTGTCTGCGGGCTCGAATATCAGCCGGTATGGGTGAGCTAGATCGATAGACCAGTAACCTTTCAAGTTTCCATGAAGCAGATGGCAACGCGCTTGTGGGAGCCGAATCAAGTCAGCAAGCGTGTTAGCGCTGCGCATCTGCTGGAGCCTCAGCACGATTTTGTCGCCGCCTTCTGTACCCCATTCGCGCTGGGCTCCTTTCTTGGAGTTACAGAGCTTCGCCAGCTTAATGCTCTTGAACGTGATGTAAAGATCGAGATACATAATCGTCTTAACACTAAGTGTTAACGTCATTCATATCGATTATACCACATTGAAGCGAAAAGCTAACTTGTCTATTGAGTTAGCCTTGCGGTAAAGATGTTCCTTACTCCCCAGCGCGCCTGGAGATCTCCTGGAGATATGCGTTGGCGAAGGCCCAGAAGGGGGCGTCATCGCGCTGGCTGGCGCTGGATGATGCGCCGGCGTCGGCAAAGCCGTCCTGCACCGCCGACAGCGCGTCAGCAAGCTTGCCGCGCCCTGCCTCACCCGGCGGCAATGCGGCCACTGCGGCGATGAACGCGGGCACCTCGTCGCCTGCGATGCGCAGCGTCACTGGCGGGCTGAAATCGCCCTCGGGCGGCGGGATGGCCACCGGCTTGCCGTTCTTCGCGGCGAAGCTCGCGGCGAGGCTCTTCACGAACACCCCCCACGCTTGCGCGCCCCACTGCGTCGCATGGTTGCGAATCAGCTCAAGCTGCACCGGCGATAGGTAGGGGCGGTCGAAGTCGCGCAAGTGGACTTGCACCGTGTCAACCGCGTGCAGCTCAATGCCGCCAGGCGTGGTGGTGTTGGTGAACGACTCAAGCTCAAGGAAGTATGCCGCCAGCTCGCGCGCCCTCACATCGTCTGCCACGCGCGCCAACTCGGTTTCAATGAAGCCCGCGAATGCAGGCGGGCTCTGGTAAAGCTTGGGCGCAGTCTTCAGGCTGCCATCGGCGATAAGCCGAAGCATAATCGGCGCGTCAACCGGCTCGCTGAAGCTAAACGCCTCTTTCATCAGCCGCGCCTGTTTTGCCCGCAGGCCGTCGATGCGCTTGCCGATTATGTCCAGCCGTTCTGTGGCGTCCGCGATCTTATCGCTGAGCAGCTTGCTAAGCTGGCCGCTCAAGGCAGCGGGGTCGCGGCGGCTTATCAGCGCGAATTCGCGCTCGCTGCTCGCGGCGTTCATCGTCGCGGCAAGGCGCAGGCGCAGTATGTCGTAGAGCACGGCCTGGCGCTCCGCATCCACGTCCAGCGCTTGGAGGGTGTTTTGCCCGATGGCGATTTCTTCGGCGAGGCCCGCCGATTTCGCATATAGCTCCTCAAGCTCCGGCGTGGCATCGCCCTTCCACATCCGCAGCTTCGTTAGCAGCTGGTTCAGCGCCCTGTCCTTCGTGTCTACTTCGCCTTGCAGGCGGCTAAGCTCGTTTTTCACGCGGTTCACCTGCGCCAGCTTTGCTCGCGCGTTCTCCACGTCCGACGCGAGCAGCGCATCCAAGTCGCGCGATGCGACCGCTTCAAAAACGAGCAGCTCTTCGCCGGGGATGAGGCAGATGATGCGCCGGTGCTTCAGGTTTTGCAGGAAGCTGTCGGCCGACGCGGGCGTGTCGTCGGGGAAGATGCGCAGTTGCGATGCGGGCTTGAGCGAGGCCAGCTTGAACTCGGTAAGCGCTGACACCTCGCTTCGCGCGTAGATGATGGTGTTGTCCTGCGGGCTGCCCGATGGCGACAGCACCAGCGCGTAAAAAAGCAGCGCGGTGAACAGCGCGAATGCTATGCGCGCGAGCGTATCCCTCACAGCGCCTCCTCCCCTTTGAAGCTGGAGACGGCGACGGCGGTGATGCGCACGCGCGTGAACTCGCCCGGCGCGCGGCTGCACTGCGCGAGCGCAACCGGCTTGTTGAAAGCGGTGCGCACGACGGCGCGCTTGGGCGTGTTTTCTTCAACGATGGCGTCCATGACCTGTCCAATATACGACGTATTTGCTTCGTGCGCTATTCGACGCTGCAATTCAATGAGCGCGGCGAGGCGTTCCTTGCGCACCTTGAGCGGAAGCTGCCCGTCCATCTTCGCGGCGGGCGTGCCCTCGCGCGGCGAGAATGCGAACATGAACGCGTCGTTGAAGCGCACGCGCTCAACCAGCGCCATCGTCTGCGCGAAGTCGTCGTCGGTCTCGCCTGGGAAGCCGCACATGAAGTCGGTGGTGAGGAACAGCCCCGGCCGTGCATCGCGCGCCTTCTGCGCCCACGCGATATATGCATCAGCAGTGTATCCGCGCCGCATGCGCTCAAGCACGCGGTCGCTCCCCGACTGCACGGGAAGGTGCAGCAGCGGCGTGATGCGCGGGCGGGCGATGACGCGCTTGATGACTTCATCGCTCATGTCGTAAGGCTGCGAAGTGAGGAACGAAACCCACGGTATTTGTGTTTCTTCCAGCACCGCTTCCACCATCTCCGCGAAGTTCGGGCTGAAGCCGAAGTCGCTGCCGTAGGAAAGCACGTTTTGCCCCAGCAGCGTGATTTCGTTGAAGCCGTGACGCTGGTAATACAGCGCCTGCGCGATGATAACGTCAAGCGGCGTGCTCACCTCCGGCCCGCGCACGTAAGGCACGATGCAAAAGCTGCAGCCGTGGCTGCACCCGCGCTGCACCGTGATGAGCCCGCTTTGGCGCGTGTCCAGGGTGAGGTCGTTCGCACCCGCCGCGGCGGTGCAGCTTGGAGAAAGCGAGGATGCGCCGGGGTCGGCTGCGGCCGCTTCCCATGCGCCTTCCAGCGAGGTGTCCTGCAATGTGTCGTGCGATGCATCATCAAGCCCCAGCGCGCGCATGATTTCGTCAACGACCTGCACCGGCTCGCTGGTGGGGATGAGCAGGTCAACATGCCCGAACTTCGCGCGCACTTCGTCGCCGCACTTGGGGATGAGGCAGCCCACGACCGCGATGAGCGGCCGCGCGCGCATGCGCATTGCGCCGGGCTGCGCTGCGAGCTTGGGCGCGTTGAAGTGGACGGGCATGGCGGGCGGCTCGGACTTCGCGAGCGGCCTAAGCGCGCCGATGAAGGAGAAGGCCTTCTCCTCGGCTTTCTTGCGCACGACGCAGGTGTTGATGATGATGGCGTCGGCCGCCTGAGCGTCAACGACCTGTACGCCGCCGCGCGCCGCGAGCCCGCGCGCGATTGCGTCGTCGTCCGCCGCGTTCATCTGGCACCCGAACGTCTTCAGCGCGAATGTGAATATGGCCATCAAGGGGAATATAGCACAGGGGAGAGGCAGTAGCGCGGCCGTCCCGGCCGTGTATGGGCTAATTATGAGAAAATCACGGGCGAGACCATCCTTCGCTAAAGCTACGGCAGGCAAGCGCCCGCGCCACCGTTTAAGGAACATCTTTACCGAGTACGCCGGGCTAACCAGCCCGGCTCCTAATCAAACTCTTTCGCGGCCCAGCCTCCGCTGAGCGCGATTATCACGCCATCAGGGATACCATCGCCTTTCAGTCCTAGCTTTGGAAGCACCGGCACACCCATCCCAATCCCGCTTCCATCGGGTAGCCTGCAATCAAGCTCATGCCCGCCCGGGACGGTCGTTAGAGCGTCATAGCGTTCAAATCCCGCCGAGCCGAAAGCCATGAGGACATACGCATCGGGTTCAGTTGCACCGGGGCTATAAAGCGCCTTGTAGTAGAATTGCCCTTGTAAGGCTATTGTGAGTTTGTCCGTATTGCTTGCCTTCCGTTCCCAGAATGGATAACCGAAGCTGCCTTGAGGAAAGCGATGGTCGGCGGCAACGTTTCCCATCATCGTGGAGTCCTTGCCGAATCGCGCAGTCGGGTTGTTCGCGCGGTACGGATCATTGTATTCAACCTGTAGCGCTCGAATCTCTTGCGGATCGATGATAATTGCATCTGGATTAATAGCCCAAGGTGCTACCTTTCGGAAGAAGACACAACTTCTCCCATAAGGAGAGTTGCTGCTGACACTTGGACACCGTGGATACGCGTGCCATGTATCCATCTTTACTAGCGGGTCAACCGAGCCGGATTCAAGTTCTCCGCCAACAAGGAATTGCGGGTAATGACCTTCGTTATCATCGGCGTACCTTTCCAGAGCAAGCTGAATCGCGTGCAGGTTCTGTTTGGTCTCCCTGCTCCAAGTTTCCCAATGCCCGCCGAAGTAGTTCAGTCCAAAATAGCCGCCTAGAGCATATGCAATGACTAATACGATTAGCGCGATCCACTTTGATATGAAGCGTCCGAGGAATAGCCAATGGAGTAACCAGAACGCGACTAGCATTATCCCAATGAAGCCAATGAGGGCGTTCTGCCTGAGAAAACTGAGCTCAAAGCCAGATGCGAAGTAAACCGTGAAGATAAATACTGCGAGGATTTCTACTAATAAGATAGTTGAGCGCAGGTTGTACCAGCCGGTCATCTTGAACCAGCTAGGTTCGCCACCGTCATTGCGGCTAGGCAATTCAGGTTTATCCTTTCCCATCGCCTGAAGTATACCAGAGGCGCTCCGTTTGTAGGGCGGGGACCTGTGCCCCGCCGTCTGGGAATCGGTGCAAGGCTGGCCACGGCGGCCCACAGGTGGCCGCCCTACAGCAGAATCCAGATTCCTGAGCGGGACTTAAGTCCCGCGTACAAGGGGAGAGGTAATCCAGAGCCGGGCTGGTGAGCCCGGCGTACTCATTGTTAGTTAATTCTCACAATGCAAATCCCAGACGGCGGGGAGTAAATCCCCGCCCTTCAGCAGAATCCAGATCCCAGAGCGGGACTTAAGTCCCGCCTACAAGGGGATAATCACATCATCTGCTAGAATCGTCGCATGCCCGACGGGGTGAACTTCAAGCTGAGGGATTTGCCGAGCGTGAGCAGCCTGCTCGCGGACGGGCGGCTCACCACGCTCGCGGCGGCGCACGGCCTGACCACCGCCGATTTGAAGCGCTGCGCCGAGGACGCGCTGTCGGCATTGCGCGACGCACGCAGCGACACAGACGCGCCGATGGACAAGGACGGCCTGCGCGCGCATGTCGCAGACGCCATCGCCGATGCGCTGCACCTCGCATCCCTGCGCAAGCTGCAGCCGGTCATCAACGCCACCGGCATCCTCGTGCACACGAACCTCGGGCGCGCTCCCCTGGGCGAGAAGCTGCTGGACGCGGTGCGGCCTGCGCTGCTTGGCTACGCGAACCTTGAATACGAACTTGCCGAGGGCAAGCGCGGCAAGCGCGGCACGGAGATTGAGCGCATGCTTTGCGCGCTGTCCGGCGCAGAGGCGGCGCTGCTCGTCAACAACAACGCGGGCGCGGTGTTCCTCATCCTGCGCACGCTATGCGCCGGCCGCGAAGTCGTCATCTCGCGCAGTGAGCTGGTGCAAATCGGCGGCGGCTTCCGCATCCCCGACATCATGGCCGAAAGCGGCGCGGTGATGCGCGAAGTCGGCACCAGCAACATAACCACGGCGCAGGACTACGCCGATGCGCTTAGTGAAAACACCGCCGCATTCCTCAAGGTGCACCGCAGCAACTTCGGGCTGACCGGCTTCACCGCCGACGCAAGCCTGGAAGAGCTAGCGCCCATCGCACATGAACGCGGCGCGCTGCTCATTGACGACATGGGCGCGGCTGCGCTGCTGCCCGAAAACGAGGCGAACACGCTGGGCCTGCCGCATCCCGCGCCGTCACTGCGCGCGGGCTCGGACGTCGTGTGCTTTTCCGCGGACAAGATACTCGGCCTCGCGCAGGGCGGCATCATCCTCGGCAAGCGCGCGCCGCTTATGAAGCTGCGCAAGTCGTCGCTATACCGCGCGCTGCGCCCCGACAAGTCAATGCTCGCGCTCATTGAGGCGGGGCTGTCGCTCATCGCCGCCGGGGAATTTAGCGCGATACCCGTGAACGCAGTGCTGACGCAGGGCGCTGATGCGCTGAAGAACAAGGCGTTCGTGCTGGCGAAGAAGCTGCGCAAGACGGGCGCGGACGCGGAGGTTGTGGAATCGCAGGGCGAAATCGGCGGCGGCATCGCGGGGCGCAAGCTCAAGTCCTACGCGGTCGTGTTGGGCATCGGCAAGACGCCGCCCGACGCGCTGGCGCAAAAGCTGCGCCATTCCCGCCCGCCCATCATAGCGGTCGTGCGCGAGGGGAAGCTCATGCTGGACGTGCTGGCGATAATGCCCGGCGACGACGAACGCATCACCGCCGTGGTCGCGGGACTTGTGCGCAAATAGCATCGCCATTAGTTAATCCACGCCCTATCGCCGACAGGCGAACAGAGCTGTAACACGCTGTTAAGTTCATTAATAACAATCTTTTGGTGCGATGCCCTATCGTCGCTGCCAATTTGTATTTGTGCGGCATAGAAGAGCCGCGTGTATTCGGTAACTGTTAGATAATCATTGAACCGTGCGTCCGGGAGAGTTCCATACTTCGAATATTCAGCGTTGTTACTATAGGGGTATTGCCTGCTGAAGTATGAAAGCGCTGAACTACCCAGAAACGACGCATAACTCTTTGACCAGTACTCTTCTTGGAATGAAAGTGGCGATGAGCTACCGTGATCAAGCCGATAATATGCTTCAAGTAACCTCTCTGGGATAGGTGGGCTTGAGTCATCTATGGGGATTCCTACTAAATATCTACCGTATGTATGCACGAAGGCGTTCTCGCCTAGCCAGCCTGTTAATGCTCCTGATTGAATATCTCTTATTGCCTTCGCCAGTGACGTTCTCAAGGGGAAACGCGAAGCAGATTCCCAGTCTCCACGCGTAATATCAACATTCTCAGGATAAGGGTAGAGCCGCATAATAGCGTCTATCCAAAAGACGGGCTTCACCTTCTCGTATAGATCAGCGGACATCCAGGCTTCTCTCATGCGTTCAACAATCGCAGGGCGCAGATATCGGATAGCGCGCGAGAATATCAATTCCTTCTGTGCGTCACCGCGAATGAGAGCATACGTGCCATCATCGCTGATTGCTTGAAGAAATACATAAGCAGTAGCGTAGTTATCACTGTTCGCCGTAAGTCGTAATTCAAGATTGTCTTTGCTATGCGGAAGCTCACGCACGAATTCTATAATCCACCCGGGTGCTTGCTCGTGGATTAGGGCATAGTATTCAGCTGGAGGCTCAGTGATTGATGACCCTTGAGCGTAGTCGCACCTCGCTGACGGGCAAATGCCGAAGAGCGACAGCGCGAGGATGAATGTAATTACTAATAACGCACGATTACTCATTTGCAGCCCCCTGCACAGTGAGCACACTTCTCCGCCATAAATGTACGGCGAAGGTGATGTTATTTCTTCTTCTTCTGTTGCGGGAAGAAGACGAAGATGGCCACGACGGACGTGAGTAGGCTGGCGAGGGCGGCTACCGTGACCGGCTCCATCGGCGTTTTCATGAAATACTTGACGAGCGCGAAAATGCCTGCGCTGAGGACCAGCGAGATTGTCGTAGCAATTAGCCACTTCATGAAGAACATAGTTTTACTCCTCCTCCGTTCGAGGTGATTTTAGCAGATTTGCGTCCGGCCCCTGCCGCATGCGCCGAAGCGTGACCATCAGCGCGTTCACATCGGTGGGGCGCAGCCCGGGGATGCGCGATGCTTGCGCGATGGTGGCGGGACGCACGCGCGCAAGCTTCTCTTTGGCTTCGGACGAGATGCCCTTTATCGCGCAATAATCAAGCTCCGGCGGGATGCGCAGCACCTCGTACTTGCGCAGCCGCGCGATCTCCTCTTCCATGCGCTTGATGTAGCCCTCATACTTCGCGCCGGTGAAAACCTCGCGCAGCGCTGCGCGGTTGAGCGCGTCCTGCATCCCGCAGCCTGTCGCATCGGCGGCGATGGGCGCGAAGGCCGTCTCGTCAATCTCCGGCTGTTTCGCCAGCTCGCGCAGTGTCATTAACGCGCCGCGATGCTTCACCCGCACGCTATCAAGCGCGCCTTCAAGCATTGCGATGCGCGCGCGCAGTTCATTCAGCGCCGCGTGTTTATCTTCAGGCAACATGCCGCAATCATGCGCGATGTCCCCGAGGCGCAACGCAGCATTCCCGCTGCGCAGGAGCAACCGGTATTCGCAGCTCGCGGTGAACATGCGGTAGGGCTCCTGCGTGCCCATCGTCGTGAGGTCGTCCAGCATCACGCCGATGTATGAGTTGCTGCGCGTGAGCGGCAGCGTGTCCTTGCCAAGCAGCGTCAGCGCCGCATTTGCGCCTGCGACTAATCCCTGCGCTGCGGCTTCCTCGTAGCCGGTTGTGCCGTTGACCTGCCCTGCGAAGTAGAGGCCTTCAAGCTGCTTTGATTCAAGCTGGGAGTTGAGCGCCAGCGGATTTTGGAAGTCGTATTCAACCGCGTGCCCCGGGCGCATTATGACCGCACGCTCCAGCCCTCGCGTGCGCGCAAGGAATCCCTGCTGCACATCTTCGGGCAGGCTCGTCGTCAGCCCCTGCACGTAAACCTGCGGCGTGCTGGCGCCGTCGGGCTCCAGGAACACGGGATGCACCGTGTTGTGCGGGAAACGGCGCACCTTGTCCTCAATGCTCGGGCAATAGCGCGGGCCCGCGCCGCTGATGTTCCCCGAATACAGCGCGCTTTGCGAAAGGTTCTGCGCGATGAACGAAACGGTGTCGGCGTCGGTGCGCGTCTGCCAGCACGGCAGCAGCATGGGCGGTATGTCCGACTCGCGGTAGCAGCTAAAGCCGTCGCGCCGCCATTCCGAAACTTGAGCCGACAGCGCGGTGTAGTCAAGGCTGTCGCGGTGCAGGCGGGGGCTGGTGCCTGTCTTCAAGCGGCCAAGCGCGATGCCCAGCTCTTCAAGGCTGTGCGACAGTGCGATGCTCGGCGCTTCGTCCCAGCGCCCTCCGTCCCACACACGCGCGCCAATCATCAGCCGCCCGCGCAGGAACGTCCCCGCGGCGAGTATCACGCGTGGCGCATAAAACTCGCGCCCGTCGGCAAGCGTGACGCCGGTGACGCGCATCCTCCCGCCTTCCGCCGCCGTCGCGTTAATGCGCACAACTTCGCCTTCGGCAAGCTCAAGGTTGGGCACGCGCTTGAGCGCTGCCATCATCGCGCGCGAATACGCCTCGCGGTCGGATTGCGCGCGCAGCGCCTGCACCGCCGGGCCCTTGCCCGTGTTGAGCATGCGCAGGTTCGTGTATGTCGCGTCGGTGATTTCGCCCTGCAACCCGCTCAGCGCGTCCACCTCGCGCGTAAGATGCCCCTTGGCAGGGCCGCCGATGCTGGGGTTGCAGCTCATGCGCGCGATGGCGTCTAGCTTCATCGTCACCAGCAGCGTGCGCAAGCCAAGCCGCGCGCAGGCGTGCGCCGCCTCGCAGCCCGCATGGCCGCCTCCGATGACGATTGCCTGGTATTCACCGCTGCTCATCCGCGCCTATAATAGCAGCCGTGCGAATAATCCTTGCATCACGCTCGCCGCGCCGCCGCGAATGCCTGCGCGACTTAGGGCTGCATTTCACGGCGGTTGACCCCGGCGAAGACTACGCGCCCGAACACGCCGAGGTGCTCACCGAGGCGCAGGCTGCGCAGTTTGCGTTGGACGCAGCGCTGCACAAGGGCGCGGAAGTTGCGCACAAGCATGCGGACGCGCTGGTCATCTCCGCCGACACCATCGTCTTTTTCGGCGGGCGCATTTACGGCAAGCCCAAGGGCGTGGATGATGCGCGCAAGGCGCTGCGTGCGCTTTACGGGCGGACGCATGTCGTCATCACCGCGCTGGCGCTGTTTATCGGCGATGAGCGCGCGAGCGGTTACGAGCGCACCGAAGTTACATTCGGCACATTAAGCGAAGCCGAGGAAACGGCGTTCATTGAGCTTGCGCAGGTGATGGACAAGGCGGGCAGTTACGCCATTCAAGGTGTCGGCGGCGTGTTGGTGACCGGCGTCTGCGGCGACTACTTCAACGTCGTGGGTATGCCGGTGAATTTGCTTGACAGGCTGATGAAGCAAGCAGGCTTACCGGGGATACTTGAATTAGCAAACTCCGTGTAGCATTTTGGAATTAGCCACCCCCACCTTGTAGGCGGGACTTTAGTCCCGCTCCGGAGTCTTCTCCGGAGGTGCGGCATTCCTGCCGCATTCTGGAATCTGGAATCTGGTTTGAAGGGCGGGGGGTTATCCCCCGCCGTCTAGAATTACTTTCCCTTTAACGCGGCCTCTAAACGAGAGTTAATAGAAACTAACCTTACGACTTCGGACATGCCTAAGACACATATCGCGCACAAGCAGAACAGGCGGATGATTGCATCCCACATGAGCTCTGCAGACGGAAAGTTTAATATGAGATGACCCGCGATTAATAACGCGAACGCGAGTGCTGTAGCACTGAAAAAGCTGTTTGCATGCCTAAAGCTTGTGGCTCGCTTTCCGTGGTAAAGAACGACGTATGCGAGCGTCGAGAGCGCAATCAGGCCGGATAATACGTACAGTCCAATAGCGGACAAGGGGCTGGCGACAAGCGCGCTCCAAGGATTACCCGGGCCGATTACCTTTAGCTCGTCGTGCAGATAGCTAAGTATCATTTCCCCTGCGAGCACGATATAAAGCACGCCGCGCAGGTTCGTTAGGATAATGTCGGCTAGTAATGCGTTGATTACAGTTCCTAATCCCCGGTGTTATCGCGGGAGATGCGGACGTTGCCGGGGGCATCAATGCCAAGGCGCACCTGCTCTCCTTTCACGGCGACCGCCATTAGCTTTATCTCCTCGTTGATGACCACCGAATCGCTCACGGCAAGCGCAAGCTCGGCGCGCGCGGGGGCGTCGGGGGTTGCGGGGATGGTGGTCTCAATGCGCAGGCTGTCTGAAACGAGGCTCAGCGGTTCAGGAGATACTAGCGCGAGCTTAGCCCGGCGCGCTTCATCAATTTCGACCAGCTCAAGGCTGACCGTCTGGCCGATGATTATTCTCTCCCCAGGTTTTCGGGTAAGAACCAGCAACTTCCTAATTCATCAGGACCGGCACTCCTTGCCAGTTCCGGCCTCCTTCCAATTGCCTAGTCCATCCGGATAGGCATCACTATGTACACGAACCCCGGCTTATCGGGGACTTCGACCTTCAGAGGGTTTACTTCGCTCGTCCAGTTCAAGTCAACCGTGTCAGCGTCAACAGCCGACAGCACGTCAACGAGGTATCCCGGGTTCAGCGCAATGCGCATGTCGGCGAACGGCGCACCCTTTGTGAACGGCAGCTCTTCAACGCCTTTGCCGACTTCCTGCGATTCGCTGGAGATGATGAGGCTGTCGCCCTGCGTCTCCAGGCGCACGACGGGGTTCTGTTCCTTAACTTTGAAAACTATCAGCACGCGCGAAAGCGCTTCGCGCAGCGCAACGCGGTTCACGTTGGCGATGGACTTGGAATCCTTGGGCACGACCTTGTTGTAATCCGGGTAGCGGATGTCAAACAGCGAGCCGCCGAATGTGGAGTTGCCGAAGCGGAAGAAGACCTGGTTGCTCAGGTAGTAAATCTCAACCGGCTTGTCCTCTTCGGTCGTCAGCGCGCGGCTAAGCTCGCCCACTATCGTCGTGGGGATAAGCAGGCTCTTATCCTTCACCTCGGGCGAGGGATTGTCCATCTTCTCCATCGCAAGGCGGTGGCCGTCGGTCGCCACGATGTCAAGGCTGTCTTCGTGGAAGTTGAGCAGCACGCCGTGCGTGTAATGGCTCGTGGTCCCGCCGATGTCCTTGGCGGCGCTGAAGACGGTGCGCCCGAGCGCTGCCTTGAGCAGCCCCGAGGATATCTGCGCGAGCTTGCCTTCCTCAAACAGCGGGAGGCTGGGGAAGTTCTCGTCGGGCAGTATGTTGATTTCATACACCGAGAACCCGCTCGTGACCTTGAGCACGCCGTCCTGGCGCTCAAGCGTCATGTCCTTCTTCGGCAGGCGCGACACAAGGTCGACGAACAGCCGCGCGGGGACGAGCAGCGCGCCTTCGCGGTCGCAAGCCACGTCAAGCGTGTGCTCGATCGTGAAGTCGCCGTCGGAGCCGGTGAGCGTCAGGCTCTTCTTCGCCGCTTGCAGGCGGATATGCGCAAGCACGAGGTTCAGGGTGCGGCTTGAAACCGCTTTACTAACAAGATTGAGCGCCTGGCTCAGGCGTTCCTGGGAGATGGTAAGTTTCATCGTGCCCCTCCTGAGATACGAAGGCTAATTATAGCAGAAGCTTGGGCACGGCGCATCCGCCTTGCCGCATAGGTGTTGGGGGGGCTAGAATAGGAGGCGGTGAAGGAGATAGGGCAAGAACTGCGACGGAAGGCGCTGGCGAGGGAGCGGCTGTCGCCTGAGGAAGCCGTCTCGTTGCTGACCGAAGCCCCCCTACACGGGCTGGGGGCGCTGGCGCACGAAATCAGGGCGGGATGGCACGGCGATAAGGCGTTCATGGCCGCCAACCGGCACGTTAACTACACGAACATCTGCATCAGCCGCTGCAGCTTTTGCTCATACCGCGCGGATGCGGGCGTCGCAGGCGCATTCCTGCTTAAGCCGCGCGAGGCAGCGGCGATGCTGCAAGAAGTTGGCATGGACGGCATCACCGAGCTGCATGTTGTCGGCTCGCTCGCGCCCAAGGAGATGGCGGGCTTCAGCTATTACCTGGAGCTTCTGCGCGCGCTGCGCGAGGCGTTTCCCGATGTGAGCCTCAAGGCGTTCACGGCAGTAGAAGTCGCATGGATGGCGAAGCTTGCGGACAAGCCGGTGGAGAAGGTGCTTGCCGAGTTGAAGGCCGCAGGACTGGATGCGATGCCGGGCGGCGGCGCAGAGATATTTGACGAAGAACTGCGGCGTGAAATATGCGCGGGGAAGATAAGCGGCGAGGAATGGCTAAGCGTCCACCGTGCTGCTCACAAGCTCGGCATCCCCACGAACGCGACGATGCTCTACGGCCACATTGAGCGCCCGGAACACATCGCCGACCACCTGCTGCGCCTGTATGACCTGCAGGCGGAAACCGGCGGCTTCCAGGCGTTCGTGCCGCTGCCATACCAGCCGTGGGAAGGCGGGCTTGCGTGCGCGGGAAGCACGGGGGTGGACGACCTGCGGGTGCTGGCGGCGTCGCGCATCGTGCTTTGCAACGTCCCGCATATAAAGGCATACTGGGTGGGCTTCGGGCTGAAGCTTGCGCAGGTGATGCTGCATTGGGGCGCGGACGACCTGGACGGCACAATCGGCAGCGAGCGCATCTTCCATGCGGCAGGCGCAAAGACGCCCGCAGGTGTAACTTTGGATGCGTTAGCTGCTATCATTATGGGTGCGGGGCTGCGGCCTGTGTTGCGGGACGCGCTTTACCGCGAACTCAACTAAACCCGGGGAGAAAGGGTATGGCCGAGAAGTATAAGGTTGGGCTTCTTCCATTTCTGAACGCCCTGCCGCTGGTCTACAAACTACAGGCGCACCCGATGGTGGAGCCGGCCTGGGGCATGCCTGCCGAGCTTTTCCGTACGCTCCGCGAAGGCAAGCTGGATGCGGCGCTGACGTCATCATTCGTGTATGCGGCGAAGCTGCGCACGCGCATAACCGACCTCGGCGTGGCGGCGGAAGGCCGCGTGCTCACGGTGATGCTCTACTCCCAGGACCCGCTGGACATGATATCCACGATTGAGGAAGACCCGGCGAGCCTCACCAGCAACGCCCTCACGCGCATCATCTTCCACGAGCGCAGGCAGCACGTGAAGTTCATCCCTTGCCCGAATGTGCGCGGGAGGCTTGAGCCGAAGACCGCGCGCGTCGTCATCGGCGACAACAACTTCCAGCCGCCGTTCACATACCACCACGCCTACGACATCGCCGCGCTGTTCCACGGCATCTTCAAGCTGCCGGTTGTCTTCGCGCTTTGGCAGGGGGCGGAGAACACGCCGCAGCCGCTCGTGGAGCTGCTTGAACGCGCGTATTCCGAAGTTGAAGAGGACTGGGAGGGGCTGTACAAATACGCGGTGCGCGAATGGGCGATTAGCCACCAGGCGGTCGTTGAGTATTTCGGCACCATCCTCCACTTCCGGCTTTCGCCGCGCGACCAGGATTTCCTGGAGCTGTTCGGGCGCAAGGTTCATGAGCTAAAACTCGTGAACCTGGGGAAATAGGCGAAGCCACCGTGCCGCGCGCGCTCAACTTTGATGACACAGCAAAGCTTGCCGCAAAGCCGCTAAATGGCGCGCGCCTGACGCAAGACGAAGGCATTCCGCTGCTTGAGGGCGGGAATATTCACGCGATGGGCGCCGCCGCGCATGAACTTAGGTTGCGCAAGGCTGATGCAGCGAGCGTCACCTATGCCGTTGACCGAAATATTAACTACACGAACATCTGCGCCACGCGCTGCGCCTTCTGCGCGTTTTCATGCGATGAAGGCGCGCTGGGCGCGTATGTGCATCCTTACGACCCTGTGATCAAAGCAAAGATTGCTGAAGCGGTCGGCCTCGGCGCGACGCAGATACTCATGCAGGGCGGGCATCATCCCACGCTGCCCCTCGCGTGGTATGAGGAGCTTGCGCGCAACATCAAGCGCGACTTTCCCGGCATCACGCTGCACAGCTTCTCCGCGCCTGAGATTGTGCACATTGCGCGCCTGTCGGGGCTTGCGCCGCGCGAAGTGCTGGTGCGGCTGCGCGATGCAGGGCTAGACAGCCTGCCCGGCGGCGGCGCGGAAATACTTGTGCAGCGCGTGCGCGATATTGTGTCACCGCGCAAGACGAGCGTGGAAGAATGGCTAAGCGTGATGCGCGATGCGCATGCCCTGGGAATGCGCACGACGGCGACAATGATGTTCGGGCATGTGGAGACGCTGGCTGAGCGCATTGAGCACCTTGAGCGCATCCGCGAGCTGCAAGACGAAACCGGCGGCTTCACCGCGTTCATCTGCTGGGCGTTCCAGCCGGAGAACACTCCCCTTGGCGGCATCGCCGCGGGCGGGCTGGAATACCTGCGCATGCTCGCCGTGTCGCGGCTTTACCTGGACAACTTCGCGAACCTGCAGGCGTCGTGGGTGACGATGGGGCCGAAGGTGGGGCAGCTCGCGCTATATTTCGGCGCGAACGACATGGGCGGGACGATGCTGGAAGAAAACGTCGTCGCCGCCGCGGGCACGAGTTATTCGCTAAGCGAGGCACAGCTTCGCCGCCTCATCACCGCCGCCGGCTTCACGCCCGTCAAGCGCACGACCGACTACACGCGGCTGGAGTAGGCGGCGCTGCGCATCATCCCTGCGCGCACTGCATCCCCTGTGCTAACATTTCGCTGATGGACGAGAAACTACACATTGATTCGCAGGCGATACACGGCGACGCGCGCGAGGACGCGCCGGAGCTATCCGGAGTTGCGCCGCTGTTCATGACCTCGTCGTTCGGCTTCGCCAGCGTGGAAGACGGCGCGCGCATTTCGCGCGGGCAGGGCGACGGCCATATGTATACACGCCAGAGCAATCCCACGATTGAGCGGTGGGAAGAGCGCATCGCGGTGCTTGAGGGCGCTGCCGGCGGATGCGCTGCCGCGTCGGGCATGGGCGCGATAAGCGGCGCGGTGATGCACCTCGTGCGCGCGGGCGAAAACCTCACCGCCCCGCCGACGCTGTATTCAGGCTCGGTGCGCTTCTTCCGCGACATCCTCCCGCGCTACGGCGTTGAATGCCGCTTCGTGGATGTGCGCGAGCCCGGCGCGCTGAAAGCCGCCGCCGACGCAAAGACACGCGCGCTGTATTTGGAGTCGCCCGACAACCCGCTCCTGCGCATGCACGACGTGGAAGCGCTGATTGGCGAGGCGCATGCGCTTGGCATGCGCGTCATCTTTGACAACACGTTCAACACGCCGCTGCTGTTCAGGCCGCTGGAGTGGGGCGCGGACATCGCCGTGCATTCCGCGACAAAATACCTTTCGGGCCACGGGCATGTCATCGGCGGCATAATCCTCGCGCGCGACGCCGCGCTGCTGCACGAGATACACCACGAAACCGTTTACAACTTCGGCGCGACGATGTCGCCGTTCAATGCGTGGTTGCTGCTGCTGTCGGCGGAGACGTTGCCGGTGCGCATGAAGCGGCATTGCGAAAACGCGCTGGAAATCGCCGAATATTTGGAAGCGCACCCGAAAGTCGCGTGGGTGAACTACCCCGGCCTCGCGTCGCACCCCGAACATACGCTGGCGGTGAAGTATTTGCCCGACGGCTGCGGCGGGATGCTGGCATTCGGGCTAAAGGGCGGGGCTGAAGGCTGCGCGCGCGCGCTGGACGCGGTGAAGCTCGTCACGCACCAGGTGAGCCTCGGCGACGCGAAGAGCCTGATGATCCACCCGTTTAGCATGATGTTTGAAACGATGCCTGATGACGAGCGCCGGAAGCTGGGGATACTCCCCGAAATGTTGCGCTTGTCGGTGGGTCTTGAGGACGTGCGCGACCTAATCGCGGACTTGGCACAGGCGCTGGAGCGGGCGTAGTAGTAATAAGTAATTTGGGTAGGCCGGGCTCACCAGCCCGGCTCCGGACTCTGGATATGGACTCTGGACTGAAGGGCGGGGGTTTACCCCCCGCCGTCTGGGATTATTCAACGGTCTTTATTCACCACTCAAGAACCGTTTCTCTTTCATATTCGCTATCGCGACAACCCGTGTGAGCCATTGTGGGATTATCCATTGTTTAAGCTCTGCTTCAGGTCGCGTGGAAATGATACGCCTGCCGCGATTCCAGAAAAGAAGATGTTCTATCGAGCGAACTTCCCATGTGTTGTCTCCCGCATTGTCTATAACGAAGTAGATACGCCTGGGAAATCCGGGAGCCCCTCGATAGCCCATATATGGTGCGTAGGTGGTCATCCTAAGGATATAATACGGCTTTCCGTCAGTCTTCAGAAAGCGAATACTTCTTCCTGTCTCTCCTAAGGCAAGCGCTTCGCGTTCAAGCAGCTCAAGTAAGACCGAACAATGACCTGTATAAATAGCACCCGCACTAGTCGCAATGAGAGCGCGTTCTTCCGTGCGGACGACCCTAAATAAGAATACTAATAGTGTGATGACATAATTCAATGATAAACCCACCGCCGGGAATGTTGCTATACTAACTATAATCACTGTTATCTCGCTTACCGGCAGCCCAAAACATGCCTGTACCAATATCCATGATACAAACAGCATAGAAAAGATAAGAGCCAGTCGAGCGAAGTGATTCCCGAAAGTCTTCCTGTAAGCCCAAGCCTGGCTTTGGGATACCGGACTGAGCGAGATGCGCTTACTTAATTGCGAAATGTTTGGCTTCATCGTTTTCACCAAGTTATCTTATCACCATCGTTTTTCCAGACGGCGGGGGATAAACCCCCGCCCTTCAGTTCGGATTCCAGAGCCGGGCTTCCTCCTTCGCACAAGGCTACGGAGGATTCAGTGAGCCCGGCGTACCCAAGGTGAGTTAGCTTTGCCCTAAGGCTCAAGGAGGGAGGCGACGAATTCTTTGGCGTCAAACTCAACGACGTCGTCGGCCTGCTCGCCGACGCCGAGGAATACCACCGGAACCTTCGCGGCCTTCACGACGGGGAAGATGACGCCGCCCTTCGCGGTGCCGTCAATCTTGTTGAGGATGATGCCGTGCAGCGGGACGGCTTCGGCGAAAAGCTGCGCCTGCGATATCGCGTTTTGCCCCGTCGTCGCGTCAAGCACCAGGAAGTTCACTTCGTGCAGCACCGATGCCGCATCCACGCCGCGCTTCTCCGCGACTTTGCGCGCGGCGCGCCCAACCTTGCTCAGCTCGTCCATCAACGCTTTTTTCGTCTGCATGCGCCCCGCAGTGTCAACGAGCACCACGTTCTTCCCCTGCGCCAGCGCATGCTCAACCGCGTTGAACACGACGCTCGCGGGGTCTGCGCCTTCCGCGCCGGTGATGACGGGGAAGCCGATGCGCTTGCCCCAAATGTTGAGCTGCTCAACTGCGGCGGCGCGGAATGTGTCGGCGGCGGCTGCGACGCAAGTCACGCCTTCCGCCTGCAACAACTTCGCGACCTTCGCGAGCATCGTCGTCTTGCCCACGCCGTTCACGCCCGCGAACAGCACGACCGAAAGCTTCCCCTCGGCGGTAATGGGCATCGGCTCGGCGGCGTTGAGCATCGCGGTGAGTTTCTGCCCCAGCAGCGCGCGCACCGCATCAATGCTCGTCGCGCCGTGGTCCTTTGCCATGCGCTTCAAGTCTTTGACGATGATGTCGGCTTCGGCAAGCCCGATGTCCGCGAGCACCAGCGCGTCATGCAGCTCCGCGTAATACTCGTCGTCAACTTCGGTTCTGCCGGTCGCGGCAAGCTGCATCAAGCTCGTGAACGCAGCGCGCGTGCGGTTAAGGCCTTTGCGCCAACGCGAAAGCTCGGCCTCGCTTGGCTTCGCTTCTTCTTTGCGCCTGCCGAAAAGCCGCATCATTGCGCCCCGCCTTCCACGTAGCCTTCGGCCTGCTTGAGCGTGACTTCCAACACGCGCGAAACGCCGCGCGGCTGCGTCACTACGCCGACGAGGCGCTGCATTACTTTCATCGTGTGCTTGTTGTGCGTGATGACGATGAACTGCTCCTGCTGCGAAAGGTCTTGCAGCAACCGCAGCAGGCGCACGACGTTAACGTCGTCAAGCGCTGCGTCCACTTCGTCAAGCACGCAGAAGCTGCCCGGGCGCACCATGTGCACCGCGATGAACAGCGCGATGAAAAGCAAGCTGCGCTCGCCGCCGGACAGCGACTTCAGGTTCTGCCGCCGGCCGTTGGGAAGCTGCACTTCAATCTCCACGCCTGACGCGGTGAGGTTGTCAGGCTCGGTGAGGCGGAAGCGCGCGAATCCGCCGCCGAAGAGCTGCACGAACAGCTCGTTGAACTTCGCTTCAATATGTTTGAGGCTCGCGGCGAAGCGCTCCTTCGTCTGCGCCTCCAAACGCTCCAATGCGCTTTGCGTGTCGGCGGCGGCGAGTTGCAAGTCCTCTTCCTGGCGCTGAAGGAATGTGAGGCGCTGGTGCTTTTCCGCATATTCGCGCGGCGCAAGCGGGTTCACTTCGCCGAGGTTCGCCAGCGCGCGCTCAACGCGCGAAAGCTCCTCGCGGCAATCCTTCTCGCTCAGCGTGCGGTAGTCAAGCATCGGCGCCATCTCGCGCACCGGCGCATCAACCGCCTCCACGGCCTTCACCGCGCCGAAGCTCGGGTGGAATTCCGACGGCTGCACCTGCGGGCGCACGATGTCGCGCTCAAGCTCGTGCATCATCGTGATAACGGAGATGCCGAGGCTGCCGTGGACTTCGCGGAACACTTCGGCAAGCTCGCTTTCCGCCTGCCACAAGCGCTCGTTTTGGTCGGTGGACGACGCGGCTAAGCGCTGCTGGCTCTCCAACAGCGATTGCAGCTCGGAGTTTAGCTGCTCGCGCCATGCCGCAAGCTCCGTCTGTCGCGTTGTGAAGCCCGATGCATCGCCCTCGGATGCGGCCAGCTTCTCCGCCAGCGCCTTCAGTGCATCCGCATTCGCCTTCTGCTCGCGCGTAAGCGTGGCGTGCTCATTTTCCATGTCGGCACGCGCGGCCTCGTTGCGCGCGCATTCCGCTTCCAGCGCCGACGTTTCGCGCGCCAGCCGCGCGCATTCTGCGTCCACGACTTCGCGCTCGCTGGCGATGCGCAGCCGCCCCTTCTCCAATTCGCGTATCTTCTCGCGGTGCTGCACCAGGCGCTCTTCGCTGGTTTTCAAGTTCGCAGCCTGGCGCTCGGTCTCGCCGCCCATCTTGCTCAGCTCCGCCGCGAGCGTTTCGTGTTTCGTTTGCAGCGACTGCTCAAGCGCAGTTAGCTCTGTAAGCTGCGCCGCCAGCGCCTTGTGCTGCGCCGCCAGCTTCTCGCGCTCGCCCGACACGCCCTTCTCGCGCGACTCGGCTTCGGTCAGCTTGCTTCGCAGGTCAACCGACATCACCTGCAGGTTGCGCACAGCCTTGTCCCAATGCGTAATTTCGCTGGCGAAGCGGTTGCGCTGCTCGTCCAGCGAGCGCACGCGCTCTTCAATGACCACGCGCTTTTCCGCCAGCGCGACGATTTCCTCGTCCACGCGCGGAAGCTCTGCATGCTTGTGGAATAGCAGCGTCGCCTCAGGCGCGCCCGGCTTGCGGATGACGCCGCGCGTGAGCAGCGTCAGGGCAGGGCGGATGAGGCATCCGCTAAGGCCGATGTGTTCGGCGAGTAGCGACTGTGCCTCGGCAGCCGTGTTCACGACTGCAATTTCGCCAAGCGCGGTGCGCAGCGCGGAGATGACGCGCCGTTCGCCGTGCAGAAATCCCCACAAGCTCTCCCACGGCTTCTGCACCGTTTCCGTTGCCAGCTGCTGGGGCGCGATGAATATGCCGTGCAGCGAGGGCTCGCCGACGATTTGCTCGCCGTTGCCATCCGCGATGACGAACGCTTTGGCGACTTCGCCCAGCGCCAGCTCCACCGCCTCAGACCATTCGTCCTCAAAACTGATGAGGTCAAGCAGCGGCGTAAGTTGCAGCGCCGATGCGCTGTCGCCAGTGGCGTAGAAGTCGGCCTTCAGCGCTTCGTATGTGTTCTTCATCGCGGCGAGGTAGCTCGCGCGCTCGTTCACCGACGCCAGCTCGCGCTCGGATACGCGCAGGTCGTCGGAGAGCTTCGTGAACTGCACGCGCATTTCTTCAAGCCTGCGCTGCTCGGACGTCAGGCGCTCTTCCTTCGCAACGAAGTCCAGCGAGAGCTGGTCGCGCGATGATTGCAGCTTGCTTAGCTCCTCGGCGCGCGCCTGGCGGTCCTGCTCTATTTCCTTAATGCGCCGCTCGCATATTTGCCGGTCGCGCTGCGCATTCGCGAGCTTTTCCTTCGTCACTGCAAACTCGCGCTCCGCATCCGACCTGCGCTTGCCCGCAGCGTTCATCTCGTCGCGCAGCCACGCCAGCGAGTTCTCCTCGCGCAGCACCAGCTCTTCGGCCTTGCGTAGCATCCCGTCGGCTTCCTCAAGCAGCTTAGCGCTTCCTGCCACTCGCTCGTCAAGCCCCGCGCGCATCTTCCCGATTTCTTCAAGGCGCTGGCGCGACGATGTCAGCCGCGCGGCTTCCTCTTGCATCCTTTGCGCAAGCGAGCGGCCCTTTTCCTGCATCACGCTGTCGCTGATGCGCAGGCGCGAATGCTCCTCGCGCAGCCTCGCCAGCTCGTCCACCAATTCGCGGTTCTGGCGCAGCGCTTCCGCCGCATCGCGTTCCGCCTGCTCCAGCTCAAGCCTGCGCGCGGCGATTAACTCTTCAAGCTTGGCGGTGCGCTCGGCATGGCTCGCGCGTTCCGCCGCAACCTTCTCATATTTCGCGGCGGTGGAAAGCAGCCTTCCACGTATGAGCTTGCCCGCAAGCCAGCGCCGAAGCTCGCCCAGGTATTCATGGCGCAGCGCGTCCTGCGCCTGGTCGTGCAGCGCGGCGACGTCTTCGTCAAGCGTGGAAATGATGTCGCGCACGCGGGTCAGGTTGCGCTGTGTGCGCTCAAGCCTGCGCGCGATGGTCGTCTTGGCGCGCAGCAGCAATGCGACGCCGCTGGCTTCGCCGAGCCATTCGCGGATTTCCTGCGGGGATGACAGCAGCTTCTTCTCAACTTCGCCCTGGTTGATTGAATACGCGGCGAAGCGGCCGAGCTGGAAGCGCGCGAACGTGCGGTCTATCGTTGAAAGGCGCGCGGCCTTGCCGTTTATCTGGTAATCCGACAGGCCTTCGCGGTATGCCTTTCGGCTAAGCGTGATGACATCGCCGGGCTGAAGCCTCGCCAGGCCGTAAGGGTCGGGCTCGGCAACGCCTTCGCTTGCGCCTTCACCGCCCGCATCGCCTGCATCGCCTTCGCCTGCTTCACCAAGCTCGCTGCCGAATGGAAGCGATGCATAATCGCCCGCCTCGTCGTCTTCGGGAAGGTGTATCAACTCAGGCTCAATATCGCCTGCGCCCGCGCCCTCATCATCGCCCAGGTATTCAAACGTCAGCGAAACGCGCGCGAGGTTTTGCGCGGGATGCGTCTTGGTGCCGCCGAAGATGATGTCGGACAGCCGCCCGACGCGCAGGACCGTCGGCTTTTGCTCGCCGAAAACGAAGTAAATCGCGTCAAGCACGTTGCTCTTACCCGCGCCGTTGGGCCCGACTATGCCAAGAATGTCGTAGTCGGTCTCAACCGCCGTGGGCAAGGCAAAGCTCTTGAAGCCGTTTAGGTCTATTTTAGTTAGCCTGAGCACGCGTCCTGCCGCAAGCCCCGCGCCAATAATATGCGCCAGCGCCGATAATATGCGCCGCCGCGCGCAGCCCCGGGGCTCATGGGATTATAGCAGTCAGGTGGGGATATTGGGGGGCATTGAGGAAGCCACTAGTGACAGGGCCGCTACCATTTCTAAATCATGAGCCCAACAAGAGGACTGCGATATAATCTCAGCATGATACGAAAACCACCATTTTCTGGAGAGGATTTCACGTTGCTTTCGGAAGACACTCTTCCCATCAGATTCGGCAAGACTGTCTGCAAGAGGCTTCAAGAGCTTGGCGTGCCTGAGTGGGTTACGATGGGAAAGGTATTCTGCGCTGACGCTGGAAGCTTTCACACTGTTCACGGCGGGCCGACTCTTAGCACGCCTGTGAGCAAGTTAAATCATATTCACTATATCTATCCATCGCATATGGTCGTCGGTTTTCAATATGAAGCCAATTATGCGAAGCTCCCAACCGAAATCGCTGCAAGATGGAGCGTGTTTCAATCAAGACTTCGTGCGGCCACCGGGGTTGATTATACGGACATCGCTCGCGTTAGAAACTGGCCAAGGCTTCAATTTCGTTATAACTATAAATCGCTTCAACTAGCAGATGTGACTGAGAGAAGACTGCTAATAGATAATACGAAGACCGCGCTAGAAGTCGCAGGTGAAGTTTTCGGATGGTAAGTTACAGAGGGCGGTGAACCATTGCGACATGAATAAACTCACAACAATAACAGGTTATGGCGAGTATAAGCTGGGGATGAGAATTCCCCGGGACTACTTGGGGAAATTTCTGCATCGGAGGTGTTTCCCTAGAGACTGGGAAGGTGAGCGTTATGGTTACTCAATATCTGATAAGTTTAAAGCCGAGGGGTGTCCTGAGTTATCGGTCTGGCTAAGCCTCTTCCCTGTAAATGGAAGGCTGGAAGCGGTAGTAATTGAATTTAACGATCTGCAAAAACATATCCCTGATTGTCAAGCGCTAAGTATATTTATCATGAAATTGCGGCGCATGCTCCTGGATAAGTACTCAACAAAGCTTCTTATATCAGACACATTCTCTGAGTGGGACGGGATATTTCCTAAAGCCAAGTCATTGAAGAGGAAGCCATTAGAGAAAGAACTCAGGCTAAAAGACAAAAAGGCTAATCTCCTTAACTTTAGGCTTGGCGTCTACGAAAAGCATGACGCTAAAGAAGGTTATTGGGTTAGCCTGTCCATTGAATATACAACCAATTTATATCGTCACGATAGCGACGAGAGTAAGCTATAACTGCTATGGGCTAAAGTGCTGCAACCGTAGACGGTCACGCAAGGGGCTAACTCCCGGCCTCTTAGTGCTCCGCGAAAAGAGAAGGATGCCCTATCCACTATCTTGACCAAGAGGGCAGTAGGCGAGTGAAGGTGAGAGGGGAAATACGCTCCTCACTCGCCCGACAGTATTTTCAAGGTAATTTGCTCAGGCGAGCCTCTGCATCAAGTCCTTCCGAGTAGATCCAACCTAGTTAGTGAAGCGGTGGGTTAACTACTTGGACGGGAAGAGAAGTGTTTGTCCGGCTGACAGCAGTTCTGCCTGATTTCGCGAAGCCATTACCATCGATCTTCGTAAGGTCTACCGGAAGAGTGCCCGAGACGCCGACAATTGTAACTTCTTGCGCTCCATTCTGCGCTTGTGCTGGCGTTGATGTCTTGATGCACCAACCAAGCCAGAAGATAGAGAGGACAAAAAGCATGGCCCATACTTTCCAAAACAAGTTACGCATCACATTACCTCCAGATAAAGTTATCCAGTTACAGCATCTCCACGTCAAAGGTTATTGGCACAGAATGCTTGTAGGGGTTATGGCGCGGAGAACAATACATTCCCGCCCTTATCATAAAGCTCCAGCCCTGGCGTGCCGTCTGCATCTGTGACAAGCCCAATCCTTGACTTCCCGTCGGCATCGTTAAGCGCCAGACCCGGTGTGCCATCAGGATACGCACAAAGCACCGCTCTTGTTTTCATACGAGGGTCGTAGAGACTCAGCCCTCCCGAACCGTCCTTGAGTATGCCAAGCGTAGCTCTTAGTTTCTCATTAGCGTCGTAGAGACCTAGCGTTGGTGCCCCGTTAGGGGATATACCAAGCTGCGCTCCTCTCTTCCCGTTAGCGTTATAGAGCCACAATCCAGGCGTGGAATTGCTAGAGGCTAGTCCAAGTTCCACTCTGTTATTACCGTCGGCGTCAAAGAACTCCAGCGTAGGTGAACCGCCTGGGAACGTGTGAAGCATCGCTCTTGGCTTCTCGCTAGCGCCGTAGAGGCATAGCACAGACAAGCCGTCGGCATCTGTGCGTAGCGCGGCTCTTGTCTTCCCGTCGGTGTCGAGGAGATTCAGTCCCGGTGAGCCATCATGTAGAATGTCAATTGTCGCTCTTAGTTTCCCGTCTGTGTCGCAGAGTCCCAACCCCACTGAGCCATCCTTGTTAACGGAAAGCTGCGCTCTCGTATTACCTTTGGCATCTACAACCATAAAGGCTTTTGCCTTCACGACGTCTTGCACCGCTGTTGAATCTGAAGCACAACTGAAAATAATTGCGCCCATGGCGAGCAGGCCAAGCAGAGCCCACGAAAGCAGGCGGTTGCTGGCCTTCAAGCGGCCAACTTTGCCCTCCAGCTTGTCAAGCCTGGTTTGCAGCGCGTTCAACGCGTTGATATCGTTGTCGTTCATCGCGGTCACCCCCGAAATTATTCGGAGGTGAGTTTACCGCCAGGCGCAATAAAGCGCAAGACGCCGGCGCGCTTGCACCCATTACTCCCCGTCAATGCCGCAGCCGAAGGAGCCGGGTGTCGTGTTCTGGTCGGTCGCGCGCGTCCACATTTTACCGTCACCTGTAAACGGCAGCAATTCCAGCCCGTCCAGGCTTGCGAGTTCCACTGTCGGCTCGCCAGTCGGCGTAATGTCGCCGGGGAGCAGGCAGTATCTGTCTGCGCCGCCGCCGTCAACAAACATGCCCAGTGTCAGCATGTAGTCGCGCAGGCTTCCCGCCGCTTCCATGCGAGACTGGCCGAAAGACGGGCCTTTGGCGATATACGTGTCATCGCCGGCCTTATCCCAAAAGACGCCGATGCCGTTCAAGTCGCCGACGCCGAAGGTCATTATCCCGCCTTGGTAGTAGTCGTTGCCAGCGCGGTCTTCAAACCATCCCAAGCTGAAGTCGCGCCCGTTACCCATGCTTTGCATCTGGCGCAGGATATAGCGGTCATCGCCGCCGTCGTCCTGCATTATGCCCACCGCGAAGTGCGGAGCGCCGCCGAGGCTGTACCATCCAGCGTGGTGGACATCGTTCCCGCCTTTATCAACGCACATTCCTGTTGCGTACCAATAGCCCGTGCCCTGGCCGTAAACCTCGCATTGGTATTCATCGTCGCCTGCGCCGTCTGCGAGGATGCCAACTCCGCCCGCCCAGCTATGCCCGTCGGTGAAGTCGGCGCGGCGGCCGTAGGCTGCGCCCTGCGCGAAGTGGATGAATCGTTCCGCGCCAAACGGCCCGCCATTAGGCTCGCCTTCCATTTTACCGGTGTATTTATCGTTCCCTTCCTTGTCCAGCAGCATTCCGCAGCCCATCGTGAACCCGTAGCCCTGCCCGTAGTAGCAGAGTTGGTATTCATCGTCGCCAGCGTTGTCTATCAACATCCCCGTGCCGAACATGCCGCAGGCTTGAAGGTGGCCGATCCCGCCGTAGCTGTCGTTGCCTGCGAAGTCGCGCAATATCCCCGTGCCGAAGATGCCGCAGCCCTGCGAGGCGTAGGGAGAGTAATACTCGTCATTGCCCGCGAGGTCGTAACAAAGCGCATAGCCAAAGATTCCCGCGCCAAACGCAGGCTGGTATTCATCATAGTTCTCGTAGATGTCGTCGCCGGCGAGGTCAATGGTGATGCTTGCCGGCACTTCCAGGCTAGTGCACCCCGCGCCGCCGTGATGAATGTCGCTTCCGCCCGTGTCAATGATGAGCAGGTAATCGCCGGCGGGATACACGTCCTGGCCGCCGCCGCAGATTGCGATGCGCCCCAACGGAGTGTCTGCGGAGAAGCTGAAGCGCTTGCCAGAGCCTTCCGCGCCCGCGAGCATTGTTGCAGCCTTCTCAACCACCGTCGTGAGCAGCGTCGCGCCGGTGTTGAGCAGGCTCCAATCGGTGTTGTCCGCCAGCCGCTCCATGAGCAGCACATCACGTATTTCCTCGCTGTCTTCCACCTCGCCTTGCCGCGAGATGAGGAATTCAACGGCTGTAGCGCGCGCTTTCTGCGGGGTAACGCCGGCCTTGCCAAACGCATTTTCCAGCGCAAGGTGCCTGTACTCAAGCGCATCCGGCAATGCGATCAGGATGAGCGCGGCTGCCTTCGCCACCGTGGGGGGAATCTCGCCGTATGCGTCATTCGTGCTGTAGTATTGCGCGGGCCGGTTGCTGATTTCGCCGAGCGCCGACGCCAGCGCATCTCCCCTAAGCTCCTCCAGCCTCTTCTCGTAACCCTCGGTTGGATTGCCGAGCAGCCCAATTCGCACCCCGTGGTCGGTCCGCTGATGCGCGCTGACTATGACTTTGGAGGCGTCGTTGCAGTTGAGCAATAGGCCGTCGGTGAGCGCCCGCGTGTAAACTCCCGATTTGAAAGGGTCGTTGAAGAACACATCCAGGATGTTCAGCCTATACTTGTCGCCACCCCAAATGCCCATGTCATCGGTGTTTAGGCGCACATCAGCCAACTCAAGTCCGTGCTGGGCAAGCGCGCGCTCAAAGAGCTGTGATTGCTCCCCAAATCCGAAGGGAACCGCTTGTGCAGCAGAAGCCGAGAGAGCAAGCAAAACAAGCAAAATGATAATTACAAATCTCATGCACCGATTCTATCATTGGAATTTGGCTACATATCTTACGAAAGCGCGCTATTACGGTAAAATATACATGCCATATTCACATACCGGTGGTGGGTGGATGAAACGCATTATTACATGTACGCTGATTATCTTCCTTGGGGGAATGCTCCTGCTTTGCGCCTGCGGGCGCGGCGCGTCGCACCGGCAGCCAAGCCCCCTGCTCGCATCTCAAAGCTCTGTCCCATTGCAAGACATCCTCGCGCAGCTTGACGGCTATCAAGCGCCGTCCGGCGTTGACGCGGCCGTCTTCCAGCAGCTCAAGGATGAGCTTGCGCGCCAGCTTCGGCTGCGGGCTGGGGACAAGGCAGTCCTCGCTGCTCCTTACAAAGCAGGATGCCAGGTGCGCGACCTGAGCTACGACGGCCTTACCGGCACATTGACTTGGACATACGCAAACGCTGGCGACTACAACATTGATGGCATTGTCGGCGTTGCAGACATCACGCCGCTCGCCGCACATTTCGGCGCGAGCACGACCGATGGCGTCGGCGACGATGCGCTGGAGGCGTGGCTTGACGGCAGCGGTAACGGCATTGTGGACATCAGCGACATCACCCCGCTGGCGGTGGGCTTTGGCTCTGAAGTTGACGATTATCACGTTTTATCCAGCGATACGCTTACGGGCACCTTCTGGACAACAGAAATCCTTGATTATGAAAGCCGAGATAGCAGCACTGTTCCGCCAACGTTTTCATACAGCGACATCAACCTTCCGGCTAAGGGCATTTACTGCAAGGTGCGGCCGCAGGACAGCCGATTGTTTATCGGTATAGACAGCCTTGTGCTCAATCTTGTTACAGGCTCTACGATTATCGCCAACGGCGTTATCGGTCCAGCGGGAGGCACGCTTGACGGCGGCGATGTTACCGTGGAAGTTGGAGCTGGCGGCTTTTCAGCAGATACTCCGGTAAACATCGCGACCGGCCCTGCTGACGAGTATGAAGACCAGGCTGCAGGGGGCTACTACATAGACGGAATTCCCGACAGCTTCAGCGAGCCGATAACAATCCGCGTGAAGATGAACGAGCCGCCGGGCGAGGATGGTATCTGTCTGCTCGCGTTTGAAGAAGGCGATGTAATGGTGTATGGAACCGATGCAGCGCCGGGTCGAGAGGCGCGCTACTTCCAGGGCACGGTTGAGAACGGCTGGTTTACTGCGGTGATCCCGCCTACAGCGAACGACCTTGAAACGTCATCGCTTCACGGCGTTAGCGCGGAAACGAATAAGACGGTGTATGTCACGGTCGTGAACCGCCGTCATTACCTCAACAGCAACAGCGGGCATTTCCTCGTCTATTTCCCGGCTGCCGACGAGGTGCTGGCGAGCAACATCGCAGACGCGCTGGACGATGCGTACACGAAGATTGAAGCGTGCGGAATGTCCTGGGCGAGGCGCACCACCTGGCCGCTTGAAGTCACCATCCGCATAAGGGGAGAAGAAAGACCCCGACGGCGAGATGGTCACCAGCCGTTTCTGGGGCGTGAACGGCGCGACCATCACGATAAACACAACGAACATGGCTGGCGCCGATATCGCCAAAGCCACCGCCGGCCATGAGCTTATGCATGTGGCGCAATACCTTTGCGACAAGCGCAATCGCCTGTCATCGTCGCTTTCCGGCGGCGGGTGGGTGTGGATGGACGACGCCTGCGCGACATGGTTTGAGAAGAAAATGGTTACAGCACCCACGTTTATTCCCGGGACGGTTGACGCAAACATCGCTTTTGTCAAAGAAGCGCTAGCAACCGACACGGCCCAGCACGGCTACGGCGCGTCAATGTTCATGACTTACATGGCTACTAAGCAGGGAGACGCGTTTATTGGCAGCGTTTCCAACCGTAAATGGGAGAATTACCAGCCGATTGACGCTTTGAAAGCTGAATCCAGCTCGCCCATCGCCGTTGACTGGCAGCTATTCCTTGAAAGCTACATGAAGCTCGCTGTTTACGGCGGAGCAGTCAGCCCGACAAGCGGGCAAGTCATGTCGCTGCAAAGTGGCGGCTATGTCTTCAACTACGGCTCGGAGGGTTGGGGCACGACGCTCACCTGGGCCGGCGCGCCTGACTTATCAGCGCGAGTTTATAAACTGCAATTCGCGCCGTATGCCCTTTGGACCGAAACAGACGACTTGAAGCTAACCTTTTTTGGCAATAATCCGGATGCAGCCCCGATGGACGCCGCCTATATTGTTTGCTCGTATGCAAGCGGCACATGGAAGTTCTGCGCCGATGCAACAACGCACGAATACCTTGTCCATAACCTCAAGGCGGTTTACGACGCGGGGGGAGCGGTTTATGTAATGGTCGTGAACGGCAGCGCCAACATGCCATATACCGGCGGCCGCGCAGAGCCGTTGAACCTGAAGGTGGAGCGCAAAGAAAACCTGCTGGATCGCCTGCACAAGAACGCGCAGCTTGATTTAAAGTGCCATGGTCAATCCACATTAACGGATTTTTGGGGAACTAGGTCTTCTGGCTTTTCCTGCGGAGGGAACTTTACTACTCTGCACTGGGACGGCACGAGCTTCTACACCGACCACGAGATCTCAGGGCCGGGCCATGACGCCTACGTGGAAGGGACCATTGATGTCGCAAACGCGACTGTTAGCCTGAACTACGAATACCACTACGACGATCCCTTCAACGACACATACTGGGACTCAACGCTTTCGTTTACAGACCTGCCCATACATTGCGGGGAACGCGAAGAGACGCCCTATGACATTTACCCAAGGGTAACCGGCTTCTTTTATGGGCCTATATGTGCTTCATTTGTTACGGCTGTCTCATATTCGGGCTTTATAGACAGGGTTGCGCCTGATGAAGATTACCCGTTTTCCTATGCTGACTTTAGCTGGCCCGACCCAAGCACGACACAGGGCGATTATGCCGGCGTCCGATTCTGGAACGGGGATGTATGACCAGTATTGGGGACAGTAATAACACCGTTGCAGGAGAGGGCTTTGCACGCCTCGCGCAGATAATGCGGCGGCTTCTTGCCGAGGGCGGATGCCCGTGGGACCGGGAGCAGACGCTGGCGTCGCTGCGCCAATACGTTCTGGAGGAGGCGCAGGAAACCGCCGCCGCGATTGACGAGATGCTAACAGTGGAGGCGCAGATACGCGCCGCGCGTGGGCTGCCCCCCGACGACCCCGCGCCCCCGCCGGGCTTCGCCACATCGCACGGTGACAAGGGCACTGCGCATGCGCACCATCCCGCGCAAATTGATTTTGCGCAGGAAGCATCGGCGTCGGGCGCGCCGCTTGGCGATGGCGCGATACCCGCAGAATTGCAGGCGAAATGGGATGCGGCGAAGAAGCATCTAGTGTTAGAGCTTGGCGACTTGCTGCTGCAGCCGGTGTTTCAGGGCGAGTTGGGCGCGCTCATGGGCTATTTCACGCTTGATGATATCCTCGCGGGCATCTGCGAAAAGCTCATCCGCCGCCATCCGCACGTCTTCAGCGATGCCGAAGCCAAGACCGCCGAAGACGTCCTTGATAATTGGAAGAAGATAAAAGCTGACGAAAAGATACAAGGAGGGTAGGCGGCACTTTAGTGCCGCTCTGGATACGTCAAGCGTGTTAAACGAAAAGCGGGACTAAAGTCCCGCCTACCCATCTATTTCTTCCACGCTACTTTCTCTTACCCTTCCGTCTCTTCGCAGCTTTCCTCATTGCCAAACAACGGCTCCACCGCGCCCGGCTGCATGCGCGCAGGCGTGAATGGCACGCGGAAGTATTCGTAGGCTTTTTGCGTGGCGCAGCGGCCGCGCGGCGTTTTCTCCAAGAATCCCGCCTTCATCAAATACGGCTCGTAGACGTCCTCCAGCGTGTCGCGCTCCTCGTTTAGCACCGCCGAAAGCGTCGCGATGCCCACAGGCCCGCCACTGAAGTTGCGGATGATGAGCGTCAGTATGCGCCGGTCCATCTCGTCTAAGCCCTCGTCGGTTATCCCAAGGCGCTTGAGCGATTCTTCGGCCAAGTCGCGCGAAATCTCATTGCTCCCCGCGACGACGGCGAAGTCCCACACGCGCTTGAACAGCCGCAGCGCCACACGCGGCGTGCCACGGCTGCGCGCGGCAATGGCAAGTAAGCATTCGTCGCCTATGGTGATGCCATGCTCGCGCGCCTTGCGGCGGATGATCTCCGCGAGGTCTTCAGGCGCGTAAAATCCGAGGTGGAACAGCGCGCCGAATTGGTCGCGCAGGGGCGCGGTGAGCAGCCCGCTGCGGGTGGTCGCGCCGATGAGCGTGAAGGGGCTTAGGTTCAGCGGGATGGTCTTGGCGCCGGGGCCTTTGCCGATGATGACGTCAACCTTGAACTGCTCCATCGCGGAATACAGCGTTTCCTCCACGGCACGGTTCAAGCGGTGTATCTCGTCAATGAACAGCACCTGCCGCTCCTGCAAGCCGGTGAGGATGGCGAGCAGGTCGCCAGCGCGCTCAAGCAGCGGCCCGGTGGAGGAGGTCAGCGTCACGCCCATCTCGTGCGCGATGATGTTCGCCAGCGTGGTCTTGCCAAGTCCGGGAGGGCCTGCGAAGAGGATGTGCTCCAGCGCCGCGCCGCGCTTCTGCGCCGCTTCCATCATCACGCGGATGTTCGCCTTGACCTGCGCCTGGCCGACGAATGCGTCAAGGCTTTCGGGGCGGCGCGAGGTGAACGCGGAAACTTCCCGCTGGGCGGGAGAGATGAAGCGCTCGTCGGGCGTGTTGTCGCTGCCGGTTTGCGGCATGCGCCTAGTTTAGCATAGCGCGCCGCCTTCGGCGCTGGGGCGGCTCTTCGTCTTCTTCGTCTTTGCGGCGGTAAAGCTCAACCGTCGTGCGGTCGCGGATGGTCAAGCCGTTGAGGTGGTCTATCTCGTGCTGGAGGATGCGCGCGTGGATGCCCTCAAGCTCAACGCGGTAGGTGTTGAGCCCCAGGTCCTGGAACTTCACGGTTATCGCCTCGTAGCGCGGGACAAGCCCGCAAAGCCCGGGAAGGAGAGGCACCCTTCCTCGTCCATCTCCTCGCCGCGCCCGTCAACAATGGTCGGGTTGATGTAGTAATTCACCTCGTCCATCTCAATGTCGCGCACGACGATGACGCGCACGAGTTCGCCGACCTGGTTCGCGGCCAACCCGACGCCGTTGCCGTCAATCATCGCGTCCTTCATCTCGTGGACGAGCCGGGTGACGAATTCCATGTCGTTGCGGCCGACCTTGCGGGCGCTCTTGGTAAGCTCCTCGGCCGGGTATTCAAGTATCTTCAACTTAGCCATGCCGGATAATTATACCCTCTGCCACACCGCCGGGATTCCGGAGTGTGGACTCTTGCCCGCAGTAGCCTCGGCGAAGGAGGGTCAGTCCACACTACAGGCTTCCCCAGATGTGGAGACTAAAGTCTCCACTCCGTCCGGAGGCGGGGCTTTCAGCCTCGCTCTGAACTGAAGGGCTGGGCTTTACGCTCAGCCGTCTGGTTCCTTCTTGGTGGCACATGCGCTTGCCCGCCGGAGCTTTAGCATAGGAGGGTCTCGCTTGTGCGTTAGACGCACAGCCGAGTCGGCTGTGCGACCATCACATGCTCCAGATTCCAGACGGCGGGGGATAAACCCCCGGCCCTTCAATCAGATTCCAGATTTCCGTAGTGCGGCTGGAAAGCCGCACCTCCGGATTCCGGAACTAACCATTAACCCCTCATCCCTAAGCCCTTTCCTTGCGCCGCATCTTAGGAAGCGGTAAGCTTATCCCGCGATGAAACGCTGTTTCATAAGGGGCGCGGATACCATGCTGCCACAGCCCGTTTCGCACGCATTGGCAACTCCAGGCGCGCAACAACTACAATATCAACGAGGAACGAACGCCTATTGCCAGATCTAAATCAAAAGCCGATGGAGGGCTTTGGATTGAGAAACATTCGTCACGCCAGACGTAGTTTGGTGACACTGTGTTCCATTTAGGAGAATCGGATATGAGTACACGAAGCCTTACTAGAATGCTCTTTATCAACCAGCAGATGAATGTGGCAATTGTCCTGCTTGTTCTCCTCTGCTGTGTAGCGGCTGTCTCCTGCAAGCTTGCACAATCAGGTAATGACTTGGGAGCTCAGGCTGCCAGGAAACAACAATGTGAGGAGAGCGCGCGTGAAGAATTCCACAGCATGATAGATATGAGTTATGCACATAGAGTATTCGTCGTCCTTCAACTATACTCAAGGTTAGTAGGTCATCCTCCGTCAAGCCTCAAATCAGTCGTTCAGAAGGTTACATGCCTCTGCCGCCAAGCTATATATTTCGAGAAGGTAACGCAGATGAGCTTGTCTGCTCAGGAGAAGACGATATCCAAATTCGATATAACCCTTCAAGTTATCTACTCACTACTTATTATGCGGATCTTGAAATGGGCTCTGCATGGGATGATTCGACCATCACGCAGGACATCTCAGCTCCCTTCATTGACCCAATGTACATTGATGTTAACATCGGCACATACGCGGCGGATTACGATGAGCTACTTAACATGAAGGATAAGAAAGCTCAGAAAGCAATATACATTGCAGCTATCATGCAGGCTCTGGTCGAGAGCATAAGCGAAGACTGGAATCGGGAACAAAAAGATGGACGCCTTCCTGCACTTGTGCATTCGATATGCTATCAGCTTGGATTCCTGGATCTCATTGACCCATATTCAAGTGAACCTATTACAGTAGCAATAGACCCAAATGATACAGGAAAAGCAAGAATACTTGCGGTGCTAGAAAAAGGTCCTTTTGATTCCGAAGGAGAAGTAAGCCTAATGTTCATCCCACTTGATTTCAGAAGGTAAGCCGATCTATATCGGACGTCAAATCAAATATTGATAAAGCTCTAGCGGCACAGCACATGCGTTTTGCCGACATAATCGATAACAAGGTTGCTGAAACCACCCTACACTGAAACTTCGGCCAGCAAGCGTCTATGTCACCCGCGTATTCGTCACACCTGCACCATGCGCCGCGTTTCCGGTATAATTTACCCATGCTGAAGAAGGCGCTGATACTCGCTTCATTGCTGATTGCAGCGGCGCTTTGCGCCGTGCCGTCGCTCGCCCAAGACGCGAAAGAGGGCGGGGCCGACAACTCCATAAACATGCTGCTCCAGTCGATGGTGATAACCGTTGACTTCGCGCTGCCGTCGTGGAAGGACGGCCCGAAGGAATGGGAAGGCAAAGCGCCGGTGCTCAAATACATCAAGCGCAGCGCCCCCCCCGACTTGAGCAACGTGAACGACAAGTTCTTCCGCAACACCAAGGCGACGCTGGGGACTGAATCGGTCAGCTCGTCCGCCTATGGCAAAGGCACGCGCTACAAAGGGCCCCGGCTGTCGCTGGAGAAGAAGGTCGGCGAGCGCGTCGGCTACTCGTTCTACCTGGATAAATACGCGTGGGGCTTTGAGTATGTGAACAACATGATTGAAGTGCCCGCGAGCACCGAGAAGCCAGAAAGCACGCCGCAAAACCGCCTGTATAACTTCGCGTTCACTAAGGATGAAGGCATCGCTGCCGCCAAGAAGTTTATAAACGACCTGACACCGGGCACGGGCGACGCCGGAACCGGCTTTGAGATAAAGGAAGATGCGTGGTTTGACCATGCGCGCGGCAAGCTCTTTGTTTACCGGCTTTCAAAGCTTTGCAATGGTGTGCCGCTTGCCGACGATTACATCCAGGTCGCGCTGGACGGCGAGAGAAACATCGCGAACGTCTCCTACTTCTGGAGCAAGGGCATAACCGAATACGGCGAGAGCTATCCTGCGCTTGATGCGGGAATGTCGCTGCAAATCGCCAAGCAAATCGTCCTGGAAAGGTTTAAGAACGAGCCGCCGCCGCTGACGCTTTTCAATGTTAAGCTCGCCTACGTAAACTACCGCAAGGACCCGACATACCTGCAGCCGGTATGGCTCTTTGACTGCCGTTGGAACGAGACGCGCCAGTATGAGAATCCCGGTTGGGATGCGTCGAAAGGCGGCCAGCGCTACGCTTCCGAGGTTATCACCAACCAGTATTTGGTCGCGGTTGACGCGCTCTACGGGCTGCCGGTTGAGGGCATCCCGCCCAAGCGCTAGCGGACGGGCTTTAGGCGCGTCCTTCGCTGGTATAATCTTACCGAGCCATCCAATCCTGGCTCGAGGAGAACGATGTTGAACTGCCAGCCATACATCTGCGCGTTGCGCCGCCTGTTCCCATCAATCCTCATGCTCGCAGTTATGTCCGCGATGCTATCATGCGCTGCGGGTTCAGCCCTGCATAATCCAAGGCCGGCGGGCGCAATTGACATACCCGCCGCGCTCGCGGAACTGGAAGCGCTTCAAGCGCCTGAGGGCGTTGACGGCCGGGTATTCCAGGAACTCAAATCGGCGCTGGCGGATGCGCTGGAGAAGCGCACCGGCAAGATTGCCAGCACCCCGCCCACCGGCCCTGCCAATGGGGTGCTCGACTTATCGGTTGCGAGCGACGCCGGTAGCCCTCGTTTCAGTTGGCATTATCGAAACATAGGAGATTACGACCAGAACGGGACGGTGGGGATAAGCGACATTACCCCATTGGCAATGAATTACGGCGCGGCCTATGACATCAACACACAGCCGAATACTATTGCGGCGGTCGTTGACGGTGATGGAAGCGGCACTGTGGGGATAAGCGATGTCACTCCTATCGCGATGTATTTCACAACCAACTGCTCAGCCTACATTTTCCAAAATTCTGCAACCGCGTCTTCCGCGAATTGGAGCGACCTGCAGGAAGTACTTCAGGCGAGCGGGGAAGGCGATGGCCGGCTGCAATATACAGTGACGATTGACGCAAGCCAAAGCGAATACTACCGTGTCATCCCGGTTGATGCCGATGGAGCTGAAGGCGAGCCTAGCAACGTAGTTCACTTCGGGACAGCACCACCCAGCATTACTACAGTCTCCCCGACAACGGCGGTCTATGGAACCGAAGTCCAATTTTCGGTATCAGTGTCCGGAAGCCAGCCGATAACATTAGCCTGGGATTTCGGCGATGCGGGAACCCCCCGCTTTTCCTCCGACCAGAATCCGGTGATCACCATCACCAATGTTAAGGCGGACTACCAATGCAGCGTTGAAGCGATAAATGCCTTTGGCTCCGACATCTTTGAATTCACGATAACCGTAGGCGGCAATCCTCCACAGGTTCAATCGGTGGATTACACAGATGCTTACGCGACTTTGCCCGTCACCTTCTCCGCCGTGGTAACCGGGGATGAGCCGATATCGTATTCTTGGGAGTTCAGCGGCGGGCTGGACACGCTTTCATCAACCGAGCAATCGCCTACGCTGACAGCGAACGCTGAGGGCACTTTCAACGGCACACTGCTGGCTAGCAACGAAGCTGGAAGCCATGAGTTTCCTTTCAGCTATAGCATTGCAGGCCCGCCCGAGCTTCCGGAAATTCTGGATGTAGGGCCGACAGGAGGAGAAGTCAACTCGGAAATCAGGCTTAACGCTAATGTGCGCGGCAGCGAACCGTTAATCTACACCTGGTATTTTGGTGGCGCGGGAACAACTAGCGACGTAAACGCAGTCTCGCCCTACGTAACTCTTAGCTCAACGCCGGGAACCTATGATGGATGCAGCCTGGCTCTTGAGAATGCATTTGGAACCGACGTGATGGAGTTCGCGATGACTGTCAGCGCGGATTTTGTAGGCGTGATGATTGTCGTGGACAATGGCGGGCCAAGCGACCCACCTGACAGCGTCGGGTCTTACTGCAGGCTTATTGTCGCAGACGGGATTCCCGCTATCGCCTACCATAACAGCTCAAAGAAATCTCTGGAATTCATCCGCGCCACCAACCCCTACGGCACCGAATGGGCGGAGCCGTCAATCACGGTTGTTGACGAGCATGACGCCGGGACATGGATGGATGCGGCGGTTGTTGATGGAAAGCCGGCGGTCGCTTATCACGATGCCACGAATAAGGACTTGAAGTTTGTCCGCGCACTGGACGCCCAGGGCACTTACCCTTGGGGAGTGGTGCAGACACTTGATGATGATGGCACGTACACGACCGGAAGACATTGCACAATCTGCTTTGTCGGCGATCCCCCAGGATTTCCTGCTGTCAGCTATTATAAAGAAAGCGGTGCGCTTATGTTCGTTCGTTCTGAGGACAAGGAGGGTTTTAGCTGGCTGCCTTCTATAACGCTGGATGACGATAGCTGCGGCGTCTTCAATTCAGCCGCGGTTGTCCAGGGCAACCCGGCAATATCCTACCGCGCTTATCACGATGAGCAGCTGCGCTTTCTCCGCGCCAACGACAGCCTTGGAGATGATTGGCCCACTACGCCAGTTATAGCCCAAGAGCTTCACGATCCTTGGTATACCTGCCTGTTCGTGATTGACGGCAAGCCGTCAATCGTCTACCAGAACGACCCAGATGGGTACTTAATGTTCATCCGCTCGGTGGACGAGTTTGGAAATGACTGGGGCGAACCGGAAATCCTTGACAATGGCGGCGCCAGCGAATCCGATACGGGCCAATACACCTCGTTGCAGTCAATTAATGGCTTACCTGCAGTGGCGTACTACGCAGGCTACCCAGACGGGGCGCTTATGTATGTGGTAGCCCAGAACGCTTGGGGCGGGAGTTGGAACCCGCCGGTAATGGTCGATTCGGGCGGGGATAATTACGTTGGGATGTACGCTTCACTGAAACAGGTTGCAGGCCGCCCGGCAATCGCCTATTACGATAGCAACGACTATGTCCTCAAATATGTTATCGCGAATGATCCTTACGGCCATGACTGGCCTGCTGAGCCATAGGGAGTGCTCATATGAAACGATTAACTAGCTTGTTGGCATTAGCACTTGCAGCCTTGCTGCTGTATTCATGCGGGCAGCAGCCTTTTCGGCTTGAGAGTGGACTTTCTGAAATACAAATCTCAGATGCGCTCGCGGAACTAGACGCGCTCCAAGCGCCAGAAAGCGTTGATGGCCGGCTATTCCAGGAACTCAAATCTGCGTTAGCGGATGCACTAGAGAAGCGCACGGGCAAAATTGCTAGCACCCCGCCCACCGGCCTCAAGAACACAGTCAACGACTTTGAGATATTTAGCGAAGCAGGCCAAATGCGCCTGAACTGGCACTACCGCAATGCAGGCGACTACGACCAAAACGGCGTCGTGGGCGTTAGTGACATTACCCCGCTCGCCATGCACTGGCAGGAAAGCGCCGCCAATACTGATTCAATTCAAGGAGTGCTGGATGTTGATGGGAGTGGAAAAGTTGATACAGGCGACATAACGCCGATTGCGATGAATTTCGGCGTCACCTGCGCAGGCTACCTGCTCCAAAGCTCAACCACCGGCAACGCGGCGGACTTCAGTTCAATACAATCGTTCGCGATGAGCACGGCTGCCGGCGCGGAGAGAAAGGTGTTCATGCCGCTCGTGGACGGAACCGCTGGGGTTTACTACCGAGTGTGCCCGTTTGACGGCGCGCAGGTTGGGCCTGCGAGCAACGTCGTCCGATACTTGGGGCCGCCCGACCCGCCTGTGATAACCGGAGTGACGCCGACTGAAGGAACTACCGGCGTCCAGTATGACTTTACCGTTGCAGTAACCGGGACTGCCCCCATCACCGTCTCTTGGGACTTTGGAGGAGGCGCAACCCCCGCTACGCCAGTAGGCCATGTTGTGGCTGAGAACTCTGGGCGCGCCTGGCGAATACACGGTGAACGTGTGGGCTTCCAATAGCGTTGGAACGGACAATTACCAATTCGCCTTGACTGTAAACGATATCCCGCCGGAGCTGCCGGTGATAAGCTCGGTGTCTCCCCAAAGCGGCGTTATCAACTCGTCTGCGCAGTTTGCTGCGGACGTTACTGGCACTCCACCGCTGTCATACTCCTGGGATTTCGGGAATGGCGCTAGCCCAAACACATCGTTGGATGCCAGCCCGAATGTTACGCTAGCAAGCGCCGCAGGTAACTACAACGCCAGCCTGAGGGTGACCAACACTGCCGGTGAAGACACCTTTGACTTCACGCTATCGCTTACTGACTTGCCGGTTGGGCCTGTGGTTGTTGATGCCACCGATGGCGACTTCCCGAGTTTAGCAATTGTGGACGGTAGGCCGGCTATCGCCTACAGGCGCGTAGCGAATCCGCCCGACCCGCCTAATCCGACCGCCTTTTTCGTGCTTTCCATGGATGAGAATGGTGAAAGCTGGGGAATGCCATCTCAAGCGTTTCCCGCCACAGGTTCGTTCCCTGGCTCAAACAACCGGCTTGTAGTAGTTAAAGGAAATCCAGCCATCGGCACCTCAGTCGGGTTTATGATAGAAAGCGGGGCGATCCGATATTCGCGGGCATCAGATTACCAAGGGACAGGTTGGGAAGAACCGTTTGAAGTTTGGAATCGAGGCATGGTAAATCCACCCCCATTCGGCTTTTGCGTTGTGGAAGGATATCCTGCAATGGCAATTCCCGAGGATGATTTCAGTGGAAGCGGAGAGCTGTTGTTTTATCGTGCGCTTAATGCCGACGGCAAAGACTGGCCTACCGACCCGGTAATCGCGGGACAGGACGTAGTAACCTCGTTAATAGCAAGTTGTGATATGACGATTGTAATGACTGGCACTCTTGAGCCCCGGCCGGCAGTGCTACTAAGTATGCACATGGACAGCACGCTCTTCTTCTTATCCTCTAACATGCAAGGCACATCATGGGAGCCGCCGGTTAAATTGGAATCGATGTCGGATAGCTCCGCCCTGTGTGTTGTTCAAGATTATCCTGCAGTCGTCTGGCGCAACGGCGGTGAGCTTCCTCGTACGCTTTTCTACATGAGGGCGGATGACGAGAAAGGGGCTGAGTGGACGAACAAAGTCACGCTTGACAGCTGGATAACTAGCTCAGGGCGATTAGGCTTTGCAGTAATCAGCGGCCGCCCGGCTGTGGCCTACGCAAATGGTGATTTCACTTCGCGAAAGCTGTATTACATAGTCGCCAATGATACGCTCGGCAAAGAGTGGGGTGAATTGGTAGAGGTTCACCCGACTATTAACGTAACCGAGAATGTAGCCCTTCTTGAGGTTAATGGTCGTCCGGCGATAGCTTATTGCGAGTATGGTTCAACCAACAACCAGCTACGCTTTATCCGCGCAGAAGATGAGTTTGGCTACGAGTGGCCGGAGTGAGCGCTCGGCCTGATTACGATGTCGTCATCGCCGGGTGCGGGCCGGCCGGCGCATGGGCGCTGCGAAACCTGCCTGCAGGGATGCGCACCCTTGCCGTTGACGCAGGCGACCCGCTGGAGGCAACGCGCAATCCAAAGCTCTGTGGCGGGCTGCTCACGAAGCAGGCGCAGACGCTGCTGCCTGAGCTGCCGGAGCACGTGCGCGCCGAGCCGTTTAGCGCAGGGCTGGAGATGCACGACTTGGACAACCGCTTTCGCGTGCGTTTTCCGGTAGAATATGCCAACTACAAACGCGGGGAGCTTGACGCGTGGCTGCTCAGGATTGCGCTGGAAACGCGCGGTGCCGATGCAGCTTATGAGCCACATACGACGATAGATGGCGTTCGCGAAGTCGATGGCGCGGTGGAAGTGGCCATTGGCGCAAGGACGATGCGAGCAGGATGGCTGGTTGACTGCACCGGCTGGCGGCAGTTGACCCGCAGGTGCCTGAAACTCCCGCCCGTGCCGCACCTCAGCTCCTTCCAAGCGCAATGCAGCACGGCCGAGGCTTATCCGCACTTCATCTCAGTGTTCAAGGCAAGCTGGACGCCTTTCTTCGGCTGGTATATCCCCAAGTCCGCCAGTGAGTGCGAAGTTGGCGCGGCGTTTGCGCCCGCAGAGCGTGGGAGTGCAGCGCAACGGCTTGAAGCGTTGTTTACCCACCTGCGCTCGCTGGGGATAGAGGCGCAGCCGCTGGAATACCGGGGATGCCGCCTGGCGTGTATCACAAACGTCCGCGACATCAACCTCGGCAGCGGCAGAATCCTTATCTGCGGCGAGGCGGCAGGGCTGGTCAGCCCCAGCAGTGGCGACGGCATCAGCTTTGCGCTGGCGTCAGGGCGCGCTGCGGCAATGTCGCTTGAAGCATCGCCTGAAGCCGCGCAACAGGTGTATCGCCGCCTGCTTTCGCCGGAGCTTGCCGAGCTTAGGCGCAACGCAATCAAGGCGAAACAAAGCCGCAGCCCGTTCATGCGCCGCTTGGGTGTGCAGGCGCTGTTGGTGAAATACGGCGGGCGGGCGGTGCGGCTTTCCTTGTAATGGGGCTTGGCATAACATATAATCAGCTTTGGGGTTTTCTATGTTAGCAAACATCTTTACTACGCTAGGTTATCTCTTCACCGGCAAGATCGCCAAGGGCTGCGAGTTTATCTACAGCTTACGCGAAGGGCTTGAGCCGAGGGACCCGGCTTACGTGCGCTGGACGGTCGCTGAGAAGGTGGAGAACCTTCCGCCGCGCACAGATCTGGAAGTTGAAGTCCCGCCGAAGATGTATAAGATAATGCTGCGCGATAAGTTCAGCTTGCGGCCAGACGACATCATCTACTTCTCCCAGGATAAGAAGCGCGTGGACGTTTGCCGCGAGCATTTCCTGGAAGAGCTGCGTTGCCGCACGGCCGCCGAGTTCTACGATATGTGGATTGTTCACCGCAACCTAGATTTCTTGACCGGCGTCAAGGACGACTTCGAGTTCAGGGAGGACTGAACCTAATGGACCTTCTGAAGCTTATGCGCCCGCACCTGGGCGCGCTCCACCCCTACGTTCCCGGCAAAGCGCTGCGCGAGGCGAAGAACATCCTGAAGCTCGCCAGCAACGAGAACCTTCTCGGTCCGCCCAAGTCCGTCGTTGAAGCGCTGAAGAAAGCGGCGGAGACGGTGAACTACTACCCCGACGACGGCTGCCTCGCGGTCAAGGAAAAGCTCGCTGAGAAGTTCAACCTGGACACCGACAACTTCATGCCGGTCGCAGGATGCGCCGAGGCGATTTTCTACATCAGCCAGGCGTTCGCGGGCGAAGGCGACGAGATAGTCGTGAGCAATCCCAGCTTCCCAATCTTCAGCATCGCCGGCGCAATCCAAAACGCCAAGCTCGTGAAGGTGCCGGTGAAGGCAGACATGACGCCTGACACGGCAGGGCTTGCGGCAGCGGTCAACGAGCGCACGAAGATCGTTTGGCTGGACAACCCCAACAACCCGTGCAGCACCATTGTCGTCCGCCCCGAAGTGGAAAAGCTTATCAGCGACATCGCGGGCCGCGCCATCCTCGTGCACGACGAAGCTTACTTTGATTTCGTCACCGACCAGAATTACTGCAGCGGCCTTGAGCACATGCGCAAGAACGACAACGTTATCGTGCTGCGCACGTTTAGCAAGGTCTTCGGCCTCGCTGGGCTCCGCGTCGGGACCGTCATCGCGCACAGGGACGTTATCGCCGCGCTATACAAGGTGCGCATGCCCTTCAATGTAAATATAATGGCGCAGGCGGGCTTGCTTGCGGCGCTTGATGACGAGGAATACCTGAAAGTTTCGGTCAAGGCGACGGTTGAGTCGCGGCGGCTGATGGCGAAGCTGCTGGAGGAATACGGCTTCCACCCCGTCCAAAGCCACACGAATTTCCTGCTCTTTGACGCGGGCGTGGACAGCAACGAGCTTGCCGCACTTATGAACGAGCACGGCGTATTCGTACGGCCGCAGAAAGGCGCGGGGCTGCCGACGTGGGTGCGCGCGAGCGTTCCCGCCAATCCTGTGGACTGCTACCGCTTCGCAGATACGCTTCTCGCCTGCCAGCGCAAGCTGGCGAAGGGCGGTTAACCCGGTAATCACCCGCGCGGCTGGAGGTCGCTTTGAGTCTGCGCATCATCACGGGCACTCTTAAAGGGCGCGAGGTGTTCCTTCCCAAGGGCGCGAGCTTCCGCCCCAGCACGCATTACCTGCGCGAGATGGTGTTCTCCATCATGACCCCGCAGGCGGTTGAGGGCTGCATTTTCCTTGACGTGTTCGCAGGCTCAGGCGTGGTGGGGATTGAGGCGCTGTCGCGCGGCGCGGCGAAGGCGATATTCCTTGAGAAGGCTTACAAGACCGCGGAAAACATCCGAGCCAATTTGAAGCGCTTGGGCGTGGACGACCGGGGCGAAGTTGTGAAGGCGGATGCGACGCGCGAGCTGCCCACCATCGGGCGCGCGCTTAAAGCGGGCGAGCTGATAGACATTGTCTTCGTTGACCCGCCGTTTTCAACGCCGCTTGAGGTGCCGTTCCTTGCGTCTGCGGTGCGCAACCGACACCTATTTGACGCCGGGTGCCGCGTTTACCTGGAGACGCGCTTCACGCCGAAAGACTTGCCCGCAGAGATGGAAATAACCGACCAGCGTAAGACGAGCAGCAGCATCCTCACGACGATGTCGTTTCGCTAGTCGTTAGCGCTGACAATCCCGCGAAGCTCGCGCATCACGCGCTCAAGCCCTTTGCCGTCAACAAGCCTGCGCCCGGCTGCTGATTGTTCACGCGCAAACGCAGGCTGCATCAGCATCTTTATCGCCTCGTGGAGTTGCATCGCGGGGTTGCTTCTCCCGTCAATGTAGATGCCGTAACCCGCGTCGGCGAATTTGCGCGCGGTCACCTGCTCGTGCGGCACCGCCGGAACGACCGCTACCGGCACCCCCAAATGCGCAGCCTCGTAGAGCACCGTTCCCGCCGAAATGACAGCGCAGGGCGAGCCCGCAAGCAGCCGGTAAACGTCCTGGGGCGGCACCAGCGGCTTAACTTCGGTGTTCTCCCCGACGTAACGCTCAATCATGTCGGGGAAGGTCGTGTGTGTAACGAACCGCCGCCCGTGAAGCTCCTTGAGTGAGCGCATCACGTTTTGCGCTGGGAGCATCACGTTGTTTACCGCTTGGTCAAGCCTCAAGTTGGAGCTGAAAAACACCGGGATGGGAGCATCCACTTCGGCCGGTTCCCACTTGGGAGAATCGGCGAGTTCCGGCGGGAGGATAAGGTAATCCGTCCCGTAAAGCAGCCGCACACCGTCGGCCTCGCCCTCCTGCGCGCCGAAGGGCGCAAGCAGCGAATTGATGATTAGGCTGAAGGCGACCGGCTTGTAGTCCTCGCGCTCCGGGCGGGGCTCGCCTTTGGAGCGGTTGTAGATGTCCAAACCCACGAAAACCGCATCCGGGAACTGCTCGCTGAAGAATTGGCGCGCCCAATAAGTGTCGGAGAAGTCGTACATGTCAAAGACCACGAGCTGCGGCCTTTCTTCAGGGAATAGCTCTCGGATCGCCTGCACAAGCTGCTCGCGGCGCAACGCGTAGCTAAGCTCCCAACTTGGGAAGAACTTCACCTTCTCCCGCCTGATGTAGGTGTGGAGCAGCCCGGGCTCGTCTCCGAGCAGCAGCACTTCGGTGCTCACCCCTTCTCTGCGCAGCGCTGGAGCCAATGTAAGCGAGCGCGTAAGATGACCGTGCCCGAAGGCGGCATCGGCGCGCGTGATGATAAGCGTTGACTTAGGCATGGCTCTAGCGATAGTAAGGTGGACCTTCTCCTTCGCGGCTTATGAGGTCATTATTCCAGAATGTGAGCTCATCGCAATACTCCCAGTTATCGTCAAAGAACCCCATCGCGCGCACGCCGCCGAAGCCCTGCAGCTTGAACTCGTCGCCCCACACCATCCAGTCGGGGAAGCCGCTTCCCGAGTATATGCCGATGACGGCGGGAAGGCGCTTCATCGCAGCAAGGCTCGTCCCGCCTTCCACCGAGATAAGTGTTTTATAGCCGGTGATTGGATTAGGGTATACGAACTTATAAGTCAGGTCTTTGCCCAGGATTATATTGCCTCCCCATAAGACGCCATCCTTCGTAGGCCTTATCGGTAGCTTTTCCTGCATCTTTGTAGTCACGGCGTTGCATTCCGGCCCGCCAATGAGGACGCAGTTCATGTTCTCCCAACCCGGCTTCGTAAAGTCAACGCCGGTGTCTTTCACAATCGTCGTATAGCCATTCGCGCGGTACCACCAGTGATAAGAATACATGCGCGCTAGTTGCAAGTTCCATTCCGTCTGCTCCGGCGAGCCGGTCGTGCCGTAAGCGATGATGAACGGCTTCATCAGGACTTGTTTCCACGGGCCGTAAGTATCACGGAACTTATATGGCGCTTGCGGATTGGCCTTTCCAACTTCCCATCCTTCTCCGCTATCGCCCATAATGAAACTAGTCCAGCCTCCTGATGGAACGTTCAACGCGATTCCGTCAATACTCACGCTTACTGATTCTCCCGGCGCAATTGGCGTATCCAAGTTTAGACTCAGGGCACTTACGTTGCTCGTCGTAACGTTAATGCCCGTTTTTGGATCGGCCTCAGCGCGGACTACGATATCTTGGTATGGAAGCACAGGCCAGTCAAAACTAATCAACGTCTTATCGTATTGCATCGGCGCATCCACGCGCACCCAATACGCCCTGTCGTTGATGGAATAGTTGTGTGTGCGGAAGACGACTTCCTTGGGCCAAAGGTTGCGCTTGCGGGTGCGCCAGAACTCGTTGTGATACTCGTTATCAACGCAGTCCACGAATGGCGTTTCCGGCAAGTCCCACCAGTGCCCCATGCCGGGAACTTCCTCGTAACGGATGTCGTAGCCGCGCTTGGTGAGAAGTTCTGATAACATGCGCGGCTGCTGTGGCGGGACGTTGTCGTCCGCGCCACCTTCCAGCGCGTAGATGGGAAGGTTCAACGCGTTTTCACTTAGCACGAGCGTGTTGTCCTCGCGCATTGCCAGGTTCCATATCATGTTCGCCCTAGGCGCGCCCATCATCACGTTTTGCCGCAGGAACATCGGCACGTATAAATCAAAGTTCGTCCAGCCCGCGCTCGGCGCTGCCGTCGCCCACAGGTCGGGATATGTGAACGCGTTATACCATGTGCCATGCCCGCCCATGGAATGGCCGGTTAAGTGGACGCGGTTCCCGTCAATGGGGAAGCGGCTCGTAATATTACTGAATACTTCAAGAAGATCCAGCCGTCCCCAGTCCTGCCAGTCAAAGCCGAAACGCCTGCGGTTCGTCGGCGCAACCACGAACGCCCAGTCCTTAGGCTTATATGCGTCAACCTGCCCCTCCGCTTCCACTCCCGCGCCATGCAGGCTAAGGATTAGCCCATATTCTTTGAGTAAGTCGTAGTCCTTCGGCGGAAGCAGCCCGTAATACTGCACCGAGCCGTCTGCCTGCGAGGCGAACGTTACGCGCCTTGATTGCGAGGCATCGCGCACACGCATTTTTAGCTGCGCCGCCTCTGTTTGTTTCACGCCGCCACTTTGTGTGTAACTTATCTCTAAGGCAAGCTCGCATGAATCCTGCGCATAGTCCAGCGGTAAATCCCCTTCTGCGCTGAAAACGCAAGGCACGTTAACGATGCCCAGCGGCGCGACCCATGCCGACGTAAGCTCGCCTGATGTGAACATCCCGCCGGGGCTTGGCGTGATATACGCGGTTATCCACTCATCGGTCGTGTTGATGAGCGGCAGCGATACGAGGATGCGCCGCAAGCTATCCCCACGCACCAAATCCGGCAGCGTCGCAGCGCTGGTCAGCGCAATGAGGTCGCTCGTCACCGGCAGCACGCGCAGCTTGAAGTCGCGGCCGAAGCCGACCTTCAATTCGTTGCGCCCGTCCTGCAGTATCACCGGCGTGGAGAACAGCCCGTGCCCATAGGCGTCGCCGGGGTAGGGCATCCCGTTTAGCACGAACCCGCCCACGCCCTGCGCGTCAATGAGCGCGCGCCTCGGCCCGTCTTCTACATCAAACGACGCGTAGGCGTAGCCCACAAAGCTGCTTCCCGCCGCGCCCCATTCGTCGCCGATGAGCTTCCACGCCTGCTCGGTGACATTGGGAAACGTGATGCTCACCGACCCGTCCGGCGCAGCCTCGTAATACTGCCACCGCGCCTGTAAGCCCGGCACGAGCAGCGAGGGGAATGAACCTTGCAGCAGCGGGTCGTCCATCGCCGCGTCCTTGTCGTAATACGCCAGCGGGTCCGTTCCCGCCTCGCGCATGCCGGAAAGGAACGGCCCGATGACGCGCCAGCGCGCGATGGGTATCGGCCCGGCGATGCTGGGAATGCTGCCCGCGCCTGCGAATGCGGGCATAAGAGCCAGAGCGCAGCAGGCGATGGCGGCTGTCAGGCAAAGGAAGCGCAGCGTTTTCATAATGTCGCCCCCGGTGAAGATGAGGCGATTATATCACCGGCGGCGTGCGCGTGGGGGGCTTTGGCTGGTAAGATATCCGCAGGGGCCGGGCGCACTAAGCCCCTCCAAATGGAGGCATTACTATGAAACGGACAACTCAATCTGCACTAATTCTCACTGCGATGATACTCTCGTCATTCCTCGGCGGGATGGTCGGCAGCTGGTTTTTCGGCGCGAACACCGCGAGCGCGCAGGATGAGGCGCAGGTCGTCTACGCTGATGAAATCGTGACCCAGGCGCTGCGCATTGTGGATGCGGGCGGCAACACGCGCGCCGAAGTCAGCGTGACAGACGACGGCACTACCGGCCTGTGGCTCTACGGCGAGGAGATGGAGCTTCGCGCCTACCTCGGCACTTCTTTCGACGGCACGCCCAACCTGTTCATGTACGACCCGGGTGTGGACGGCTCGGTGCGCGCCGCGCTGGGGCTTTCGGGCTATGGCGAGCCCAGCCTCATCCTTTTTGACGCGGGCGAAGAGGGCTCAAGCCGCGCAGTGATGAGCCTGTTTGAAGACGGTTCCGCCGGCTTCAGCGTGACGGATGCGGCAGGCAATGCCAGCGTCGTCGCGTCGGTGGACAAGGGCGGCAGCCCGACCGTGACCATCAACGACGCACAAGGCAACGCCCTCTGGGGCGCACCGTAAGGAGCAGGACTCGGGAATAGGGTTTCGGATTTCGGTTCCAGAGCCGTACGCCGGGCTTTAGCCCGGCTCTGGAACAATGAAGGCTCAGCGATGGGTAGGCGGCTCTTCAGAGCCGCTCCGAATTCTGGATTCTGGAATATGAATGGTGGCACAGCCAACTCGGCTGTGCGCCTAATGCACAAGCGGGACGCATGTGCCACCAAGAAGTAGTCAGATTCCAGCGCGGCACTAAAGCAAGCCAGCCTGCGGCTGGTGCCGCCTACAAGTGAAAGGATGATTACCTGAGCCGGGCTGGTGAGCCCGGCCTACTCTTGGGTATTTAGTGAGTGCAAAAGAGAGTAACGGAGGGGGAGGGATTCGAACCCCCGGAGCATTTCTGCTCAACGGTTTTCAAGACCGCCGCCATCGACCACTCGGCCACCCCTCCAGGGGCCAAACATTCTACCCTTTTACGGCGGCTTTGCCAGCCCTCAGCTTGTGCGCGGTTATCCAGCCGCCGCGAAGCCAGCTGAAGAATGCAGCGAAGAGCAGCGCGCTGAATACAATCTTGCCGATGTAAAGCGGCAGCCGCTCGCCGTAGGTTGACCACGTGCGGTCGGCGACCAGCCCCGAGCCAAGCGGTGTCACGAAGCCTTCAATGATCCCTGCGATGACAAGGAGTATCGCAGCAGCGCTGACAAGCAGCAGCGTTTCGCGCGCAGTCTCCGCCAGCGCAACTGCGCGCCGCCTGCGCCCGGGGAATATCCATGACGCGCCGATTGCCACGCCTGCGGTCGCGCCCAGCAGTATCGCCGGTATTTCCAGCACGCCGTGCGGGCCGATGCCTGCGGCGTAATACCAGCCGAGCTCAGGCCTTCCCGTGGTGGCGGCTGTGAACAGGTAGAGCGCGGATATGTAGCCGAGTAGGTAGCCGTTGGTGAAGAGGATTATAAGCGTGAAGTATGAGAATACCACGCCGAGGATGAACGAGACCACGGCGATTTGGATGTTGTTCGCCATAATCTGAACGCTTGCGGCAGGCCGCTGCTCTTCGGGGATGGATGCGGCGAGCGCCCAGTCGCTGTCCTTAGCGACGGTTTCCTCAAACTGCTGGATTATCTCGGGGCTCAGCACGAGGCGCGGGGTGATGGTGTCGCCGGTGAGGACGGACACCACGCCGAACGCCGATGCAAGCAGGACGGCCGCAAGCGCGGCGTAGAACTGCATGCGGTATTTATAGAGCACTTCGGGCGTGCGCGTGTAAAACGTACGCAGGAACTCAAGCGGCGGGCGTTTGTAGAGCGGAAGTAGGCCGTAAACTGCATTGAAGCTCTCCGCGACCAGAGACTTGAGCGTCTCCTGCTCGGCAGCGCCCCTTTCCCCCGCGAGCGACAAGTCGGCTGATGCGCGCTCGTGCAGCGCGATGAGTTCACGCACTTCGGTAAATCCCAGCTTCCCCGCATGCTTTAGCTGTATCAGTTCCTTGAGCCGGGCGTAGGGGTTGGCGGCGTTATCCACGGCTACTCGCTCTTGATGATGGTCACACCGATGCGGCGCGTGCGCGGGCCGTCAAATTCGCAAAACATGATGCCCTGCCAGGAGCCGAGCACCAGCCGCCCGCCTGAAATGGGGATGGTGATTGAAGGCCCGACGAGGGATGACTTGATGTGCGCAGGGCTGTTGCCTTCCTGGTGGAAGTAGTGCAGCCCGTCCTGGACGATGCGGCGCAGCGACACGAGAATATCCGCCTTCACGTCGGGGTCGGCGTTCTCGTTGATGGTCACGGCGGCGGTCGTGTGCAGGCAAATGACGTTGCACAAGCCGCTTTGCACGCCGCTCTCTTCAACGGCTTGCGCGACGCTGGCGGTTATATCCAGCAGCTCCTCGCGGGCGTTGGTTTTCACGGTGATTGGCCGCATGGGGGAGAATATACCAGCAAAATCGGGTTTGTGCGCCCCCTTGCACCAAAGCGGGGCGTTGCGGCGGTATAATTAGCTTCAGGGCTGCATCTCAAATGGTGGGCAAGGCTGTCTCACCGCCAGGAGGTATTCAAATGAAGCGTTTGTTATTTATCTCGGGGGCGTTATTCGCCATTCTAGTATTCATTGCATTTATTGCAGGCTGTCCAAAGCAAGCGACCGACAGCAGTTCTTTCGGCAAGCCGTTTCCGAAAGGCGAAGCTGCCAAGCCAATCACCACCGCCGACATTGACATGGCCGGCAATGACGACAAGGAGCTCAAGGGAATCGCCGCTAAAGTCCTGGAGAAGGATGGGGCGTTCGTTGCCAATGAGCGCTTGACGCCGAAAGAGTGGGACAAGCTCAAGGCGCAGCTTGCAGAGAAGGTTAAGAGCGATCCGAAGCCCTTCACCTACTACTTGCTTGCCGGCGTGGAAAACACCATGGGCGCAGGCAGCGCGGAAGCGTTGGCTGCGGCGCAGGAAGCTGTGAAGCTGGCGCCGGAATCGGCATGGGCGAACGACATCCTGGGCCAGGTGCTGCTAATGGGCGGGCGCGACGACGAGGCCAATGCCGCGTTTGAGAAGGCGAAAACGCTTTCCGCCGAGGGCGTTCAACCGCCGTATGTCACCGCGAAAAGCGGCGGACGCGACGACGAAGTTATGAGCGGAGGCCGCGACGATGAAGTCGCCGGTAGCGGCGGGCGCGATGACGAGGTCGGCGAGAGCAAGCTTGCTGCCGAGCTGGGGACTGGCCCCATGCGCTACGCCAATTACGCGCCCGACATCAAGCTCGCGATTGAACCCGGCACAACAGCTAAATACGATGCCGCAAAGCTGGGCTTCAAAGACGCTGAAGACAAAGAGCTGGCTGAAATTGCCACCAAGCTCCTCACGCCGCAAGGTTATTTCTACCGCGACGCAGCAATCGCCGAAGCCGACTGGAAGGCAATGATGGATAAGCTGGCAGCGAAAACCAAAGCCGGCGATAACGCGCTCGCAGCGTGGCTTTACGCAGGCGCGATGCTCGTAGACAAGGACGTCGTGGAGTTCGCCTGCGCTGAAGAAGGTCATCGTGCAGGCCGACAAGGCAGCCAGCCTCCAGCCCGAATCCCCACGCGTGTTTTACCTGCAGGGAGTGACACTTGCGCTTTCCGGCGCATCGGACAAGGCTATCAAGGCGCTTGCGAAAGCTGCCAAGCTTGACCCTGCGTATGCAGCGCCGCACTTCGCGCTGGCCGACGTTTACGCGCGCATGGGCAACATGGACATGGCTAAGGCCGAGTTGAACGCCGTCGGTAAGATAAAGGACGCCAGCAAGGCCGAGATTTCCAGCGCCGAGGCTAAGCTCAAGGCGCTGGCCGCGAAGGAAAAGTAGCTCCGCATGACTGAACCCGAGAAGAAAACGGGCGACGTGCGCGCGCCGGTGTGGGTCGTAGCGCTGGTCGTGCTCGGCGTGATGGTTGTCACGTCGGTGGCAGTGCTTCCCATGTTTATGGGCGAATATCTGAGCGCGCTGCGAAACTCGTCCAAGCAGGGCGATGGCGCGCAGGCGAACGGCGGCGACAGTGGCGATGGCAGCCAGGGCGATTTCTTCGCGGGCGGCGGAATGCAGGGCCAGCAGCAAGTTGAGCAGGGGCTCACGCCTACGCCGCTCAAGGTGCCTGCCAGGTTCCCCTTCAAGGCGGTGTTCGCATATGCCGCGGGCGAATCCCTGCCCTTCAAGCCCGAAGAGGTCAACAGCGGCTACGTCCAATCCGACCTGTCGCTGAGCATAAACCCGTCGGTTGATTACCTGCTGCTGTTCCTCACAGGCGCGCGCTTCAACGAGTATTCGCGCAACGGTTTCCCTGACGCGGCGACAGTTCTTGCCGAGGCGCGCCCCGAGGAGGTGCGCGGCATTATTGAGCGCTCCGAGGGCGCTTTCACTGTGTTCACCGAACCGGCGCAGGTCGCAAACGAGCTTGGCCGCCTGCGCAATGCCAAGCCTGTGCTAGAATCCAGCCCATGACGACGCGGATTCGCGCGGTTGCGCTTATTTGGATTGCAGTATTGCTGCTAACGTCCTGCATGTCGGGCAGCACCAGCCCGCTTGCCCCCGGCGCAGGCGGCGACGATAACACCGCGCTCGTGCAGGCGGTGCAGCAGGCTGTCGCAGGCCTGGCGCGGGACATCAACGCCGAGGACTTGAACGCGATGCGAGACCTATTCTCGCCGCTGTTCCTATTGGACGGCAACCTCGCGCTGCGCTTCCCGACGACATCAACAACCTCCGACAACCCTTCCCCGACCGCAGACGAGATAACTTTCTTCAACGACTTTTTCGCGCAAAACGAGAACATCTCGTGCAGCCTTGAAGTGACCAACACTTCCATCAACGGCTCAGTGGCGACGGTGAAAGTGCGCTTCCTGCTTTCAAGCCTCTATATCCTTGACGTCCCCCCGGCAACTTACCAGTCCGAGGATACCGATTTCATGGTATTCGCGGTGTCCGACGGCGCATGGAAGCTGACGTCGTGGCAGCAAGACCCCGAGGGCGGAGCTGGCCAGGAGTTTGAGCAGCAGCGTGTGCTTGACCAGCTCACAGCGCTTTCCGACGCGCTCAATGTGGAAGATCTCGCAGCCGCCGAAGCGCTGGTCGAGCCGGGAGTGCTGCTTGACCGCGCGGTGCAGCTTCGTTTCAAAACGGCGCAGACGGTAGGCGAGAATCCCAACCCGGCGTCCGACTTCAGCGACTTCTTCTCCACGGTCTTCGTGGAAAACGAGAACATTGAAACCAGCTTCGGCGTGAACTCGGTCATCATCCTCGGCACGCGCGCGTTCCTCAACGTGGGCTTCAACCTCTCGGCGGTTTACGCGGGAGTCATCCCGCCACAGCCTTACAGCGCGTCCGGCTCTGACGAGATGACCTTTGACCTTGTTAGCGGCAATTGGGAGCTTGCGACATGGCGCGAGACGACGCAGGAAGTCCCCGGCCCCACCGAACAGCTCCTGCGCGCGCAGGTAAGTTCCCTCGCGGCCGCGCTCACGGCGGAAGATGCCGACGCGTTCGGCTCCATCGCCTCGGGGCTGCTCACGCTTGACCCCGCCATCGCCATGCGCTTTAAGGGCACCAGCACTCTTTCCGACCCACCGTCCATAGGCACGAGCTTCGGCCTGTTCCTTAGCGAAGTGTTTTCGCAAAATGCGAATCTCGCCGTGGGAATAACGGTGAACTCGGTGGATATATCCGGCGAAGTCGCGGTTGCCGAGCTTAACTTCACGCTTGCGACGACTTACATCCTCGCGCTGCCGCCCGAAGACTACGAGGCGCAGGGCACCGATGAAAGCGTGTGGGAGTTTGACGGGAGCAACTGGCGGCTTGTTACCTGGCGCGAAAAGCCCGCGCCCCCGGCTTGGAAGCTAGCCGCCGAATTAACCGAACAGACGAAGCAGGCTGGCTGCGGCCCAGAAGGCGACGACCACGCAGATAACGAAAACCACGCGCGCCGAGAGCTTCGCTTCCGCGTCGTAATTCCCCTCCGGCTTACCAAGTATGGCAGCCGAGTTGAACATCATCCCCAGCGCGGCAAGCAGGATGACAAACTTGAAGAGGCCTATAACGAGTTGAATGGTTATGGCAGGCATATTACCCCGCCCCGATTATATCACTGGAGCTTGTTATGCTTGAGCACTTCCGCGCAGTGCTAGAATCGCTTCGCGCGTAATTCGCATAAGGGGACACGATGATGATTTCACGAAACAGAGTTTTGCTTATCGCCCTCGCGGCGCTTATCGCAATGTTCGCATGCATTCCTGCAATGGCGCAGGAGGCTGCGGCGCAGGATTTCAGCGCGCTGGTTGAGGGAATTAGCCCGATGCAGGCGGATGCCGGTGACTTCCTGGACACCGACATAACCGCGCTGGCGAAGAAAGCCAACGAGCTTTACCAGGGCGGAAGTTATGAGGAGGCTGCGAAATACTTCCTCGCGCTGTTGCGCTTCAACATTAGCGACGGCGGCGCGATATACAACCTCGCGTGCTGCTACGGGCTTATGGGCGACGTCGCGCTTGCCGCCAAGTATCTCAAGCGCGCTGCCAAGGCGGGCATGACGGACATCGGCTGGGTGAAGAACGACACCGACTTTGCGAAGGTGCGCGAAACCACCGAGTTTGCCGAGGCGATTGCGGCGATGGAGGAGGAAATTGCGAAGAAGAATGCGGACACCGGCAGCGTCATGCAAGTTTCTTCCGTGGGCTACGATCCCTGCCGCGTGTTTCTTCCACCGGGATTCAATGCCGATGAAGAGCACACGCTAATCCTCGGCCTGCACGGCTACGGCGACAATCCCGACAACTTCATCAAGCTGCACAAGCGCATGGGCGGCCCCGACCTCATCTTCGCCGCGCTGCAGGCGCAATACCCGTTCCTTGACGGCAAGGACATCGGCTATTCGTGGCTCTTGGGCAATGAAGGCGATGAGGCGCTTTACGGCAACACGCGAATCGCAGCGGTGGAGCACGTCGCATCCGCCATCGCCGCGCTGAAGGCGAAGTATAAAGTGGACAATGTTTACCTGCTCGGCTTCTCGCAGGGCTGCGCGATGGCGTATTACGCGGGTTTCACGCATCCCGAAATGGTCAGCGGCATCATCTGCTTCGGCGGCTGGCTGGACACCGAAGCCATCACGCCCGAAGTGCGCGCTAAGGCGAAGGGGCTGCGCGTGTTCATCGCGCACGGCGAGAAAGACCCGGTTGCTGAATTCAAGAGCGGCGAGGATGCGCGCGACCTGCTCACGGCCGAGGGCTTTGACGTGACCTTCGCCGGCTTTGACGGCGCGCATGCCGTCCCCGAAGCCCCGCTCAAACAGGCCATCGCCTGGGCGCTGGAGGGGTCCGCGGCTCCAGTCGAAGGCTGGCTAGCTTCAGAGCCGCTCTGGAAATCCGGACTCCGGTTTCATCAACACAATTAACTAATGAGTACGCCGGGCTGACTAGCCCGGCTCCGGAATTTGGACTCCCATCATGGGGATGGGGCGTGCCCCAGGCGCGTAAACTTTCTAGCCCCAGGCTGGTTTATCCCCGGCCGTCTGGGAATTTCTGATGGTGGAACAGGCGACTCGCCTGTTCACTAAACGCACAGCCGAGTTCGGCTGCTGCCACCTAGTATTCCCAGAGCCGGGCTAGTCAGCCCGGCCTACCCATTTGGGGCCGAATCCCGAACCCGGCAGCCGCGATGTTACCAATGTCCCCGAATAGCGCATGTTATAATGGCGCGGCATGGTGGAAGTCGCCGCTTTTAGCGAGGAACATTCGGATGGACTCCTGCGATTCTGGAAAGAGCTAGGTTCCAGCTTCGCAAAAGAGCCTGAAGTCTTCCGCTGGAAGTTTCTGAATCAGCCCGCGGCGGGCAACAATGCCCCATTATTCTTCGTCATCCTTGAAAACGGGGAAATCGCCGGGACGATGGGCTTTACAGAATGTCCCATCGTCGTGCAAGGGAACATTCTCCAATCCGCGCCTTCAACGACTGGTATATTCTGCCAAGCCTGCGAGGCAAAGGCATCGGCAAGCAGGTCGTCGGGTTGTTCATAGGCCGCGATGCGCCACTTAAGCTTCACTTTGTCTCATCCGAGCCGTCGCTCAAGATAGTGCTGAAGCACGGCCTGGTGCAGCTTGCAGGCATCAGTGAATACGTTGAGCATTTCGCGCCGCTGCGCACGCTTATTGAGGCGGCTGGGCGCAAGCTACTGCATCCGGGGCGCAGGCGCGTGAAGATGAAGCCGTTCCTAAAGCGCTTTGCCGCGATTGACCAAGACATCAGGCTGCTAACGGCAAGCGGCGATGAGCTGGACGGGTTTCTCCTGCGCTGCCAGATGCAGTTCCCGTTTGCCCTGGCGCGCAATGGGGAATACCTGCGCTGGAAATACCTTGAGCACCCGAAAGACATGGGGGCACTGTTTGAGCTTCGCGAAGGGGACAGCCTGAGCGCGGTATTCGCGCTGGCATGGCGCTGCACCGGCGCGCGCAACGTGCTGTTGCTGTCCGATGTTTACTGGAACCGCTCGCAGCCTGAAACGCTTGCGCGCGTGATACGCTTCCACCGGCGCGCCGCCCTCATAAGCCGCGCCAATGCCCGCAGCATCTATACCGGCAATGCGCAATTGGCGAAAGCCGCGCAGGAAAGCGGGATGGCGTTCTCGGTTGAGCGCCTCAATGCATTTCGCAACGACAGCGGCATCCCGCTTGACCCGGGCAGCGTGCCGGAGTGGTACACCTGCGGTGGCGACAGCGATTACTCGATTTAAAGATGGCTGGGCGACTTATCATCTGTTTTGACTATGAGCTTGCCTGGGGCAGGTTTGACAAAATCAACCTTGAGGAATACAGGCAAAGGTTCCTGGTCGAGCGAAAGACGGTCATCCCCGGGCTGCTAAGAATCCTCAGCAAGCACCGCATCTCAGCCACCTGGGCGGTCGTTGGCCACATAATGCTCACTGAATGCGATGGCGCGCATGAGGAACTTGACCCTTACCGCCCGGCGCAATTCCCCGAATGGTTCGCGCGCGACACGGGGGGTAAAGACGACGGAAGCTCGGTGTGGATGGCGCGCGACACGGTTGAAGCGATCGCCGCGTGCGAGCCGGAGCAGGAAATCGCCTCGCATGCGTTTAGCCACGTGGAGTTTGGGCATGAGGCGTTGACCCCACAGCGCGCGCGCCAGGAGATGGAGCTGACGCGGCGGCTTATTGAGGGGTTCGGCAGGCGGATGAACTCGCACGTCTTCCCGCGCGGCGTCCCGGGACACCTTGACGCGCTAAAGGAGTCGGGAATCAAGGTGTATCGCAAGCATTCGCCGGGCGACCTGGAAGGGACAACAGCGTTCTCCTGGAAGCTCAGGCGTTTCGCGGGGGAAGCGCTTGCCCTCGCCCCGCCGCTTTCAATCCCGCGCGAGGACGAATACGGGATGACGGCGCTGTCCGGCGGGCTGCAGCTTTGCTGCCGGGGGCGCTGGAGAAAGATGATACCGGCGGGGCTGCGCGTCACCCGCGCATTGCGCGGAATTCAGCATGCATCGCGCACTGGCGGCGTTTTCTACCTGTGGTCGCATCCCGCCGATTTTGCGGAGAATCCCCCCGTGATGCTCGCGATGTTTGATGAAATATGCCGCCGCGCGGCATCGTTGCGTGACGCAGGAAAGCTGGACATCATCCCGCTGCAGGGACTAGCGAAATAGCTTGAACTCACGCCTTCGAACCTTGGAGGGAATCATGAAAGTGCTTAATACGCAAAGCCTCGGGCTGACCATTGATGCTTTATCGCAGGCGCAATTCTTTGGCCGCGAAATCCCGCACGCCGAACGCGCCCGCGCCGCGAAGTGGATTGTCTCGCGGCAGGGGATGCCCGGCGCATATCGCGTGAGCTTCTTCGCGCCCACGGAATATGACTTCGCCAACGGCTTTGCGATGTTCACCGGCGAGCGCATCACCAGCCGCGCAGGCACGTCGCACATCATCGGCGAGGAAGCATGCCGCGCGCTGGCGCTGCTTGGCGTGAACACGATTGAAGTGCGCGAGGCTCTCAGCCGAGCCAATACCGCGCTGGAAAAATGGATTGACTGCGCGGAAAACGGCGGGCCTGGCGCGGGAACGTTTTGCTGCGGCAAGTGCAGCGTCGCCCTTTGGCGCAACTTGCTCACCCACGGGCCGGGCAAGGCGCAGCGCAGGCTCGCAGTGGGGATGAAGGCGCTCAAGGCCGCGCGCATGGGCGATGGAAAGTGGAAGCGCTTCCCGTTCCATTACTCCCTGCTCGCGCTTGGAGAGATTGAAAGCCCGCTAGCGCTCGCCGAGATTCGCTACGCCGCGCCGGCGATTGAACGCGCCTTGAAGCTTCCCCCGCGCGGCGAATACGGCGACCGCTGCCGTGTAGTGATGGAACGCGCCGTGGTGCGGGTGTGAGGGACGCGTCAGCTTTCCGCAAGCCCGATGCAGCCAGTGCCGCGCAGGCAAGCCTGCTGCCGGTTATGCCCAATGCGCAATACACTGCGCCCGAAGTCCCCATCGTCCAGCGCGTCGCCGAAAACCCCCTGCTCCTCTACGGCGCTTACGCGCTGGCCCTCCTCACCCTCATCCTCCTCGTCCTCCAGGCCATGAAGCGCACCCCGGGGAAGGAGGAGTAGGGGCGAATGCTACTTCCCGTACTTGTCCAGGAACCAAGTAGGTATCCTAGGTGTACGGCTGATGAGTTCTGGCGCGACTGAAGTGCGCTTACTACCAAGTATTGGCGACAACATGGGAAGCTGGGTATCTTTGAGTCGCCCTGTTACCCCATATGGGCTTGCCGAAGCGAAATTCTTAAGGTCAGGCAATAAGGGGTAGAGGTAGCCGAGTAAGTCAGCTCCCTCATCCACTTCCATGTAAATGTAGCCTCTCATTTCAGCAGGCGGATGAGTCATTAGAAGTAGAGGAGTTGTGTCTTGAAGCTCAGCCGAATAGAACATCAAACACATGACCATGCTTCCGGAGAGAGAGCAATCTGACTCGCGCATCGCGTGGGCCGAGAAGATATCAGCTTGAAATTCAAACGGCCAGTTTAACGCTGTGTTGTTAACTATAGCCGCTGTTAAGCTACTAGCGTTGGCAAGGCGCACTTTCTGAAGGGTATGACCGAGGTTCACATGTCCCAATTCGTGAAGCCCAACTGCGACCATCCCACTACCGGCAATTTCGCAATAAGCTTCTCCAAGCTGAGGATCCATCACTAGTTCGTCTCTTAATGAAGCAGGAACTATTGAGAAGGGCTGACCTAGTTGGCCGTAATAAGTAGCCAAACCTTGGTAGTAGAGCCATTCATTCTCGTCATCTACAAAGAACATTAACGCTGTGGCTTCATCAATAGATAAGAACAAGTTGTCGTATAAGTAGATAGCTTCAAATCCAGCACGAGCATTCCATCTATCTATTTGAACCGCAGTGGAAATGGAAGGGTCGTAACCTGTGTAGTAGACGTCTATCTTGCCGCTAACTGGAGCACCTATTCCTGTCTGATAGACTGCTGATACCATTGGTAGATCGCCGAACACCACAAGCGGCGCGATATCAGCGTTGTATCCATCTACGATGCCTTGGACAAGCTCCTTGTAAACTTTTACGCCTGATGTTGAAACCAAGTTCCCAGTGATTTGACCGTCCGCTGCTGCAAGGAGTATCCGCTCCCCTGCTGTGGCGGGAGTTACAGCCGGGCCTGCGAACGACCCCGGTTCGCGTTCTACGAAAGGCTCTTGCGCAGGGGGGTCGCCGGGATTAGCGCTTATGCTTCCAGATGCGCTTGTAAGCGTTAAGTTAATCTCGGCATTCCCTGTCGAGATAACAATATCTCGACTGCTTGGAAGGTACCCGTCACGAGAGACCGTGATCTTATAAGTGCCAGTGGGCATGTTGGCAAAGGTAGTTGGCGTTGACCTGTCCGTTCTAGTACCATTCAACGAGATACGGGCTCCTGCTGGAGCGCTGGTAAGAGCAAGGCTACCCACGGAAATGCGGTGTATGCAGAGCGCAGCGCTGCCCTTGCTAGAAAGTGTTAGCGTTTGGTTCGCAGTAAGAGTAATGGCTTTCGTAAGACTTGAGTAATTGGCCTTTGTGAATTGCACCTCAGTGGCAGTGATAGGAACGCCGCCGATGGTGAACCAGCCCTCTTGAGATGTTGATGTAGACTTACCCCCTGCAGAAACAGAAACACTCGAAACAGGGCTATAACCAGAAGCAGCACCGAGGATGGGGTCAATAGCCTCTCCTGGATTGTATTCATACAAGTAACCGCTGATTGTAGCTGTACTTGTAGCTGGCTGCTGCGGGTTCGGAGTAATAGGAGCTGGGCCGCCGCCCCCGCCGCCGCCGCATGAGAACGCCAAGAAGATTGATAGAAGCCAGACTACGGTAATGGCCAAGTTAAGTTGGTTGTTTCGCATGTGAACCCTCCCGTTGTTTCTACCCATTCATTGGGGATACTTAGGCGGGATACTACTCACTCCAGCTACCCTTGTCAAGGGAGGGAATGTTATCAGGCAAGACGGGTCATGTTAGGCGACTGGGCCGACTCGGCTGTCCTCGGAAGCGCTCAGCAGGCGTGATGCCCCCGCCCCCCATATGTGCGTAACCAGCGCTCCTGATAGCGCTGGTGAAAAAGTGTTGTGAGTAACTGCAAGTATCAAGCAGGTAAAGTGGTCAAGACCTCGGCCTATTAGTACGGGTCAGCTGTGGCATTGCTACCTCTACACCTCCAGCCTATTAACCGGTGGTCTTCCGGAGGCCTTACCCCTGGAAGGGGTGGGGAAACTAATCTTGGGAAGGGCTTCGTACTTAGATGCTTTCAGCACTTATCCGCACCCAGCATAGCTACCCTGCAATGCCCCTGGCGAGCCAACAGGTACACCATAGGCTGGTCCATCCCGGTCCTCTCGTACTGGGGACAGCGTCCCTCAATTTTCCTACGCCCACAGTGGATAGAGACCGAACTGTCTCACGACGTTCTGAACCCAGCTCGCGTACCGCTTTAACGGGCGAACAGCCCAACCCTTGGGACCTTCTCCAGCCCCAGGATGCGACGAGCCGACATCGAGGTGCCGAGCGAGATCGTCGATGTGGACTCTTGGGTCTCACTAGCCTGTTATCCCCGGGGTAACTTTTATCCGTTGAGCTTCGGCCCTACCATAACGGAACCGTCGGGTCACTAAGACCTGCTTTCGCAACTGCTCGACTTGTAGGTCTCACAGTAAAGCTCCCTTATGCCTTTACACTCGGTGCGCGATTTCCATTCGCGCTGAGGGAACCTTTGTGCGCCTCCGTTACTCTTTAGGAGGCGACCGCCCCAGTCAAACTACCCACCAGGCCATGTCCCCCGACCGGATTCAAGGCTACGGGGTTAGATCTCCGACTCACCAAGGGTGGTATCTCAACGTTGGCTCCACCGAAGCTAGACGCCCCGGCTTCAAAGCCTCCCACCTATCCTGCACAAGACGAACCAAAGACCAAGACCAAGCTATAGTAAAGCTCCACGGGGTCTTTTCGTCCTACTGCGGGTACCCGGCATCTTCACCGGGTTTGCAACTTCACCGAGTCCTACCGCCGAGACAGAGCCCAGATCGTTACGCGATTCGTGCGGGTCGGAACTTACCCGACAAGGAATTTCGCTACCTTAGGACCGTTATAGTTACGGCCGCCGTTCACTGGGGCTTCAGTCGGAAGCTTTGCCCGAAGACTAACCCCCTTCCTTAACCTTCCAGCACCGGGCACGCGTCAGACCCTATACGTCAGCTTACGCTTTAGCAGAGTCCTGTGTTTTTGGTAAACAGTCGCCCAGGCCTTTTCACTGCGGCCACCTCGGGCTTGGGCGGGTAAACCCTTACACCCTACACGTGGCGACCCTTCTCCCGAAGTTACGGGTCAAATTTGTCTAGTTCCTTAGCGGTGGTTATCTCGAACACCTTAGGATTCTCTCCTCGTCTACCTGTGTCGGTTTGCGGTACGGACACCTGCAATCTCACCGGACGGCTTTTCTTGTCCCCTGGAATCAACTGCTCTTCGGGCAAAGCCCGAATCGCCGGTTCCCTTCAGCGGCGCCTCTACGGCGCCCCTATATCCCGGATAGGCACAACCATCAGCCTTCCAGCCTATCCCAGAGGCGTCCCCGCCGGTTCAACGCATTGAAGTGGTGCAGGAATATTAACCTGCTAGCCATCGCCTACGCCTTTCGGCCTCGGCTTAGGACCGACTAACCCTGGGAGGACGAGCCTGACCCAGGAAACCTTAGACTTTCGGCGGACGGGATTCTCACCCGTCTTATCGCTACTCATGCCAGCATTCTCACTTCCATGGGCCATCACCACTCGTTACCGTATGGCTTGTATCTCCCATGGAACGCTCCCCTACCACGCCCCGTAAAACGGGACATCCGAGGCTTCGGTTCCAGGCTTAGCCCCGTTACATTTTCGGCGCAGAATCTCTTGACCAGTGAGCTGTTACGCTTTCTTTTAAGGGTGGCTGCTTCTGAGCCAACCTCCTGGTTGTCCGAGAGGCCCTACTTCCTTTCCCACTTAGCCTGAATTAGGGACCTTAGCTGTCGGTCTGGGCTGTTTCCCTTTCGACCACGGAGCTTATCCCTCGCACTCTCACTCCCGAGATAAGAACACACGGTATTCGCGGTTTAGTTGACTTTGGTAAGTTGTTACGCCCCCTAGGCCATCCAGAGCCTTACCCCCGTGTCTCATTTACTCGAGGCTTTCCTTATAGAAATTTCGGGGAGAACCAGATATCGCCAGGTTCGTTTGGCTTTTCACCGCTACCCACAGGTCATCCGAAGACTTTTCAACGTCAACCGGTTCGGGCCTCCACGCGGTTTTACCCGCGCTTCACCCTGCCCATGGGTAGGTCACCTGATTTCGGGTCTGCCCCCAGCAACTAAATCGCCCTGTTAAGACTCGGTTTCGCTGCGGCTCCGGGTATTACCCCTTAACCTTGCTGCTGAGAGCAACTCGCTGGCTCATTACACAAAAGGCACGCAGTCAGGCGTGGCCGTGCAAGCACGGCTATAGCCCTCCTACAGTTTGTAGGCACACGGTTTCAGGTACTATTTCACTCCCCTCCCGGGGTACTTTTCACCTTTCCCTCACGGTACTTGTTCACTATCGGTCGTCGAAGAGTGTTTAGCCTTGCGGGTTGGACCCCCCATCTTCCCACAGGGTTTCACGTGTCCCGTGGTACTCGGGAAACTCGACAGAAGCCCACTACCTTTCGCATACAGGGCTGTCACCCTCTTTGGCGCGCCTTTCCAGACGCTTCTGCTAGATAGTAGGTTTATAACTTCTTTCCCGCTTCGCAGACGGGATAGTCGTCTCCAAAACACCGCGACAGCAACGGCTGCGTCCTTACACTGTCACGGTTTGGGCTGTTCCCCGTTTCGCTCGCCACTACTAGGGGAATCGAGGTTTCTTTTTCTTGTCCGGCTACTAAGATGTTTCAGTTCGCCGGCTTCCCTCCCGATGGCTATGTATTCACCAGCGGGTAACACGCTATGAAGCGTGCTGGGTTGCCCCATTCGGAAATCCCCGGATCAAAGGTTGTCGCACCTCCCCGAGGCTTATCGCAGCTGACCACGTCCTTCATCGGCTTTCGACGCCAAGGCATCCGCCATGTGCCCTTAGTATCTTGACCACTCTACCTTTGATGCTTGCGGTTTGGAAGTAGGAGCGTCACCCTTACGTGGCGTCTTTGAAAACCGGTGTGCATGTAAGTAGAGCAGCCTGCTAAGGCAAGTTGCAATCTACCCACAACACGGTTTTCAAAGTTCCGGAGGACCTAAATGTCGGGCGTTTATGCCTCAATTCAAGTCCCTCAGTCGGCCACCAAGATTGTGACGTTCATCATAGTTAGTTGCGGCTCAAGGCCGCGGCCCAAAGTGGTTAACGCCCGCGCTGTATGATGTCGAAACATCCAGCGCGTCATTTCCCGCTTAGGGAACAAAAACTTTAGCGGCTTTACGCGGGCATGTCAAGCGTTTTAGCGAAAATACTTTGGAATGTGCCGGCGGGATGGTGGCCGCGGCATTCGCTGCACTTGTTAAAGGCACGCCGCTCGTGCTATTATAAGGGTTCACCTATTTGGGAGCTATTATGAAACAGAGGCAGGCGAACCTCCTTTTAATCGTTGTAGTTACGGTCATCGCGCTGATACAGCCGATCTACCGCATCGCCAACAAGTACGACATGATAACACTCGGGCTGGACCTCAAGGGCGGAGTATCCGTCCTGCTTCGGGCGGTTCCGGACGCTGGCAAGCAGCTAACGCCCGACGACATGACCGGCCTGATTGAAGTTATCCGCAACCGCGTGGACCCGCAGGGGCAGCGCGAAGTCGTAATCACCATCGTCGGCGACGACCGCGTGCTGGTCCAGGTTCCCGGCGAATCAAAGAGCGACGAAATATTGAAGCTCATCGGCGAAACGGCATTGTTGGAATTCCTTGATGTAGGCGACAATGCGCTCAAGGACGGAATTGACGTCAGCCAGGAAAGCTATCCAGTGATTCTCACAGGCGCCGACCTGCAAAACGCTTTCCCCACGGTTGACGGGATGGGCCGGCCGGCTGTTGGCTTTGAATTCAAGGCTGATGCCGGCGACAAGTTTGGCCGCTTTACGCAAAACAACGTTGATAAGTACATGGCCATCTCGCTGGACAAGAAGATCATCTCCTGTCCGGTAATCAAAAGCGCGATCTGGGGCGGCAAGGGCATTATTGAAGGCGGGAGCTTCACCCGCGAAGGCGCTAACATGCTGGCCAACCAGATCAAGGGCGGCGCACTGCCGGTGCCGGTTTCTGTTTTGGAAAGCCGCGTTGTCGGCCCGAGCCTCGGCCAGGAATCCATTGATAACAGCCTCCTTGCTGGAACCATCGGCTTCATCATCATCCTCCTTATGATGATTGTGATGTACCGCCTGCCTGGGCTGGTCGCAAACATCGCCTTGATTCTCTACGTAGTGATAACGCTTGGCTACCTTTCGCTGCTTGGCGTTACGCTTACGCTTCCCGGCATCGCCGGCTTCATCCTTTCAATAGGCATGGCGATTGACGCAAACATCATCATATATGAGAGGTTAAAGGAAGAGCTGTCGTGGGGCAAGACGCTCATCGCGGCGCTTGAAGCTGCTTTCGCCCGCGCATGGGTCGCCATCCTTGACGGGAATATGACCACCGTGCTGGCGGCGATGGTGCTGTTCTTATTCGGCACCGGACCCATTAAGGGCTTCGCCATCACGCTTTCCATCGGCATCTTTGTCTCAATGTTCTGCGCGATATTTGTTGTGCGTTACATACTCAATCTGCTGGTCCTCAAGTTCAAGAAAACCAGCCTGTACGCATAAGAGGATTCCATGCTCAAGAACCTTAATCGATATAGACTAATTCCCTTTGTGCAGTACAGCGTGCTGTGGATTGTCATCTCAACCGTCGTCATCCTTATCGGCGTCGGCGCGATGATCTATAACAAGAACACCATCGGCAGCTACCTTAACTTGGGCATTGATTTCACAGGCGGCTCTCTCGTTGAGCTGCGCTTGAAGCAGCCTGCCACCGCCCAGGAGATAGCCACGATAATCGCGCCTTACTGCGACGGCGAGCCGCTCGTTCAGCCAATGAAATCCGACCCGCGCGATGTGGCTATCCGCTTACGTGTGAAGACTGAAGGCGCTAAGACCGAGGCTGAGCAAAGCTCCATGCGCGTGCAGAAGCTATCGGAGATGATTGCGGCGATTGAGGCCAAATACGGCGGCCCGGGCTCCGCGATAATGCTCCAGGAAGCATACGTCGGGCCGGTGGTCGGCAAAGAACTTATCATGAACGCGATTTGGGCGCTGTTGCTGGGCTCAATCGTGATAATGATTTATATCTTTATCCGCTTCAACAACATCATCTACTCCATCGCGGGCATCATCTCGCTGCTGCACGACGTGCTGATAGCCATCGGCGGCGCCGCGCTCCTGCGGCTGGAAATCAACTCATTCTTCATCGCGGTAATCCTGACGATTATCGGGTATTCCATCAACGACACCATCATCGTTTACGACCGCATCCGCGAGAACAACCGCAACTTCCCGCAGCTTAATTTCCCGACGATTATCAACCTGAGTATCACGCAGACGCTTACGCGGTCTCTCGCGACAGTGTCAACCGTGCTGTTTATGCTATTGACGCTGCTGCTGTTTGGCGGCGCGCCGGTCTATAGCTTCAGCATGGCGCTGTTTATCGGCGTGTTCTCGGGAATGTATTCCTCCATATTCATCGCCGCGCCCATCATCCTTTACTTCACGCCCGGCACCAGGCACAAGCGCATACCCAAGTATATTGACATGCTTGCCGCGCAGGAGCAGGCCGCGATGGGAACCTACGACGAAGACGGCCTAATTGTGGACGACAGGGAATACGAGGAAGAGCAAGAGGTCGCGGAACGCGCGCCAGCCGTGCCGTCGCGCAAGGCCGCGCCTGCAAGGCCCGAAGCTCCTGCACCTTCGCCCAAGTCTGACAAGGCTGAAGAGGAAAAGAGAAAGAAGCTAACCAAAAAGGCGCGCAAAAGGTAATGGCGCAGCCGGGCATTCTCGGCAGCCCTTTGGACAAGGAGCTCGCTGAGGAGCACGGCTTTCCTGTTCTGTTGGCCAAGCTTTTCGCCGCGCGGTGGGAAAATCTCGCGCGTGAAGATATCTCTGCATACCTGCACCCCGAAATGCGCAGCCTCAAGGGGCTCACAGCATCCCCGGCGCTCCCCAGGGTTCTTGAGTCGCTTGGCCGCGCGCGTAAGGACAAAGAAAGCGTCCTGTTCTACGGCGACTACGACGTTGACGGCATTATGGCCACGGCGACGATGTTTGCCGCGAGCCAGCACTTGGGCTTGAAGTCAAACTACTACCTTCCTTCCCGTTTCGGCGCAGGCTACGGCTTGAGCCAGGACATCGTGCGCAAGGCGGCGGGTGAAGGCTACAAGCTGCTGGTCGCGCTTGACTGCGGCACTTCCAACAACATTGAAGTTGAGCTGGCGCACGAACTGGGGATGGATGTGGTCGCACTGGACCACCACGCCCCCGGCGCCAAGCTGCCGCAGATGCCGCTCATAAACCCGCACACTTCGCCGGGTGTTGACCCGCTATGCAGCGCAGCGCTCGCGTTTTCATTCGCGCGCGAATGGCTGGCGACGGAAGGCGAGAATGCAGGGCTGGTTGACGAGCACTTCCTTGAAGCAACTGCCGTCGCCACTATCGGCGACCATGTTCCCCTCATCGGCGATGGTTTCATTCTTGCCCACATGGGGCTGGAGCGACTGCCGTACACGGTGCAACCGGGGCTGTCCGCATTGCTTACGGCGATTGGGCTGCAAGGCAAGTCGTTCCTAACTTCGCGCGACATCCTTTTCAGCGTCGTCCCGCACCTGAACGCCGCAGGCAGGATGTCCAACTCCAACGCCGGCCTTGTCGTGAAAATGATGCTTGCGCGGTCGGCAAGCGAGGCGATGGTGATCGCCCAGCAACTCGTCAGGCTCAACATGGAAAGGCGCGAGCTGCAAAGAATCGTCTCCGATGAAGCGGCGCTCCAGGCATTGGCGCAGGAAAGCTGCGAAGTCCTCGTGCTCTACAAGGCTGATTGGATGCCGGGCGTGACTGGCGTTGTCGCAGCGAGAATGGTGGAGATGTTCAACAAGCCAACGCTCGTGCTCTCCGATGCGCTGCAGGAAGAAGGATACGCGGTGGGAAGCGGCAGGGCGCCTGACGGCGTGGACTTGCTGGAGCTGACGGAGCCGGCGCGCGAGTTGTTCGTGAAGCTCGGCGGCCATTCTGCGGCCATCGGCGGAACGCTGCCGGTGAAGCTGGTACCGGAGCTTCGCTTGCTGCTTTCGCATTACAAGCCCAAGCCCGCCGAAGGCAAAGCCGCATCTCAGGTATATGAGCTGGAAGCCGCACCTGTGCAGCTTAGCAACGAGTTTATAAGCCATTTGCTGAAGCTTCAGCCCTTCGGCGAAGGGCATCCCGCGCCGCGCCTGAGGATTCGTGACGCGCTCATCTCGCGCGCTTCGGTCATAGGCAAGGAAGGCACGACGATTTGCGTAGAGGTGGATGCGCCCAGGTCGCCGCTGCGGATTGTCGGCTTTAGGTGCTCGCATCTCTTGCCGAAACTGCGCCCAGGAACTACTGTGACGCTTGATATTGAGCTTGGGGTTGATAACTATCGCAAGGAGCCTGCCTTGCAGCTTCTTCTGCTCGGATTGGCATAAGCGTCAGTCAACCGCCTTCGGCAATGTATAATCAAAACGATATGCCTGACGCCGGGCCGCAAGCTGTAAGTGAAAATGCGGAGCTGGATGCCCTCTTCCATACGCTGGTTGAGGAGTACCTCCGCCACTATCCCGGCGGCAACACTTCAAAGATAGAAGACGCCTACACGCTCGCGCTGTCCGCGCACAGGGGCCAGGAACGCGACACCGGCGAGCCATACATCACCCATCCTCTGCACGTGGCGGTTATCTGCGCAGGGCTGGCGATGGACGAAGATTCGCTTGTCAGCGCGCTGCTCCATGACACGGTGGAAGACACGCCCATCAGGCTCAAGAAGATTGAGCGGCTGTTCGGCGATGATGTGATGCGGCGCGTTGACGCGCTGACGAAGATTCGGCGCATTGACCTCTTCTCGCGCTTCACCGGCCGCACGATGAGCGACGAGCAGGCGCGTAACCTGCAAAAGCTCTTCGCGGCGATGGCGCAGGACTTTGCCGTCCTCGTCATCAAACTTGCCGACCGCCTGCACAACCTGCGCACGATGGGCGGGCTATCGCAGGAGCGCATCAAGCGCAATGCAAAAGAGACGCTGGATTTCTACACACCGCTGGCGCGCCGCCTAGGACTGCATGAAATGGCGCACGAGATGGAGGGCATCTGCTTCGGGCTGCTTTACCCGAAGGAATGCGAGTGGGTAACGAGCGAGGTGGAGAAAATCGTCGGCCGCAAAGGCGTGGTCTACGACCAGATGATATCCAACATCACTCAGGCGCTGGAGAAGGAGGGAATCAAGCTCTCCAGCATCTTCGGGCGCGCGAAATCGCCGTATTCAACCTGGAAGAAAATGCACGAGCAGACGCTGCCGCTTGACCAGGTGTTTGACCTCATCGCGCTGCGCATCGTGCTTACGGGCGACGAGCTTGAATGCTACCGCGCGCTGGGCGTGCTGCACGGGCTCTACCGCCCGCTGTTCAACCGCTTCCGCGATTTCATCGCCGCACCGAAGAGCAACGGCTACCAAAGCCTGCACACAACCGTCGCCGGCGAAACAGGCCAGATAACCGAGGTGCAGATACGCACGCATTGGATGGACGAAGTGGCGGAGCGCGGCGTCGCAGCGCATTGGAAATACAAAGGGCATTCGCAGTACCGCCTACGCGAGACGTTCTCGTGGTTCCAGTTCATTGAAGACCTTTCGGAACAGCAGCTAAACTCGCGAGAATTCGTGGAGCAAACTCGTGAATCGCTTACGCAAGGCGAAGTGCTCGTGCTGTCGCCGCGCGGCGAAGTCGTCGCGTTGCCCGAAGGCTCAACGCCGCTGGACTTCGCATATTACATCCACACCGACCTGGGGCATGCGACTGAGCATGCGGTTGTAAACGGTGTGGACATGCCGCTTGACTATACGCTGCAAAACGGCGACGTGGTTGAAGTGGTCAAGAACAAAGACGACTCTCTCAACCCTAAGCCTGAATGGCTCAACATCGTCAAGAGCCCGAAGAGCGTCGTGAAGATAAAGCGCTGGTTCCGCTCGCGCCCGCGCCGCGAGAGAATCGAGATGGGGCGCTTCCTGCTGCGCGAGCTGATCACCAAGGGCGGGCTTTACCCGCTCAACTTAATGGACAACACGAAACTGATGCAGCTCATCCGCGTGCTGCGCATCCGCAAGATAGACGACCTGTTTGAGCAGATCGCCACAGGCAACCTTATGGCGGGCGAAGTGGTGCAGCGTCTGAAGCAGCTTCATATTGAGCGCGCGATGAAAACGCCACAGCCTGGGCAGGGCGCCGAGGCGGGCGAGCACAAGCTTATCGGCATCGCCATTGAACTTGGCATCGCCTGCAAAGGCGGCAGGGCGCTTAGGCGCAAGGTTGAGCTTGCGTCCTGCTGCACTCCCGTGCCCGGCGACGAGATATTCGGCGTAGACAACCGAAAGGAACACCGCGTTGAGATTCACAACGTCTTGTGCCAGACAGGCGCGAGCACTGCAGAAGTGTCGGTGATTCCCGTGGAGTGGAGCGAAGACGCAGGCACGAAGCTGTATCCTGCGCGCATCCGCATCGTCGCGCTAAACCGTGTGGGGATGCTCTTTGACATACTGCGCGAGCTGTCGGAGATGTCCATCAACCTCACCAGCGGTGAAATCGGCTTGCAGCCGAGCGCGAACCAAGGCTATGAAAACGCCGTCGTTGAAGTCACGGTTGAAGTGCAAAACACATCGCAGGTTGAGGAAGTGCTGACCATCGTGCGCGGCCTGGAAGACGTCTTCCTCGCCCAGCGCGTGCATGAGCAGCTGGAGGCGGGATAGAGTGCGCTCAATCGTCCAGCGTATATCGCGCGCGAGCGTGAGCGTCGGTGGCAGCCAGGTTTCCAACATCGGCAAGGGCTTCCTCGTGCTGACCGGCGTGTTCAACTACGATAACGAGAGCGACCTTGAGTGGATGGCTAAGCGCATCGCCCAGTTGCGCGTATTCGCCGACGCCGAAGGGAAGATGAACCTTGCGCTTCAGGAAGCAGGCGGCGAAGTGCTACTTGTTTCGCAGTTCACGCTTTGCGCCAACATCAAGAAGGGCAACCGCCCATCGTTCATAGAGGCGATGGAACCGCAAGCCGCCGAGGCAATGGTGAAGCGGCTTGGTGAAGCGTTGAAGGGCTACGGGCTCACGGTGCAAACAGGCGTCTTCGGCGCGATGATGGATGTGGAGCTGGTCAATGACGGGCCGGTCACGATTGTCCTGGACTCGCGCGAGTTTCGCTAAGCCAGCCGCTTCGCAATCCAATCCGCAATCCGCGCGTGCGCCTCAATTCGTTCTTGTTCCGTCGTGAACGGCACCTGCTCAAAGCTGCAAAACCGGTTGCGGTTCCACGTATCCTGGCGCTTGGCGAGCTGGCGCGTGCGAAGCGATATCAGCGGCGCAAGCTGTTTAAGCGTGATTTCCCCGCGCAAATGCATCGCCGCTTCGCGGTAACCGATGCCTGTGAGCACCTGCGCATCCGGCGCGATCCCACTGTCTATCAGCGCCGCAACTTCATTTACTAGCCCGTCTGCAATCATCAGCCTCGTGCGCATGTCAATGCGCCGCGCAAGTTCAGCACGCTCGGTGTTCAAGCAAAAGCCGTGCACTGGCACGGGCGCAACCCCGCATCCGCTGGCGCATTGACTGCGCGCGTGAAGCACTTCATTCTCAGCGGCGCTAAAGCCCAATACGCCCAATGCGCGCACTGCATCTTCCTCGCAGGTTTCTGCCACCAGCATGCGCTCAAGTAAGCGAATGACGCGCGGGAGGTTTAGCATGTCCACGCTCTTGCTCTCGCGGGGGAATAAGACTTGAACTGCCGCGGTCATCTTCTGGCGGTTCATCGCCCAGGACGCTTGCGCTAATTCGCGCAGATTGGGAAGCGGCGGCGCTTGGTGGAAATCGTAGCCGCGCATAAGCGCTTCTAAATACAAGCCGGTACCGCCTTCAATCAGCGGTAACATTCCACGCTGCTCGATCTCAGCGATAGCAGCATGCGCAGCCTGGGCGTATTGCTGCACTGAATATGATTCGCTCGGTTGCGCCAAGTCCATCAAATGAAAGCGGACTTGCTTTTGCTCATCCTTCGTAGGCTTGGCCGCGCCTATGTCCGCGCCGATGAACACTTTGCGCGAGTCGCAGGACAGCACTTCAATGGGGAACTGCGCAGCCAGCTTGTGCACAAGGCCTGTCTTGCCGCAAGCCGTAGGCCCGGCGATTGCTGGAATCTCAAGGCGGCATGTGTCCATCGCTTCTAGAATATCGTGTTCACGTAATCGGCGACGAGTATAACCCAGCTGGCCATCGCGTATAGCAGGAACTGCGCAATGATGGTGCCCATGAACCGCGCCGCGACAAGGTATGTGTTCATCACCTTAACGTCGGTGATGGGCCGCTTTCCGATTATGCACTGGTCGGTGATCATCGCCGCCGGAGGGTCGACGAGTATGAAGAGCAGGAATGTAGCGATGCCGTTGACGATTCCGGACAATGTGACCGCGGTCGCGCGAAGCTCCGGATGCAGCGCAGCCGCGAAGATTGTTGATAGGACGCCGACCGTGTAGAAAGCCGTGACCAGGACTTGGAAGAACACAAAGTCCATCGGCAGGCGGCTAAAGCCCTTGATGTATTCCATCGTGCGGCTGGTGAAGGGGTTCGTGAAATACCGGTGGATGTGCGCCCAGCGCCTTGGGTTGAGCATGTAAAGCGCGACGCGCGGCAGCGTTTTCACCTCCTCAAATACCTCAATCATGCGCGTGAAAATGCGGACGAAGGTTGGGGTGAGGAGTGCGCCGATGCCGGTGCCAATGGTCGTCGCGAGGATGATGAAATGAATCTTCCACCTCAGCGAGTTGACCAGCATGTCGTGAAGCACCGGATCAAGCACCGCCGTCTTGTCAGCCATGTTGCCGACGATGGGGGCTTGGATTAAGTTGGAAAGGCGAGAGAATACGATGATAAGGTTGAACAGCGCCAGCGCGATGGCAAGGCGCTTGGTTATTGCGCCGCTCGTGCGTATGGAAAGCGCGAGCGTGTCCACCATCGCCATGATGCCGATGAGGACGGCAACGACGATTACAGCCTTATCAATGACCGGCGGCATTATGACTGCGGTGGCGTAAACAGGGCGATGAACGAAATTTCCATCTGCGGCGTGGTGGAGACTTCAGCCACGAACCGGTATAGGTTTTCAGTCAGCCCGGTCTTGTTGTTAGTCATGCCGTCCCAATAGCAGCGAAACGCCGTTTCCTCGCCCGGGGCCAGCGTGATGCTGCCCATTTCCTGCGTGTAATAGCGGTTATAGCCGTAGTTCCAAAGCAGCGCATTTTCTTTGAAGACCTTGAAGTCGTAATGCTTGCCGCTCGGGAAACTAAGCATCTTGTTAACGTCGCTGTTGTTGCGCACGATGACAGCCATCTCAATGACGCCTTCGCCGTGAGTTTCCTTGTTCATCACGTTGAATTCGTAATGCACGCCTTCAAAGTCCACCGCGCCCGTGCCGACAAGCTTGCCTTCGACTGCGGGGCCAGGCGGGGTAGTGGCCTCGGGCTCGGGGATAGTGGTATCCTCGACGGGCGGCACTTCAGTTTCAGGCGCTAAGCCAGGGTCAACGACTTCTTCGGTTATCACTTCGTATTCGCCAGGCGCTTCTTCTGCTGCTGTTTCTTCCGCAGGCGCAGCTTCAGCCACAGGCTCTTCGGCTACAGGTTCATCCACAACAGCTTCGTCAGCCGGGGCTTCTGCGACCTCGCCTTCCGCTGCTGCGCCATCATCAGCGACAGCCTCTTCGGCGGGGGGAGCTTCTTCCACTGCTTCGGGATCCGGCTGTTCTTCAACATCTGCCGAAGGCGGAGGAGTGGCCACCTCTTCAGACGGCGGCTCGGCGAAGTAACTGATGCGCTCCTCAAGCTCGCTCGTGAAATCGGCATGCGCAGTCAGGTAATCCTCAACCGCCTCGCGTACGAGATGCGGGTATAGCGCAGCATCTTTGAGCAGGTAAGCCGAAGTCAAACCCTCAATCCCGTCCGACATGCGCTCGGTCATAGCAACCTTATACATCGCCTCGGGCGACACCGCGCTTCCTCCGACTGTCACGGAATGCGCCTTGCCGCCGTATATGCCAAAGCTGACGCCGCTTACCTGGAGGAAGCCTTCGCGCCCGATATTGGAAACGCCCTGTGACAGCAGCGCAATGAGATCAGCGCCGCTCATGTTACCCATAATGATGCGTGATTCGCCGGGGAACACGCGGAGGATGTCGCCGCGCGTAACCGGCCCTTTCTTCATCCCGTAGCGGATAGCGCCTGCTTCCACTACCGCAACCTCGGCGCCGGATGCAGTGCGGATTGCGTCGGCAAACATATTGCCAATTTGCGTTTCAAACGAATTTACCTTCGTCGCAGGCATGTCCTTAGCGAGGCTGCCGACGACGACATCAAGCTGCTCCGACAGGCGCGGCTGATTAGCTGCGATTTCCTGCTTGTAAAGCGAGTTCTCCGCCCATGCGCCGCCAATCTCCACGAGCTGTTCGTCGAAGTAGCGGATCTTATAGCCCTTGCCGCGCTCGCCTTCATAAGTCATCTTGAGCATCCCGACCTTCTGGCCGTAACGCCCCGCTTCAACGATGAGCGTGCTGTCAACCTTAAGCGGCACCTGCAATTCTGCTTCATGGCCGCCCGTGACGATGACCGATATCTCGGGGTGCGCAATCGCAAGCGCGATGTTCTCGGTGAGGCTCAGCGTTGATAGAAGGACGATGGTATCGCACTGCGACTTTAGCTGCGGTATCCATTGCGCGGCAACGTCCAGTGGCGCGCTGAACTCAAGCCCTTCTGTGAACGCGGGCGGGAATTGCATCGGCGTTGTAGTGTCCGTCAGGCCGAGAAGGCCGATGCGGAATCCGTTGCTCTCCACGACTTTAAACGGCTCGCCGATATACTTGCCTGTGGCCTTGTCTTTCACGTTTGCGCTGAGGAACGGGAACGTAGCCTCGCCCACGCGCGCGGCAAGCTCCTTGCGGCCGCACATGAATTCCAGCGGGCCGATGCCGGAGGCATCATATCCCGCCATGCCCATGAGCCGCGTGTCCAGGTACCCTTTTAGGTAGTAGGACAGCGGTGAGTAGCCGAAGGTGTTTCCCGCATCCAGCGTCAGCCAGCTCATCTTCTCGTGCCGCCGCTTCTCCTGGAAGAAGATGGCACGCTTCGCGTACCCGCCAGCGGGCTTGCCGGTCTTGCCCATATACGGCGAGATGCGGCCGCGCGTGTCGTTTGAGTGCAGGATGGTCAGGTTGACCAGCTCTGCGCGGGCGGGCGTCAGGATGACGGCTCCCACTAAGGCAGCCACCATAATCATCAGAACAAATTTGCTATAGGGTCGGTACATTTACTCCCCCGTCACAGGCGTGACTATGAACACTGATTGTATCACATGGAGCTTGAACGCGGCTGCCGGGGGCTGTGCGCTGCGCATTCTATAAAGCACATATTCACATTATCTTATTAAATATCTCGTATTCACGGAAAGGGCGCTACGGCCGTTAGATTATGGTAAAGTAATGGATGAGGGTGATCCCTGATGATATCAGAAGGCGGGGCACAAACTTCGTTCATTCTAATGACCGATATTTATCGGTCATCTTCGCTTTGGGAGCGCTACCCCGACGAGTTCAGCCGCGCACTTGAACGCCACAACCAGATTGTTGAAGAAGCGGTAGATTCCAACGGCGGCGAAATAATGAAAAACCTGGGCGACGGTTACATCGCCCTGTTTGATTCTGCACAGCAATGCGTCAGCGCGATGATAGGGCTGAAGAAGGAAATCAAAGAGCTGGTGCCGCTGCCAGATGATTCGCAAATGAGGCTGCGGCTGGTAGGGCATGGAGGGCAACTGCGCAGGCTTGCGGTCGGCGAGGGGCTATTCGGGCATGCGCTGAATCGCACTTCCCGCATCGTGCAAGTATGCCACCCTGGGCAGGCGCTTTTATCACAGACCATTCAATGTAACCTGGGGCAAGCGCCTGCTGACGTTGACCTTACAGATCTTGGAATGCACCGCCTGCGCGACCTTGAAGAACCCGAGCACTTATACCAGCTGAAACACCCGTGTTTCGCAGTCCACGAGTTTCCGCCCCTGCCTACATTAGGTTACCGCCCCAATAATCTTGTTTACCAGCCAAACTCGTTTATCGGGCGTGAGCAGGAGATGGAAGACTTGAGGAAGCTGTTCGCGCGCGGCGAGCACCGTCTCATTACAATCACGGCGCCGGGCGGCTACGGGAAGAGCAGGCTGGCAACGCAGCTTTGCGCCAACTTGCTTGACGAGTTCGAGAATGGAGTGTTTGAAGTATTGCTTGCGCCGGTTGAGGATGCGTCGCGCCTTGCATCAGCCGCCTCCGCCGCGCTTGGAGTGCAGCTTTACGGCCGTGGCGACCCTCAAGTCCAGCTCATTGATTTTCTGCGCAAGAAAAACATGCTCGTTTCGTTCGATAACTTCGAGCACATGATGCAGAGCAAAGAGCTGATAGCCGAGATCCTTAAGGTTGCGCCGAAAATCAACATCCTCGTAACCTCGCGCGAGCCGCTGCGGCTGTCGGGCGAAGTCGTTTATGCGCTGGACCCGCTGCCCACGAAGATAACCGGGCGCGAAGTGATGCCGGGGAACGACGGCGCTTTAAGCGAGCGCAGCATTCAAAACGGCGCGCCCGCCGTCAATAGTACCGGAGAGCGGGAGCAGATGTTTAGCGCCAAGGACACGGCGCTCTCCGAATCGGTGGAGTTGTTCCTTGACCGCGCGATACTCGTGAAGCGCGATTTCGATCTTACCGAAAACAACCTCGCGCTGGTGGATAAGCTATGCTCGAGGCTGGACGGAGTTCCGCTGGCGATAGAGATGGCGGCCGGTTGGGTGGACAGCCTGACGCTGCCGGAGTTGCTTGACGAAGTTGGTAAGCAAGTAAGCCTCACGGCGAGAATGGCCGACGTCCCTGAACGACAAAGGAGTATTCGCGCGTCGCTTGACTGGTCATACAGCATGCTTGCGGAAGACCAGGCGGAAGTGCTCCTTGCGGTATCAGCATTCAAGGGGGGATTTTTCTTCGATGCGCTGGCGTCTGTGGCAAGCGTCAAGGGCGACTTAAGGGTACTTCTCAGTCAACTCTGCGACAAGGGATGGCTGTTTACGCGCGAAGTGCTCGGTAGGACGCGTTACTTCGTGCGCGATGCCGCGATGAAGGTTTACGCCGTGGAGAAGTTCTGCGAGTCGGACCAATCCAAGCGCATCGCACGCGGGCATGCACGCTACTTCTCAGAGCTTACCGGGCGCGAAGGCGCTAAGCTTGAAGGCGAAGGCCAGCTTGAGGCATATAGCCTTCTTGAAGTTGACGTGGAAAACGCTTATCGCGCCTTGAGCGCGGCGATAAGGCGCAGGGAACCAAGCCTGCTGCTGCCGTTTGCAAAGTATATGTTCAGGTTTCTTGATCTTGGCAGCAGGTATCAGGAAGGCCTCGCCTGGTATGCAAAACTCACGCAAGTCTCCGACCTGCTGCCCGATGTGCCGCTAAAAGAGTATTCGCTCATCGGATTGTCGGCATTCCTGCACCGGCTAGGCCAATACGATGAATCCGCTAAGGCTGCGGAGGAAGCGCTGCGGTATTCAAGGGTTGCGGGAGACAAGGAGCCGCAGGCGGATTGCCTATACAGCCTCGGGCTAATCGCCCAAAGCCAGGGGCGTTATGCAGAAGCGGCGAAACTCTGCCAAGAAGGACTCGCCATCTACCGCGAAATCGGCAATCAGTCAGGCATTGCGGAGTGCCTGAGCAACATGGGGCTGGTCGCCAAGCATCAAGGGCGCTACCAGGAGGCACAGAAGCAGCACGAAGAAGCGCTGGAAATCCAGCGTAACCGGGGAAACCGCCTTGGAATCGCCACCGGGCTAAACGACCTGGGTGTCCTGGCGCGCGAACAAGGCAGCTTCCAACTGGCGGAAAAGCTGCACAAGGAAGCAATGCAGCTCTTCGGCGACATCGGCAACCGGCATGGCATAGCGGCGTCTCTGAACAACTTAGGCATAATCGCATTTGACCAGGCGCGTTTCGCCGAAGCCGACCGGCTTTATGGCGAGAGCCTGCAGATAACGCAGGAGCTTGGAGACCGCCACGGCATTGCTTCTGCGCTGAACAACCTCGGCAATAGCGCCTATTGCCAATGGAACTATTGGGATGCCGAAAAATTCTACCGGGAGAGCCTAGAGATTAAGATAGAGATCGGCGACCGGCGGGGAGTTGCGGCCTGTCTGGGAAACCTGGGGTTCACTGCTTACTGCCAGGGACATTACGATGTTTCTGAAAGGCTGCACAAAGAAAGCCTGCAGATAAAGCGGGAAATAAACAGCGTCTGGGGAATTGCGCATTCGCTGAACAGCTTGGGAGCTGTCTACGTTAAGCAAAAGAAGATGAAGGAAGCGCGGCGCTGCCTGCTTGAAGCGTTGAAGACCGCGAAGGAAATAAAAAACCAGCCGCTAATAACCGAGATTCTCGTTGTAAGCGGGCATATGCTCTCCGAAACCGACTTTCAGGGCGCAGCCGCAATCATCCTCACCGGCGCTGAAAACCAGGTGAAAACGATGAACTATCCGCTTGACCCGATAGGGCACAGCCTTCTGGAAGAGGGAAACAGCCGCTTACGAAAGGCGCTGTCGGAAGATGAGTGCGCCGCGCACAAAGCAAAAGGGCTCAGCATGCCTCTTGAAGATTTGATAGACCTAGCCATGAAGTCTATTGGCGGGCTGGGGAAAGGCTAGGCCGGACAGCCGTCCTGGTAATTTCTGCCGGACGTCCGTCACGCTTAACCCCCCTGTGCCAGTATCTAAACCTAGCCGCTTGTTTAACCTTCACGATGCTTCCGGCGATAATACACTGCTTACTGGTATGGAAAAAGAGAAGCTTAACAGGTTATCGCACTGGTGGCGGGAAGTGGAAACGGCCTCCGACGAAGAAGCGCTTCAGCGCAAGCTTCACCTCATGGAAGCCGAAATCCGCCACACTCTGCGTGGGGCGAGAGTGGCCAGGCAGCGCCAGGCTCTGCGCAACTTATATGCCGCCGGGCTGCTTTGCGTTGTGCTGCTGCTCGCGCTTAGCGTCGCGCGCATGGTTCCCACGACTTCAGCGCTCAGGTATGCAACCACAGATACCGGCGTGAGGCTACCTGCTGTAGAGGAAACAACCGTCGCCGAAGCGGTGCCTGCACCTGTAAACGCCGTTCCTACCGTAATTGCGCAAACAGAGCCTGCTGTAACGCCGGCAAAGGCGGTTTCATCCGCCAAGCGCAGCGGAAAGCCTGCTTCGCGTCCTGTGAAACCAGCTTCAAAACCTCAAACTCCAGCTTCCGCGCCTCCTGCGGTTGAACCTTCCGCCGCAGTGCTCGAACATGCCGCCGAACCGGCCAAGGCTAAGCCTGAGCCCGAGCTTGACGCTTTGGCGCTTTTGTCTAGTTTGGAGAGAGAGTTTGAGAAGTAGCTAGCAGGGCTGCTATAATCACCAAGACTTGATTCCCTGGAGGGAGGTATGGTGATCAGATCCCTATACAAACTTACGGCGCTAACGTTATTAGCTGCGCTAGCCATGAACATGGCGGCTGCGCCTTCACGCGCACAAGGCGTTCTTGTTAACAATATCCAAGTCACCGGCTTGGTGAACCTTGACCAAAGCGTCGTGATAGACGTGCTGACGATTAAGCCTGGACAGGAGATTACCGGCAACGTCCTGACCGAGCTAAACAATAACAGCGAGGCGCTATACGCCACCGGCTTCTTCCAAGAACCGCCGGAGCTTTCTCTTGACTACTTTGAGGGCAGGACTATCTTGCTCATCAAGGTCTTGGAAAATCCCGTCTTCAAAGACGTTGTCTTCACGGGCAATGCCATTTTCCCAACAGAGCAGCTTCGCGCGTTGATCTCCCAAAAACCCGGCGAGGTTACAAACCTCATGCAGCTGGAGAGGGATATAACCGACGGCATCCTAGGGCTGTATGTTGACCAGGGCTATGTCGGCGCATATATCCAGGAGTTCGCGCTTAGCACGCTGGAAGAAGACGCAGGGACCGTATACATAACAATCTCGGAGGGCATTATTGAGGACATCACCTTTGAGGGGAACAAGAAGACGAAGACATCGTTGCTCAAGATGATTGTCGGCCGCCATCTCAAGGCGGGCGAAGTCTTGCGCAAAGAGAATGTTGAAAGGTCGATTGAAGACCTCTACAACACCGGCATCTTTGAGCAGGTTGAGCCGACGATGGAGCCGGCCGCCACCGGCGGCAACATTATCGTGAAGTTCAAGGTGACTGAGACCACGACCGGCCAGGCCGGAGTGGGCTTGGGCTACTCCACGGCGAATGGCTTGCAAGGAACTCTCTCATACAGCGAACGCAACTTGATGGGCGAAGGTAAATCCATCTCCGCCCAGCTCATGTTCAGCGAGAACAACCCGGGTTACCAGGTCAACTATTCCGACCCGTATCTGAGCGCGATGAACTTCATCTCCGCCAGCATATTTGACCTCAACTACCGCCAGCAGCGCGACCCAGGCTCGCCTGCCGAAAGCGAAATTGACGTTGACAGCACCGGTGGCGACTTCACCTTCGGCCACCACTTCAGCGACACCCTTTCCGGCAGCGTCGCCTTGGGCGTTGTGGATTACGACTACACGATACTCAAGGGCGACCCATTCAGGGACTATGACGCCGTGCGCCGCGCGCGTCTCCAGCAGACCGGCCAGAACCGAAGCTTGACGCTGAGCATGACCAACGATGAGCGCGACAACGTGTTCACGACCCATGATGGAACCTACCTAAGCGGCTCTGCGCAGATCGCCGGTTTCGGCGGCGACTTTGATTTCCGCAAATACATCGTTGACGGCAGGCTGTTCGTGCCGCACATGGACAAGAACACAATCGCCCTTCATGCCCGCGTAGGCATCGCCGACGGCGATACGCCTGTGTTTGAAGAGTTCCGTGTCGGCGGCGTAAATACAGTGCGCGGCGTCCCCGAAGATTACCTGATAGGGACCAAGATGCTGATGGTCAACGGGGAGTACCGCTTCCCGCTTGATAAGAAGAAGACGTTCACCGGCGTGATATTTACCGACTGGGCGATGGTCGGCAACGACTTCAACGATACAGTCGACGCTTATACCGCCGGGCTTGGCATTCGCTTCCGCGTGCCTGCGCTGGGGCTAGGGTCCATACGCCTTGACCTCGGCTGGGACTTGCGCGAAGGTGGGACACGCCTGCACTTCGGCATCGGCGAAATGTTCTAAAGCCGGCGGCGCGTCTCAAATCGCTAAATGCGCGAAATAGCTGCAACATGTTTTAGCAGGCTTATGCTTGCCCCCATCGCCGCAGCAGCGGCGCTGCTATGCCTGCAACCGCCCGCATCGGCGCAGGAATCCGCGCCAGGCGCAATCACGTCGGTTGAGCTTGAGATTGAATGGGTTGACGCGCAACCTGGCGAAAGCATCGCCGCTGAAATAAACGACGCAATCACGCGGACATTGCAGCTTGCGATAATGGAGCAGCTTGGCGCGTCTTTGGAACGCCTTGAAGCCAACATGGGGCAAATCACTTCAACCCTGCGAAACGTCCTTGACCTTGTGCTAAACAAGCGCGGGATGAAGCTGCAAGACATCACGATAACCCCGGCGGAGCACACACTCGTGCGCCTGGCGATATCAATGAGTGGGGACAAGCTTGAGTCCGTAGCCGTTGACTTTCGCTTTCCTAGCGACACTCCGCTGCTCTCGTCCATCTCCGCGCAAGACCGCGAGGCGATAAGCGCCGCGCTGTCGGCGAAGCTTGCGGGAACACCGGTGAGCGATCCTGCGTGGGTGGAGAAAATGATTGTGCGCGAACTTCTCGCGGAGCTTGCGCTTCGCAGCGAGTACGCGGGCTTTGACCCGCTGGTGCTCGCTATCCCTGACGCCGAGGCGAAAGCCATCGTCACGCTCCTGCCGCGCGCAGGAGAGCCGGCTATTGAGCGCTATTTCGTGAAGCTTCGCTCAAGCACGATGCTCAGTATGCAGCTTTCGGACGTGGGCAGCTTCGTTGGCGCAAACATGGAAAGCTTGCGCGGGCTTCCCGTCGCGTTCGTGAAGGCGAAGAAGAACCTCATCTGCGAATACCTGGAGAAGGAAACGGTGTTTGCCCCCGACCTCGCGATTGCATCGCCAGTAGCGAGTGCCGAAATGGAGATTGTCGGCGTGGACGCGTCGCTGGTATTCACTGTGGAATCCGAGAAATACCGCCTGAGCGCCAGCGGGCGTGTGGACTTCAACCGCCCCGAAGAGAGCGCGCGCCTGGACTTCAGCGCGGGAGTGCGCGTGCTGCCATACGCCGATATTTGGGGGCACGGCACGTTCTTCCCCGGCGAATTTGAGCTGCGCCCGCAGGCAGGCATCGGCTTCAGGTATAAGGGGAGCGCGTTCGCCGAGTTCGGCTACGATTTCAAGGAAAACAGCGCCATCGTGCGCGGGCAGATAAACGTGCTGCCCGACTTCTACCTGTCCGCGGAGGCATACACCGAGGACCAGCTGAAGGACAAGAACGAATACGGCCTCACATATATCTTCAGGAACATCTACGAGCTCAAGCTCATCACTGATTTCCGCGATGAAGTTTTCGCGTCTGTCGGGGTAAGGCTATGACGGTTAAGCTGGAACAACTTGCCAAGTTTGTCGGCGGCGAAGTGAAGGGCGGCGGTGCGCTTGCCGTCAAGGGATTTTGCTCGCTTGAAAGCCCGCATGCAGGGCACATCGCGTTTGTTGAAAAGCCTCTGGAGCGCGGCCAGCAATCGCCCGACTTCGTCATCACGACCGCCAAGCTTGCCCCGCGCTTCACGAACGCGATAATCGTGGACAACCCGCGCCTCGCGTTTGTGATGGTAATGGAGATGTTCATTGAGCAAAAGGAGCGCCCGCACAAGGCCACGGTTAGCGAGCACGCGTCTGTTCATGCCGAGGCGAAGGTGGGCAAAGGAGTCAGCGTTGGGCCCTTCGCAACCATCTCCAAAGGCGCGCGCATCGGCGCTGGCGCTGTCATCGGCGCTGGCTGCTTCATAGGCGAAGATGCGATGGTCGGCGAGAAGACGCGCCTGCACCCCGGCGTCATGGTCCTTGAAAAATGCGAGATAGGCGCGCGCTGCATCATCAATGCAGGCACGGTCATCGGCTCGCAGGGCTTTGGCTTTGTCTCCACGCGCGAAGGCCACCGCAAGTTCCCCCAGGTCGGCATTGTCGTAGTGGAAGACGATGTGGAGATAGGCGCATGCTGCACGGTTGACCGCGCCGCGATGGAGGAAACGCGCATAGGGCGCGGCACGAAGATAGACAACCTGGTGCAGATAGCGCACAACGTCCGCATCGGCGAGCACACGCTCATTGCGGCGCAATGCGGCTTCGCGGGCAGGTGCAGCGTCGGCTCGTGGTGCGTCATCGGCGGGCAGGCCGGGGTTGCGGGGGGCGTGGAAATCGGCGACGGCTGCACGGTCGCGGGCCAAAGCGCCGTGTTCTCCTCGCTTCCACCAAAGAGCAAGGTGTCGGGATACCCGGCGCGGCCGCACCAGCAGGCCATGCGCGTGCTTGCGCTGACGTATCGCCTGCCGGAGCTTACCGAAAAGATCAAGGCGCTGGAAGAGGAACTCAAGGAGCTTAAACGCGCTAAGAAAAGCCGCTAAGCCAGCACCGTTCCGTTCACGACCAGGTGAAACTCGCAGCCTAAATAGCGCACTGCGTCGCGGGTCATCATCATCCTGCTCGTGAAAATTTGGAAGTATTCCATTACTGACGCAATCTCAAGGTCAATCTTCAAGTCAAGCGTGATGAGCTTCTTCTCGCGGTCAACGATAAGCGCCGATTCCACGCACGCGTAATTCACGTCGTCGTGGATGTCGTGGATGTCGGGATAGTAGCTGCGCACGCGCGAGCGGTGGACATCGGCCTTGTCGCCGATGATGACGGCGGCACAGACAGGATGCAACGGCGGCGTTTCTTCCTCTTCATGGCTGCCTACGGCGCCCATGACCATCCCCGCCTGGTAGGGCGTGAAGCCGATGCGGCGCAGGATGGGGTAGGCGAGCATGGCGCCGCTTCGCGTGTGGTCTTCGCGCGCGACGAGGTTGCCGATGTCGTGTAACAGCCCGGCGCACTTCGCAAGCTGCGCCTGCTCCACGCTGTAACCAAGCTTTGACAGCACTTCGTATGCGGTTATCGCCACCTGCGTCACATGCCGCAGGCCGTGCTCCGTGTAGCCGATGGCTTCCATCGCGGCGTCGGCCAGCTCAATGTATTCGCGGACTTCAGTGTCTTCGTGCAAGATCTGGTAGAGGGTGTCCACCGGCGGCGTGAAAACTGGCGTGTGATTGTTATCCATTATGAGATTCTCCTAAAACGCACTCAATTCTAGCGCGGGCTTTCTTCGGGAAACGCGATGCGCCCCGGTGCAGCCTGCGGCACGGCTTGTTGAGATGCCGCATCGTTTGCACGTGCAGCCTGTGACGGCGCATCGTGGGGCTTTGTTGCAAGCGCGGGGTTCTTGGTCTCAAGCATGCGGATGAAGCCGCTTAGCAGCCCGTAAAATTCGTATTCAAAGCGCTCGCGCTCGGCGGCGACTGCGGACGCGCGCGAGTTAAGCTCGAATGCTTTGCAGGCGCGCCTCCTTGACGATATTCTCGGCCTCGTGCCGCGCATTGGCGATGATTTCGTCGTGGGATTTCTGCGCGAGCATGATGGAGTTTCGCAGCGTTTCCTCATTGGCGCGGTTGCGCTGGATATCCGCCTCGCACTCGGCGAGCTTGCGCTTGAGGCGCTCAATCTCGTCCACGTGCTCCTGAAGCGCCTCCACCATTTTGGCGGTGAACTCTTCAACATCCGCGCGGCTTACGCCGAACATAGCGGAACCGAACTTATAGTTCTCCACGTCGTTAATTGTGAGCATTTATACCTCCAGCGCGCCCCTGGATTATAGCGTATTGCATAGCTATCAGAATATCCTACACGAGAACGCCGGGCTAACTGAATCCTCCAAGCCTTGCGCGAAGGAGGAAGCCCGGCTCATGGAAAGTACAGGTGAACACTCTACAAAGCAATCCGTCAACACTATGTGAGGGAGATCCCATATGCGGTTAGGAATCAAATACCTGTGTTCTTCCCTGTTTGAGCTGGCTATTCAAGCGATTCTTCTAATTACGTGCAGCGCAAGAAACCTGAAACTTGGAGGTCTGCTATGAAGTGGTATAACTCGATAATAAGCTTACTGATAGGCGCAAGTATCGGCTCGTTATTCGGTTGGACAGGATGCTATTTGTTATTCTACAAAACGGCGCACGTAGAGACGCCTAATCAAGTTGACATGATTCAGCCCCAGGCTTATGAGCGAATAATAGACGCCGAGACGATAACCACTCGCGAAATTAGGCTGGTCGGTAATCGCGGCGAGACATGTCTGATTATCAGAGGAAAAGGCGAGTATCCGATTGACGGCGACTTAGGAGTGGCCGCATTTCTCGATTTTTACAATTCTGCCGGTAAAGTAGATTACTCACTTGGCCGTGATTCCGGTGGGAGCTTTTTTATCAAAAGAACAGACTTTTCATGGATGATAGAAGCACCTATGGAAAAGTTCATTTATAGCAGACATAAGCATTAGCGACTGGCGAAGACAGCCCAGCTTCAATGCCTACTTTGTAGGCAAGACTTCAGTCCCGCTCTGGAATCTGGGTGTATGCCGGGCATCTGCGCCCCGCCGCTCCTTCCGAGCTACAGACGGCGGCCCACGGGTGGTCGCCCTACATGAGATTCCTCAGCCGGGCTTATGAGCCCGGCGTACCCAATCAGTCTAACAATCGTTATGAGTACGCGGTGCTGACCAGCGCCGCTCTGGATTCGGGAATCTGGACTCTGGTTTGAAGGGTTGGGGATTTACCAGCCCCAGGCTGGTTTGTCCCCCGCCGTCTGGAAAACCGGAGTGTGGACTTTAGTCCACACACCTTATTCTTGTGGAGACTAAAGTCTCCACTCCGGTCGGAGGTGAGGCATTCTTGCCTCACTACGAAAATGCACGGCTGGAAAGCCGTACCTCCGGCCTTCTAATGGTGGCACAGCCGACTCGGCTGTGCGTCTAATGCACAAGCGGGACGCATGTGCCACCGCCAGAAAATCCCAGACGGCGGGGGATAAACCCCCGACCCTTCAGAAGATTCCAGAATCCAGAGCGGAGCTGAAGCTTCGCCTACAAGTCTGTGGAACCCCATCTTCCATCTACGACCCGCGACCTACCTCCCCCCATGTGCTCCCCTTCACATGGAAACCCCGCGCTGGAAACGCTGAAAATCTGATTCCCCAACTCCCGCGCTTGTGGTATCATTGGCCTGCTGAAGCCCCGCGCCAACCCCTCGGCGGCGCGAATGTGAACTGCATCACGAATCCGCGGGGAAACGGTGTGCTCCCAGCCGGCGCGTGCCGGCTGCTTTCGCATCTTCGGACGCCGGTGGCTTGAAGCGCCTTATAAACACTCATCGCTTCGCGATCAGGAGGAATGTATGGAAATAAAGCACGTAACTATTGACGGCAACACCGCGGCCGCCTACACCTCGCATGCGACGAACGAAGTAATCGCGATTTACCCGATTACACCGTCGTCGGTCATGGGCGAGCTGGCCGACGAGTATTCGGCGCACGGCCGCAAGAACATCTGGGGCCAGATCCCCTCGGTCGTGGAGCTGCAATCCGAAGGCGGCGCATCAGGCTCCATCCACGGCGCGCTGACCGCTGGCGCGCTGGCGACGACCTACACGGCGTCCCAGGGCTTGTTGCTCATGATCCCCAACATGTTCAAGATCGCCGGCGAGCTTGCGCCCACGGTGTTCCACATCTCAGCGCGCTCGGTGTCCTGCCAGGCGCTGTCCATCTTCGGCGACCACTCGGACATCATGGCTTGCCGCAGCACCGGCTTCGGCATGATCATGTCGGCCAACGTGCAAGAAGTCATGGACAACGCGCTTTGCGCGCAGCAGGCGACAATGAAGAGCCGCGTGCCCTTACTTCACTCGTTTGACGGCTTCAGGACCAGCCACGAGATTCAGAAAATCGTGGAAGTCCCCTACGACACGATGCGCGAGATGATTGACGAAGAAGACATCGTCGCCATCCGCGCGCGCGCACTTAAGCCCGAGAACCCGACGATGCGCGGCACGGCGCAAAACCCCGACCTTTACTTCCAGGGCCGCGAGTCGGTGAACCTCTTCTATGACAAGTGCCCCGAAATTGTGCAGGCTGCATACGACCGCTTCGCCAAGCTGACCGGCCGCCAGTACCACCTCTTTGACTACGTGGGTGCGCCTGACGCCGAGACCGTAATGGTCATCATGGGCAGCGGTGCGGACACTGCCGAAGAGACCGTGAATTACATGCACGAGAAGGAATGCCAGAAGTGCGGCCTTATCAAGATCCGCCTCTACCGCCCCTTCAGCGTGAAGCACCTGCTGGAGGCGCTGCCAGCGACCACCAAGCGCATCGTGGTCATGGACCGCACCAAGGAACCAGGCGCAGACGGCGAGCCGCTGTTCCTGGACGTAAGCTCGGCGGTGGTGGACGGCTACCGTGGCGGCAAGTTTAAGGAAATGCCGCTTGTCATCGGCGGGCGCTATGGCTTGAGCTCCAAGGAGTTCACGCCGCCGATGGTGAAGTCCGTCTTTGCGCATGCCAACAGCAAGAACCCCGCTACCGGCTTCACAGTGGGCATCAACGACGACGTGTCGCACAAGTCGCTGGATTACTGCATGGACTGCGATACCGAGCATGCGAGCACTTACCGCGCCAAGTTCTATGGCCTGGGCTCCGACGGCACGGTGGGCGCAAACAAGAACACCATCAAGGTCGTGGGCGGAGACACCGACAAGTTCGTCCAGGGCTACTTTGTATACGACTCCAAGAAGGCTGGCGGCGTGACCTGCTCCCACCTGCGCTTCTCAGATGCGCCCATCAAGTCAACTTACTTGATTGACAAGCCCGACTTCGTGGCGGTGCACGCCGAGAGCTTCATCGGCCGCATTGACATGCTCAGGGGCATCAAAGACGGCGCTATCCTGCTCATCAACACCTACACCCCGGCAAACGAGCTGTTTGACAGCCTGCCGCGCCACGAGCAGGAAATCATCATCGCCAAGAAGCTCAAGGTTTACTGCATTAACGCCTATGAAATCGTGAAGGAGCTGGGGCTTCCCGGCCGTATCAACACGACTATGCAGGCTGCGTTCTTCAAGCTTTCGGGCGTGCTGCCCGAAGACGTTTACACGAAGGCTATTGAAGGCGCGATAACCAAGTCTTATTCCTCCAAGGGCAAGGACGTCGTGGAGAAGAACATCGCCGCATTCCGCCGTGGAATGGAGATGGTCGTGCCCGTTCCGGTGCCCGCGAAGATTACCGCATCAGGGCCTAATGTTGAATATCCCGAGATTGAAGAACCGGCGGTGGCGGCGTTCTTTGACGACGTCATCAAGCCGGTAATGCGCCAGGAAGGCGATACCGTGCCGGTATCCAAGATGGCCCCCGACGGCGCGTTCCTCACCGCGACTGCGCAGTATGAGAAGCGCTCCATAGCTACGCAGCTGCCGCAGTGGCACCCCGAGTTCTGCATCCAGTGCAACCTGTGCTCCTTTGTCTGCCCGCACGCGGCAATCCGCCCGAAAATCTACAAGAAGGGCGACATCAAGCTGCCCGCAGAGAAGTGGGCGGCAGTGCCCTACAGGGACAAAGCGGCTGCCGAGGACGACATGTTCCACATCCAGGTGTTCCCCGAGGACTGCACAGGCTGCGAGGCCTGCGCAGTGACCTGCCCCGGCGCGGAAAAGGTGAACAAGGAAAAGACCGGCCGCAAAGCGCTCATGATGGTGCTCAAAAACGAGGCCATTGACGACCTCAAAGTGAGCCATAAGGAATTCATGCGCCTGCCGGAAACCGATGCCAAGTTCATCAAGATCAACACTGTCAAGGGCAGCCAGTTCAAGCGCCCGCTGCTTGAGTTCAGCGGCGCTTGCGCAGGCTGCGGCGAAACGCCATACACGAAGCTGATGACACAGCTTTTCGGTGACAGGATGCTCCAGGCGAACGCCACCGGCTGCTCCTCCATTTGGGGCGGTACTGCGCCGACCTCGCCATATTGCGTGAACGAGAAGGGGCGCGGCCCGGGATGGGCAAGCTCCTTGTTTGAAGACAACGCCGAGTTTGGCTACGGAATGCGCCTCGCGGTGGACGCCCTGCACGACAAGGCGTATGCGATGCGCGAAGCAGCCCTCGCTGACTCAGCCTTCCCCGGCGGCATCAAAGACCGCCTGGCGAAGCTGCACACTCTCGCCGAGCAGGCTGCCGACCCGAAAGCGATTGAAGAGAACCAGGAATTGGCCATTGCCATCGCCGGTGAGATTGAGAATGCGAAGGGCAAGGGCAACCTGGCTTACTTGAACGAGATGCTGCCTTACTTCGTGAAGAAGTCAGTGTGGATCGTCGGTGGAGACGGCTGGGGCTACGACATTGGCTACGGCGGGCTTGACCACATCCTCGCTTCCGGCGCGGACGTGAACCTGCTGGTGCTTGACACCGAGGTTTACTCCAACACCGGCGGCCAGCGCTCCAAGGCGACCCCGATGTCCGCGGTGGCGAAGTTCGCCAGCGCAGGCAAGCAGACCGGCAAGAAAGACCTTGGCATGATGGGGATGGCATACAACTCCGCGTACATCGCGACCATCTGCTACTCCGCCAAGCCGGGTCAGACCGTGCGCGCGATGCTGGAAGCCGAGAGCTTCCCCGGCACATCGCTGGTTATCGCTTATAGCCACTGCATTGAGCATGGCTTCCCGCTCCAGAAGGTAGAGGAAGAAGGCAAGCTCGCTGTTGCCTCGGGCTACTGGCCGATATACCGTTACGACCCGCGCCTGATTGAAGAGGGCAAGAACCCTCTCCAATTGGACATGGACGAGCCGAAGTTCACCTTCCGCGATTACGCAATGAAGGAAAACCGCTTCAAACGGCTGCTTCGTGAATTCCCCGAAGAAGGCGAGAAGCTGATCGCCGAGGCGGAAGTCTCAGTGCGCCGCCGTTGGTTGCGCTACAAGTCGCTTGCGGCGCTGGATTACTCACAGTTCGTCCGCTAACATTGCCTCAGAGAAGGCTGCCTGCAAGACCCCCATACTGCAGCAGGCAGCCTTCTCATCCTTTCGCCTTCGCGGCACCCCTTTGCGCTTGACAGCGTTGGGGGGTATTCCCTATAGTAATGCGCCTCGCGGAAGTAGTTCAGTGGTAGAACATCACCTTGCCAAGGTGGGGGTCGCGGGTTCGAATCCCGTCTTCCGCTTTTTCTCCTTCGTATTCCTTCTGACGGGTGGCGTTGAACGCCCATGCGGTATAATCAAGTGCCGTTCTAGCGGCGCACAATGTCCCGTAAGCGAAGAACACTTGCCGACAACACAGAAGTGGCAGCTGCCACTGGCAAATCTGTCGCCGACTGGGCGGCGATGCTCCAGGCCCAGGTTCCACCTGCAATCTCCTTTAGCGCAATAGTGGAGCACCTAACCCGCGACTGCGGCCTGCAGATATACTGGGCTCATTGCATAGCCCATAAGCTGACAGAAGAGACTGACCCCTCCAAACTGCTTGACGCCTAGGGAATTGCCTTAGAGCTAAGTTAGGGGTATAATCCCCGCCGACCTCCGATGGCATCGCCGTCGGTAACTTTGAATTTAAAGAAGGAGTCGCTAAATGAGAAGGGTTATCTCCATTTTGATCGTGCTGGGCTTGCTCCTTGGCATGATCCTTGCAATTACTTCGTGCCCGAAGTCTGAAGCTCCCGGCGCCGGCGGCACGGTCACCAACGAGCCGACCATGCCCCCGCTACAGCCGAGCGAGAGCGCAATCCCCGAGAATACTCCTTCGGGTGCCGCGCCTGATGGTACTGAGCCTGCTCCTCCTGCCGAGGGCGGCGAAGCTGCTCCTCCCGCAGAGGGTGGCGAAGAAGCTCCCCCAGCTCCTGCTCCTCCCGCACCCGCACCTGGCGAGGGTGGCTAGCAGTCTAGGCGATACGGGCTAAGGCAAACTCTCACTGTTCCTGGAGCAAACGCTCTCCGAGTGACCGCTTCATAAGCCATTGAGCTTTGCGGTTACCATCTTGCCTGCGCTGATTGCCTAACCACGGCAAACGGAGTATGATTACATCGTATCGCCGGTAGCTTGTTGTCGCCGGAAACTTTGAAATTTCGAGGGAGTCGTAAATGAAGAGACTTTTAACCGTTTTGATTCTGGTCGGCTTGCTGATCGGCGTGGTTCTCATGGCAACTTCTTGCCCGAAGCCCGCAGACACCACCACAACTACAATCGTTGAGCAGCCTTCCACTCCTGGTCCCGCTGGCGCTCCTGGAGAGCCTGGCGCAACCGGAGCGACCGGTGCTGCTGGAGCTGAAGGTGCCGAGGGCGCGACTGGTGACACCGGCGCTACAGGCGAAACTGGCGAGCAAGGCGAGGGTGGCGAAGCCGCTCCTCCAACTCCTGCTCCTCCCACGCCAACTCCTGGTGGCTAGGGTTAAGTAGTCCAAACTTAATCTCGAACTAGAACACTAAAGGGACGTTCGGCCAGCATTGGTCGCGCGTCCCTTTGGCTTAACTGCACAGCAATCGGCGCGTCGCGCGCGCAATAGCGTTGACAAGGTGCGCGCTCTGCTAGAATATGGGCGTGGAGTCTACATCCCGCATCGCGCCGTTGGTCTACTACTCGCTGTGGCTGGCGCTGTCGCGCTTTGACGTGGGGCTTTGCCGCGAGTTAGAGGAGAGGCATAGGGTGAGCGTGGCGATGCTGGAGAGGACGAAGGGTGCGCCGGTGCTTTCGGAGCTTCCGGTGAAGGAGCTGCTTGCCGATCTCATTTGCAGCGAGTTCTACAAGGATATCGTATGGTTCGCCGGCGAAGCGGCGTTTTCGGAGATTGCCTGTGTGGAAAAGAAGATGCTCAAGCTTAGGTTCCCCGCAGCGCTTTCCGGCGCGCTGAAGCGCCTGCATCATGTGTTTCCCGGTATAACCACCGAAGTTGAGGAGATAGGCGGCGGCAAGGTGTTCAAAGTCCGCCGGTCACCATTCGTCATTGACGGCCTTGGGAGGCAAAGCTGCGCTTTCATTAGCGGCTTTGTGACGGCGGCGATGCTCGTTTCCGGCAACTCGCGCTTTAGCGCCGAAGAGAGCATGTGCGCGAGCATGAATCCTGAATTATCCTACTGCCTGTTTGAAATGAAATGAGAATAGCCATTGGGAAGCGGCTGCTGATTATCGCATTTGCCTGCGCGCTTGCTGCAGCGCTTAACGCATGCCAAAGCGCAAACGGGCCCAAAGACGAAATTCGGGGTAAGGTCGTTTCATCCATTAGCGGTAAGCCCCTGGCGCGCATCTCGGTTGGAGCAGTGCCGGTTGACGCTGCCCGCCGCGCCACGCGCAAAGCCGCAATCCACCCAGTAATCCGCACAGTCACAGACAACCTCGGCGCGTTCAGGCTCGTCATCCCCAAAGATGCCCCGCTTGCCGACGCATATTACGTTTTCACTTTCGATCCCGTTTACAAGAATGAAGCGTCGGGCAAGGCGAAGTTCGCCGGCCAGTTCCCAACGCTGCCGGAGCTCAACGAGGCGAAGCCGGTCAAGCCGGGCGATGCGAGGCTCGTTGAGTTCAAGCTTGAGTATGCGCTGCGGATGCAGGAAGCGGTGCGCATTCCCATGCGCGACAAAGTGGAGCTTATTGCGACGGTCGCGCTGCCGGAGAAAGAGGGCAAGTATCCCGCGATAATCATCCGCACGCCTTACGGCCGCGAAAGCTCAATGGACTACGCCGCCCTCGCGCGCGAAGACTACGCCGTCGTCATACAAGACGTGCGCGGCAGGAACGAGTCGGGCGGCGAAGCGATGGCGTTCGTTAACGACGGCTGGTGCACATTGTGCGACGGCTACGACACTGTGGAATGGGCCGCGCGCCAGCCTTGGTGCGACGGCTCGGTGGGGAGCATCGGCGCATCGGCGATGGGCATCGCGCAAAACCTCATGGCGGGTGCGGCCCCGCCGCACTTGAAGGCGCAAGTCATCATCGCCGCGGCTACTAGCCTGTATCACGACGCTGCATATCCCGGCGGTGTCCTGCGCAAAGAGCAAGTTGAGGAATGGCTCAACTCCAACGATTGGGACGAACTCAACTTGAAAACGATGAAGGAGCACCCGTTCTACGACAGCTACTGGGAAACGCTGGACTTGGGCATTCGCAGCAAGGTGAAGTTCCCGCCTGCGATTTACATCGGCGGGTGGTATGACACCTTCGCCGAAGGGACGCTTCGCGGATACAACATCCGCCGCAAGACCGCCGTTAACAAGGATGCAAGCGACACTTACCTAATGATGGGGCCGTGGTCGCACTTGACGATGTTCGGCGCTGCGACAGGCGAGGTGCAGCTTCCTGCGAATGCCGCGCGCGATTTCATCCCCGACGTCATTCTCTTCTTTGACCACTACATGAAGGGCGAAGACAACATCTTCAACGGCGGCTATCCCGCGGCGCAGTATTACGTTCTGGGAAACCTGGCGAAAGCGGAAGAAGACCCCGTTGGAAACTTCTGGGTTACCGCTGGCGCGTTCCCGCAAAAGTCGCAAGAGGCGGTGCTGTTCCTTGCCCCTGAAGGCGCGCTGCTTCCTTTATTGCCCGATAAGCGCGAACATACCGTCAGTCTGCGCTTTGACCCCAGCGCCCCGGTGCGCACGCGAGGCGGGCGCAACCTGACCATCACCGCTGGTCCCGCCGACCAGCAATCACTGGAGGACGGCGAAGGCGTCATTTCGTTTACCAGCTCTGCGATAAGCAAGCCCATGCCGGTGGCTGGCGCTGTGAAAGCGCAACTCACGCTAGCAACCGAAGCGTCCGATGCCGATATCTCGATGCGCTTGTGCGACGTGTATCCCGACGGGACTTCCTTCCTCGTCCTGGACGCATCGGCGCGCATGTCGCTGCCAGCGCCGTATACCAAGCCGCGCAAGATACTCGCTGGCAAAAGCTACACGGTGCAAGTTGACCTCGGCAGTATCGCATACGTCTTCAACGCAGGGCACAGCATCAGGATTGACCTGGCCGCGAGCAACTACCCGCGCTTTGAAATGAATCCGACGCTCGCCGCGCTTGGAAAGCCGGTGAAGATAAGAGTGTCGCTTGGAAGCGATGCGCCGTCCACCATTCATTTCCCTGTCCGCGAGGAATTGTTGGAAGATGCCCGCTGATGAATTAAACGAGCTTCTGTATGGCGCGGACGGCACGCAGCATGTCGTCGGCGTTGACCACGACGCTTCTACATGCCGCACTCTCATTTACATCCGCGACGGCGACCATGTGCGCGAGGAAGAGCGCGCGTTCCAGCCTTATCTCTACATTGATTTCCCGCGAGATATTGAAACAAGCAGGTGTTGATTGCGAAGTTACGGAGCTCATTGGAGACACAGGCTTGCGCATGCTCGCGCGCTTCAACACTTGCGGTGAATATGACGTGGCGGTGCGCAGCATTAACGGCTACTACCGCGCGCATAGAGACGACTTCCTTGAAGAGCCGTTCTACGAAATCCGCGAATTTGCGCACCAGTTCATGGTCGCGTCCGGCGTGACGCACTACAAGGGAATGGAGTGGGAGGACGTGCGCGTGATGTGCCTGGCGGCGCGCATGAATGTGCCTGCCGAAATTGCCGACGCCACCAACAAGGAACACACTATCCTTGAGCTTGGCGTGCTGCTTGGCGATAAGGTGAAGCTAATCAGCGGCGATGATGAAGCCGCAATGCTCACCGCGCTGGTTGCGCTCATCACCGAATACGATCCCGACGTCATCTGCGGCCATCAGCTCTACAAGCAGCTAATGCCCTTCCTCGCCGCGCGCGCGAAATCGCGCAAGGTTGCTTTCAACATCGGGCGCGGCGGGCGCGCAGCCATCGTTGAGCGCTACGTCATGCCTCTCGCCGAGCGCCGCCTGGAGTTTCCCCGCGTGCGCGTGTTCGGCAGGAGCATGCTTGACACGTGGATACTGGCGCAAAACTACGACATCTTCCGCCGTGAGATGGACAGCTACGAGCTGCCCTACATTGCGAACTTCCTCGGCGTGCGCGAGACGCAGCGCGAGGCGAAAAGCCTGGAGGATGCGCTGCGCGAAACCGCCGACGTGCTGGGCGCGCTCATCCCCAACTTCTTCCACTTGTCGCAGATGCTCCCCTACAGCCTAGAAGACAGCGTGATCAAAGGCAACGCGACGAAGATAAACTCGCTGCTGCTGCGCGAATACTACCGCCAGCGCATGGCGATACCGTATCCCGTGGAGGGGCGAAGCTACGCCGGCGGCTACACCGACGTGCGCGCCACCGGCATCATCAAGCCCGTCATCAACCTTGACGTCGCGAGCCTCTACCCGTCGCTGCTGCTCACGCAAGGGATCTTCCCGCAATCCGACCGTCTTGGCGTGTTTGAAAAAATACTGCGTGAGCTGCTCAAGCGCCGCCTTGAGATAAAGCACCGCTTGCGCACCGTCACAGACAAGGGCTTGCACCGCAAGCTTGATGCGCAGCAGGGAACGTTCAAAATCATCATCAACAGCTTCTACGGCTACCTCGGCACCGGCCGCATGAACTTCGCCGACATGAACGCCGCCGAGCGCGTCGCGCAGGTGGGGCAGGAAACCGTGAAGAAGATGGCCGACGTGCTCACCGAGCACGGATGCACGCTCATTGAAATAGACACCGACGGCATCTACCTTCAGCCGCCGCCGCAGTATCGCAGCAAGGAAGGCCACGACAAGCTCGTGGAGCTTGCCAACGCGCAGATGCCCGAAGGCGTGACCGTGGAGCTGTCGGGCGTCTATGAGGCAATGCTTTCTTACAAGGTGAAGAACTACGCGCTGCTTGAGCCCGGTGGGCGCGTGACGATAAAGGGCAGCGGCCTGAAGTCGCGCGGGCTGGAGCCGTTCCTGCGCGCGTTCATTGAAGACGCGATACGGCTGATGCTGCAGGGCGAGGGTGGGAATGCGCTGGGTGCGCTATACCGGCGCTATGAAAAGAAACTCGCCGAGGGCAAGTTCACCGTGCGCGAGCTGGCGAAGACGGAGATACTCGTGGACTCGCTGCCGTCGTATCAAAAGAAGCTGGAGACGACGCGCCGCAACCGCCAGGCGCAATACGAGGTGGCGCTGCGCTATCCCACGCGCTACAAGCCCGGCGACCCGGTGACTTATTACATAACGGGCGAGACGCACAAGGTCAAGGCTTACGAAACCGCCAAGCACGTCGCCGACTACGACTCCGCGCATCCCGACGCCAATCTCCCCTACTACCGCAAGCGCCTTGAAGAAACCTTCGCGAGGGTAAAGACGTTTACCGGGGAAGATACAAAGGCTGCCAAGCTCCCGCTTGGGGATGACGATTAATCCCGAGTACGCCAGGCGCATTTATCCTCCGTAGCCTTGGCGAAGGAAGAAATCCGGCTCTTATCTAGTGGAAAGTGCCAGCAAACCCTTCACTATCCAGGGGACAATATAACCCAAGATAATCCCCGTTAGTATTCCGAGCCAGAAAGCAGACCACCATTGCTTCTTGGCCTCTGCAGGAGATGTTCTAGTGTTCCCTTTGTCGTCATACCACTGGTGGTCATAATCAATCATGAAAGGCGCTTTGCCTAGCTTCTCCCTCAGTCGTTCACCGAGTACCCGTAGCTTCTCGTTCAACTCTTTATTTTCCTCTGTATCCTGCACTACCGGTTTGTCTGTATAGCGGATGGTCCTAAAGAACTCATCGGCGCTGAAAAACTGATGGTCAAAGCTCTCCTCTGGCATTACTTCTTTCCCTCGTTTCTCATCGACCGAGATGAAAGAAATATAAGTTTCATTAACGCAGTGTACGGTTTTCAACATTCCCTCCGATATGGAGCAGCGTCCAAAAGCAGGGCAATAAAGCCCGTCAATGAACTAGAGCTTAACTTCTTCATCGCGCATTGAACCTCGAGTTGCTTTATTGAACTCGCCTATGGTCACATCTTGTGGAGTATTAATTGGGTGACCTTGTGCGTCAAAGCTCTGTGTTCTAAAACCTGTATTACTGTTTATAATCGTAGGCCAGTAGAGGATGAAATTGTCTTCTGAAATAATCACGTAACGGACAGAGGAACAAGGTTCTCCTTCTCTCGTGGCAGAAGTAGCACGGTCAATACCTTCGGCAGTAAGAACAAACCAGATTAACTGGTCGATAGACTTCTCGCTCTCGATATCAAGTATTAAGCGCGTTGAGAAATACCGGCTTGGATTTGGGATGCAGATAGCCACTCTCGGGTTATTAACCTTCTCTTTAGCTTTCAAATATGCTGACTTTAGTGCGCTGACCACAGCGGGGATTGCATCCCCTAATCTCGGGCCGAGTTGCTTTCCTAACGCGGCAGAAGCGCTAACCGCGAAAACGTAGAAGCAGGCCTTCCAAATGGATACAGATAGTATCAACTCAATCCAAGGTTCTACAGGAGTTAGGCTTTTTTGATATTGAGACTGATAGTTTAGTTCTGGTACATAAGGCTGAAGTGCTTGCACTAGCTCGACCGCTATCTGGCGGTCGACTCCTGCTGTCGAAACGACCTTAATCTCAGCTACGTCTAAAGCGTCGGTACTCTCCATCACTCCCTCCCAGCTATTATGCTGACATATTCAAGTTCCTTGCAGAAGTCGCGGTCAATGAGATCTACTGTTTGAAGTAGCGAGCTCATACTTTATGGGCTAAGTAGATGATTACATATGAGTACGTCGTCCCGTTTGTTGGCGGGATAGCGAACCAGAAGCCAATTGCCTCATCCCATTGTAAGGGCTGGAAGTGTTCGGGATAGACTAGCCATGGGTCCATGTCTGTCCCGATTGGGACAGGCGCGTCAAACCAGCGCATTATCAAATCCTTATGCTGTTCGTCTCCGGGCATCGGAGGCCCATATGTGAAGATCCCAGGGTACCGTAACTGGTCCGGCTTATAAGGTCCTACTTTGTCTTCTATGTCCTCGTTATGAACCATAGTGGTTGAAGACCTCCCCCATGCGTCGGCAAGTTCAGACGAGACAGAAACTCTCATGCCTGATGCAGTGTAAGTTATCTCTGCATTAGCCGTTAACGGGTAGCCGTGATAATCCTCTGGATATTTGTCTAGCCAGCCATTATTACCGCCGCGCAGATGTAGATGCCAAGTGCCAAGAAACGGATTGCCCCAGTAGTTCGTTGGCGGCGTAATCGGCTGGTCGTTATCGTCCGGCACGATTGGTGGTGTGGGATTTGGCGTGCCTCCCCCTCCGCCTCCACAGGCGGCTACAAGGAAAGAAGCCAAGCATATGATTACCAGTATAGCGAGCGACTTATACATTATTCCCCCCTCTTGGGAATTGATCCATTACATTTTGAACTACGTCGTTCCGCCTGTCAACTAGGCGTAATAGATGAAACCGTTGCTCTCTCTCACCCCAATCCTTAACCCTCCTTCGCTGAGGCTGCGGCGGGCTGAAGCCACGGCCTACGGTTGGGTAAGCAACCACTTCCCCCAGTGGTATAATCACGATTCGTTATGGATACGAGAATAATTCGTGTTGTTGTCGCCAAGCCCGGCCTGGACGGGCACGACCGTGGCGCGCGCGTCATCGCCCGGGCGCTGCGCGATGCAGGCATGGAGGTAATCTACACCGGCCTGCACCAAACCCCCGAGGCCATCGTCAACACCTGCCTGCAGGAAGACGCCGACGTCTGCGCCATCTCGGTGCTCTCTGGCGCGCACATGACGCTAGTGCCGCGCGTGATGGAACTCCTGCGCGAGAAGGACGCGCTGGACATCGCGGTGATGGTCGGCGGGATAATCCCCGATGCGGATGCGGAGCGCCTGCGCAAGCTGGGCGTCGCAGATGTCATGGGCCCCGGCACAACGACCGACTCTATCGTCGAATCCGTGCGCAAGCATGCGCGCGCAAAGGCGGCCGCCCAGGGCGCTTAAGCCGCCGGTGGATACCATCGTGAGCCGCATACCCATCACCCTTTCACCCCTAGGCATGAAGAGCGAAGAGATTCACTTCGGCGCGTGGCTCGTGGAGCCAGGAAGCCGCGTGAATATCGGCGACGAGCTTTACGAGGTGGAAGCCGACAAGGCGACCGTCGTATTTGAGGCGGAAGCCGAGGGCGTGCTGGCTGAAATCATTGTGGATGAAGGCCTCGTGAAAGAGGGCGACATCCTGGGATACATTGATGCTTGACCGCAAACTCCTGCGCGAGAATCCTGCCGCCATTAAGGCGCGGCTGGCTGCGCGCGGGCGCGAGCTACCCGAGATCGTGGACAAGATACTTGAGTTGGACGGGGAAGAGCGCAAGGTGCAAACCAAGCTTGACGAACTGCGCCAACAGCGCAATGAGGAGAGCAAGGAAATCGGCAAGCTGCTGAAGGCAGGCGAGGCCGAGGCTGCCGAGGAGCGCAAGGGCTTCGTCAAGACTGTGAATGCGAACATAGAAATCGTGGAGGCGCGCTTCGGAGCGATACAGGACGAGCGCGTAAAGCTGCTTTCGCAGCTCCCAAACCTTCCCGACCCCAGCGTGCCCGAGGGCGGTGAGAAGGACAAGCAAATCGTGAAGTATCGGGGCCAGCCAAAGCGCTTCACGTTCAAGGCGCGCGACCACGTTGAGCTTGCCACGAGCCTGAACCTCATTGACTTTGACGCCGCACGGCGCGTGACCGGCGCAGGCTTCCAGTTCTTCGTCGGGATGGGTGCGCAGCTTGAGCGCGCGCTCATCAACATGATGCTGGACGTGCACATTGAGCGTTACGGCAGGCGCGAAGTCCGGCCGCCGTTCATGGTGAATTCCAAAGCGGCGTTCGGCGCGGGCCACCTCCCGAAGTTCAAGAGCGAGATGTATCACGTTTACGTCCCGCTGGAAGAAATGAGCGGGAGCACAGTGGGCGACGCCGACTTTTACCTCATCGGCACGAGCGAAGTCGCGCTGTGCTACTACTTCGGCGACTGCATCATTCCCCACGGCGCGCTGCCGCTCAAGTTCGTGGCGTATTCGCCGTGCTGGCGCGTTGAAGGCGGCAACTACGGGCGCGAGACGCGCGGCCTGCGCCGCGTCCACCAGTTTGAGAAAGTAGAGTTATTCACCATCTGCTCGCCCGAAGACAGCCAGGCGGAGCTGGAGAACATCACCGCCGAGGCCGAGCAGATACTTGAGATGCTGGGGCTTCCCTACCGCCGCGCGCTCTTGCCCACGGGCGACATGGGCTTTTCGTCGGCGAAGACATACGACCTGGAGATTCACGCCGCAGTTACCGACGAGTGGCTTGAGGTCAGCTCTGCATCCACGACCGGCGACTTTCAGGCGCGGCGCGGAAACGTGCGCTTCCGCCGCGATGAGAAAGCGAAGCCTGAGTTTGTGCACATGCTCAATGCGTCGGGAGTTGCGCTGCCAAGGTTGATGGTCGCGCTGCTGGAAAATTACCAGCTTGAAAACGGCAATGTGGCGATACCTGAGCCGCTGCAAAGATACCTGGGCCGCGCGAAGTTCATAACTCCGCCGGAAAGGCCCATCCCCTTCCTGGACTAACCCCTACTTGGGTATGATTTGCTCTTCCGCGTGATACGAGCTTCGCACTAACGGCGCGCTGGCAACGCCCCTGAAACCAAGCTTGCGCGCTTCAACAGCCAGTTCCTCAAACTCCGCCGGCTTCACGTAGCGCAGAGCGTCAACATGCCGCTTGCCCATCGTGGGGCGCAGGTACTGGCCGATGGTCACAAGGTCCACGCCCGCCTTGCGCAGGTCACGCAGCGTCTCCACGATTTCCTCAAAGGTCTCGCTCAGGCCGACCATGAGCCCGCTTTTCACGAGCAACTTGCCGCCGCCGTGCTTGTGTGCATGCGCCAGCACGCTTAGTGAGCGCGCATAATCCGCGTCCGGCCGCACTTCCGAATACAGCCTCGGCACGGTCTCCACATTGTGGTTGAATATCTCGGGTTTTGCCGCAAGTACCGCGTCCACCGCCGCCATGTTCCCCTTGAAGTCGGGCACCAGCACTTCGGCGGTCGGCCTTGGGTCAAGCGCATGCAGCGACTTGATAACTTCGGCGAAATGCTCGGCGCCGCCGTCGGGAAGGTCGTCGCGCGTAACGCTGGTGACGACGACATGCTTGAGCTTAAGCGAATGCGCGGCTTGGGCGACGCAGCATGGCTCTTCGGGGTCGGGCGGCGCGGGAGTCCCGTGCGCCACTGCGCAGAAGCGGCAGCAGCGCGTACAAAGCCCGCCGAGAATCATGAATGTGGCTGTGCCGCGCACGAAGCATTCGCCGATGTTGGGGCAGTTGGCTTCTTCGCACACCGTGTGCAGCCCCGCAAGCAGCGTGGCCATCTCCGCCCGTTTTTCTGTGGACAGCGCCTTTACCCGTAGCCAGGACGGTTTCACTCGTTTTTCTGCCATTGCTTACTCCATTTCGCGGCGAAACTTCAGCGCTTGCGCAAGCGTATCCTCGTCGGCGTAGTCAATCTCGGCGCCGATGGGAAGCCCGCGCGCGGGCCGCGTAACCTTAACTCCCATGCCTGCAAGCTCTTCTGCGAGAACGGTCGCAGTAGCCTCGCCTTCAAAGCTGAAATCAAGCGCCAGCAACGCCTCGCCTGCGCGCGACTTTGCGATGCGCGCCTTCAGCTCGTCAAGGCGTTCGCTGTTCAACATCTTGCCTTTAAGCGGGTCAATCAGCCCGCCGATCACAAAGTAATACCCGCGAAAGCTGCCTGTGCGTTCAATTGGGTAAATATCCAGCGGATCCGCCACGACGCACAGCATCGCAGCGTCCCGGGACTTGTCGGAACATATGTCGCACTCCCCGCCGCCCGAGAAGCCGCCGCAGGTGGGGCATTTCTTCACCTTCGCGCCCGCGCCGGATATGCTCTCGGCGAGCTGCGAGGTGAACTGCGGGTCCTGTTCCAGGAGGTAAAGCGCGATGCGCTGGGCGCTGCGCGGGCCGATGCCCGGAAGCTGGGACAGGAGCTGCACAAGTTGGCTTAGGGATTCGGGCAGCATTGCTACATGCCAAACGGCATCGCGCCGCCAAGCGCGCCCATGTCCATCCCGCCGGTGACCTCGCCCATCTTGCGCTCGTTGAGTTCCCGCGCAAGGGTGAGCGCGGAGTTGAGGGCTGCGTAAACGAGGTCTTCCAGGTTCTCCACGCTTTCCTGCGCGTCAGCGAGCGCTTCGGGCTTGATGCTCACGCGCACCAGCTCGCGGTGGCCGTTTAGCTCAATTTCCACCACGCCGCCTCCCGCCGAGCCTACGACGGTCTCGGTGGCGAGTTCTTCCTGCGCGCGCGCCATGCGCTCCTGCATTTCGTTCTGGACCTTCTGCAGGTCTTTCATCAGCTTTTTCATGTCCATTGCCATCAATAGATTCTAGCACACGCGGCGCGGATGGCAGGCGTGCGCAGGCTACAATACTCCCATGCCTTATTACTTCGCATACGGGTCAAACCTGAGCTTCGCGCAGATGGCGCAGCGCTGCCCGGCGCTAAGCCAGTTGGCAAGGCGCGCCTAAAGGGTTGGCGCTATCTCATCTACGAGCGCGGTTATGCTAACATCGTGCCTGACGCGGCTAGCGAGGTATGGGGCGGAGTGTGGCTGGTCACAGAAGAGCATCTGCGCGCGCTTGACGGATTTGAAGGTGTTGCGAAAGGGCTGTATCACCGCGAGGAATACGAAGTGGAGTTTGACAGCGCAATGCGCCTAACCTGCGTCGTCTATGTTGACTCTAACCCCAACGGCGATGTCCGTGGCGTCCCGCAGGCAGCATACCAGGCACGTATCCTCGCCGGCGCGCACGACTTCGCTTTGCCGCCAGCCTATATCGCTATCCTAGAAACATTCGCGGCCTAGCGCGGCTATATCAACAGCGCGATGTCGGTGCGGAAATGGGCGCCGGTGAAGCGGATGTTGCCGACGGCTTCGTAGGCGAGCCTTCGTGCTTCGGATAAGTCGCGCCCGCGAGCAGTGACCGAGAGAACGCGCCCGCCGGTGGCGATGAACACGTCGCGTTCGCCGCCGGGATGCAGCGCGCGCGCCACAGCACCTGCGACTCCTTCGCCCGGCTGCGTTTCCGGCGCGAAGATGCGTGACTTGCTCACGCCCGCATAGCACACGCTTACCATTGGAAGCCTGCGGTAAATCGTGCCGTTGGGGTAGGGTTCGTCGGCATCGTTGATCTGGTCAATGCGCCCAAGGCCATCAATCTCAGCGGGCGGCGAGCTGCCGTAAGGGTAGTTGGCGCTGGCCATCACTATCGTCACCGCCGCCTCGTTGCTGAAGTTGCACTTCGCGCGGTCAAGCTTGCCGCTTTCAACCGCGACGAGGATGTCCACCAAGTCGTCTTGCAGCAGCGGCAGCAGCGCCTGCGTCTCAGGGTCGCCGAAGCGCACGTTGAATTCAAGCAGCATCATTCCTTGCGGCGTCGCCATCGTGCCAAAGTATACGATGCCCCGGTAGTCAAGCTGCTCCTTGTTGCAGCCGTCCATAAAAGGCGCGAGTATCTTTTGCTTGAACTCGTCAATGAGCTTGGGCGTGGCATGCGGCGAGGGGCACATGCAGCCCATACCGCCGGTGTTTGGCCCTTTGTCGCTATCTTTAAGGCGCTTGTAGTCGGAAGCGGGCGGCATCATAACCGCCGTCTTGCCGTCAAAGAAGCAGAAAAACGAGATCTCGGGGCCGCTGATGAACTGCTCAACTGGCGATCTTCTTCCCAGCGCCCTTGAACACGTCCTCAACCATCATCTGCTCAAGCGTCTCGCGCGCGAACTCCAGCGTTTCGCAGATGACCACGCCTTTGCCCGCAGCCAGCCCGTCGGCCTTTATGACGGTGGGATACTTCACCTGCTCCAGGAATCTGCTCGCTTCGCCGAAGTCGGTGAATGCCTCTGACGCCGCGGTTGGAATGCCGTATTGGCGCATGAAGTTTTTAGCGTAGCTCTTCTCCGCCTCCAGGCGCGCAGCTTCGCGGTCGGGGCCGACAATGCGCAGGCCCTGCTCGCGGAACGCGTTGACGATGCCGTCCGCAAGCGGCGCTTCGGGGCCGACGAAGGTAAGGTGGATGCCTTCTTCCAGCGCGAAGGCGAGCAGGCTCTCAATATCGTTCGCAGGAATGTCCTGCAGGCGCACGCGGCCGCGCCCGAAGGGGTCGCAGATGCCGAAGTTGGCAGGCGTTATATACAAGCGGGTGACTTTGGGCGAAAGCAGCAGCGCAGACGCGACGCTGCATTCCCTGCCACCGTTGCCGACGACGAGAATTTTCAACTGGCGTCCTCCATTAGTAGCCGGATGCACCGGCGTCATCGCGGGTCCAATCTTCAAACCGCGTGAACGGGTGAAGGTAGGTAGATATTCCATCTTGGTCGGGCCGTTGCGGTGCTTGGCGATGTTCACTTCAACCTTCGTCGCGTATGAGCCGCCAACAAATTCGCCCTTTTGCTTTTCGTAGTAATCCTCGCGGTAAAGCAGCATCACCACGTCCGCGTCCTGCTCAATGCTCCCGCTTTCACGGAGGTCGGATAGCATCGGCCTGCGCGACTGGCGCTGCTCCGTCTGGCGCGAAAGCTGCGAGCAGGCGATGAAGGGTATCTTCAGCTCGCGCGCAATCTGCTTCATTCGCGCGAAATGTCCGACACTTCCTGCACGCGGTTAGATTCCCCGCTGAAGCGCATCCCGTCCATTAGCTGCAGGTAATCAAGCATCAAAACATCAAGTTTGTCCTGCTGCTTTAGCCTTCGCGCGCGGTTGCGCAGGGAGCGTATGTTGAGCACCGACGTGTCGTCAAAGTAAATGGGCAGCGCGGCAAGCTCCGTGTAAGCGGCGTGCAGGCGCGACAGCTCGTCAACGCTGAAGTTGCCGTGGTCAACGCGCTCGGTGGGGATGCTTGACGCCATGGCGAGCATGCGCATCGCGAGCTGCTCCTTGCCCATTTCCATTGAGAAGAAGCCAACCTTCTTGCCCGCGAGCGCCATGCGGTGCGTGAAGTTGAGGAGCAATGCAGTCTTGCCGACGCCCGGGCGCGCCGCGATGATAACCAGGTCGCCTGCCTTGAAGCCGCCGAGCGTGTGGTCCAGGTCAGTGTAGCCGGTTGCGATGCCACGTCCTTTGACCATCCGCTGTTCAACCGTGCCGTCAGGCAGCGTGACGTCTTCGTAGGTAAACGAGTTCATGAACGAGCGGATGGCGTCGTCAATGCCGGAGAACTTCCCCGACGAGATGCGCATGTCTAGCTGGAGTATCTGCCGTTCGGCGTGGTCAAGCAGCTCCTGCACATCGCGCCCCTGCTCGTAGGCGCGGCGGATAATCTCGTTGCACTCGGTTATGAGATTGCGCAGCAGCGCCTTCTCATGGAGTATCGTTGTGTGCGCTTCAACCGCCGAGGCGTTGGGGACGGCGGCGAGGATTTGGTAGATGTAGCTTTCGCCTCCGGCGGCGTCCAGGCGCTCCATCTCGCGCAGGTGCGCGATGAGCGCAAGGGGGTCGGGGGTACGCCGCGGTTGTGGAGGTGGATGGCGGCTTCCCAGATGACCTGGTGGGCTTCGTAGTAGAAGCTGTCGCGGGTGAGCGTCTCCAGGGTTATGCGAATCGCGTCAACCGGCTCCTGCAATATCGCAGAAAGAACGGCTTCTTCCAGCTCCCTGGAGTGGGGAGGAATCCGCCTCAAGAATTCAATGCTTTCCGGTTGTGCGCCCAAAATAAACTCGCAGCCTTATAACAATCCACCTTGGGGAAGGCAACAGCATTCCCGCAAAATGCGAAAATTGGCTGATGGCCTATAGGCTGTTAGTGAGAAGTAAGGGAACCAAAGGCTCCTTCCCCGTGCGACTCGCATAGTAGCGAAGCCGCCGTGAATGCGCAAGGGGTTGGAGAGATAAATCGGCTGCACAAAGTTTCAACTCGTGCGCCTGCTTCTGCGCATGATATCAACGAAGCCACTATCGGTGCGCCCTCAGCGGGGGTCGGCTAAATTGCGCTGCCCCAGAAATACCCGATGGCTGCAAGGTCGGCCTCGTCAATGCGCCCGCTTAAGTCCGCATCCGCCCAGGGCATAAAGCCCGCGTCGGTGGTCTTCAGCCCCAAGAGCGGGATGAGCGCGTCGCGGTCAAGGGTGTTCACTATCCTGTCGCCGTTGACGTCGCCGCGCAGGTTGAATATGTACACGGGTATCTGTACCACAGGGCTTCCGACTTCGTTGTCGTCAAGCGCCTGCAGCTCAAGCATCGCCGCCTGGTTGCCAAGCCCCGAAACGTCAATGTTCAGTTCAAATGGCGTTGTTGTGAGGTCGCCGGAAATGGGCGCACCGCTCGTTATCAGGTTGTAATGCACTTTGGCCGGGCTGTTATCGGCGGTGATGGTTCCGGTGAGCGACGTTTTAGTGTAAATCGCGCCGAAGTTCGCAGGCTGCGCTATCCCGGTGCTGGTAATGAACGGGACGCTCTCGGCCCAGCCGCTTGCTACTACGATCTGGTCAATCCACCATCCCGCAGATATGCTGGTGCTCTGGCCGCACCCGCTGCTATCGGTCTCCAGCATGAAGCCGACGCTCACGGTCTGCCCCGCATAGCCAGACAGCCTGACATGAGTGCTTACCCAGTCGGATTGGAAGCCGGTTAGCTGCGCGGGGTCGCCGCTGCGCAAGTTGAGCAACGTCCAGTCGGTCTGGAAATTGTCGTTGCTGATCCAAACCGAAGCGAAGTCCTTGCCTTCTTCAAGGTTGTAGTGCGTCTTGAAGGTCAGTGTCGGCGCGTCCGCAGGGGGGCCGGGCAGTGTAAGCCTCGGGAGCACAGCAAACGACTTTAGGCTGTTGGGGTAGTTGGGCGTGTTGGAATCATACACGCCGAACGATGACGCGCTTAGATAGCCGCCGGTCTGCTTCTTGAAGCCGCCGGTTATGTCGCTGGCCCAGAACGGGAGCGTCTCATTAGTCCCCTCAAAATGATAGACGACGGGGTATGCGCCCGGCGTGTTGTCCACTATGTAGGATAGGAAAGTCTCGGTTGAAAGCTCGGGGAGTGTTCCTTCGGCAACCGCGCGCACCGAAACGTTGCCGAAGCTCATTGAGCTTGTGTCGTAATCAAAGCCCCAGGGCGCTGCGGTCTTGCTCATCTGGAGCACGTCGTTCACGTAGTAATTAATTGAAAGGGCGTTTTCAACCACGTCGGGAGTGATGTCCGCGCTGCCGGTGAGAATCATCGGCGAAGGCTCGGGGAAGTGCAGGTATGCCGCGCCGATGCTAACGTCGATGATTGCATCCGTCCCGTCGTGTCGGATGTTGTTTACTGTTACGTCGGTGGCAAAGGAAAGCGTGTCATCAAACTGGACGTATGCGTCGGACTTGGGAGTGGTGTCAGGGGCGAAGCGGCCCGCATTGGCGTAAGCGTCCGTCCACGGGTCGTACTTGCCGCCCATGTAATCCGCATCGTCAATTATCATCCCGTCTGCGCCCATGTCCAGCGCATACGAAGCGCTGCTTTCCTCAAGGTCAATGAACTTGCGCTCTTCGTAGTCGTTGCATCCGAAGCCCCATTCTCCAATATCGTTGAAGATATTTCCCTCATACCAGACGCGCTCGTCAACGTGCCAGATGAGCAAGCCGGGACTTAAGATGCAAAGGGTGGGCGCGCTGGAGTAAATGTCGCCGGAAGGCACGTAAGTCGGATAATAAAGGTATTGGTGGCTGATGTTGTCGTTTTCAAGTATGAAGTACTCCTGGCTTTCCTCGCCGTTGCGCCAGACGCGGCGGACGTTAGCAGAGCTGCTATTCGTTGGGCCGAGGCGGAAATCTTTCAGGTTGCCGGTGATCATATCGGCGTTAGTCCAGCCAAGGCAGTACTTAAGCGGGCCGCCGAGGTTAGCAGCCGGCAGGACATAAGATCCCGCAGCCATCATGCTCCAAAAGCCGTTACCGCTGCTTTCATCGCCGTCAGGGCCAAGGCTAACTCTGCCCGCATAATCACCGCCGTAGTCGTAGAGGTCGGGGAGGCCTAGTATGTGGCCTATTTCGTGGTGCGGCGTGTATTCCCACCACGGGTATGAAGCGTCGCTATATCCCGCGAATGATGTGTAGTCCAGAAATGCCCCGCGGAGTATCTTCTTACCATCTTTTGTGAAATCAGCCTCGTAGAACGGTCCGCTGGGTAGAAAGCCGACGTGCTCGCGGCTTGTCCAGTTGCTGGCGAAGCGTTGGTAAACGATAGCCAATGAATCGACATAGCCATTGTTATCTGCATCGTATTCGGCAAAGTTCACGTCTGGATTAGCGAGCGTCAGTAACTGCTTTGCCTGGGTGGTCGTCAAATAGACTAAGGAACCAGACCATTGCGGGTTAGTATCTAATTGGTAAGCCGCGTCTTCCGATCCGGTTGGGTAAACATCGGCGTTCATTATTAGCTGGTTGTATGATTGCTGGGCGTAATATTCTTTGACGCTGACGTTTTGAGCGTCAGTCCCGGTTTCGCTGAACTTCTTGGCGACTTGGCTTGTGGGTGCTATGGGCTGAGATGGCGTTCCCTCCCACTTTACTTTGAGCACGAGGGTCTTTACGGTGCCGTTCTTGGGGCTAGCCATGCCGTCAATGTTCATGTCGTGCGGCGTGACTGCCGATGCGGCCTTGCCGTCGCTGGAACTGTCGGCATACAGGGCGGAGATGAGCGCCGGGTCGTTAGCCTCATAAACGCCTGGAGTTAGCTTGCCTTCAAGCTGGTATTCCTTGATGGTGTCGGCGGTGTATGCCCAGCGGTCGCGGGGAAGGCGGTAGGGGCCGTTATACGGCGCATCCTTCTTCACGATTGCGGTTCCGCTCGGAGGCGCGCTCGGGGCGATGGAGCTTGTTGACATAAAGCCGTCCAGCGAGCCGTTCTCGTAGTGAAGTACCCCTTTGCCGCCACAGGACGCGAATATGGTAATTCCAATTAGTAGTGCAAGTATGCATGCGCCTTGGCGCCAGCACTTTTTCCGCATATGTATCATCCTCAGTAATGTTACCGTAGCAAACATCAGTTTATCCAACGAGGCCGCGAAGGTGGCTGATGGGAATTGCGAAGTATATCAGGCTGCCGCGCTCGTCTATGTTCGGGGAAGCCTGCGCAACCCTCTCGCAAAACACCTTTACCTGCGCCTCGTCCTTAGTAAGGCAGATAAGCATCCGGCTCTCGTGTTTCTCGGAAGTGAATAGCGACGACATAACCGACGCGATGGACAGCTCCGCCGAGTGCGTGTGAAACGTCGCCTGCGACAAGCCGTGGCTGTTTAGAATAGTCACGCCGCTGGCGCCAGCTTCCATAAGCGCGGCGATGATCTCTTCCGAGTGCTCAACGTCGCGAACAATGACGCAAAATGCAATTCCTTTGGATTCCGTCATATCCAAAGGATTTTACCCTAAAACAAGCCTTCAAGCTATCAGCCTCTCTCCTAATCTCAAATGATACAATCTGCCTGCCTAGCTTGTGAACACAATCCCAAAGGAGCTTTCATTTGAAGCTTGAAACTTTCGTATGCGGGCCGGTGCAGACAAACGTCTATCTTCTCTGGAATGCTGAAACGCGCGAAGCCGCGCTGATTGACCCTGGGATGGGCGCTGAGGAAGCCGGTGACGCGGTAGATAAATTCGCGCTTGTCCCCAAGTATATCTTCAACACGCACGCTCATTTTGACCACACGTGGCTTAACGCCTACTACAAGAGGCTTTGGCCTGATGCGCAGCTTGTCTACCACAAGCTTGAAGAACTTGTGCTGGACGAGTTGGCGCAGGCTTGGGAGAATTACGGCTTTCCTGCGCCCGAGGCGTCACCGCTTGCCGATGTATATTGCACCGAAGGCGGCGTGTTCACGCTCGGGAGCGAAGAGTTGCGCGTAATGCACTTACCGGGGCACACGCAGGGGCACATCGGGCTTCTGACCAAGCTGGGTGTGTTTTCGGGCGACGTGTTGTTTCAGGCGAGCATCGGGCGCTGCGACCTGCCGGGCGGCGATGAGGCGCAGTTGATGCAGACAATCCGCGAAAAGCTGCTGGTGCTAGCCGATAACACAGTTGTCTTCACCGGCCACGGCCCCACCACCACGATCGAAATGGAGAGAACAACAAATCCCTTTCTCGTCTAGTATTGAGTAAACACACATGGGTAGGCCGGGCTGACCAGCCCGGCTATGGAATCTCTTGAGTGAACAAATACTAGGAGTACGCCGGGCTCACTAGCCCGGCTCTGGGTCTTTTCCCGGGGGTGGGGCTTTCCAGCCCCACTGGAATCTGGTCTCTGGATTCTGGGCTGAATGGCCAGGGCTTTACGCCCCGCCGTCTGGATTCCGGAGAAGAACGGCGGGGGATAAACCCCCGCCCTGCAAGAGAATCCAGATTCCAGAGCGGAACTGAAGTTCCGCCTACCCTTCGTTGAGTTTTCGTTGTCCAGAGCCGGGCTAGTCAGCCCGGCCTACCCGTTGATGATTTAGCGCTGAGAGCCCGGCTTTATCTTGCAGAAATGGCGCAGGATGTCTTCGGCTATGTCACGCTTGGACGCCTCGCTGATGCCGGTCAGGCCGGGGCTGGCGTTGACCTCAAGGATGTAATCGCCCTCGGGGGTGCGCAGAAAATCAACCGCGCACAAATCTAGCCCGAACTTCTTCGCTGCACGCAATGCAACGCTGCGCTCTTCATCGTTAGGCTCGTAAGCTCTTGGTTTAGCGCCGGTATGCACATTTGACCGGTAGTCGCCGTTCTTGCGCACGCGCTCCATCGCCGCGAGCACCTTCCCGCCCATGACCAGCACGCGCGCATCTTTGCTGCGGCGCGGCGGGCAGAAGCGTTCAAGGTAAACGTCAAAGCCGAGCGCGTTGAACGCGGTGATGATGGACTGCGCGGTCGCCGCGTCGGCGGCTTTCATCACGCCCAGCCCCTGGCTTCCCCGTATGAACTTCACCATCACCGGGAATCCGCCCAGCTTTTTCGCGGCGGCGTGGATGTCCTTGGGGAAGCGCATGAGGATAACCGGCAGCACGGGGAACCCGTCCGCCGCCAGCTCAACCAGCGCAGATATCTTGTTGCGCACGTGCATCAGCGCATCCGCCTTGTTTATAACGCGGAATCCCGCCGCTTCAAACCCGCGCAGCACCGCCAGCGAATACTCGTCGGAAACCGAGCCCAGGCGCGGCAACAGCAGCGATGATGGGTCTAGCATCTCGCCGTCTTGCAAGTGGATGCAGACGGGATGCCCTTTGGCGCCGGGGGTGTGCTCAACAACGAGCTGGTCGGGGTCAAGGATCTTATAGCTTATGCCGAGCCTATCCGCAGCCGAGGTTAGCTGGCCGATGGACGGCACTTCCGGCCTGCGTGAAAGGATGAGCAAGCTCTTGGCTTTAGTTTTATCGGCCACTGGTTTGGCAGCGCTGATGCGCGCGCCTACTCTTTGGTGGACTCAAACTTGTCGCGGGCGGCCTGTACGCCTGTCTCAACGGCGCGCTTGACCTTGTCCGCTGCGTCAACGAGCTTTTCCTTGGCCTTGTCGGCGGCTTCCTTGCCGGTTTCAACAACCGCGGTAGCCTTGTCCTTGGCCATCCCGACGTATTCCGTGCCCTTCTCTTTGGCGCGGTCGTAATACTCGCCGGTCTTCTCCTTGATTTCGCTGCGGAGTTCCTTGCCGGATTTGGGGGCGAAGAGGACGCCGATGATTGTGCCCGCAAAAGCGCCGAGCACGAAGCCCGCGATGAGCAAGCCTACATTCCTGCTGGTTTCTTCTTCATGTTTATCCATGTTTAAGCTCCTAATACACTCTAATTATAGCACGCGCACTGCTTTGGGCATTGCGCTAAGGTTTATCACCATCGCCGCCTTGCGCGGGCTTGCGCATCTCGTCCCAGCTCGCCGACACCCCCGTGCGCAGCGCCTCAAGGAAGGGCTGCACCAGTTTCGCCTTCTTGCGGGCATCCTCCAGCATCGGCACGACGCCGCCTGACAGCATCGCTATCACTTCGCCGGGAACTGCAAGGGTAGCGCGCAGCTGTATGGATGTCTTCTGTAGGTCCGCCGCCAGATCCTCGCCCTGCTGCAAAAGCTCGTGGATGCGCAGAGGGACGGCTTTGGTCTTTTCATCGGTAAGGAACTCGCGCACTAATATTGATGCCTCGGTCAAGCTGCGCGCGCCTTGTGCGGCGGCTTCCGACGTGTCTTTGATCGAGCTAAGCGCATCGGCTGCGCGGTTCGGTATCTCGCTCTCGCGCGCCATCGCCGTGAGCGCCGCAAGGTTATCCAGCAGCTTCTTGCCTGAATCATCAAGCGTAACAACGACGTTTCGCAGCTTCCAAACAGCGAAGATGACGAAACCGCAAAGCAGTATCGTCGCCACCGCCGCCGCTGCCTGCAACACTTTTACAACACCATCCATGAGCCCATATTATACCAAGCAGCACGCTGAAATAACTTTATAGCGCTAAGTATGGCCTCTGGAAGAAGCCTAAGCCCACTCGGTGATATAATCGTGGCTGAAGGGAGGCTGGGCGCGGGATGGGCCGGAAAGGGCTCCGGCGGCGCCGGGAAAGCCTTCCATTATCGCAAGCCCTGTGTCACCAAATGAAGGCGGTATATGCCAATGAGACTGCTGGTCGGCTCCGATCTGCATAACAATGCGCGTGCGAAAGTGTGGTTTTGCAGGCTCGCGGACAAGCACGAGCCCGACGCGGTCGTGTTCCTCGGGGACTTCATCACGTTTGAGCCGCAATCGTTTGCGCGCGACGTGCTGCGCGACTTCGCGGGGATGGGCGTGCCTGTGCTGGCGATTCCCGGCAACTGCGACCCTCGCGGGATACTGCTGGACATTGACCAAATTGAGGGCGTGACCAACCTGCACAACACGTCGGTGGAGCTTATGGGTAAGATGTTCGCCGGGCACGGCGGGAGCATCACCTGTCCCAGCCCCACTCCCTTTGAAGAGCCGGACGAGACCTTCGCCGGCCCGCTTGAGCCGATTATTGAAGGTGCTGAGATCCTTGTGCTCCACCAGCCCGTCAAGGGCTTCCGCGACGGCATCGTCGGCGTGGGCAATGTGGGCAGCGAGAGCCTGCGCAAGCTCCTGGAGCTG
>CAVVLL010000012.1:0-186478 GCA_963749125.1 uncultured bacterium
GACGAATTGCTCGATGCCGATGTCGACTGCATGCCGACCAACGCGAAACCTGATGATTGCAAGCCTGGGCGGAACCGCACTGGGCATCAACCGTGTAGCCGCCGGTACTGTAGTCTTGTCCATCGACAGCCAGCTATGCCGGATGATGTTATTCGACTGCTCGCCGGCCTGTGTCACGCAGCCGCCGGCAACCAGATCGACGTCGGCATAGTCGATGTGGAACTGGCGCACCAGCTCCTCGAAAGTGGTTGACAGCAGCTTGGTGACGTGCAGTCCGGAGAGATGACCGACAATGGCTTTGCCGCGGCCGATCGGGGTGCGGCAGGCTTCGACGATTACGGCTTCTGAAAGGATGTTTGGCTCCTAAAAATGCTATCAAAAAGTGAGCATGAATTCGCTGACGACTTCAAAAGCCCTATCAACAGCTAGATAACCGTTCGCGATGGAAAGAGGCATCGCCCAATAGCTGCTGCGTAACGCGAGCGCGCTTCAGGTAAAGCCCGACGTCGAGTTCATCGGTCACGCCCGATCCGCCGCCATGCAACCGCACCGCCTCGTTACTCACCAGTTCCAGCGTATCGCTAACCTTGGCCTTGGCCAGACTGGCCAGCAAAGGCATCTGCGGGGAGTCCTCGTCGATTGCCGTCAAAGCCGCCAGCACCGCACTGCGACTCATTTCCAGCGCCACGAACATCTGCGCCGCCCGGTGCTGCAGGGCCTGGAACGAACCGATCGGCACGTCAAACTGGATCCGCTCCTTCAGGTAGGTAACGGTCGTGTCGAATAGCCAGCAAGCGGCGCCGAGCATTTCGGCGCTGAACAAATGCGCCCCCGGTCCGAGCACCGCGTCGAGCAGGGCAGCCCCGCGCCGGCCGCGCCAGCATGGCGGCGGCAGAGACGGCAACTTCATTGAAGCGAATCGCCGCCATGTTGCGGCTATCAACCATGCCGCGCGGCGAGCGCTCGACACCGATCGCTTTGGCATCCACCACGAACAGCGTCAGGCCCTCCGCTACGTCGTCTGGCCCGTCACTGCGCGCTACCACCACCAGTTGGTCGGCGATGCCGCCATCAATGACGAAAGACTTTTCGCCACTGAGCAGGTAACCGCTGCCAGTGGCTTTGGCGCTCAAGGGAAACCGCATGCGGCGCATGACGCGACTGCTCTTCCAGCGCCAGGGCGAAGACAGTCGCCGCTGATGATTCGCGGCAGCCAGGCATTCTTCTGCGCCGCGCTGCCGCCGAGCATGACCGCACTGCCGCCGAGAACAACGGAACTGAACAGCGGCGTGGCGGCAAAGATAGTCGCGCCGCGCTCGCCACCGCCAGCCCGGAGCCTCAACACCTTGATGACCTCGCGCCTTGGGCCACCATCGCCGTCCAGCCCAAGGGCTTCGACACGCCACCGCCGCTACCTCCCCGCGGGCGGCCACCAGCGGATCTGCTGTCGCGCACTTCGTCAGCACCGGCGTGCATGGACGCCCCAGAATCTCGCCGGCTTCAGCTAGCAGTTCCCGTTCGGACCCAGCCACTCCCGCGCCCACCCATTGCAGCTCTCCAGGAGCACTTGTCCTCAGAACTGTTCAGCCTGGATTCGACCGCCCCCGCCGATCATCGACGATATCCAGCCAATGCTTGGTCAGTTCGAGTTCCTCCGTGGAAAAGCCCTCGCTTTCCCAGCCCAGGCCGCGCAGACCCATAGCAGCCACCATCGCTTCACTGCGGCGGTTCTGCGGATTCCGCAGCCTGGTATTTCATGGTGGCCGCAACCTTGAAGATATCCTGGCGCGCCTTGAGCATTTCAACAATGCGCTGCTGCGTCAGACGCAGCACGTGCGCCTCGATCTCCAGACCCGCGACCTTGTCCACCAGCACCGGGTCGACGCGCCCGGCAGAATCGCCGCAGGCCGGTTTCAGCATGCCCAGCAAAGTGGGGCCGGGCATGTTGAGTTCGGCAAACTTCGACATGGCGGCGCGTTCATGCTGCAACAGGCGCTTGGCCACGGCCCTGCTGCCGTGCAACGTGCCCACCAGGTTTTTTGCCGGAACCCGGACATCGTCGAAGAAGACCGGCAAGAACGGCCACTTGCCGGCGATCAGGTCGATCGGTCGGGCGACGACGCCCGGCGACTTCATGTCGATCAACAGCATGCTGACGCCCTGCTGCTTGCCCAACTTGCTGTCGGTGCGCACCAGCGCATACATGTAATCGGCCAGGTGTGCGGTGGATGTCCATATTCTCGTAGCCGTTGACCACGAAGCAATCACCGTCCTGCACCGCCGCCGTCTTCAGGGAAGCCAGGTCGGAGCCGGCATTGGGCTCGCTGAAGCCTTGGCACCAGCCGATCTCGCCGCGTGCCGTGGGCGGCAGGAAGGTCTGCTTTTGGTCATCGGTACCGAATTCCAGCAGCACCGGACCAATCATCCAGATGCCCAGGTTGATCTGCGCGGCCGGCAGTGGAGGCGCGACATTTCCGTTTCAAGGACTGCGCAGGCGCGCCGGGTCCAGTCCGCCGCCGCCAAGAGCAACAGGCCAGTCCGGCGCAAACCAGGCCTTGTCGCGCATGCGCTCGAACCGCATAGGCGCTGATCCTCATTCTGGAATTGCACGCGGCTACCGGACATGATCAGATCGCCCTCACCCGGCGCTGTGCGCATCAGAGCCGGGCAGTTGGCTTCCAGCCAGGCGCGCACTTCGTTACGAAAAATCTGTAGTTCGTCCAATGTCAGGCGCTCCTCGGTCTATTCCAGCAAACCCGGTATTGATAACACTCACTAGCGGTCAGGGACCGCTGCACGCGCCGCTGCTCGAGCAGGTAGGCCAGGTGGGCCATGGTCTCGCCGATGGCGAGGATGTTGTCCATCGGGGCGGGGCGGTCCGGGAACAGCCGCCGCGACAGGCCGTAGACGGTGTCCGGTTGCGCCGCGCACAGCCCGCGCACGCGCTCGAGCACCCCGAGGTGGTGCTGCTGCAGTTCGGCCGCGCGCGTCCGCAGGCCGCGGAACGGCAGTTCGTGCGACGGCAGCACCAGCGTTTCGTCGGGCAGCTCGGCGATGCGCTCGAGCGAAATGAGCCAGTCCTTCAGCGGATTCGCCTCCGGCTCGAACGGCAGCACACCGACGTTGGGCGTGATGCGCCCGAGGAGCTGGTCGCCGCTCAGCAGCACGCCGAGCTCGGCGCAGTACAGCGCGATGTGCTCCGGTGAGTGGCCTTCGCCGCCGCGCAGCTGCCACTGGCGGCCGCCGATCGCCAGCGTCTCGCCGTCGCGCAGGCGCTGGTAGGCGAGCGGCTGTGGCGAGTCGAACTCGAACTCGCGCAGGGCCTCCGCCAGCTCCGCGATGCGCTCGTCCGTGAGGCCCGCGCGCTTGAAGTACATGCGGTCTTCCCAGGAGTCGAGCGACATGTCGTGCACGAGGCGCAGCGCGAAGTATTCGGCGCGGCTCATGTGCAGCGGCACGCGCAGCTTCTCGGTGAGCCAGCCGGCCAGCCCGCAGTGGTCGCCGTGATGGTGGGTGCAGACGATGCCGGTGATCGGCGCGTCGAGCGCGGGCAGGATCTGCTCCCACAACCCGCGGGTCGTGCGGGTGTCGAAGCCGGTGTCGATGATGCGCCAGCCGCCCTCGTCGCGGACCAGGTACAGGTTGATGTGGTTGAGCGCCATCGGCAGCGGCATGCGCAGCCACTTGATGCAGCCCGGCACGACGTCGATCAGTTCGCCATTGCAGGCGGGCGCCTGGAACGGATAGGTCAGCGAGGACATCAGCGCGCGGCCCGCGGCATGCCGAGGCCGAACTGCGCGGCGATGTCGCGCAGCAGCTCGTTGACGCCGCCACCGAAGGTATTGATCAGCGCCAGGCGGTATTCCTCTTCGAGCCTGGCGGCCAGCACCGCAGCCGGGCTGTCACGCCGGTACAGGCCAGCCATGCCGACCACTTCCAGCAGCTTGCGGAACACCGCGATCGGCGTCTCCGTGCCGAACACCTTGGAGGCAGAGGCCAGGCCGACGTCCATCTTGCCCAGTGTCACGTCGGCGGCCATGCGGTAGTTGAGCAGGCGCATCGCCTCCAGCTTCTGGTAGCACTCGGCGAGCGCCGCTGCCACCCATGGCCGGTCGATCGGCCGTGCACCCGTCTCGTCGGGCTGGCGCGCCCACTTCAGCGTCTGGAAGAAGCAGCCGCGCGACTTGATGCCGTAGGCTCCGAGGCCGATGCGCTCGTGGTTCAACTGCGCCGTGATGAGCTTCCAGCCACCGTGCAATTCGCCGACCAGCATGTCGGCCGGAACATGCACGTCGCTGTAGTAGCTGGCGAAGGTCTGGTGTCCTACCGTGTGGATCGGCGTGAACGAGACGCCCGTTGCCCTGGCAGCCACGATCAGCAGCGAAATGCCCTTGTGCCGCGCCTGCGCGGGATCGGTGCGGCACGCCAGCCAGACATAGTCGGCGGCGTCGATGTCCGACGTGAATACCTTCTGCCCGTTCACGACGAAGCCGTCGCCGTCGGGCAGCGCGGTCGTCCTGAGCGTGGCCAGGTCCGTGCCCGCCGACGGCTCGGTGTAGCCGATCGCGAAGTGGATCTCGCCCGCGGCGATACCGGGCAGGAACCTCTTCTGGTGCACGACCGAGCCGTGCTGCATCAAGGCCGGCGCGACCGTGTTGATGGTCACGAACGGCAGCACGACGCCGGCGAGGTAAGCCTCCTCGAAAAAGATGAGCTGCTCGAGCGGGGTGTAGCCCTTGCCGCCGAACTGCTTCGGCCAGCCTACCGCGAGCCAGCCGTCCCGGCCCATCGTGCGGATCAGGTCCTTGTAGGCGACCAGGCGTTGCGGCCCGGCGTAGTCGTGGATCGCTTGCCGGTAGTGCGGGGTGACGACGCTGGCGAAATAGGCCCTGATCTGTTGCTTCAGGTCCTGCTGATCGCGCGTGAGATTCACGTACATTTCTGGTTTTCTCCGCGTGCGGCCGCTCAGCAGTCCGCGTCCGTGAGCGCCGGTGTCGCCAGCCACTGGCCCAGGGCCTCCAGGTTCGCGGACACACCGCCACAGGCGATCTCGATCGCCTGGCTCCAATAGGTGTAACGGTGGATCGGGTAGCTCACGTCGACTCCCATGCCGCCGTGCATGTGCTGGGCCGCGTGCGTCACGCGGTGACCGGTGTCACAGGTCCACGCCTTCACCACGCCAGCGCTGGCGACCGCATCCAGGCCTGAGTCCAGCCGCCAGACCAGCTGCCACAGCGACGACCGCAAGGCCTCGACGTCGATCAGGCAGTCGGCGCACTTCTGCGAGATCGCCTGGAAGGCGGCGATGGGCTGAGCGAACTGCACGCGCTCGCTCGTATAGGCCACGACACGCTTGAGCGCTTCCGCCGTGACGCCGAGTTGCAACGCGCCCAGGCAGGCCGCGACACGAGGGCCGAGCCAGCCCACAGCGTCCTCGTCGAGCGCGGCCCCGGCCGGCAGCGACAGGTTGGCGAACACGAGGTCGGCCGCCGGCTCGTGCTGCGTGAGCCGGCCGGCGATCTTCTCGATGCCGGCTTGCGCGAGGTCGACGGCGAACAGGCGCGCGCCCTGCGGCGTGCGCGCCGGCAGCAGCGCAACGATCGCCTGTTCGGCCTGCGGCACCGCGATGGCGCGGCCGTGCAGACGCCACCCGCCCGCACCCTCCGCATGCAGCATCAGCCCGCGGCTGCCGTGCAGCCCTTCGAGACTCAGCGTGGCCAGCCGCGTCGCATCCGCGAGTGCGAAACCGTCGGGCCGTGCCGCGGTCGCATCCGCGAACTGCGCGAGGGCGGCAGACGGCGAGCTGGTGCGACCACAGGGGCACGGGTGCGAGATGGCGACCCTGGCATTCGAGGACGGCGCACAGCTCCGTCATGCCGAGCGCGCTGCCCCCCGCTATTTCGGGCAGGATCAGCGCCGTCAGGCCAGCTTCGCGCAGACTTTGCCAGGGTGTCTGGTCATAGGCAGCGCCGCCCGACCAGAACCGCTGGATGGCCTCGTCGTTGCAGAGGTCGGCGAAGAGGCGCGACGCCATCTCGACAATCGCGCCCTGTTCCTCGGTCATCTGGAAGTTCATTGGTAAGTTGGTGGGTTGCGCTTGAAGCTGTTGACGAGGCTTGCTCTGTGTGTTAGGTTAAAGCTATCTGCGGTGCATAATCTTGAGTATGGTGCTGCGCTGTGTTGGAATCGCAATACAACGTCTCGCGCATTGCGTTGATCAGAGAAGACGCAAAATGGAAGCAACTGTACGCACTTCGAACTGAAAAGGTCGCGTGCACGCACTGTCGATCAGCGACGACGGCATTCGCGCAAACGTGCGCGCAAGGTAAGGAATTGCAATGGTGCAAACTGCTGTCGCGCGAGACGACGCCTCACGTGTGTGATAGCGATTGCAACTTCACATGAAATCTCCTTCATCGCTCCCCTTCCGTCGGTTCTCCCCATCCGCGGGCGCGGCGACGCATTCAGTCCATGCGTCCGAGAATCGGCGCCGCCCGTGGGGACGCCCACGCCCGAGGTCACCAGCGCGTGATTGACCGTCTTCTTCGGCTGGTTCACGGACGTGCCGCGCACGAGGCGCACCGCTTCGACGATGCCGTTCACGCCGTGAATGTAGGCCTCGGACAACTGGCCGCCGTGGGTGTTGGTGGGCAACCGCCCGCCCGGGCGCAGGTTGCCGGCCTTGACGTAGTCGGCCGCTTCGCCGTACTTGCAGAAGCCCCAGGATTCGAGCTGCCAGAGCACGATCGGTGAGAAGGCGTCGTAGATGACGGCCGCATCGATATCCTGCGCGCTCAGGCCGCACTGCGCATAAGCCGCGGCGGCCGCGATGTCCATTTCCGGAATGCGGGCGATCTCGGGGCGGTAGAACGACGTCATTTCCTCCTGGTCCCTGGCGAGACAACTCGCGACGCCGCGGATCGACACGCCAGGCTGCTGCAGGTGCCTGGCACGCTCTGCAGTCGTGACGACGATTGCGCAGCCGCCGTCGGTCTCCTGGCAGCAGTCATGGAGCCGCAGCGGATCACAGATCTTCTTGCCGGCGTCGTAGTCAGCGCGCGTGAACGGACGCTGGTAGAAAAAAGCCGCCGGATTGTTCGCGGCATAGTCGCGCGTCCCCTGCGCGACCTCGAACAGCGCGTCCTGCGTGCAGCCGGTCAGGTGCATGTAGCGCCGCGTGAACATTGCGACCCAGGAGGCGGGCGTCAGCAGCCCGAACGGCATGTAATAGCCGTAGTGGATGGCGCTGCCGGTGATCAGGCTGCCCGAGACGCCGGCCGAGTAGCGTTGGCCGGAACGCCCGTTGAGCGCACGGTAGCAGACCACGGTCTCGGCAACCCCGGTCGCCACGGCCATCGTCGCCTGCAGCAGCGTGCCCGTGGCGGCACCGCCGCCGTAGGGCACGCGGCTGTACAGGCTGATGTCGTTGCAGCCGACGGCGCGCGCGACGTCGACCTCTTCGTTCTGGTCGATCGTGAAGGTCACCAGTCCATCGACGTCCGCGGGCTTGAGGCCCGCGTCGTCGAGCGCCCTCTTCACGGCCTCCGCCGCCAGTGCGAGTTCCGAGCGACCCGAGTCCTTCGAGAACTCGGTCGAGCCGATGCCGACGATGGCAGCCCGGTCAGAGATTCTTGCAACCATGACTCAAGGCTCCTTCGGAAGTGCCACGCGCACCATGCCCGCCATGTGGTTTCCCCAGACGTTGTTGTCGCCGCTGACGCTGATGTCCACGGTGCCGGCTGCATCGTCCCGGGCGGTCACCTCGCCGGTGATGGTCATGACCATCCCGGGCAGGTTGGGCGCACCCAGCTTGACGTCGATGCGCTTCAACGTGGTTTCGGGACCGCTCCAGTCCGTCACGTAGCGGTACATGAGCCCGTTGCTCGTGAGGATGTTCATGAAGACGTCGGGCAGGCCGGCGGCCTGTGCCGCGGCCTTCTCGTGGTGGACGGGGGTGAAGTCGCGTGATGCGATCGCGCCGCCGACGATCAACCCGGCCGTGACGCCGATCGTCAGGGGCGGCAGCTTCTCGCCGATGACGATGCTGTCGTAACGCCGTGTGGTCTTGCTCATGATGTCGACTCGCTGTGCTTGCGTCAGGCGGGGTAGAAGTTCGGCAGCACGGTCTTCTCATCGACCCGTTCCACCCTGCCCTTGACCTTCATGCCGACGTGTACCGCGCCCGGATCGCATCCCGCGATGTTGGCCACCAGCCGCGTGCCTTCGCGCAACTCGATGAGGCCGCACACCAGCGGGTACGGATACCCGGGGAATTTCGGATAGCTGACCTCGGTGTAGCTGAAGACTTCGCCATCGAGCGAGGACTCGACGCTGTCCCACTCGAGCGACTGGCAGATGCCGCACATCGGGCGCGGTGGATGCCGCAGCGTGCCGCAGCCCTTGCAACGCTGGATCAGCAGCTTGCCCCGGTCGATGGCCTCCCACCACCAGGCGTTGTCGTGGCCGCGCGGTGACTGGATGCGGGTCGGCACTTCGAGCCTGGCTGCGCCACCGGCTGCTGCCGCGTCGGCCGCGACTGGAGCGGCGTTCGGCATGAACCTGAGCGTGCGGAACACCTGCCGCCCGACGTCCTCGCCGTTCTGGTCGGTAAACTTGGTGACGGTCTCGATGAAGTAGCCGTAACCCCGCGCCGTCTTCTTGGGTTCGGAGATGTTGTCGATGACGGTGTGCGACGTGACCTGATCGCCGGGGCGCAGGTCGCGGTAGACCTCGGTGACGGTGTTGGTGCCGAGCACGCCGGTGAAGCCATGGGCTTCGAATACGTTGTGCAGCTCGCGCTGCACGTCCGCCCGGCCGGCCTGCGGGTGGGCCATCGGGTACCCCTCCATGGCCCAGATCAGCAGCATCGTCGGCGGCGCGATGATGCCCTTCTTGCTCGAGCTGGCGGCGAATTCCGCGTCGGTGTACACCGGGTTCTCGTCCCCGGTCACTTCGGCCCAGTGGCGGATCATCGCCCGGTTGACATCGTCGTGACCGCGCTTTGGCGCGCCCTGCTCGCGGCCCACGTAGGCGCGAATCCTGGCTTCGAAGGCCTTGGTTTCTTCGGGCGTCATGCTGTGCTCTCCCATGATCCGGCCACCTTCCAGGCGGGCCGGCACGATAAAAAGTTGATCCCGTCAAACTCCACTGGCTGCTCGCCGGCCAGCCTGGCGCCCGAAGAAGCTCGAGTCACCGAGGGACATTCCGGAGTCTAGCCCTCGCCCCACCGCGGCAGCCCGCAAGCAGTGCGACCGGCGGCATACAAACCGGGTACTGTACGGCCCTCCGGATTCAGTACCTCACCGCTGGGCAGGGTAGACAAGCCACCCAGCGTGAAGAAAGTAGCCGGGTACGAACTCTCGGGGCAATAGCTCAGCGCGGCGAACGGCCCTTCCACCAGCGGCTTGAGATACGCGGCCGCCTTGTGCCAGATCGGATCCTGCCCCTGCGCCGCATGGCGGTTGTAGGATTCGACGGTATGCACCAGTTCGCCCTCGGGTAAGTTCAGCTCGCGCTCCAATTTTCAGCCCAGGTCTCGCTCGACGGCGGCAATGTCGATATCGGGCTTGGTGACGGGGCGCTGGAAGATGCTGTCGTCCACCAGCAGCCATGAGCGACCGTTCGGCTGACGCAGCATGTAGTGAGTGACGCGACCGTGGCAGGCGTCTTCATGATCGGTCAGCGCTGCCCCACTCTTTGCTTGACGAAAATCCCCTTTACAAGGGATTCAGGCGGAAAGTAGGGGGTCAAACATGGAGTAAGCGGGGCCGCTGACTTCGTGGAAGAAAAGCTGGCCCTCAAGCTGCACGCCGTAATTGTGCAGCTCCAGGCGCACCGGCATGGCGCTTGAGATGAAGTGCACCTCCGCAGCCGCGCCGCGCCAGGGCGATGCCCAGCTCGGACGCGACGATGCCCTTCCCGCGTAGGTCGGGAACGCAACTATGATGACCGCTTCGCGCATGTGCAGGATTGTAGCATCTGCTGTAGGGCGGCTCATGAAATTATGGGTAGGCGGTACATTTCAGTTTGCCGCTATGGGAAGCTCCTAGTCGCGAGAATCATTATTCGGAGATACGCCGGGCTCACCAGCCCGGCTCTGGTTCTGAATAGTGGCACTGCGTCCGCTTGTGCACTTTAGACACCCGCCGAGTCGGCTGTGGTCACCTGTCAAATTCCATAGCAGCACTGAAGCTAGCCAGCCTATGGCTGGTGCCGCCTACAAGCAGCATGCGCGGTTTACTGTTTGACCATTCGCCTTCGCGTGGTATACTTCGTGTGCGGGGTGGAGCGGCCGGTAGCTCGCCAGGCTCATAACCTGGAGGTCGCAGGTTCGAATCCTGCCCCCGCAACTTTAGCCGTTCCATGCGCGATGCAGCAGGCGCTTTCTGTTATTTCATCCAACATGAAACCTTTCGGCTGCGGCGCAGTCTAAATACTGGCTGGGTGATATCTCACTATCCGGGGTTTCCGATGTCGATGCGCTTCTATTATCGAAGGTTAGTCGTATTTGCATTACTCATAATCGTACTCGCTTGGCTCGGTTATACTGCCGTAAGCTTCTTTCCAATCATCCGCCATAAATACTTAAGCTGGGTGGGCCAGAGAGAAGAAGCATACTATGAGCGCATTGTGCGATATAGGGCTACTCAGGAAGATATACTTGAATTCCACCGAAGCGTAGATAGTGCTCTCGGCGAGGCATACTTGGATGCCATGGATGGCTACACAATCATTTTCGGGAAAAAGCCGAACTCCCTAAAAGAATGCATAGATAAGAGCTTCTGCCCGATTGGACTTCGCTATAGCTATCGTGAAGGAAATCCGAATGTGCTCGTCTGTGGCGAAAACGGAATTGTGTTCGAGTACGATCCGGGTGGGATGCGATACAGATTGAGTGAAGAAATAATTGATAACGAGGCCGAGTGGAGAGGTCTCTATATAACAAGCAAAGAGGTAGTATATGAATATCACCTTGATTGTTGTGGAGAAAGATTTGATGACCACCGGCTTATGACTGCACTTCCCGGCGGATGAGGCGAATGTAGTCATGTTAGCTCGAATTATTGAAGACATATCCAATTTTACATGCATCATATGGAGTAGATTGAATGAAAGCGAGCAGAGGTGGTGGTTTTGCCAGATTTGGATAAGTTCGGGATTGGCGTTGTCACTGGATCCGCTCTCCAACGACAAGCTAACATATGCCTTCAAAGGCCATGAGAGCACGACGACAAGGTTTATCATTGATTTTGCAGTGTCAACAGAATATGGCTATTCAACCACTGATGTTTATGTCAGACCGATGGGCACACATGGCGAAGACCTTTTGGCTGAAGTGCTTAAGGCAGCCAAATGGGATTAGCCCATTAGGGACATGTTCAATTTGAGATGATACCGTAGAAGCTGTCTTATTAGTGACGCGGGCTAGAGGCCCGCGTCACCATCATTTATCCATCACGGCCGTGACGGCCGCGCTCACTACTCCTCATCCCCCTCGACGACCTTGATGGCGTTCTTGTCGTCAACGAGGACGATGAGCTGGTTGCCCATGGCGAAGTACTGGCCGAGGGCAGGGTTGCCGTTGAGGAGCTTGAAGTATTCGTCGCTGAACGCCTTGACCTCCTGGAGCTTCTGCGCCTTCGGGTCGTAGCGGCTGTCCGTCCAGAAGCCGTCCTGCAGCACGAACGTCAGGTCGCCCTGATACTGGATATTCGTCACCTGCTGCAAATCGCCCTCGGCGTCGTAATACGCTTGCGGCGCTAATGCAGCCTGGCCGCCACCCGCATTTTGCCCTTTGAGCTGCTGCGAATTCTGCGACTGGCCAACGCCACCCGCGCCAGCCTTAGCTTCATTGAGGGTCAGGCTGTTGTCGCGCATCATTGAAGCCTGCGCTTCTGCGGGCGCGAAATAGTCGTTGTCTTCAAGGATGAGGAAGCTCGTGTATTCAGTGATGATGCCGTAGCGCTTGCTCAGTCGGATAACCTCGTTGACCAACTCGTCGTTCACGCCGTGCAAGCGTATCTCGTCGGTGAGGTAGCCAATCTTGCGCCCGGCCCAAATGCGCGGCACGAACTTGTGCGCTTCCTTGCCGGTGAACGAGACGGGGAAGCTAAATGTCTTGTCCTTCCCTTCCACTTTCCCGCGCAAGTTGATAGTCCCGGTCTTCGCCCCTGGCGCAAAGCGTCCGGCGATGACCACCTGCTCGCCACGGAACAGGTCGGGCATCTCGCGCGGGTAGACGTCACGCACGGTCGCGCCGTTGATGTCCAGCTTCACGTCGCTTAGGACCGGGCTGGAGATTTTCGCGTAGAGGCCGGAGACCTTGCCCTCAATGCTCTCTGCTGGGCGCACGTATTCGGTCAGGCCGTGGTTGGCCTCGGTAAGCTTGTCCAGCAGGTGCGTGTTCACGTCATAGCCCACGCCAAATGCGAACAGGCGCGTGCGCAGCTTGTTCGCTGCCGTCACGTCCTTGAGAATGGCATCCTCGTCGGTCACGCCTGATGTCGGCAGGCCGTCGGTGAGGAACACGATGTAGCTCGGCTTGTTGCCGCTTTCCTTGCCCAGCATCTCTAGCGCACGTGTCAGCGCCTGGTGGATGTCGGTGGAGCCTTCGGCGTTGAACTGGCCAACGAACTCAAGTGCCTTGTCGCGGACAGCGGGACTGTATGTCTTCATGCCGTCGGGGAAGCACTCCCACAGCGATTCGGAGTAGGCGATGACGTTGAAGCGGTCGCCTTCGTGCAGGTTGCGCAGCACGAACTTCAGCGCATCCTTCGCCTGCACAATCTTGTCGTTGTCCATCATGGAGCCGCTCTTGTCCAGCACGAAGATGAAGTTCTTGTTGACGACCTTGTCATTCGCGCCTTCAACGCGCGGCGTGATGGTCGCCAGGAAAAAGCCGTCGTCGGCATTGTCTTCCTTGTAGGCGAGCAGGCTCGCGCCGATTTCGCGCGCATCCACCGAGTAGTAGAGCACGAAGTCCACGAAGGGCTTCACATTCGCCTGCTCGTAGCTGAACGTCGCGCTCTTATCGCTCTTGCGGTTCACGCTGATGGGGTGCGAAGGCGAGTAGATGGTCTTGATGGGGGTCGCCATGCTTATCGTGCCGGTGACCGACACGCTGTCGAGCGGGCGCGCGCTGAACTTCTCGGTGTTCAGCGGGTAGATGTACTCATATATGCCGTTATCGGCGGTGAGCACTTGCGAGTAGCTCAAGCGGATGCGCTTGCGCTCGCCGGGCTCAATGGGGAACACGCGCGCGCGGAAAGCGTTGTTGCCGATGTATTCCAGCAGCGCGGGGTCCATCTGCCTGCGCACGATGTCCTCGTATATCTTGCGCGCCTCGCTCGCGGGCAGCACCTCGGCGGTGAGCTTCTTGTCGCCGACCCACATCGCGAAGTCGTCCAGCACTGCGCCTTGCGGAATCGGGAAGACGTAGTCCGCCTGGATGCGCTGGCCGGTCAGGTTCTCAAACTCCTGGTCAACCGCCGTGCTCACGACGCCGTCCGCGATATCCACGGTCACGTTGTGGTAGCGGATGGCGAAGGCGGCGTTGATGTTGAACGCATCGGGAGGGATGAGTATCCCGTCCGCGCGCGCCTGGACTGACAATGCGCCGACGAATGCGGCGAAAGCAAAAATAAACACGCAAAACAGCTTTGTGGTGTTATTCCCCATAGGTCTTAGACGCAGGAAACAGGCAGTCTGTTCGCTCCCGCCCTCCAGATAAAATATATTAAGCTGTAGCATGGTAACAAGTCCGGCTGGTATTATCTTATACCATCGGTAGCAGATATTTACTGTGAAGTTCATCGGGGACTTGTTTACGCTTAGGTTTCTTCCACCGGCGTTTCGCTGGGCGATTTACGCGCTTGGCGGCGTGATACTGGGGATGCTGGCCGTCACTGTGCGTGTGTCCGAAGCATACTCGTATATCTCAGATGACCCGAAGGCTTGCGTGAACTGCCACATAATGACGACGCAGTACGCGAGCTGGGAGCGCAGCAGCCACCGCGAAGTCGCCACCTGCAACGACTGCCACGTCCCGCACGAGAACATCGTTCGCAAATACGCGTTCAAGGCGAAGGACGGCATGCGGCACTCCTTCATGTTCACTTTCCGGCTTGAGCCGCAGGTCATCCGCGCGATACCCGAATCCAAAAAAGTCATCTACGGCAATTGCCTGCGCTGCCACCAGCAAAAACAGCTCAGCCGCCTCAACTTGCTTTGCACCAGCGGGCGAAGCTGCACCGAATGCCACCGCTTCGTGCCCCACGGCGATGCCAACAGCATCTCAGCGACGCCCAACGCGCGCCGGCCGGGGCTGGCACCTGTAATGAAATGGCCTCTCAATTCCAAGGAAACGAAATGAGCGACACCGACAAGAACAATGGCTCCAAGAAACTCGCGCTGCTGGGGTGGGGGCTCGTCATCGTTTTGATGATAGTAGTCGCCGTCCTCGGCTTATTCATCGCGTCAATAATGGAGCGGCGGCACGAGGCTGCGTATATCACGCAGATTATCACGCCCATCGCCGACATGGAGCCCGACAGCGCGAAGTGGGGACTGAACTTCCCGCGCGAATACGAGACTTGGAAGATGACCGAGCTTGGCGGCGCAAACACGAAATACGGCGGGCCTGAGAAGCGCGATTACCTGAAGGACGACCCGCGCCTCGTGGAGCTGTTCGCAGGCTACCCATTTTCAATTGAATACGCCCAGGCACGCGGACACATGCACGCTGTTGAAGACGTTACCGGCACCGCGCGCGTTGATCCTTCGCGTGGTGGCAAGGCGCAGCCAGGGACATGCATGACCTGCAAGAGCCCGGATGTGCCGGTGCTGATGAAAGAAATGGGCGTCGCCGAGTTCTACAAGACGCCGTTTGACGAGATTAAGGCGAAGGTGAGCCATCCCATCGGCTGCGCGGATTGCCACGACGCCAAGACAATGAACCTAAAGATTACGCGCCCTGCGCTGCGCGAGGCGTTCGCTGCTATGGGCAAGGATATTGACAAGGCGAGTTACCAGGAGATGCGCTCGCTGGTCTGCGCGCAGTGCCACGTGGAATACTACTTCGCGAAGAAGAACCCGGAGGAGAAGAAGGGAACCTACCTCACTTTCCCCTGGAAGTTGTGGCCTGAACATCGACGACATTGAGAAATACTACACCGACGATTACAGGCACGTTGACTGGGTGCATCCCGTGAGCGGCACCGAGATTGTGAAGATGCAGCATCCCGATTACGAGCTGTTCACGACGGGCGTGCACTACTACAGGGGCGTCGCCTGCGCCGATTGCCACATGCCTTACAAGAGCCGAAGGCGGGGTGAAGTTCACCGACCACCACATCCAAAGCCCGCTTAAGGACATCAGCAATTCGTGCGGCGTCTGCCACCGCTGGAGCGAGGCGGAAGTCGTGGCGCGCGTAAATGCGATACAGGACAAGAACCGCCAGCTGTTGGACATCACAGAAGACGCGCTGGTCGCAGCGCACAAGGAAGTCGGGGATGCGATGAAGGCTGGAGCGGTGGATGAGCAGCTTGCGGACGCGCGGGAGCTGATTAGGCGCGCGCAGATGCGCTGGGATTTCGTCGCCGCGAACAACGGCATGGGCATCCATTCTCCCCAAGAAAGCGCGCGCATACTTGCGACGGCTGTTGATTTAGCGCAGCAGGCGAGGTTGTTGGTGGCGAAGCTGGGGAAGGGGTAACAGAAGACCGTAGGCCGTGGCTTTAGCCCGGCTACGAATAATTAGGTGGGACAGGCGACTCGCCTGTTCATTTAAGCGCACAAGCGAGACGCATGTGCCGCCTTTTGAAACCAGAGCCGGGCTAGTGAGCCCGGCGTACTCATTGTTAATCCATTGATTATGAAAAAGAGCGGAAGACGGGGATCGAACCCGCAACCCTCAGCTTGGGAAGCTGATGCTCTACCATTGAGCTACTTCCGCAGGGGCATTCATTCTAACGACTTGCACGATTCCGTCAAGCCGCCGCCGCCCGCCGTCGTTTATCCGCACGGCCTTCACTTCACCAACCGCGCTTAGAGGGCTATAATGCGCGCGGGCGCTTGCGGGCGCTTTATCAACCTAAGGAGCAACCAATGACCGTAATCATTGACGGCAATAGCCTGACCATCGAGCAGATACGCGCAGTCGCCTACGGCGGCGAAAAGGTGGAGCTTTCCGCGCAGGCGAAGGAGCGCGTGAACGCCAGCCGCGCGCTGATTGAAAAGATGGTCGCCGATGGCGATGCCATCTACGGGGTGACCACCGGCATCGGCGAGTTCGCGCGCATCCGCGTAACGCCCGAGCAGGGCGAAGAATTGCAGCGCCGCATCGTGTATTCGCACGCCGCGAGCACCGGCGACGTGCAGCGCGCCGAAGTCGTGAAGGCGGCGATGCTTTGCCGCGCCAACACGCTCTCCAAGGGCTATTCAGGCGTTCGCCTGGAGATGCTGCAAACCTACATAGACATTCTCAACAGCGGCATTGTGCCGGTCGTATACGAAAAGGGCAGCGTCGGCACCAGCGGCGACTTGAGCCCGATGTCGCAGCTCGCAATGGTCGCGCTGGGCGAAGGCGAGGCGTTCTACAACGGCAAGCGCATCCCCGGCGGCGAAGCGCTGAAGCTCGCGGGCATCAAGCCGGTGAAGCCATCATACAAGGAAGGACTCGGCCTAATCAACGGCGCGCAGATGATGACCGGCGAGTTGGCGCTGCAACTTTGGGAAGCCGAGCGCCTCATCAAGAACGGCATGATTTCCATGGCGATGTCGCTGGACGCGCTAAAGGCAGTGCAGAAGCCGTTCCACCCGACAGTGCACAACCTGCGCCCGTTCAAGGGGCAGATTACCGTGGCGCAAAACCTGCGCCGCATGTTCGCGGACAGCGAGATAATCGCCGACTGCGGCGTCAAGGTGCAGGACGGCTACTCAATGCGCTGCACCCCGCAAGTCGTCGGCCCGAGCATTGACGCGTTCCACTTCGTGCGCGGGCAGATAATGACCGAGATGAACTCGGTGTCCGATAACCCGCTGTTCATCCCAGAAGAGAACATCCACCTCGCCGCCGGCAACTTCCACGCGCAGTCAACCGCGATGGCGATGGACTTCCTCGCGATTGCGATGGCCGAAGTGGCGTCGCTGGCAGAGCGCCACACCAACCGCCTGCTAAACCCCGTGCTGTCTGGCATGCCCGACTTCCTCGTGGAGGGGCGGGGGCTCAACAGCGGCCTGATGGTCGCGCAATACACGCAGGCGGCGCTCATCAGCGAGAACAAGGTGCTTTGCCACCCGGCGGTCGTCGACTCCATCAGCGTGTCCGCCGACCAGGAAGACCACGTGAACATGGGGCCGATAGCAGTGCGCAAGTGCCGCGAGGTGCTCAAGAACGTGGGCGCGGTCATCGCGATACAGATGCTCGCTGCGGCGCAGGCGATTGACTTCCGCAAGCCGCTCAAGCCGGGCAAAGGCGTGCAGGCCGCCTACGACGTCATCCGCAGCAAGGTGTCGTTCATGGAAAACGACCGCGCGCTGTATCCCGATATTGAAGCCGTGTGCGAACTCGTGCGCGGGAACGACGTGCTTAATGCCGTGGAAAGCGCCATTGGCCCGATTCGCCTTGAGCCGGAGGAGTAGGGACGGGGTTCGGGATTAGGTTTTCGGGGTTCGGGACTCGTCCGGAAGACTATAACTGAGTGCGCCGGGCTTTAGCCCGGCTATGGCGGGCTGATATTCATTTTACTCGCTGCATGAAGTACGGCCACAGATGAAATAAGACAGAAGGCTAGAGAGGCTACTAACAGTAAATCGCAGAGAGCTTTAGCTACTCGATTTCTCATGTAATGTTGAGCGATGCCTAAGCCTACGATTATCGCAAGGACGACAAACGCGACCAGCAGGTTATCTCTGATGGCTATGGTGCTGGTTATAGCCCACCGAAATGGCAACACAGCTTCTTTGTCTAAGATGAACCATAAAGCCCTGTAGCCTTCGGGCGGCGTTTGCGGTGAAGGCCACAAGAATACTAAATAGTCTTTCAAACTGAATGCGCCTTCCCAGCAAAGCGGCCGCCACGCGGAATACGCGTAGACTAATGGCACGATGAAGATATGCGTGAAGCCCGCTACTATAGCCAGCCACGGAAGGCACCGTCTTCTACCATCCGACTTTGGGCGTTCCTTCATACAGGATAAGTATACTTTGGAAAGAGTGGGAGTCCAGAGCCGAAGGCAGCCGACTCGGCTGTACCTGGGATATACGACCTCCAGATCGCGTATCAGTAAGATGTGTCGACGCGCCCAAGGCGCGTAAACCTTGAGGCTTGCCAGCCATTCGGCTGGTCGACACTCCCTCAGCAAATCACTATAGTGAGGCTGGAAAGCCCCACCTCCGGTTGTTTCAATTACATTCCACTTGCTGTGCTATCATCAGCACGAACGTATGGAAGACAACACCTTGAAACGTACGCATACGGTCGGGCAGGCGAATACCGTCAATTTGAGCCCGGCTGAAAGCGCGCGCGTGACGCTAATGGGATGGGTGGAGCGGCAGCGCGACCTGGGCAGCCTCGTCTTTTTCCGCGTGCGCGACCGCTGGGGCACCATCCAGGTGCGCGCGGACGCGGCTGAGAATGCGCAGGCGCATCAGGCGGCAGGCAAGCTGCGCGCGGAGTTCGTCATTGCCGTGACCGGCACGCTCATGTTGCGCCCGGAAGCGGAACGCAAGCCCGAGCCCGGCGGTGACCGCGAGCTGGTGCCTGAGAGCATCGTCGTGCTCGCTGAAGCTAAGACGCCGCCGTTCTACATCACCGATGAAACGCCCGCCGACGACACGATGCGCATGCAGTATCGCTACCTTGACTTGCGCAGGCCGCCGATGGTGCGGGCGATGGAAGTGCGCCACCGCGCGCTGTTTGAATTGCGCAAATATCTGGACGCCCTCGGCTTCTGGGAAATAGAAACGCCGATGCTCACCAAGAGCACGCCGGAAGGCGCGCGCGACTACCTCGTGCCTAGCCGCGTGCACAAGGGCAAGTTCTATGCGCTGCCGCAGTCGCCCCAGCTGCTCAAGCAGACGCTGATGATAGCGGGCGTTGACCGCTACTTCCAGCTTGCGCGCTGCTTCCGCGACGAAGACCTGCGCGCCGATCGCCAGCCGGAGTTCACGCAGCTTGACCTGGAGATGAGCTTCGTCACGCGCGACGAGCTGTTTGAAGTCGGCGAGGGTGCGATGAAGCACATCTTCCGCGAAGCGCTGGGCGTTGAAGTGCAGACGCCGTTCGTGCGTTTCACTTACGCGGAGGCGATGGCGCGCTTCGGAGTGGACAAGCCCGACCTGCGATATGGATGCGAGATAAAGGATTTTGGCGCGGCTGTTGAAGGCTGCGAATTCCGCGTGTTCACGGACGCATTGGCTGCAGGCGGGAAGGTGCTGGGCATCTTCGTTCCCGGCGCGAAGACATCGCGCAAAGACGAAGACGAGCTGAACGCATTCGTGAAGGCGCGCGGCGCTGCAGGCGTAGGCGTGCTCACTGTGCATGGCGCAGAGCTTGGCGGCGGTTTGAAGAAATACTTTGATGCGGCGCGCGTAGAGGCGATGCACACGGTAGCAGGCGAAACCGGCGATGGCGCATTCCTGCTGCTCGCTGGCGATGCGGCCAAGCTACAGCCGATACTCGGCGCGCTGAGGACGCATGCCGCCGTGCGGTTCAATGTGCCTAAGGCGAAGGGGTTGCATTTCTGCTGGATCGTTGACTTCCCGCTGTATGAGCTTAACCCCGATACCGGCGAGCTTGACCCCAAGCACCACGCGTTCACGTCGCCGGTGACGGAAGACATCCCAATGATGGACAGCGACCCGCTTGCGGTGCGCGCAGACAGCTACGACATGGTCTTGAACGGCGAAGAAATGGGCAGCGGCAGCCTGCGCGTGTTTGACCCGGCTTTGCAGCGCAAAATCCTCGCGCGCATGGGCATGCCCGACGATGTCATCAGCGAGCGCTTTGGATTCCTGCTCAAGGCGTACGAATACGGCGGGCCGCCGCATCGTGGCTTCGCCGTGGGGCTTGACCGCCTCGTGGGAATAATGGTCGGCGTGGAAGGCATCCGCGACGTAATCGCCTTCCCCAAGACCACCAGCGGGCAGTGCCCGCTCACCGGCGCGCCGTCGGGCGTGTCGCCGGAGCAGCTTGACGAGCTGGGAATCGCGCTCAAGCCGGGGTTGGAGTGAACCCGCAGCTCGCGCGCATCGTCTAATGAGTGACTGATGAGCTTTCGCCGAAACAGCTATGCGATTACATGGTCGCTTGCGGCCGTGGTTATCCTCGCGCTCATCGTGCTCGTCTTTCAATTCCGCCCGCCGCCCGACAAGCAGATGAACATTGACCCAAAGGCATACATTCCGGCTGAGAAGCGCTTGGAACAGGAACGCAAGCAGGCCGGGGTGAATCCTCTGATAGAAAACCCGCCTGACGTGAACGTGAAAGATACGGAAATTGAGTTGTCCAACGAAAACGGCAGCGTGAAGATGCGCATCAGCAGCGGCGAGGTGTTTAGCCGCGAAGGCGTCGTGAAGCTCCCCGCGGCAAGCCTTGAGTTCTTTTTCGGCGACCAGCGCAAGTTGAACATTGCGGCGAAAGACCTGACCTACACGCTCAAAGAAGAGACGGCCGAAGTGCTCGGCGAGCTTAGCGGCGAGATACCCACGATGCGCCTGCGCTTCACGGCGAAGGGGCTAGTGTGGGACAAGCGCACGTCAAAGATGATCCTCAAGCAGGCCACTATCTCCGACCCGTCGTTCAAAGCCACCGCGAAGGATATCAGCGTTGACATCAGCGCCGACGAGCTTTCCGTCCTCGGCGGCATGCAAGTGGATATCTAGCAGCGACTTAATCAAGTGCCTTAAGAGGGCTAAGCCCTGTACATGCAACGATGTGCAGGGCTTCCTTATTCCAAATCTGGGCTGGTGAGCCCGGCGTACTCATTGTTGTGTGATACTTGAGCGCTCTACGCCACGGCGTCGCGGAGGGCGCGGAGGAATATCTCCACCTCTTCGTGTGTGTTCCAGAAATGGGGGCTGATGCGAAGCAGCCCGTCGCGCAGGCTCATAACAACCTTGCGCTCCTTCATCAGCGCCATTACCGCATCGGGGTTCTCCGCCGCGAATGTCACGATGCCGGCGCGGCGCTCGGCAGCCTGCGGCGTGATGATGGGCAGGCGCAGCGTGCGCAGGCCGGTGATTATCTGCTCGCAAAGCGCGTTCACGCGCTCCCAAATCGCGTCCTGGCCGATGCGCGCCATGTCGTCCACCGCGCGCTTCATGCCGTATAGGCTGGGAAAGGGGCTGGTGCCGGTGTCGTATCGCACCGCGCCTTGCTTGAAAGGCATGCCACGGCGGGTGAATTTGGTGAAGTCCACGTCCACGCCATACCAGCCGGGGAACTGCGGCTCGTGCTTGTTCACGATGGCGGGGTTGACGTAGAGGAATGCGCTGCCAAGCGGCGAAAGCATCCACTTCTCCCCGCCGACGGCGAGGAAGTCTATCGCCAACTCCTTTGGATACATAGGCACTGCGCCTACGCCCTGGATGCCGTCCACGACGAGGTAAAAGCCGCGCTTGCGCTTCTCTTCCGACAGCACATTCAGGTCAATGCGGTAGCCCTGCAGAAAGCTCACCCACGACACGCCGACGATGCGCGTCTTGGGTGTTATGGCGGAGATGACGAGCTTAGTCGCGTCCTGGCCGTGGGGGATGGGCACTTCCTTCACCACTGCGCCCTGTGTGCAGCATCCCTGCAGCGCGTAATACAGCGCCGGGAACTCGTCGTCCAGGCACAGCACCTCGTCGCCGGGCTTGAGCTGGATTGACGACAGCGCGCGGATGAGGGCGACGGTCGTGTTGGTGAGCAGCGCGATGCTGTCCATCTTCACGCCGAGGTAGCGCGCGACCGACTTGCGGCAGGCGGGGATGAAGTCCAACCATTCCTGCGTCGCTTCGGATCCCAGGCGCGATTGCGACTCGCCGAACTTGTTCATGGCGCGGCGGATGGTCTTCGTGAGCGGGCCGCATGATGCATGGTTTAGGTAAGTGTAATCGCGGGTGATGTCCATGTTCGCGCGGAAGCGCTCAATGAGCTGCGCGGTCTTCTCTGGCGTATGTGTCGTTTTCGGCATTCGGGGATTGTATCACTGGATAAGCGGTTTGATGAGCACAAGACAGTCTAGTAATTCAGGATTAGCCTGCGGGCTAGAGACCTAGCTGTCGTGCCCATGCGTCAAGTATTATTTTGAACACTAGGAAGTACCAAGGGGCGATGAAAAGCAGAGAGTCTATGCGGTCAAGCATACCACCATGGCCTGGAAGGATAGCTCCGAAGTCTTTAATGCCTGAATTTCGCTTTATAGCTGAGAAAGTGATATCGCCGATGAAGCCGACAAACGCGAGCCAAGCGCACGTAAGCACGATTAATACCCAACGAGATGGACTAGTCAAGTCAATGTATAGCCCGCTGGCATGAAAGTGGGCTAGTACGAAGTATAGGATGATTACGAATGCGGTCAAGGCAGCAAAGCCACCGATGATTCCTTCAAGTGTTTTGCCTGGGCTGATACGCGGAACGATACGGCGGTGACCAAAGAGCTTACCTGCGGCAACAGCTCCAGTATCATTAGCAGCAGCGAGGCCAAGAATGAGGATAAGCGAGAAAGACTCCATAACCCAGAATGACCAAGCTGCTGTCCAACAGAGCGGTAGTGAGATAAACACAAAGCTATGCCAGCAATAGTTTACGATTCGCCCTTTACCCGCGAGCAACGAGCGGAATACCTGAATACTAAGCAAGAGAGGTAGAAGGCAAGCGGCAACGATCAAGATATCAATATACAAGTCGGAATAGAGTATAGGTAAGCTATTAATGAAAAGTGGTGAGAGTAACAGACCCAATATCACGATGTGTATTATCGCAACCAGGGCAATCCCGACAGGCTTTGCCTTCAATGCGTGCCCAAATTCATAGATAGCGATAAGCCATATAACTGCTACGGTGAAAACAGGAATTGGCTGCGGCAGCGTGAAGAGCGTCAGCATAATTGCTGCGCCGATGACGCCAGTGATGGTTCTAGTTAGCATCCCCGTAACCATTATAGCTTGTAGCTAGTTTCATATGCGTTTGCGCCTAAAGCTTCTTAACGCGCGGGCGAAGTTGTCCAGCAACTCGGCAGTATCCTCCACGCCGACGGCGACGCGCACGAGGTCGCGCGTGATGCCCAGCCGCTCCTGCTCCGCCTTCGGCACGATGCGGTGCGTGACGAGCGCAGGGATTTGGATGAGCGTCTCGGTGCTCCCGAGGCTCACCGCGATGCGCGCGCCTTCAACAGTATTCACGAGCTTCTTCGCCGCGGGCATCCCGCCTTGCATGATGAACGAGATGACGCCGCCGAAGCCGCGCATCTGGCGCTTAGCGAGCTTGTGGTGCGGCGAATCGGGCAAGCCAGGGTAGTGCACCAGCTTCACCTTCTTGCTGCGCGCGAGAAGCTGCGCCAGCGCGAGGCCGTTGGCGTTTTGCCGCTCCACGCGCAGCGCAAGCGTCTTCAGGCTGCGCAGCACGAGCCATGCCGCGAAGGGGTCAAGGATGCCGCCGGTGATGAACTGCGTCAGGCGCACCTTCGTGACCAGCTCGCTTGAGCCGCACACCACGCCGCCGACGACGTCGCTGTGCCCACCGAGGAACTTGGTGAGGCTGTGGATGACCAGGTCGGCGCCTAGCGCGATGGGGTTCTGGTTGATTGGCGTGGCGAAGGTGTTGTCCACTGCGAGGACGCAGCCATGCTTGCTGCAAAGCGCAGACACGGCCTTCAGGTCGGTGATAGACAGCGATGGATTGGCCGGTGTTTCCAGGAAAAGCAGCGTGGGCGACTTGCGCATGACGTCGCGCACCTGCGCCAGGTCGGAGGTGTCCACGAACGTCGCCTGCACGCCGAAGCGCGAAAGCAGGTCGTGGAAGACCGCATAGCTGTCGCCGTAGACGGGGTAGCCACAGGCGACCTGGCAGCCCGCGCGGGCAAATGTCAGCGCGACTGCGGTGATGGCTGCCATGCCCGAGCCGAAGGCCAGCCCGTCGGCTGCGCCTTCCATCGCGGCGATGTCCAGCTCCAGCTTTCGCTGGGTGGGATTGCCGCCGCGCGTGTAAACATAGGTCAGCGCGTCCACGCTGGGCGGAAAGGCAGGCCCGCTCTCAATCTGGCCGGCCAGGTCCTCCACCTTGGCGAAGTCAAAGACCGCGCCCTGGTAGAGCGGCGGCACGGTTATGCGGTGCGTATAGCTTGCAGGTTTCCCTTTGGCCAATGTAATCCTCCTGACTGCGATGGGCGCAGGCGCACGTTGCGGGAACATTGCGCCCGAAATCGCGTCCTAAAGGTGGATTCTAGCAGACCGCAGGCCATCCGGGGCGCTTATGTGGGTGATATAATCGGGACTGTTGTGAACCTCCCTAACGGCAGAGAACGGTACATGATGATGGAGCGCAGGCGCGCGCGCCAGCGGCTCATCTTTTCGCTGCTGGGAGTTGTCGCGTTCCTCGTCTTCGTGCGCGTCGTGATGATGCAAAGCTCGCGTGAGGTTAAGGACATCCTGGATAAGCAGGCCAGCGAACGCTCCACGCTTGAGCTGCGCAAGCCGAGGATGAAGGGCTTTGGGACCGAAGGCCAGAAAGTCTGGGAGATTGAATTGGAACACCTCTCCGTCGATGAGACGAGCAACCTAATAACCTTCTCCAACACTGTCGCGACCTTTTACGACAAAGGCGAAGAGAGCCTGAAGGCGAAAGTCGGGAAGCTGGAATACAACCGCGATACGCGCAACATGGAGTTGACCGAAGGGATTGAGATGCAGACGGTGGACGAGATAGATGTGCTCACCAGCCGCGTCGTCTGGCTTGATTATTACCAGCGCTTCATCTTCCCCGAGGGCGCTAAGCTCGTCACCAACGAAGGCAACTACTTGAAGTCCGATTATATGCAGTCCGACCGCAAGCTAGACCACCTTGAAGCGGTGGGGCACGTGCTGGTTTGGGTCAGGGAGATGAAGGACGAGGAGCTTATCCGCAGGCACGAGCTGGCGCGCGGCGATGTCAAGCTTGATGAGTTCAAGGACGTGACCATCTCCGCGGAGAAAGTGATATTTGACCGCGAGAAGCAAATCGTCGTGGCCACGTCGCGGCTTTATGGCAAGCCGTTTCGCGTGATGTCGCCGAATGGCGACGAAATCCTCGTTGAGAAATACCAGAAGAAAGTTGAGCCTGTCTTTTTCAAGAAGAAGGAAGTTGAGGTTTTCACCAACCACCTTGAAATGCACCTTGACCAGAAATACGCCAGCGCGAAGGGAAATATCAGGGGCTTAATCTACCCAAGCCGTGGCAGCGCTAATGACGACAAGGCGCTGCAGGTGATGCGCAAGGAGCGCACGTGGTTCAAGACGGAAGAGGCCGATTACTACTGGGGCGATGATTACGTGCGCACGTTCGCGCCGACGACCGTGGTGCAAAACGAGCGGCTGGCGAAAGCCGAAAGCATCACTTACTTCGGCAAATATACCGAGACCGGCGAGCCCGGCTACCAGCGCGCGATGTTCATTGAAGGCGGGGTGCAGGTTTGGCAGCGCAGCGGGCAGTGGATGTTTGATAACAAGCTGCTGGAGGAAGTGAAGGAGAAGGAGCTGCGGAAGATTCTTGCCGAGGAAGCCGACCTGACGGCCGACAAGATGGTCGCGATGCTCAACCGCGCAGATTTCCATGCGCAGGGAAATGTGGAGGCGATACAGAAGAACCGCCGCGTGCGCGCCGACGAAATACTCTATTCGGACAGCGACAAGAAGTTCATCGCCAACGGCAATGCGCACTTTATTGATAAGGAAGAGCAGGAGTTTTACGGCCAGCAGATAATCTACTACTCAAACAGCGAAGACATTGAGGTTAACGGGTCGGGGACCGCGACCATCAAGATTCCCGAGAAATACCGCAAGGACATCGACCGCGCGCTTGAGCGCGTGAAGGGTAAGAAGCCGCTTCAAGAGCCCGAAGAAGCGAAACCTGCCGCTAAATCGGGCGGCAAGCCGGAGGGCAAGAAAGCCGGGGAAGCCAAGGCGGAGGCCGCAGGCAAATGAGGCGCGCGCTCATCGTGCTGTTGCTGCTCGCGCTTGCGACCCCATGCACATTCGCTGAATCAGGCGATGCAGTCGATGTTGTAGTTGTAGAGCAAAGCGATACCGAAGCTGCTGAAAGCGCCGAGGCTGCGCCTGCCGGTGATGCTGAAGAAGTGATTACGTCGTCGGCGGATATTCCGCCGGACAAACTCGTTGAGCCGCCGCCCGAGCGCACAACGCCCGACAGCTTCTCTTCGCCGGGAATTACATTCACGATTAAGGACTTCTACCAGAAGCTGCCGACGCCCGAGGAGTGGGAGCTGGTAATGGCCGCGATACTTGGCTTGAAGCCGCCACCTGCAATGCAGCCGCCGCCTGCGCAAACCCCGCCATCCAAAGAGCCTGTGAAGCCCAAAGGCGCTAAGCCCAAGCCTGAGACGAAGCCAGAGGCGAAGCCTGAGGAGAAGCTGGAGTATGAGCCGCTGACGACGGAGGAAGCGGTCAGCCTGGCGATGGAGATCAAAGCGGGCGACCTCACCAACGACTTTGCGCGCATCGTCATCTCGCAAGGCCGCGTCTCCGGCAACACGAGCAAGAAGGAATACGACATCGTCGGCGAGATGAGCCTCTACTACCGTGACCTCTCCGCGTCATCCAAGCGCGGCCATATTGAGCAGGAAACTGAAACGGTGCAGCTTATGGAATTGGTCGTCGTTGAAGACCCCAATTACAACCTGAGCTGCGAGGAGCTGACCATCCGCTTCAAGGATAAGTCTTTTGATGCCAAGACATTCGTCAAGTTTAAGAAGCTGCATATGGGCAAGGAGCCTGTTGGTCCCGATATCCCCAAGCGCGAGCGCGTAATCAACATATTCAAGAACGAGCCAACTGAAATTTATTCCAACCTGCTTTCATATAACTGGGACACCGAAGAGATGCACGCGCAAGGCGAAGTCAAGGTTGTGCAGAAGTATATGAGCGCGACCATGGACTCGCTTGATTACAGCCCCGACCACAAGACGTACTTGATGAACGGCAACGTGTTCATCACGCTGCTGGACACGAATTGGATATTTGAAAACCAGATAGTTGAGAAAGACGACGAGGAACTCGCGCGTGCGCTGACCGAGAAGGAGACGACCATTGAGGCTGAAACTCTTGAGACCGGAGAGGACAGCGATGTCACCGTGCTCAAAGGCAGCGGCGATAAGCAGGCGCGACTGACACAGGAAGACAAGGAGCTTGTGGCCGACACCATCACGTTCAACGACAAGACAAAGCTCTTGACCGCCGAGGGCAATGCGAAGTTTTACCAGGAAAACGGCGACTGGCTGCGCAAGGGCAAGCTCATTGACCGCGAACCGAGCGCGGAAGCCAAGCGCTACATGGAAAACAAAGTGACGAGCACAAGCCCTAGCTATACCTTTGACTACGACAAGCGCATCCTGCACCAGTGGGGTGGGGTGGAAGTGGACAGCGGCGACGAAAAGCTCGTTGCCGACGACCTTGTTTACGACGAAAAGGCGAAGGTGCTTACGCTTACGGGCAACGTCGGCTACTTCCGCGGGCAGGACGAATATCTAATCGCCGATAAAGTAATCATTGATATCGGCAAGAACAAGTTCAAGTTCACCGGCATCATCGAGAGCTTCCTTTTCACCACCGACGAAAGCCGAAAGAATGCGCATCCTGCTCCCGCGCCCGCAGAAGGCGAAGGTGCGGCAGGCACAGAAGGCGCAGCGGGTGAAGCCGCGACCGGCGGCGAAGGCAGCGAAGCTGCTCCCCCCGGCGAGACTGCCCCGCCACCTCCTCCACCTACTGGCGGGCTATCGGGCGGGTAGGGCGCGAAGCTCAAATTATCCAAGCCGCATTCTGAAGTATAATTTCTCTGCATGAGCACGCGCTTGGGGAATTGGCGTGAACTACGCTTCGCAGATAACGTTTCGCCGTTACACGCTTCAGCCCGCGACAAGCTAATAAGAAGGGATGCCGCCTGATGTCAAACTACATAAAGTATCTTGCGAACAAAGTCCGCTCCGTTGACGATTGGCAGGGCCTTCACTCATCCGCGAATACGCCGCGGTTGATGCAGGATATCTCTGAGGCAGTCCATCTTCCCACGCCAGCCGACTTGCGCACGGCGGGAGTCTTCACTGCTGCAGACTTGCTTAGCGCATGGGGCCCGCAGTTAGGGACAACTGCCAACCCTATTGAGCTGAATGACCCAGAGGAGTGGCTTTATCCTTCTAGCTGGGCTACAGATGAGATTATCCGGCGCCAGCCGGAAGGCAGGAAGTGGAACGACTTGCCAGACGTGATCGTCGCGGGAGTGCGCGCAGGCTTCGTTTTCACGCTTTGCGCTGATAACCGCACCGACGCGCCCGCGGAGAAATGGGGTAGCCTTGCGGGGCGGTTCGGTTACGAGCTGATTTGCACGCTGGCGAAGGCGAGGGAGCTGCTTGGCGAGCCGCAAAAGTCGCGCGAAGTTGAAGGGCGCAGCATCTACGACTGGCTGCACTTATACGACGCCGGCGAGTGGGCCTACTTCGTGAACATCACGCAGATATACACGCCAGCGTCGGAATGGGTGCGCTGGCACGGCATCTATACCTACAGGCGCTTGGTGGGGTCAAGGACGGAGTGATGGGAGAACGCGCCAACAAGTTAGGAGTGGCGCTGCTCAAGCATGGACTTTGGCTTCCATTTCAAATCGCGCTTGTTGAGCTGTTGGCCATTGCCGGGGCAGTTCTTACTGCGTGGATTACAGGCAAAGCTCTGTTTTTATGCATAGCGCTGGTGTGGATAGTTATATGGTTCGGCTACGGTTCACGCTCATGGGCCGTGCTGCGTTCGGCGTTTTGCGCGTTTGCTATGGGCGTGTTCTTAGCCCTTGTGGCACAGTATAGCGACGTAAGCCTGATAGACGTGCTGATAGCCGGAAGCATATTCTTCCTCGCCGCAGATAGCGCTTTCTATTCGTATAGCTCTGATAAGACAGGCGAGCCTTGTCGTGTGAGCGCTAAGCGCTTGCGATGGATGAGGATACTGGGGAGGGTGGTTGCGCTCGTCTTGTTGCCGATATTCGTCTATGGGTTATGGATGTGGGGTGTAGGCGATTACGGTTTTGAACTGCTGAGCGCTGCTTGGCCATATGGAGCAGCCTTGCCTGCGACAATCTTGGTATTAGGGAGTATCGAGTTTCAGCGGGATAAAAGGCGAGGCCGCTTTATTGACCCGTGGGTGTGGCTGAAATATGCGTACATAGTCGTGCTTCTCGGAAACGCGTTTTTGTGGGCGTTTACGAGGGTGAGGTATTAGCGATGATAATTGACAGAAGGATGTTCTGGCGCAGGACACTGGGGCACGTGGGGGTGTATCTAGCTATCACAGGCCTGTGCGAAGTGCTGATTATGACTTATGGGTTGTTAGGGCACTGGTACACGCCGAGTTCCTATTACTTGCTTATCTGGACTTTGATAATTGGGATCTTGATGCTCGGACTAGGTCTTGTAGCTATGTATTCTTCGCTCGTTTACCTTCAAGAGCCTCACGCAGCGAATGGGCTTCGCGGGGCGATTGCTGCCTTTGGGGAACAGGCGCGAGGTATTTCAGCCGCCGAGATGTTTATTGTGACTATTCCGTATTGGGTAAGCAGGATTAGCCTGCTGCTGGCGCTTCTTTGGGAAAGCGGTAACTATCCGGGTTATGGGCTATTCCTGCTCATGCCGTTTTCGCTTTACTGCATCATTCGGAGCCTAATACTCCATTTCGTTTTCCGCAAGCGGATTTCCCGCAACCTTATTGCGCTGCCAATCGACCTGATAGTAGCCTTCCTCATTATCTCTGTGCAGTTCTAGAATCCTTTCCAGACGGAGGGGCTATGTCTCAAATGCACAGGCGAGACCATCCTACGCTAAAGCTTCGGCTGGCAAGCGCCCGTGCCACTATTCAGAAAGCTATGCTAGAATCACCACACGTGGATGTTTGATAACAGCTACAACCACTTGTACCCGCTTATCATCAGCGGGTCGCTGCTGTGCGCGATTATCGGCTGGCTCGTCGGCAACTCCAAGCGCCAGGGCGGCCTCGGCTGCGCGCTAGGCTGCCTCCTCGGCCCTCTGGGGATACTTATTGCGGCGTTGCTTGGGAAGTCGGAGTAGAAACGCTTAGAGCCGGGCTAGTGAGCCCGGCCTACCCAAATCAAGGTATAATCTAATCGTATGGCACGTGAGAAAAAACAGGCGGTGCAGTCGTTTACGGCCATGTATTCGCGCTGCGAACGGGGGTATATGGGCCAGCTATTGGAATGGCCAGAGGTCGTTACCGAGGGGAAAACCATTGATGAGTGCCGGGAGCTTCTTCAAGATGCACTCCAGGAAATGATCGCGGCGCACAAAGAGATGGGGAAAACTATTCCGTGCGGCACAGCCCTTTTCGAGCGTATTGCGGTAGTGGCGTAATATGTCCGTAAAGCGCCGCGACCTCGTTAAGTACCTTCTAGAAAACGGCTTTGTGCTTGTTCGTGAAGGCAAGAAGCACGCTATCTATTCGGATGGTAAAAAGGCTATACCCGTGAAACGCGCCCGCGAGATAGACTGCATAACAGCTAACGAGATATGCAAACAGGCGGGGCTGGAACCGAAAGTTCTAGAAGGTGTCAGATTTAGACGGCGGCCCACAGGTGGCCGCCCTACAGCATGTTATAATCGCGGTTCACAAAGTATTTTCCCCAATAACCTATGCCACCAGAAGAGAAGTTTGATGTAATCATCGTCGGCGCGGGCGTCGCAGGCATCACCGCAGCGCTGGTTTGCGCGCGTGCAGGGCTGGAGACGGTCGTCTTCGAGCGCGGGGAGTATCCCGGCGCGAAGAACCTGTCGGGCGGCGTTCTGTTCGGCTCGGTAATCCAGGGCCTCATCCCCAACTACTGGGAGAAGGCGCCGGTGGAGCGCGCGGTCTCGCGCAAGGAATTCGCGTTCCTGAGCAACGAGAAGTCGCTGTCCTTTGAATTCTCCACGCAGGCGTTCGCCCAGCCTCCCTACAACAACACCTTTACCGTCCTGCGCAGCAAGTTTGACCGCTGGTATGCAGAGCAGGCGGAGGAAGCCGGCGCGCTGTTCGTCACCGAAACGGTCGTGGACGACCTTATTAAGGAAGACGGGCGCGTGGTCGGCGTGAAGTCGCGGCGCGACGAAGGCGACATGTATGCCAACTGCGTCATCATTGCAGAAGGCGCAAGCTCGTTCCTCGCAGAGCGCCTGGGGATGCACAATCCATTCGGCCCGATGGACATGGTCACGACAGCCAAGGAAGTGCTGTCGCTGCCGCAGGGCGTCATCGAAGACCGCTTCAACCTTGAGCCGGGCGAAGGCGTGAGCATCGACTGCTTCGGCGAAGGCGCGGCGATGGGCATGCTCGGCGGCGGCTTCGTTTATACAAACAAGGACTCGCTGTCGGTGGGCATCGGCGTGAACGTCGGCGACGTCATGCGCATGCGCGTCCCGCTCAACAACATACTTGAGCGCTTCAAGAGCCACCGCAGCATACGGCGCTTATTAAAGGATGCAAAGCTGGAGGAGTTTTCTGCGCACCTAATCCCCGAATACGGGCAGGGGCGTTTCTTCCCGCGCTACGGAGACGGGTGGATGATCGTGGGCGACGCGGCGGGCTTCGTGAACACAAGCCTCTACCATGAAGGCACGAACTATGCTTGCGCCAGCGGCCTGGCGGCGGCGCAGACCGCGATTGAGGCGAAGGAGCACGGCGACTTCAGCGCGGCCGAGCTTAAGGCATACGACAAGCGCCTTGAAGAGTCGTTCGTGATGCAGGACCTGCGGCGGTTCAAGGATGTCGCGGAGTTCATGCACAAGCATCCCGAGTTCCTCGGCAAGTATCCAGAGACGATAATCGAGCTTGCTGAGCGTTACTTCGAAGTGACCGGCGAGCCGAAAGAAAAGATACTCAAGCGCGTCGTGCGCGGATTTAGGAGCGGGCTGCCGCTGATGAAGATGTCGCTGGATTCGCTGGCGATGATGCAGAAAGTGCTAGGCATTGAGCCCAAGTGGTTCTTCTTTCCCGGCAAGGAGGATAAGTAGATGGCTGAAGAGAAACAAGAATTGATGCTGGAGCATATTAAGAAGAACACGGCCGAAGTCGGGCCGGGAGGGCAGGGGAAAACGCGCGGCGTTATCAACGCCGATGCGCATGATTATCCCAGCACGCAGCCTAGCGGCGAAGTGAACATCCGCGCATTTGAGCGCGAGCGTAAGCTGCTATGCGCGCAGGAAAAGCTGCAGTATCCAATGCTCACGCTGGAAGACAAGCTCGCGGCGACGAAGTTCGTGGCGGCCGACGGCGACCCGCACCTGTTGGTGGACAACGCGATATGCAGCACCTGCCCGGGGCAGTGGTGCCTGTTCGTCTGCCCGGCGCAGCGCTACAGCAAGGATGCCGCGGGGATGATACACGTGGACAGCGAAGGTTGCTTTGAATGCGGGACCTGCCGCGTGGCATGCCTCCCCGGCGGCCTTTACTGGAAATACCCCCTCGGCGGCTTCGGTGTGTGTTACCGGCAGGGGTAAGAACATGAATCGCCTTCCCTTTCTGGCGATATGCCTTAGAATAATGGTTCACAACCATGCCTGAGAAAGCGCGAAGAGTTGGCATCATGGGCGGGTCGTTTAACCCGATCCACCACGGTCACCTCGTCGCGGCGCAGGAGGCCAAGGCCAAGTTCAACCTGGAGCGCATCATCTTCGTGCCCGCCTACCGCAACCCTTTCAAGACGACAGAGCAGCACGAGCGTGAAATGGCGTCCACCTTCCACCGCTACACGATGGTGGAGCTGGCGACCTCAAGCAACCCCGCCTTCTACGTGTCGGGCTTTGAGATGGACCGCGAAATGCCCAGCTACACGCTGGAGACCTTGCAGCATTTCCGCGAAGAGTTCGGCCAGAGCACCGACCTTTACTTTATAACCGGTACCGACGCGGTCATGTCCATGCCTAAGTGGAACGGCGTGGAACAGTTTCACAACTACTGCGAGATAATCGCCGTGACTCGCCCCAGCTACATCCCCAACTACGAGGAATTCCTAGGGCAGGTGTCGCACTTGAAGCTCAAGGTTTACTTCATAACCATCCCCGCGCTGGAGATAAGCTCCAGTGACATCCGCGACCGCATCAAGCGCGGCATGCCTGTGCGCTACTTGACCCCAACCAATGTCGCAGTCTACATAGAAAAGCAGGGGCTGTATAAGACTTAGGCCGGCTAGCGCGACGTTAAGCATGGCTGCAGGCATCACGAAATCGCCTGAGAATTCTACACAGAGGTATTGCCAGCCCTGCTGTGAAGTGCTAATATATCCGTTCTCAAACTATTATGCCGACTATCAATCAGCTTATTCGTAAACCGAGAGCGCTGGCTAGGGGTAAATCCAAAGCCCCCGCACTCAAGAACTGTCCCCAGCGGCGCGGCGTATGCACGCGCGTTTGGACCGTAACTCCCAAAAAGCCGAACTCCGCGCTGCGCAAAGTCGCGCGCGTGAAGCTTTCCAGCGGCTTTGAAGTGACCGCCTATATCCCCGGCGTGGGGCATAACCTGGCGGAACACAGCGTGGTCCTCGTTCGCGGCGGCCGCGTAAAAGACTTGCCGGGCGTCCGATACCACGTTGTTAGGGGTACTCTTGACGCCGCCGGCACTGCCAACCGCAAGCAGGGACGCAGCAAGTACGGCGCAAGGCGTCCGAAGTAAAGAGGTTATATGCCACGAGATCCTCGCAAGGTTAAAAAACATTCTCCGGCGCCAGATCCGGTCTACAACTCCGTTCTGGTCTCCAAGTTCATCAACAACATCATGCGGTGCGGCAAGAAGAGCACGGCTCAACGTGTCTTCTACGATTTACTCGCGTTGGTGGAAAAGCGCAACAAGGGCGAAGAGCCCGCCATCAAGGTGCTTGAGCGCGCTATCCAGAATGCCATACCCGCAGTTGAGGTGAAGAGTAAGCGCGTCGGCGGCTCGACTTACCAGGTGCCTGTTGAAGTGCGCCCGGAGCGCCGCTATACACTAGCTATGCGCTGGCTACTCGGCTATGCCCGTCAGCGTGCCGGCAAATCCTTCGCTGATAAGCTTGCCAACGAGCTGCTTGACGCCTCCAAGGGCGCCGGCGGCGCCATCAAGAAGCGTGACGACACGCATAAGATGGCTGAGGCAAACCGCGCATTCGCGCAATATCGCTGGTAATTATTAAGGTTCTTAAGCAGTCCGGGCTCAACCTGTGATTTCTGGAGCGAATATTGGGAGCTTATGCACCCACAAAAATCGGAACGGTCGTGAGGCCGCCCGAGCGGACAGTGAGTTCGTTCAATGCCTGCATTGTCGCACATTCGGAACGTTGGAATCGCGGCTCATATAGACGCGGGCAAAACTACACTCACTGAGCGCATCCTTTTCTACACCGGCCGTCAGCACAAGTTAGGCGAAGTCCATGACGGCGCCGCCACCATGGACTGGATGATCCAGGAAAAAGAGCGCGGCATTACCATTACCTCTGCCTGCACGCATTGCTCCTGGCGCGATCACAGCATAAACATCATCGACACTCCCGGGCACGTTGATTTCACAATTGAAGTTGAGCGAAGTATGCGCGTCCTTGACGGGCTGGTTGTGCTTTTTGATGCCGTCGCAGCAGTCCAGCCGCAAAGCGAGACCGTGTGGCGGCAGGCTAACCGTTACAAAGTTCCCCGCATCGCGTTCGTTAACAAGATGGATAGGATGGGGGCGAATTTCGCCAACGTCGTAGCGAAGATGCGCGAACGGCTGATGGCCCCGGCAATCGCGGTTCAGCTCCCCATAGGCAATGAAGAGACCTTCAAAGGCGTAGTTGACCTAATTGAACAGAAGGCATACTATTGGCACGATGAAGACTTAGGGCAGACCTACGATGAAGCCGAGATTCCCGAAGATATGCGTGCCGAAGTTAAGGCAAAGCGCAGCGAGCTTGTAGAGAGGATTTGCGAGAAAGACGACGTCCTTCTTGAAAAATACTTCGCAGACGAAGAGATTACACCGCAGCAGCTCCGTGAAGTTCTCCGCAAGGCAACTTGCTCCTTAACTCTAGTCCCCGTCTTCTGCGGAAGCTCGTTTAAGAACAAGGGCGTTCAGATGCTCATTGACGGCATCATTGAATACTTACCCGCGCCTGACGAAGTGCTTCCCGTAGAGGGCATCGACCCTAGGAACGGCAAGAAGGAGACACGCCCGGCAGACGACAATGCGCCGTTTGCGGCGCTTGCTTTCAAGATTGCCACCGACCCGCACGTTGGAAGAATTACATTTGTCCGTGTGTATTCAGGGCGCATCAAGAAAGGTGGCACGGCGGTGAACGTGCGCGACGGCTCAAAGGAGCGTTTCACGCGCCTGATGAGGATGCACGCCAACCACCGCGAAGATATTGACGAAATAGGCGCTGGAGACACCGCCGCCATCGTCGGATTGCGAAGCGCCGGAACAGGAGACACTCTTTCAGACGCGAAGCATATCATCCTGCTTGAGCGAATACACGTTCCGCAGCCGGTGCTGGAAGTTTCACTTGAGCCAAAGACTCAAAGCGACCAGGAACGCATGGGTGTATCGCTGATGCGCCTCGCCGAAGAAGACCCTACATTCCGCTACAAGACCGACCAGGAAAGCGGGCAAGTCGTGATTTCGGGGATGGGCGAGCTGCACCTAGAAATAATCGTTGACCGGCTGCTGCGCGAGTTCAAACTTGCAGCGAAAGTCGGCAGGCCGCAAGTCGCATACCGCGAAACGGTTTCCACGCGCGTTAACGGCGTTGAAGGAAAACTCGTTCGCCAAACCGGCGGCCACGGGCAGTACGGCCACGTTATCATCAACCTCTTCCCTGCCCCAGATGGTAAGGAATACCACTTTGAGAATAAAGTCGGCCAGGACGTTATTCCCAAGGAATTCATCTCCTCTATTGAGCAGGGATTGAAGGAAGCTCTGACTTCGGGCGTATTGCTGGGTTTTCCCGCAGTGCGAATCGGCGTTGAGTTGGTTGGCGGTTCTTCGCACAGCGTGGACAGCAGCGACATCGCCTTCCGCATCGCCGCATCTCATGCCGCGCGTGACGGAATGCGCCGAGCATCGCCGGTGTTACTTGAGCCTGTGATGAGCGTTGAGGTTGTGATTCCTGACCAGTACCTAGGCGATATCGCAAGCGACCTGACTGCGCGCCGGGGCAAGGTCGAGTCTTTTGATAAGCTGGAGGAAAACACGCATACGATACATGCGCAGGTTCCACTGGCGGAGATGTTCGGATATGCCACCGAACTACGTTCACGGACGCAGGGCAGGGGCACTTTCACTATGGAGTTTGCACGCTATGAGCCGCTTCCTTCGGAAGAGGCTAAGCGTTACATTGCCGGCTTTGATGCCGGCGGGAGTAATTAACTAAGAGGGCGAACATGGCTCAGAAGATCCGCATCAAATTGAAAAGTTACGATTACAAAATCCTTGACGAAAGCGTCAGCCGCATTGTTTCCACAGTGGAGCGCAGCGGCGCGCGCGTAGTCGGGCCGATACCCTTGCCGACCGACAAGCGCATCTATTGCGTACTGCGCGGTCCGCATGTGGACAAGAAGAGCCGCGAGCACTTTGAGATACGGACTCACATGCGGCTTATTGATATTCTTCACCCTACAGCGCAGACGGTCGAGCATCTAACTTCGTTAGACTTGCCCGCAGGCGTTGACGTAGAGCTGAAGGGATAGTATATTAGAGGTTCGCGGAGTGATCCGATGATACCGACGATAAAAGGCGTAAAACTTGGAATGACCGCCGTGTTTGATGCGACCGGCACAACCACCGCGGTAACGCTTGTCCGCCCGTACCGGGCTGTCGTGACTCAGGTCAAGACCCCGGTGCGCGACGGCTACTCGGCCGTGCAGCTCGCATACCGCGAAGCCGCGCCGAAGCATGTAAACAAGCCGATGCGTGGAGTGCTTGACCACGCCGGCACAAAAGATAGCTTCACGAAGTTCTACGAAGTGAGAGTTCCCGAAGCCGATCTTCCCAAGTACCACCCCGGCGACGAAGTTAACCCAGCGGATTTCCTTATCGCATGGGCTGAAGTGGACGTCATTGGGACAAGCAAGGGCAAGGGCTTCGCCGGCGTAGTGAAACGTTATCACTTTGCAGGGCAGTGCCGGACGCACGGCGATCCCGACAACCGCCGCCCGCAGAGTAACGGTGGAACGGATGCCGCCCGCGTCTTCAAAGGCTCGCGCCGCCCCGGCCATATGGGCTATGAGAGAGTGTCGCTTCACTCATGCTCAATCTACGAATACTTCCGCAAGTTAAACGTCATAGTCATCCAGGGCTCGGTTCCCGGGCCTATCGGCGCTGAGCTGACACTTCGGCTGAGCAAGGAATTCTCGCCGGAAGAACAGACTGAACACGAGAAGATGATTACTCTTGACGAGCACCAGCTTGGGCTGATTGACGAGCAGGAACACTTGCACCCGCACACAAAGCATGCGCATGTTGACGCGCCTGTTGCAGAGGCAGAACCTGCCATTGAAGTAGTAGCCGAGCCCGAAGTTGTTGAAGCTGCCGCGGATGTGGTCCCCGAACCCGCTCCCGCTGAAGGGGAGGGCAAGTAACCATGGCCATTATCTACGAAAACATCACTGAAATCCCCGAGATCGAAGTTGACAGCGTCAACTACGGCCATATCTCTCTTGCCTACCGCAGGCAGCGCATTCACGCTTCCCCGCGCACTGCTAAGACGAAGAAGAGAGACGAAGTTAACCTGACTTCCGCCAAGTGGTTCCGCCAGAAAGGAACCGGCCGTGCCCGTCAGGGCGCGCGCAGCAACCCACATATGCGCGGCGGCGGTGTTGTTTGGGGCCCCATCCCCGGTGAGCGCTCCTCGCGGCTAAACCGCAAGGTTCGCCGCAGCGCCCTTCGCTCAGCCATTCTCTACCATTTGGAAGAAGGGGCAGTGAAGATGCTTAAAGGTGATACCTTTGAGAACTTCACGAAGACCAAGGACGCATACAACGCCCTGCTGCAAAGCCACTTTGAGGGCAAAGGGCTCGTGATAGTCCAGCGCGAAGCTCCTGTGTTGCGCGCGCTGCGCAATATCGCAGGTATCACTGTGCTCTCCCCCGAACGCCTGAACGTTGTTGATCTCGTCAACAGCAACTTCATCATCTTCACTGAGAAAGCTCTTGAAGAAGCGAAGCTTCACCTTTCAGGAGCGATAGAGGAAGACGATTTTGCAGTGTTAGCTGATGAGAAGGCCGTTGAAGGAGGAGAGCAGTGAGTAGCGTGTGGCACCCCGGCGATGTAGTCAAATATCCCATCATCTCGGAAAAGTCCATGGAGGACGCCGAGAAGGGCAAATACGTTTTCATTATCTCCGCTGGCGCTTCTAAGGCGGAAATACGCCGCGCCATCAGCGAGCTCTACGGGGTCGACGTGGTGAAGGTTAATGTAGTGAACCTTCCGCCAAAGCCCAAGCGCTACGGTCGCCATACTTACAAGACCGGCAGCGTGCGCAAGGCAATCGTCACCCTTACCGAGGGCCAGACCATACCGGAGATTACGGAGGCTGTTTAAGCAATGCCACTCAAGACTTACAAACCTTATACAGCTTCCAGGCGCGGGACCCAGACAACCGATTACTCCGGTTTGACCGGCGGTGAAGTCCCCAAGTCACTGAAGCAGTCCAAGTCCAAGAGCGGCGGGCGTAACAACCAGGGCCGCGTGACGGTGCGTTGTCGTGGCGGTGGAAGCCGCCAGATCTACCGCATCATCGACTTTGTGCGCCGTGAAGAGGGAGAAGCGGAAGTCACCGCCCTCCAGTATGACCCGAACCGCAGCGCGTTTATCGCCCTTGTGCGCTTCCGCAGCACCGGGAAACTCTCCTATGTTATCGCCCCGGACACGGTAAAAGTCGGCGACGTGCTTCAGTCGGGAACTGCTGCACCGATTAAGCCGGGCAATGCGCTTCCGCTGAGCAGCATCCCCGATGGAACGTTGGTGCACAACATTGAGCTGCGCCCCGGCACCCGCGGGAAAATGGTGCGCTCTGCTGGAACCTCTGCGCAGGTCATGGCGAAGGAAGGCGGGAAGTGCACTTTGAGGCTTCCCAGCGGCGAGATGCGCTATGTCCCGCTGGAATGCTACGCGACCATCGGCCGCGTGAGCAATATTGACCACGAGAATGTGAAGCTCGGCAAGGCCGGCGCCACCCGCCATATGGGCCGCCGTTCGCATCCCCGAGGCGTCCATCTCAACCCGGTTGACCACCCGATGGGCGGCGGCGAAGGCAAGAGCAAATCAGGCCGCACGCCGTGCAGCCCCACCGGCGTCCCTGCTAAGGGCTACAGGACGCGCCCGAAGGGCAAGTCCAAGCAGCACTTGGTTAAGGACCGCCGCGCTAAGTAACTATGAGAAGGAATGCGACTATATGAGCCGTTCAACTAAAAAAGGGCCTTTCGTGGATGACCACCTTGCGAAGAAGGTGCAGAAGATGAACGACAGCGGCGAGAAGCGGGTTATCCGCACTTGGTCGCGCCGTTCAACCATCATTCCCGAATTCATCGGCCACAATTTCGAAGTGCATAACGGCAAGAAGTTCGTGCCGATTTACGTCTCTGAAGAGCTGGTAGGCCACAAGCTCGGCGAGTTCGCCGCAACGAGGACCTTCCGCAGCCATATCAGGGACGAGAAAAAGGCCAAGGTGCGAGGTTAACCTGTGACCGTAACCGCAAAACTAAAGTTCCTGCGTGTCTCGCCTTTTAAGGTGCGGAAATACGCGCAGCTATTTAAAGGTAAGCCCATTGAAGAAGCCAAGGCTATCCTCGCTTACCATCCCAGCCCTACGTGCGAGAGCATCTTGAAGCTGCTAAACTCGGCGGTCGCAAACGCCGAGAACAACTTTGAGATGGATCCTGAGATGATGTTCGTCAGGAACGTCCTCGTTGACGGCGGGCCCACTTATAAAAGGATGCGTCCCCGAGCAAGAGGGCGCGGAAACCAAATACTCAAGCGTACATGCCACATCATCATTGAACTTGACCTGCAGGATAAATATAAGGCCGCCAGCGAAGCAGCCAAGCCGGAAGAGAAGGCTGCCAAGCCAGCCGCTGCTAAGGTCGTAAAGCCGGAGACGCCCGCCAAGGCTAAGTCAGCTACAGCTGCCAAGACTAAGGCGGATGCGAAAGCTCCCATGGCTGCAAAAGCACCTAAGGCTGAGAAGGCTGAAGCGCCTGCGGCAAAGCCGAAGGCTCGTGCTAAAGCGGCTGAAAAGCCTGTTGCTGCTGAAGCTCCTGCTGACAAGCCCAAGCGCACCAGGTCAACAAAGAAGGCTGCGGAATCTGTCGAGGACGCCAAGAGCGAGGAATAAATGGGGCAGAAGACTTACCCAATCGGTTTCAGGCTAAATAATGTCTCCACTTGGAGCGCCACCTGGTACGCCAATAAGCACAACTTTGGCGGCCAGCTCGTGAAGGATGTTCTCGTCCGCCGCTATTTGGAAAGAGAGCTAAAGAGCGCCCAGGTATCGCGCATTGAGATGAAGCGCTACGTGAACCGCTTTATCGTCAATGTGTACTGCGTCCGTGTCGGCATCGCCGTCGGGCGCGGTGGCGCAAGGCGCGAAGAGCTTCGCGCCGGTATTGCTGATATCCTCGGCGGTGGCGAAGTCCACCTGGATTTCTACGAAGAGTCCACCCCGACCTTTCAGCCGCCGTTGTCGTAAATAACATTATCGCCCAGCTTGAGAAGCGCATTAACTTCCGCCGTGCCTTGAAGCAGCAGCTTCGCCGCTGCGAGCAGGCAGGCGCGAAGGGCGTTAAGCTCATGGTCGCCGGCCGCTTAAACGGGGCCGAAATGTGCCGCACAGAATGGTATCGCCGCGGCCGCATCCCCCTGCATACTTTGCGCGCAAAGATTGATTACTCCTGCGACGTTGCGCACACGACTTACGGCATCATTGGCGTGAAGGCGTGGATCTACACCGGCGATGTTGTTCCCGAAAGAGGACGCACAAGCGGAGGTGAAGCGTAATGCTGGTTCCCAGCCGCGTTAAGCACCGTAAGACCCAGCGCGGGCGCATGAAAGGCAAGGCGATCCGTGGCTCCAATGTTGACTTCGGCCAGTTTGGGCTGAAGGCGTTGGAGTGCGGATGGATCACCGCAAACCAAATCGAGTCCGCGCGTATCGCGCTCAACAGATCTATTAAGAAGGCCGGGAAGGTCTGGATCCGCATCTTCCCAGATAAGCCGTTTACCAAGAAGCCGGCGGAAACCCGCCAGGGATCAGGCAAAGGTACACCCGAAGGTTTCGTGGCAGTCGTGCGGCCCGGCCGCGTAATGTTTGAGATAGAGGCGCCGTCGGAGGCAATCGCCCGCGAAGCACTGGTTCGCGCCTCGCACAAGCTTCCGATTAAAACCCGCATTGTCGCCCGGGATACTTTCTAGGAGTTGGCTATGGCAACGAAGCGAAAAATGGCCGAACTGCAAAAGCTCACGATGGCTGAGCTGCAGAAACGGCTGCGCGAACTAAAGAGCGAACATTACGAGTTGCGCTTCCAGAAGGTGTCGGGCAAGCTCGAGAATTTCCGCCGCATTCGCGAGATTAAGCATGACATCGCGAGGGTGAATACTCTCATCTCTCAAATTGAGAAGGGGTCCTGATGCCGAGTAAGACTAAAGTCGGAAAAGTGATTTCGGACAAGAGCGCCAAGACTATCGTCGTCGAGGTGCATCGCCGCAAGCAGCACCCCAGATACCGCAAGTATATCCAAGTCCGCACGCGCTTTATGGCGCACGACGAGGCTGAGAGCGCGCAGGTCGGAGACATCGTCCGCATCATTGAAAGCCGGCCGATGTCCGCCCGCAAGAGATGGGCATTGGACGCGATACTGACGAAGGGCGTAGGCCCCGAGGTTCAGGTGCGCCACGAAGAAGACCTTGCCATCGCATTAGGCCATGACGAAGAGGCGATATCCGAGGCTAAGGTTGTCGAAGAGGCTGAGGGCGAAACGGTGCATGAAATCGTGGAGAGTGAGATGCCCGTTGAGGCTGAAGCCGCGCCAGAAGTTGAAGCTGCTCCGGCGTCGGAGGAAGGCACGGAGGCGTCCCGATGATTCAACAAGAAACCCGTTTGCTCGTTGCGGATAACACCGGCGGCAAAGAGCTGCTGTGCATCCGCGTGATGGGCAGGTCCACCAGCAAATACGCTTCGGTCGGCGACCTCATCGTTGGAACGGTGAAGGTAGCCAGCCCGCGCGGCCAGGTCAAGAAAGGCCAGGTTGTCAAAGCGGTTGTCGTCAGAACGCGTTTCCCAGTGAAGCGTAACGACGGCTCTACCGTGCGCTTTGACGATAACGCCTGCGTCATTATCGACCCGGAAACGCGCAACCCGCAGGGAACGCGCGTCTTCGGGCCCGTCGCCCGTGAATTGCGCGAGCGCGGTTACATGAAGATTGTCTCCCTCGCTCCGGAGGTGCTCTAGGATGAAACTGCACATCAAGAAGGGCGATGAGGTCATGGTGCTCACCGGCAAAGACCGTGGGCGCAAGGGTAAGGTCCTGCGCGTCTATGCCAAGAAGGGCACCGCTATTGTTGAAAATCTGTAACATTGCTAAGCGTCACCAGCGCCAAATGCAGCGTGCCGGCCAGCGGACTGCCACTGGCGGCATCATCGACAAGCCGATGCCGTTGGAACTCAGCAACCTCGCGGTTGTAGACAAGTCAACGGGCAAGGCGACCCGCGTGGGCCGCAGGCGCGTTGAAGGCAAATGGATGCGCTTTGGCCGCAAGAGCGGCGAACTGATCGATTCGAAGTAGGTGCGATATGTCATTCCCTAAGTCAAGGTTGCGGGAACTATATGAGTCGGAAGTCCGGCCGGCGATCATGCGCGAACGCGAGCTGGACAACTTGATGCAGGTTCCCCGCCTCGTCCGCATTCAAGTGAACATTGGAGCAGGCGAGGGCAAGGAAAACCAGAAAGCTCTGGACGGAGTCGTGCGGACGCTGACGGTGATTACAGGCCAGAAGCCAATCATCACCCGCGCGAAGAAGTCCATCAGCAACTTTAAGCTGCGTGAGGGCCAGCCCGTCGGGGCGACCGTAACGTTGCGAGGCGAGCTGATGTGGCATTTCCTCGACAAGCTCACGAGCATCACGCTGCCCCGAGTTCCGCGACTTCCAGGGCGTAAGCGTGCGCGGGTTTGACGGGCGCGGCAACTACAACATCGGCCTACGCGACCAGCTAATCTTCCCCGAAATCATCTTTGACGAAGTTGAACTGATCAAAGGGATGCAGATAACTATCGTAACGACCGCTCAAGATGATTTTCTCGCGGCGGAGATGCTCTATAGGCTGGGCATGCCCTTCCGCGATTACAAGGTGACCAAGGAGGTCGCTTAACGAATGGCGAAGCTATCCAAAATCATTCGTAACAACCGCAAGTATAAATTTGCGATCAGGCACCGCAACCGTTGCGAACTTTGCGGCCGCCCGCGCGCCTATTACCGGATGTTCAACATTTGCCGCTTGTGTTTCCGCGATTTGGCGCTTAAGGGCCACATCCCCGGTGTCACCAAGAGCAGCTGGTAGGAAGATATATGCAGACTGACCCAATAGCTGATTTCATTACTGTTCTCCGGAACGCGCAGTCGTCGCGCAAGAGCGATCTCACCATCTCTCATTCGCGCATGCGCGAGGAGATTACAAAGATACTCGTTAAAGAAGGCTTCGTAGACCGCTACGAGATAGTTGACGATGCCCGCCCGCACGGGCGCAAATTCCGCGCACTGCGGCTGCACTTGCGCTATTACGACGATTTGCGCCGTATTAGCCCGTTGAACCATATCGTCCGCATAAGCAAGCCGAGCCGCCGCATCTACACCGATGCTGAAGGCAACAAGACGGTGCGCGGCGGGGTTGGTGTGCGCATTCTCTCAACTTCGCAAGGCCTGATGACCGACAAGGAAGCGCGGCATAAGAAAGTCGGCGGCGAGATTTTGGTGGAGGTCTGGTAGTTAATGTCCCGTATCGGAAGAAAACCAATCCAAATCCCGCCAGGCGTTGAAGTCTCGCTCGGTGGCCACAACCTTACCGTAAAAGGTAAGCTTGGTGAGCTGTCGCACGAACTGCCCAACGGCATCGTGTGCGAGATAGCCGACGGAACCATCCGCTTCTCGCGCGAGAATGACACTCCCCCGGTGCGCGCCCTGCACGGGTTGATGCGTGCTCTAACGCAGAATATGGTGACAGGCGTTTCAGACGGCTTTCAGAAGCGCATGGAAATCAGAGGCACCGGCTATCGCATCAACGTCCAGGGCAATAAGCTGACCATGGACATCGGCTTCTCTCATCCGGTTGTTTTTGACTTCCCCGCAGAAGTCACCGTGAAGCTGGAAGGTGCGACAACCCGCGAGCAGACCCCGACGACCGTCATCTCCTTGAGCGGAATTAACAAGGAGCGCGTCGGGCACTGGGCGGACCAGGTGCGTCGCGTAAAACCGCCGGAGCCCTACAAAGGCAAAGGCATTCGTTATGAAAAGGAGCGGGTCATCCGCAAGGCCGGTAAGACCGGCTAGTGTGAGGTAATAAGATGCCCAAGACTTTTAACCGCAGCGGAATGAGAATTGTACGCCATAACAGGCTGCGGAAGCGCATAATCGGCGGGCCTGACCGTCCACGACTGTCCGTTTTCCACAGCAACCGCCAGTTCTACGCGCAGATAATTGACGACCAGGCCGGCAAGACGCTATTAGCGCTGTCTACCGTAAGCCCTGACTTAAGCGGCAAGTTGACGGGCAAGCCCGTTGAGCGTGCCGCACAGATCGGTGCTGAGCTTGCCAAACGGGCAGTCAGTGCCGGTATCAAGCAGGTTGTTTTCGACCGGGGTGGGCATGCCTTCCATGGCCAGATCAAGGCAATGGCTGATGCTGCCCGCGAAGGTGGCCTGGAGTTCTAAGAGGTAACTATGAGCTACTACGGACGCGATAAGCGGCAACAGGAACCAGAAGAGGACACAAGGTTTAAGTCCGAAGTCCTCTACGTAAACCGCGTGGCGAAGGTGCTGAAAGGCGGCCGTCGCTTCCGCTTCACCGCGCTCGTCGTCGTTGGAGACGGCGAAGGCCTGGTGGGCATTGGGCTTGGCAAAGCTCCCGAAGTGGTTGAAGCCATACGGAAAGGCGAAGAACTTGCGAGGAAGAAGCTGGTTCAGGTTTTCCGCGCGGGGACCACAGTCCCCTTCGAGATTAAATACACATACTGCTCCACGACGGTTTTGCTTCGCCCTGCACGCCAAGGCGCAGGCATCACAGCAGGCGGCCCCGCACGTCCCTTGCTCACACTTGCCGGCATCACCGACTGCACCGCTAAGTTCTATGGGAGCAACAACCGTGTTAACTGCGCGAAGGCGATATTCCAAGCGCTGCAAAGCGTTGAAGAGCCTTCGGAGACTTTGAAGCACCGCAGAGACAGGACTTACCATGTTGCGATCGCGGCTGGCGTGAAGAAGATAGACTACGAAGCATTAGCCGCCGCCGACTCTGAGAGCGGCGCCCCTCCGCGCAAACAGACAGGCGATCCCCGTAACCGCAGGCCTCAAGGCCAGGGCGGTCCCGGTGGGCCCGGCAGAGGCTCTCGTCCTCCGACGCGCCGTCCGGGCGGCGGTGGCGGAAGGCCTGGTGGCGGACAAGGGCGTCCTGCACCCGCACCTGCGCCTGCAGCTACAGCTTCAGCTACACCAGCGCCTGCGCCTTCGCAGCCAGTGGCGACCGATACCCCACCAACGGTGGAAGGGGGAGAGTAAATGCCTATCCCGCTTATTCAAGCTCCCGGAACCGGTAAGAGCCGCAAGCGTGTAGGCCGTGGCCACGGTTCAGGCCATGGCAAGACTTCTTGCCGCGGCCAGAAAGGCCAAGGCTCGCGCTCAGGCGGAACAAAAGGCCCGATGTTCGAAGGCGGCCGCATGGCTGCTTACCGGAACCTGCCTAAGCTGCCAGGTTTCAAGCGTACCAACCAACTTCGCTTCTACCCGGTTAACCTGGGTTCGATAAAGAACATACCCGACGGCGGCATCGTTGATTTCGGCTTCCTTGCCATGCAAGGCCTTTTACCCCGCAAGCCGCTTCCCGTGAAGCTGCTGGGCGAGGGCGAAATTGCTGTCCGCGCGACATTCCGCGTCCACGCCTTCAGCAAGGCCGCCAAGGCCAAGATTGAAGCTGCAGGCGGAACATGTGAGGAGGTCGGAGTTGAGCAGCCAGAGTAGTCCGTTCAACATCACGCAGGCGTGGAACATACCGGACATCCAGCGCCGCTTGAAGTTCGTCACGTTCGCTCTGCTCATCTTCGTCGTTGGGACGCATATCCCTACGCCTGGAATTAGCCAGGAAATGATTGCGGGATTCTTCGGCCAGGCCGGTGCAGGCGGCGGAGGACTGTTTGGGCTGCTTGACCTGTTTACCGGCGGCGCGCTGCGCAAGTTCAGCATTCTCGCCCTCGGCGTTATGCCCTACATTAACGCGAGCATCTTGATGCAGATCCTTGTGGCCATCGAACCGCGTCTCAAGGAAATCCAGCAGGAAGGCGAAGACGGCCGCAAGCTCATTAGCAAATATACGCGTTACCTGGCGATATTCTTCGCATTTCTCCAGGGCTTTGGAATCATTTATTCGATTCAGAGCAATAACTTCCTGTCCCCGTCATACGAAGGCGCGCTGACGCTAATCGCGCCCTTGACCGCGCTGCTGGTTGTGGTGGCAGGCACATGCTTCCTGATGTGGATGGGCGATGAGATTACCAGCAAAGGTATCGGCAACGGTATCTCTCTCATCATCTTTATCGGCATCGTGAACAGGGTTCCCTGGCAGATCGCCACTGAAATCGGGCAGGCCCAGTTTGACCAGACGCGATGGGCCGCGATAATTCTATTTGCCGTGTTCTTAGTGGCTATCGTGCTCGGAATCGTGTTCATCCAGCTTTCCGTGCGCAAGATCCCCATTCAATACGCGCGCAGGCAGGTTGGCAGAAAGGTCTATGGTGGCCAGAGCACTTACCTTCCCTTGAAGCTCGCAATGGCTGGCGTTATTCCTATCATCTTCGCAGTTTCGCTGCTGATGATTCCGCCGACTTTGCTGCAATTCATGCCGCAATGGTCCGCAGGGCAGTCATTTTGGGGGAAGTTCAGCAATTCGGGCTGGTACGCGCTGCTTGAATTCGGGCTGGTATTCCTCTTTACCTTCATCTATACAGCGATCACTTTCAACACGAAAGAGATTTCCGATAACCTGAAAAAGCACGGCGGGTTTATCCCAGGGATTTGCCCGGGCAAGCCAACCTTTGACTTCATGGATAAAGTGCTGCACCGCGTAACTTTCTTTGGCGGCCTATTCCTTGCGACGGTGGCGGTAATCCCGATTCTGGTTAACGCCGCCGTCTTTGAGATTACGCAAGTGCAGATCCAGACTTTCTACATCGGTGGAACTTCGCTGCTGATCGTAGTTGGCGTTGCCCTTGATACGGTCCAGCAGCTCCAGGCGCACATGGTCATGCGCCACTATTCGGGGTTCACAAAGTAATGATGACCATCGTTTTCCTCGGTCCGCCTGCCAGCGGAAAAGGGACGCAAGCTGCCAGGTTCGCCGAAGCGCATGGCTTCACGCACTTTGACATGGGCGGCGCTCTTCGCGAGGAAATCGCTTCCGGCTCTGACCTTGCTTCCGAAATCAAGAAATATTCAGACGCCGGAAAGCTCGTTCCGCTGGAAATCATCCGTAGGCTCGTTGAGCATGCGTTTGAGCGCAGCGAAGGGATGAGCATGCTCCTAGACGGCTTCCCGCGCAGCCTGGAACAGGCTGATGTTCTTGAAGACGTACTCGCCGCGGAAGGGCGGGATCTGGATGTAGCGATTCTAGTTGATGTGCCCGAAGAAGAGCTGATGCAGCGGGTTATCAACCGCCGCTTCTGCCCTGAATGCGGGCGTGTATATAACCTGAGGACTTTGCGTCCAAGGGAAGACGGTTTTTGCGACGACGATGGCGCGCAGCTGATGCAGCGCCGTGACGATACTGAAGATGTTATGGCTGAGCGCTTGCGCGTTTATCACGAGCAGACTCAGCCGATTTTGGAACGCTACGAGCAGGATGGGATCCTCTCACGCGTTGACGGCACCGCCGGCGTCGAAAGCGTCGGACTGCAAATTGAAAGGATCGTGTTTATTTAGATGGAAGGCGGCGTCAGGCTCAAGACGCACCAGGAAATCCGAGCCATCTACAAGTCGTGCCAGGTGGCGGCTGTGCTCGCATCCGAGCTAAAGCCGCGCATCCTACCGGGCGTTTCAACCGCCCAGCTCAACGACTTTGCCGAGGGCTTTATCGCCAAGATGGGCTGTATCCCTGCGTTCAAGGGTTACCAAAGATTTCCAGCGGCGCTTTGCACCAGCATTAACGAGGAAATCGTTCACGGCATTCCCAGCAGGAAGCGTGTGCTGAAGCAAGATGACATCTTGAGCGTTGACTTCGGCGTCATAAGCGAGGGCTTCTACTCCGATACGGCGTATACGTGGTTCGTCGGTGAAGGCGAGCCTTCGCCGGTCATTGCCTCGTTGCTCGCGGCGACATTGGAGTCTCTAGACGAGGGCATCACCGCCGCCAAGGCTGGCTCCAAGTTGAACCGCATCAGCGAGGCCATCGCCCGCCGTGCCCGACGGGACGGTTTCAAGGTGATAAGGGAGCTGTCCGGCCACGGGGTAGGGCATGCCCTGCACGAGCCGCCGACCATTTTCAACTATCCTGTTCCCGCAGGCGAAACGGTGAAGCTGAGGAACGGGATGGTACTCGCAATTGAGCCGATGGTGAGCCTGAGCTCGGAGGGTATCCTCTTGGGCAGCGATGGCTGGACATACAGCACGGCCGATGGTTCGCTGGTAGCCCATTTTGAGCACACGATCGCGATATGGGAAGGTGAGGGTGTCGTCCTCACTGAATTGGGCAACGAGAAGGCCGAAAGCTATTTCGGCAAATTTTAGGTGGTGATTTCCGCTTTTGGTTAAAGATGATGTAATTGAGATTGAAGGTACCGTGGTGCAGGCGCTGCCCAACGGCATGTTTCGCGTTGAATTGAAGCCTGACCATTGCATCTTGGCTCATGTAAGCGGTAAAATAAGAGTTCATTTCATACGCATCCTGCCTGGCGACCGGGTCAAGTTGGAGATCTCTCCATACGACCTGACGCGTGGCAGGATAACTTATCGGTACAGCCGGCCAACGTCGGAGACGGGAAAATGAAAGTTCGTTCATCTGTAAAAAAGATTTGCCCAACCTGCCGCATCATCAGAAGGCGGGGGAAGGTTTACGTCATTTGCATTAACCCCAGGCACAAGCAGCGCCAGGGTTAGAGGAGTCGGGTCTTGCGCATAATTGGCGTTGATATACCGGATAACAAGCAGGGCAAGATTGCCCTGACCTATATCTTCGGCATCGGGCCGGTTACGGCCGTGAACATCCTTGAGAAAGCCGGAGTTGACCCGTTGAAGAAGGCCGGAGAGTACACCTCCGACGAAGTCGTCGCCATCCGCGATACCATACAGGGCATGAGCCTGCTGGTTGAAGGCGACCTTCGCAAGGAAGTTACCCTCAACATCAAACGGCTCATTGAAATCAGGTCTTACCGCGGCATACGCCACCGCCGCAGCTTGCCGGTCAACGGCCAGCGGACACATACGAATGCGCGTACCCGCAAGGGACCGCGACGCCAGGCTATCGCCGGTAAGAAGAAGCCCGGGAAGAAGTAATCTGAGGTGAACGTACTTGGTAAAAGGTAAACCTAAGGCTCGTAAGAAGCGGATTAAGCGTAACGTTGTTGAAGGGCACATTTACGTGAACAGTTCCTTCAACAATACGCTGGTCACCGCTACCGATCTTGAAGGAAACGCTATCGCGTGGTCCAGCGCCGGCACACGCGGCTTCAAAGGCTCCAAGAAGGGCACGGCTTACGCCGCCCAGTTGGCTGCCGAAGAAGTCTGCCGCCAGGCGCGCGATATGGGCATGCGCGAAGTGTCGGTCTATACCCGCGGCCCCGGCTCCGGCAAAGAGTCGGCTGTGAGGATTATCAACAACCAGGGGATGAAAATCCGCCTGATAAGAGATGTAACTGCTGTTCCGCACAACGGCTGCCGCCCGCGTAAGCGGCGCCGGGTTTAATCAGAGGGCGTTAAGAGAGATAACATATGGGACGTAACCAGGGACCGAAATGCAGGCGTTGCCGGGCTGCCGGGATCAAGCTCTACCTGAAAGGAGAGCGTTGTCTTGGCGACCGCTGCGCAGTTGATCTTCGCAACTATGTGCCAGGGCCTAAAAGGCGCCGTGGCAAGGCAACCGACTACGGAACTCATCTTCGCGAGAAGCAGGTGATGCGCCGCATGTACGGCATCGGCGAAAGCCAGTTCCGCAACTACTTCGTTAAGGCGAAGGCCACGACCGGCGTTACCGGCGAAGAGCTAATCAGGCTGCTTGAGCGCAGGCTTGATAATGTAGTTTACCGCGCGAAGTTCGCCGATTCCCGCACCCAGGCGAGGCAGCTCGTTGTGCACCGCCATTTCTGGGTTAACGGCCGCGTTGTAGACCGTCCATCGTTCCTCGTGCGCCCGGGCGATGTTGTGGAAGTAAAGCCGGAGCGCAAGGCGCGCCCGTATTTCCGCAACCTCAAGGAGCGCGGGCTGAGCGAGCTTGCCTCGGAATACTGGCTGAGCATGGATACCGAGAAGCTGCGCACCGAAGTCAAGCGGTTGCCAACCGCCGACGAAATGGAAGAGAACATCCAGCACTTGCTGGTCGTTGAATACTACTCCAACAGAGTGTAACGCTGGGGAGAGGTCGCCGATATGGTCGAAAGCAAGGTAACAAGAGAGGCTAACCCTTACTTCGGGCTCCTGAGAATGGAGCGGACCGAAGTGGTCCCTGGCGTCAAAGCCAGATTCGTGTTTGAGCCGCTTCCGCGCGGCTTCGGCAACACGTTGGGCAATAGCCTGCGCCGGGTTCTGCTTGCAGCAATACCGGGTTTCGCAATCACGCATGTTGAAATTGCCGGTGTGCCACACGAATTCGCCTCACTCCAGGGAATCCTTGAAGACACGACGGAGCTTTTTTTCAACCTGCGCAAGGTTAAAGTGAAGCTGACCGAAAGCGCTACAACAGCAACGCTTACATTGAAGGTGAATTCAGAGCGTGCGGTTACAGCCGCGGATTTCAAGGCAAATCCCGAAGTTACCATAATCAACGCTGAATCGGCTTACCTCTGCACCATTACCGATTCAAAGCGTACTTTGGAAATTAAGGCGACTATTTCGCGCGGAGTGGGTTTTGTGCTTGCCGCTGACCTTAAGCATAAGGAAGCCCCCATCGGCGAAATTGCGCTTGATTCCAACTTCTCGCCTGTGGAGCGTGTCGCTTTCACTGTGGAGAATACGCGCGTCGGTAAGGAAACCGACTTTGAGCGCGTTGTAATTACCATTGAGTGCAACGGTTCCAAGACGCCGGATGAAGTGCTTGGCGAAGCCTCGTCGCAGCTCAACTCCTATTACCAGTGGATCCGCGAAGAGCAGAACCGCTTCCTGGGAATTGAAGAGGAGCCTGCGATTGATGAGGAACTCAAGCGCAAGGTTGAGATGCCCATCGAGCAGCTTGGTCTTACCAGCCGCGCTTACAATTGTCTGACTGCTTCGCGCATCCGCACGGTGGGCGAGCTCACGAAATACACCGCAGAACGCCTGATGGGCATCAAGAACTTCGGCGAAAAATCGCTTGTTGAGATCGTAGACAAACTCGCCGAGCTAGGGCTGTTCCTCGCGGAGAAGGAGGACTAATAGACCATGCGCCACCGCAAAGGAATTGCGAAGCTCGGACGGCCTACCGACCAGAGGCTTGCATTGGTGCGCGGACTCGTCTCATCGCTATTTATGCACGGCCACATTGAGACGTCGCTAGCGCGCTGCAAGTCAGTCCAGAGCCTGTCCGAAAGGCTTATCACCAAGGCTAAAAGAGGGACGCTCGCCGACCTACGCCAGGTTGCCCGCCACCTCTATGGCAAGCGCCCGTTCACGGCGCTGATGAATAATGTAGTTCCCGCCGCCAAGAACCGCGCAAGCGGTTACACGAAGGTCGTGCGGGTACAACGCCGCCGCGGAGACGGTTCAGTCATCGCGCGGCTGTCAGTCATCGGCTATCCCGACGAAACCGCCGAGTAGCCGGTACTTGAGTGTACTTTGACCGAATCGGGCATTAGCGTATTACTGGCCGTCCAATATGACGGAACTGATTTCTGCGGTTCGCAGATTCAGCCGGGAGTACGCACTGTCCAAGGAACATTGACAGATACGATTGCTGAAGTTCTCAGGGAGCGCCCAAAGCTGCTCTTCGCCTCCCGCACCGACGCCGGGGTTCATGCGACGCGAAACATCGCATCCCTCAAGCTTGACAGGCTGCCCTTTGCGCCTGAGAAGCTCGCTGACGTCTTGAATGCCAAGCTGCCCAGGGATGTCGCAGTGCTGGAGACGCGGGAAGTGCAACGTGGCTTTCACCCCAGGTTCCTGGCTGACAGGCGCGATTACGCCTACCGGATCTACCGTGGAGCGAGGCCCGACGTGCGATATGCCCGGTTCAGCTCACGTTTTGCAGGTGAGCTTGATGTCGCCGCGATGTCGCTGGCAGCGCAGCTTTTCCTTGGAATGCATGACTTCTCGGAGTTTTGCATTAGAGGCGAGTTGAGAAACCCGCAGTGCAACGTTACGACTTGCGGCCTTGCCCAGCGCGGGAAGATGCTCACGATTTTCGTGAGCGCTAACCGGTTCCTACGTCGGATGGTATGCTTTTTGGTCGGCGCGTTGATAGATGTGGGAACAGGCCGAGTTAGCATCTCCCATATCGCCGACGCCTTGAAGCCGGGTAGCCACCCGAACTTTACTAACATGAACGGGCAGGGGCTCACGCTGGAGCGGGTTCATTACCCGGAAGGCGCCTATTACGAGAACTTTAGCAGTGCCGTATCAGATGATATTGGTGACGATGATGAATAGAAAATCGCCTTATTTCACGAAACTGAACACAGAGCGCGAATGGTGCCTCGTTGACGCTGAGGACCAGGTGTTCGGCCGGCTGTGCGTAGGAGTTGCAAAGCTCCTCATCGGAAAGCACAAACCGACCTTCACTCCTGGCCAGGACACTGGCGCGTTTGTCGTGGTGATTAACGCCGACAAGCTGCGCGTGACCGGCGGCAAAGAAAAGAAGAAGATCTACTACTGGCACACCGGCTATATCGGCCACTTGAAGCAGCGCACATTCGCTGAGAAGTTCCAGAAGTCGGTTCGCCAGAGTGTGATGGATGCGGTGCGTGGAATGCTCCCGCAAAACAAGCTTGGCGACAGGCTGATAACTAAGCTGAAAGTATATCCGGGCGCTGAGCACCCCCATAAGGCGCAGCAGCCGGAACTAATCTCACCTGAACATTTAAGCAAACTCTGAGGTCTATAATAACGGTATGTCCATTGAAAGGCAGCATATCTCGGTAGGACGCAGGAAGTGCTCCGTGGCGCGGGTTATCCTGATGCCCGGCAACGGCAACTTCCTTATTAACGGCCGTCCGCTTTCGGACTTCTTCAAGACCGCTTACGGCCAATTGAGAGTTCAAGAACCTTTGCGAACGCTCGGCCTTGAAGAGAAATACGATGTCCGCGCAACCGTTCGCGGCGGCGGCGTAACCGGCCAGGCCGATGCAGTCTGCCTGGGTATCGCGCGGTTCCTGGAACACGCCAATCCCGACTACAGGCCAGCCTTGAAGAAGGACGGCCTGCTTTCCCGTGACCCGCGCGCTAAAGAGCGTAAAAAATACGGGCGCAAACGTGCCCGCAAGCGCTTCCAGTTCAGTAAGCGCTAAACCATGCGAACACTTGCACACGAAAGCCGGGTTCTGCTGATTGGGCTCTTGAGCCTTCTAGTACTCCTGTCAGCAGGTCCGGCTTTTGCGCAAGCTACCGCGCCTGAAGTAGAGTCTCCAGCGTTTGAAGAAGCGGACGGGACGGGGCTAGACTGGGTGCGCGTGATATCTGACAGCGCGATGCTCCTTAGGTCTCCCAGTTACCGCAGCGAAGCGGTGCGTAAGCCGGAGCTATACGGCGTCTTCCTCGTCGTGAACAGGGTCAAGAGCTTCTACCTGGTGCGCGATGAAGAAACCAAGTCATTCCTATTCATCGATCAGTATGCTGTTGAGTTCTTTGATTACGATCCTCCAAAGTCGCATGAGAACTACATAAGGAAAGAGAAAATGGCCCTCGGGACAAGCAGCCCCGATGAGCAATTATTCGGCCGTAGTTCTTCCGGCACCAGCCGCTCAGGCTCTACTGAAAAGCAAAACGACGGTTACTGCAACGGGAAATGGTACCCGAAAAGCTACAGCGACAATAATAACTATTCCCCGCGCCTGAATCCTACTGCCTTGATTAGGTCAGCCCAACAATACACCGGGACTCGCTATGTTCTCGGCGGTAATTCCAAGAGCGGGATTGACTGCTCAGGCCTGGTTAGCGCATGTGCGCGCGCCCAGGGAGTGAGCCTTCCTAGACGCTCTTCTTTGCAGGCCGAAATTGGCCAGAAGGTGTCGCGTAGTGAACTTCAAGCTGGGGACATCATCTTTTTCAATGACCGCAGAGATGAAGGCTACCTCTCACATACAGGGATATACATGGGGGGTGGCAGGTTTATTCATGCCAGCAGCAGCATTGGGCGTGTCGCAGTATCTTTCACTGTCCGAGGATTATTACTCCCGCCATTTCGCCTTCGGCCGCCGCATATAACCTCCCGCGCCATTCCTCAATGCCTGTTCTAAGGTAGCGCCAACCCCATACAACGCATTCAGTATGCTAAGATAAGGGCTCGTTATCATGGTATGGCAATCCTTGTTTTCGGTCGCACAGACCTACGGCCGCCAGGTGGTCGAGATTCTCCTCGCGTCCGTAATATTCTACTATATCCTTCTCTCAGTTCGGGGAACTAAAACCGCGGTTTTAGTCCAGGGCTTGATTGTCCTAGGCGTTTTCTATGCTTTAGCGACTTATTTCCGCCTGATCGTCATCTCAATACTACTGAATAGGCTGCTATTCATTGTCCCGATAGCGCTGATTATCATTTTCGTCCCTGAAATCAGGCGCTTTCTTGAACGCGCAGGGCGAACAAACCGGCTGTGGGCGATATTCTTCCCACTGCCTAGCTTTAGCAGCGACAGCACTGTCGAAAGCGCTAATTTTGACGCAATCGTAAATGCCGTAGAAGGGCTGGCGAACCACTACCATGGCGCGCTTATAGCAGTTGAACATCAGCCTATTGAAAACGACTTGATGGTTATTGGGACGTGGCTTGACGCTTCAATCAGCGAAACGGCTTTGCGTTCCATATTTGAGCCGCATAACCCTTTACACGACGGGGCGGTAGTCTTACGTGGCGACCGAATCCTCTATGCGGGCTGCTTTTTCCCTCTGACGATTCGAGAAGACATTGACCGCGACCTGGGAACACGCCACCGGGCCGCCCTGGGCATCACCGAAAAAGCCGACTGCTTTGTTATCGTCGTCAGCGAGGAGCGCGGGAAGATTAGTATCGCTCATGGGGGACGCTTGGCCCGCGATCTCACTTCACGCCAGTTCCGCGAACAGCTTAGGGCGCTGTATTTTGCCAATCCCAACTTTTCAACGATGCTTCCGGCGGCGAGGATGTAATGCTGACGGCAATTACAAATAATTGGCCGTTGAAGCTGCTCGCATTATTCCTTGCAGTAGTCCTGTCGATCTACGTGTATCAATATGGCGAATACGAGATGAAAGCGACATTAGACATGCCGCTTGAGGTGCGCAACCTTTCGGATGATCTTACGTTCCTGGAGATGCCGCCTGCCAAGATTAAGGTGAACATTTCAGGCAACATGCAGCAGGTCAACTCGCTCAAGCGCGAAGCGGTACGCGCCGTCCTTGACCTTAAAAGCTTTACTGCCGCTGGCTCTTATACAATATCGCCGGAGTTGCCTGACACTCCGCTGTTGAAGGTCTACGGGCCTGTCCCGACACTTAGGGTGCGGCTGGCGAAGAAGATGCGCAACCGGCTCACGGTTGAGGTATGGCACCGCGGAGATTTGCCAGCCGGATACTTGCTAAGCCGCGAGAGCATCTCTCCAAAACAGGTTGAGGTTGTCGGGCCTGAGGAATTGGTGATGTCCGCAAAACGTGTTATTGCGGAAGTCTCCCTCTTAGGCAGGCTGGCAAGGATATCGCAGTCCATTCCCTTGGTCGCATATACCCGCGATAACGAGCCGCTGGACCCCGCTATCGTAAGAATTGAACCTGGCAGCGCGCAGTATTCCGCCGAAGTGAATCCGGTTGCTAATGTGAAGGCGGTGCGCATAAACGCTGAGATTAAGGAAGCCCACCTGCAGGTTATTACCTGAAAGAGATGCGGATTACACCGTCGCAGGTTCTGTTTTCCGAGGCACTGTATGCGCAGCATCCGCTGAAAACGCTGTCGGTCGAGCCGGTCAGCCTTGAAGGCAGGAGGGGCTCTTTTACGCAGAGCGCGAAGATACTCTACGGATTTAAGCAGCCTTCCGACTTGCCTGTATCGGTTACGATTGAAGTCACCCTTGGCAGGCTCGTCGCGTCGGAAGATACGATGCTCACATTGAGCTTGAACATCGTTGGGCGTAGCCCTGAATACGACTACATTGTAAACCCGCCATCAATCATATTGCAGTCGCCTGACTTCTCTGGGTTTACCGATACGGACCGTGCCGGCGTCAAGGCAATCGTAAATGTGGAAGGGCTCCTTCCCGGCGTCCATAGAATTACGCCACAGGTCAATTTGCCTCCAAGCATCGGGGAAATCGGTGTGATACCTGAATCGATTGAAGTGTCGGTGATCCAGCGGTAGAAGATGGGCAAGTATTTTGGCACCGACGGTATTAGGGGAATTGCCAACAAGGATCTGACGGAGAAGTTCGCGCACACTGCGGGCTATGCGATAGGAAATTCGCTAAAGGCCTGCTACCGCGGGCGCAAGTTGCCTTATTTCAACGAGATAGACCGAAGCCTGCCACATCCTTCAGTCTTGCTTGGTCGCGACACGCGCTTGAGCAGCCCGCAACTGGCCGATGCCATCAGCACAGGGCTAAGGGCATCCGGCGTCAGCGTAGTTGACTTGGGTGTTGTGCCGACGCCATTAGTTGGCTTGTTTACGAACCGCTTCAACGCCATTGGCGGCGTAATGGTCACGGCGTCACATAATCCTGTTGAATACAACGGGATTAAGGTGTTTCGAAGCGATGGGATAAAGATCAGGGAGCAAACTGAGAATTGCATTGAGTATGCGATAGATGCGCGCGGCGAGGTGCCAGGCACGTACCTCGGGGGCTACCAGCGCCTTGACGCCAGCCCGCTGTATATCAAATATCTTCACCACAGCAATAAAGTCCATGGCGACGGCGTCCGCGTAGCGCTGGACATGGCGCACGGCGCAGCATGCGGCATCGCTGAAGAAGTGTTCGGCAGCTTCGGCTTTGAGGTAGTGCCACTATGCGCCAATCCCGATGGCGCGATGATAAACGTGGAATGCGGCGCTACCGACATCGCGAAGCTCCAGGCCAGCGCAAAGAGGAAGAATGTGCACTGGGGCTTTGCATTTGATGGCGACGCGGACAGGGTAGTGGCGGTGGATGCTAATGGCGCTGCCGTCAACGGCGACATGCTCATGGCGCTGCTTGCGCTTGAACACAAGCCATACCTTAAGTCGGGGAAGCTTGTCTTTACGCATATGACCAACCGTGGCGTTGAGCTTCACCTGCGCAAGAACGGCATCAAAACGTATCGCACCGGAGTAGGCGACACGGCGGTTTTGAAGGCGATGCGCCGGCTTGGTGCGCTCGTCGGGGGAGAGCAGAGCGGCCACATTATCTGTTGGGATAAGACGTGCGGCGGCGATGGAAATCCTTGTAGCATTGATTGTAAGCGGGCTGCTTACGCGCGAGCATCTGTCGCTGGCGGGTTTTGTGAATAGCATTCCGGTGTATGAGCAAGTGCTCACGAACCTTAAGCTGCGGCGCAAGGGCCGGTGGGAAGACGACCAAGAACTTGGAAAGCGCCTGCACGCCCTGCATGCGAAGTATGCCGATGTGCGCATTTACATCCGCTCCAGCGGGACCGAGAAGCTCGTCCGCATACTGACCGAGGCTGAAGACCGCGTGCTGGCGCAGGAGGCGAACAATGAAGCGGCAGTGCTATTTCTTGCGTATGATTCCGTATTGAAAGGATAAGGAGGAGAATCATGGCTGAGAACATCTTTACATGGTGCGGCCACTCGGCCTTCAGGATTGAAAGTACCGAGGGGAGGACGCTATACATTGACCCGTTCCTTTCGGCAAACCCGTCGTGTCCGCCTGAGCTTAGGCAGGTTGAACGTTGCGACATCATTGCCATTACGCACGGACATGCCGACCATCTCGGCGACACGTACGCGATTTACAGTGAGCGCAGGCCGGTCGTGATATCCATCTTTGACCTTTGCCCGCTGCTGCAAAAGAACGGTGTTTCGCCGGAAGACTGTATCGGTATGAACATCGGCGGCACGGTCGAGGTTCATGGCATAAAGTTTATGCAGACTCCTGCTATGCATTCCGGTTCCGCCGATGATAGCGGCGTTAGCATCTACGGCGGCGCACCGACCGGATACGTGGTGGAACTTGAGGACGGCTTCCGCTTCTACCACAGCGGCGATACGTGGGTTATGAAAGACATGGAGCTTATCGGTGAGTTATTCAAGCCGCAAGTCGCGATGCTGCCGATAGGCGGGCATTTCACAATGGACCCTGCTGCTGCGGCGCTTGCTGCGAAGATGCTGAGGGTTGAGCGTGTGATACCCATGCACTTCGGGACATTTCCTATTCTGAAAGGAGACCCATCCCAACTGGCAGAGAAGCTTGATGGCTCTGGTATTGAAGTAATGGACGTGCAGCCGGGGCTGTCGTTTTCCCTGCCGTAGAGGTTGGCCTGATGATAGGCGATAGCATTCTCCACATTGATTTCGGCGGTCTGCAGCGCGAGCGGCGGTATGTAATCGAACTCAGCGGCCGCGCATTTCAAGTGCGGGAATTAGGTCTTCAAAGAAACTTAGCCCAGCTTCAGCGCGTAATCGCTGATGCTCCTGAGCAGCACATCTCGCTATCGGGGCTTACGCTCAACTACTACTTTGACGGAAAGGAATACACGCACAAGCGCCTGTCACGGCTGCTAAGCGCATGCCTGGGCGGGAGGCCTGTCAGCGACGGCGCGCTGATAAAGCGTACGCTGGAGAGATACCTAGTGGATTCGGCTGTGCGCCAACTCGCAGTCAACTTCCGCGACCGCCGCACGCTCGTGCTTTCCGCAGTATCGCGGATAGGCGCGGCCGAAGTCCTCGCTGCGCAGACAAAGCGAGTTATTTACGGCGACCTGCTTTACGGCTTCAGGCTAGGCGTTCCGCTTACATCCACCGCAGCGCTTCACCGCGCAGCCCCTGCATTGCTTGCCGCAGTCGTCAACACCCCAGTTTCGTGGTTCAATCCGACTGCGCGCATATTCCTGCGCAGGATGCCGCGCTTCCGCATGTATTTCTACCAGGCGCAGGTTATCCTAGGCGGCATGGAATACTTGAGGCGGTATTCCCCGCCTAAGCTGACCGGCAAGACGATAATCACCAACCTGCAGGATGACGAGGACCTGGAATTCCTGCGAGAGCGCGGCGTGGCCACGGTCATCGGCCTGCTGCCGTGTATTGGCGGAAGACGTATCCCAAGCAGCCTGCTTGAACTTGCATTGAAAGAGATGCTTGCGGAAGGCACCGGCGAGTGGGAGCTGAAGTTCCTTAACTATTTCATGCGCGAGAACTTCAAGCCTGAGATTGTTTCATTTACGCGCGACATGGACGTTGAGCCGGCGCTGATAGACATGCCGCAGCAAAGCGATATTGAGGGCGAGCTACCAAAGCCGATGCCGAGGGCAGAGCTGCGCAAGAATGCGGCGCGTGAGGACGAAGGATTGTTTGGCTTCATCCTACACCCGCTGACGTATCAGCACTTAATGCTGCATCCTACGATGCGCAAGCTGGATAAGTTCTTGCCAAACTCGTGGGTAGAGCGCATTGGCGCAGTCGTGCCGCCGCCAATCGTCGGCGTAGTGAAGGACATAGTCGCAGAATCAGGCGCGCGCTCTCGAGGCTACCTCTACGGCATTCCCATGACGCCGCGCCTGATGCTTGAATATCCGCCGGAGCACACATACGCGCGCATACTGCAAGTTACGCGGCATGCAGAGACGCTTGGCATCGGCATCGTAGGCCTGGGCGCATTCACGTCGGTAGTCGGCGATGCAGGCGTTACCGTCGCGCGCAAAAGCCGCATCGGCATTACCACCGGCAACAGCTTCACCGTCGCCGTGACAATCAGAACCCTTGCGCGCGCTGCTGAGCTTATGGGCATTGACGTGCGTGATGCATCAGCCTGCGTCATCGGCGCGACAGGCAGCATCGGCAGCATCTTAAGCTACCTCCTCGCAAGCGAAGTGCGCGCGCTGACACTGGTATCGCCAAGGCCGGAGCGCTTGCTTACCTTGTCGCATCGCATCCGCGAGCGCTTCCCAAATGTACAGCTGCGCATTGCGCGCACGGTTGATGAGGTGCTGGGCGAAGCCGACCTGGTTGTCACGACAACAAGCTCGGTGGAGCCGGTAGTGAATGTTGATTTGCTGAAGCCCGGCGCAGTAGTAAGCGATGTAGCGCGCCCGCCCGATGTTACCCAGGATGCTGCATTGCGGCGGCCTGACGTGCTGGTAATTGAAAGCGGCGAAGTGCAGCTGTTCCCCGGCTCAAAGCTTACGGCAAATATCGGCCTTCCCGAAGGCGTTATTTACGCTTGCCTCGCCGAGACAATGCTGCTGGGGCTGGAGAAGCACTACGACCACTTCACGCTCGGACGCGATATAACTGAAGAGCGTGTGCGCTATATCAACTCGCTTGCCGACAAGCACGGCATGAAGCTTGCTTCCATCCGCGCGTTCAACAAAGAGCTAACAGACGATGGCATACTCGCCGTCCGCCAGCGCGCTGAAGACGCCAAGCGCAAAGGGCAGGTGGGGTAGGTCGTGTTCTTCCGCAAGCCAAAATCGCGCGCAGACTTCATCGTCTTCGGCCTGGGCAATCCCGGCCCGAAATACGAGCGCACGCGGCATAACTGCGGCTTCATGGCGATAGACAGCCTGCGCGAGTTCTTTCCTGCGCTGCGCGCTACGCGCAAGTGGCACAGCGAAGTGATGGAGCTACGCCTTGACTGCGAGAAGGCGCTGCCGGTGATGCGCGCCGCAGCGGAGGAAAGCAAGGGCTTCTTCATCGCCGATGGCACGGAAAATGTCGCAGGCCTGAAGCGCGTGCTGCTAGTCAAGCCGCAGCAGTTCATGAACATGAGCGGGCGCGCGGTTGCAGCCACGGTGAACGCAAACCCCGGCGTGCCGTTCGTCGTCGTGCTGGACGACGTGAACATGGAGTGGGGCAGGCTGCGCCTGCGCGAACGTGGCGGCACCGGTGGGCACAAGGGAATGAAAAGCATCATCGACCAAATCGGCGGACGCAAAGACTTCCCGCGCCTGCGCATCGGCGTTGGCGGCGGCGACCTGCCCGACGTGAGCGACTATGTGCTCAAGCGCCTGAGCGACCGCGAATACACCGAGGCGCGCAGGTTTTGCCGCGTCGCGGGTGTGAAGGCTATCGAAGTCGCATGCATCGGCTTCAACGCTGCGGCATCATCAATTTTCGGCCAATGAATTAGGAGAATTATATGCAATACAAACGCTCTAACGACAGGCTCGTGGTGCGCCTTGAGCCGGGTGACGAAGTCCATGCATCGCTGCTTACGGCGGCGCAGGCATCCGGGGTGAAGCAAGCGGTAGTCGTCTCCGGCATCGGCCAGTTTGCCCGCTCCACGCTCGGTTTCTTCACCGGCTCCGAGGGAAAATACGCGACGCAGGAATTCGTGGGCCTCGGCGAAGTGCTCGTTCTGGCCGGGAACATCTGCGACCGCGACGGCAACCTTGCCGGGCACTTGCACGCCGTCATCGCCCGCGACGACTTTTCAGTCTATGGCGGGCATCTTGTGGAGGCGCAAGTCGGCGCGACGCTGGAAGTCCTCCTGCTCGTCGTGGAAGGCATCCACATGTTCCGCAAGATAGAGCAGCCCAGCGGCATGCCCGGCCTTTATCTGGATTAATCAGGGCAATGCTACAATAGCGGCATCCCCTTGAAGGAAAGCGATATGGAAAAGCAGCCTGTTTTCGGGAACATCGTCACCGCCGCGGTCACGCCGTTTGACCAGCGCGGGAACATAGACTACATCGCCGCCAAGCGCCTGGTGCAACACCTCGCGGAGAATGGCAGCGACGCAGTGGTCGTGGCCGGCACGACGGGCGAAGGCGCCGCGCTGAGCAACGAGGAGCGCATTGAGCTGTTCACCTTCTGGAAGGAGAACGCGCCCGGGGGGATGAAGGTCATCGCCAACACCGGCACGAACGTTACCGCCGAGTCGGTGCGCCTCACCGAAGCCGCGACGAAGGTGGGCGTGGACGGCGTAATGGCGGTTATGCCTTATTACAACAAGCCAAACCGCGACGGCCAGGTGCGCCATTTCCGCACCATCGCCAACGCCACGAACCTCCCCGTCATGCTCTACAACGTGCCTTCGCGCACGGGCGGGGCGATGCTGCTGGAGGCGATTATGGAGCTATCCGGCGTGACCAACATCGTCGCGCTGAAGGAAGCCAGCGGCAGCCTTGACTTCGTGAGCAACGTCATCCGCCACGCGCAGGACAACTTCGTGGTGTATTCCGGCGACGACAGCCTCACGCTGCCCATCCTCTCGGTTGGCGGCGTGGGCGTGGTCAGTGTCTCATCGCACATCGTTGGCAAGGACATGGCCGAGATGGCGCGCGCGTATTTCGCCGGCGACATCGCCAAGGCGCGCGATATTCACCTGAAGCTCATGGGCGTGTTCAAGACGCTGTTCATCACAACAAGCCCGATACCGGTGAAAACCGCGATGTCGCTTATGGGGCTTATTGAAGAGCAGTTCAGGCTGCCGATGACGCCCGCCGATGAAAATGTGAAGAAGCAGCTCATAAGCATAATGAACGAGCACGGGCTGTTCCCCGGGCTTCCTGCGCGCGGCTAGATGATGCCTTCGCCCGACCAGCTTCTCGCCACCATCGCCAACCAAGTGCGCGAATGCCGCTTGTGCGTGCTCGGCGGCCAGCGCAAGAATGCGGTGCCGGGGGAGGGGAGTTCATGCGCGAAAGTTATGTTCGTGGGCGAAGCACCCGGCGCGGATGAAGACGAGCAGGGGCGTCCGTTCATCGGCAGGGCGGGGCAGCTCCTGCGCCAGCTAATTGACCGCATCAAGCTGGACAGCGGCGAATACTTTATCGGCAACACGCTGAAGTGCCGCCCGCCCGGCAACCGCGATCCCGAGCCGCTGGAGATTGAGGCGTGCAAGAAGTGGCTGTTCGCGCAGATCGCCGTCATCAAGCCCCTCGTCGTGGTCATCCTCGGCAGGCATTCCATGGGCTTGCTGCTTGGCCCGAAGCTGCAAATAAGCAAGGTGCGCGGCCAGGTCTTTGAGCGCGACGGCCTGCACTTCCTCCCCACCTACCATCCCGCCGCGATACTGCGCAACCCCGGGCTGCGCAAGGACATCGTGGACGACTTTGACAAGCTTGCGCTGCTCATTAAGGAGCTTGAGCAGTGATTGAGGCAATCCTCTTTGACATCGGCGGGACGCTTTGGGACGACTACGCGTCCGAGCGCGCGGGGTGGGAGGATATGCGCGAGGAGCTTGCGCGCGCGGGCATCGCGATGAGCGAAGAGGAGCTTGAGCAGCGCGTGAATGCTGGCATCGCCGCGTATGCGCCCAGCCTCACGCGCTCAATAATCTGGGGCGCGGTGAAGGGCGACCGCGAGATATACGACCGCGTGCTGAAGCACGTCATCGCAAGCATCAAGCGCCGCCTTGCCGACGACTTCTTCGCCTACAACACGCTGTTTCCCGGCGTCGCGGAGATGCTTGAAGAACTGCACGGGCGCTACAAGCTCGCGATTGCGTCCAACAATTTTATTGACGCGCGGGTGTGGCTGCGCAACTTCGGGCTGGAGAAGTACTTTAGCTTCGTTGGGCTGTCGGAAGAGGTGTGGCTGTTCAAGCCCGACACGCGCTTCTACCAACTCGTGCTGGACAGCATCGGCGCTACGGCCGAGAATGCGGTGATGGTCGGCGACAGGCTGGACAACGACATCTTCCCCGCGAACCGCATGCGCATCGCGACGGTGCGCATCCTCTCCGAGCCCTTCAGCCGCCAGCAGCCCCGCTTCCACGGCGACATGCCCCGCTTCACGCTTGAACGCGTCGCCGACTTCCCTCGCGTGCTTGAGGAGTTGGAAGGCGAGTAGGCGACTTGCTTACTTGGACTCGTCTGCTATAGACACGGCAGTATAGCGAAGGTAAGCGTCGTCACTGAGCAGGATGCTACGCTCATCGAGTAGTTCAATATTGGTGGAGCTAGTGAAGCAGTTTGGATTTGCCCGCAGGCCTTCTTCAGCGAAGGCGTGCTCATCATACATGATGGCGTCGCGTGCTCTTTTCTCTTCCGCCGCGCTCCGTCTCCTGCCGTTGGGCTTGTAACTATAAACGTCAAAGCAAACTAAAGAAGTAGACTTCCCCTTAGCGTCAAGAAATACGAACCTTCGAGGATTGCGTTCACTCCAGACGACAAAAGTGTCTGTCATAAAGACGCCCCCACCCCAAGGCTTTCCGGGATAGGCGGTCACGATAGCTTTCGCAAGCGCAGCATGCTTGGTGTCAGTAATCATGCGGCCAGTATCGTAGTCATAGTAATAGGCAGTCCCGTCTTTAGTCACAATGAAACTAGTTAACTTGCCTTTCACAGATGTCCGCCCGCTGCAAACGACATCGGGAATAATCTGGACGACCTTGGCAGTTACTATTCCTTGCAGCAGCAAAGCAGCGTCGCTCTTATCGTCCTTTATGAGCAAAGAGACGCCATGCTGACCGTAAGTGAATAGGTAGTCTTTACTGCCTTTACCAAGCCCTTCAGTTCCGAGGCCCGCAGGAGTTACATCCTTGATATCCCCGCTTGCCATGTCTAGAATCTTGAACCTAATTGATGCGAGCTTATCTTTCTTATAATCGGCTATGTCCACAATGTCTAAGCCGAAGATGTGTCTATCATCAATATACTCACCTGGAAATATGTTTGAGGCGTCGGCAGCCGACAGGCTATACGAGCCTATCTGCTGGGGACCGGCAGGCGTAAGCTGGTTATACGTAAGCAGCCATGGGGAAGATGCAAAGGCTGCCGTTTTCGGAAAATACATGATCCCATAGTAGCCGCTATTCCTCGCCCGCATCACTTCAAAGCTATGGAACGCGTTAGAATCAACAGATACATAATTCGTATTGAAGCTCAAGAGGAGGGCATTAGCCTTGTTCCAGTATGCATTCAGCGCAAGGAACGTAAGTGCTGCTATGGCGATTAAGAGCCCTGAACCAACAACAGTAAGCGCCAGTTTGCTACGCATGGTAACTACTTCGGAGATACGATAATCACGCGTTGGTAGTCGCAATCAATCACAGCTAGGCGGTCGTCGTCAAAAGGTAATACGAGCAGGCTACGGCTGAAAGCGTCGGCGGGCAGGGACTTTGCTTCAATCGCTAGCGGCGAGCGGTCATTGTGTAACTCTTCATTCTCCTTTTCAGTCCGGGAAGACCCGTCGATACGAGTATTCAACGCATCAATGGACTTGGGCCTGAAAATGCCGCCCGAAGCGTCGGCAAACGCCAGCCTGGTTCCATTCTCCCGCCACATCACGAAGCTGTCTGTCATCAGGCAGCCTGAAGCCCAGAGCATTTTGGGGTTGACCTGCATTAAGACCGAAGCCAGCTCGCTGAACTTAACTGAGGGCTCTAGCTTGCCTGAGACGTGATCATAGGCGAACGCCTTCCCGGCTTCAGTAACGACTATCCTAGTTAATCGCCCATCAACAAACGCGCGGCCGATACAGGCAGTAGAGCTGATTCTCTGAACATCTTTGACTTCGTGTTTGCCCTGCCAGAGAACTAGCTCTCCAGTTGCTTTATCTCTAACGAAAAAGGCGAGGCCTTGTTCCTCGGAATACAGGGGTTCCCCGCTATACGGATTTCTCGTAAAGTACACAGGAAGACTGCCTACATTGGAAGGTGTTATATCTGTGACTTGCTGCGTATCTTTATCATACAGTAGGTAGTAGGGGCCGCTTTCGTAGTTACCTTCTGCATTGTATTTCTGAAGGCAGTAGAATGATTGCGTATCGTTTAGTATGCGCTTTGGCTTACAATTCGCCTGATTTTCCCAGTTCAAAGCAGGCAGTTGATACTGCTCTTTCATCCCAGCGGAATCAAAGCTGTATACAAATGCTGTCTTAGGGGTAGACACGTTCCAGCTCTTACTTCTAAGAACTGCTAATGTTCCGCTATGGGAGCTTTCAATGCTTGGAGGCACTGGTAATAGTCCTCCTTCAAGCGGATACGCCTTGAAAGCGAGTTCAAATTCTTTGTCGGTTGCTGAGAAAACAGTAGAGTAGACAGCAAGCGTGCCTGCGAGCAGCGCCACCCCGATGCAAACGAATAAAATCATGCGTCTCATGAGCGTTCCCCTCCAAGGTCGCGTCCGAAGCGAACTACTTTCGCTGATATAGCCATACGGCTGAATAGCATTATAACGCCACAAGCACGCAATGCAAGTGAGAGCGTAGCAGCAGGCAACCACCAGGCGCATTAGTTTACATGCGCTGCGTCACGCCATTGTCCGCGCCAGCCCTTCGTTGTTGGCTATTTACTTCAAGAAATCGGCGTCCCTAACCAAATCGGGCGGGACGAGGCGGGTGGTGCCGATGGCCTCGGCGAGCGGGACGCTGGTCACCACCATGCCCTGTATCGCCACCATGCGGTCAAACTCGCCGGTTTCGCACATCTCCACCGCCTTCACGCCGAAGCGCGACGCGAGGATGCGGTCAAAGGCGCTGGCGCTGCCGCCGCGCTGGAGGTGGCCCAAGATAACGGTGCGCGTCTCAAAGCCACTGCGCGTCTGTATCTCGGCCGCGACCCATTCGCCGACGCCGCCCAGGCGCTTGTGGCCGAACGCGTCAATCTCCGCCGACTGCGTGACCTGCATCCCTTCAATGGGCATCGCGCCCTCGGCGACCGCCACGATGGACGAGCGCTTGCCGACCGCATGCCGCTTGCGAATAATCTCCACGACGCGGTCAATATCAAACTTCGTTTCGGGCGTGAGTATCGCATCCGCGCCGCCGGATATGCCGCCGTAAAGCGCCAGCCAGCCCGCATCGCGCCCCATTATCTCCACGACTAGCACGCGGTGGTGCGACTCCGCAGTCGTGTGCAGGCGGTCAATCGCGCCCATGACGATGTTCACAGCCGAGTCGAAGCCGAGGCTGTAATCGGTGCCGGGGATGTCGTTGTCTATCGTCTGCGGGATGCCCACGGCCTTGACGCCGTGCTCGGCGAGGCGGTGCGATACGCCGTTGGTGTCGTCGCCTCCGATGGTGATGAGCGCGTCAATGCGCCAGTCCTTGAGCGAGGATGCGCATTTCTCAACGCCGCCGTCTATCTTGAACGGGTTGGTGCGGGAGGTGCCGAGCATCGTGCCGCCGATGAAGAGGATGCGCGAGACGTCGTGGTGCGAAAGCTCGCGCGCGCGGCCTTCCATGACGCCGAGCCAGCCGTCCTCAAAGCCGACCGTGACATGCCCGCCGTAGATGCCGCGCCTGACAACCGCGCGAATAGCCGCGTTGCAGCCCGGGGAATCGCCGCCGCCTGTAAGTATGCCAATCCTCATTACATGCCTCCCGCTTGGGAATTCTGCCAGCGCTGATTATAGGCTGGACGGCGGGGCAGCGCAATTCCGCCTGCAAAGCAGCTGCCACGCCATTTAGCGCTTTGTCACGGTATAATTAGGTTATGTTGAGAAAGCTGAACTTGGCATTATTGCTCGCAGCGGCAGCGTTGCTGCTGGCGATTCCTGATATCCTGCAACAAAGCGCCTTCCAGCGGCGACAAGCAAGTCTCTGTGGGTGGCGAGTTTGACCTGAACAACCCCCCGCCACCGCCCGAGGCAAGCCCCATTGGCGAAGACGTCGCCAGCGGCGATCCCGAGTTCGATTTGGAAAGCCCGCTGCAGCATGTGCCACGACAACACGCGCGGCCTGGACAAGTACAAGGGCGAGGAATGGGAGCCTATCATCCAGCGGATGATGAAGAAGCCGGGGTCAATGCTCAACGCGTCAATCGCCGGCGTTATCTACGTTTACCTTTACGAGAAGACTTCCGGCAAGCTTCATCCCGACCGCGAAAAGCTCCTGCACCCGCCCATCAACACTGCAGGCTCGCAGGATTACGTCGGCGGCCAGGTGGAGTAGAAGCTACGTTTCGTCCGGCGGGGTTTCGTCAGGCGTTTCATCCTTGAAGTCAGCCACGTGCAGGCGCGCCGCGTCAAATTCAACCGCGATTGTGCCGTCGTCTTCAATCGTGAATACCTGCAGCGGCTCGTGCGGGTGCAGCTTGCCCTCAAGAACCAGCTCCGACATCGGGTCTTCAACCATGCGGCTAATCGTGCGCTTGATATTCCGCGCGCCGTAGGATGCGCTGAAGCCTTCATCCACGACCTTTTCCGCAACCTTGTCGGAGAACGCGACGGTGTATCCGCTCTCGCCAAGGCGCTTGGCGAGGTGCGCCAGCTCAAGCTTGGCGATTGCGCGCGCCTCTGAGCGCCCCAGCGGGTTGAAGTGGATTATCTCGTCAACGCGGTTCAGGAACTCGGGCTTGAACGCCTTGCGCAGGTATTCATCAGCGCGAATCCTCGTATCCCTCATGGCGACGGGTGATTTCCTCGTCACTTTGCGACGATTCGTGCTTGAAGCCGATTTGGCCGGCAGCGTCAAAGAAACGCCCGCCGAGGTTGGTCGTGAAGATGATAATGCAGTTGTGGAAGTAAACCTTGCGCCCCTGGCCGTCCGTCAGCACGCCTTCGTCCAAGAGCTGGAGGAGCGTGTGGAAGATGTCGGGGTGCGCCTTTTCCATCTCGTCAAAGAGGACGAGGGAGTAGGGGTGCTTCTTGACCAGCTCGGTTAGCTGGCCGCCCTCATCGTATCCCACGTATCCCGGCGGCGAGCCAAGCAGGCGGCTCACGGTGAATTTCTCGCTGTATTCCGACAGGTCAATCTTGATGAACGCATCGGGGTGCGCGAACACCTCGCGGGCGATGACGCGCGCCAGCTCCGTCTTGCCGACGCCGGTTGGCCCGAGGAAGATGAAGCTGCCGATGGGGCGGTTGCCCTGACGCACGCCGCAAAATGAGCGCTTGAGTGCGCGCACGACGGTGTCCACCGCCTCGTCCTGCCCGACGATGTATTTGCGCAGCTCGCTGTCCAATGTCAGCAGGCGCGCCTGGTCGTCCATCGTGATGTTCTTCGTCGGGATGCCAGTCCACATTTCCACGACCTTGGCGATGTGCGCGTCGTTGACGACGTTGTCTTTCACTGCGACCTCGGCGTCAATCCCTAGTATCCTGCGGCCGGCTTCAATGCCCTCGCGCAAGCCTTCGTTCGTCAGCAGCGCACTGGCATCGCCATCGGCAGTGTCGCTTCTTTGGAGCGTCGCATCCGCGGTCTTCTTGCGCAGCGCTTCCAACTCGAGGTTCACCCACGCCGCCGCCTCGTCCATCACGTCAATCGCCTTGTCAGGCAGCTTTCTGTCGGTTATGAAACGCTGCGACAGGTATATGGCTTGCTTGAGCGCCTCGTCGGTGATGGTCACAGAATGGTGCTGCTCGTATTCGGGGCGCAGCCCGCGCAGGATTTCCCACGTCTCTTCGTCGGTGGGCTCTTCTACTATCACCGGCTGGAAGCGGCGTGAAAGCGCGCCGTCCTTCTCAAAGTATTTGCGGTATTCCTTGAAAGTCGTGGAGCCGATGCAGCGCAGTTCGCCGCGCGCCAGCGCAGGCTTTAGGATGTTGCTTGCGTCAAGGCTGCCTTCAGCGCTGCCAGCTCCGAGGATGGTGTGCAGCTCGTCAATGAAGATGATTATCTGGCCTTTGGCGTCCTGCACCTCTTTGATGAGGGCTTTCAGTCGCTCTTCAAACTCACCGCGAAACTTCGTCCCCGCGACAATCGCGGCAAGGTCGATCGCCAATAGCTGCCGGTCGGCCAGCGCAGGCGGCACCTGGCCCTCCACGATGCGGTGCGCCAGCCCTTCAACGATGGCCGTTTTACCAACGCCGGGTTCGCCAACGAGGATGGGGTTGTTCTTGGTGCGCTTGCTGAGGATGTGCATCAAGCGCGTGATTTCGCGCCCGCGCCCGATGACGGGGTCAAGCTTGCCTTCGCGCGCTAGTTGCGTGAGGTCGCGCGAGAATTTGGATGCGATGCTGGGCGCGGCACGTTCGCCGCGCCTGCCCGATGGGCGCGAAGTATCTGCGCGCAGGAAGTTGAGGAAGGTCTCGCGTATGTTCTCCTCGCTCATGTTGCTTTCCGCGAAGAGGTCGCGCATGAAATCGCTGGTGTCCATAGACATCGCGATGAGCACGTGCGTTGTGCCGATCTCGCGGTGGCGCAGGCGCTTCACTTCCTGGTTCGCAGCTTCAAGCAGCGCAAGCGTGCGCCGCGAGAAGCTGGGCTGGTCCTTGAAGTTGCCTTGGTGCTCGTAAAGGTAATTCTCCAGCGAATACGCAAGCTTCGGGCGGTTGACCTGGAGCTGGCTCATCACCTGGAGCGCGCTGCACTGCTGGAGCGAGAGCATCGCGTAGAGGATGTGCTCGGGCTCAATATATTGGTTTTGAAACTCGGTGCAGACTTCCGTGCTCTTGGAGAGCAGCTTCCGCGCCGAAAACGAGAAGAAGTCTAGTATATTCATAATTCCTGGATGCCTTATCAGGGCTTTACGTAGCCTAATACCCCCAACAAGTGTTATCTATCGCATCCACGGTGAATTATACCATCGGAAGATATGGAAAGGGCGGCCTGTGAAGACCGCCCTTGTTGTTCTGGAGATTTGCGCGCTAGCGCGGGATTTTGGTGCCGTGTTTCTTGACGTAGGCGCCAAACTTGGACTTGAGGTCTTTGAAGACGGGGCCGGGGGCGCCGGTGCCGATCTTGCGGGAGTCCACTTCAATCACAGGGATAAGCTCAGCGGCGGTGCCGGTAAACCAGCATTCGTCGGCTTCGTAGAGGTCGTAGGCCGTGAAGCTTCTCTCTTCAACTGTGTAGCCATTGCCGCTCGCCACTTCCATGACCGAGTTGCGGGTGATGCCTTCCAGCGCGCCAAGGTATGCCGGCGGCGTGATGATGCGCTTGCCGCGCGTGATGAAGATATTGTCGGCGCTGCCTTCAGTGACGAATCCGTCCAGGCTGAGCATGATGGCCTCCACGAAACCTGAAGTGTCGGCCTCAATCAGCGCCATGATATTGTTGAGATACTGCGTCGCTTTCACCTGCGGGTTCAGGCACTGCGGATTGTGCTTGCGCGTGGAGCAAATCATCGTCACGATGCCCTTCTCATACATCGCAGGCGGGTAGAGGGATATCTGGTCGGCGATGATGATGATGGTCGCGCCCTGGGTGCACTTCTTGGGGTTGATGCCGAGGTCGCCGGTGCCGCGCGTGACGACCGGGCGGATGTATGCGCCTTCGTAGAGGTTGTTGACCTTCAGCGTTTCCAGCAAGGCTTCGCGGAACTTCTCAATCGGGATGCCGATGTCAATGCGCAGGAAGTGCGCGCTGCGGTAGAGGCGTTCAAGGTGCTCATCAAGCTTGAAGACTTCGTCGCCGTAGGCGCGGATGCCCTCAAACACGCCGTCGCCGTATAGCAGGCCGTGGTCAAACACGGAAACACTGGCCTCGCTTTTGGGCACGAATTTGCCGTTGACATAGACCAAGCGTTCGCTCATTGCGGATCTCCTAAAGAATGGTGGTATTGGCCGCGCCGCATAAGCGCAACCGACTAATTCTAGCACAATGCAACCCCGCGCCGGGAGTTCGCAGGTGCTAGAATCAACGCTCAATCTAAAGTGGGGAATAAACATGGAATCACGCTTTTCATCTGATAATCCGCGAGTGTTTCTCGCTGTGCCGTTCAGCGAAAGCTTCCAACAGGAAATCCTTGGCTACCAGGCTGCATTGCGGGCGCGTTTCAAGGCGATGCACTGGATTCCAGCCGAAAACTTCCATCTAACAGTGAAGTTCTTCGGCGAAACGCCGTTGGAGAAGCTTGATGGGCGCATCCTGCCCCGCCTTGAACAGCTTATCAGCGGAAAGCCATCGTTTGAGCTTTGCTTCAAGCGATTTGGATGGTTTGGCAGCCCTCGCCAGCTTCGCGTGCTGCACTTGGAGGGCGAAGCGCCGGTGCTTATGGAGCTGGCGCAGGCGGTGCTCAAGGAGTTCCCTGACGAACGCCCGCGCCTATTCAAAGCGCACCTGACGCTGGGCAAGGGGCAAAAGCACATTGAACCGCAGGACACCACCGCTAACGAGGAAATGCTGCGCATGTGGCAGAGCAGCGGGCCTGTGTCGCTGGGGCTGCCAGGCGTGGATATCTGCGAGCGCATAACGCGCCTGGTGCTCATGGAAAGCGTCTTCGTCGGCCGTGCCGTGCACTATGAGGAGCGCGTGGAATTCACGCGGAAATAGGGCTCTGCACTACGGCGGAAACGCGAAAACGAAGGTATACTCCAATAGTCGGCAGGAAGGAGGTCAGGAGGGCGCCTATGGCGATAGCCGAGGCAGCCCAATCTTCCATCCCCCCGACGACTCCGTTCCGGCTTCGCGGGCGGAGGATTGCAGCCGGTCATCCGTAGGCAAAAACCGGTGATGGTGCGCCCTGAACCGGCGCTCCTGGCAGTCTTCCGCCCGCGGGCTCGATTAAACGAAGTGACAATGCTCAACAATGAGCGCGATGCAGCGATGAGGCATGGCGATGCAGGACGAAGCCGCTGTCTACAGGCGGTCTATGTCGCGGTGGATGACGAGCACGTGGCGGCCGTGGGCTTCAAATCCTTCCTTTAGGCGGTTGACCAGCGAGACGCTTCTGTGCTTCCCGCCAGTGCAGCCCACTGCGACGAGCAGGTTTATTTTGTTTATCGACTCAAAGCCGGGCAAGGTGCTCTCTACTAGCTGCAGGATGGCGTCAGCGAACTGCTGAGCCAAGGGATCCTTCATAACATATTCGTAGACTTCAGGGTTGTTGCCAGTGAGGGATTTTAGCTCTTCAATATAGAAAGGGTTAGTGAGAAAGCGTGAGTTCGAATACGAAATCGGCATCCTGCGGCACGCCGTACTTGTAGCCAAACGACACCAACGTCACGGATAGCAGGCTCATCTTATCGCCTGATGTGAATAGCGCACGCAGTGAGTTTGTAAGCTGGCGCGCAGACAAGTTGGTCGTGTCAATGACTTCGCTAGCAAGCTGCTTAAGAGGTTCCAACGTCTCGCGCTCTTTCGCTATGGCAGCTTCGTTGGACATCCCGCCTTGTGTAAGCGGGTGCTGGCGGCGAAGCTCTTTGTAACGGTTGATAAGCGAGCCATTCTGCGCGTCCAGGAATATCACTTTCGCCTGCACGCCTTTTGCGGACAGGTCTTCAAGAATGCGCTGCAAGTCGTTGAACAAAGCGCCGGCGCGGATATCGCAGACGAATGCCACTCCGTTGCCATGCGCCCCTGATTGGCCGAGAAGCATGAGAAGCGTTTCCATAACCTGTGGAGGGACGTTATCAACGCAGAAGTAGCCCATATCCTCGAAGCACCGCAGGGCTGTAGATTTGCCCGCCCCGCTCATGCCTGTGATGATAACGACGCTTTGTGGATATTCGGTCACAGTTCAATTATAACACCGAAAAACTGCTTCGGGGACTTAGTTGGCAACGTGCTTGGCCGTCGGAAATGGGCGCTACGGGTTTCGAACCTGTGACCTCATGCGTGTGAAGCATGCGCTCTAACCACTGAGCTAAGCGCCCAAGCGAGGCGTAATTATAGCATCAGGAGCGCCGGGCGAGCAGCCTGAATGTGGCCAATCCTGCCGAACCAGGCTAGGAAAGCACTAAAACCAGGCAGTTTCAAATCAGCTTGTTATCAATCGCGAAGCGCGTGAGGTCGGAGTTGTTGCGCAGCCCAAGCTTCTCCAGGATGCGGCTCCTGTGGCTGTCAACTGTTTTCACGCTTATGAAGAGCTTCTCAGCGATTTCCCTGTTGGCAAGGCCCGTGGCAAGTAGGCAGAGCACCTGAAACTCGCGGTCAGACAGGCTCTCCACCGGCGAGTAATTTGCCTCAGGCGTGAGATAACGCTCGGCGAAGGTGCTTTCAAGCTTTGGCGGCAGGAATCGCTTGCCCTCGCTCACGGCGTGAATCGCCTTAATCAACTCCTCTGAGGGAGAGCCTTTGACGACATAGCCGGTCGCACCCGCGCGCATCGTGCGCAATGCGTAATGCTCGTCGCTGTGCATCGTCAATATGAGCACCTTTGTCCCGCACTTCATCGCGATTATCTCGCGTGTCGCGTCAAGCCCATCTTTCTCGGGCATGGAGATATCCATCAGTATAATGTCGGGCTTCGCGGTGCGGACTAGTTCCACCGCCTCAAATCCGTTTGCGGCTTCGCCCACTATTTCAAAGTCCTTCTGTTCGGTTAGGATTCGCTGAAGTCCTTCGCGAACAATTGCGTGGTCGTCTGCGATAGCTATTCTAAGTGTCATGGTAAATCCTCCGTTTACCACTGATTACGAAATCGGGAACCTCGCAAGTACTGTAGTTCCCGCATCGGGGACGCTCTGAACCGTGAGTTCTCCTCCCAGAAGCACTGCCCTTTCTTTCATGCCGGCGATGCCCAGTGAAACCTGGGTTTCCGCCGATTCCGGGTGGAACCCTACACCATTATCGCTTATTGTGAGAATTAGCGCGCTATCTTCGGATTTAATGCGCACTGTAGCCTCTGTAGCCTTGCTGTGCCGCAGGATATTAGTCAGCGCTTCCTGGGTGATCCGGTATATCGCAGTGGACAAGGCAGGGCTGAAGTCTTCAGTCTGGGCATGGAGAAGCAGCCGACATTTTATGCCGGACTTGTTTTCCGTCTCTCTGAGAAGGCTCTCCAGCGCTGAGCCAATTCCCAGGTCGTCCAGCACCGGCGGGCGCAGGCCGTATGCCAGTTCGCGAACCGCATTGATTGCCTCGTCGACTTGTGATGTGATTACCTGGGTTCTCTCGCTGACTGCGCTATCATCGGAATGCAAGCGCACCCAGTCAAGCTGCATTTTGATGCCCGTGAGCACTTGCCCTAGGACGTCGTGCAGCTCCCTTGCGATTTGAACGCGCTCAGTCTCGTGGGCGGATAAGATGCGTGAAGACAGCGCACGCCGCATATTGCTCGTTTTCTTAATTTCCTCTTCCGCACGGCGCGCATCGGTGATGTCCATGCCGATACTCAAGATTCCGCTCACCTCGCCGACGGCATCGTGAAGCAGCGTATTACTCCAGCCTATAAGGCGTTCCTGCCTTCGCACGTTAAGTATTGGATACTCTATGTATTTACTGAAGCTCGTTTCTGTGGTTGCATAAGCTTTGGTTGCCGCGCTCTCCCAGCCAGCGGGAACGAATGCCAAAAGGCCTTTCTGGCCAAGAAGACGTTCACTTGGAGTTCCAACTACTTTCGCAATGAAAGGATTTGCATAGAACAGCAATCCATTGATGTCTATCCCGATAACGATTAGCTGAATGCTGTCTAACAGGTCGTGGAAGCGCCGTTCAGCTTCCAACGCGCTCTCCTCGGCTTCCTTTTGCTCCGTGATATCGTAGACAAATCCTTGGATCGCATTCACGCGGCCTGATTCGTCTACTGACGGCTGGATGTCATTCCTTAACCATCGAGTTGAGCCGTCCTGCCGCTTGATCCTGAACTCAAAGACAGCTGGCTCGTTTTTCATTACCCTCATTCCCACTTCCAAGGCAGATGGTATGTCATCGGGATGTATCCTCTCCAGCCAGCCTTTCATGTCGCTGACAACAGCGGAAGGTGGCTGCATGAAGATGCGCTCGAATCCCGATGTGGCCATATAGTTCTTCATCTCGCCTGTTTCGGTAATCTCCGTGGAAAACAGATACGCATTCATTGTGTCTGTAATGCTGCGGATCTGCTCCTGATACCGCTTGAGCTCTTCCAGGAGAAGCATGTGCTCTGTTATATCGCGTACGATGCCGCAAATACTGGTTATTGCTCCTGTGCTGTCGCGGATAGGCACTTTCACCGCGCTAAGGTAGTGCGTAACGCCATTAAGCTCTTGCTGGTAATCGTCTCTTATGATCTCTCCTTGAAGAACCCTTGCATCTTCCAATTCCGCCCATTTTCCTAGCTCTTCCCCCAGTAGGTCTCGAGCGCTCTTTCTAAGTAGATCCTGTTCCTGCACTCCGTAGTAGGCTTGCATCGCAGGATTGGTGTAAGTGTTTCTTAGCTCCAAGTCCTTGATGAATATTAGGTCTTGCGCACCCTCGGCTATGGCTCGGAACCGCTCTTCGCTCGCCCTTAGCTCTTCCTCCATTTTCTTACGGCCTGAAATGTCGCGGCTTACGCCAACGATACCCGCGAATGACCCATCTGGCGAGATTATCGGCGCTTTTATAGTATCGTAATAGTGAACCTCATCTTTAGCATTAACCGCACATTCCTCGATCCTGATTTGAGACAGTGTCTTTTGGACTATAACATCGCTGTCATCACAAAGTACGGCAAATTCGGGAGTCATGATCTCGGCGTCCGCTCTTCCGATAATGTCATTGCGGCTGAGGCCGGTGAACTCTTCGAAAGCGCGGTTCACAATTATATTGGTGCCTGCGCTGTCTTTCATATAGACGACATCAGGAATCGCTTGAATTAACGCTTCCAGCATCGTATTTGCGGCAAGCAGAGCTTCTTCCGCCTGTTTGAGTTCGGTGATATCTACAAATACTCCGATGACGCCGCGCACTTTGTCCTCGCTATCAAACAGCGGAACTGCGTTGCTTAATGCGTGGCGGATAGTGCCGTCATCCTTGACGATAGTAAGAGGCGAACCGAAGATGGGATTTCCTGTCGCGGCGACGGTCTGCATAGGCAGCTGCTCAGCTGGGACTTCTACTCCGTCTCTCAATGTAACAAAACTCGGGCGTTCCCCAATCGGAGCGGATTTTGATGGATTTGATTCAGGCCGGACTCCTACCAGGTCGTAAGCCGCCTGGTTGCCAGTCATGTATTCGCACTTCGGATCGTGTCCGATAAACACAGCGACCGGCACTGCCTCAAGTATCGCCTCAAACTCCATCGCCCGAAAACGCTCTCGCTCCTCGCTATCAGCCAGCGCTTGCATTGCGCGCTTTCGGTCGGTGATATCCATTGCCGTGAATACCATACCGGTATCAATCCTACCGGCGATAATTGGCGCGGAGCTGAGGAGTATGTCCAACTCCCTGCCGTCTTTAGTGATGAAGCGCGTCTCGACGCGCCCTATGCCGTCCTTCTCAACCAGGGGGTGCTTCACATCAGCTACTCGTTGGTATTCGTTCTCACTCTCGTATAGTATGCGGGCGCTTTGGCCGTTAAGCTCATCCGCCGAGTAACCAAGCATCTCCTGTAGCGCTGTATTTGTCCATCCAAGTATCCTGTTTCTTACCATTCCGATGCCGATTGGAGCCGCGGCGAAAATGCCGTGAAGCATCGCTTCTCTAGTCTTTAGGGCTTCTTCAGCCTTCTTTCGTGCGTCAATGCTGTAATAGGCCACCTGCACTGCCGGCTTGCCTTTATACTCGCGAAGTGAAGCTGACACTTCAACCCAGGTTTTTGAACCGTCCTGTCGCATCATCCTGGCTTCATAGCTGACCGGGGCTTCACGCCCTTCCAAGCGCATGTCATTGAAAGATTTTACTTTATCCAGGTCTTCGGGCGCGATCAATTCATCAAGTGATCTGCCGACTACGTCGGCAGGCGTTGCATATCCCAGCAGGTGAGCGGATGCAGGATTCGCATACACATATTGGTCGTCTTGGTAGATTGCGATGGCGTCCTGTGATTCTTCAACGAGCTCACGGTAGCGCTCTTCACTGGCGCGCAGGGCTTTCTCTACTTGAACTATCTCGGTAATATCCCGTGCCGTGCTAAGCACAGACTGCACCGTCCCATCAGCGCCATATTCGGGAATTAGCCTAACATCAAGATTGATGAGCCCAAGCGGGGTAGTGGTCTCATAAATTGTGTGAACCGGAGTACCTGTTTCAAATACACTTTGGATAAGGCTTTCCAGGTTTTGCTGGAAAGCGGAAATCAAGCCAAGTTCGCGGTTAGTCTTGCCGACGCAGTCCTGAGCTTTGAGCCCTGTCAGCGCGACAATAGAGGGGCTCACATAGAGGTATTTCAAGTCCTTGCCATATCGGGCGATGATGTCGGGCGAGTTTTCTATCAACGCCCGCATTCGTGCGTCGGTCTCTTTCTGTATCAACTCCGCCTGATACTGCTTGCGGGCGAAGAATATGAGCATTCCCGCGATGAGCACCGATGTCAGTGAAACGAAGAACCAGCCCTTATACATGGACAGCAGCATCATGTCCTCTGACGAGTATGAGAGAGCTGCGACGACTTCGTCAGTCGTTGATATCCAGATGACGCTGAAGGCGTAGTAGATCAGCGGGATAATGAATGTCTGAGGAGTTATAGCCCTTCGCCGCGAAATCCTGGGCTGTTCACGTTTCTGTTTCACGGACTTACATCCTCCGCGAACGCAGGATGCAACCTATTGAATGGAGTGTCTACAGCGCTCGGCACGATGCTCAGCTCCGCGAGCCGGCGGCGTTCACCAAAGTGCCAATAGGTTCGCCAGCGACAGCCTTGGCAAGCGCGCCGCAGCAGTTGATATTCAATACTATCAGCGGCAGGTTGTTGTCTCGACACAAAGAGAATGCCGACGGGTCGAGCACGCGCAGGTCTTCACCCATCGCGCGCGTGAAGCTTATACAGTCGTATAGCTTGGCGTCTTTATGCTTCTCAGGATCTTTGTCGTAAGCCCCTTCAACGCGCGTTCCTTTCAAGACGACGTCGGCGCCGATTTCCAGCGCGCGTTGGACTGCTGCGGTATCTGTTGAGAAATACGGCCTGCCCATTCCGCCTGCGAGGATCACGATGCGTCCTTTCTCAAGGTGGCGGATGGCACGGCGGCGGATGTACGGTTCGGCCACTTCGTCCATTAGGATGGACGACATCAGCCTGGTCTGCGCCCCAAGTGATTCCAGGACATCTTGTAGCGCAAGCCCGTTTATCACCGTTGACAGCATCCCAATCTGATCACCGGTTACCCTCGCGTAACCATCGCCGGTAAGTGATGCTCCCCGGAACAGGTTGCCGCCGCCAATCAGCACTGCGACCTGAACGCCTTGCTTCTGAACTGATATGAGTTCTTCTGCAAATGCGGTCAGGGTAGGGCGGTGTATGCCGGAATCCAGCGGCCCGTGAAGCGACTCTCCAGATAACTTAACCAGAATGCGCCGGTAAACCACGCCTTCATTCTACCAGAACAGGGCGCGATAGGGTAGAATTGACGTTGGCGCACCGGCGCCTGCACCTTGACACTTTCGCAGCCGGCGGCTATAAACTCCGTTCGGATTCGGACCGGTCCGGATGGCCGGCTGCGCGTCACATGGGCCATTAGCTCAGTGGTAGAGCATCGGGCTTTTAATCCGAGTGTCGAAGGTTCGAGTCCTTCATGGCTCATTTCCGGCCCTATCGTCTAGAGGTTAGGACATCACTCTTTCAAGGTGAAAACACGGGTTCGAGTCCCGTTGGGGCTACCAAACTGGTATCTGAGAGAACCCTTATCTGGTACACGGTCAGGTTGCAGATGAAGCTCGTTCAACATAATCACTTCGGAGACCGGTGCGGGGATAAGAAGCAACAACCGATTGCGGCTTCTACCCGCTGATGCAACGTAGTATTTCACTCGCTGAGGAGAAACCATGTCCACTAAGAACGGAGCAAACTGGGACGTAACAAGCTATTTCCCCGTGTTTAACGGGCCCGAAATGCAGTCATTCAAGCAAGCGCTTGCCGATGATGTGAAGAGCATCCAGGGAATGGCGTCAGGTATCGGGGAGTTCTCCGCAGCAACCGCAGATGCCTGGGAACAGGTATTCCTCAAGGCGGAAGATCTTGGTGCAAGGCTGACGCATGTGTTCTCATACGTCCATTGCCTACGGTCATCTGACGCTGCCAACGAAGCATACGCGCAGGAACTAGGGCAGCTATACCGCCTTGCGGCCGAGTTTGAGAAGTTTGATGTAGATGTGCTGCACGCTTTCAAGTCTGCACCGGACGCCGACTTTGAAGCATTTGTTGCACGCGAAAAGCTTGCACCTATCGCACATTCCATCCGTAAGGGCCGCGAGAAGGCACTGCACACAATGTCTCGCGAAGAGGAAAGGCTGGCTGCCGACCTCAATCTTGACGGCTTCCATGCGTGGGGCAGGCTATACGACACCATTTCAAGCAAGCTCAAGTTTGAGATGAACTTCCCTGACGGCAAGAAGGAGACGCTGCCGATTTCCCAGTGGCGCTCACTCATGTCCGATTCAGACCGCGAGGTCGGCAAGGCTGCGTTTGAAGGCGGAAACCGCGCTTGGGAAGGGATTGAAGACATATGCGCCGCCTGCCTGAACTCCATCGCCGGCACGAGGCTGACGCTGAACAAATACCGTGGCATTGACCACTTCCTGCACCAGGCGCTTTTCCAATCGTCCATCAAGAAGGAATCACTGGATGCCATGTATCAGGCGATATACGAGAACATTGAAACGGCCCGTGAGATTCTCAAAGCCAAGGCCTCCTTCATGGGCCAGCCGGGAATCCACTGGTTTGAGCGCGAAGCCCCGCTGCCGATGAAGGACAGCTCGCGCTTCTCGTGGGAAGACGGGACGGCGCTGGTGGCAAAGTCATTCGCCACTGTTTACCCGAATCTCGCCAGATACTTTGAAGAATCACTGAAGAAGCAGTGGGTTGAGTCCGAGCCGCGCGCGGGGAAGGTTCCCGGCGCGTTCTGCACCGGCACGCCCGTGACTAAGGAACAGCGCGTGTATATGACGTTTAGCGGGGCGCTGAGCGACGTCAGCACGCTTGCGCACGAATTCGGCCATGCTTACCACAGCCACCTTCTGCGCAACATGCGGCCAGCGGCGCAGGAGTACCCGATGACGCTTGCCGAAACGGCGTCCATATTCGCCGAGCACATCCTTGCCGATGGCGTGTATGCAGACGATAGCATCAGCAATTCGCAAAAGCTGCTGATGCTTGACGGTGACCTTTGCGGCGCGGCAGTGTTGCTGCTGGATATCACAGTGCGCTTTGAGTTTGAAAAGGCGTTCCATGAAGAACGTGTCAAGGGAGAAGTAAGCGTCTCGCGCTTCAAAGAGCTGATGCTTGAAACGCAGAAGCGCGTCCTGGGAGATGCGCTGCTTCCCGGAAGCGAAGACCCGATGTTCTGGGCGAGCAAGCTGCATTTTTACATCACAGGCGTGAGTTTCTACAACTTCCCCTACACGTTCGGTTTCCTGCTTGCGCGCGCGCTGGCGAACCTGTTTCACGAACAGGGCGCATCGTTCCTGCCCAAATACGAGGAGTTCTTGATGCTCACGGGTAGCGACACTGTGGAAAACGTGGTGAGCCGGACCATCGGCGAAGACATCACGAAGCCGGAATTCTGGGCGAAGTCCATCAAGAGCATTGAGGAACCGCTGGCCAGGTATAAAGCGTTGCTTGGGAAGCTGGCATAGCGATGGCTTTACTGAAAGTCTCTGTGTTATTGAGGGACATGATGCGCGTTTCATCATTTATCATGCTGGTGGCCTGCCTTCTAGCGCTGCCAAGTTTCGCGTATGCTCTGGAGGAAAATGCTTCGCTGGAGAACGAGAATGCTCAGACCACCCAAGCTCAGATATCCGAGCAGGATATCCCGCAGGCAGAGCCGGAGGCTGAAGCCACGGAATCCGCTAATACCGAGGAGGAACCGTCTGGCTTTGGATATGAAGTTTCCGGGACACTGGCGAGCGGTTACTTGTGGCGCGGGTTATTGCTAACCGATGGCCCGGTGTTCCAACCTTCGTTCACGATATCGCAGGATGAGCTCAGCTTAAACTTATGGGGTAATGTGGACTTGGGCAACGCCAACGGCTTCGGTGGCGAACTAAGCGAAGTTGACCTGACACTGGACTACACTCGCGAAATCGGCGAGTTCGCATTCTCAACCGGAATTGCGTATTACGGCTTCCCGCACACGGGGATTGCCGGAACAAACGAAGCATATGCCTCTGTCTCATTGGATAGGCAGCTTAGCCCAACTGTGGCTGTGTGGCGCGATTTCGGTGAGACAGATGGGACGTATTGCACATTTGCGCTTTCCCACAGCCTCCAATGCGAACTCAGTGAGAACGCTTGATCTCGCAACGGGAGTCGGGTGGGGTGATTCCAAGAACAACGGAGCATGCTTCGGCGTGCCGTCAAGCGCCTTTACAGACTTCTACGTGAGCGCCGGGATGCAGTTTGAAGCGGGCCGTGGATTGTTCATATCTCCTTCAATAGAATATAGCCGCATCCTTGACGGCGCGCTGCGAAAAGCCAATGCGCATGATGATGTTCTAGTGTTCGCTGTAGAGCTTGCCTACGGGCTATAACGGCTAGCGCCATGCGCTCCTTCTATCGATGAGAAGCATGCTACTCGGGGACACCGTGCGGTGGCGAATGCGATAGGCTTCTGAAGGCTATATAAGGCGCGCTATCCGCCTAAATAGGCTTCCTTGACGCGGGGGTTAGCCTCAAGCTCGGCGCCAGTGCCGGAGAGGACGATATCGCCCTGCTCAAGGACATGCGCGTAGTTTGCGCACCTGATGGCGTGGTAAGCGTTTTGCTCCACGAGCAGTATCGTCTTGCCCCCGCTGTTTAGGAACTTGATCTTCTCAAATATCTCATCCACGAGGTTTGGCGCAAGGCCAAGGCTCGGCTCGTCAAGCAGCATTAGGCGCGGGTTTTGCATCATCGCGCGCGAGATGGCGAGCATCTGCTGCTCACCGCCCGAAAGCGTCCCGCCGTTTTGCTTCAGGCGCTCCTTGATGCGCGGGAACAGCATGAATATCTCGTCCATAATAGCGTCGCGGGTTCCCTTATCCTTCGTGACCAAGCCGCCGATGCGCAGGTTTTCTTCTACACTGAGGTTCAGAAAGATACGCCTGCCTTCGGGACACAGCGCGATTCTATGATGGACTACAGAATGCGTCTTGAGATTCGTAATGGTTTGGCTTTCAAAGCTGATTGTGCCGCACCTTACTAAGGCAAGCCCCATAATCGCCTTGAGCGTTGTGCTCTTGCCCGCGCCGTTCGCGCCGATGAGGGATACAATGCTGCCCTCGGGGACTTCCAGTGTGATGTTCTTCAGAGCCGTCACCGCGCCATAATTCACCGACACGCCGTTAAGCGCAAGTAGCGTGCTCATGCGCCGGCACCCTTCCCCAGGTATGCTTCAATCACCTTGGGATTCTTCTTGATGTCGTTAGGCGTCCCTTCGGCGATCTTCACGCCGTGATCAAGCACGTGGATATAGTCGCAGATGCCCATAACGAACCGCATGTGATGTTCAATCAGGAAAACTCCCGCTTGCGTATCGCTCATAATGAGGCGCACTTTCTTCATCAGCTCTTCAATCTCGGTGTCGTTGAGGCCGGCGGCGGGCTCATCAAGCAGCAGCACTTTAGGGTGCGTAGCATATGCGCGCGCTATCTCCAGGTATTTTTGTTGGCCGTAGGGAAGCGTGCCTGCAAGGCGTTCAGAGATATCCGAGATTTGGAAGAACTCCAGCACCTTTCTCGCTTCTGTATCAATACTCTTTTCACCGCTCATGCATGCGGGCAACCTCATGAGCGCCTGCAGCAGGTTGTATCCTGCATCAACGCGCAGCGAGACTTTCACATTGTCGAGGACAGTCATGTTCTTGAAAAGCCTTATGTTCTGGAATGTCCTGCCAACTCCAAGCCTAGTGATGGTGTGCGTCGGCATGCGGGTAGTCATCGTTGTTCCTACATACACATCGCCGGATTCAGGTGGATAGACACCGGTGACCGCGTTGAAAACGGTGGTCTTGCCTGCACCGTTGGGGCCAATCAAGCCGATGATCTGCCCGTTATCTACATCAAGGGAAAGCCCGCGCACTGCCTTCAGCCCGCCGAAGCTGACGCTGATGTTGCTAATCTTCAGCATCGCAGGCCTCCTTGCTCCGCGCCGGCTTGCGCATAAAGCGCCTTAGAACTTGGCCCGCAGCGGTGTCTGAGCCGAGTATCCCCGTCGGGCGGAATATCATCAACAATACAAGCATCAGCGCATAAATCACGAGCCGCCACTGTCCTACGAAGCGCAGTGCCTCGGGCAGGATGGTGATAATCGCCGCGCCTAGCGTGACTCCTCCTAGCGTGCCCATTCCGCCTAAGACGACCATGAGCAAAACATCAATGCTTTTGAAGAAGTTGAAGTCCAGCGGCTTGAATAGCGGAATGGTATGGGCATAAAGCGCGCCTGCCAGCCCGGCGAACATGCAACCGAACACGAAGTTCACCAGCTTCACCCGCGCCACGTTTATCCCGAGGTTGGCCGATGCAATTTCGTCCTCGCGGATGGCGATGACGGCGCGCCCGAAAGTGCTGGCGATGTAGTTCCTGAAGATAAGCAGCACAATGGCGGCGATAATGGCGTATAGGAAGAAGACAGCCCATTGCGAGCTGCGCGCGCTTTCAGGGCTAAAGGCGTTTTGGAATTGGAATATCCCGAGGAAGACGCTGCCGACCTGGCGCGAGAACACTAATCCAAGGAATAGCAAGTGCCCAAGCACAACATATCCAGCTATTCTATTCTTAGCCAGCGATGGGACAACTCTGCCCACTAGTCTTGAGACAAATCGGCTGAATGCCAAAAGACCCCATAGCGACAATGCTATCGTCACGAAGGCGAAGATAACCGTGAATACAAGATTCATGGTTGGGTTCAGTCCGGTCATGTCGGGTAGGAATTCCTTGATGTTCGGCGCGTTCCTGATGCCTGTCGGCCCGCCAAAGATGTCCGATGGCAGCGATAACAGGACGATGCGGATGATTTCTGCGAATCCCAGAGTCGCAATGGCGAGGTAGTCGCCCTTGAGCCTCAAGCACGGGTAGCCGACTATCAGGCCGAACAGCGCAGCCAGCGCGCATGAAGCGAGTATTGATGCGCCAAGTGGCAGGTGGAATTGCACGACGAGGATAGCGCTTGTGTATGCGCCGATGGCTAGGAATCCCGCCTGGCCTAGCGCAAACTGGCCGTTGTAGCCAAGGATGATGTTGAGCGACTGCGCGAAAATGACATTGATGAGGACGAGCAGGATAACCAATTCCCAGTATGGATTGATCATACCTTCTCCCTAATACCAATTCCGAAGATGCCGCTTGGCTTCACGAGCAAGACGGCGATGAGTATCGCAAACGCCATAGCGTCAGCGAGGGATGACAAGTTTGGCGCCACATAGCCTTTCACCAAGCCTTCCGACAGTCCCATAATCAGCCCGCCGACGGCAGCGCCGGGGACGCTGCCAATGCCGCCCACAACCGCCGCTACGAACGCTTTGATGCCAGGCAGGATGCCCATGAGAGGCTCAATGCTCTGGTTGTAGTAGCCGACCATGTTGCCGGCGACCGCGGCGCTGGCTGCGCCGAGCGCGAATGTCATGGCGATTACCTTGTCAACGTCAACGCCCATCAGCCTCGCACCGTCCTGGTCAAAGGATAACGCACGCATGGTAATGCCGTATGAGCTTCGGTTGATAAGCTGGTTGAACAGCAGCAGGAGGATGACCGTGCTTAGAATGATTATCAGGTTGAACACTGGAACGCGGACATCTTCGCCGGAAACCGACTTGATGGGAAGCGTTAGGTTGACCGGCCGCCCATCCTTCCCCTCCATCATTGATGGCACGCGGATGTATTCAGGGTCACCGCTCGCCCAGCTCAAGACGAGCATCTCATTCTTGGCGCCTTCATTCTCGGGATTCACCGCCAGCATCTGCGGCGGCGGCACTCCAGCCTGCATCCCTGTTTGAGGCAGCTCCAGTAGCGCGGTCTTTTGCCGAGGGTCAATGGCGATTGCAGGCGTGTATGGCGACTCGCCTGCTTTGGCAACGAGCCTGACCCTGACGTATGTGGCCTGGCTTAACTCGTCTAGACGAAACTTCAGTTGTGTCCGGTCACGAACCTCCACTGTCTTTGGGTTCGTGAAAGCCGCATCGGATGACAACTGAATTTGATACACCTCAAGCGTGTTCGGGGAGTAGCTTTTGGGATTTGGGCCGAAGACGATTATGCCCAAGTTCTCCAAGAGGAATGAAACGCCAACGGCTGTAATGAGCGCGGCAATCCTCGTTGACCGGCGGATAGGCCTATATGCAAGACGTTCCATCACTACGGCGACGCCGGCGCATAGCAAGAGTGAAATCAGCGTGGAAATGAGGAAGCAAACAAACAGCGGAACGTCCAATGTGAAGTTGAGCCAGCGAATTGTAAACCTAAGCGAGTAGTAGCCGAAGAATGCGCCCAGCATATAGATGTCGCCGTGCGCAAAGTTGATTAGCTTGATGACGCCGTAAACCAGCGTATAGCCAAGGGCGATAAGGGCATATGTGCTTCCAAGCACCAGCCCGATAATGAGCTGCTCCACTAAGTAGCCGGGACCTGTCTTGCCGCTGAAGCTTAGCGAAAACGCAAGCGCGAACGCCAGCACGATGATGATTGAAAAGCGGTAGGCGGGCGGAATGCGCTGGAGCATCGCCCTGAATCCAGGACGCTTATTGGTTTCAGGCGATGGCATTTTCGTAAGCCTGCTCAGGATATCTTAAGTAGGTTCGCCAAGGCGCTAAAAGCGCCTCTGCGCCCGTCCAACGACACTCTATAATCACGGTTTTGCAGGGGTTGGCGCCCATCCGCCGACCGGCCCGCTGTTTTTGGGATTTACCGGGTCAAAGGCATAGACCATCTTTTTGCTGCCGCCCTTGCCGATGCTGATGACGACAAGCTTTTTGAAAGCATCGTGCTCGGGGTCAATATCAAAGGTTCCGCTCACGCACTGGATGCCCTTAGTCTGCTCCAACGCTTGACGGATAGCCTCTTTGTCGGTTGAACCTGCGCGCTTGATAGCGTCAATGAGGAGGTAGACCGAATCATAGGCGAGAACAGCAAGCGCATCCGGCACTGCGGCGTAAACCTGCTTATATTTCGCGATAAAGTTCTGCACTTTTGGGTCGGGATCGTCAGGCGCATAGTGGTTTGTGAAATACGCAGAGCCTTCCACGTCCTTGCCCGCGATCTTCCAGAGATCTTCGCTGTCAAGCCCGTCGCCGCCCAGTATAGGCTGCTTGATGCCGACTTCGCGCGCCTGCTTAGCGATAAGCGCAGCCTGGTTGTAGTAGATGGGCGTAATCAGCACGTCAAAAGGCGTGGTTTTGAATTTGTTGAGCTTGCTGCGGAAGTCGGTTTCGCTGCTGGAAAGGAAGCTGTCGTGGTTGACTACCTCAAGCCCTTTTTCCTTCGCGACCGCTTCAATGCGCTTCCAGATGCCCACTGAATAATCGCTGTCGGTGTCAAAGAGCACGACAGCCTTCTTGGCCTTGAGCCCGTTCACGGCGAAGTCTACGATGCCGTCGCCCTGGAAATCGTCGGTGAAGCAAGCGCGGAAAATCCACTTGCGCACCGCTCCTTTATCATCCAGAGTCAGCGCGGGATTGGTGGAAGCAGGGGAAATCATGGGGATGCCGGTGTTCTCAACAAGTCTCGCCGTTGCGATTGAGTTGCTGGATGTAACTGCGCCTATTATCGCGTTCACCTTGTCCTGGTTGATGAGCTTGCTGGCGACCTGGGCGCTCTTCTCGCTCCGGCTCTCGTTGTCTTCAAAGACGCTGGTGAGCTTCAGCGGCCCTAAGGAGCCGCTTTCGTTTATCTCCTTGATGGCAAGCTCAGCGCCTTTGTGCGAAGACACGCCGAATGTCGCGGCGTTGCCTGTTTCCTCAAAGTTGAAGCCGATTTTGAATTCGCCTGCAGGGAGCGCCGCCGACTTCGCAGCCGTATCGGTTCTCGGACCAGGGGTAGGAGAAGTAGTCTCGTCGCTGTTCTTCTCGACAGGGTTGCAGGATGTAAGCGTGAGCAGGATGAGCATTATAAGGATGCCCGTTATTGCCACAGCGAAAGTTCTCATGGATAACCCCTCTTGGCGTAGTACTCTACCAAAAGTATTATAGCATTCTGGAACGCCTTAGAGCAGGCGGAAGACCTGAGAAGAGACCAGTGCGTACCGTTGAAGAATTGCTAGAAAGCTCTCTACTGCACCGCGAGCATCGCTTCCACGGCCCGTAGCGCTTTGACGCGGATTTCTTCAGGGACGATTATCTCGGGAGCACGGTTTTCCATGCATTCCACCACGTGCTCAAGGCGCGTGCGCTTCATCGTCGGGCAGACGACAAGTTGGCTTGGGAGATAGAACTCCAGCACGGGATGCAGCTTTTGCAGCCTGTAAATGAGGCCTTTTTCCGTCCCAATAATAAACTTGGAATACTGGCCGGCAAGTTCATCAACGAAACGCAAGATGGCGCTCGTGGAACCAATGCGGTCAGCAAGATCCAGAACGTCGCCTGTGCATTCGGGGTGGACAAGTACGCAGGCGTCAGGATGCTCGGACTTCAGTTGGATGATGTCTTCGGCGATGATACGGTGGTGGGTAGGGCAGTAACCGCTGGCGAAATGCACAATCTTCTTGGTGTTGCGCTGGACATATGCGCCTAGGCAGCTGTCGGGGATGAAGATTATCTCATCGGCCTTGAGCGATTCTACGACATTCACCGCGTTTGCTGAGGTGCAACAGATATCCGAGATCGCCTTGACGTTAGCGCGGGTGTTCACATACGCGACGACGGGAGCTCCGGGATACTGCTCCTTCATTTTCAAAACCTGCGGCACTCCTACCATCTCCGCCATCGGGCAGGTGGCGTCCAAACGGGGCATAAGCACTTGCTTCTGCGGCGACAGTATCTTGGCGGTCTCGCCCATGAACGTTACGCCGAAGAACACGATTACATCCGCGTCGGTGGAAGCAGCCCTGCGGGCAAGCTCCAAGCTGTCGCCGAGGAAATCCCCGATGTCTTGCAGCTCGGGGACCATGTAGTTGTGCGATAGGATTACTGCGTTTAGCTCGCGTTTTAGTTCAGCGATGCGCGCGAGGGCTTTGTTAAGCACTCCCGCCGCCGGCTTCGGATCTAGATCAAAATCAACAGGCTTTGATGATGTAAGTGTCATCGCGGCTATTATAGCTCTGAAATCGCTAAAGGCGCGCTGCCGCGAGCTTCCCGGCGGCTTCTCCCAGCGCCATTGCAATGGGCGTTACCCGGACGCTTGCGAATGCCGTGCTGTCACAGCTCAGGCATCTTCCTGCAGCGAACAAGTTGTTGTAGTCGCGCGAAATCAGGGCGCGCGCAGGTATCTGATAAGGCTTGTCCAAGTGCTGTGCGTCAAGGCAGGATGCTCCCGCTACATGGATATCAACAGGATAATACGCATCGGTGACGGTATCAGAATACTGCGCGCCAATGAGAACGTCTTTCCCGCGCAGCACGTATTTCCCACGCACGCGATACGACTCGCGCACACCTATTTGCGGCGCCGTCCCAAGCATATCGGCATTAGAGAACCCAGGCACATGCCGTTTGAGCCAGCGCGCAAGCTCATACACTTGCCGTAGCCCTTCTGCGCGCAGCTTTGCGGCTTCCCTGGCGCGCCGGATGTCGGGCATATCAAAATAGCCTTCAGGTGGCGATACTCGAGTTGTGTTGATGTACACTTCGCCCGGTCGCGTACCGCCGAACATGAGGACGCGATCGCGTGGGCAGGGGAACTCGCCCTTTGCCTGCGATTCTGCGACGAGCGAAAAGAAGCCGGAGACTCCGAAGAACCGTTGTATACGGCTGCGCCAGTCGCGGGGAATGTGGAATTCCTTCGGATGTGCGCCGACGTAATCAATGATTGCATCCGTATTGACGCCCGCCATCGCGAAGATGTGCGTCCACGCCTGCGGCTGATCAGGCATTATGACTTCAGCCCCAAGCAATCGCGGGAGAATGGCGCACCCGCTTGCCTCAACAAAAGCGCGTGCACGGATGCGGATGCTATGCGCAGGTTCTACGGATGTTGGCGATATGGTCACGGTCGCAATGCTCTTGTCGCTCGCGCCTGCCCAATGGACGCCGCGCTCCAGCATAACTTCCACGTCTTCAGCCGCCAGCTTCGCAGCAAGGTATGGCGGGATAGAGGCTGTGTTCACCGGTGTTAGGGTGGGGGCAAAGCCGATGGGATCAGCGACATGCCCAGGGCTCGCGCCCATAATTGCCAATTCGTCGGCGAACTCAGCCGCGATACCCTTGATTATCTGGCGCGGCTTTTGCGAAGGAGGTTCGGGGGGCGCGTGAAATGTCTGCCACGGTTGCACCATACACTGCGTCGTGCACCCGCCTAGCAGCCCCGATGCTTCAGCCAAAATGACCGACGCCCCGGCGCGCCTTGCCGCCAACGCCGCTGCGCAGCCTGCCATCCCGCCGCCAGCAATGAAGACATGGCAGATTCTTTCGGTCTTATGCGTCATGAGAGCGATGCCTCAACTTCAACTTCACATTCAAACCAACGTTTCCATGGAAGGCGCACGCGAACGCATCCAACCTGCATGCGCTTGTCGATGAGGCATGCGCCATCGAACTTGCGCTTCGCGAATGCAGTCGCGATCAGCGACATTTCCGCCTCTGCAGCACTGCATGTTGTGTCATCTTCAAGTTCAAATCCACCGAACTTGTTCATAGCCCATGTGCGAAGGTATGCGTTGTAGAACAAGTCCTCAATGTACTGCGCGATGATGAACTGCGCAATTCCGTTTTCTGAAACGGGCGCTGAAGTGGCAATTGTTAGAAGCAGCGCATGCCCAATTCTATTGGATACCGTATTCATTTGGCTGACTGCTAAAGGCGGTGTAGTATCTCGGGCAAGCTGGGCAAGCAGTTGAGGATTGATGCCATTCGTGGCTGTGATTTCGCACGTGGCAATATCGCGGAAGCTCTGCGCTGGAACTACTGAATCAAAAAGCGCGTCTGGTTCTGCCACGTGCAACTCACCTGCTGCCAGGCGCGTGAACAAGTCGCAGTCACCGGGCCGCCCGTCGATTAGCATTCTTGCTGCGGTCGCATCAGAGGTGATATCAGCGCCAACAAGCCCGCATAATGTGCGCAGATTGCTTCCCACCGGCTTGCTTTCATAAGGAGCAACAACATCTAGGTTATCGCTCGCGAACACCTTCAACCGTGGAATGCCTGGGAGCATCGCCGCCCTAGCCGTAAGAAGCACTGCGCTAACTTCGTCCGCACCATCGGCAACCGTGAATGGCGCATCCGTGTTTGCGCGCAGCCAAGAAAGCTCTTCTTCCTGCACACCGCCGCTGATTGAGTCTTCAACAGCAATGTGAAGCTGTAGTTTTGCCGCCGCGCATGCTTGCGCCGTTTGCTTCGCTTCCAGGAGCATTGCATGTCGAGTAGCCGCGAGGAGCGCAACGTCATCAACCGGCAAGCCGCACACCGGCTCAGGACTATGCGCAAGCCGTTCGTAAAGGCAGCGCACATCGTTCTCGCGCGCCATCTCGGCTAGCTTGAGGGAGACTTGCTGGAATATGGGCATTCTCTCAAGGCTTCGCTGCGTGAAGATGTTGCCCCAAACCCTCTTCCACACAAGGAATGCTGAGGCGGAAGACGCACGCGACATGATGGGCTTAAGCAGCTTCAGCCCTTCCTGCGCCCTTGGCGAACCAGGCTTCGCCGCTCGCGCTTGGATTAAACCACCATAGAGCAGCGCGTCCAAGGATAGCACAAGCGATGCATCGGCGCTGTTTGACATCAACCACCGGGCAACGTTGAACAGGTCAGGCGTGCGCTCGCGTGAGCCTATCAACTCATGTGGAGGGAAGACAACCTCAAGCGGTAAGACAGCTGCCGCTCTTGCGACCGCCGCGTAGTTCAGCGGTCTATCATCCAACGGCAGAAGGACAACTCGCTCCATCTACTACTCAGTGGTGAAGTCCGTCTATCGCATTGCGGAAAGAGGCCGTCACTTTCTCAATTCCGCCGGGCGTCGGGCCTGTAACAATAACGCCAATCATCAGCGCTGCGATGCCAGCATCGGAAAGTGCTGGAATATCTTCGGGGACGATGAACTTCTGCGTAGGAACAAGGATAGGAACTGCGCTGCGCATAACCGTATCGGCGTAGGCCACCAGGTCGCGCGCGTTCAGGCGCGTTCCATAGTAATCAGGCGGGACGATAGATGCCTCTAACATTGAGACTACAGCCTTGCCGTCACATTGCAGCCGGCTCAGCGCCGCTGTTTCATCTGCGCTCCATGTATGGTCGATCGCAGGAATCAGCCGCGTGTGCAGCCCTAGCTCAAGATACGATGCCGGTAGATGGTGCGCGTAAATATCAATGAAATCCAGGCCATCGTGTATTAGCGCGCGCAGTTCATCGGCCGAAGGAAGCTCCTCCTGGCCTGGCATGAGTCCGACTATGAGGCCGCTTTCAGCGATGATTTGATGGATATGCGGCGCTTCCTCTGCGTATGCTCCGAAGGACAAGCCGCTAGCGCGGTGCAAGGCATTCATATGCACTTTCACCGCGTCTGTACCGCCCCGCTTCGCCGCCAGCGCAAGCTCAAGCTCATTTCCGGGTAATGAGACGATAAGCTCCATTAATCATTCCTCCCGCCACGCCGCGCGCCATTTTCAGTAACTATGAACGAAATGAGGCTGTTGGGCGTGACGTCAAACGCAGGATTCCATGCTTTCCAGCGGGCTGGCATCTGCCGTTTCCCGCCAACGACCTTTATCTCCTCGGCATCCCGCTCTTCAATCACGATGCAGTCACCGTTTTGGCAGTCGTTATCTATCGTGCTTTCAGGCGCAACTACGATGAACGGCACGTGATGTTCCCTGCATAACACCGCCATCGCGTATGTTCCAATTTTATTGGCGGTATCGCCGTTCGCGGCGATCCTGTCAGCTCCGACGAAAGCTGCGCCGATGTTCTTAGTAAGTAGCGCCAGGCCGACTGCGCCGTCTACGACGATGGTGAATCGGACGCCAGCCTTCTCCAACTCCCAGGCGGTCAACCTTCCTTGCATCCTCGGCCTGGTCTCAGGAACGAAGACTTCGGATATACGGCCGTGCTTATAAGCAAAGATGATTGAACCTAAAGCGGTGCCAATGCCTCCGGTTGCGAGCGGTCCACTGTTGCAGATAGTAAGCACAGCGCACTTGCTAGGTATTAAAGCCAGCGAAGCTTCAGCCATCATACGCTCAGCGGCCACCTGCGCAGAATGGATAGCTTTGGCTGTTTCAAGCAACTTCCTAGCGCAGGTAGAAGGCTTATCGCCATACGCAGCGAGCACTTCACGCTGCTTCTCCAAAGCCCAAAATATATTCACAGCGGTTGGTCGAGTGGTGCTTAGAGCGCTGATAGCCTTGTTGATGCGCCGTTGGAACGCCACAGGTGTTAGGTCTTTTGCGAGCAATGCCTCCTGTGCCACTCCGAATGCGGCGACAATGCCGATGAGCGGCGCGCCACGCACCTGCATCACGCGGATAGCTTTGACGTAGTGCGTTAGACGAGTAAGTTCAACCGTGGTTTCAGCGAAGGGAAGTTTCGTCTGGTCAAGGACTTCAAGATGACCGTTAACCCAGCTTGCAGCGATGGTACGCATATCGGCGCGTCGATTCTACCACAGGGGGAGGGGGGAGGGGGTCAGTTGGCCACGTGGCTGTGGAGATAATCTGCAACTGCGCCGAGAATCTTCATCCCATCGTCGCTGCCAAGCGCTTTCTCGCATGCACGCTCGGGGTGGGGCATCATCCCAAGGATGTTTCCGCGCGCATTGACGATGCCCGCGATGTTGTCCATCGCGCCGTTGGGATTCGACTTCAGGAGTAGTTTCGCCAAGCTCGTTGCAGTAGCGGAAAACGACGGAGTTGGATGCCTTCAGCGCGGCGATGTTTTCAAGGCTGTCTATGTAGTTGCCTTCAGCATGCGCGATGGGGATACGCAGCACTTCACCTTCTGCGAGGCCGTAAGTGAAAGGAGTATTCGCATTCTCGACGCGGATATGCACCCATTTACAGCGGAACTGGACGCATTCGTTGCGGATGAGCGCGCCAGGTAGCATTTGTGCTTCCGTAAGTATCTGGAAGCCGTTGCAGATGCCCATGACGATGCCGCCTGTTTCGGCAAACTCCTTGACGGCGGGCATAATGGGCGAGAAGCGTGCGATAGCGCCGCACCTTAGGTAATCCCCGTATGAAAAGCCACCCGGAAGGACGACGAGGTCCAGCTCCGGTAAAGACGTTTCATCGTAATACAAGCGGCGCGTGTCGGCCTTAAGGACGTCGGTTAGCGCATACAGCGCGTCGTCGTCGCAGTTGCTGCCAAGAAATGTGATGACTCCAGCCTTCATCGCCGCCATTATAACGCACGGCAAGCCGAGGCGTAACTCAGCGTGCGCCGATTAATATCAAGACTATTGCGGCGGCCGCGCCTGAGCTGAGAATCCACCAGGAAAATGCGCTGAAATCAAAGCCGAGGTTTACTGCCGCAACACCTACCACGAAGCCCAGTATCAGGCCTCCGAGAATCAACAATGGCCGGTTTATCTCCAGCGCAACGAACATATCGGATTCTTCAGCATGCCGGCCTTCTGGAAACGGGTCTTCTTCTTCCGGCAGGAAGAATTTCGGAGCATACTTCTCATATCCGACCTTTTCCTGCGCGATTGCCTGGCGGATGAGCAACTCGTGGCGCTGCTCTTCGGTCAGGCTCTCGTAATACTTCGGATCAACGACCTTGAGCAGCTCGGGATAATCAATTTCGGCATTGGAAACTCCGGTTGCACTATGCCCAATCGGCCTATCGCGCAGGGCAGCCACGTGTTCTGCATCAGGAGATTCAGGCGCATCCTGCCTAGCCGACTCATACTTGCGCACCCATTCTATCAACGTCCGAACAGACACGCCGATTGCGGATGCAACAGCTTCAGGCGGCTCGCCCTTAACCACGCGCAGGACTGCAGCGCGTTTTGCATTAGCGCTCAAGCTAGCAGACTGAAGGTTCTCTTCGCCCGTTATCAAATCGCTTCCGTTGTAAATTACCTAGCCGCATTAACTGCCCAAGTAACTACTAAAATGGAGGCGGGGGTGGGAGCTCTGTCACTTCAGCCGTGAAGGGGAAAGTAACAGAGCCGTACGGGTTCTGCGCGGTAACTGAGCAGTCGAAAGTCCCTAGCACCGGGGGTAGCATTACTCCAACCGGAATGCCGTAGAAAACAAGCGGCGGATCAGGCTCCCACATATCGAAGGTCCAGGTCCATGATATAGGCTCATCCCCGTCGTATCTAGCGAAGAACCAGCTGACATAGTTAGCTTTTGTAGATGTGCCCATCACGTCGGAGATGCTGGGTGGGATTCCCACATGGAAGTTGAACCAGTAGGTCGTTTCGCCGTAATCATTCGTGGCAACCAGCTTGCAGAGGTGATCGCCTGGAGTTTCGAGCACGACGATAGTCGTAAGCTCATAGCTCGTAGCAGGAGTGCACATCTGCATAAAGTTCCAGGAATAGCCAATAGGTTGTGTTCCGAATACCTCTGCGTTAAAGACCACTTGGTCACCGACACCGCCTGAGAGCGGGGTTACACGGAATACTTGCGGAGCGGTTCCAGTTGTTACTGTGAATGGGTAGTTAGCGCTTCCCCAGTCGTTAGATACGGTCAGGGTGCAGTTATGCTCGCCGTCGGTGCTGAAGATCACTTCCGGGGCAAGCTCCCTGCTCACGGAGGGAAACGAATCGCTGCCGAAGCTCCAGTAAAATTCCAACATTGGGGTTCCGGTCACGATAGAGCTCAAGGCGATTTTCTCATTGGTGAACCTGCCTGCCGAGGAGACGCTGCTAATCGTCGGTGGAACGCTTATCAGCAAGTTGAATTGCCATTCGGCGGTGCCATAGAGGTTGCTTACCGTCAACTTGCCGTTGTAAGTGCCCTGCGCTACCAAGGTTGCTTCCACAGAAGGGTCCGTAGACCGCTTGGGATTACACCCGTTGGAAAGAACCCAGCTGTATTCCAACGGCTCAGCGCCTTCGACTTCAGCCGTGAACGTCACCGCGTCGCCAACTTTCCCGCTGGGCGTGGTTAGTGAGAGGATGCGGGCTGGATGGAACAAGACCTTGTTGGAAGGCGAGCCAAGGTCACCCAGGTTGTCCATCGGCGCGACCGCCAATTCCAGCCACTCGGACGTGTCGTAAGGATAAGTGAAGTGCATAACGCCGGTTTCATCGTAAACGGCCTGGCCGCGCGGAATGAGCACCATCTCGTAGTTCTGGGTATCGGTCACATACTGCCTGAGGCTGAAATTCAGCAGGCTCAGCCCGTACCGAACGGCGATCCCTGTGATGTCCGGTATGTCGATGATGCCGTTCCCGGAAGTGTCAATAATCCAGTTGGTCGGGGAATTGCCTACCGCCTCGCCAAAGTGGTTTGCCAGCGCGGTGATGTCGGAAACGTTCACAATTCCATCTAGGTTGTAGTCATTGGGGAGATAGAAGCTCCAAGTTAGGCTGCCCACCCCCTGCTCATCGCGGACGAACGCAAAGTCGGTGATGGCTTCGTCCGGACCTGGCGGGACGCATACCGCTTTCTCCGGTATCGCTGCAGCCATAGCGTTCTTGAGCTCAATCCACTGCCCTTCGCTCAGCCTCTCGGGCTTCGGCAAAGCGTCCATCTTTGCCAGTTCCGCGGCGCGTGTCAGCACGGCGGGCTTGTCCTTATTAATCGCGGTTCCGCGCAGCACCGATGTGCCCCCGCCGCACGAAAGAACCATAGCCGCAAGCGCGGCAATAATAACAACTGTGGTTACCCTTGGGTGAACCATAATATCCTCCACGCCGGCAGCACGCTTCGCATACGGGCCGTGCGTATCCGGCAGATAATCAGCGCCGTCAGGCATCAATCGTTCCTACAGGCAAAGCTCTCCGCTTTCGCTAATTTACGCCCCCGAAGACTTCCATTTGGAAGTCGTTGGAGAACATTCCGAACATGCTATTTGCCGTTACGTTGCAGTTATACAGGCCGCCAACGTTTGGCAGGACGACCATTGGTGCGTTTCCGATGACAACGAGCGCAGGCTGTGGCGGATCTTCGTTCGTCCACAAATCCAGCGACCAAGTCAGCGTTATTGGAACATCGCCGAATACGTCGGCGAAGAAGAAGCACGGTGTCCCTGCGTTGTTACTCGTAAAATATACGCCCCTGATATCCGGTGGCTGGCCTGCGAAGAAGTTAAACCAGTAATCGGTTGCGCCATAATCGTTAGTGACCGTTAGCTTGCACAAGAAGTCGCCGCGGCGCGTGATCTCGACGGTAGGGCGTATATCACTGCTGGCTGGAGGGTCGCTCATATAAACGAAATCCCAAGCGTAAGTGATAGGCTCCGAACCTAGAACTTCAGCGCTGAATTGAATGGTCTGCCCTTGGCCGCCTACCAGCGGCGTGACGCGGACTACTTGTGGTTTGGACCCGGTCACCACCGTGAACTGCAGCGAGTCTGTGCCGTAGTCGTTGCTGACGCTCAAAGAACAGGTATGGCTTCCATCGCTGTCAAACTCAACAGTAGGCGTAGCTTCGTCTGCTGAGGCAGGGAATCCTTCACTAAAAGTCCAATCGTAGTGCAGCGGGCTGCTGCCGGTCAAAGTCGCGTTGAAGGGTAAACGAGCACCAGTGGTTCCGCTGTCCGGTGTCACGCCGGTTATCGTTGGCGGAACGCCTACGAGAACTTGGAACTCCCTTTCGTCTGCACCAAATAGGTTGCTAACGGTTACTTTGCCATTAAACAAGCCCTGGTTTACCAAGGTAACGTCAACTTCGGCATCAGTTGAACGCTTGGGATCGCACGCATTAGTCAGAAGCCAGTCGTAGGCGATAGGCTCCGCGCCAAGAACTTCAACGCTGAATGTCCCAGCATCGCCGACCTTTCCCGACGGTACTGCTACCGACTGTATGCGGACGGGATGGAACAGTATCATATTAGAGACAGGGCCGGGCGCCTGCACCATGTCCTGAGGCGCTACGGCCAGGTCAACCCAATCAATGCTGTCATAGGGGATAGTGAAGTGCATCACTCCGGTTTCGTCGTATACTGCTTCGCCGCGCGAGATCAGCATCAATTCGGTGAACTGCGTCTCGGACGTGTAGTTGCGCAGGCTGAAGTTTAGCAGGCTCAGGCCGTAGCGCGTGGCTATGCCGGTAACATCGCTCACGCCGATGAAGCCGTCGCCGCTTGTATCCACGATCCAATTGGAAGGCGAGTCTGCAACCGCCTCGCCAAAGTGCAGCGCAATCTCGGTTACATCCGCTGCATCAACGATGCCGTCGCGATTGTAGTCGTGGCGCAGCCAGTAGCTCCAGCTAAGCGAGCCGACGCCTTCGGTGTCGCGCGTGAAGGTGAAGTCGGCCACGGCTTCATCCTCGCGTGGCGGAGTGCAGACTACTTTGTTTGGGATGACCGCTGCCATCGCGGCTTTCAGGTCGCCCCACTGCTCGTTGCTCAGGTTCGCAGGCTGTTGCAGGGCTTCCAGCTTCGCCAGCTCGCCTTCGCGCGTGAGCACGTTAGGCTTAACCTTGCTGAACGGATTAATTGACGCGGAGCGGCTAAGGGTTGAGTTCCCTCCGCCGCAGGAAAGGATGAACGCCGCAAGCGCGGCCAATAAAAAAACCGTAAAGAACTTTGGACAGCTCATGTCCCCTCCAACAAGCGGCAACTTCCACCGCCGGAAAATAATGATGCTTATAATTACAGAGCGCTTCAAACGCCCTAGATGCCTTTGTAAACGGCGATGGTCTCTAGCAGGCTCTCCATCGCATCCGCGCCCTTGTTGCCGGCTTTCGTGCCCGCGCGCTCAAGGGCAGTGTCCAGCGAAGGGGTCGTGAGCACTCCGAAGCCTATGGGCACGGGGTGCTTCATCGCCAGCATGGCGCATCCCTTCGTCACTTCGCTTGCGAGAAGCTTGTAGTGGTCGGTGTTGCCTTCAATGAGGCAGCCAAGCGCCAGCACGCCGTCCCAGCCGCCTTTCTCAAGCAGCCGCGCGATGGTCCCGGGAATCTCAAAGCTGCCCGGCACCCAGAAGATCTCGGCCTTGCAGTCGCCGTCTTTCGCCGACAGGCGGTGCAGCGAGTTAAGCGCGCCGTCAAGCAGCTCTTTGGTGATCAGCTCATTGAAGCGCGAGCAGACGATGGCAAGCTTAAGGCCCTTGGCCACGATAGACGGCTTGTGTTCGGTAAACGCCATATGTGTGTCCTCATGGAGCGGCAATTTAGTATGCCCCGCCGCCCCATATCATTATACCAGTTATGTGCGTTACAAGGGGGAATTACAAGCCGAGGACGGCGCGAAGGTTTGATTCAACGCCGCGCAGGTCGGCTTCAGACAGGCTACCTAGCTTTGGGCCTAGGTGCTCCAATTGAACGGTTCTCAGGATTGCAGTAGCACAAGATGGGGCGTTGAGGCCGGCTTGTCGCCAATCGTTTAAGTAGCCGTCACCAGGGAGCAAGTACTCCACACGCGTCGTAATGCCGCCAATGATAGCTTGGCTTCGTCTTTGGTGAAATTCGTCTGTGCTAAGAATATAAACAGGACGGTTCTTCCGTCGGCCTGAACCGTCAGTGTAATGCATAGCGAATAGGGCTAGATCGCCGCGGTTATAAGTCGTCATAGATATCGTCCGAAGGGTTATCCCACAGTTTAGCTAATTCAGGATAAGTTTCGGGGGTGCACTGCGCTGGCACTAATTTCCAACTCACGAGCATCGCCTGTAGCCATTGCAGCATCTTCAAGTTGGGGTTGAAGTTGCCGGCCAACCAACGCGCATAAGTTGAACTGCTGATATTCAGCGACATCACAGCAAACCTTTCGCGTGACACGCCCATCGCCTTGCGCCTGGCTTCCAGTGCTGCGAGGATACCCGACGGTGCAGTCTCAGTTTTCTTCTTTGCGGCGTCCATCAGCTATATTATACCACGAATGCTTAAGCATTGATGCGTATGCACAGATGCTTAAGCACACATGCCTATGCATCGGTGCGTATTCACCAACGTTCGGGTAGGCTGGGCTGACTAGCCCAGCTCCGGAAGTTCTTAGGGGGTGGGGCATTCTTGCCCCACTATTTGTGATGCACGGTTAGAAAACCGTGCCCCCCCTGTATGTGAAGCCTAAAGGCGGCACAACCGGAGCGGCACTAAAGCAAGCCAGCCTGTGGCTGGTACCGCCTACAAGAAACTACTTCCAACAACTAACAACCGATAACTAACAATCCTTCTGCTCCCCCCTCACAGCCCCAGCAGGCGCTTCTCCTCCCTCCATTCCTCCGCCGACCCGTAGTTCTCTTCCCGCCATATCTCGCGGGCCGTAGAAATCAAGGAATCAGCGGTTTTCCCTCCAATTTCTCCGAGCAAATCAGCGAGCGTTAACCCGTAATCAGGGTCTGCTTGTGGCCTGTGCATTTCTTCTATTATGCCGATGAGCATTTGAATGGCATAGACAAGGTCATCGCGCGATAGCGAATCAAGAGACTTCATAAGCACCTCCAAATGCGAAGTGCCGGGATCATACTGATCCAAACTTGATCGTCAAGGGCGGCGGTGATGTTTAGTCGCGGATTAACCTAAAACGCTTAGAAGCGGCAAGACGAATGCTGTTGTAATCGTCATCATCGTCAAAAGCGTATCTGTAGAAATTGTAAGTATCGCCATCACGCCAAAAGAAGACTGGAACAACTTCTTTGCCCGTCGCGGTTTTCCATTGACGGTATGGATAATACAGCTGGCGAATGATTACGTTTGTCGCCGCTTTATTCTTCGCCTCAACAAGAGCTATGAAGCCCTTTCCCTCATAACCGGCGTCAACTTCAGTCTGAACTCCTTCTACTTCAAGGCGAAACTTTCCAACCCTCATAGTGAAATGAGGAGTGTATTTCCGACCGCGAATCGTTAGATAAAGCTGAGGGTCTCCAAGAAAAGTCCTGAGCATGCTAACTGAATAAGAGAAATCTAAATGTTGCATTTCGGAGTTGCCCACTTTTGAGCTAGTCAACTCAAAAGGAAGTTTATACTCATAAGACTCTGGCTCGCTAGTAATCCTTGGAACATCCAGATATCCTTCACCTTTCAAAACGGCATAGATGCCGTTCTTCAGTGGCAAGAAAAAAAGCCCTCGAGAGACGAAGCAGTTCGGAAGGTCTTCGCGGGAATCGCGCTTTGCGAGTATTCGGACTTCGCGCATTCCTGTAGTCTTGAAATGGCGCGTGGCGTCTTTCATCTGGTCAGCAGTGAGGATGAAAGGTGCAGCATCAAAGTCGTGATTGGCCATCCACATGTCAAAGATGGCCTGCCAAGCTTCGGAATTACACGACAGGTTCTTCTCTGTTGCTTTGGGTTTACGTGAAGTAACCATATCGGTTAAGCCCCTTTCAAGCGTTCAAGCTCCTGCATGAAATCTAGGACTTGCTGGCGTTCCTGCGACTTGCTCATCTTAGTCTTGCCGTAGGACTTGGTTCCTTTCGGCCTCATTTTCAGGGGACCCGGGGCTGTCGCTTTATAGCGGGAAACAGCTAGTTTCAAGAATTCCCTATCAACGTCAATGCCTACAACCTTGCGGTTGAGCATCTTCGCGACAACGGCAGTCGTTCCACTTCCCAAGAATGGGTCAAGCACCAAATCACCTTCATCGGAGGTTGACGCGATTATCCGGTAAAGAAGCTCAATAGGCTTTTGTGTTGGGTGCTTCCCGAATTGCTTTTCGCTTAAAGGAGTAAGCGGGATAGACCAAAGCGAGCGCATCTGGCTGCCTTCGTTCATCTCTTTCATCAGCCAGTAGTTGAATTTATGCCGCGAGCGCACAGATTTTCGCGCCCAGATAATGCTTTCGTGCGCGTGCGCGAAGTAACGGCAAGCTAGGTTCGGCGGCGCGTTCGGTTTGTACCAGCAAACTTCATTGAGGATTTTGTACTCAAGGGTTTGCAGCGCAAAGCCTACCATGAAGATGTTATGCGGCGTACCGCTTATCCAGATTGAGCCGTTGGGTTTCAAAACGCGCCTGCAGGCGGCAATCCATTGACGCGTGAACTCGTAATCTTGCTCAAAGCCTTTGGACTTATCCCAATTCCCTTTGTTCACCGAGACCATCTTCCCAGCCTTGCATGTGATACCCCCGTTGCTGAGATTGTAAGGCGGGTCTGCAAAGATGAGGTCTATGCACTCGTCAGGGAAGCCGCTAAGGACTTTTAGGCAATCACCATCATAGAAGCGCGCGTTCTCGTCTTCAAAATATGGACGTTTACGCAGCGCCGTAAAGGGGGTAATCACATGTTTTGTATATCATCTAAGCGGTTCTCAGTCAATAGCCAAGCGCCATCCCCCATATGCTATCCTTCCCCTATGCCTAATCGCGGCGGCGCGGGGTTTCGCGCGGACATATATCTTCTTTGATAACGACGGGACGATATTCGACTCGTCAACGGGCGTGCTGGAGGCGGTGCAGGAGGGCTTCCGCGAGTTTTGCGCGCGGCACAGCCTGGACCTGCCCGTGCCCACGGTGGCGCGCATAATGGAGCTGACCGGCCAGCCAAACACCGTGTTCTTCCCCTCGGTGCTGCCGCCTGAGCTGCGCGACATGGCGCCTGAGCTGCGCGAGACGTGCCTACGCCGCGAGATGCAGGCCATCCGAGAGCACGGGCACATGTTCCCCGGCGCGGTGGAGATGCTCACTGAGCTGCGCACGCGAGGCAAGACGCTCGTGATGATTACGCACGCCGGCGAGGAATACCTGGGCGCGGCCGCCGAGACCTTCGGCTACGCGAAGCTGTTTGACGCGCTGTATTGGGTCGGGCGGCACAACCTGTGGTGCAAGACGGAGATGATAGGCCACGCGCTGGTGCAGCACGGGATGGTATACGCGCCGCTGGCGGCGGTGGGCGACAAGAAGGCGGACATTGACGCGGGGCATGCGTTTGAGGGCACGTCGGTGTTCTGCGCCTACGGCTTCGGGACGGACGCCGACCGCGAGCAGGCCGACTACATCATCAACTCCCCGCTTGAGCTGCTTGACTTGGTGAAGTAGCCGCTGCGCCGCAGAGCGAATGCACTACTTTACGGGCCACCTTATCGCTGTTAAACAAAAAGGCGAGAGGGGGCCTCGCCTTTTCTTTTCGTAGTAATTGTCGCTGATGGCTTCGCGCGCGCGTGTGCTAGATGCCGTCGCCCATTTCGCCCAGCGGGCGCGAATGGTCAAACTGCTCGACGCGGCGCATGATGCGCTCGGTGAAGTCGGTGTCCTTCTGCTCAAGCAGCTTGAAGTCGTGCGGGCTGGTCGCTGCGTTGATGGCGGTGTCGTAGGTGATCTAGCCTACGCGGAACAGCTTAAGGAGGTAGCGGTCGAAGGTGATCATGCCTTCGTCGTCGCCTTCCTCCATCGCGTGCTTGATCATGTCGGTCTTCTCGGCGTCCTCGATGAACTCGCGGATGCGGCCGGTGGTCTTCATGATCTCCAGCGCGGGCACGCGGCCGCCGCCGACCATCGGGAGCAGGCGCATGGAGACGATGGCCTTGATGGTTTCGGAAAGCATCAGGCGCGCCTGGTTCTGCATGTCGTCGGGGTAGAAGTCAACGACGCGGTTGATGGTCTGCACGACGTCCAGGGTGTGCAGGGTGGTGAGCACAAGGTGGCCGGTGAGCGCAGCTTGGAAGGTGGAGTTCACGGTGTCGCGGTCGCGCATCTCGCCGACGAGGATGATGTCGGGGTCTTCGCGCATCGCGCCGCGGATGGCGTCCATGAAGGTGTTTGTGTCAACGCCCAGCTCGCGCTGGTTGATGATGGCTTCCTTGTCGTGGTGGACGAACTCGATCGGGTCTTCAACCGTGATGATGTGCACCGGACGGCGGTTGTTGACGTATTCAATCATCGACGCCAGGGTCGTGGACTTGCCGGAACCAGTGGTGCCGGTGATGATGATGATGCCACGGCGCTCCAGCGAAAGCTCTTCCAGGATGAGCGGCAGGTTCAGCTCTTCAAAGGGGGGATGGGTCGGGGACCAGGCGCAGCGCAGCCGCGAGCGTTCCCTGCTGGCGGAAGATGTTGACGCGGAAGCGGCCGTGCAGGCCGTACTGGAACGACACGTCAATCTCGTTGCGCTCTTCAAGCATGTATTCGCGCTTGGGAGTGAGCAGCTCTTTGCAGTAGCGCTCCATGAGGTCTTCATCAACCAACTCAAAGTCGGTCGGCATCAAGTCGCCGTCGATGCGGACGAAGGGCACCCGGTTCACCCCAAGGTGAAGGTCGGAAGCGTTCTTCTCAATAACAAAATCAAGCAGAGCGAGGATTTTCTCGGCCATTTGTATACCCCTGGTAATGTCGGCACTGCGATAAGTTACCGCGAACGCGCATTATAACACAGCCTAGCGCGGCTTTCCTGCGGCAAGTCCGGCAGATTTTCGAAGCCGTGCTTCCTCTTCCTGGGTGACCCGGCGGCTGTCGCCCGCCTTGAGGCTGCCCAGGCCGACCCCGCCGAATTCCACGCGCTTCAGGCGCTTCACTTCAAAGCCGTGTTTCGTGAATATCCTGCGCACGATGCGGTTGCGCCCCTCGTTGAGCGACATCATAACGACCCCATCACTGGCCCTCGTGTGGTGGGGGCGCACGCTCAAGGGCTTGGCCGGGCCGTCGTCAAGGACGACTTCTCCCGCTAGGCGCTCAATGTCGGCATAAAGCGGCGCAGGCTCGGCTGTGATCTCGATGTGCGGACAACGCCTGAAGAAGGGTGCATGAGCCGGTTGGCAAGGTCGCCATCGTTGGTGATGATGAGCATCCCTTCGCTGTCCTTGTCCAGCCTGCCGACCGCGAACACGCGCTCATCGCCTATCGCCGGGAAATATTCCGTGAGGCACTTGCGCCCGCGCTCGTCGCTCCATGTGCTCAAGACACCGCGCGGCTTGTAAAAGGCAAGGATGCGCGTGCGGATTTTCGCAGGAGCCCTTCGACCGGCCACAGCGATCTTGTCCTTATCGGGGTCGACCTGCGCGCTCAGGCTGGTCACGACCTCGCCGTTGACCTGCACCTTGCCGGCAACGATGAGCTCTTCAACCGCGCGCCTGCTGCCGTATCCCAGCGAAGCCAAAGCCCTGTTTATACGCATCTGCACGAGGCTATTATACGCGGAGCAGGAATGCGGTAGAATCGCGCCATGCGAAACCTCGTGACATTTACTCAACAGCCGATTGCCCTGCAAGACGGGGTGGGGCTGACCGTCGCCTTTGAGTTCAATGATACCGGCCTCGCAGGCGTGCATATGTCTGTGTGCAAGCTCAAGGGCAAGGCGCTCAAGCCTGCTAATCCGAGCCGTGAACACAAGCTTATTCTTGATTTGCTGGAAGGCAAGGCGAAGCTCAAGGCTGATGCGAAGTTCAGCAAGATAACAATTAAGTCGCCTGCCCACAAAGTAACTTGGGACATAGGCATTCCGCTTAGCGAGCACCAATGCAAGGTTTACCGGAAGTTAATCTCGGTGAAGCCAGGCACGACGGTGTCATATGCGCAGCTTGCCCGCGAAGTAGGCAGCGCGCCTAGGGCAATCGGCGGCGCCATGGCGCACAATCCCTTCCCGTTTCTTGTACCGTGCCACCGCGTGATTAAGGCTGACGGAAGCATCGGCGGCTGGTCTCCCATGGAGGGGATTGACTTGAAAAAGGCGCTGCTTGCGTATGAGGCCGAAAAGCGGTAGCTTATACAGCCTGGGTTTGAAGCTGCCGGTTCAAATTGATATCCAAAATGGCAGCCTAGGAGATATAAACGCCGTGGGGGAAGATATTCGCGATGGGAAAGTACGCTAAGTTCCTGTTAAGGGTAACTAGCGCTAAGGTCGTATTCCTTACCGCATTTTGGATGGCGACCTATTTACTGCCGCTCCCCGGCAATCAGCTAACAGCACAAGAACGCATTCTCGCCCTTGGCTTATTTCTAATAGCTAACGTCGCGGGAATCTTTGCGATCATCTTCCGCGAAGCTAACTTGAAGCGCGTTACGTTGGGCCTCTACCTGGTAGACATCCTGTTCGCGCTGTATCTTATCCGCTTCTTTGCATCAAGCCACGGGCTCATAGTCCTCCTGCTAACCGTCCTCGTCATCTTCCACACAATCGTCTTAAGCCGCCTGAGCGGGTTATTTACATTGCTCATGGGCGTTGTGCTGATTGTGACCGTGATACATTTCACGCAGGAAGATGCGGCGTTCCTGGGCGGCGCAGCCCCGCTTTCTGAAATGCTGTATTCGGTGCTGATGCTGATGCTCGCATATGGCATGGGCTATCTCGTTATCAGCCACCACCACATGATCATCGCTGAAAGTGACCGCCTCACGGAAGACCTGGCGGACTCTACAATCGCCAGTGAAATCGCGCGCGGGGAGCTTGTCGTGCGCAATCAGCAGCTTTCAACGCTTTTGCTCATCTCCGAAAGCCTCTCCTCTTCGCTAGAAGGCGACCAGCTCTTCAAGAACTTCGGATATGCGATTCGCAACTCGGTTTCCTTTGACAACTTCAGCGTGCTGGTGTTCGCGCCTGAGACGCGAAGCTTCAAAGTCCTTGTAAGCAAGGAGAAATATTACGACCTCGACGAGGCGCGGCAGTTCCCTATAGACAAGGGCATCGCCGGCTACGTTTACAACCGGGGCGTGCCATATCTGACCGGCGCGGCGCGCGAAGATCCTTTGTTGGGAGAGATTCCAGCGCATTCAGGAGATGTTGGTTCAGTAATATGCGTCCCGCTGTATTTCAAGGACGAGATACTCGGCGTGCTCCTGCTTGAGCACAAGGAAGAAGGGAAGTTTCCAACGAACAGCTCAGATTCGTGGAGAGCATCGCGCCGCTGGTGGCCATCGCGGTGAACAACGTCATGAGTTACCAGCTCATCAAGACAGCTTCCACGCGCGACAAGCTGACGAACCTCTACAACTACTTTGCCTTTACGCAGCGCCTCTATGAAATGATTGAGAATGCACACCGCAAGCAAAAGCCGCTAACGTTCGTGCTGATGGATATTGACGACTTCAAGAAAGTGAACGACACCTATGGCCACCTTGCAGGCAACACCGTGCTTGCGCAGCTCGGCTGAGCTGCTAACGTCGTTTTTCCGTAGAAGCGATATGGTCGCAAGGTATGGCGGCGAGGAATTCGGCATCGTCCTTTCAGGCACGCCGGTTGACATCGGGCTGGTAATAGCGGACTCGCTGCGCGAAGCGGTTGAGGAAAGCGAGTTCCTCGGAAATGGGCAGCCAAAGATAAAACTGACAATCAGTATCGGCGTTTCTTGCACAACCGACGAAGGTGTTGAGTTCATAGCCCGTCCGAGCCGCCGCCACGACGACGACCACTTCGTAGAGAACCTTGAGGAGATTGCGGAAAAGCTCATAGCTTCAGCGGATGCAGCGCTTTACGAGAGCAAGAGCCACGGCAAGAACCAGGTGTATGCCTCGGCATCGTCACTTATCCCCAACAAGGACTTCACCGTTTACCGCAAGAAGGCGCCGGTTGGCGAGCTTCCGGTCGTGGAGAAGAAACCTTCATGGAAGATGAGTCAGTAGCCTCCACTTTGACGCTTCACTACCGCGCAGGTAGAATTACCTTACATGGCGAATTCAGTGGAACAGCAACTTGAATCAATCCTTGACGGCGTTGAGGAGTTTCTTCCGACTAAGGACGATTTACGCAGCCGCCTGGAGAAGAAGGGAAGCCTGCGCATTAAACTCGGGCTCGACCCGACGCATACAGACCTGACCCTCGGCCATGCGGTAGTGCTGCAAAAGCTGCGCAGGTTCCAGGAACTGGGGCATACCGTCGTGCTCATCATCGGCGATTTCACTGCGCTGGTAGGTGACCCCAGCGGGCGCAGCAAGGCGCGGCCCCAGCTCACCGAAGATGAGATTGCCGCCTTCGGGCGCACCTTCGCCGACCAGGCAGGGCGCATCCTGGACATGAGCAAGGTGGAGCTGCGGCATAACTCAGAGTGGCTGGCGAAGCTCACGATGAAGGACGCAATCCAGCTTGCGCAGAAAATCACCGTCTCAAAGATGCTGGAGCGCCAGGACTTCGGGACGCGCTACAAGAATGAGACGCCGATCTTCGTCCATGAATTCCTGTATGCGCTGCTGCAAGGATACGACTCGGTGGCGGTGAAGTGTGACATTGAAATCGGCGCGACTGAACAGAAGTTCAACCTGCTTATGGGCCGCGAAATCATGCCCGACTTCGGCCTGGAACAGCAGATGGTGCTGATGATGCCCATTCTCGTGGGCCTGGACGGCACGGATAAGATGAGCAAGAGTAAGGGCAACTACATCGCCCTGACCGATACGCCCACCGACATGTTCGGCAAGGTGATGAGCATCCCCGACAGCATCATCGGCAACTACTTCCGCGTGTTGCTGGAGCGCAGTAAGGACGAAGTCGCCGCGATGGAAAAGGCGATGGCAGGCGGCGAGAATCCAATGAAGTTTAAGCTAGACCTTGCCGAAGCCGTCACCGCGCGCTTCTACACGCCGGAGATCGGCGCGAAGGAGCGCATCGGATTCCAGAGCGCTTTCTCGGAACGCAACATGGCTGCGGTAGCTGAGGAAGTGGCTTTGGAAACTGAAGGTGAGTTACTTGATGTGCTTTCCGCGCCCATCTCAGGTAAAGAAAGCATGTCCATCCTGGCAGGCTTCAAATCACGCAACGAGCTACGAAAGCTGATACTGCAGGGCGGAGTGCGCATCAACGGCGATAAGCTCGTGGAGCCAGCCGCTAATGTAATGCTGAAGCCTGGAGATCTTGTAGAGCTGGGTAAGAAGAAAGCATTCAGGATCGTAGCGCCCCGATAGCTCTGCCGCCTTTCGCAGCATAACTCTAACTAGCCTTCCCTATTACACCTGCATCAATGCGGCAAGACGCGCGCCCGATGCAGCCACATTCCTCGGGATGCCTGCATAGCCGGACGCGCGCCTTGAGTTGAATGCGTTTTTACTTAGACTAACTCGGAAGCCCAGTTGCCGGTGACGACCGCGCCGTCGTTAGCGCCGAAACCGCTGACGAAAGTCATCGTGAACGTCCCTGTACCAGCCTGGCCGATCTCGTTGAAGTTACCGGTGATAGTAATCTCAATCACTTCGTGTTGCCACTCGTCATCCGTCATGATGCTGAATGCGCCTTCAGTCGTGCTGAAAGTGCCCACATAAATGCGGCCGTGGCCGTCATAAGCGGCAATGTCTTTTCCGTTGACGGTTGTGCTCAGGTGGTCGATGAAATCCTGATTCACCAAAGTGCCGACTACGTTGTCAGCATCGCCGGTAACATGAAAGTCATAGGCGTAAGTGCCTTGCATAATGGGGTAGTCGCTGGCCAAGAGGCCGTCGCGCCCGCCCTTGTTCCCGCAGGAAGCGAGAACCAACAGAATCGCCATAAGAGAAACAATACCAATGAACCTCATTGAGATTCCCCCGGAAATGAGATAAGCGAGAATGGTAGCACTGACACCTGTAATACACAAGATGGCGTGCGGCACAATGCAGCGCTAGGCCGGATTTGCCCCTTCATCAAGCGCTTTCCTAACCAGCTCCACGGCGGCTACGAGAAACTTAGGGCAGGTGCATATCGGCGCGGCAGCGGCTATGGCGGCCAGGAATTGCTCTTCGTCGCTCAAGTCGTAACCGAGAAGCGATGTGCACAGCAACGAGCCGTGCGCTTCTGTGAACTCCTTCATGAAGCGCTGGATAACGCGGTATGTGAGCGCCTTGGAATAACGGTCGCTGCCCCTTGAAGCGCCATACTTCAGCCCGATGGCAAGCACGCCGCCTGTCACCGCGCCGCAGATGTTGTTAGTGTGGGAGAGCCCACCGCCGAAACCTGAAGCCAGTTTATATGCCTGCTCCTCGGTCAGCCCCAGCTCAACCGCGAATTCGGCGAATACTGATTGGGCGCAGTTTAGTCCGCTCTTGAAGCGGGTGACGGCAGAATGTTCTTGAGGTGTTCCCATAAGAGAACTCCAGGCGAGTTTTCAGGAGGAAACATTCTAGCTTATCTCGCCCATGAGAGCGCAGTTCACACCCCAAAACAGGCTTCAAGGAGGGGGCTTGCGCAACCTAACGCGTTATCTGGTAGAATAGAGGTGATTTCCTGAGGGGGTAAGGCGTCCCTGGAGTGGATAACCGGTGGCGCAAGACCTCTGAAGGGTATGACATTATACGGAGGATGATCATGGCCTATAGTCACATGAATTCGAAAGGCACAACTTATTTCCTGCACAGCAAGAAAGTGACCCTCAAGGGCGGACGCCTGCAGACCATCTATTACTTCGCCAAGGAAGCGAAGGCGGATGCTTGCGATAACCTTCCTGAAGGCTACATCGTTGTGGAGAATCCCCGCACCGGCCTGCCGATCCTGAAGAAGGGATAAGCGCTCATACCGCTTGCTTGAAAGCCGGCGAAGTAAGCTGCCGGCTTAAACGCTGAATCAACAGCCACTCAGGCGCGTTCGGAGTGGCACGCTTGCGATGCCGCCGCCCGTGCGGATACAATCACCTTATGCCAGTCCTAGGCGTTCTTGGGCACACTGATCACGGGAAGAGCACCTTCCTGGAAAAACTCACAGGCGTGAACCCCATGCACCTGCCAGAAGAGCGCCAGCGTGGGCTAACCATCCAGCTTGGCTTCGCCTATTGGACACCCGACGTTCCCGGCGCAAAACAGATAACCTTCTTGGACGTCCCCGGCCACGAACGCTACCTGCGCAACATGCTTCACGGGATACTGGGGATGGACGCGGCTGTGCTGCTCGTGGCGGCTGACGACGGTCTGATGCCGGGGACCTACGAGCACGTGCGCGCTTCAGTGTTCGCAGGCTTTGAACATGGCATAGTGCTTATCACCAAGACCGACTTGGTGCCGCCGCAGCGTGTGGAAGAAGTCCAGGCGCAGCTCGTTGAGTTCCTTCGCGGGACGTTCTGGGAGAACATGCCCATGATGACGTTCTCGGCAGCCAGCCTAGAGAACCTGCCGGAAATCAAAGCGAAGCTGTATGAGATGGCGCAGGCTTCGGAGCGCCATGACGAACAGCCCTTCGCGCATTTCTTTGTTGACCGCGTGTTCACTGCCGAAGGCGAGGGCGTCGTCGTAACCGGCACGCTCAGGGGAAAAGCACTGAAAGTTGGCGATACGCTGCACTTGCTTCCCGACGGCCGTGAAGTCAGGCTGCGCAAGATAATTCAGGACCACATTGAGGTTGACGCTGCGGATACGCATGCGCGCGTTGCCCTGAACATCGTCGGCGTGAAGCGTGATCAGATAAATGCAGGCGACCTGCTCGGCTCCACCAATGTCCTTCCCTCCACCGGCAGAATTGCAGCAGTGCTTGGGCTTCCACCGGCGCATATGCGCGAACGCGAAGTGGATTGGCGCAAGCTGGAGAAGAAGTGCCGCGACTTGAACCTAAACGTCGGCAGCACTGCGCTGTCGGTTATTGGGCTTGAGACAGTCCCGCTTGAGAATGAAGGTAGTGTGCTGGCGTTTATCACGGTTGCGGAGAAGCTACCCGTAATGCCGGGCTTGCGCTGCATAATCTACGAAACAGGCGCAACCACGATTACCTGCGGCGGACGCATCTGCGCAACGCCGGATTACGGCGGCCTGCGCAAAGCGCGGCGGTATGAAGTATTGGAAGACGCGGCAAAGAAGGTCGGGCATGCGATGCCGGAAGGCGCTGTGCTTACCGGCGATGAAGCTATATCCGCATTTGGTGGCGCGCTTGAGTTGAACCTGACAGGCATGATGAACCTGGCCACAAGGCCTGCGCTCTCGCTAATTCCCGAAGCCACAGAGGCAGCGGCACGACTGCGACTGGCTGAGAGCCTTCCGAAGGAAACATATGTCTTCGCGGCGAATGCGGTGATAGCCCGCAGCAGGCTTGTTGCCGAGGTGGAGCACGCCAAGCGTAGGGTCACCGAGTTGCTCGACGCCAACCCGATGGCAGGCGCGTTGGAACTCGCCAAGCTTTTGCCCAAAGATGCGTCGCTCCCGCTCGCGCCGGAAGATGATGCGGCGAAGTTGTTCTCGGCTGCCGGGCTTGAATATGCGAATGGGCGGGTTGGCCTGCCGGGAACTAGCGACGGCATTCCCCCGCAGTGGCGTGAAACATACGAGCGCATAATGGTGCGTTTTCGAGGCGACCCCAGCGGATTCCCGACGCTGATAATGATCAAGCAGGATTACCCCGCCGCAAGCAAGTTGATAAGCGAGCTGATGGCGAAAGGGATGCTCATCCAGCTTGGGGCGGAAGGCGCGCTGGTCACGGGCGAAGTCTTTGACCGCTGGGTCGGGCTCATCCGCCAGCAGCTTGCGCGTAAGGGCCAAATCACGCTGGGCGAGGCCAAGGAAGCCACGCGCACTACGCGCAAATACATCGTGCCGCTCCTTGAGCGCATGGACAGGATGGGCATCACCCGCCGCGACGGCGATATCCGCAAGCCCGGCCCGAAGTTCTAGGGAGTTAACAAATCACAAGACGGAGTGGGGACTTTAGTCCCCACCACCGAAGGTCTGTAGTGTTGGCTAAAGCCAACACTCCGGCAGCTTTATTCAAACCAATCCTTCGCTTTCGTCTCCTCAAACGGCCAGCCGCCGGTGAGGACGAGGATGATGCCATCGGGCTTGCCGTCGCCCTTTATCCCAAGCTCAGGTATCACAGGCACTCCCATGCCCACGCCGCTTCCATCCTGCAGCCGCCCGTCAAGCTCATGCCCGCCGGGGATGGTCGTCAGCGCATCTTCTCCCTTATCTTCTGGGCCGCCGAACACCATCAGGATGTAACCGCGCGGGTGCTTTTCACCGGGCGGGATAAGACCCTTATAGATGAAGTTCCCTGCAAGCAGACGCTTGAGAGTAGAGTTCTTGCCTCGCTCCCAGTAACGCTCACCAATAAGAGCGCCGGGGAAGCGGTGGTCAGCAGCGATTTGAGCCATGTTTTGCTCAACGCTGGCATTACGATATGGGCCAGGGGGAAATGCAGGAATCGTCTGCGGGCTGGTTGCCTTGCGCCTGAAGGGATTGTGAGGATACGAAGGCATATAGCCTTCCATGTTTACCCAGTCGCCACTTCCCAAAAGCGCAAACTTGCCAGCGGGAGGCGGAGCACTCGTGCCGCCCAGGGGATTTTCACCAGTGTTAAAAGCTTCCTTATAGTATTCCTCATTTATCACGTAATCATCCTCGTAAGTTCCGCCGAGGATGTAATCGGGATAGTACCCGCCTTCGTTATCAGTTGCATAGCGCTCTACGGCAAGCTGGATAGCATGTAAGCCCTGCATCACTTTGCCTTGAGAGGTGATTACGTCAACAGCGATGAAATTCGGGAGGATAAATGCGAGAAGAAAGATGCCGATAAGCCAGGCTATGAAGATGTGAAGTAACCTCCTCCCAAGAGTAAACTCCGGCTGGCACATTGAATACGCGAATGCAATACTACCCGATATGAGAAGGAATATGCCTACAGATAAAAGGATAGATGGCTGACCCCAGTCAGAAGGATAATAATCAGCTAGCACAATGGCGCTGATAACAAAATAGAGTGGAATCAGTATCGCCTGCGCGATGAGCAGGCCCCAGCCGAGGCGGCTAATCTTTGCCTTTGGGCGTGGCACAAGCGGCATTGTCTCCGGCGATTCCATCTAAGGCTGCCGTTAGAAGTATAACACTCCGAAGGAGGAAGCCTTAGCCTTCCTTGAAGTCTTCGGGAGTGAGGCCGCGGAGGAAGCGGCGGAAGTCCTCTTCAACTGCCTCGCCGGCGGTCTCCATCATGGGCTCTTCGCCTTCAACGGCCTCCAGTGCAGCCGCCATCTCGACGAACTTGATGTTATACATAAGCTCATCGGCCACGAATATCTGCACCTTGTCCCTAAGCGCCAGCGCGATGGCGTCGCTGGGGCGGCAGTCCACCTCAATCGTCTCGCCGCGCACGTCCAGCACCAAGTTAGCGTAGTAGGTGCTCCCGATGAGGCGGTCAATGATGACGCTCACGACGCGGATGCCCGAGCGGTCGAAGATGCGCTTGATGAGGTCGTGGGTTAGCGGGCGCGGGGGGTTGGCACCGCGCTGCGCCAGGTCGATGCTTTGGGCCTCAGCCTCGCCTATCCAAACCGGCAGGAAGCGGTCGCTGCCGTTATCTTTCAGGAAGATAATCGGCGACCTGTTGTTCTGGTCGTAGCGAAGGTCGTAGAAGGTTACCGGCGATAAGCCCATACAACCTCATTATACCATTGCATGGATGAAGCTAAGCAGTATGTCCGGGGATTGCGCACCATATAAATGGTAACGGGGAGCCTTTTCAGGCTCCCCGGATTTACCACATTGTTAGGAGTTAGCGAGGTGAGATACATATTAGATGCATGAAACCTCGGATTTGTTCGAAATAAGATAAGGGGGTGGGGCATTCTTGCCCCACTATGGGATTGTTCAATGAAAGGGAGTGGGACATTCTTGTCCCACTCTGTGTTTCTCAGATGTGCGACTGGAAAGTCGCACCCCCGGGTATTTTGCCCCAACTCCGGCAATTGAGCCCCTTCGGCAGAGTTCCTCTTTTCAAGGTATAATGAATTGCTGCTTGGGGGCAGCTGATGGCAGACGGCACAAGGGAGTTTGACATGGTAATTCAGGGCGTTTATTTTAGAAACCGCCAGGCGGTAGCGCGCCTAGTTTCCGCATCTGTAATCCTACTAGCATTACTCGTTGCCGGTTGCGGCGGCTCAAGCCAGCTCACGGCGACACCGCAGGCTGTTTCCACGCCTCCAGCCACCGTGGATTACGCGCAGGCTGCAGATGAAGTCCTCGCAGCCCCCATCCCCGATGGCGTCGCCCCGCAGCTTTGGGATGAGCTAACGACTGAGTTGGCGAACCAGCTAAAGCAAGTTTCGCGGGATGAAGTCCCGCCAACATTACTTTTGTCTGAACCCAAGATTGAATTCTCCGCAAGACCCGATGGCATACATTGGAATGGTCCCTCACTTCATGGAGACGGTAATCTTGATGGGGTTGTAGATATCGCTGACCTGACGGTTATTGCTGCGCATTACAGCCAATCTCCAGGCACAACCGAAAGCTATATTGATTACAACTTGGATGGCACAGTGAATGTCTCTGATGTTAGTAAGCTGGCGCAAAACTGGGGTAAGCGCACTTACACATACACGATTGAATGGTCTTATTCGCCAACGGGGCAGTTCAGGCCGATGCCGGATGACGTATCTGCTTACTTTGAGGATTTGCATGGCGCGACGGCGACCTACTTCGTGTCGTTTGATGGTCATGGTATTCGCACGCTGTATTACCGTCTAACATACCGGAAGAATGAAGGCCTGCTGATAACATCGCACTCAATAACGATAGCAGCGAGCGATCCCTATCAGCCGCCGTCTGAGCCGGTTAGCGATGTTACTGCAGTTGTGAGTTCGGCGGGGACAATAACCTGGTCCACGCGAAGTGTGATGCCTGATGGCAACCAAAACGGCATTACCGAGATATACGATATTGAGAAGCTTGCGCAGCTATTCGGCCAACAATGGACTGATCCCGATGGTGACAGCTACTCTCAGGGAGCCGCTGTCGCTGATTATAGTGGAGATGGGATAGTGGGTGTCGCGGATATCGCCCCGCTCCGTATGTATTGGGGCTCATACATTACGCGTTTCGTCATAAGCGTCTCAGCGGTGTCTGCCACAGAGGGCTTCAACGAAGTGGGCGAGGTTGATTACTTTGCGGACTTCGCGGGCTATAACGAGTACGGCTTCCGATACTACGAGTTCACGATTCCATCGCCGCCACCGCCGCCGTATTGGGTCACGGTCACGCCTTATGCCGACGACATGCCGGGGGTTGCAAGCACACCATTGCTGGTAGAAGCTACATAGGGCTTATAGGCCGGAGGTGCGGCTTTCTAGCCCCACAGTGGAAGATATCCGGAAAGACCAGATGTGCGACTGGAAAGTCGCACCCCCGGGTTAGGGACCCATGCTATCACTCAAGGCTCATTAGCAGAATACCGGGGGTAGGGCATTCTTGCCCCACTATGGGAGTTATAATGAGACGGTCATGGGTGAAGTGCGAAAGTGGCGTGGTAAGCTGCCTCACATTGAAGTTCCAGGCTGCGCTTATTTCATAACTTCAAGGTTGAAGAAACCCGAAGACGTTCTTCAGCCAAGTGAAAGGACAATCGTCCTCAATGCTTGCCTTCATTGGAATGGACAAGGCTGGCGCGTGATAGCAGTCGTCGTAATGCCAGAGCATTTTCACATCTGCGTGATGCCACAGCCCGGAACTGGAAGCCCTAACAGCATTAGCCAATTAATGAAGAGCATCAAGGGATACTCGGCGCGCATGATCAATCTAGCTAGAGGAAAGAGCGGAACGCTGTGGCAAAGCGAATACAGGGATGACTTACTGGAGAGTGAAGAGAAAGTGCATTCAGTAATTGAGTACATCATGCATAACCCAGTGAAACGGGAATTAGCTAAGTGCCCGGAGGAGTATCAGTGGCTTTGGACATACTGGCTCAAAGAGCCAATCTGCAATACTCAACAAAGACCCTAATTCAGAAAGATGGGTGGGGCATTAATGCCGCGCAATGGGTAGTAGTTCAGAGACGGGGGTGGGGCATTCCTGCCCCACTATGGCAGTGAAGAGTGTACGACTGGAAAGTCGCACCCCCGGTTATCAGCCCCGGGGTATTACCCTCAGCTCATCAGCAAACACCGGGGGTGGGGCATTCTTGCCCCACTATGGGTATGTAGAGGATGTGCGACTAGAAAGTCGCACCCCCGGGTAATCAGCCCGGGATATTATCCACGGCAACTTACCCCACTTTTGTAACAACCTCAGCCTAGAAATTGGGCTTGCACAGCGGGTCGCCGAGGACGGTCTCGACCCATGAAACGCGGCGCAGGCCTTTGTAAAGAGCTTCGGCAAGGTTGCGGTGGCATTTTATATACTCGGCGAAGATGATGCTCTCATCGCCGCACGCGTCGGAATACGGCTCATAGACGTTCCCAATCGCGCCGGTTCCGCCCATCAGTATGAAGTCCGCGACCTGCCCGTGACTCCCGTGAGTGTATGGGTCGCCGCGGAAGATGGTGCCATTGAACGACTCGTAGCTCATAAATAGCGCGCCGGGTAGGTAGTTGAATTGCAGGTCGTTGATGATGTAGAGACTGCTATATCCGGCATGAATGCCGTGGCTGCAATATCCGATTATAACGTTGGGATCCATGCTTTTAGAGATGACGTAAGATGCATTTATAAAGTCGCCCGTGGAAGCTTGGTCTTCAATATCGCTTAACCCCAGCCGGTTAAAGACGTCTACGGCGCTTTCACTACCGTCGGCGTTATTCGGAGGTTTACTCATCATATCGTAAGTCGCGCCGGTATCATCAAATACGACGAGGTAGTTTGAGTAATCCGCCGTGTCGGCCTGCTTGCTGCGGTCAATCATCCCGAAAACGGCTTCCTTAGTCCAGCTTGAAAGTCGGGTTACCAAGTAGTTCATTGTTATCCCGCCACGCGTGAAACCGAAAGGCTCCCATGGATCTGAGTTTAGGGGGGCTCCTTTATTGGTATTTATTGAAGAAAACCACCCATAGTATGGATTATCCATGTGGACTTCAAGGTTGTAGTCGCCTTCGTAGAGCAGGCAAATCTCGCTGTCTACGCAGGCGAAGCTGCCGTTATATCCGCCCGTCCCGCTGATTTTTATGGGAACGTCTTTCGTCACGACGATGTAATAGATTTGATTTTTAGCCCGCTTGTATCTAAGAAGCTCATCAACGGAGTGCGGATGCTGTTGTTATAGTAATCACGAGAAACTTCCTCGTTCGTGGAAAGATCCATTCCCAGCACGCAATCCGGATGTATCCCCCTTCCTGTCCAAGGGCTGGCATAGTAGTTGGCGATTTCAAGGTCGTCGGGGGAGTTGGTGTTGTAAACGACCAGCACGTCCTTGCGCAGCGCATTAACGATTACTGGAGACTGAGTTGAACCCTGAACGCCGTATTCGTCCTCAACCGTCAGCTTCACGTTTACGCCGCCGGTATAGGGGAACTGGTAGGTGTGCGTCACCGGGTCGGAGGTGGGGAAAACCTCAAGCGGGGTGCCGTCGCCCCAGTCGTAGGTATAGCTGACAATGGCTGCGCCGTCCGGCGAGTTGGAGCCGATGCCGTCAAACGTGATTTGGTAAAGCTCGTAATGATCGCCCGGGCGACATTCAGCACTGCGACCGGCGTCACGATGGTCTGCGCATGGACCTTTGTGTCGAGCGTCTGGCTTTCAAAAGCTGGAAGCCCCAGGTCGTCCACCGATTGAATAACGAACCAGTAATCGGCGCTAGGTGTAAGCCCGATCATCATCATCATCAAGGTGTCTTCCGGCATGAGAAACGGATTTGCTTTTGTATAATCGCTGAGAGATGTGGCGGAGGCGTTCGCGGTCCAATAGACGTTGTAGCCGGCAATGTCAGGGGCAGGGCTTGGAGACCACCGAAGCGTTACTGTCGTACGCGTAGTCTCAGATACCCAAAATCCGGAAGGCGGTGCGGGCGGTAGGTTCTCGTAAACGCCGGAACTTGTGTTGGATACATCGCCGCGCTCGGCGAGCGTCGCCCCGATGGGATAGGCGCGGAAGCGGTATGTGCCATACCCCTGGTTGTCAGCGACGAATGTATAAGAAGGCCAGCCTGACGGCAGCGTAACGCTTGGCCGGGTCATCGTCGGCTTATTCACATCGGTTTCGTTGGGGATGCGCTCAAATTCGCCGGCGCTTCCGCCTTCGGGCGTGAATTCAAGCTCAAGGTCGTAGCCGCCGAGAACCGTCCCGAAGTGCATCGCGATTGGCGTTATGTCGGTTATGCCTACACCATTATCGTCTAAGTCGATTACTGAGTCCTGAACATCAGCGTTTCTGTGGCCCCAATGCTGGGCGATGGCGGTAAGATCCGCGACGCCCACGGTGCCGTCAAGGTTGTAGTCGCCAATATTGCGCTCACTGAATAAGCAGCGGATGTTGTTTCCGAGAACCTGCGCTGTAATCTCTATCGTGTTTCCGGGTCCAGTTGGCGCTGCCGACGTATTGCGCCGGACTGTCTGCGGCTCAAGTGTGAACGACACGCGGGCGATTTCGTCAGCCGCCAGGGCGCGCACCGCCGTCGCGGATGGCAGTGAAGATGCCGCGAGGGGACGAAGCCGCGCTGGTCGGTGAGTGCTAGTTGGAGATGCGTGCGCGATGGGAAGAGCTCGCGTGAAAGCCTTGCTTCGCGGGGATTGAAACGTTGCGGGTCAAAGCGAAGGTAGAGCAGCAAGTCGCGCGGAAGCTCTGCGTCCCTCGCCGCGCACACCGTTACCTTAAGCCCTTCGGCTGAGCGCGCCACGGATAGCGTTAGCGGGAGGTCGCTAACGACGCGGTTGTATTCGTCCTGCGCGAAAAGCATGATGCCTTCGGCGGGAAGCTCAGCGACAGCGTCGCCGCTCATCAGCGCCATCGGGTCAACGGCGGGATGCATATAGTTGGGCGGTGTGAAGGGGACTGTCGGCATGCCGGTTGACGGCGCCTGGTTGTCATCAAGTCCTGAAACACTACCCCCGCCTCCGCAAGCTGCGGAGGCTGATGAATAAGCACGGCGATGAATGCAAAAGCGCGGCGCAGCGTCATGGCGCAATCTCCTTATCGCAATGTAGTCGCAGCAGACCCCTTATTATACCGAATTATCTTTGATGGCTAACCAGAAACCGCAGTTTTCGCTTTGGCTGGAACATTGTTCAAGGAAAACGAGTCACTGATAGACTTAACCTGAATGCCGCGCTGCATGCGCGTGGAATACCGGGAGCGATATGAGATTACTTGCTGTAACCTTGATTGTGTTGAGCATAGCGGTATGGTCCGCGACCGCAATGGCTGCACCGACACCGCCCAAGCAGCCGCAGAAGGGGCCTGGCGGATTTGACTACAAGCATGGAGCTGCGACTATGGCCAGCTATGGGACGGGGGCTGAAGCCTACTGGATTTACCGGCCAGCCGAGCCTGCGCCCAAAACCGCGCCTGTCGTCGTGCTCCTGCACGGGTGGGGCGGGATGGACCCGGTGTCCTACGGCGGATGGATTGACCACCTTACCCGCAAGGGCAACATCGTCATCTTCCCGCGCTACCAGGCGAGCTTGATGACGCCCGCTTCAGAGATGTCGGCAAACTCGCTCAAGGCAGTGCAGGATGCGCTGACGAAGCTGGAGGAAGACCCTATCAAGATGCAGCCGGGCAACTTCGCCATCATCGGGCATTCGCTAGGCGGAGTTATCGCTGCCAACATGGCATGCGATGCAGCCGAGGGCAAGCTGCCGCAACCCAAGGCGCTTGTGCTCGTGGAACCCAGCGACAGCAAGAATGCCACCGCGGCAGCAGCATACGGCCAAAGCAATGCGGTGCCCAGCATCCTGCGCGATTATTCGGCGATTCCGTCTGACACGCTGCTGATTTGCATCGCCGGCAAGGATGACATGATCGTCGGCTCGGTCGCTGCGCGCAACATCTTCTACCGCGCGATCAAGATACCCGGCGAGAACAAGGACTTTGTGACCGTCGTCACCGACAGGCGAGGCTCGCCGCAGCTCATCGCCGACCATTTCGCGCCGCTTTCGCCTGACGAGCGCTACCGCGAGGAGAAGCGAAGCCGCCTGCGCGACAGGCTGCGCGACAAGTTCGGGAAGGAACTTGCAGTAGCTGCTTACATGGAAAATGCGGCGACCAACGCGCTTGACTACTACTGCTTTTGGAAGCTGAGCGATGCGCTAATTGCGGCAGCGTTCTACGGCGAATACCGCGACTATGCGCTGGGATGCGGCTACGACCAGACCTTCATGGGCAAGTGGAGCGACGGTGTGCCAGTGGCGCAGCTTGAAGTAACAAAGACCCCGTAATCTGCAGGTTCAAGGCCGCTGTTTTGCTATACTGGCTTTCCGGAAGAAGCCATGGCTAAACTCATACTGCGAAATGCTGACGTATTCAACGGGGAAGATCTTCCTGGGGCCCCGCGACATCCACATTGAAGACGACTTCATCACCGACATTTCACATCCATCCCTAGCGCTTGATGATGGCGCGCCCGAATACGACTTAGGTGGCATGTGGCTCATGCCTGCGCTTTGCGATTTGCACGCCCACCTGCGCGAGCCCGGCTTCACCACTAAGGAGACAATCGCCACCGGCCTCGCTGCCGCAGCCATGGGGGGATTCGGCGCAGTTGTGACGATGCCCAACACAGAGCCGCCCTGCGACAGCGTTGAGATGATGCAGCTTCAACTGCAGCTTCGCGACGCAGCAATTCTCGCAGCAGGCAGGCCGCTGCCGTTGCTTATTCCATCTTGCGCAATGACGAAAGACCGCGCAGGGCATGCGCCGGCTGATTTCGCAGCTCCGGTAGCAGAAGGCTGCGCCATATTTACCGATGATGGCAGCGATGTTGACGACGACGATGTTCTGCGCGCCGTGTTGCAGCGGTTCACAGACGCATCCGTGAATCTGGCTGACAGCGGAACCATGCCTCGGCTTATGTTCCATGCCCGGAAGCGCAGCCTTATGTGCAGTGGGGTAATGCACGAGGGCGCGACAAGCGTGCAGCTTGAAACTCCCGGGGATTCCCCGCGAGAGCGAGGATGAGGCGGTTGACGCGCAATCTCTTTTGGGCTTGAATACAAAGCGCCTGTGCATATCACACATGTAACCACCGCAGGCGCGGTTGAGATTATTCAGCGCGGCAAGGAGAAATATGCGCAGCTTGGGCTTGAAGGCTGGCTCACCTGCGACGTGACGCCGCACCACCTCACGTTCATTGACGAAGACGTGGAGCGCCTTGGCGCGCTGGCGAAATGCAATCCACCCCTGCGCGAAGCATCCGACCGCGATGCGCTGCGTAAAGGTCTGTTGGATGGCACGATTGACTGCATCGCCACCGACCATGCGCCGCACACTGCCGATGAGAAGGCGCTGGGGATGCTTGACGCGCCGTTTGGCATCACCGGGCTTGAAGTTGCGCTAAGCGCCAGCTTGAACGCTATCGGCGGCGGGCAGGATAATGCCAGAAAGGTGCTGCACGCGCTGACATTATCGCCATCACGGCTGGTTGGAGCGACAAGGTACGCGGGGCTGATTGCCGAAAACGGCCCGGCGAACCTATGCATCTTTGACACCAATGAGGCATGGCGCGTTGACCCGGCGCACTTCGCCGGCAAGTGCAAAGTGTCGCCATATGCGGGGATGGAGATGCGCGGAAGTGTCAAGGCGCTTATACTTGACGGCAAGCTCGTCTGGGGCGAACTCCCCGGCGGCGCGAAAGGCACACGATGAAGAAGACGCTGCTCGTTTTGGACAACGGCGAGAAGTTCACCGGCACGCTGGTGGGCAAGCCCGGCACGACTCACGGCGAAGTCGTGTTCAACACGGCGATGACCGGCTACCAGGAAATCCTCACCGACCCCAGCTACGCCGGGCAGATCATCATCTTCACCTTCCCGCTCATCGGCATCTACGGCGTGAGCCCCGAAGACGACCAAAGCCGCGACATCTTCGCGCGCGGCCTCGTCGTGTCTGAATACAGCCCTTACCGCGACAACTGGCGCGCCGACCAGCTCTTGCAAGACAAGCTGCTCACGACCGAGACGACCGGCATCACCGGCATAGACACGCGCTACCTCACGCAGGTCATACGCAACGCAGGCGAGATGAAGGCGCTCATCACGAGCGAGCTTGGCGAGAAGGAAGCCGCTGACGCGCTCAAGAACGCGCCCGTGCTCTCGCAGGAAGACGTTGTGCGCGAAGTAGTCACGCCCGAAGCATACGACTGGCCGCATAACGGCGCGAAATACCGCGTGGCCGCGATGGACTTCGGCATCAAGCACGCGATACTTGACTGCCTCACGCAGCGCGGATGCCACGTGCGCGTGTTCCCCGCCACCGCGACGTTTGATGAAATCCTCGCCTTCAACCCACACGGCGTGTTCATCAGCAACGGCCCTGGCGACCCCGAGCGGCTGGGTTTTTGCTTTGACACCGTGCGCGCGCTGTCGCAGAGCCTGCCGACATTCGGCATCTGCCTGGGCCACCAAATCCTCGCGCTGGCATACGGGCTGCAAACATACAAGATGAAATTCGGCCATCGTGGCGCGAACCACCCCGTGCGCGACCTGCGCACCGGCCGCGCGCACATCACGAGCCAGAACCACAGCTATGCGGTCGTGCTTCCGCCGGGCATTGAAGCCGAAGCCGCGCGCGAGCCGTTCGCGGTGGGGGAGGGCCTCGTCATTGACAAGGTGCACATCAACGACGCCACGGTCGAGGGCATGCGCCACGCCTCGCACCCGTTCTTTTCCGTCCAGTACCACCCCGAAGGCCACCCCGGCCCCGAGGACAACTACTACCTCTTCGACCAGTTTGTGGGGATGCTAGACGGCTGAGTGCCCTCACGTTCAAGTGCGGTCTATTGCGTGAGAGGCGAATAGAGCTTCCAGCGGAAGTCGAACCACCAGTCGAGCGACTCGAAGTAGCCGCCAAGCAAGTGCGGCTGGTGCCCCCAGTTGTAGTACTGGAAGATGGCGTGATAGCCATCGGCGAACTCAAGCGCGAACACCGCGCCGAGGTTCTCCGCACCGTCTACCCAGATGGGATCGTCCGACATGTCACACGCCCCCGACCAGAGAAGAACCGGCTGCGTGGAACTGCTGTAGTCCGCATTGTAGGTTGCGAGGAAGCCTTGATTCCAACTGCTGAGCCTCAGGACTTTCGCCCCGCTCTTCAGCTTTAGATGAGCCTGCCGTCCCGGTTGCGTGTAAGGATTGTCCACAAAAAAGCTGCCAGTGGAGGACAGGTCGAACGGCTGACGGTTGTTTCCGGCGGGACCGATATCCAGGGGCAAGTACGTATCCCGACCGTGCATCGCCGCATCGCTGGCGCTAGAGTAGTTGCCCACGTGCAATGAATTGACGGTGGGGACAGGGATGAATGCGGCGGGTAGCGACACTCGGTTGCCCCGGTCGTTCACCGCGACGATGGTTTCTGTTCCCGTTTCCACATAGGAACTGTCCAGACCGACCCCGTAGAAGATGAACGAGTTGCGGTCGTTCGGGTCCGCGGTGATGGCCATCTCCATCGCGTCTTCGTCCGCAGTGCCGGGCGTGAGCTTGAAGTACACGTGGTCAATGGCGTAGTAATCGTCAGCCCAGCCGCGCATCTGCAGCGTGTCCCAATCAAAGGCATCCCAGTACAGATGGGGATTCTCCTCTCCTTCCGGCGGAGGAGCCTTGCCGAGCACGACATCACCCGCGTGCAGTGGAAAACTGAAGAGATCCTGCGTGTAGTCCGGGGATTGGCCCTGGCTGTTCGCAAGGTCAGTGTATGCTCCCATGTTGAAGCTGAAACGCCATCCCTCAAGCGACACGTCGGCGTAGGTGCCGTCGGGATTGGGGATGCTGATATGCGGGGTTCCGCCGCTATCGTATCCGCCGAAGGCCCATATCAGCGCATCGCGCAACATTACTTTGGGCGCGCCCGCGTCCTCCCGCTTCCCCGGGGGAAGGCTGGGCGGGGCGAACACCAGCAGCGAGCGCGTGTGCCCCCTGCCATCATCCACGATCAGGCGCGCCGCGTTCTTCTGAATGGCGGAGAGGTAGTCCGCCCACTTGCCATTGGCGGTGTACTTCTGACCGTTGGGGTCGGTGATGTTCTTGAACACTTCCGCGCCGAACTGCGGCACATCCACCGTAATGCGCGCGCCAGTCTGGAACGAGCGCAGTTGGTCCAGCGAAAGGTAGATGGGTTTGCCGCCGGAATCCTGGTTAATTCCTATCGGCACCTGCCCCGTGGGAGGGTAAGGCTTGTTCTCATCATTGTCCAGCAGGTCAATCGGGGCGTCCAGCCCAATACCGCTGGTGATGGTGAAACGGTCCAGCGCCAGGCTAATGGTGGGGGACACATTGTCGGCCGGCGCCGTGCCGAGATTGTAGAATCGCAGGTTAAGGGTAACGGACGCCGCCTGATCGGTCTTGGTGGAGACGGCCTCACTCCATTCCTCCTTGCTGAAATTGCTTTCGTCGGTCGTCACCGTGTGCGACCTGGTGGTCTTGGTGTCTTTGCCGATGTGTCCCTTGACCTTGATGCTACCGCTTATCTTGCCCTTGTCGTAGCCCGCCTGGGTATCCACATCCGCGGTCCGGTTGTAGTCGGTTTTAGTCTCCTTACTGATCCACCACCTGCTGGTTCCAGGAGTGGGACAGCTCCTTGCTGTTGGTAGTTTGGATGTCGGCAACGAGAGTAACTCCGTAGCCCTCCATCACGCAGTACAGATCGGGGTAAGCCGGGATGAGCGGGTGGTTTCCCGGGAAGGGCACGCGCTGGTCCATGTTTACCCCGCTGGCTTCCATCCCGTCGCCGTACGGGTCGGCATCGGTGGACCACTGGTTGGGATTGGTCTTGTAGTAGGCAATGCCCTCGTACCGTCCGTCCCACTGCCTGAACTCACCGCCCCTGACATCCCAGAAGTACCCGTACAACTCTAGCAGGTTGGGCACGCTGTCGCCATCGCTGTCGGTCAAGCCGTCGTGCACACCGTCGCCATTGTCATCGGAGTCCAGCGCGGCGTGAACGCCGTTGTTATTTTGGTCTGGAAGAGCAGCGGGCACACCCACGACTGGGCCCAGCAGGTTCTGCGACGCATACAGCTCGCAGTAGTCCGTCTGGCCGTCGTAGTCGGTATCAATGTTCTCCGGATCCGTACCGAGCTGAAGCTCGACCCAGTCGGGTATGTAATCGCCGTCTGAATCGACTAGCTTCGCCGCTACAAAGTTATGGTGCAGCCTACCACCGGTTCCCCCGCAGCCGAGAACAAGCAGGAATAAGAGCACCACCGCTATTCTCCAATAGATGTGTCGTATATAAGGCATCCCATCTCCTTAATCGTATCGGGAATATTATAGCCTATCGCACTGGGTTAGCTGCTAATATATTCGTCTTCTCCTTCACGCAATGCGAGGCTTCACAGATAACATTTGCATCTTAGCTAATTCGGGGCGCGTTTAATGTAGGGCGGCATTAACATTCTCATTGAGCCTTAGCACGCTCTATTCGAAGGGTTTGTGGAAGTATCTTGATTCGTTGCATCATCTAAGTGCTAGAATCCCAGCGACTTCAAATGGAGGCGTAATCAATGGAGTTCCTGAAACTGCTCACCGAAACCCCCGGCGTGTCGGGGCGCGAAGAGAAAGTCCGCGACGTAATCAAGAAGCACACGAAAGGCTGGTGGGACAGCCTGGAAGAAGACGCCATCGGCAACATCATCGGCTTCGTGAAAGCCGCCAAGCCGAGGCGCGGCGCGAAGGAGAAGTCGGTCATCATCTCGTGCCACATTGACCAAATCGGTTTCTACGTGCGCTACGTGGACGACATGGGCTTCGCGTGGATTAACCCCGCCGGCGGGTTTGACGCGCGCGTGCTGTTCGCCCGCCGCGTGATGGTGCACACCGCGACCGGCGTGCTGCCCGGCGTGCTGAACCCCCCGACCAAGCCGATACACATGCTCACCGCCGAAGAGCGCAATAAGATACCGCCGGTAGGCGAGTTCGCGATTGACCTGGGGCTGCCCGCGAAGAAAGTGAAGCAGCTCGTGAAGCCCGGCGACCCGGTTGTGATTGACCAGACGACGATAGCCATGGGCGACCTTGTGTGCGGCCAGGCGATGGACAACCGCATCAGCCCGTGGGTGGCGCTGAATGCGATTAAGATGGCGAAGGGCAAGAACGCCTACGACATCTATTTCGTCGGCAGCGCGCAGGAAGAGGTCGGCATACGCGGGGCGCAGGTTGCCGCGAACAACATCAAGGCCGACGTGGGCATCGCCATTGATGTGACGCTGGCGGTGGACGTTCCGCGAGTGATGAAAGAAGACATGGTGAGCCACCTTGGCGACGGCATCGCCATTAAGCTGGATGGACTCCTCGGTAATCACGACGCGCTCGCTGTTTGACGAGTTCATCGCGCTTGCCGAGAAGAAGAAGATCAAGTTCCAATATGAAATAATGCCGCTGGGCGGGACGGACACCGCGATGCTGCAGCGCTTCGGCAACGCCAAGCGCGTTATCTGCCTGTCGGTGCCCACGCGTTATGTGCACACGCCTGTGGAGACTGTGCACATGAAGGACTTGAAGGCGGGCGCAGACTTGCTGGCGGCGTGGCTGATGGGCGGCTAGGGCTTATCCCAGCGCAACGTCCAGGAGCATCATTACGGCGAAGCCTATCATCAGGGCGATGGTGACATGGTCGTTGTGCTCGTCGTGCTGCGCCTCGGGGATTACCTCCTCTACCACGACGTAGACCATAGCGCCTGCCGCGAAAGCCAGCGCGTATGGCAAGAGTGGCAGCGCGACGATGACCGCTGCTGCGCCGATGACGGCTGCGACCGGCTCAACCAAGCCCGAGAACTGGCCCCACCAGGCGCTCTTCCCTGTGGATAATCCTGCGCGGCGCAAAGGGAATGAGACCGCCATGCCCTCTGGGAAGTTCTGCAATCCCATCCCGATAGCGAGTGCAATGGCCCCGCCGAGGCTGGCGGAAGACATATCCGCCGCGATTGCGCCAAATGCTACACCAACCGCAAGGCCTTCCGGTATGTTGTGAAGCGTGATTGCGAGTATTAGCAAAGTAGTGCGGTGCCATGCAGTTTTCAGTCCTTCAGGCACGGCGCGGTCTCTTTTGCCCATGACATGGCCGTGTTCTTGGCATTCTGGCGAGCCATCGCAGTCCGCTATTTCGTTTGTTCCTGTTGCGATATGAAGGTGCGGGAGAACTATATCTACAAGCCGAAGGAACAGCCCGCCAATAAGGAAGCCGACGGTGGCCGGTAACCAATTGGGCAATAGCCCGCCGGATGACATTTCAATCGAGGGTATGAGCAGCGAAAAACAGCTGGCTGCCAACATAACCCCGGCGGCAAATCCCAGCATACCGTCAAGGAACTTGCGGCTGGGATCCTTGCGCAGGAAAATCATAGAAGCGCCCAGCGCAGTCATGCCCCAGGTGAAAATCCCCGCGAACAGGGCTAATACGATTGGGTCAAACTTGAGTAGCTCGGTTAGTTGCTGCATATCTTGTGTTGATGCCTAAGATGTGCTTGTTATGAACCTTTCTTCTTGTAGTCAAACCCGCTAAGGTCGCTTAGCTTTGACTTGTACTTCCTGATGAACGGAATGAGCAGGGCGATGCCCTTTGCGCTAAGCGCTAGGACGCCGACTATCGCCTGAATAAACGCGATGCGGGAGATAGCCAGCAGCGTGTCATCGTCGAAGTACTCCCAATCCAAGATGCGTTGTTGGAACAGCGGAAGCGCGATGACGCCCCAAAGGATGAGAATACCCGCGGCGATGAGCATGAAAATGGCGAGCCAGCGCGCATCCTTCTTCGTCATATGCCCCCGGCCGGGAATAATTAGAATTGCGAAATAAAGCCCCATTGATAAGCCTAGGAAAAGCTGCTGGGCGAGGCCGAATGCTTCCTCTGTATAGCGCGTTTTGTAGTAGATTAATAGCGGTATCAGGCCGACGGTGATGATAAGCCCAAGGACGCTGAACCAGCGGTAGAGCTTCCCCACGTCAGGCTTAGGTTGACGAAGCGGTTTTGCGCGTCTCTTCCTGATAGAGCTAATGATACTTCTGCGGCGTTGGAAATGCAAAGAGCGCCTGTCTGAAGTGCCTAGCTAACATTGACATAAACGGAGTGCCATTCTATTATTGCGTGGCCCGGCAAGCGGGTGTGTGGCAGCATCTGAAACGCCATGTCCGCCTAAAGCCGGGAAAGTTGTATGCGAAGCCGCCGCCCCATCTGCGGGAGGCTTCCGGAGCTTTAACTTTGGTTTCAAACTACACCTATATGCAATACAACTGGGTGGCCCTCTTCCTGATAGGGTCATTCATCCTAGTCCTAGTTATGTTGGGGCTGGCAGCCATCCTACGCCCGCATAAACCCGACTTCTCTAAGCTGACGACTTACGAGTGCGGTGAGGAAACCCTCGGCCCATCCTGGGTCAGGTTCAACACCCGCTACTACACCATCGCGCTTGTGTTCCTCGTCTTTGACGTGGACGTCATATTCATCTTCCCCTGGGCGGTAGCCTTCAGGCTGCTGACATTTGGCGACACGCGCGTTTACTTCGGCCCCATCGGCCCAGCTGCGTTAGGAGAGATGGTTGTCTTTCTGGCGATACTCCTCATGGCATGGCTATATGCGTATAAGAGGGGGGCTTTGGATTGGGTCTGATTGACGGCCACGACATTGAAACCCAGCAGGGAACGCTGCCCGGCATTATCCTAACCAGTCTGGACTGGTTGGTGAACGTCGCGCGCCGCAATAGCGTATGGCCGGTTACGATGGGGCTTGCATGCTGCGCGATTGAGATGATTTGCGCAAGCGCCGCGCGCTACGACATCTCGCGCTTCGGCATGGAAGTCTTTCGCCCGAGCCCACGTCAGGCCGACTTGATGATCGTCGCCGGAACTGTAAGCTACAAGATGGCTGCGCGAGTAAAGCGCATTTATGAGCAGATGGCAGAACCCAAATACGTAGTGGCGATGGGAAGCTGCGCCAACACCGGCGGCTTGCATGCCGACAGTTACAGCGTGCTTCGCGGCATAGACAAGATACTACCGGTGGACGTTTACATTCCTGGATGCCCACCAAGGCCTGAAGCGTTGCTGCACGGATTGATGACGCTACAAAGGCGCATTGACAAGCAGACCCTTCGGCGCGGAAAGCCGAACTTCGTCTTTGCCGACCGCGCTGACGAGGAAAGCCACGTGCTTACTCCCGAAGCCGCAGTTGAAATTGAAGCCGCCCGCCTAATGGGCATTGACCTAACGAAATGAACCGCACATTGAACAAGCCTGATTTCAGCGCGATACTTGCAGAGCGCTGCAAGTTCGCGTTTGAATACGACGCTGCGAGGCAGATACTCAGGCTTGACGCTGTCAACCTTCAAGTCCTGTTTGATGCGCTGAAGAATGACGCGCGGCTTTCGTTTGAATACCTGCGCGACCTCACCGGCAAAGAACAGCCCGTTGGCGAGTTCCACGTCGTCTACATGCTTGCATCAATAAGCCTGCACCATGACTTGCTGGTTATCGCAAAAGTTCCGGAAAGCATGGAAGTCCCCAGCGCGATAGAGTTCTGGAAGAGCGCGGACTGGCTTGAGCGCGAAACCTACGATATGTTCGGCATTACGTTCAAAGGCCATCCCGACTTAAGGCGCATCTACTTGGAAGAGACAGTGTCGTTCTTCCCATTGCGCAAGAGCTTCAAGGTGCTGCAAGTAGTCAACTTAGGCGACTTGGGGCAAGCTGAGAGGGAGTTCGCAAAGCCAAAGAAAGAAGCACCGAAGCCTGCCGCGCCGGTGAAAACGGAGGAGAGCCAGTGAGCTCGCTCCACGACCAGCCGGACTTGATGCAGAAGCGCGCAGACGACCTGCTAACACAGGAACTAACGCTTAATGTCGGGCCGCAACACCCTTCAACGCACGGCGTCCTTCGCCTTGTCGTTGTCAGCGACGGCGAGATTATCAAGTCGGTTGAGCCTCACCTCGGATTCCTCCATCGCGGCATGGAGAAGAACTCCGAGGGCCGGGAATACAGGATGCTCGTCCCGCTTTGGGACCGCGCCGATTACCTGTCGGCCATGCAGATGGACTATATGGTGTCCAGCGCGGCTGAAGCCTTGCTGGAAGTTGAAGTACCGCGCCGCGCCGAATACATACAAGTCATCATGCTTGAGCTCCAGCGCATCGCAAGCCACCTTTTCTGGTTCGCCAGCCTCGCGCTTGATTCTGGCGCAACGACACCAATGTTCTACGCGTTCCGCGAGCGCGAGAAGATCGTTGACCTGTTTGAAATAGCCTGCGGAGCGAGGCTGCTCTACAATTACATTCGTCCCGGCGGCTTGCGAAACGACATAGATGCGCGTTTCATTGAGAAGGCTAAGAAGTTTCTGAAGGCATTCCCTTCATACTTAGACGAATGTGAACAACTGTATTCAGGCAACGCGATATTCATCAATCGCGCCCGCAATATTGGCATTCTCTCCAAGGAAACAGCGCTCTCATACGCGGTGTGCGGGCCGGTGTTGCGCGGCAGCGGCGTGCCGTGGGACGTGCGCAAGGATGAGCCATACAGCGCTTATCCTGAGTTTGATTTTGATATTCCCATCGGCGAGAGAGGCGATGTCCTTGACCGATACCAGGTGCGCTTCTACGAGATGCGCATGGCTGTCGAAATAATTCGCCAGGCAATTGACGGCCTTCCTGAAGGCGGGCACATGGCGAAGCTTCCGCCGGTTATCAAGCCGAAAGCGGGCGAGGTGTTCGTGCGCCAGGAAGCTTCACGCGGCGAACTAGGGTGTTATCTCGTCAGCGAGGGCGGGACGAGGCCGTGGCGCTTCCACGTCCGGCCGCCCAGTTTCATCAACCTTGCGGCGCTGGACATTATGTCGCGCGGGCATATGTTCGCCGACTTGATTATGATTTTCGGAAGCATTGATGTTGTGCTTGGAGACGTTGATAAATGATCATGTCCAGCACAACAATCTGGGAAGCGCTGAGAGCGGTGATGATAGGGTGGGGGCTATCTTATGCGTGGGCCCAGGGCCTCATGCTCTTTGTCGCATTCCTAGTCGTTGCTCTGTTCGTTATCATCGTCGTCTTGCTTCTCACGCTGCTTGAACGCAGGCTCATCGGCTGGATACAGCTTCGCCCCGGCCCCAACCGGGTCGGCGGAACGAGGTTGACGTTGGGCGGGCAATCAAGAAGCACATAGTCGTATTCGTCAGCGACGGAATTAATTATATCTTTGATAACGGACAACTTCTCAATCTCGAATTTCGTCTCTTCGCGGTGATCTTTGCCGGAGCGTTTCTCACGAGCGAGCTTCATGTCGAGCAATGTTAGTTCTTGGTGTGAAAGAATGATGCCAACTTGCGTGAATATTTTTCCTGCGCGTGCCCGAACTCTCTTTTCGAGGATGACATCCTTAGTCTTCGTGGGCGCGCGATCGAAATAGTCATCAAAGATGTTTTTTACTGTTGCTCCGTTATTCTTGTACGCATGATCAACGTATGACGTCAAGCCGACGGCGAGGAAAGAAAGATTGCATTGAGCATCGAGATCAATGAGGAGTATCCGCTTTTTGTGTCGGGTCGCTAGACCTGCGGCAAGATGCAGGGTGAGTGAGGTTTTCCCTACACCGCCCTTCCAGTTGATCATGCTGACTACGATTGGCATTTATGACTCCCTTAAAAGCGTTGCGAACGATGATTGTGGCATTTGATATGACCTAATTTAATGTATACGACATCAATGGTCTGCTAAAAAACCTAATTTGTCGTATATTCTTCATGAACTCATCTAATTAATTGTTTTAATTCAGCCAAGTGTACAGTAATTGGGCATGGGGTCCAAACAAATACGACACCATCATCTCCCTAAAAAAATCATTAATTTGACAAAGTCAAATTAACATTCGATCAAATTGACCGCCAAACCGCCGCGGGAGGTTTCCTTATATTTGGTTTTCATATCGGCGCCCGTTTCACGCATGGTTTTGATGACCTTATCCAGCGACACAAAATGTGTGCCGTCGCCGCGCAAGGCGATACGCGCAGCGTTAATCGCTTTTACCGAGCCCATGGCGTTGCGCTCGATACAAGGCACCTGAACCAGCCCGCCCACCGGATCGCAGGTCAGGCCCAAATTATGTTCCATGCCGATTTCGGCGGCATTTTCGACTTGTTGAGGTGTGCCGCCCAACACTTCCGCTAATGCCCCGGCCGCCAATGAACAGGCTACGCCTACTTCGCCCTGGCAGCCGACTTCGGCGACGGAAAGCGAAGCGTTTTTCTTATAAAGCCATGTAGGGTAAGCTATGCGTACCTTTTCAATCGCCAAGAAGTTCAATTCAAAATTAAAGACGCGCAGGGTAACCTAACTGGCTGAGGTGATTCCATTGTCTCTGCTTTCGATTTGTTCATGATGCTGGCCTACCTTTATTTAATTTCTGAGGGGTAGGTGTCTCGGGTCATATTGGCTCAGGGGCGGTGCGATAGCGGAGTCCGCTGGAGCGTTGAGTTAGACACAATCTGTTCATGTAAAAATTCGGGCGCAAAATCCGCACCGTTATCCCAAGATAAAGTATGTCCTTCTAAACGAAATGATTTAAAAAAATCTTTATTTTTCAAGGGTTCAAATACCTGACCATACAGTTCTGAGGCTAAATCAATTTCACCCTCTGTACCGTCATTAAATGACAACCAAACTTTGTACTCGCCACAATACTCTGCATTTGTAACATGAATAAACATAACTCTATTCCAAAGGTTCAATTTTAGACAACGGCTTTCTGTCAATAGCAGCTTGCCAGTTAGCCATTAATTCATCTTGGTGAAGCACATACCAGTCAAGCACAGCATTTAATGCTCTTCTTGGAAACCTGCCTGTAACAACCCCAGTTTCAATGTCTACGGTTATCTCGTATTCGCCATATTCTGCGTGAAAATGCGGTGGAGCGTGTTCACGCAGATACATGCGTATGATTATTCCGAGAAAGTGACTAATTTCAGGCATTGCATATTCTCAATTTTCCAGGACTTATACCTTAGTGTAATTATCATAAAATTTCCCTCATCCGAGTACATTTGACTAAGGAACGTGCACGAAATAACTTGACCATTTATATCCCCTCTCCCCAACCCTCTCCCGCACGGAGAGGGAGTAAGATGCCTAAGTTATTTCATGCGCGTTCCTAACGTAAAATACACGACATCAATTCTCTTATAAAAATCTTAGTTATCGTATATTCTTCATAAATTCATCCAATTAATTGTTTTAATTGAGCCAAGTTTATAGCCATCGGACATGGCATCCAAACAAATACGACACTACCCCACCTTAAAAAGAATCGTTAAATCCTGTGCAAGACGGCAATTAACATAAGCCCATGACCCGAATGAACAAGTTTGAGTAGTTTCATTCAAAGCGCTTAATTTGACAACGTCAAATTAACATTCGATCAAATTGACCGCCAAACCGCCGCGTGAGGTTTCCTTATATTTGGTTTTCATATCGGCGCCGGTTTCACGCATGGTTTTGATGACCTTATCCAGCGACACAAAATGCGTGCCGTCGCCGCGCAAGGCGATACGCGCGGCGTTGATGGCTTTTACCGAGCCCATGGCGTTGCGCTCGATACAAGGCACCTGAACCAGGCCGCCCACTGGATCGCAGGTCAGGCCCAGGTTATGTTCCATGCCGATTTCGGCGGCATTTTCGACTTGTTGCGGCGTACCGCCCAACACTTCCGCTAATGCCCCTGCCGCCATCGAACAGGCTACGCCTACTTCGCCCTGGCAGCCGACTTCGGCGCCTGAAAGCGACGCGTTTTCCTTATAAAGGATAGCAATCGCAGCGGCCGTTAATAAAAACCGGATAACGCCCTCTTCATTGGCGCCTTCACAGAATCGCCAGTAGTAATGCAACACCGCCGGTATGATGCCCGCCGCACCGTTGGTCGGCGCGGTCACCACTCTGCCGCCTGCGGCGTTTTCTTCGCTGACGGCCAGCGCAAACAGATTGACCCAATCCAGCGTCCCTACCGGAACGCCCGGCGTTTGCCGTGGAATTGCACCGGTCAACTGCTGGTAAAGATTGGCAGCACGGCGCTTAATCTTCATGCCGCCCGGTAAGGTGCCTTCCTGATGCATCCCTCTTTCGACGCAAGCCTGCATCACCTGCCAAATAGTGAGCAGGTTTTTCCGGATAGCCTGTTCTCCGAGCCAGGCTTTTTCGTTGTTGTACATCAACGCGCTGATCGGCTTGTTATGTGTGGCGCAGAGTTTTAGCAGCGCTTCCGCGGATTTAAACGGATACGGTAAACAGGTATCGTCATCCGTCAAACGATCGGCCGCCGCTGTATCTCCTGTCACGACGAAGCCGCCGCCGACGGAGTAATAATCCTTTTGCAGCAGTTCGGCGCCTGCGTTATCGAAAACGGTAAAACGCATGCCGTTTGAATGATAAGGCAGGACCTTGCGCTGGAACAACAAATCGCCTTTTTCATCGAAACGGACCGGCCATCGCTTTAACAAATTAATCTGCCCTGATTGCCTGATCGTTTCCAGCCTGGCGGGAATGATGGAAGGATCAATCAGATCCGGCGACTCGCCTTCGAGCCCCAGCATAACGGCTTTATCCGTGCCGTGCCCTTTACCCGTCGCGCCCAAGGAACCGAATAATTCTATCTTGATGCGGCCGATTTTATCGATGAGTCCGGAGTGTTCCAGTTTAACGGTAAATTCCATCGCGGCACGCATCGGACCTACAGTATGAGAACTGGACGGACCAATGCCTATTTTAAAAATCTCGAATGTACTGATAGCCATGAGTCGAATCCTGTGTGATACAAAGCAAAGTGTCTGATGTTGAAGCAACTATTGAGCGCTGAAATAATTCATTCACAGCAATATATAAGCCAACATTGAACTCTAAGGAATACGCACGAAATAACTTGATTTATTTATCCCCTCTCCCCAGCCCTCTCCCGGAGGGAGAGGGAGAGTGATGCTCAAGTTATTTCGTGTCTTTCGTGTTTTTCGTGGATAAACTGCGATTTTTAGGTTCACACCCAGCGATTATCACGGGTTTCCCGCATCATATATACGGCAAGCAAACTGATAGCCGCAGCCAATGAGACATAGCCGCCGACCCAGGCCAGCCCTCCCTCGGTAACCAGCCGTTGCGCAATATAGGGTGCAAACGAAGCGCCCAGTATGCCGCCCAGATTATAGGCTGTTCCCGCACCGGTATAGCGCAACTCGGAGGGAAACAGTTCCGGCAGCAAGGCGCCCATGGGCGCGAAGGTGGCGCCCATCAGGAATAGCTCCAAGGATAGGAAAGCGGTAATGATCAAGGGCGAGCCGCTTTCCAGCATGGGCTTTAAGGCAAAACCGGACAGGAAGGCGGCGCTACCGGCGATCAGCAAAACGGGTCGCCGTCCGAAACGATCACCTGCCCACGCGGATAGCGGCGTGGCGGCGGCCATAAAGAGTACTGCCACGCACAACATGCCGAGAAACTGCTGACGCGGGATGTGTAGCGTGGTGGTGCCGTAGCTCAGGGAAAACACGGTTGAGATATAGAACAAGGCATAGCACACGACCATCGCCAGTGCGCCCAGCATCAAGTTGGCAGCATGGGATTTCAGTATTTCCTTGAGCGGCATGCCGACCTGTTGGTGCTGTTGTAACACTTTGGCAAATACCGGGGTTTCGGCCAAGGCCAGGCGCACATATAAACCGATCGACGACCAGCACCGAACTGGCAAGAAACGGCAGCCGCCAGCCCCAGTCTTTAAACTCCTGGTCACTCAGAAAATGCGCCAGCAGCAGAAAACTGCCGGTCGCCAAGAGAAAGCCCACGGGCGGCCCCAACTGGGGAAACATGCCGTACCAGCCGCGCTTGCCGGCCGGCGCGTTCTCGGTTGCCAACAATGCCGCGCCGCCCCATTCGCCACCCAGGCCGATGCCCTGGCCGAAACGCAACAGACACAACAAGAGCCGGCGCCCATGCGCCAATGGCATCATAGCCGGGCAGCAAGCCGATCAAAGTGGTGGAAATGCCCATGACCAGCAGCGATGCGACCAAGGTTGTTTTGCGCCCGATGCGGTCGCCGAAATGCCCGAACAGCGTCGCGCCCAAAGGCCGGGTAAGAAATGCCACGGCAAACGTAAGAAAGGCGCTGAGCGCTTGCGTGGTTGGATTGCCGCCGGGGAAAAATACCGGGCCGATCACCAATGCCGCCGCCATGCCGTAGATATAAAAATCGTAGAACTCGATTGCGGTGCCGATAAAACTGGCCAGGGCGATACGGGTAATAGAAGGGGCGATGGTGGTTTGGGGCAATGGGTGGCCTGCGGCTGTAGGTTTTGGATAAAAAATTTAATAACTTTACCGTTTGGTTTTTTGTGGGAGCGGCTTTAGCCGCGAAGTACGCGGCTACCAAAAGTAGGCGCTTTAGGCGAAGCCGCTCCCACGGTAAATCCTTATTGTCCAAGTAATTTGGTTACCGTCCCTAAAAACCTTTCGTTGTATTAATCCAAACGGTTTTTAAGTCTGGCAACTAAATCCATACGTTCATGCAGAACTGCGATAATACAAGGCCGCTTTCCTTCAGGATGAATGTAAAAAAGGTAATGATGCTCACACCGGGTCACCTGTATTTGAGGATAGCGTTCAGAGAAGGAGCGTGAGAAGGCCTCTGTCGGCAATCTCCAGAAAACAGACCTCAAGTAGACGGGCATAGTGCAAGGACTGCTTTTTACCCCATTGCTTCAGCGTGTAGCGAGCGATATTTTTGAGGTCATCTTCAGCCGAAGGCGTTAATACGTAAGGCTGCATTCCGTTACTGCATTTATTCCTGGTGGGTTTCCTCGAAAATCTGTTGTACAGACTTATTGACGACTATCCCTTGCTCTGCTGCCTCAACGCGTGGTTGAAAAAATGCTTCCAACTGGCGCAATGCATCTTCCTCACTTGCCGCATTTATTTCCGGCAATGGCTGAAAAACACGCTCCAGGACATAGTCTTTAATGCTTTGGCCTCGCAATGCCGATACGGCTTTGAGACGTTGATGTTGCTCCTGGGTTACTTCAATAGATAGTCGCATGAGATTCTCCTACCAGACTTTGTTTACAGTTTTAACAGCATAGCATCGAAATCAATGAACACAAATGTACATTTGTTCACAAATACATAACAAAATACTTACGGTGTTGTGAAAAATTCATATTTGGGTAATATTGATAATTCACCGTTTCTGACACGAAATCTCACTGACGTTTTATCAAATGAACAATCAAAATCAAGAAAACCAAGGCTTAATTAAACAGATTATTCTGATTATTGGACTGGCTATTGCAATATTCGTTGTTGCGCTTTTCGCAAGTGGGATATTGTTTACCGGTGCCGTAGTCACGAGTATGGATGGGGCTGTTAAAGAGAGTCATCAGAAGTAACAAGACTATTCCGATGAGGAATTTGGGTGAAGCCATAAAAAAAACAGGTCATAACCCAGCGACAATATCACTGCGCCAATGAAAAGGCCGATAACACCCGCACTCAACAGGCCGCCAATCGCACCGATGAAAATAACCGCCATGGGTGTCTTGACGCCACGGCCGAGCAGGATGGGTTTGAGAATATTGTCCAGTAAAGTGAGTGGAATACTCCAGATCAGGAAGGCTACAGCGGTAAACGTGTCAGCCGTATAAAACAGGTAGATTATTATAGGGATCAGGATCGGGCCGATGCCAATCTGGGCGATAGACAGGATCAGGCAAAGCAGCGCCCAAAGGCCTGCTGCCGGAACCCCCGCCACCATAAAACCGAGCCCCGCAAGGATGCTTTGAATGACGGCTACCCCTAGAATGCCATTGGCGACACTGCGCACCGTTGCTTCCGCGAGGTCTGCGTAATCATCGCCTTTCTCATCCGAAAGCCGATTGGTAATAGCATGTGCGGTGCGATTGCCGCCGCTGGAATTAGCCAATAAGATGCCGGCAATGATGATGGCAACCACAAAATGCAAAATGGCGATGCCTGCACCGGCTGCTGCCGATAATAACCAGCTGCCGATGACTTTAAGTACGGGCGTCAGTTGTTGCAAAGCGCTATGGATATTTTCCGAAGCGAGCAACCAGAACTTGGCGAGCGGTTGACCGATAATCATCAGGTTATGAAGATTGTCGGGCGGCGGTGGAATCGACAAAGAGCCCTCTTTTATTTTCTCTGCCAGCATTTTTAGCCCCTCAATCAGCGTGTCGGTGAGCAACACGGTTGGAACAATCAGGATGATCAGGAAAGCAAAAGTAAAAGCCGTCGCCGCAAGCTTGTGGCGTTCGCCGAGAGCCGTCCGCAGCCGGCCGTAAAGCGGATAAGCGGCAACGGCAATGATGATCCCCCAGATGATCGGGATGATAAATGGCTCGACAATCTTGAAACACCAGAAGGTAATGATGATTAACAGACCTATCCGGATAGTCGCCTCAAGCGACCTGTGGAGAAAAATTTTGTCGCCTGGAGACAGATTGGGATGATTCATTGATAAGGCCTTGTTTGTGGGAAATTGGATGCCGCCGGAGTTTTGACCAGGCAGGTAACAAAACTTTATCATTTATGGTTAATGCTGTGTAGCAGATATTTTGGTGAAGATCAGTCCGAAAGGTGTGGCGTTTTCAAGAATAACTGGCTAAGCGAGGAAAATTAAATAGCTTGAACATTGACAATTTGTGGGAGCGGCTTTAGCCGCGAAGATCGCGGCTAAAGCCGCTCCCACGATAAGACTATTTTGTTCAAGTTATTTAGTTACCGTTCCTTACGGTCCTGATTGCGGAAGCTCGGGCAATATTACCAAAAAAAGCGAGGTGTGATAGCTTCAAGCAGCCAATTTTAGTATTCAGTAGAGATGCTTGGTATCGAGCTTTTTTTGGGGAGGGGAGAATGACCTGCGCATATCCCAAGACATGCGCAGGGTTGAAAACAATTTTTAGCTTGCTCTGCCCGCTTCTGATGCAGCCGGGACTTCGATGAGTCGGCCTGTTGAACAATCGTAGATATAGCCGTACACAGGAATATTGGCAGGAACCAGCGGATGGTTCTTGATGCGAAGGACATCTTCAAGAACACTTGCTTCCTGGTCTTTAATGGTCAGCCAGCTGATATGTTTGGCTTCGTGTGAACCCGGTCCTTCGCCGGTGTCATACCACAGGCCCTGCTCGTTCAGGGATGCCGTTGTCAAGCTGCTGCCTAACAAATCGCGCATGATTTCATCGGTAAACAATTCCATGCCGCAGTTGGTATGATGAATAACAAACCATTCACGGGTTCCTAATAATTTATAGGAAATGACCAGGGAACGGATGGCATCGTCACTGGCGCGGCCGCCGGCGTTACGAATGACGTGGGCATCACCCTCGGCTAAACCGGCATATTTTGCTGGGTCTAAACGGGCATCCATACAGGTCAGGATGGCGAAGTGTCTTCCTGGAGGGAGGGGCAAATCACCTTTGTCACCGAAATCATTCACGTAATCCCGGTTTGCTGCTAATACTTCATTAAGAATTTTGCTCATAAATACCTCTTATTATTATCGTTGGGCAATAAAAAACCGTTTGGCTTTATCATTAAATCATGAAAAACCAAACGGTACATAACTATCTCCGAGGTTTAATGTACCCCAATAAACCCAGCTGTCAAATAGCATAGTGAATTTATAAAATATAAACTTATAGTTTATAGTGAGAGCATATGGGCAAATTAAATAACATACAGGTGTTTTGCCGCATTGTTGAATTGGGTACTTTTGCGGCTGTAGCCCGCGAAATGCATCTGTCTGCGATGATGATAAGCAAATACATGGCACAATTGGAAGAATCTCTGGGCGTTGCCTTGTTAAACAGGACAACCCGTCAAATCAGTTTGACCGAGGCAGGGGAAATCTATTATTACCGCAGCAAACAGCTTTTGGATGATTTCTCGGAACTGGATGAAACGACTTCGCAGTTGGGCCGGCATGTAAAAGGCACCTTAAAAGTCAGTGCGCCTATCGATTTTGGCGGATTGTATATGGTGCCGGCTATCGATGCCTATCAGCGCGAGTATCCGGACGTTAAAATTTTGATGACGCTGCACAACAGCCGCGTGGATTTGAGTAAAGGCAGTTTTGATCTGTCGATTTTAGTGACGGATAGTCTTGATTTGGGCGTGGTTGCCCGAAAAATAGCCTTAACCAGTTTATGCACGTACGCGTCGCCTGCTTATCTGGCCGAATACGGCAAACCCGAACATATTGATCAATTAGGTTCACATCGTTGTTTGCATTACATCGATACACCGCATAAAGAGTATTGGTTATTTAGCGCCGGTACCGAAGAAATAAAAATTAAACCTAACTGGCATTTTGCTTCCAACAACGGCAGAGCCTTGTGCCAGGCCGCCGCTTTAGGCATGGGCATAACGCAGGCCCCGGAAATATCGGCTGCGAACTTTGTGGCGCAAGGGCAATTAATAGAAATTTTGCAGGATTTTCGCATCCCCTCGCTGGCCATTTATGCCACTTATCTGCAAAGGCGCTTTCTGCCCGCCAAATTAACGACGTTTGTTGATTTTATGGTTAAATACTTTGCAGAGTTGAAGCCTAACGACGTGCAGCCTTCGCTGTAATCCTAGCGTACCAAAAGAAATCGAAACGAATCATGGCAAGACGAAGTGAGCACAGTCTGGAAGAAATAAAGGCATTGGTTCTGGAGGCGGCAGAGACCATTGTCAGGGAGGAAGGCTTTTCCGGATTAAAAGTACGTAAAATCGCGAGTGAGATTGGTTATACCGTAGGCAGCATTTATATGGTATTTACGAATTTGGCTGACCTGATTATGCACATCAATGCAAGAACGCTGGATGCTATTGCCGGGGAGTTAAAGCATGTGCAAGATACCAACGCTGAACAGTCCATTCAGGCACTGGCAATAACCTATTTAAGTTATGCCAATCAGAACTTTAATCGGTGGTGTACTGTTTTTGACTATCCTTTGCCGGAAGATGCCGAATTTCCAGGTTGGTATCAGGAGAAAGTTGATAATGTATTTGCCCCGGTTGAGGCGCGGTTTTTAGAGCTTGCTCCTGAACTTTCTCAAGAACAAAGAACACGCGCGGCGCGGGCTTTATGGTGTGGTGTTCATGGCATCTGCGTGTTGTCGATCACTGGAAAGCAGGATGAGGCTGGAATCAAGGATGTAGAAGAGATGATCGTGTTATTGGTCAGGAGTTTTATGCGCGGTTTGGCTGCTTGATCAAAATAAGGAACGGTAACTAATAAGCTATAAGCAGAAATAGCCCTCTCCAAAGGGAGAGGGTTGGGTGAGGGGAAATACAACTAAGGAAAAAGCCTATTTATATCCCCTCATCCCATCCTTCTCCCGGTGGGAGAAGGGGTTCGCATAATTATCTTTAGCGGCATTAATAGTCGATCTCCACAGTTTTATACATGAATATCTGCCCTCATTATTGAAGGATTACAACGCTATGAATAGCACTCAGAAAAAACCGTCTGTTGATGAAAATAAACACCTGGTCGGTTATGCCGGACGAAAGGAATTACTGGCATGGGCTTTATATGACTTTGCCAACTCAGGCTATACCACCGTGGTCCAAACCACGATATTCAGCGCTTATTTTGTCGGTGTAGTTGCCGGGGCGGCGCAAGGTGTTACCCCCGGTTTATCGACCCTGCTCTGGTCGCTGGCTATCGGTATCGCCAATTTTGTCGTCATGATCAGCGGGCCGTTAATCGGTGCGATTGCCGATCATCGGGCGTGCAAGAAACTGTTTCTACTGATTTCCTCGGTGGGTTGCATCGCATCAACAGCCATGCTGGCGCTGGTCGGTCCCGGCGATATATGGCAGGGGATGGTGTTGGTTACCCTTTCAGCCATCATGTTTGCCAGCGGTGAAAGCCTGATCGCCGCATTTCTTCCGGAGATTGTGCCGGAAGAAAATATGGGCAGAATGTCCGGTTATGGCTGGAGTCTGGGGTATTTTGGCGGTCTGCTGACCTTGGGAATTTGCCTGGCTTACATTATGTGGGCCAAACAACATGGGCTGTCTGAAACCCAATTTGTTCCTGTTACGCTTCTGATCACCGCTAGCATCTTTGCATTGACGGCCACCCCTACCTTCCTTTGGCTGCGCGAGCGAGCTGTCCCCGCGGTATGGGACAAGAGCCTGTCCAATCTACAGGTTAGTATTGCCCGCTTGTCACACACCTTCAAAGAAGCGGCCCGCTTCCGGGACTTGCTCTGGTTTTTGATCACATTGGGCGTATACCAGTCAGGTGTCAGCACAGTGGTGGTTCTGGCCGCGATTTATGCGCAGGAAGTCATGGGGTTTGATACCCAGTCCCTGATTATTCTGATTATGGTTGTTAATGTGACCGCGGCTGTCGGCGCATTGATTTGCGGGCATTTACAAGACCGTATAGGCTCGGTCCCCACGCTGGCAATGACGCTGCTCATCTGGATTGTTGCCGTGCTGGTGGCTTTATTTGCCACCACGCCCGCACATATGTGGATCGCCGGAAATATTATCGGCCTGGCCATGGGCGCAAGCCAGGCTGTCGGGCGGGCATTAGTCAGTAAATTCTCGCCAACCGAACGCGCCGGGAGAATTTCTGGGATTGTGGGGGTTGGTCAATCGTTTGTCGGCCATAGTGGGTCCATTAAGCTACGGATTGATCAATTACTGGAGCGAGGGGAATCACCGGATGTCTTTGCTGTCGACCTTATCGTTTTTTATCCTCGGTCTGATGTTGTTGTCCAAAGTGAATGAAAGCCGGGGCAAAGCCGCGGCAAATGGCTCCGACGCAATAACTTATAGCTAAAAAAGGAGCCTGAAATGAAGACGATGTTCAGGATTTTATTTACAACCCTGGCCTTGGCTTACGCTGTCGCGGCGGCCGGTTGGACTTCAAAAGACGAGCGGGCCTGCGATAACAACACGGCCGGCAAATTCAAATATTATGTACTGAGCTTGTCGTGGTCGCCGGAATTCTGCCGTTCGCATCCTGGCAACAAAGAGCCGCAATGTAAACAAAATCGAGCGTTCATCGTACACGGCTTGTGGCCGGAATGCGGAACCGGCAACCCGCAACGTTGCGAAGGGGGCGGATCAGCTGATGCCATCGACAAGGAGAAAATCCATGCTTTCATGCCTTCAGAATTTCTGATCCAGCATGAGTGGGACTCGCATGGTACTTGCAGCGGGCTTGATCGGAGCGTCTATTTCGATTTGACCGGAAGCGCTGTTCGGCAAACTGAATTTCCCGCGTCTTTCGGGTGCGCCCAAGGCGGACAAGATCGAAGCGCTGTTTATGGCAATCAACCCCGGACTCGACGCCGATGAGATCACGCTATCGTGCACAGAAAACGGACCCAAGAAGAGCAATGATACCCTTGACGAAGTGCGGATTTGCTTTGACAAGGTGACACATGATTTTACCCGTTGCGAAGATGCCCGGGATACTTGCCGGAGGCTCAAGAAAGTCAAGGTTACCCCTGCGAAAGAGCCGGATAGTATTTGAAGCTGTCGGCAAAGCATTTTCAATTCAGAACAAAAACGATGGTAACCATTGAACAGGAAAACAATAACACCTCACTGGGAACATTTTGAACACGGCGCGGATATTGGCATTCGCGGTATTGCGCCTACGCTTGAGCAGGCGTTCGAACAAGCCGCTGTCGCCATGACGGCGGTTATTACCCATCCTGATCAGGTCTCGGCATCCAAAGCCGTTTCAATTCGCTGCCAAGCCCCCGACCATGAATTGTTATTACTGGACTGGATCAATGAACTGGTTTACCAAATGGCGGTGCAGGGTCTATTGTTCAAGCGCTATCAGGTAGCCATTAATGATGGCAACTTATCAGCGACTGCCTTTGGTGAGCCCGTTGACCGGCAAAAACACCAGCCCGCCGTGGAAATCAAGGGGGCTACGTTTACCGAGTTGCGTGTTTATCAACAACCCGATGGGTGTTGGGTTGCCCAATGTATTGTGGATGTATAGGAACGTACCTGAAATGACTTGAACATCTTACTCCCTCTCCCTCTGGGAGAGGGCTGGGGAGAGGGGATATAATGCTCAAGTTATTTCGGGCACGTTCCTTAGAGGAAAATTAAATGGATACCAGTCAATTTGTACAAATAGACGAAACCTGTTGGAAAATACCGGCTATAGGCGCAATGCGGGTACCGGCGATACTCTATGCCGATCTGCAATTGCTGCAGGACATGGATCAGAAAGTGTACGAGCAGATCACCCATGTGGCGTCGTTACCGGGGATTGTTGAAGCCGCCTATGCCATGCCTGATGCCCACTGGGGCTATGGGTTCCCCATCGGCGGCGTTGCCGCGTTTGATCCTGAACTGGGTGGCGTGGTATCGGCCGGCGGTGTCGGTTTTGATATTTCCTGCGGCGTCCGCACCTTGCATACCGGCCTTAACATGGCCGAACTGTCGCCCCACAAACAAGCGCTGGCAGATGCGTTGTACCGCACGGTTCCAGCAGGCGTCGGCAGCAAGGGCCGTATCCATTTGAACCATGACGCTATGCATGGGATGCTGAGAGGCGGCGCGCAATGGGCGCTTGACCAGGGTTTTGGCGAAGCAGAGGATCTGGAGCGTATTGAAGAACAGGGCTGCATGGCCGGTGCCGAACCAAGATACGTTTCACCCCGAGCCAGGGAACGGCAAAAGGATGAAATGGGTACGCTTGGTTCGGGTAACCATTATCTGGAAGTGCAACGGGTCGCGGAGATTTTTGATGAAAGCGTCGCCAGGGTTTTCGGTTTAGCAGTTGATGATGTTGTTATCAGTATCCACTGCGGCTCGAGAGGTTTGGGCCACCAGATCGGTACCGAGTTCCTGAAAGAAATGGCGATGTCGGCCGCTCAGTTTAAAATCAACTTGCCGGATCGGGAGCTGGCTTGCGCGCCGTTAACATCCCCTTTGGGCAAGCAATACCTGGGCGCCATGCGGGCAGCGATCAACTGTGCCTTAGCCAACCGCCAGATTATTACCCATTTGACCCGGCAGGCGGTAGCCAGGGTCTTTCCCGGCCTCCATCTCGGCCTGTTATACGATGTTTCCCATAACACCTGCAAACTGGAGCAACACACGATTGATGGCCGGAAAAAAGATCTGTACATCCATCGCAAAGGGGCAACCCGCGCATTCGGCCCCGGCCATCCTGATTTACCCGCTGTATTTAAGGAGACCGGCCAACCGGTGCTGATCGGCGGCTCCATGGGTACCAGCTCTTATGTGCTGTGCGGCACCAAAGAGGGCGAACAACGCTCGTTTAGCTCCGCCTGCCATGGCGCGGGGCGGGCGATGAGCCGCAGCAAAGCAACCAAGCAATGGCAGGGTAAAACGCTGGTTGAGGAACTGGCGGCGCAGGGCATTATTATTCGCAGTCCCTCCATGCGCGGTGTCGCGGAAGAAGCCCCCGCAGCTTATAAGGATGTCAGTGCGGTGGTGGATGTTGCAGATCGGGCCGGTTTGGCCCGGAAAGTCGCCAGACTGGAGCCGGTGATTTGTATAAAAGGTTATTTTAATGCGTTGGAACTCAAAAGCCTGTTTCAGGGTGACTGAACAAATAGCCGACACTGACTTTTCGGCGTTTTATTTTGTCGAAGCGATTTTGAAGAATCCTGCCAATGCGGGATGGAGACTCTATGAAACAGATTACAGCGCTATGTTTAGTCATCGTCCTGATCGGGTCGATAACCAGCAACCCGGTATGGGCGTGGGGCGGCGGGTACTATGGTGGTCCGCATTATGGTGGTGGAGGATATTATGGAGGAGGGCGCTATGGCGGAGGCTGGGGCTATGGTCGGGGAGGCGGCTACGGCCGTTCCAGTTTCGGCTTTTATTTCGGCGCACCGTTATATCCTTATCCTTACTACAGCTACCCTTATTATTATCCGCCCGCGCATAGTCACCGTGCCGGTGACACCACCGGTCTACATCCAGCAATCCCCGCCGGCTGCACAACAAAATCCCCCCGGTTACTGGTATTATTGCAACAGCCCCGAAGGCTATTATCCTTATATCAAGGACTGTCCAAACGGTTGGCAACAAGTTGAGCCGACACCGTCCGCACCTTCCGCTCCTCGTTAAGGAATCCCGATATGTCACGTTTTTTCAGAGTGTTTCCGGCCTTGGTTATAGTGGCTGTAACCGGTTGCGCCAGCATGCCCAACGGACCCAGTGTTATGGTACTGCCGGGTACCGGTATGTCTTTCGATCAGTTTCGTAATGATGATGTTGTCTGCCGGCAATACGCTTTTTTCCAGGTTGGCGGCACGACAGCCAATCAAGCGGGAATGAGTAGCGGGGTTACCAGCGCTGCGGCCGGCACCGCATTGGGCGCGGCTGCCGGCGCTGCAATCGGCGGCGGGAGCGGCGCCGCTATCGGGGCCGGCAGCGGTTTGGTGGCAGGCAGCATAGTCGGCACAGGCGCCGCCAGCAGTTCCATATACGAAGTGCAGGAGCGCTATGATGCGGCTTATATTCAATGCATGTATGCCAAAGGCCATCAGGTTCCGGTGTCGGGACAATTTTCGGGCTCAGCACCTGGCCGGGTTGTGACGCCGTCTTCGAATATTCCGCCACCCCCGCCTGGCTTGCCGCCGCCACCTCCTCCTAACTAGCCGCGTAATCAATAACGGCAGTTCAACCACGAAGAACACGAAGGACACGAAGAGTTTCAAAAGGTTATCAGGGTTTTGTCGCCTACCTTTTGGGTGAACGCTTATAACGTCAAGCCTGGTGATAACTTTCTGATTTTACTTCGTGTTCTTCGTGATCTTCGTGGTGAAATGCTCTTTTTAGGTTAACTGAATTTTTCAGGATCAAGGCTTCTTGATCACTTCATCCTTCAATACATCAAACGCGTTGAAGGCAATGGCCAGGCTGAGTTTCAAGTTGATGATGCTGGCGAGGGTGGCGCTGGTGAAAATACAGATCATGATCGCGATCTGGTATTTCACCGCCAGCCCAGGTTCGCTGCCCCCCAGAATTTGCCCGGTCATCATGCCGGGCAGAGAAACCAGACCCATGGTAGACATACTGGCGATAGTCGGATTGATGGCGGCTTTGACGGCCTCTTTAAAGTAAGGGCGCACCGCTTCCCAGCGTGTTGCACCCAGCATCAGAAAGGTCGTGTATTCATTTTCGTTCTTGCGTACTGCCGAATAGAAGCGTTCCAACGCGATGACATTGCCTTGCAGACAGTTGCCGAGGATCATGCCCGCCAAAGGCACAATATAACGGGCATCGTAAAAGTGGGCCGGCTGAATGACCAGGACCACCAGATAGGCGGTGGAGAACAGGATGCTGGAGGCAATGGCCGTAAAGGTGGCCAGCGCAAAGTAACGCACTTTAAGTCCTGCACGCCGCAGAATACTGACATCGGCGACTAACAGCATCATCAGTATCCATAAGCCGTTGAGCCAGGGATGGTTCAGATCGAACAGCATTTTCAGGTAGATTCCAACCAGCGCCAACTGGAGGCTCATGCGCAGGATGCTGATGCCAATATCCCGGCTCAAGCGCAGGCCAATCAGCCAGAGCAGGAAGCCCGGCAGCAAACAGAGGCCATAGAGCAGCGCCATACGCGATAGCTCAATATCAAGTGTTTGCATGGTGCCTTCCTTAATCCTAATAAAGTGTGTTGTAGTCCGTTCGTGCTGAGCTGTGAGCTTGTCGAACAGTCGAAGCATGAGCGGACTACAACACTTCAGCCTAAAAACCAATCGCTGAGCGCGAGGAAGCGGTTCATGCTTCGACAGGCTCGCTCAGACCAGCGGTTTATCTTGCCGGGAGGCTTAACTTAACGGCATTGGGTTAGGAGATTGAATTAGATAAAAATTCCCCCTCAATTCCCCTTTTTTTAAAGGGGGAAGTGAACACTTCACTCGACGTTTGGCTCACAGCTCAGCACAAGCGGCTTCCACGCGCTCCAACTGCGGTTTTTAGGTTCAACTATTTTAAGGTTAATCAATCGACCCGCGTCAAGTTCGAAAACACGATCACACTGTTCCAGCCATTCCGGGTCGTGAGCGACTGAAAGCACGGTCAGGGTTGGGTCGGAGAAAACCTCGAACACGGCTTGTTTGCTTTCCGCGTCCAGCGCGCTGGTCACCTCGTCCAGCAGGTAGACTTTTTTACCCAATAACAGACCGCGAGCCAGCGCAATCCGTTGTTTTTCGCCCCCGGAAATATGGCTGCTGTCCTGGCGTAATATATCCGCAGGCAGTTGCAGCCGCTGCAACACCTCAAAAAGTTGAGCTTCGGTGGGCCGATGCGCGCGATGCGATTTAAATTGAAAAGGCAGTAACAGCGCCTCTTTTACCTTTTCAGCACCCAACACGGGTTCTTGGCCAATGTAAGCGGTGCAGCTGCGAATAGCCTTAACAGACAGGGGCGTGAGCGGTTTTTCCTCAAAGTAAACCGTCCCTGATGTGAGAGGATGGAGCCCCAGCAAGGTTCTGAGCACACTGCTTTTACCGGAGCCGGATTTGCCACATAGCACCGCCTTCTCTCCAGGAAGGAGAGCAAAGCTGATGCCGGATAGCAGTGTTTTTTCGTGGACAATGACCGTGACTTGATCAAAGCGAATAATGGGCGGCATAAAGCGTTAATCTTTGAAGAACCTGTCAAGCTTCTGCCGGTCTGATTGCGAGAATGATCGATTCAGTTTCTTGAAGTTTTCATCCAGGTCCTGTTTAAGCTGGGCGACATTCAACTGTTCAATAACGGCTTGTTCCTTGCCGGCGAGTTCGGAAAATTCCGATACGGTCTGATGACGCTGCTTTATAAAATCGAGTAATTGATTTTGGCTTTCCGCCATATCGACTTTCGCTTCATAAACGCCGACTCGCGCCATTTTTAGCACCACGGCCAACATATCAATCGCCAAAAATAACAGCATAAAGATTAAAAATACCAGCAAATTGTGCCAGGAAACGCCCTGGCTGGGGAAAATAAGCTGCGTGAGTATTTCTGTTTGAGTCAATATGTCCGGCTTTAAATGGGTAATGAACGCCTCTTTTTCCGCACAGCGGTTGCTCATGAGCGTGTGTTGTTCACGAAGCGACTGGAGACTTTGCTGATCCAGATCGTGTTGTTTCAGGCGGATGGTTTTTAATTCGTCGCGTTCTTTCTCGCATTGTTTTTTTGCGGCTTGTTTGACTTCGATCAACTGGTTGGCAATTTTTTCGTTCAGTTGACTGATTTGCCCTTCCAGCGCAACGATTTCCTTGCCTAGCCGGATGCTGTCATCTTTCCGCTCACTTGCCTGACTCAACCATTTTTTACACTGCGTGCCTTTTTTGCAGCCGCGAACGCCGGTAAAGCCGGTGCCGGCAGACCCTTGTTTTTCTTTCTCGGCGTTTTCAATAAAGAGTGCTACGTCCTGGTTGGCTTGCGTTTGCTTGGCTTTCAGGACAGTCACATCCTGAGTTAACTTTTCGATAGTGGGCGCCTCTGCGAGGTTTGAAGGCGGCGTGTTATCGTTACAAATGGGGGGGTCGAAAAGCTGGTTACTGTTTTTTAATTCGTCGCGGAATAGCGTGATTTTTTCATCCAGTACACGAAGATCGCTTTGGGGATTTTTCACATCACACTGTTTGGCCAGGTTGTCGCGTTCGGTTTTAATGCGTCCTTCGTTATAGGCGGCATCGATGCGTTCGCTGAACAACAGCAGGACCACCGGGTGGGCAACGGTGACGGCAATCAGCAAGGCAATTGCAAAACGTATGGAAAATTGCCCGAGTTTTCCCCAAAACGAAAAACCTTTCCGGTAAGTGGCGAGTAAGGCTCTGTCCATCAGCAAAATCATGCAGGACCAAATCAGGGCGATCGGGACGATGACATAGACGCTAAAGTTTAAGGTGTAGAGCAAAAACGAAGCCGTAACAATCGCTAAGAGGGCAGGAATCAAAACGGTTCCGCCGAGCGCGGCATGTTTTTTTTGTTCCGATTCCGGGCAAGTCGCAAGGATTTTAGGACTGACGCCCGAGAGCCAAATAAAAAACCGTTCGAGTGTATTAACCGACAGTTGGGCTTCAGGTAAGTTGTTCTTTAGGGTTGGAATTTCAGGTGCGTTAGTAAAGTGCCTGAATTCTTCTACAGAAAAATCAAAGCCATGGTCTTTGGCAAAACGATCGATGGCCTGGTCCCGGTTTTCATCAGGAATCGCGAATAAAGTCTCATTAAAAAGTCGAAAAAAATCGACATCATGGCGGATTTTTTGATGAAAGCGCTGTACTTCTCCAAGCGACATAGGGTTACTCTTCTTTTGGGATCGGGTTCGGGAAATGGATAAAAATACGCTAAGAAACAAGTATGAAATAACTTAGGCATTTTACTCCCTCCCCCCCGGGGAGCAGGGTTGGGGAGAGGGGATAGTGCGCTCAAATTATTTTGTGCACGTCACTAACGAATGACACATTAAACGTTTAAATTGCCGTCAGTTTAAATCGACAGATGGCTATCTGGACTTTACTGGTTGAAATCGATTATAGCGGTTATTGGCGATAACCGTTGTGGATTTTGCCAGGGAACATCTATGAAATAACATCAACACCTTATCCCCTATTCCAAGACAGAAGAAATGGGCGCTCTTTTGACCATGAGATTCCAAAAAGGCTGAGTAATTCCAAATTTATTTAAATATGTGAACCTGGCGAGGAAGGAGGATGGATTAGGTGTTCTGCTTCGAAGCAAATAATCAAAACATCTCGAATCTTGCCAGATACCCGAAATGATCGGAAACGATGGGATAGAAATGATCGTTGAAGATGACATCCAAGGATTTGATTTGCATCGGGTTGCCATTGCGTTTGAAGATATAGTCGATGCGTTTGGGCGGGTAATTTTTCCAGCCGTCAATTTGTCCCTGATAGCTGGGTTCATAAAATCGGTGGGGGTGCAGTTCGTAGAATTGATCCACGTAATCCCGGTTCCCGGCGATATGGTTATAGGCATGTTCGCCGGCGGGCGCGTTGAAATCACCCACCATTAAATCGCCCCGGACGCCGAAATGCAGGCGTGAGTGGATCAATTTACGGAGGTTATCGTATTCCTCATAAAAGCCATGATGCGCCCAACTCAAATGCACATTGGCGACATGCAGCAATCCGAACCATGGCACGTCGATGCACGACACGGTGACATTCCTGGACATGTAATTGTCTTTGCGATGATCCACGGAAACATAAGCCGAAAAATTGTGGTGCATCGGATAGCGGCTCATGATGGCTGTGCCTTCCCGCCAACGATTAAAGCCGATGTGGCTCCAGTCCTGATGAATATGATACCAAAGCCCCCACTGACGCAATTTGTTACAAATCCGAAAAGCCATGTTGGAGGGCGATTCGCCGTAGGGGTGGGTGATGGGGTCGTGCCTATATTCCCCGACCTCCTGAAAACAAATGACATCGATCTTTAAATGAGCGATCGCTTCAGCGATGATATGCACCTCGCGCTCATGTTGATGCATGGTGTCAAACGAACAATGGCGGGGATGTTGTTCATAGGTATGAAGATTCAGTGAGAGCGCAGTTCCATACACGGTTTGTTAAACGGTGTGTTCAATTTCAGGTTGGTTCATGCAGGACTGGATTTGCTCGTCTCGCCCATAGGGACTTTGGCATTTTGTGTTCCAAGCCCTGTCGAACCACATTCATGTTTTTGCAAGTCCCTCTATTGATCTTTCAAGCATTATTTATGCTTAATCGGTTGTGGTGTTAATTTCCAGATTTCCCGGTTGTATTCGCTGATCGTTCTATCGGTAGAGAATTTGCCGCTGTTGGCACAATTTAAAATGCTCATTTTGGTCCAGTGCTCTTGATCTCGATAAGCCTCTTCAACCCGTTTCTGGGTGTCTACAAAACTTCGAAAATCAGCAATCGTCATCCAGGGATCATGGGGGCTTTTTATGGAATTGATCAGGTCATCAAATATGCCCGGCTCAAATTGATTAAATTGGCCGGATTCCAGAAGGTGCATCACCTGCTGCAATTCTTCATCCTGGCTAATAATAGCAACAGGGTCATAATGAGCTCGCGTTGTGGCAATTTGCTCTTCAGTCAAACCAAACAGAAAAAAGTTTTCATCACCCACTTCTTCACGGATTTCAATGTTGGCGCCATCCAGTGTGCCGATAGTGATGGCGCCGTTCATCATCAGCTTCATGTTGCCGGTCCCGGATGCTTCCTTACCTGCGGTGGATATTTGTTCGGAGAGATCAGCGGCCCGGCAAATATTTTCCATGGCTGATACAGAATAATCCGGTAAAAATATCAACGCCAGTTTGTCGCCTATCTCGGGGTCTGAATTAATGACCTGGGCAACATTATTAATCAGTTTGATAGTCAGTTTGGCCATGTGATAACCGGGAGCCGCCTTGCCGCCAATCAGTACGCATCTTGCCACCCAGTTTTTAGTATCGCCCCTTTTAATTCGGTTATAGAGATAAATAACATGTAATACATTTAACAGTTGCCGCTTGTATTCATGAATGCGTTTGACTTGCACATCGAATAAAGCATCGACATTAAGATCAATATCTTGTTGCTGTTTTTTGTAGTCAATCAAACGCTGTTTAGCGGCTTTTTTGATGTCGCGCCAGCGTTGCCGGAATTGGGCGTCCTCGGCATAAGGTTCGAGTTTTTTTAATTGCGATAGGTCGGTAATCCAGTGGTTTCCGATGGTATTCTGTGATCAGGTTTGCCAGTTCCGGATTACAGGCGGCGAGCCAGCGGCGCGGGGTCACGCCATTGGTTTTATTATTGAATTTATGCGGCCATAAGGCGTAAAAGTCACTGAATAAGCCTTGTTGCAATAACCGGGTATGTAACTGAGCCACGCCATTAACGGAAAAACTGCCTACTATAGCCAGATAGGCCATTCTTACCTTTTGCTGATCACCTTCTTCTATAATGGACATTCTGCGCAAGCGCTCGCTATCTCCCGGCCAGTGCATGGAAACTTCTGCCATGAAACGGGCATTAATTTCAAAAATAATCTCCATCAGCCGGGGCAATAAGCGCTTCATTAAACTCACCGGCCATTTTTCGAGCGCTTCGGGCAGCAGCGTATGGTTGGTGTAAGCCATCGTGCTTCGGGTAATGTCCCATGCAGCGTCCCATGTTAAACCGTGAACATCCATCAGCAGGCGCATCAGTTCGGCAATAGCAATACTCGGATGGGTGTCGTTTAACTGGAAGCAGCGTTTTTCAGCAAAGTGGCTGAAATTATCGCCGTGCATGCTTATCCAGGGGGCAATAACATCTTGCAAACTGGCGGAAGCCAGAAAATATTGTTGCCGTAATCGCAGTTCTTTACCGTTTTCATTGGCATCATTGGGATACAGTACCATGGTGATATTTTCAGCCATGATTTTTGCTTCAACGGCTTCTGCATAGTCTCCGGCATTAAACTCATCCAGGTTGAACTCTTCGGTAGCTACCGCCTTCCAAAGCCGCAGTGAATTAACGGTGCCGTTCTGATAACCGGGTATCGGCGTATCAAAGGGGACTGCCAATACATCGTGGGTATCAACCCAGCAAAACCGTTGTCTGCCATTTTCATCAGTCTGTATGTTGGAACGGCCGCCAAATTTGATCCGGTGCGAATATTCCAGTCGTTCAATTTCCCAGACGTTACCATGACGCAGCCAATGATCGGGTTTTTCAACCTGTTCGCCATTGACAATCGTCTGGGTAAACATGCCGTATTCGTAACGTAAACCATAACCAATGACCGGGAGTTGCAAGGTAGCACAACTGTCTATAAAACAGGCTGCAAGACGGCCCAAGCCGCCATTGCCCAGTCCTGCATCCTGCTCGCTACTGATCAGCTCTTCAATTTCAATGCCGAGATCATACATAGCCTGAGTCACGGTATCGGTTACGCCCAGGTTTAACATGGCATTGCTTAACGTGCGGCCCATCAGAAATTCCATGGACAGATAAAAACCCCGTCTACAGTCATTGGTTTTATAGGTTTGGTGAGTGGTCTTCCAGCGCTCCATCAAGCGATCACGAATCGCCTGGGATAAGGCTTCACACGCATAATAAGGCGATCGGCAGTTTTCATCCCTGCCCAGTAAATGGACATAATATTCCTTGAAATCATCAATGAAATCATGTTTTTTCATACCCTGTTCGGGGAGTTTAGTGATTGATGGTTTGGGTTTGCTGAATAACAAATTGATTAATGGGCATTAGTTAATCCTGAAAATTCGAATTGTTTCAGTCGGTATTTCTGTTAGCGCCAGTTTTCTTTTTGGCTTTTTTATGACTTTTGCTGGCTTTTACTTCATCAAAACGATTATTGGCCAATTTAATCAAGGTTTCCTGAGCTCCCAACTGCTTAACTTTTGGCCGCAATTGGCTATATTGGCCGTCCGGCTGCATTTCCCAGACACTGCGCTGATTGGTCAGTTGCACGGTTAAAATTTGCCGCAAGGCCGCCTTCAGTTCGGGTTTTTGCACGGGAGTGACCACTTCCACACGACTTTCCAGATTACGTTTCATGCAATCGGCCGAGCCGATAAAATAGTCTTCCTCGCCCCCATTTTGAAAATAGTAGATGCGGGAGTGTTCCAAAAAACGCCCGACAATACTGATAACTCGCACGGTATCGGATAATCCGGCAATACCGGGCCTTAAGCGGCAGGTATCACGAATGATCAGGTCAATCTTTACGCCGGCCTGAGCAGCTCGATAAGAGCGCCCTGGTAATGTCCATATCTTCCAGGGCATTCATTTTGAACTGGATTAAACCAGGCGAATTTTCAGAATGTTTACTGATTTCCCGCTCGATTTTCTCCAGGAGTTTTGACTTTAATTTATTGGGAGCAATGAGCAAGTTTTGATAGTTACGCTTGGGTACGAGCCCTGTCGTCAGGTAATTGAACAATTCGGTTAATTCTGCGCCTATTTTTTGATCGCAGGTCAGCATGCCCAGATCGGTATAAAGCCGGGCTGTCCCGGCATGGTAATTACCGGTACCGATATGCGCATAACGGCGCAGGCCGTTATAATCCTGACGAACAACATAAACCACTTTGCTGTGGGTTTTTAAGCCCACCACGCCGTAAGTCACGTGAATACCGGCGCTCTCCATACGTTGTGCCCATTTAATATTGGCCGATTCATCAAAACGGGCTTTCAGTTCAACGACGACCGCAACCTGTTTACCGTTCAACGCCGCGTCAATCAGGTACTGAACGATTTTGGTGCCCGCCGAGGTTCGATAGAGCGTCATTTTAATCGCTTGTACCTTCGGGTCACGGCTGGCCTCTTTAACAAAGCGCTCGACTGTGGTGACAAAGGATTCATAGGGATGTTGCAATAAAATGGAGCCGTGTTCGCGGATCGCATGGAAAATATTCGGAACCCCCGCCAGTTTGGGGTGATCACAAGGGTGGTGCGGCGGATCGAGCAGGTCGGGCCGGGCAATACCGGCAATCTGAAACAGATCATGCATCGCCATGCGTTTATCAACAACAAACACATCCTGTTCTTCATTAAGTCCCAGTTCCGCCGCCAGCATGCCGCTTTGCAGTTTTCCCATGGTTGAGGCAACTTCCAGGCGAATGACCGGGGCAAATTTACGCTCGCGCAATTCCGATTCGATCATTTGCAAAAGATCATCGGCCTGCTCTTCATCCAGTTCAGTGATGGCATTACGCGTCACCCGAAACAGATCGCAGAAAGCGATCTTCATGCCGGGAAAGAGCAAGTCCAGATTATTTGCAATCAAATCCGCCAGACCAATATAAAGGTGTTCACTACCTACCTGGATAAAACGCGGCACTTTGGAACTGACCGGCACTTTAATGCGCACCAGAGTCATATCATCCGTTTCAGCACAACACACACCAGCCAGTAAATTCAGGGACAGGTTGGAGATAAACGGGAACGGATGCGCAGGATCAATCGCCTGTGGCGTTACCAGGGGAAAAATATTCTGGATATAGTGTTCGCGCATGGCGTGTTGCTGATCTTTAGAAAGCTCAAGAAAAGGTAAAAAGCGAATTCCCTGTTTCTGAAGCAGGTCAATAAGTTGCGTCAATATCACTTGTTTTTTGGCTTCAAGCTCACGCACAACCGCATAACATTCGGTAATTTGTTGCTGCGGACTGCGCCCGTCCACACTTAACTCGCTGATGCCCGCACCGACCTGTTGTTTAAGTCCGCCGATCCGTTTCATAAAAAACTCATCCAGATTAGAGCTGACGATGGCAATAAACTTGACCCGCTCCAATAATGGCGTGCGCTCATCTTCGGCTTCCCATAACACCCGTTTATTAAATTCCAGCCAGGTTAATTCACGATTGAGATACCATTCAGGGGATGTAAGATCAAAATGCTGAGCTTTAGGTTCAGGAGGTTATTGTTTGTATTGCTTGGGTATCCATGTTTTCTATTTCCGGTTATTTGAAAGGAATTTTTAAGTGAGTTATGGAACGGTTAACCAATAACCAGAACAAAAATGTGAATGTTCAAGTTATTTTCATTACTAAATCAGTTCGCCACAGTGGCAGGGAAGCATAGGGGGATTACCAGTGCAAGGCTCTCAAGCGGGAGAATTTTTTCCGTTGATGTTCGTGCATGCGAACCATAACGCTCACCAGCGCTTCTATCGCATCGAGTATATAGGGGCCTTTATTCAGCATGACGCATTCCGCCCTGACCGCCATGGCCGCATCGGTAAATTCAGGCCTTGACCGGGTGCCTTTTTTGGCGATGGATTCAAGTACCTGGGTTGCCCAGATGACAGGGACATGAGCCGCTTCACATAACCACAGGAGTTCTTCCTGGATTTCAGCAAGCCTGGCGCTGCCCAACTCTACGGCTAAATCACCTCTGGCAATCATGATGCCGAGTTTATGCCGGCCGATAGTCCCCAGGACAATATCGGGAAGATTTCCCACGGCGCGATTGGTTTCGATTTTAGCGATAATGGGTAGCTCCGATGCCTTCCGTTTTGCCAGCTCCGACATTAACTGCTCCATATCGGTCAGGGTTTCTACGAATGAAAACCCGACCAAATCGGCATGCATAACAGGCAAGTGATAAGCGAATGGAAGGGTAAGACGGACAGGGAATGGTTTTAAATTGGTCCGGGGTAATGAGTTTGATTCGATGTCCCGACCGTTCCAGGGTAGCACAGGTATTTTGGATGGTCGTCACTACGCCATTTATTTGGGGATGCCAGGCATCGGTGATAAACGCAATTTTTAATGACATAAAACCCCTGGATGGCATCTAATAACATTCGGCAATAACGGAATATCCGGCCCGGAATTGGTCCTCAACTGTGCCGATTCTTTAAACCGGTTCCAAGGATTTTCGGGTCAGCAAGATGAGTCGTTAAGTACTTATGCTATAGAGCGAATATGACTATTTAATGAAATCGTTCCGGGAAAAAATGTTTTATGTTTTCTGATTTTTCGGAAGGGATTAAGCGAGATGAAAAATAAAGTATGCGCCGATTGGTCTGATGCGTTCCTTCGCTATCGCTTCGGTGTCAGGTGAATATTTGCTGCGGGGCAGTGCCGTCATTTTCACCCAAAAAAGTCATCCCACTCAATCGCCTTTTCAAAGGGGGAGGTCAAAAGTTATCGAATCGAGTATTCATTAATAAGGTTTATTAAAGGCACCCGCTATTCACAGGATATTACTTTTCCATGACGGGTATGTTTTTTATTCGGACCCTAAAAAACCCTGTAATACCGGGGGTATTGTAATGACTATGTAATATTTTTATGATCCAATGTTCCGTGATTGGATTTTGCCGATGCATTACTAAGGCTCAAAGCCAGTCAATTAATCTAACAATAGTGAGGTGGAAGATGGCTGCAATCGTTGCTAAAGAAGTAAAATCAAATCCTGAAGAATCAGGCAATACCTTGAAATCAGAAGACCTTGACGCCAGGATTGCTGAGCTTGCCTATCTCAAGGCTGAAAGTAGAGACTTTGAGCCGGGTCATGAACTTGAGGACTGGCTTGAAGCAGAACAAGAACTGATGCTATATCAAGCATAACCCAAAAGATACCAAAAAAGAACCGAAGTAATACCTTCAAAATTTCCGTAACATGCGCTGACGCTCAGAGCGCCAGCAATGTTGTCTGGGGGGCATTGCTGCCCAGTCGAGTTTTGAAATGGACTCCCTTTGTTATTCCTCCTCGCGTAAAGGTTCCAAATGCCAGATGTGTTCGGCGTACTCCCGGATCGCACGGTCAGAGGAAAACTTGCCCATGCGCGCGACATTCAGGATCGACATGCGCGTCCAGTGCGCGGGGTCGCGATAGGCGTGATCGACTTCCTGCTGGCAGTCCACATAAGCCCGGTAATCGGCCATCAGCAGGTATTCGTCATGATACAGGAGGTGATCGGTCAGCGGCCGGAACAGTCCGGTGTCGCCGTGGGAAAATAACCCGCTGTTGATCAGATCGATGGCGGCCTTGAGCTCGGTGTCGTTGTTATAGTAATCGGCGGGGTGGTAACCTTCGGCTTTCCGTTTTACCACCTGGTCGGCGGTCAGGCCGAACAGGAAAAAATTCTCCGCCCCCACTTCTTCGCGAATCTCGATGTTGGCGCCGTCCAGCGTGCCGATGGTCAATGCGCCATTCATGGACATCTTCATGTTTCCGGTCCCCGAGGCTTCCTTGCCGGCGGTCGAAATCTGCTCTGACAGGTCGGCAGCGGGGTAGATGTTCTGGGCATGCTTGACATTGTAGTTAGGCAGAAAGACGACCTTGATCAGGTCACGGACATCAGGGTCGCGATTGACGACCTCGCCCACCGAGTTGATCAGCTTGATGATCAACTTGGCCATGAAGTAGCCGGGCGCAGCCTTCCCGCCAAAGATAAACGTCCTTGGCGTGATGACGAGCTTGGGATCGGCTTTGAGGCGGTTATACAAGGTGATGATGTTGAGCACGTTCAGATGCTGGCGCTTGTACTCGTGGATGCGCTTTACCTGGATATCGAACAGCGAGGCAGGATCGACCACAATGCCGGTCCTTTCCTTGATGATTTTCGCCAGACGGTTCTTGTTTGCCAGTTTCACATCGGCCCACGCTTTCTGGAACCCGGCATCGTCCGCATGGGTTTCGAGCGCTTTGAGGTGATAGAGATCGGACAACCAGCCCTCGCCGATCTGCTCATCGATCAGCCGCGCCAGTCCCGGATTACTCAAGGCGATGAAGCGCCGCGTTGACACCCCGTTGGTCACATTGTGAAAACTGTCCGGCGCCATGGCATAGAAGTCCGGGAACAGTTGGCTCTTCACCAGTTCGGAATGGAGTTCCGCTACACCGTTGACCGCATGACTTCCGATGACCGCCAGATTGGCCATACGCACGTACTTTTCGCCGTATTCATCAATGATCGACATGCTCGCGACTTTTCCCTCATCACCCGGAAACTTGAGGCGAACCTCGTCGAGAAAACGGCGATTGATTTCGTAGATGATCTCGAGATGGCGCGGCAGGACGGAAGCAAACAAAGGCAGAGGCCATTTTTCCAGGGCCTCCGATAACAAGGTATGATTGGTGTAGGAGAGGGATTTTCGGGTAATATCCCAGGCCTGATCCCAAGGCATGGCATACTTGTCAATCAACTGCCGCATTAATTCCGCGACACTGATGGAAGGATGGGTGTCGTTCAGCTGGATGCAAAACATCTCGTGGAAACGGTCAAGCGGCAATCCCCGGCGCTGGCACAGGCGAAGCATGTCCTTGATGGAACAGGCCGTGAAGAAGTATTGCTGCTCAAGGCGCAGCCGTTTGCCCTGCATCTGCTCGTCATTCGGGTACAAGACTTTGGAAATGTTTTCCGAGTAGACTTTTTCCTCCACCGCGCCGTAATAATCGCCGCGGTTGAAATCGTCAAAATCGAAGGATTGGGCCGCCTCGGCACTCCACAGACGCAGCAGGGCGCAGGAGTTGCTGCGGTAGCCGAGAATCGGCGTGTCATAAGGAAGGCCGACCACGACCCGGCCCGGGACCCAGCGCACGCGATAGTTTCCATGCTCATCGGTATACGGTTCGGTATGCCCGCCCAGCTTGACTACCTGAGAGAAATGCGGACGAGCGACTTCCCATACATTCCCATGCCGTAGCCACTTGTCGGTGACCTCGACTTGCCAGCCGTCTTTAATGCCCTTGATTGAAGATACCGAATTCATAGCGTATGCCATAGCCGATTGCCGGATAACCGAGCGCCGCCAGCGAATCGAGATAACAGGCTGCAAGCCTTCCCAGGCCACCATTGCCCAGGCCTGGATCTTTTTCCAGTCCCACGAATTCTTCGAGATCAAGGCCTAACTCGGCCATCGCCTGTTGTGCATTTTCGGTGAGTCCGAGATTGAGCAAATCCTTGCCCAACCGGGGGCCTACCAGAAACTCGGCGGACAAGTACGAAACTTGACGGACGTCGGGACTATTCCACCGCTCAACCTGCTTCACCCAGCGTTGCATGATGCGGTCACGCACCGAGAGCGCGATGGCCTGATAGCGATCGTCGGCCGTCGAGATGTCCAGCGGACGGCCCACGACATAATTGAGGTTGTCCTGAAAGGCGGCTTTGAGTGCGGCGGGGCTGGTTCCGGTCCGCGTATGTTCATGGTCAGCGGCGGAGATGGCGATGCTTTGGGGGTTTTCTTGGTCATGGATGTCTCCTGGGATTTTATTTACCCGCCAACTGGTGTTGGAAGCATGTATGTCGAAGTGAGAAGCTGACGATAGGTTTGAGAGAAACTTAATCCTTACGCTATTTGGCTCGGCTACAATTTCGAGCAATTCGCAGTGCAATCAGGTAAACGTGATAACCAAGCGTAAAGTCAGATGGCCCAATGAATCTTGTCTTTCGATCGAAATTGAGCATTCTCCGTTCGTGTAACTTTTGCCAATCCTGCTTGAAGAAACCATATCAAGACGATGTTACAGAAGAATTAAGAAAGCTAAATAACAGCCGCTGGTGACAAATCAGTGACAAGACACTTGCTCCGCATGAAATCCATTTGTTAATGCTTCGTCATAGGAATTGAAGCTGCCACGGGATGTCTATCCGGGTATTTTTTCGGCAAGATCACGAACTGGAATGATCCCCGGATTCAAAGCGCAAATCCCGATCTGACGCTTCCTGATTTGCCCATTACCGTGGTGCGCCGGGCCGATAGCAGTGGCACGACGTTTGTTTTTACCAGTCATCTCAGCGCGATTAGCCCGGACTGGAAGAATGGTCCCAGGGGCAGGCACTACCGTGAACTGGCCGGGCAGCGATAAAATCGTCGCCGCGCCGAAAAACGACGGCGTCACCGCCACCATCAAGCAAACTCCCGGCGCGATTGGCTATATTGAATACGCCTACGCCCTGGGCGCCAAGGTTCCTATGGCCGACCTGCAAAACAAGGCGGGGAAATTTGTGCGGCCGACTACGGAGGGTGGCGAGGCGGCACTGGCGAGTGCGCAACTACCGGAAGACCTCATTGCCTGGGTACTTGACCCTGAAGGCGATAAATCCTATCTCAATTGCCACCTTTACCTGGATGCTGTTTTACAAGGAAAACACCAATCCCAAAAAGGCTGCGATTTTGCGTGAAATGGTCGAGTATGGGCTGACCGAAGGACAGAAAATAAGCGCCAAAATGGGCTATATTCCGCTGCCTGAAAACGTCGTTACGGCAGTTTGCGCGAACGTCGACAAAATTCAATAGCGGGATTTGCAAGCCGGGGTGATTTCGGGATGAGCTCGAAGTCACCTTGCCCTTAACGATCTTTATTTTCTTAACTATTCACGTTAAGATATAGTCCCTCTCCCTCCGGGAGGATCCTTCCCTGAGCGGTGTCGAAAGGGGTTAGGATGAGGAGATCAAAATAAGGTTTTTTCCCTATTTTAATTCCCCTCACCCAACCCTCTCCCGTTGGAGAGGGCTTTAAGCGCTTTCCGTTGAATAGTTACCTATATTTTTTCCATCAACCCTAGTGGTAACTCAATGAATGCTTTTGAACAGGCCCTTACCGGGGAACACATCTCGGGGCCCCCTTCGCAGACCGATTATCTTCTTGACCGCTCGTTCCGGGGCATTGCCACGGTTTGCGCCTGGTCAATCCTCATCGTGGTTGCGCTTATCCTTTGGGAAATCGGCGTCAAGGCGATACCGGCGATTAGTGAACATCAACTGGGATTTTTGACAGGCACTACCTGGGATGTCAACAAGCAAGAATTCGGCATCCTTCCGGAAATTTGGGGCACCCTTTACAGTTCCATCCTGGCCTTGATCATCGGCGGCTTTTTTGGCATCACCATGGCGATTTTTCTTACCCGCAAGGATTTCCTGCCTGCCCGAATCGCCTTGATTTTCCGGACCATCGTCGACCTGTTGGCGGCCATTCCCAGTGTTGTGTATGGCTTTTGGGGCATCTTTGTGGTGATCCCCTTTATCCGTCCCATCGCTGACTGGCTGAATGCCGAATTTGGCGGGATTCCGATTTTCAGCACCACCTTGAGTGGACCGGGCATGCTGCCCGCCGCGTTGGTATTGTCGATTATGATTCTTCCGACTATCGCCGCGGTGTCGCAGGATGCCCTGAGAATGGTCCCCCATCGTATTAAGGAGGCCGCCTACGGCCTGGGTGCGAACCGTTGGGAAGTGATTCTGAAGGTCATGTTGCCGACCGCTTCGACGGGTATTTTCGGCTCGCTCGTCCTCGGCTTCGGCCGGGCGCTCGGAGAAACGATGGCCCTGGCCATGCTGATCGGCAATTCCAATCAACTTAGCCTGTCGCTGTTTTCACCCGGTAATACCTTGGCCGCATTGCTGGCGCTTAACTTTCCCGAAGCGGGTGAACGCGAGATACCGGTCCTGATGTACGTTGCGCTGGTGCTGCTCCTGATCACCTTTTTAGTCAATATGGCCGGAACGGCCATTATGTCGCTTACTTCGAAGCAATTGAAGGCCGGCAGATGAGTGCGCAAGATCCCTTCTACACTGAAAAAGACCTGGCGAACGTAGCGCCAAGCCTGCAGCGCGCGCCATTTGAGTTCCGCGCCCTCTTCAATTCATCGTTGACCTGTATCGCCTGGATGGCGGCCCTCATTGCCAGCGTTCCGCTGTTCTCGGTGCTCTATGGGCTGATCGTCAAGGGCGGGCACCGTCTCAGCCTGGAGGTGTTTACCGAACTGCCGCCGGCGGGGTTCGAGGAAGGTGGCGGTTTCGGTAACGCCATCGTGGGTACGCTGGTTACGGTGGGGTTCGGTGCGCTCATCAGCATCCCTATCGGTATTCTGGCGGCCATTTTCCTGGCTGAACTGGAGCCGAACAGCAAGAGTAGCTTATGTGGGAAGGTTTTGCGCCAAGACCTTGACGGGCTTGCCGTCTATCCTGGCCGGTGTGTTCGCCTATGCCGTGGTGGTGCTGGCGACCGGTACCTATTCGGCGCCCGCGGCGGGTTTAGCATTGGCCCTGCTGATGCTGCCCACGGTGGTGCTGACGGCTGAGGAAGCCATGAGTATGGTGCCTTCCAACATGAAGAACGCCGCCTACGGAATAGGCTGTACCCGTAGCCAGGTGATCTGGAAGATCGTGTTGCCGACCGCGCTACCCGGCGTATTGACCGGTGTGATGCTGGCCATTGCCCGCGCCGCCGGGGAGACTGCGCCGCTGCTTTTCACCGCTTTGTTCAGCAACTATTGGTTCGTCGAGGACGGGACGGCGAACGTGATGGCGCCCATCGCCACGCTGTCCGTATTGATCTTCAACTTTTTCCGGTATGCCTTATGACAACCAGATTGAGCTGGCATGGACCGCTTCATTAGTGCTGGTCCTGATGGTACTGGTATTTAATATTCTTGCCCGTGTGTTGGGGCGTAAAAAAGTTTAACGATTTTGAAGAGACCGACAATGAATACAAATTTTTCCGAGGGAAGCCATGCGAATGCGAGCAGTAATGTCCATTCCGATGTGGTCATCGACTGCAAACTGGACAAGGTATTTTACGGCAATTTTCAAGCCGTCAGGGACAGCCATGTGCCCATTCAGAAAGGAACGGGGATACCTGCCTCATACAAGCGCGCCCGGCCGGTCAGCGGCTTCTGCCATTCTTTTTGCCGGCCACCTCCTGGCGCAGCCGTTCGACTTCCGCCTCAAGCAGGGCATTTTTCTGGCGCAGGCGGCTGTAATCTGACGCAAGACGCCCCTTGACATCATCAAAGTACGTGCAGCGGTTGCGGCCGTCTTCCTTGCTGACATACAGGGCCTGGTCAGCCCGGTCAATAGCGTCCATCACGGCATTCATGCTGGTTTCAAACTCGGCAATACCGGCTGAAATCGTTATGTGATGCTCCAGGTCCGCAATCGTGAAGGGCGTCGTTTCAATCCGTTTGCGCAGGTTCTCCATGGAGTCTATAACGTCCTGCTTTTCATGACCGTAAAAAACAGCGCAGAACTCCTCGCCGCCGTAGCGGTAGGCATACGGAACGCCGTCGCGGATAAGCAGGGCTGCCTGCTTGAGCACCTCGTCGCCAGCGGGATGCCCGTGGGTGTCATTGAATATTTTGAATCTGTCGATATCGATCATCGCTACAAACAGCTTTTTCTGCCCTGTCTTAAACTGTTTGAAAAGGCGGCCCATCTGCTCATTAAGCTTGCGCTTGTTGTAGAGCTGCGTGAGGTCGTCGGTATAGACCTTCATGGCATGAAGCCGGTTGTGATTTGCCTCGATGATGCGGGCGGCCACCGGCGTGATGAAGGCAACATCCTGTATCCAGCGCTCCCTGTCGAAATCATCCTTGATCTGGCGGCATATGCGGTAGTGGCCGATCTGCCTTCCCTCAACCATAAGCGGCATTTCATAGATTGTTTCCTGAACCTCCTGAAATGTCGGCGAATTGACTGCTTCGGGAAGATCGGGGGCGTCTTCCTGCTGCTTGTTATAGGTAAAAACCTTGCCGTCGGTTTTAAGCTCATTGGTCAGAAACCGGTCATCGTCAAAAAGAAAGACGTCGAACTGCTTGGCGCCGAGAAAGCCTATAATCCTGCGGATTCCATCCTCGAAAGGCTCAAGCATAATATCCACGAGCATCTGGCTGCGCAGCATCCGCTGCTCGTACATCTCCACTTCCTGCACATGGGCTATCTGCGATTCGACCATTTCCTGCTGAACATGCCGCAGACGGCAGACCTCGTACAGGGTCTCCTCCGCCTCTTTGAGGGCATGCCGGTAGAGCTCGAGAAAAATAGCCAGCTTTTTATATACCTGCTGAATCCGATCGCGGTTTTTAAAGACAAGGGCGCCAAGTTTGCCGGGATCAAGCAGCTCGATGATCTCTTCTCCGAGCATCTCCCTGATACGGGGAAAATATTTCTGCGGTATGGCACGCATACAGTCGAGGGAGACCTTATCTTCAATTTTGCGCAAATGAGCCTGAAAGCCGCTGGCGATGGCAGGGTCCGGCTTCATCGAGGCCGACCTTTGCTCGATCTCCTTGAGCATACCCTCGACTATTGACCGGGCAGTGTCCTTTTTTCTATTCATGATCTGCGGCATATGCCTCTGACAGGCTGTTATATATGGTGTAAACACACGAATTGAATCACGCCCCCATGTACTGCGTCCCCTGCATAACCTAACAAGATATCCCGGCATTGTAAAGAAAGAGTTTTTTATTCATGACGCGCAGACCTGCCAGCAGGCGCCGCTTTCGATAAAAAAGCTTGAAAGGCGCCTTTGAAAAGTATAAAAATTGAAAGCGGCTCGACCGGAAGCAGCACAAGCCCTTTCATCCATCATAAACAGAGGATACCTAGCTTATGAGAAAAATGCCTTTTTTTCTCTGCTTCTTTGCCTGCGGCGCTCTGCTGCCCATACTGCCTGCAGGAACTGCCTGTGCACAGCAGGCACATGGCCCCGTGTCCCCGCAATCCTTTACGCTCCAGATCATGACCCTTCTTGACCGGTTCAGTGCAGATACGGAGCTGCAGAAAATCCGCAGGAGCGGCTACAGCGCCTATATTTCCGAATACACGACAGAGTCCGGTAAAACAATCTACAAAATCCGGAGCGGGAAATACGCCAACCGGTCTTCGGCTGTCGCGGCAGCAAAAGAGTATCAGGCAAAAGAGGGCGTAGCCGTCATGGTTGTGACGGCCAGCGACGATGCCCCTGCCGGCAAAGCGCAATCTGCACAGAAAGCGGCTGTACCGGATTCGTCAGAGCAGAATAAAACAGCAGGTGAAAAGAATGTACGCATAACGGTGCAGGATGCGGAAAAAACCTCCCGCCCGACCAGCCTGCAGGAAAAAGTTGCCGCCCTCGAGCGGGGCCGCATGCCGGCACAGGATAAAAAACCTGACACACAGGAGCCCGGCGACGTCGTCTGGTTCACCCTTCAGACAAGCACGGAGCCGGACAAACAATCGGCTGAGCGCAGAATCAATCAATTGGGCCGCAAGGGCTATGAGGCGTACTGCGTAGAAACACCTCTGGACAGCGGTAAAACGCAGTATAAAATACGCATCGGCAAATACGGATCCCCTGAGGAAGCCGGGCAGGCTGCGCAAAAGTTCAATGCCCGGGAGCGCAGGGGCTGCATGGTCGTAAAAATTGCCCCGACAGGTTCCGTTGTATCAGAACAGCCTTCCCCGGCAGGCAGGTTTGCGGCAGATGCGCAGCAGCAGAACGAGCCTGATGACATTGATGCTGAAGCCCCTCCGCAAACGGCAAAATACAAAGTTCGAAAAACTGATGCCCCTGACGACACAGAGCATATGCCTGCTGCCGATCTGCCGTCAGAGCCTGAACCGGCTCAGCCGGCCGCTCAGCATGCTAAAAAGGCTTCGGCTCCTGACGCCATCGAACAGATAGAGCGGTCTGACAATGATGCCGGACAGATGGAAGCTGCAGATGCCGCTGTTGAAGAGATTGCAGCCAAACGCATGACAAAGATTTATGCCTACCGGACGGAAAGCGGCGCCATCAATCTTACCAACAGGTATGAAGACATTCCCGAAGCATCGCGGCAAAATATCGAGTATATTTCCCTGTTTCCCGTACATATTAAAAGCCTTGCTAAAAACGGAGCCCGGCTGACACTGGAGGCTGATGGCCAGCAGACAGATATTGTTCTGGCAGGCTTTGCCATGCCAAAAAAAAGTGAGCCGGTACGCGCCTATCTCGAAGAGCTGAAAACAAAACCCCTGCGGCTCAAGTACAGCCCTAACCAGACAACCAAAGACGGCGCCATTGCAGGCAGGCTTTTCCTGAAGGAAGGCTCCTACATTAATCTCGACATGGTGCGCAAAGGCCTTGGTGAATGCAGCGTTCAAACGCTCGCTTCAGATCAGCAGGAAGCGTTCCGCCAGGCTCAGGATGCAGCCAGGCGGGAGCGTGTTGGCCTCTGGGCAAACTAAGCGGCATGACTGCGGGGATTCAAAAAATACAAAAGAATCGAATGAACCAGTTGACCTTTTACGCAAAAAGCTATATATATTGATACTCTTTAAACGCGCCCTTAGCTCAGCTGGATAGAGTGACGGACTACGAATCCGTAGGTCACAAGTTCGAATCTTGTAGGGCGCGCCAGAAAATTCAAGCACTTAGACACCCGTCTAGGTGCTTTTTTTATGCCTGCGCGGCAACTGGTTGCGCCTGGTTTGCGGATTGAAGCGGGGTAAGCAAGCGGTCTGCAGCAGCTTTATTGGCTCCCGGCACCAAATGACCATAGATATCAACCGTGAGCTGTATGCTGTCTTGCTGTCTGTGTGCTCGGGCATGCAGCCGCTTCGGGAAGTCGGTCGCTTTCAGGCTATCGGCGGTCGCTTCGCTCGGCACGTCTGATAATGGCCATTATCAAGACATGGCCTTGTCGGTCACTGCGCCTGCAAATATAAAGCAGGCTCGTGCCCTCCCAGCCTGCCCTCGCTCTCGCTTGTACATAATAGTTCATTATGTAAACCGCCGCGGCCTTATGCTCTCTCCGACCCGCAGTGCCTTAGCCGCTTTTCCCGTCCGCCCCTCGGGGCTCCCCAGAAGATTCAATGCTTGACATTATGTATCAAAATAGGTACACGTATAAAATGAAAGACAGTAAGCCGATTTTGGAAATTGTGTTTTATAAAAACACCATGGACAATCAGCCTGTGAAGGAATGGCTGAAAGCTTTGCCTAAAGGCGTACGGAAAATAATCGGTGAGGATATTAAAACTGTTCAATACCGCTGGCCCCTTGGCATGCCTACGGTCAGGCCCTTGGGGAAGGGGCTGCATGAGGTGCGATCACATGTACCGGACAAAAGAATTGCACGCGTGTTCTTCACAATACATGAAGGGTATATGGTTCTTTTGCACGGATTCATTAAGAAGACGGAAAAAACTCCGCAGCGAGATATTGATATTGCGCGGGAACGAATGTAGCAACAGATAGGAGGCAAAGGCAGGCAATGGCTATAAGCAAAAAAAACGTAGGGGATCGTTTTGACGATTTTCTGCAAGATGAAGGTCTGTATGAGGAGTGCACCGAAGCTGCCATCAAAAGAGTTCTTGCCATGCAGCTTGAAGATTTAATGCTTCAAAAGCATTTGACCAAGTCTGACATGGCAACAAAGATGCACACGAGCCGTGCAGCATTGAACCGGTTGCTCGATCCTGAGAATGAATCGGTAACGCTCTTTACCTTGAAAAAAGCAGCATCAGTTCTCGGAAAAAAATTGCGTCTTGAGTTTGCATAAAGCGGTACTACCCCATGAAAGAAAAACGAATGGCTCCCGTTCACCCCGGGGAAATATTGTTGAAACAGTTTCTTGAACCGCTCGGGATGAGCCATTCCATCAAATGAAACGAGAAGCTTTACTTCTTGATCTTCGTGAATTTTGCCCCCTTCAGGGAAATGTCAAACATGAGACCCTTGGGACTAAAAACAAAAGCTACGACCGGATCCTTTAAAGTGGTGGTATCAATCCGCTTGCCGCCGCCAATATCAATAATAGCGACGTTGCCGTCCACCCCTACTTCCCATCCTTGAATCATTTTGAACTGATTGAGCGCCTCCTCGGTCATGAAGGCGATGATAATATCCATCTTTTGAGCACCAAAAGTGAATCCATAGGACCCGGAGATTAAATTATAGTACCCATCCGTCTTACCTCCCACTCGAAGTTCACCCTGGCCGTACTCACCGCCGACAAAGAATCCTGCTTTAGTAACGCCGGACATCACAAGGAGTCCTTTTGCCGACTCGGTAAGCTCTTTGGCCCCTTTGACTTGTTTATAAAAACGATACAGCGTACCGGTGGTTTCTGCGTTGATTTGAGCAGCTGTTTTATTGTATGCACGATTCAGCTTGCTTTTGGCATCTGCGCCTATCTGGGCAGCTGTTGTAGCGTACGCATTGTGGAAAAATGTACCGAAAAGCAATACCGTAAGGCTGATGGAAACTAGCAGGATAGTTTTACATAAAGTTCTTTTTTTAAATGCTTTCATGGTGTGCTCCTTTATACGTTGTTAAATTTGAATCACAGCTATATTTTATCATCCATCCACAAAATTCCGCACCACCGACATCAGCTTTTCCATATCAGCCTTCTCAAGTTTCAACAGGAATGAAACATCCTCCTGAGTTTTAAGCAGGCCCTTGAGAATATTTATCAGTTCTTCCTTGGTCTTCTTCATCCGCATACACCCCTTTTAAGTTCTCCAATAATTCATGAGACCCCGGGCTTTTTACTGCCTCGTAAGCAGCATTGATTTCTTGAAGTTTATTGGTAGCAAATTGTGTAAATTCATGCGGCAGGCCTTTAGAAGCCAGCGTGTCCGGATGAAAATCTCTGACCAGTTTCCTGTAGCTTTGTTTTATTTCATCGTTGGTGCTGCCAACGGTGCAATTCAAAACGGCATACTGCTTTTCAAGAGGGTCCGCTGCCGGGGTCTGGATAAAAGACTTCTGTATCAGTTCATATTCATAATCGGAAACATGAAAAATATTTTTCACCGTCAGGATCATCTTTTCTTCTTCCGGATGAAAATGATTGTCAGAGAACGATACATGCAACAGCATTTCCAGCATGGAGTGCAGCAGCTGGGGCTTACCTTTCGCAAAGCCGTAGTACTGTCTGGCAAATTCATCAATAGTGGATGGAGAATTTTTTGCTTCTGCAAAAATGCTTTTAGCAAAGTCCCCGGTCTGCTTATTAAGATTAGAACCGGCGATACATTGCTCGACAACCCTTATCTCATCCTGCTTCACAATCCCGTCAGCCTTTGCAACTTTGGCCAGCATTGAGAAAAAGGCAATAAAATATGCCGCCTCGTTCTTTTCCGTGTTTGTAAACGGCATGGTCTCTCGTGAATCAATAAAGAAATGCCCCATCGCAGCACCGGTGACTGCACCCAATGGACCACCAAGAGCAAATCCGATAGCTCCACCCATCATCTTTCCTAGCCAGCTCATTCAATTAATCCTCCATTGTGATCCACATAAATAGCAAATCCCCATCTTTAAATCACTCACAATAGCAATTGAGTTCTGGCTGATACTCCACCTCAACCCCCAGCCACCTTAGGAGCCAGACGGATTCAATGCCGTTTCCAATTCTTTAACGCATGAAAGCAGCAGCTGCTGCAAACCGTCCTTTGGAGTGCATTATGAGCATTCTTCTCAATCCCCGATCCTTATCTTGATGTCAGTAACCTCCGATTCGATAGAACTGACATCCGTCGCTATGGAACTGATATCCGTCTCTATGGAACTTACATCATATTCCATGGTGCTAACAATATATTCTATGGAACTGACCTTCCCGTTGATAGAACGAACCTTTGATTTGATAGAATTGATATTTTTGTTCACCTTAATCAATTCGTATGTGGCGAAAACCATGAAAATGCCAACTACTAAAAATTTCCAGTCCGATTTGATGAATGTAAGAAGCCTTTTCATATTTCCTCCATTACAATTTTAAATATTCGAACGCTAAAGCTCAACCGCCGCTGAAAGCTGTCAGTTGAAGTGGATTGTGCCTATTTACTTTTCCTTTAATACTGCCATGCCGTATTTGCCAAGACAACGGAGGTTGCGACCTGCCGCTCGGGGATACGCCAGAACTGCCGCAGAAGCTGTTCCGTTTCTTGCCTGGAGAGAGTGATATAGCCATTTTTCTCGTAAAATCGAATAGCCCATGTCGCGTCAATCCATGTGCCGATGAGGATTGGTTTATTCGTCAGCGATTCAAGATGGCGTAGAAGAGTTGTGCCGATACCGCAGTTTCGACGTGCTGTTATCACATAGGCGTGCCGCATCAGGGTGACTTCGCCTTTATCTTGAGAGCCCATCACCCCCACAAGCGCGCCACCCTCTTCTGCTCCCCAGAACTCGACCCCATCGGCAATCTCTTTCTCTATCTCCTCAATGGACATATATGGTTCATGCCAACGATCATCAGGAATTACACCCTTATAGGCTTGCGCGGCATCGTTGATGATGGCGAACATGCGAGCTATATCTGGCGTATCACATTTTCGTATCATTATTGCATGGTGCCTAATGCTAAAGCTCAGCCGCCGGTGAAAAACGGTCGGATCTCAACAAAAAAAACGCACCCATAGTGGATGCGCTCACAGTGCGTATATTGACTGTATTGTTCATTCGGTACCCCCTTGTGGAAAGCCGATACCCTGAAGCTCGAAATATTATTATCCTAAACAAATGGGGGCGTCAACCGTATAAAAAAGCTCATGTTAAGAGTAAATAGAAATGTCCGGTTTTGTAATACATGATCTGTCGTTCAGATCGTACTTTATGACCAGTTTTTTAGATTTCAAGAAATCACAGAATACTATATAAATGTTATGTTTGATGCCACAAAGGAAAAGCTATGAAGAGTACAAAATTTTTCTGGTTTGCTGTTGCGCTCACTGTGCTCGCTGGATGCAGCGATCCAAAGCGTGAGCAGGCTTTAGATGAAATCCGCACATTGGAAACAAAGCGGGTAGAGTTCGAAAGCACGTATGAGCAGCTCAAAAAATTCAAGGTTATACATTCGCAGTTCATCTTGCGCGAACAGGAATTCAACAACAAGCAGCCCATCATAGTGTTAACCGTAAAGAATGAAACCGAACAGGCTGTATCACGTGCATACTTCGAGGCAACGCTTGCCAGTCCTGGTCGAAGGGACCCCTGGTACAAGGACAGATTCAATTACATGATCTCCGGGGGCCTGGAGCCCGGAGAGGAAGCGACCTGGTCTCTCGAACAACACATGTTATCGGGCTGGGCGAAAGTAGATGCCCCGGCAGATGCGGCATTAACAGTTACGGTTGAGAAAATTGACGGCGCCGATGGCAAGTCAAGCTATGTGGCAAGGGAATTTACCGAGCGCGACCGCGAAAGGCTGGATGAGCTCAAAAAGAAGTATGGTGTCGAGTCTAAGCACGTACTACATGCGGTGCGCCATGACGACCGAAAAGCTCAGCTGAGCGTCAGCGGTCAAAAGGATAAGGATAATAAACCCGATGTAATGCCTGAGTTGCCCGGTCCGGAAAAGAAAACAGACCCTGCCCCGCAGATCTCAGCGCTTGCGGCAAACGGTGTACAAGAAGCACCGGCGCCGGCCCCGGCAGCCGAAAAGCCGGGCCATAAGCCGCCGCTCTATCAACCCTCGGCAGAAAATAAAACTCCGCCTCCGGCGCCTGCTGCTGCGCAGCCTGCAAGGCCTGCCGCAGCGCAGCCGGCCCCGAAAGCTTCAGAGTCAATCATCTATAGGCTTCAGCTTGGCTCTTTCAAAAGTAAAAATGCCGCCTCTTCTTTTTCACGCTCTCTTTCCGCCAAGGGCTATAAGCCGCATATCGTAAAGATTACGGTGCCGGATAAGGGCATCACCTACCGCGTTCGCCTTGGAAAATACAAAAATCTCAAGGATGCCAGGAAAATGGTCGCCGCTCTGGTAAAGAAAGAGGGCATTTCCGCCATTATTATTTCCAAGTAGCTATTTCCGGCAGAAGATTAAGCCCGCCTGCCTGCATGATCCCTGATCAATTGTTTGCAAAATCATTCATCCAAACGCACAGGAACAAAAAGTTTAAGCTTTCTAACTTTATGCATAGTGCTCATTATGATCAAATTGATCCGCTAACTATTAATCGTTTTGAACACATTATACGGTGTAGTAAGGTTGTCATAAGTCGAAAATTCTTCCCTTAAACCTCCACAATAAAAAACCCTCATTATTTCTTATTGCCGGCATTAAAAAAAATGTTTATACGATTTATTTTATATTAATTTTAATATTTTTATTCTTTAAGCTTGCACCCCACAAAGACGCTCTCCTTATTGGCACAATATATGTAATAACAACTATAGTTAAAAAATGCTCAACTCCTTGCGGACAGAAATGCTCTATTTATTTTTAAATTAAACCTTTATTTAAACACTTTATATGTTTTTAAAAAAATTTTTGTTAAAAACGCTATTAATTGTCTCTATATTTCTACCCTCACCGGCACTTGCACAGCAATGGGGAGATTTCAGATATACGGAATCAGATGATGCTATCACCATCATCAAATATACCGGTTCTGGTGATGCAGTTGAGCTTCCAGCGGATATAGATGGCAAGCCGGTAGTACGTATTGGCAGTGATGCTTTTCAATATTCCTCCGGTTTGACCAGCCTGACCATTCCCGGGAGCATTATGAGCATTGGAGCGGGAGCTTTTTGGGGTTGCTCCGGTTTGTCCAGCGTGACTATCCCTGAAAGCGTTATGAGCATTGAGGCAGGAGCTTTTGCTGCCTGCACCGGTTTGACCAGTGTTACCATCCCGGGCAGCGTTACAAGCATTGGCTCAGGGGCGTTTTGCCTGTGCACCGGTCTGACCGGTATAGATGTTGCCCCGGACAATCCTTTTTACAGCAGTCAGGACGGCGTGCTGTACAATAAGGACAAGACAGCTCTCATGCAGTATCCGGCTGGAAAGTTTGGCGCTTTTACCATACCGGGAAGCGTTATGAGCATTGGGGATTATGCGTTTAGAAATTGCACCGGTTTGACCGGCGTGACTATTCCGGGCAGCGTTACAAGCATTGGCTACGGGGCATTTTCTTATTGCATCGGCCTGACCGGCATTACCATAGCTGAAACAGTTACGAGCCTTTTGGGTGCTGCGTTTTATGGCTGCTCAGGCTTGACCGGTGCATACTTTTTAGGCAATGCGCCGGAGATGGGCGCTGATGTTTTCAATGATTGCGCAAGCGGCTTTACCGTTTACTACACTGCAGGAAGCGCAGGTTTTACATCCCCGTGGTGGCAGGGCTATCCTGCAGCGCTGTCAGGCGGCAGTTCATGTCCGGCCAAAGCAGCGCTCGGGAATGACAATCCGAATCTTGAAAAACTGCGCGCTTTCCGTGACGGCCCCCTTGCCCAGAGTGAAGCCGGGCGCAGGATTACACGCATCTATTACGAACATGCCGGCAGCATCACGGCTGCCCTTGACCGCAACCCTGCCCTGCGGGCCGCAGCCCGAAAGTTTTTTGAAGCCGCAGCTCTTTTTTTAGAAAACAAAAAATGATGCCAGGGGCGGCTGCGGCACTGAAGGCAGTGAGCATGCAGATGGCTCTACCTGGAGAAAAGGCGGGCGCGGTTAGATGGCCGCATAATCAAAAACACTGCTTAGCACAGTATCCTGCAAAAATATTTCCTGCCGCAGAGCTGAAACATAAAAAGGCCCGAGGCACAGGCAGCGGGCCTTTTCAGCACATGACAATCGATCAAACAAGCAGACTATCGAAGGTGCTCTCTTATTTTACCGTAAAATCGGCGCACCGGATGTCAGGGTTGCTGCCGTAGATGATAACATTTACTTGCGTATCACCTTTTTCCACCTTAAACGGATTGAAGACGTACAAGCCGATAATAATTCTTGAACCGAGCTTTACGCTGGCGAGACAGCGTATGAAATCAGAAGTGAATGCGACCGAGTAGGTCCCGAACTCAATGCCGCTTTCTTTGTCTGCACGGATAATGAACGGGATAACATGAGCAAAAAATATTCCCCTGCTGAAAACCTGTTTGGGAACGATAGTCAGGGAGCAGGGAGCTGCTTCGCATCCTTCATGAGTTGTCCAGTCAGTGTCGTCGCAGTCAACCGGCGTACAGCCTTCGCCGGCAAAGTACCCATCGCCGTCTGTATCAGTACAATTGTCCCGGGGCCCGCATTGCCCGGCACGCACGGCGCGAACATAGAGCGCGTCCACGGAAGAAAAACCGCCTATATCTCCGGAGTTGAAACCCACAAACCACCAGAGATCTCCACCGGCATAGTCGATGGCCACTTTGGTCGAGGTCCAGTACTCGGACGAAGACAGTGTCAGGGAAGTAGGCCGTATCGACAGCAGGTTTAAAACGGGCATAGTCAACAATCGACTGCAGCTCATTTCTCGTGGGTAACCGCCAGTCATTTTTGTCCCCGATACTGAGTTTTTCACAGTACGACTTTGCCTTTGCCATGGTCACGGTTCCGGAACCTGTTGAGCTTTTCCCATTCAAGGCCGCTGGCGGCATCGGTTATCGTACCGTCCCCATTATCTATAAAACTGTTGGCAAACTGCTCGCCGCGAACTGCACGAACATAAAAAGAGTTTGTTGTTGTAGTGTCATAATCGACTACACCGTAGGAAAAATCCACGGTCCAGGCCTGTCCCGGATCGCCTGAGTACGGAGTCGACGACCAGTAATAGTCGGCTGCAGTTTCGGGGAAATAGGTCATATCAATGATCGGGTTGATCTGGCCTGAAAACGTAACACCACTGTCGACAAGCATTGATAATTCTTTTATTGTCGGCAGGCGCCAGTCGTTGTAGCCGCCCAGGGCGAGATTTTCGCAGTAGTCGCCAGCCTCCTTCCAGTCATATTTGCCGTCACGTATTCCCGGCGCCGTTGCCTGCTGCCATAAAAGACCGGTAACATTATCCCGTATAACACCATTGCCCATATCCGTGTACGAATGAGGGTTGCAGGTAAAATCAGATGATTGTCCCGTGTCGGGCACCAGGCCGGCAAAGGCAGCAGAGCCGCATACCAGCAGCATGCACATGGACAGAGTGAATATTAATTTACTGAACTGCATACAACAACCGTATAAAAATACTCTGTGAACCATTCTTACAGGTATAGGCACAAGATCACGTATGTCAATAGAAATTGCCCGGGAAACATATCGGGCCAGACCGGCGAGGATAAGGGCAGCGTCAGGGGGTGCAGACTATTGCTACAAAGGGCAGGCGCTCTATCTGCACTCAATGCTGATGAGTAACAATTGACCGGTAAGCCTTTAATCAGCTTCGCGCACTAATCGCATGCCGACCAGAGTGTAGCGCGTATCCGGCATATTCCAGTTGCGGTATGATGAACGGGCGTAAAAAGGCCAGGTATGCCATGAACCGCCACGGCGCACCCGCACTTTACCCGTTGCGGGCCCCGGCGGATCATCAACGGGCGACTGCGCATAGTACGTATCGGCATGCCAGTCAGCACACCATTCCCAGACATTGCCGTGCATATCGTACAGGCCCCAGGCATTCGGGGCAAAACTGCCGGCGGGAGCCGTAAACTCAAACCCGTCATGCCCGGCAAGGGCATACTGCTTCCACTGCAGCCAGTTCTTCCCGGTATCGGCATCAAAAACATTGGCAACTTTCAGCAGCGTTGATGGATCATCGCCGCTGTAATAGCGCGTTCGGGTGCCGGCACGGCAGGCATATTCCCACTCGGCTTCGGTGGGCAGCCGGTATTTTTTCCCCTCTTTCCTGCTCAGCCATGCGGACATCGCCACTGCATCATGCCAGGTCACATTTACCACCGGATCATGATCTGCCTGTTTAAATCCCGGATTCCGCCAGGAATACTTCGGACTGCGCCCTTCGAAGGCATCCCCGCGTTTGGATTTTTTAGGATCATAGTCGCGGTTATAGCCATAACCGCCGGTACCGTCGGCCACTGATTCGGGCGTGTAGCCGGACCTCTCAAGAAATTTTTTAAACTGGCCGACGGTCACTTCATATTGACCCAGGTAGAAGGGCCTCGTGATGCGGACTTTATGCACGGGCGCCTCGTCCCCGAGCAGGAGAAAGCGCTCGCGGTCGCACTGCGGAAAGGCTTTAGCAAGCTCATCAGGCGACTCGTCGCTGCCCATCAAAAATTCACCGGCAGGCACCAAAACGAGTTTCATGCCCAGGAAATTTTCAATATGCCCGGGCAATCCGGCTTTTGAGACTGCTGGCCTTACCGAAAAGAACAGCAGGGCTGTAATAAGACACATCAATATTTTTGTCAGCATACAAAATCTCTGTCTTGCGTTAGCAGGGAATAAGGGGCCGACTTGTATTCCATGGTGCGTCCAACCGCGCGAAGCATGATACTGGAAGGCGGAACCGTTTGAGGTTCCGCCTTTTTTCATACACTACCTGCAGAGCTAATCTGGTCGCCGTTTACATGAGCCCGATGAACTCGAGAAAAAGACTCATAAAATCGGAAGAGGTCAACGGTCGCTTGCAAAACACGAGATTCATTACGGAGGTTGTAAATCCGAATGTTCTATAAGCCTTCTGTTTCTGCACAAGAGTGGCATTGTCGGTTGCGGGATCAGTATCTCCATCGATAACACATATCTGGTACCCCGATGTCGCGGACAGTAAATCGGATATAATACTGCTGAGATTTATAAATATGCACAGCGGCGTTCCGCCGCTGGAAACAATTCCCTGCATGCTCGAAAGCGATCCGCTCAGAGAAACGGCAAGGGGTAAAAGGCAACTGGTGTCAATCGCGGCGGCCTGGAAAAACTGCACCTCGCCGGCATACTGCTCCACCGCAAACCCCATTGCCTCAACATCCTTGTTTTTCAGCGCATCCTCGAGAGCGTCAAGCAGCACATAGGTGCTGTTTACCAAAGGCGCCAACTCCGGCTGCTGATCTGCAATCTGCAAATCGTAACGAAGCGATGCGGCAAGGTTGCGCGCCACTGCCTGATTAAGCGCCGACGGAGCAGCCTGGGCCACTGAGGCAACCATGCAAAAAATCATGCTCCATGCAAGCACTAAAAGAGCTGTTCTTTTCTTCATGACATCCTCCCTGTGTGAAAAAATAAATAATGAGTGCGAATTCTTGCTGGCGCACCGATTGTTGCAAACAGTCAACAGGGTGTAGTATATTTAGCCATTGCAGCCCGTAGACTATATAAGTAAATTTGCAAAAGCAAGGGATGTTTTATTATTGATCCGCCCGCGATGGCTGTCAAATAAAAGGCATCACCAGGATACGCCGCAGTATAAGCAAACCATGCATGTCATGTACGCGGTGGCCAATAACCGTTTATTTAAACACGCCACGATGAACATGGTTGCAGCCTTTTTTTAAAACACTTTGAAGTCAACAACCACCCGCATTGCGGGTAGCTTAATGTAGCCCTGAAAGGGCGTAAGCTGCAACACGCCGTGTTCGAGCTGCCTTCTTCATAAACCAATCGCCACAGGCGATGGGATTATGCCGGGGCGCAGCGGCCAAGGGCAATAAATAAATCTCGCGTGATGACGCCCGGGTGGCCCTTCTCGCGGGCTACCTGTTCGGCGAGGGGGGCTATCCTGCCTATCAGCTCCATGCCGTTTTCCCTGTCAATCAGTATTTCCGCCAGTGACTGAACCGTGTGGGCGCACCACAGGCCGTGCAGCTGCTTTTTGGCATCCTCAACAAGCTTAAACTCTTTCTCCACCTGCGCCTCGCACTGCCGGGCAAAATCAGGGCTGCACAGCAGGCAAGCCGCGGCATGGCTCATGCCGAGCGTTTTCACTTCAGGCGGATGCTCAGGCAATTTTTTATATTCAAAGTTCCCTGCAAGATCGGCGAATGCATTGCTCACGATAACGGGGGTTACTCCCTTAATGCCTGCCTTTCGAGTCAGCTCTTCGGCATGCTTCTGGATTTTCTGCGCGGTTGCATACGGCACGGTGCCGTCTGAGAGGGATGAGCTCAGCACAAACAGCGCATGGCAGCACCAGTGGATCGATGAGCTTTCCGAAAATTCATCATGATACACGCCGCTCAGATCAAGCTCATTGCGGCAGGCCTCTGACAGCTTTGCCGGGCAGTAGCCGCACATCTTCACATAATCGTTTGAGTACTTGGGGACCCAGTGCTGCTCGTCGGGGCTGTAGCTGTCGCCGTAGCGCTTGAAAAAATCTCTTCTGCTCATGGAATTTCTGAACTGTTCAAAGCAGGCGGTAGAGCAGAAGACCAAATCCTTAAGCTCAATGAACTTCATCACCAGGTCTTTGCCGCACTGATGGCACAGGATTTCATCATCTGACATGACGGGCGCTCCTTTTGAAAATTATGTAAGTTTATTTTCAAAACGCTTCAGCAGCAGCGAGTTCGTGACAACGGTAATCGATGAGAACCACATTGCTATGCATGCCCACTCGGGCTTGAGCACCAGTCCGTTAACCGGATACAGCAGGCCCGCGGCAACGGGGATCATCAGAATATTATAAAATAAGGCCCAGAAAAAATTCTCCTTGATTGTCCTGAGCGTTTTGCGGCCAAGGCGGATGGCGCGAACCACATCCATGAGGCTGCTTTTCACCAGCACCACGTCGCCCGTCTCCTTTGCCACATCCGTACCCGAACCGATGGCAATGCCGATGTCGGCCTGCGCCAGGGCCGGCGCGTCGTTGATGCCGTCGCCCACCATGCCGACCTTCATGCCCTGCTCCTGCCACTTCTTCACTATAGTAATTTTATCCTCCGGCAAAACCTCTGCAGACACCTCATCGATACCCACTGCTTTTGCCACGGCATGAGCTGCCGCATGGTTGTCGCCGGAAATGAGGCCCGTCCGGATGCCCATGCGGTGCAGCCGTTTGATGGCGGCGGCAGAATCGTCCTTGACGGTATCGGAAAGAGCGAGCATGCCGACAACGTCATCATTGCGCGATATGAACATAAGCGTGAGACCGTCAGCGACAAGCTTCTGCACAAGGGCTTCGGCATCCGGCGGAAGCGCGCCGCCGCTGTAGACAAAAGAAAGTTTGCCCACCCTGATAGTATCGCCTTCAAGCGAGCACTGAATGCCCGATCCGCTGGTTTCGCTGGCGTCCTCTCCTTTTTTGAATGATACGCCAAGTTCTTTTACCTTGCGCATCACGGCCTCGGCAAGGGGATGGGTTGACTGTCCCTCGGCGCTTGCAGCCATTGCAAGCAGGTCGAGTGTCGAGCCGTTGGGTGCGGGATAGATACCCACAACTTCCGGCTGCCCCCTGGTTATGGTGCCTGTCTTGTCAAACAGTATCACATCCAGCCGTGCGATATTCTCAAGCACCGATGCCCGCTTAAACAGTATGCCCCGGCTCAGGCCCACCCCGCTGCCTACCATAATGGCTGTGGGCGTGGCAAGCCCCAGAGCGCAGGGGCACGCAATAACAAGCACGGCGATCATCAGCTGGAAGGCAAACAGAAACCTGGTTGCTCCTGCGGGAGGCTCGATGGGGAGCACGGCATACCAGAGGAAGAACGTGATAAGAGCCACACCGACAACAATCGGGACGAAATAGTTTGAGACCATATCTGCAAGCCGCTGGATAGGGGCCTTGTCGGCCTGGGCGTCTTCAACCATTCTGACTATCTGCGACAGAAGCGTGTCCGAACCCACGCGGCTGGTCCGAACCGTAATGGCGCCGGACTTGTTGATGGTGGCTCCGGTGACTGGGCTGCCAACCGGCTTCTCAGCAGGCATCGATTCACCCGTTATCATGGACTCGTCAACGCTTGTCTGCCCCTCAACGATTTCACCGTCCACGGGAATCTTCTCTCCCGGCCGCACAAGCACCAGATCGCCGACTCTGACCGATGTTGCCGGCACCATATCCTCCCTGCCGTTTACCAGCACGCGGGCCTTGTCGGCCTGCAGCGACAGGAGCTTTTCAAGCGCCTGCCCGGTTTTGCCCTTAGCCCGGGCTTCAAGCATCTTACCGAGCAGAATAAACGTAATGAGCATGGCCGAGCTGTCGAAAAAGGCATGGGCATGAGGATCCAGGACAAACAGCGATATGACGCTGTAGCCATAGGCTGCTGTTATGCCCAGAGCGATAAGCACATCCATGTTGGTGGAAAAATTTTTCAAGCTATGGTAGGCGCCCTCATAAAAGGTGCGGCCAGAAACGATCTGCACGAGCGTTGCAAGAGCAAACATTGCATAGTTGGTGCCCACATGGCCGAAGGGCATGGTGTACATGAGCACGACCAGCGGCACGGTCAGGCAGAGGGCGAATAGAAAGCGGAACTTCTCCTTCCGGGCAATGGCAGCGTCATCCTTTGCCTGACATCGGTTGACGCCGCATACCCGAGGTCCTGCACTTTCGCGATGATGTCCTGCGGGCTGACCGACGGCGACATGCTCAACCGTGAGCTTTTCGATGGCGAAGTTGACAGTAGCCTTAATGACGCCCGGATAGTTCCTGAAACCCTTTTCAATGGCGGCAGAACAATTCACGCATGACATGCCGCTAATGGCAAAATGGGAAATAACGGTATCTAAGTCAGGTGCCTTTATACCCGCTTCTCCGGATGGCTCCGGTGCTTCAGTAGATGCGACCTCCTCCTGAACAGGCACAAGACTGTAGCCTTCTTCAACAATGGCCTCCCGGAATTTTTCAAGGCTTGCTATCGCATCATCAAAGGTCACTGTGGCGCTGTTGGCCTCTAGCGACACGTGCGCGCCCTGAACGCCGTCAATGTCCTGCAGAGCCAGGGTAACGGCTTTCACGCAGTGCTCACACATCATGCCGTAGACGGGTATGGTTTCGGTTTGAATCATAGTATTAATAATGAATAGAATTCAGAAGCCAGTTGTCAGAATTCAGAAAATGCTTGTACTGAAGCCAACAGCCGGAATCAAGATGTTTTTTTATATTTTATTCTGGCTCCTGGATTCTGACTTCTGACTTCTAGATTTCGGCTTCTCCTCCAATCATCCCTTCTCCGCTGCTGTAAAGCCGAAATCATTTATGGCTTTCACGATGTCGGGCACATTGGTAACAGCCGGATCAAAGATAAATAACGCCTCTTTGTTTTCAAGGCTCACCTGAACGCCCGATACACCAGGGGCCTTTTCGATTATTTTCGTGACGCGCTTGACGCAGTGCTGGCAGGTCATGCCCTCAACGCTCAGTCTCTTTTCCATAGAATGTCCTTTCCGCTTCTATTTTCTGTTTGAAATTTTAAATACCGCATCGATCAGCTCGTCGATCATTTTCTGCCCCCTGCCCTGCACGATAGCGCTGCTCACGCAGCTCTCCACATGGCGCTTCATAACAATGCGCGCCACGCCGCTGAGCGCTTTTTCCGCTGCGGTAAGCTGGTTTATAATGTCGATGCAGTATTTTTCATCCTCCACCATCTTCATGATGCCCCGAACCTGTCCCTCGACCCGCCTGAGCCTCGTGAGCGCCTCCTTTTTAACCACTGGATTTATCATAAATTTATCTCCCTGCCCCCTTGACATACAATACCCCCCCAGGGTATACTATTAAAGTAAACTAAAAATATTCCGATGTCAAGAATACGATGAACACCCGCAGCATCCAAACCATAGTACTTGCTGCCGCGCTGGCAATTCTGGCAAACTTCTTCCAGCCGGCCGGCGCTCTGGCAATGCGTACGCCATGCTGCTGCACAGGCGATGCATGCAAGTGCTGCTGCTGCTCCCCGCGGCAGGCGCCGGACCGGACTGATGTCCTGTTCTTACAGACAGCTTCTTCAGCCGGCGACTGTTCCTGCAGCAGCGGCCCCAACCCCTACGGCAGGGATGGCGCCGCCTGCTCCATTGCTGCAGAGCTCAAAAAGAAACGGCACATACAGCATACTGCCCCCCTCTCGTACAGCCCCGGCGGCGCCACTTTCTGCAGCACCCCGGCGACTGCCGACAAACCACCGCCCCGCACGGTCAAACACCTCTATCTTCTCCACAGGTCCCTCCTTATTTAAGGATAAAAAACTTACCCTTTTATCCTTTTGTGGTATATTTTCAAAAAAAATTTAAACCGGAATAAATCTGGGTACTTCGTCATATTAGCCTTAAGTGCTGGATGGCTCAACGCAGCTTGAAAAATGCCCGCAGCAAACTGGTGCATTATTTTTAATATCGCTGTATGCAGAACCTGCGTGAGTCAGTGAAACCACATTCGAACCGGTGCGGCTGCTGCCGCTCACGGTCATTACAGGAGGGCACATGCAACTAAAAAGATTTAGCATTCTCATCACGGGCATCATGCTTGCCGGAATAATGCTCCAGGCAGACATCGCCTGCGCTCAGGACAATGCAACAACCACTGTGCGGGGCAAAATGTATGTTTGCTATTTATACTATCAGGATGGCACACAAAATACCGAGCTGACGTTTAGCTCAAGGGCTTACGTATCGGTTATGGACGGCACGGGCTATGGCCTGTATTTTACCGCAGGCAGTTTTTTTGCAGGTTATTATCTTGTGCTCAATGCCCCGATGTGGCGCGCTGCGCGGCTCATCGAAGCACAGGACGACCTGATCGACACAAGCGATATCCTTACCGTTATGAGCGGTATAGCCACTGGGGTAACAATTCAGGGAGTCGGGATTACCTGGACCGACTTCAAGAACAGGCGCCCTTTTACGTTTTTCGGCTACCAGCACCTATCACAATAGATCGGCAGGTGAGCCCATGAAATACTTCCTTTTTTGTATCTGCCTTCTGTTGCTTCTTTGCGTCAGGGGATTCGCGGCTTATCATGCCGGCCACCATGGTACGGCCCCGGCCGTGCTCGATCTTGACGAACTCGTAAAGGAGGCGCTCGAAGCAAATCCCGATATTCTGGCCTCACAGAAAAAGCGGGAAGCCCTCTGGGAGCGTCCGCCGCAGGCGAAATCCTGGGAGGACCCGCGGCTTGAAGTCGGCGTGCGTAACGTGCCTGCCGATGATGCCGACTTTTCCAAAATTGATATGACTATGAAAGAGGTGGCGCTGTCACAGGCTATCCCGTTTCCGGGCATTACGTCGCTGAAGGAGAAAATCGCCATTCAGGAGGCAAAAAACGCCGACCGGATGCACGAGTACACACGCCTGCTGATCACCCGTGAAGTCAAAAAAGCCTACTACGAGCTGTATCTGGTCAACCGCCATATCGGCACGGCGGAAAAGAACAGGGGCCTGCTCAGCCAATTCGTCGATATCGCCCAGGCAAAATATGCCGTCGGCAAGGCCGAGCAGCAGGATGTGCTGAAGGCGCAGGTTGAGCACTGGGGATTTTATCGAGCGCCTCATTATGTTCAAACAGCAGAAGGCGACAATTATCGCTGAGCTCAACCGGCTGTTGTCACGCGACGACTCGGCTCCGCTTCTTGGCGAGCCCGTGCTCAAGCAGCACAAAATCACCCGGACCGAGGCGGAGCTTGCCGTAGCAGCCAAAGCAGGAAACCCCGGGCTTCAGAGCCTGCAGGAGATGATTGATCGTAATCAGGCCGACTATAGGCTTGCCAAAAGATCATATGTGCCGGAAATCATGGTGACGGGCGCTTACGGCCAGCGCGAAAATGCTCACAAAACAGGCGCACAGCCTACGGTAATGACCGAGGCTGACGGCACATCGAGCCTGGTTACAATGCGGGAGCTGAATCAGCAGACGGAGCGCCCTGATGTGTTCAGCGTGGTTGTGGGAGTAAATGTGCCCATATGGTTCCGCAGCAAGCAAAACAAAAAAGTTGCCGAAACCCATCTCATGATCGAGCAGTCAAAGGCTGAATACAGGGCTTTGGCAAACGAAGTTCAGTATAAAATACGGGACCTCATGGCAAAACAGGCCCGTGAAACCGAGCTCATCGAGCTGTATGAGCACGGCATTATCCCGCAGGCGACCCAGTCGCTCGATTCCGCCATTGCGGGCTATCAGGTGGGCTCGGTTGATTTTCTCATGCTGCTCGACAGCCAGGTCACACTCTGCAATGCCGAACTGCAGGCGAGCACGGCCAGGGTCGAATACCAGAAGAATATCGCGGAGCTCGAGGCTGTGGTGGGAGGAAAGCTGTTTTGATTTTGGACTATTGAAC
>CAVVLL010000013.1:0-35006 GCA_963749125.1 uncultured bacterium
GCGGGTTAAGCTTGTGTTGTATGGCTGCTGAGAAATCTTCGAGTTTCCAGGAGAAGCTAGAACTAGGGGTATGGTCGTTTAGCGAAAAGCCATTTCGATATTTCTTTATTGAAAGTAACCCAATGGGGCAGCGCGCATTCATCCGTGGTGTCGTAAGCCCAGTCAGCGGCAAGATAATCAAGACGGATTGCTCTACTTTCAGTCCGGGGAATATGTATATCAAGCGGTTATCTAGAGAGGAGATAAGAGCCTTGATCAAGCTTGATCATGACGTTGATTATTGGTGGAGATACAGCATTTGTATGGGTTACCACTTGCCAGGCGAAGAGTGGGGCTATGCTACTACTCTTACAGGGAAGAAAGTCGATATAACGATCCACTATTTGATAAGCCCGCTGACGAGTATTCTTCGTATACGAGTAATCCGCACGCACCGCCCTATATTCTTTACGTTCGGCTCTATGGCGAGAAAGGCGTGCTATTTGAAGGTCTGCTGTGAAATCGAGAGGGGAAGACACATATCACAGCCGGGCTAGTTAGCCCGGCGTACTCGACTAGATACTTAGCCTTGTAGGCGGCACCAGCCGAAGGCTGGCTTGCTTCAGTGCCGCTCTGGAGTTTGCTGTAGGGCGGCCACCCGTGGGCCGCCGTCTGGAATTTATTTACGGGGTGTGGACTTTAGTCCACACTACTCCTCTAGCGGGGACTGAAGTCTCCACTCCGGTCGGGGGTGGGGCTTTTCCAGCCCCACTATGGAATCCGGTTGGTGTCACAACCGTTCCGGCTGTGCGCTCAATGCGCACAAGCGAGACGCATGTGCCACCAAGACAGGAGTCCAGACGGCGGGGGATAAACCCACGCCCTTCAACCGGACTCCGGATTTCCAGAGCGGGACTAAAGTCCCGCCTACAAGTTGAACTAACGCGTGGAATCTACGAGTATAAGTTACGCGTGGAATCGGCGGCGGCTTCCGTGGACGTGGGCGGCGAAGAGGACGGGGTCTTTGGCCTGGAAGAAAGCCTTGCCTGCGACGACCATGTCCACGCCTAGCTGGCGCAGCGTCTCCATGTTGTCTTCGCTGACGCCGCCGTCAACTTCAATGCTGAACACAAGCTCGCGGTCTTCGCGGTATGCGTGCAGCTTCTCAAGCTTGTGGAACATCGTCTCAATGAACGGCTGGCCGTAAAAGCCCGGGTCAACCGTCATCACCATCACGTTATCCAATAGCGGCAGCACGTCTTCAATCGCGGTCAGCGGCGTTTGCGGGTTAATGGCGACGCTCGCGAGCATCCCGTAGTCCTGGACGCGCTTCAAGAGCCTTGGCGAATAACGCTCGGCCTCAATGTGGAAGCTAAGCAGTTCAACGCCCAGCTCGGCGAGCGGGGCAAGGTAGTCTTCGGGGTTCTCCACCATCAGGTGCACGTCGAAGGGCACGGCTGTCAGCTTCCTGACTTGCGCGATGAAGGGCGGGCCGAATGTAAGGTTGGGAACGAAATGCCCGTCCATCACGTCAAAGTGCAGGAACTCGCACTTCGCGGCTTCTATCTGCTTCATCCATTGCTGGTAATTGAACAAGTCGGCGGCAAGGATTGAGGGCGCAAGTTTCAAATCTTATCCTCCCTGAGAAGCGAGCCGTCTAAATACACGCGTATCTTCGCATGGCCGTTCACGTGGAGCTGCTGCTCAATGGTGTCGCCGGGCTCGACATCGCCGGTGTATGCGTCCTGCTTCCCGAGGTCATCTTCAATCTCCACGCGCAGCTTGCCAGCGGGCAGCCCGCTGGGGAGGCGGAAGGTGAAGCGGAAGTCCTGCGCATCCTTCTTCGCCATCACGGCCGATATGGCGACGACAAGCTCAACGCCGCTTCCGGGCGAAAGCGCAGTGCCGGCTTCGGGCTTTTGCTTGATGACCTCGCCCATGCCTGCGCTTGAGGACATCTCGTAAGTCACCTTGCTAACGAGCAGGTTCAAGTTGTAGAGCATGTTCTCCGCGGTGCGGAAGTCCTTGCCCGCGAGGTCGGGCATTGTCGCCTTGTAGTCGCCGTCAGCGAACGCGATGGTGACATCAACTTTCACCGGCGAAGTAAAGACCTTCTCCGGCTCGGGCACTTGCGTTATGACGCTGCCACGGGCGAACTTCTTCGTGTAGATTTTCTGGACGACGCCGAGCGTCAGGCCTGCCTCGGCGATCTTGCGCTGCGCGTTGTCAAAGCTAAGCCCGATTACCTTGGGCACAGTGAGGCTTGCCTTGCCCAGGCTGCGTATCACCTTCACCTGCTTGTTCTCGCGCACCACCGCCCCGGCGATGGGAACCTGGCTCACGATGGCGCCGGCGGGATATTTGTCGGACGGCGCGTTTTCCACAATCTCCAGCCCCAGGTTCAGCGCGTTTAGCTTCCCCTCGGCATCTTCTACGGTCAGCCCTGCAAGGTTGGGAACGGTGACTTCAGGCGCGGCGCCGCCGGTGAACGAGCGCACGACAACGATGATGCTGTAGATAATTAGTATGGCGGCGACCGCGAACAGGCTGACGATGACTAGCCCCAGGACGCGGGAATTCCGCTTTCGGTTTATCCTGTCGCGGCGTATGCTCATAATATGGCCCCCATGGGCGTTCCTATTATAGCCTAAACTGGCGTGGCGATTCGCGCCAAACCTGTAAAGGTTATATACTCACTGGGGATGCGAGGACTTGTTGCAAGATTGTTTTCGTCCATCGTCGGGGCAATGCTCGGCGCGGCAGTTGGATTCTACATTTCCAACCTGTTCGGCCAGCCCATTGTCAACTGGCAGGACATCCTCAAGGAATACTCCAACACCATCCCTCCCCTTTTCCAGGAAGGCAAGGAAGCCACCGCCAACCTAAACGACCTCCAAAGCTTCGGCATCGTGCTGATCCTATGCGGCGCGGTGTTCGGATACCTGTTGGCGCCGTTCGCAGAGATGGGACTCACCGCCTTGAGCAAGAACGTCCAGAAGGAGCTTCGCGGCATTTCACGGCAGCGCTTCGTTGCGGGCTCGCTGGGATTTCTTGGCGGGATACTGATTTCGTTCCTGCTTGCGAACATCCCGCTATTCTTCTACCTGAGCCGCCTACCGAGGAGTTTTTGGAACTCCGAATTCGTGCTGGTGCTGCTAAACGCGCTGTTCCTGCTCACCTTCGGCTATCTCGGCAGCTTCATCGCGACAAACATCTTCTACCCGCAAAGCAGCCGCGAGAGCATAATGTCGCGCTATAACATAGACATTCGTCCGCGCATATTAGACACGTCGGTCATTATTGACGGGCGCATCACTGAAATCCTGCGCAGCGGCTTTATCCCGGGGCTCCTCATCGTTCCCAACTCGGTTATCCGCGAGATGCAGCTCATTGCCGACTCGGCTGACCAAATCAAGCGCCTGAAAGGGCGGCGCGGGCTGGAAATACTCAAGAACCTGCAAGAAACTGCGCCCAACCCGATTCATATCTACGATGACACCGTTTACGACCAGGAGAAAGTCTCGGTTGACGACAGGCTTATGCTGATTGCAGAAGAGCTTGGCGGCGAAGTCGTAACCAACGATTACAACCTGAACCGCGTGGCGGGCATACGCGACATCCGCGTCTTGAACATTAACGAGCTTGCCAACGCGGTGAAGCCAATGGTCATTCCCGGCGAGTCGCTCATCGTAAGCGTCATCCGCGAGGGGAAGGAAACAGGCCAGGGCGTCGGCTACCTTGACGACGGGACCATGGTCGTCATTGAACAAGGCGTCCGGCATATCGGCAGCGTGTGTGAAATTGAGGTAACCTCAATCATGCAGACGGTCGCGGGCAGGCTCATTTTCGGGCGCGTCCGCAAAGTGCTCAAAGACCATGTATAACGGGATACGCTGATGGCTACTGATGCGAAAAGCGATGTGTGCGTAATTCTGCTCGCCGGCGGAGTAGGCAAGCGCTTCGGGTTGGCCGTCCCGAAGCTCTTGACGCTGATAAAAGGCCGGCCGGTGGTCGCCTATACATTGCAAACCGCGATCTCCCTGCCCTTCGTCACCCAGGTGATAGTAGCCTGCAATGCACTGCTCAGGTCGGAAGTGGAAAAGACCCTGGAAACAGTGATGAAGTCGGTCAAGGACCCGGCGAGCATAGTGATTATTGAAGGGGGCAACAGCCGTTCATCATCAGTAGGCCTCGCCCTGAAGCGCACGAAGAGCCATACCGTGCTCATCCATGACGCAGATAGGCCCATTGCCAGCGAAAGCCTCTACAAGCGCGTATATACTGCAGTGAAGCCGGGCATCGGCATCGTGCCCGTCATCAGCCCGGCAGACTCCATCCTGCGCGAAGATGCGTGCGGTAACCCCGCAAACTACATCCCGCGCGCGGACCTGATGCTCGTGCAGACGCCGCAGGGATTTGTCACTTCGGAATACCGTATGGTCAGGGAGATACTGGGCGCGCAGGTGGACAAATACACCGACGACGGCAGCGCCTTCCTTGCCGGCGGCTATAAGCTAAGGGCTGTCCCCGGCGAGCGCGGTAACATCAAGATTACCTTCCCGGTAGACCTTGCCATTGCCGAAGCGTATATAGAAGAGCTTGGCGATGCGTGAAGAACACCGCATGCGCATTGGAAGCGGCTTTGACATCCACCGCACGAAGCCCGGCGTGCCGCTGATTCTCGGCGGAGTGCGCATTCCTTGCGAATTCGGGCTTGCCTCAGAGACCGACGGCGACGTCGTCCTGCATGCAGTGGTCGATGCGATGCTTGCTGCGGCGGGGCTTCTCGATATAGGCGTGCAATTTCCCCTGGGCCAGGGGCTCTTCAATGATGTTCCAAGCTCCGACTTCGTGAAGCGCACATGCGCGATGACCGCCAAGGCGGGGCTGACGCTGGAGCAGGTGGACATTACCATCATCGCTGAAGCGCCGAAACTATCACCGCATTACGATGCTATCCGCGCGAACATGGCGAAGCTGCTGTCACTGGATGAAGCTGATGTTAGCGTGAAGGCGCGCAGCTTTGAAGGAATGGGCGACATCGGCGAAGGGCGCGCGATCGCGGCAATGGCGCTAGTGCTTGGCAAAACGGCGGTAAAGCACAAGCCCGACGGCCAGAAGATGCCGCATGACGAGTGCGCGCGCAAGCTCGACGGCGCCATCCCCAGAGGGGCGATTGTCGCCAGCGTTGACGGCGGGAGCCGGGGCAATCCAGGGCCGGCGGCAGCAGCAGCAGTCGTGCGCGATCCGCATGAAGGCACCATTTCGCGCGGAGAATGCATCGGCGACGCAACCAACAATGTGGCGGAATACAGGGGAGTATTGCTTGCGCTGAGGATGCTTGGCGAGCGCGGCGCGCATGAGCGGCACATCGTCTTGAAGACCGACTCAAGCCTTATCTACAACCAGCTCATCGGCATGTTCAAAGTAAAAGACGAAGACCTGCGCGGACTTGCGCAGGAAGCGCTCGCAGAGATTGCGCGGTTTCCGCACTTGCGGCTGATGCTTGTGCCGCGTGAAGCGAACAAGGAAGCCGACGCCGAGGTCAACGCCGCACTGGACGCTCAATCAAAGCTTTCGCGCTGAAATCTCATCTTCGGGCAACAGCTCGTCAAACCACATGCCGGCCAACTCTTTCCTTGCAGCATCACGTGCGCGCGCAAGCTTGACGCGCAAGTGGGCCGCAGTTATCCCCATTCTCTGCGCGATTTCGGTCACATTGCACGCGCCGGTTGAGGCCGCTTCAAGTAACGAGAAATTGGGAATTGACCTTCGCAGCCCGGCAATTAGGCAATCAATATCATGTTTATTCATCTGGTTCCTACTGGCGGTGGCGCATGATTGCGCCTACTATTGACAAATAACGTATAGTATTATACCATGGTCTTTGATGAATGAAACCAGGGCAATAGGCGAATTGCGCGGGCTGGTGCTTCGGGAAAGGCTGGCGATGGGATATTCGGCGCGCGCGCTTGCGCTAAAGGCAGGCGTGTCGCACTCATACATCTCCCAAATAGAGCGTGGCATCATCCGCCGCCCCAGCCTGCTGGTACTGAAAAGGCTGGCGGAAACGCTGCCCGGCGCGAGTTACACGCGGCTACTTGCGGCTGCGGGATACCTCACCCCTGAAAGCTTCATCAAAGACGACGAAGACGGCTGCCGCGACCGGCAGCGCACTATCGCCGAAAAGCTTTGGGAAGTGGCGGGAGAGCTGACGCGGCAATCCGGAAGCGCTGTTGGCATGGAATACCGCAGCGTCCAACTTTATTCAAGCGTCCCCGCTTCGTTTGGCATGGCTGCCGCCGAACCTGCGCCACAAGATGACCGCGAGCGCGTGCTGATTCACAAGAGCAGGCTTCACGGCGACCCCGAAGCTTATGCGCTGCGCGTGCACGGCGATTCCATGTCCGATGCGGGCATCCTTGAGGGCGATATTGTTGTCGTGAGCCCGCGCAGCCAGTGGAAAAGCGGTGATGTCTGTGTCGTGCGGATCAACGGCGGTGAACACAGCATCAAGCGCCTGGTCATGCAAGGCGAGCTAGTGATTCTCCAGCCGTGCAACAGCCGGTACGAGCCGGTGGCGGTTCCGCCGGAACGGCAAGGTGAGCTGCACGTCTGCGGAAAGGTGATTCACTGCGAGCGTTCTTTCGCATAGCCTTCGGGGATGCTATCATTGGCGGCGTGAACAACGTGCCGTATATGTATGAAATGTTCCCGATCGGGTTCGTGCGCAGCCAATTCACACACGACAAAGAAGTTCCCAAAGGGCTGGGAGCGGAACATCCCGAAGAAGGCGTTATTGACCTGTTCCCCGAATACGAGGATGGGTTGGCGGATATTGAGGGAATGTCCCACCTGTATATCATTTGGGTGTTCGACCGGCTGGAAGGCGGCGGGAAGGAGATGAAGGTTAAACCGCCTTGCGACGACCGCGAGCACGGCGTATTCTCCACTCGCTCCCCCAACCGCCCCAACCCCATCGGCCTGACCGTAGTTGAGCTGTTGGGGCGCGAAGGCAGCGTGCTTCGGGTGCGCGGCGTGGATATGCTTGACGGCACGCCGGTGCTGGACATCAAGCCGTATCTGTCCAGCGTCCCGCCTGAGAAGCTGCGCAAGGGATGGCTGGCAGAAGCCGAGGCCCGCAACTTGGATAAGAGCTGAATGTTCCACGTGGAACATCTTGTTGATAAGGTGTTTATGTGAATTCACAATGGGGTTTGCCGAATGAAACTGAGCCGCAGAGTCACTGAGCAGCCGCCCTACCTGTTTGCGGAGATCGACCGGGCGCGGGCGCGAGCCAAAGCGCGCGGCCTGGACGTCGTGAGCATGGGCATCGCCGACCCTGACTTACCCCCGCCCGACTGGATGTTTGACCTCCTCCAGGAGGAAATCCGCCATCCCGGCTTCCACCGCTATCCTGATTACAAAGGCCTGCCGGAGTATCTGCAGGCGGTTGCAGGCTGGATGAAGACGAGGTTCGGCGTGGTGGTTGACCCGCAAACCGAAGTAATGACGCTTCTTGGGGGCAAAGAAGGCGTGGCGCACATTGCCTGGGCACTTTGCGATCCTGGAGATGTAGCGCTTATACCGGAGCCGGCCTACCCCGTTTACAACACAAACAGCCTGTATGCAGGCGCGCAAATCCACTTTCTCGGGCTTACCCAGGAGAATGGTTTCCTTCCCGACCTGGGGAGCATACCAGACGATGTCGCCCGCCGGGCAACGCTCATCTACGTGAATTATCCCAATAACCCCACCGGCGCCTGCGCGCCACGGGAATTTTTCGTTGAACTGCTTGCGTTTGCCGAGAAATACGACCTGGCGGTGCTTTCAGATAATCCCTACACTGAGATCTACTTCAACGAACAAGACCGGCCGATGTCCATACTGGAGATCCCAGGGGCGATGGAGCGCTGCCTGGAGTTCAACAGCTTTAGCAAGACGTTGAACATGACCGGTTGGCGCATAGGATGGGCCACAGGAAATGCAAAGCTGGTGAATGCGCTGCTGACAATCAAGAGCAATGTGGATTCAGGCCAGTTCAACGCTATCCAGATGGCGCTGGCGCGCGCGCTGGCGCATGACGAGATGCATGGCTTCCTGAACGAAAACCGCAAGCGCATCAAAGCGCGGCGCGATATGGTGGCGCAGGCGCTGGATAAGATGGGAATTTGGCATCCCAACCCCAAGGCGACGCTGTATTTCTGGTGTAAGCTGCCGGAGGCGTGGGGAGGCGACGACATCAAGTTCGCCGGAGATTTGCTGGAAACCGAGGGTTTCGTCGTCGGCCCTGGCTCGGCTTACGGCCCGCACGGCAAGGGCTATTTCCGCCTTTCGCTAACCACGTCCGAAGACGATATCCGCAAAGGACTGTCGCGCCTTGAGGCTTTCCTTAGCCGGAAGCCTACATAGCGCGGAGGCGTTCAATGCGGTCCCATATTGGAGGGTGCGTGGAAAACAACGTCGCTAGCATGCCTTCGCGCTTGGGCTTCTTGAAGGGATCCTCAATGAACATGTGCGCGGTCGCCTTGGAGGCACGCTTCACTGGCGTCGCATAGTTGGATATCTTCTCCAAAGCGCTGGCCAATCCTTCAGGCAGGCGCGTGAGGCTTGTGCCCGACGCATCCGCCAGGTACTCGCGCTTGCGCGATACGGCAAGCTGGATTATTTGCGAAGCGATCGGCGCGAGGATGATGAACAGGATAGCGACAGCCAGGATGATGAGCATTCCAACTCCGCCGCCACTGCTGTCCCGGCGTCCCCTTCCCCCCCGCCGTACCACATCCAGCGCATGAGAAACTGGCTGATGATAATAACCGTCCCCACGAGCACGCTGATGATAGTGGCGAGAAGGATGTCGTAATTCTTGATGTGGCTCATCTCGTGCGCTAGCACGCCTTCCAGCTCGTCGCGCCCCATCATGTCCAGCAAGCCGGTCGTTACGACAATCGCAGCATGCTTGGGGTCGCGGCCGGTGGCGAATGCGTTGGGCGAAGGGTCGTCCATGACATACGCCCGCGGTGGCTCAGGCAAGCCTGCGGCGATGGAAAGCCCTTCAACCATGTTGATGAAGCGCTGGTGGAGAATGGGGTCGGCTGGCTTCGCACCTACGGAGGAAATGACGAGCTTGTCCGAGTTGTAGTAGCTAAACCAGCTTGAGAGGATGGAGAAGATGAACGCGCCGACCAGGAAGATGCCGGCGAGAGAGTTATCGCCGTAATACTCGCCCGCGACGACGCCTATCGCTGCGATAAAGACCGTGAAGAAAACAATGAAGCCAAGTATCAGGCCCCAGGTGCGGTTGATGTTGCTCCGTATCTGGTCTTCAAACATAGTGTTCACCCCGATGGATCACACCGTATTTTATCAGTATTTTAGGGCTGCTATTGTAGAAGTGCGGCTATTGGGGTAAATTAGGGCTGTTTCGTTGATTGGAGAACTAAGTGGAACTTATTCCCGGAAGGCTTATTATACAAATCGGCGACATCTCGCTTGCCAAGACGCAAGCGGTTGTAAACCCGGCCAACACCGAGCTTTGGATGGGCTCGGGCGTAGCCGGCGCCCTGAAATCGCGCGGCGGCGAACTGATTGAGAAAGAGGCTAGGGCGCAAGCCCCCATCCGCCCGGGCGGAGCTGTGCTCACAGGCGGCGGAAAACTTCACGCGGAATACGTCATACACACGGCCACAATGGAACTAGGCTGCGATGCCACGCCAAAAGCAGTGCGCATGTGTACCATGGGAGCGCTGGCGCTGGCTAAGGATAACCGCATAGATTCCATCGCTTTCCCTGCGCTGGGAGCGGGCATAGGCGGCGTTTCGCTGGAAGAATGCGCCAAAGCGATGCTGCCGACGATTTCCAGGTGGATTCGCGAGAACGATTTACCGGGAGTAGTCCAGCTCATGCTCTTCCATCAGGAGCATCACGACGCCTTCCTCAAGGCCTGGGACCACCTAAAGCTTGAAGGGGAGCTGTAAGCTCAGCCTCTACGCTCGCCGTATTTCTGGCATCTGCCCATCTCGCGCTTGTGAAGCAAAACGGCTTTTCGTTTATCTTCGTATCTGCGAATTAAGCCCTGCTTTACTTCTTCTCCGCTGTCGCGCGGTGCCGCGATCCCGCAATCCTTAGTTTCATAAAAGCACTTAGCGCGCGCCGTAGTATCGTATTAGACTTCAATACGATACTTAGTAATATCGTATTAGCCCATATTTCAATTATTACGAGTTTATCGTATCGTATTAGCCACTAATACTATGCTAAGTAATATCGAATTAGCCATGCTACGATTGTAAGCAGTGACTAGTAAGCGCCAACATAACGCTACTTGTGTATAGATATATCAGATAAGCTGCCGAAGAATCGGCAAGGGCAAGAAGCAATTTATTAAGAGATTTCCGCCTACTCCTCAAGCTCCCAGCTTGTTGCGCCGAGGGTCTTGTCGGCGGCGTCCAGCTTTCCTGATGCGAGCAAATCGGCTGCGGAAGCGATGAGTGTGGCGTCGCCTTCGCGCCCGGCCTGCATAAGCACCATCTTCGCGCGGTCGATTATCACCGTTGCCGTTCCCGCATCGTGCGCAAGAAGCTGCTTGGCGCGGCTAATCTCCGCGACCACGTCCTTCACGCGCATCACGCTGTCAACCTTCGGGTTGATGGAATCAAGTATCTGCTTGCGGTCGGCGGTGAACTGCACTATAAATTCAGCGGGCATCTCCGTGCGCGAGGTCTGGCCCAGGTATTCAAATGACAGCGCTGATTCCAGCGCGCGGAATCTCGCTGCGGGATGCGCGTCAAACACGAGCTTCATCAGCAGGTTTTGCGGCTGGCCCGCCACGATGTCGGGCAGCTCAACCACCGCCATTCCGCCGTCCACCGACACTTCGCGGCCGTAGAACTTGTCCAGGCGCACGCCTTTGGGCAGCTTCAGCGTCATGCGCACTGCCTTCGCGACGACTTCAAACAATGTTGCAAGCTCGGTTTCAAACACGCGCGGCAGGTCGCTCACCGCGTCCACGTAGTAGTAGTTGCCAAGCGTGTTCTTCGCTACGCCGCGCATCAGCTCTTCGTTGTATTCAACGCCCACGCCGATGGTGGAAACGCTGAAGCCCTCGCGCTTGATGCCGCGCGCCTTGGCGATTATCTCGCCGTATTCGGTCACGCCCTCGTTGGCTTCGCCGTCGGTGAGCAGGATGATGCGCGAGAGGTGCGTCGCGCCTTTCACCATCGCGAGCTGGTTAGCGCCTGCGGTCATTCCTCCGTAGAGGTTCGTGGTCCCGCGCGGGCGGATGAGGTCAAGCTGCGCCTTGAGCGCTTCCTTCATCGTCACCGGCGACTGCGCCAGCACGACGTCCACGTTCTCCGCGAAAGTCACGATTGAAAGCGTGTCGGCCGGGCCTAGCTTGTCTATGAGTTGGCGGCAGGCTTCCTTCACGTATTCAAGCGGGCGGCCTTCCATGCTGCCCGACTTGTCAAGCACGATGGACAGGTTCACCGGCGGGCGCACTAGCTTTTGCCCCATGAACGCGCCGGAAAGCTCGCAAAGCAGGTAGTTTTCGCTGCGCGCATCGGCAAGCGCATATGGGTTATGTACCATGAGGCTCAGCGTCACTTCGGGCTTTAGCAGCGCGAGGTCAACCGTCTGCAGCGCCTGCGCCATCACGGTGGCGTCGCCTGCGGCCACCGGCGCGGTGGAAACTACGGTTGCTGCGCCGGTTCCCTGGACTACAATCGTGGCGTCGCCGTGGCTTTCGGGGGAGACAATGGTCGCGTCGTTACTGTTCGTTTCCATAGGACTATTAGACTACCATCAAGCGCGAAGGTTGCATAGAAGGGGGGCGCGAAGGCCTGGGCAGGGGGCGGATGCAGGCTTGGCTTTCCTGCGGTATACTATAGTGGTCTTTGGGGGACCTGCGCCTTGGCCAGACGCAGCCGTTACAGGAAAGAGGAATAAGTTATGAAAATCGCTTCACGTTTACGAGGGGCTATTTCCGCTCTACCAATCCACATGCTTGCGCTCATAGCGGCTTTTGCCATGCTGCTTTGCGCGTGCGGCGGAAACACCAAGACTATGCAAACCCCATCGCTTTCGCCAAGCGCGCCTAGCGGCAGCGGGATTCCAGTAACATCCTTGCAGGATACAAGCGTGCAGGCCGCCGAAGTCCTAGCTGCGCAAGCGCCCGAAGGCGTTGATACAGAGCTTTGGGGAATGCTGAGAGAAGAGCTTGTAAGGGAATTGGGGGAGAAGGCAAGCAGCCAGGCGGGTGAGGTGTTACCGGAGTGGGATATGACCATCTACTGCACCGGTGTTAATAAGCCTGATAGAAGGTTAGTAACTTGGAGCACGGGCTTTTTCAGGGGAGACGGTAGCCAGAACGGAGTTGTGGATGTTGCCGACATAGCGACCATTGCGCAGCACTTCGGCCAATGGACGCACGAAACACCTTCAGCGGATGTCGCTGATTACGACAAAGACCACGTAGTTGGAGTTGGCGACATAAGCGTGCTGGCGAGGAATTTCGGCAAGACCTGTTCCAGATTCACCGTGGAAGTTAGCGAAGTCTCGCGGCGCGCAGGCTATGTATTCGCATCATCACTTGGATACGACGAGGCGACCGGAAAAGACAACAGTGGGTTTCGGACCTTCAGGTGTGACTTTACGCAGGAACTAGATACCTTCGCGTGGGCCAGAGTCACGGTCTATGACGTAAACAACAACGCTTTCGCTTACGATACCTGCGTGCTCGACTACGGTTCCGGGCCAGGCCCATATTACCCGGTAGACGACTTGGCGGTTCTTGACGCTCAAACGGGGCGCCTTACATGGAGCACTGCTTTCTTCGTCGGCGATGGGACAGGAGATGGCGTTGTCGATACTCACGATGTAATGTGTATCGCAATGAACTGCGGCAGTTATACGGCAACGAATCCATCTGCGACATATGCCGACTATGACCATGATGGTGTCGTTGGCATTATAGATGCAGATTGCCTGGTAGATCATTACATGGAACGATGCGACGGCTTTCAAGTGGAAGTATCCACATCCGGCCCGACAGATGGGTTTGTCGCAGATGGAGATCCAAAGCCTTATAATCCAGCGCTACCTGGGCGTAATGAGCTGGGATATGTTGTATTTGAATACACGATTCAAGCAGCGCCTTCAGAGCCATACTGGGTGAGGGTGATGCCTTATTACGACGATGGGCCGGGATTTTTTAGCCTTCCAAGCAACGTGGTTGAGATAACACCGTAAGGAAAGCGGTAGCGGAATCATCATCGTATATTTGTAGGCGGGACCAGCCGAAGGCTGGCTAGCTTTAGTCCCGCTATGGGAATGGTGTTCGGGTACGGATTCCAGATTCCAGAACCAGATTCCAGAATCCCAGAGCGGCACTGAAGTGACCGCCTACAAGGTGGGGAGTAAGGTTTTTAGAATCCAGACTCCAGACGGCGGGGGGTAAACCCCCGACCCTTCAGCCCAGATTTAAGAATCCAGAGCCGGGCTAGTCAGCCCGGCGTACTCTATTATTCATTCACATCCCGACCACCCGCGCTGGTGAGCGCGGCGTACCCAATGTTTCGTTGAGTCTTACATGCTAAGATACACGCCGTGCCGGAGGCGCTGCTCAAAGTAGATAACATCGCGCATGCCTATCCCGACGGGACGAAGGCGTTGCGCGGGGTTTCGCTCGCCGTCGCGCCGGGCGAGATTGTGAGCATCATCGGCCTCTCCGGCGCGGGGAAGTCCACGCTGCTTCGCTGCATCAACGGCCTCGTGCGCCCGCAGACGGGCACGGTCGCCTTCGCCGGCAAGCAAGTCGCATGGGATGCGCGTTCGCTGCGCCTCCTGCGCCGAGACATCGGCATGGTCTTCCAGCACTTCAACCTCATCAGCAACCTTTCCGTGCTCACGAACGTGCTGTTGGGGCGGCTTGGATACCAGCCGTCGTGGATGCAGCCCATCTACCGCTTCAGCGCGCAGGACAGGGACATCGCCGCATCAGCGCTGGAAAAAGTCGGGATGCTGCGGGAATGGCACAAGCGCGCAAGCGAGCTTTCCGGCGGGCAGCAGCAAAGGGTGGGGGTGGCGCGCGCTCTGGCGCAAGAGCCCAAGCTCTTGCTTGCTGACGAGCCGGTCTCCAGCCTTGACCCGCTAACGGCGGACATCGTGCTGGGGCATTTCGTGGAGATTGTGCGCGGCGAGAAACTCGCGGCGCTGATGAACCTGCACACGGTTGAGCTGGCGCGCAAATACAGCGATCGCATGGTGGGAGTGCGCGAAGGGCGCGCGGTTTGGGAAGGCAAGCCCGCCGAGGCCACGACCGAAATCCTTAAGTCCATTTATGGTGACGAATATGCTGGCTGAGCGCGCGCAGGCGATGCTGCCCCCTCGCCCGGCGACGCCCGGCGCGAAAGCCATGCGCGTTGTGTGGTGGATAGTCATAGTCGCGCTTGGCGCTTACATCGCGCTAGCGCTGAAACAGACCGAGTTTAACTTATTCAAGCTTCTGGCCGGCGGTGCGAGCGCGCGCGAAATCCTCTCGCAAATAATCCACCCCGACTGGAGCATTCTCGGTAGGCTGCTCGTGCTGATGAACGAGACAGTGGAGATTGCGCTCATCGGCACGATCATCGCAATAATCATCAGCTTCCCGCTATCCTTCCTCGCCGCGAAGAACCTCATGCTCGGCACTCAGCAGGGGCGCGCGGTGTATGCGCTGGTGCGGCTCATCTTCAACGTGCTGCGCGCGTTTGAGCCGGTGCTGCTGGCGGTGCTGTTCGTGCTCATGGTGGGCATCGGGCCGTTCCCCGGCGTACTAGCGCTGGGACTGCACAGCGTGGGAATGCTGGGCAAGCTGTTTAGCGAAGCGATTGAAGGCATAGACCAGGGGCCGGTGGAGGCGATACAGGCGTGCGGCGGCAACCGCTTCCAGGTAATCTGGTACGGCATCCTGCCCCAAGTCGCGCCGTCGTTCCTCGCGCTTTCCATCTACCGCTGGGACGTGAATATCCGCATGAGCATCGTGCTGGGCATCGTGGGCGCGGGTGGCATCGGCTTCATGCTCTTGCAATATATGAACCTGCTGCAATACGAAAAAGTCGCCACTGCGTTCATCATTATCCTCGTCGTGGTGACTGCGCTGGATTACGCCAGCGCCTGGCTGCGCACCCGCCTCGGCCAGCGCTAGGCGCGCTGCTTGCCGCATCCGCCTGCACAATGTAGAATCGCCGCGTGCAACACCGCCTAATTAGCGCATTCATGCTCGCGCTCATACTCGCGCTTGCGTTCGCCGCCTGCGTCCTTGCCGCAGACGATGACGACGCTGCGCCGGACCCGACCGTCATTGCATTCATCACCGGCCAGCAGGCCCAGACTCAAGACGCCAAGGCTGATGAACAGCCTGTGGAAGAGGCGCAGGCCGAGGAAGCGACGGCAGCGGATGAAACACAGCCCACCGATGTAGAAGATGCGCAAGCCGCAGATGTGCAGGTCGATGAGGACGCAGAGGAACCTGTAGAGGAAGCTGCCGAGGAACCTGCCGAAGAAACTCAGCCGCCTGCAAAGCCGGAGCAGGATGTGGCGGCAGGGCTGGAGTTGCTGGAGATAATTGATGCGGAAACTCAGGCTGCGCAGCCTGCGAAACCTGAGAAAAAGGCCGGCGAATTCTTCGGGCCGCAGCAAACGCGCACAATGCACCCGCTGCACCAGTATTTCTTCAACTTTCCCGCCGACCGCGCGCGGACATTGAAGGAAGGGCATGCTGAATTCGCTGTGCATCTCCAGGGCGCGAGTAATATCGTCAAGGAGACCTCAGGCGGCGCGGTAGTTGACCTGGACGCGGAAACCTGGACTTACCAGTTTGAGCTGCGCAAGTCCGCGTGGGGCGGCGAGGTTACCGCTATCGTGCCGATGCGCGACAACACGCACGGTTTCATGGACAACTTGATTAGCGGCTGGCATGGTTTCTTTGACCTATATGCAGGCGACCGGCCAAATTATCCCGCCAATGATTACCACTATTTCGTGCGCGACCCGGCGGGAAACATATTGAACGTGCCTTCCGACCAGTTCGGGCTTGGCGATGTGAGCCTCATGTGGAAGCAGGAAATCGGGGGCAGCGCGGCCGACCATGCGCTTTCCTACCGCGTCGGCGTGAAGCTGCCCACAGGCGACTTTGACAAGGGCCTTGGCAGCGGCGGGGTGGATGCAGGCGTTGGCCTGGTTTATGAGACGCTTGGCGAGAAATGGGCAGGCTACGCCAACTTGAACTACATCTTCACCAGCCAGGGCGACTTTGGCGCTTTCCAGGTTAACGACATCGTTACTGGCTCTATTGCAGCCGAATACCGCTTACGGCATACCTGGTGGCTGACCGGCCAGGTTGATTACGCGCAGTTCCCCCTGACGACCGGGTCAAACTTGGATAAAGACTCGTTGGAGCTGCTATTTGGCTTCCACAAGCTACTAGAAAAGGAGCTGCTGTTCAGCGGCGGGTTTACCGAGGATATCAGCCTGGAGTCTTCGCCTGATTTCGGTGTAATCGCGGAGCTGCGCTGGCGCTTCTAACAAGGTGAACAATCCGTGCGGAACAGCGTCTAATCTGCTGATGGCGCTTGTCCTAACGGCAGAGCTTATGGCCAACCGCGAAGCGAATGGTGTGCCCGCGCCGCCTCTTGAGGTGGAACTGGTAATGCGCACCCGCAGCGGTGACGATTCTGCGTTCGCGGAACTAGTCCAGCTTTACCAGACTCGCATCTTCAACTTCGTCCTTTCGCGGCTGCGCGACAGGCAGATAGCTGAAGATGTGACGCAGGAAGTATTGGTGAAGGCTTATTACAACTTGGGGCGGCTTCGCGACGCCTCCAAGTTCAAGTCGTGGCTCTTTAGTATTGCGCACAACCACCTGCGCGACCTTACGCGCCGCAAGCAGTTGGAAATCGCAGATGTTGAAGACGGGCACATTGAGCATTATGTGGACGGCGGTAACCCGGAAATTGAGCTGGGGCGAGACAGGCTGCAAACACTCGTGAAGAAAGCGCTGGCGAAGCTGAAGCCGGACCAGCGAGAGATACTGCAGCTTTGTGACATTGAAGGCCTAAGCTACAAGCAGATTGCGGACATCATGCATATCCCGCTGGGGACGGTGCAGTCGCGCATCTATTACTCTCGCAAGAGGGTTAAGGAGATCCTGACCAGTGACCTAGGTTACACGGGTGACGAAATATGAGATGTGAAGATATCAAAGGGATTATGGGAGCGCTCGCGGACGGCGAGGTAGCCGACCCGCGCGTTCGTTCGGAAGCGGAGGCGCACCTCAAGGCTTGCACCGCCTGCAGGGCGGAGCATTCCGCGCAGCTCGCGGTCAAAGGCCTGCTGGCAAACCTGCCACAGGAAGACGAGCCTGCATTTTTGATGACGCGCGTGATGGCGGACATCAAGGCGCGCAAAGGCGCGAAGAGCCCGGCAAAGCTGCGCTGGGCGTATTCCAGCGCTGCGGCGCTTCTGCTCGTTATTGTAATCACTGTAGGCAGCATGATGATGCCGCACAATAACGGCGACGGTATTTACATTCCGGTGCCGAATGAGAGAGCAACGCAGGTTTTGGCACCAACGATGAGCGGAGACCTTACGCCGGCTAGCTTCGGCGATTTCGTCCAGCAGCGGCATGACGATGTCCGCGACAGCCTGCGCGTCCACCGCGAGTTTTCGCCCGGGCTTGAAAGCACAGTGCTAGAGATTAAGGGCTCGGAAGGAATCTATAAGGAATTGCCCGAAGATGAAGACGAGGAGGCGGCCAAGTAGCCAACAGCTATTAGCGAAGCGATGACAGCCCGGATAAAACTGCTCCTTGCCTTAGCGCTTGCAGCGATGGCCGCATGGCCTCTGGCTGCGGCTGCGGCGACGCCCGCTGAAATCGCAAGCTTGGCGAAGAAAGCGCTTGATGAAAAGCCATTCACCGCAGAAATCACCGTGACGATTGACAACGAAACGGTGGCGGCGCAGGGCAAGCTGAACCGCAAGCCGCCGGAGCTGGTGCGCCTGGAGCATTACAAGGGAACGAAACTCACCAGCTATTACATTGAAGGAAACGGCCCCAGCGCGGAAATCATGCCGGCCGAGAAACGAGCGATAATCGTGCCTGGCAGGCGCATCGGGCTGCTCTTTGAACTTGTCGCATATTCGCTGGATTCTTCGTCAAGGCAGGGTACGCTGAAGGTGGCTAATGCGACCGCCTCGGGGCGCAAGATGTTCGTGGTGACAGGCGGCGCCGGTAAAGCCGCTTTCAAGCTGGTGCTTGATTGCGCCGATTATTTGCCCCGCGAGTTCACTGCCTCGCGCGGCCAGGGAAGCGGGCTGACTGTGCAGCTAAAAGGGCTCAAAGTCGTTACGCCATCGCATTTCCCAGCCGCATTTTTCAGCGTGCCCGAAGGCTATCGCGTATCGGGGCGCGCGCCGAGGCTTGGCGAGTCTGACCGGCAGCGGCTGCTTCGCTTCCAGGGAAGGCTCAGCGGCCCGGTATTGCAGTCGCAGGCATCCAAGCAAACCCCCCAAGCCGCCGAAGCTGGTGGCAGCGCGGGCGACAACATGTTCCTGCCTGTCCTGCCCACGCGCTTTCCGCCGGGGTTCGTGATCGACACGGTGACGCCGCTTTACTTCTCCGACAATTTGCTTTACCACATTGAGCTGGTGGAGCCGGGGCAGCTTCAGCTTGTCTCCATCTTTGAGACGCAGCACGAGCGGCTGCTTGACGATTTTCGCAAGTCGCGCAAGCAAAGCAAGGCCGCCTTCATAGACCGCGAATACGAGGGCAGTGGCATATTCGTCATCATAATTTCCGACGATGTAGACAAGGCGCAGCTTGAAGCTATTTTCAATTCGCTGGCGCACCAGCCACAGGTCGCGGTTGAACTGATCAACCGTGCGCTGGCAAGGCTGCTTAGCGAATAGGCCGCTAAGCTATAATCAAACGCAGTTTGGCAGATAACATAGGCCACTTTGATTCGCTTGAGCTCATTGGGCAAGGCTCCATGGGCAAGGTTTACCGCGCCAGGGACTCGCGGACGGGCGCGATAGTCGCGCTTAAAGTGTTCTTCCCCGACACGACCGTTACCGAGCAGCAGCAAGACGACCTGCTTGCGCGCTTCCAAAAAGAAGCCAGCGTCCTTACGACCATCCAGCACTCCAACATCGTCGGCATACACGAGGTCGGCAGCTACGGCGGCCAGGAATACATCGCGATGGAGTTCCTTGACGGGCCGAACCTCAAGGACCTGCTCGCGATGGGGATCACGTTTTCGCTGCAAGACGTGGTGGACATCGGCGTGCAGGCCCTCTCGGGGCTTGAAGCATGCCACAACGCGGGAGTTATACACCGCGACATCAAGCCCGCCAACATCGTGAAGCTTCCCTCCGGCATAGTGAAGCTTGCGGACTTCGGCGTCGCGCGCATCCTTACCGACGCCACGATTAGCCGCACCGGCACCGTCGTCGGCACTCCCAACTACATGTCGCCGGAACAGGTTCGCGGCGGCGAGATAACGACGGGCTCGGACTTGTTCTCGCTGGGCGTGGTGCTCTACGAGCTGCTTACCAAGCACAAACCATTTGATGCCGAAAATATCACGGCGATTATGTATAACGTGGTGAACCTCGCCGCGCCTCCAGCTTCCTTCTACGACGAGGGAATCCCCAAGGCGATGGAGCAGGTCCTTACGCGCGCGATGCACAAGAACTGTGTGGAGCGTTACCAGCTAGCCCGCGACTTCCAGCGCGACCTGCTGGCGGTGGACGCGGACGTGCCGATAAGTGAAGGCACCGTCGCCACGAGCGTGCGCGCGGAGAATGCGCCTGCTGACGCGTCGGCAGCGCAATCGGGCAACGTGGTTTTCTGCGTTGACTGCGGCGCTGCGAACAACCCTAAAAACTTGATATGTGCGCGATGCCATCGGCAGCTTGTCAAGCGCGACAGCGCGGTGAGAATTACGGAAAGTATGATGCAGGCGCCAAGCCCGGAGCTGAGGACCGATAGGGTGCTCACCGCGGTGCTTAACTTCATTCTCGCTATACTCGTGCTCGCGGTTATCTACCTGTTCTTCCGCAAGTAGGGAGCTAATTCGCTCCTAGCTCCATCTCGTCTTCCTCCAGCGCGGAACCGTTTATCGTGCGCGGCCGGTATTTGAGGAAGCGCAGCATGTTCCCGCGCTCGTTGAACGATACTTCGTCCATGAGGTTCTTTATCAGGAACAGCCCGCGCCCGTACATGCGCATGAACAATTCAGGGTCAAGGTCTTCGTTGACGGAGCTGTGGTCAAACCCCGGCCCTTCGTCAAGCACGCTGACCTCCAGCCGTATCGCGTCGATTGAGGCGAAGACGGTGATGGACTTGCGCTTGTTGGCTTCGTCTTCCATCCGCTCCATGAGATACTTGCGGTAAACGCTGTGCCCCAGGACGAGGCAGCGTTCCTTGCTTTCCTTGTCCACCTGAAGGTTGCCGTGCTCAAATGCGTTCAACAAGATTTCGTAAAGCGCGACCTTCACGTCGTTTAGCTGCGAGCCGTCCATCTGCCAGCAGTCGCGCACAGTGGCGAAGACGTAGTTGATTATCTTGGAAAGGTAGATGTAGTTGTTGGGGATGCGGACGGTGAAGCTCTGGCTGCGGATGAAGGGGACGATCTCGCGGACGTCCACGGTCTCCTTATGGACGGCGAAGATGTTCTCAATGAGCGTGATGACCTGGTTGATATCAAATGGCTTCTTGATGAAGCTCTTTGCGCCCAGGCGGATGGCGGTGATTGCGTCCTCCATCGTGCCGTAGCCGGTGAGGATTATTACAGGGACATTGATGCGCCTGCGCCGGATCTCGCCCAGCAGCTCAATGCCGCTCATTTCAGGCATCTTGATATCGGTGATGATGAGGTCGGGCATCATCGTCTCAACCGACTTAAGCGCCTCAACACCGTTGCCGGCCTGAAGAACTTCATAGCCCAGCGACTTCTGGATCTTGCTTGCGATGACGTCGCGGATGATTTCCTCGTCGTCAACGACGAGTATCCGCTTCGGAAGTAGGGCAAACTCCATGGCGGGCTAATGTTAGCCTTACATCTGTTGGCTGTCAAACGCTTCACTTTTGCCTGCCCAAACATCGGGCTGATTTAGGATAGCCAGTTAAGATTGGCAACTATCGTTGTTATATAATTGCCAGTATATGCTATACTGTAAATGGGCGTGTAGGAACGCCGCCCAAAGCGCAGGAGCAACTTAACTATGGCAATCAGGACTTGGCGAAACTACAAGAAACTAGACAATCGTAGCCAGTGCTACCTGGATACCGATGTGGCGTGCGAAGAGCGGCTGGCAAGGCTAGCGAAGCTGCGCCACTATTCGCGCTATTACGCAGGCGACATCTACCGCCATCCCGCCGAATGGGCTGCCCAGTCCGGCTATAGCTCCGGAGTAAAGCCGCCTGCGATGACCGTGAACTACGCCCGCTGCCTGATTGACCGCCTGGCGTCGTTTAGCTTTGACCGCGCCGCAGGTGTTAGCCTCGTTCCCGGCGGCGAAGGTGTCAGCGAAAAAGCACCTGACGCCGCATCCCGCTTCCTGGCGGGCTTCCTACGCTCATCGCGCATGCTTGCGCGCCTCACCTCCATCGCCCGCGAAGCGCTTCTCTTCGGCGATGTCCTCCTCCGCCTCCACCACACCCCCTCCTCCCACTTTCCCCTCGGCTTCTGCCTCGTGCCGGCAGAAGAATACGACTACGAGCACGACCCACTGGACATCGCCGAAGTGCGCTTCATCCGCGAGGAATACTTCTACCGGGGCGGCAACGGCGCGATGCTTGCCCACCGCGAAGACTTTCATTGCGACAAGACCGTTGTTTACCGCGACCAGCCTGCTGAGCAGTTTTCGCTTAGGCAAGCCGCGCTTGCGCTCTTGAAGCCCGTCGCCGCGCCCAGGGAATTCGCTGTGGCGCATGAGCTTCCCAATCCCTTCGGGATTCTCCCCGCGGTGCAGGTGCGCAACCGCCCGCAGACAGGCCAGAAGTTCGGCACGAGCGAGCTGGCGGACCTCACGCCACTGCTTGACGACATCAACTGGAAGCTCGCCCAGCGTTCGCGGAACATCTCGCGGACGATGAACGCCATTATCAAGAACATCAACGGCCGCATCGTGACCGGCGAGTATGACGACACGCAAATCATCAGCGTGATGGGCGACAACCCGCATCTTGACTACCTAGTGAACGATAGCGACCTCGCGCCGGTGACTGCGCATATCGCTGACTTGAAACAGGCGCTCGCGGAGCTGACCGGCGTTGTCATGCTCAGCCCGGAAAAGCTATCCAGCGTCGGTGCAATGTCAGGATTCGCGCTGAGCATCCTCTATGAGCCGCTGCTGAACGCGGCGCGCACAAAGCGCCGCGAGATCGGCGGTTGCATTGAGGACTTCCTGAAGCTCGCGCTCAAGGCAGGCGCAGCGCTGGGGCACCTATCTGCCGAAGAAGCGGAAGCCGCCCAGCCCACGATTACCTATGCGCCCGACATGCAGTTCACTGAGCAGGAAAAGCTGACCCGCCTGCGACGCGAGATGCTGGCAGCGCAAAACAACCTTACGCTGAACCCGGATAACTAGGAGGCGCGATATGGACGATATCACCAATACTGAAACCACAAACGTTTGCGAACCTGAAGCCGAGCCTGCTGCCAACGGCGAAACTCCCGAACCTGAGCCGGAACAGGCATCCGCCCCTTCGCAGGATGCAGAGCCTGCACAAGCGCCGGTGAGCCTGGAGCAAATGGTGCGGGATGCGATAGACCGGCGAATCGCCGAGCTGTTTCCCCCGCGCCGCGAGCTTCCCCGCGTGGAGGCCACATCAGGCGAATTGCTGCCGGAACAGCGGCTGCGGCTTGGCTACGGAACGCGCGAACCCAACACTTAACATCCACAGGAGAAACGAATGGCACTTACATTGGCTGAAGCAGCCAAACTTGAAACCGACTTCCTGCGCCGTGGCGTTATTGAGACCTTCGGCGAGTTCTCGCCCGTCCTGGAGGACTTGCAGTTCGTCCAGGTGCAGGGCAACTCATACCGCTACAACCTGGAAGACACGCTGCCCGAGGTGGACTTCCGCGCCGTCAACGCGCCTTATAACGAAAGCGCGGGCACCGTCACAGCGCAGAGTGAGACGCTGGCGATCTTCGGCGGGGTGGTGGACGTTGACCGCTACCTCCAGCAGGTGCGCGGCTCGGTGAACGACCAGCGCGCATTGCAGACGCGACTGAAGGTCAAGTCGCTTGCGCTCGCGTTCACCCGCGAGTTCTTCAAGGGCGATGTGACCGCAAACCCCGACAGCTTCAATGGCCTTGCCAAGCGCCTTACGGGCGGCCAGGTCATCACTGCCGATGCGGGCGCGGGCAACGGCGACGTGCTCAAGTTGGAACACATTGACCAGCTCATTGACACAGTCTGGAACTCTCCCGACGTGCTTTACATGAACAAGGCCAACCGCCGCAAGCTCATCCAGCTTGGGCGCGAAACCGAGCTGGTCACGGTGGAGATGGACACCGCCGGCCGCGTGCGCACCTACTACGACGGCATCCCGGTGAAGGTCGTGGAGAAGGACAACCACAACGACGACATCCTCGGCTTTGACGAGACCGTCGGCACTGAGGACGAGTGCTCCAGCATCTATGCCGTGCGCTACGGCGCAGACGAATTCGTCTGTGGGCTCACCAACGGCGGCATCCAGGTGGAAGACCTGGGCCTCATCGCCAATCCGCCGGTCTACCGCACCCTCATTGAGTGGTACGTAGGCCTGGCCGTCTTCAACCCGAAATCCGCCGCCCGCCTCAAGGGCATCCACCAGTAGGCAAACCCCATGGACCCGAAGCGACTCCGAGGCTACATCCGGCTCGCCTGCGCTGTGACCGGCGCGGGACGCGCCAAAGAACAGCGCGCCCTCAATGCACTTGGCAGCTCAAACCCGCTCTACGAAGTCACGCTCCCTAACCGACGCTATACCGGCCCGTTATTGGGAGAGTGGTTTGAGAACGGCGTGGCGCAGGTAGGCGAGGAAGCCTCGGAGCGCTTCAGGTCGCGGGGATACACCGTCCGCAAGCTTTGCTAACCCGCTAGACCAATGAACACCAACCTTGATTACATCCGCACCTTTCTGGGCGAGCGCGGCAACGAAGCCCCGCTGCTCACCGACGCCGAGCTTTCAGCGCTGATGTCGCTTTCCATCCGCCGCGAGCTGCCCGAGCGGCTTTGCGCCCGGATGGCCTTGCAGGGCGTCGCCTGCACGCGCGTTTCAGCCGACGGGTTGCTGCGCTTCACACTGAAGCCGCTTGCGCATGCACCGACGGAATACCACGCCGGCATCGGCAACTGGCTTGACTGCGCCTGCGCCATTCGTATCGGCGATGTCAGCTACGAACCGGCAGCGGGCGATGTCGTGGACACATTCGGCGGGCGTATCATCTTCGCGCAAGCCCCGCCTCCCGGCGTAGTCACAGTTGAGACATACTTGATTGACCTGCGTGTGGCGCTCATTGAAGTGCTGCGCATCCTCAAGGCGTCGCATTCGCGGCTGTCGCTTAAGACGAACCTCGCTGGGATGAGCGTGGACCTCACCGGGGTCTGCGCCAGCATTCAAGCCGAGATTGACGCGCTCTCCACCGGCTACGAGCTTCCCTTCGCTGCATCCGAGGACTTCCCGCACTAATGGGCGCGCCGATGCTAAACCGCGTGTTTGACGAGCTGCTGCGCCATCTTGGCGGAAGCGCTGAGGATGTGTCGCTGCGCGTGTATGTGGAAACTGCGCAGGCAGAGCCTGAGGCGGGAATGCCCCCGCTGCGCACATTCACCGACACGCCGATCATCCCGCGCCCGATCGTGCTGGATGCGGACGGCGCGCAAGCTGAAGGCTTGCAGCCAAGCTTCGCCGGAAAACGCAGCGTTGACGGATGCCGCAAGCTTGTCGTTCCCGGCAACTGCGACGTGCAGCTTGGAAGCATCCTCGTTTTCGCTGGCGCGGAATGGGAAGTCACAGGCCTGCGCGCGCCTGTGCTCTACGGCGAAACGCCGCTCAAGCTCCTGCTCGCAAGGAGGCTGCAACCGTGATTCTCTACACGACCTATAGCGTCAACAAGTGGCTCGCGCAGCGCCTAAGCACATTCGGCGCGGTCGCGTTCATGGATACGCAAGAACTGCCGTTGCCCGGCTTTCAGGTTATTTGGGGCGAAGAGCGCGAAATGCAGGTGCAGCCGCGAGGCGCGCTATCGGGCGCCAGGCTGAGCATCTACTGCGCTGCGCCGGTAAGCCAGTGGCACCTCTCGCGCAGGCTCGCCACCAGCGCGCTTTCAGCCCTGCGCGAGGCCGCAGGCAGCTTTACTATCCCGCGCTACCGCTATCCGTTCAACGAAGGCGACCTGCCCATCGGCCGCATCGCCCTGCGCGACATCTCTGCGCGCGAGCTACACGACCAGCGTCATCCCGAGCTTGCGCTGCATGTCGTCCGCGCAACCGCGCTCACCATCAACCCGCCCACCTGCTAAGGAGTTGTTATGTCCTTCAATTACGATGCGCTGACCCTCGGCGGCTGCGAAATATACATCAACGACTGCCATGCCGGCTTCGCTTCCGGTATTACGCTGCGCAAGGCGGTGGAGCGCCTGCCGGTGGACGTCGTTTCCGGCGGCGAGCTGCACACGCGCCACATGGTCCCGCTCCGCCGCACGCTGCAAGTTGAAGTGCGGCTCAAGGAACTGAGCCCGGCTGCGCTGTCACTTTTCGCGTCGGGCGAGGAAAGCATCGCGCTTGCCCCGGCCAACAGCGGCGTGACCGATTACGTGCGCCTGTTCGCCGGAATGCCAACGATGCTGCGCCATGCGCCTGCGACGACGCCGGTCGTGAAAAGCGAGGACGGCTCCGTGACTTACACTGAAGGCGACGATTACGTATCCGACTGGGCGAACCGCGCCTTCAGCCTTGCGCAAGGCTCGGATATCGCGCCGGGGCAGCTCCTCAAAGTGAGTTACACCGCCGACATTCCGGCGGGCCGAGAAGTAAAGCTCGCAGGCGGCGGCCTCAATACTGCGAAGCTGGAGGCGCTGCACCGCTACCCCGACGGCGTGAGCTTCGCCGTGCTGCACCTGCGGCGCGTGGAGCTGGATGCATCGGGCGTGCTCGCGTTGGGCGGCGAAGACATAACCGAGATTCCCATCACCGGGCGATGCCTCGCCGATGCCGCTTATACCGACTCGCCGTTTGGCTACGTGCGCTTTCACGGCGGGACGATGCCGCAGATGGAGGGCCGCTTGTGAGCCTCTTCATTGACCAGCGCTCCGAAGACATTGACGCGCTAAACACGCGCATTGACGAGCTGGCGCGCGAAGTCTCCGCGCTACGGTCGCAATCACCGCGCGATGACACCGGCGCGAGTGATAGCGCAGGCGTGGGGAAATTGGATAGCGCGCTGGACTCTGCGCTGAAGAATGCACTTCGGCGCATCGGCATCACGATTGCGCGCGGAGGATCGCTGGAGGATGCGGCAGGCGCGGTCGCTTCGCAGCTTGAGCATGTTGCCGGGAGGAAGCTGGAAAGCTGGCTGGTCGCAGAAGCCGGCGGGGGATTGCTGGGCGCGCTTATGGGAGGCGCAGGCGCTGCATTGTTTGAAGAAGCCATCGCCGCCGCTATGCGCGCGATTAAGCCTCGCCGTCTATACCTGCCAGAAGTTGAGAATTCATCTCCAGTGGGTTTTCCGGTGTATACCGCGCGAGGAAGCATCTTCCCGCAAGGCGATGAGCGTGATTACACGCTTGAGCGCAGCCTGGCGCAGGAACTTGCGCGGGCGATTACGGAGGAAAGCTAAATGCTAAGACTGTGGTTTGGCGAAACAACCGCCGACACTATTGACGTTTATCCGTTGTTGCTTGAGCTTGAGCACGGCGAAAGCTTCGCCGTCGTGCCGACGCTATCAGGCGAGCTTCACCGCATCGCCTTCGCGCAAACGCGCTTTCCGTCGGCGATTCGCATCACGCTGCCGTTATCGCAGCTTGGTGTGCTAAGCGCTGAAGGCGATAGCTTGCGCGTACAAATCACTGCGCGGCTGGAGAACGGATCGCCGGTAGCCGCGTTTATTGAAAGCACAGGCATCGCCTTGAGCATCGCGTTCACTACGCTTCGGCCCGCTGCGCTCGCCGACGAAGAGCTTACAGGAAATGCAGGCCAGCAAAGCATCGCGCTGGAAGGCATCGTAATAGCCGACGGCACGTTTACCGACTTCAATTCGCTTGCCAGCGTCACATGGAGGACCCGCAGCTAATGGCATTCACACAGACAGCACGCAATTACGTGGCGCAGTCCGATAAGCGCATTTATTACACGCTTGAAGTGCGCGGCTTTCATGATGAAAACGTGCAGTGGTCGCGGCTGTCGCTGGCGCGCGAAGGCTTCAGGCTGATAAACGACCGCGAGGAGATGGCGACATCACTGGAGTTCACGCTTCCGGCGGCGAATGCGCTGCATTTCAGCGAACTCAATCCCAACAACCCGCTGGCGCTGTTCAGCGAAGCGCGCCTGACCTGCGAGATGGCTGGCGAAAGCGAGGTGCTGTTCCTCGGCTTTATCAACGAAATACGCGAGGAAGGCGGCGTGATGCGCTGTTTTGCGCGCGATCATGCGCAGAAGCTCTCCCGCGCGGTATGCGAAGTGGAACTGGAAGGCGAAACGACGGCAGAGCTTGCGCTTTCGCCGCTCATCGCGCTTGTCAGCGAATACGATGCAAGCACGTTCGGCCTTGACCCGCAACAAACTCCCGACGGCATTAGCTCGCAAGGCGTGCGCCGTGCATGGAAGCCCGGCGACATCCGCGTGTATGCGAATGGCGCGGAAGTCCAGCCAAGCCTCTACCGCGTATATCCCGAAAGCGGCGTGGTGCGCTTTGCGCAACCGCTCCCGCAATCGCCAGGCGTTACCGGCGTGCGCTGTTACATTGAGGGCACAAGCGATGCGGCGCAGGCCGCCGCTGCGATGCTGCAATACCCGCGAGAGAAAGGCGGCATCGGCGCTGATGAAAGCGACTTTGACTTGCCGGACATCGGCGCAGACCTGAACAGCCTGGAGTGGCGGTGCAGCGCAGGCAAGGCGTCGGAGTTCCTCGCCGCGCTTGTTGACAAGCTGCCGCGCAATTACCGCTTCTGGCACGACCCATCGAGCAACGTGTTCACGCATGCACTGATGGAGCAAAGCCTACTGCCGCTGCATACGCTCGGTGGCATCGCCTCATCTGCGCGCACACGCAGCCGCAGAAACATCTACACGCGCGTCATCGTGAAAGGCGCGCGCACCACCCCGCCCAACCTCGCGGCGGGCGCGGCCGTTACCGACTTGCAGCAAAATGTGGGCGAAGTGTTTGAATGGAACGGCAACGAGCACACAGTGGGGCAGGGGAGCATCGCGCTGATACTTGACGGCGATGCCAACCACGGCTTCGGGCGGCACAACGTGCCGTACCTCTACCAGTTCTACGACTTTGCGCTGATTGACCTGGGGCTGGACGCGGACGGGCTGCCGCCGCGCGTAAGCGCCTTTGGGCTTACCGCCGCGAATTCATATAACGTAAATTCGCAAAAGTCAGCCAACACAAAGTTTAGCTTCGGCTATGAAGTTCTTGGCAGCATTGACGGCGTGGATTATGAGCGCATATCCCCCGATGCACAGGTGCTGCTTGCCCCGCTGCAGACTGCGCGCATAGACAGCCTCACAATGCTGCGCATGCGCTATGTAAAGCTGCGCGTGAAGCCGGCGAAGGACGGCGTGAGCAACGACAACGATCCGGGCCTGGCGCTAAATGAAATACGCATATACGGCGATGATAGCTTCACCGCCGAAGCCGCGCTGCAGGACACTGACCCTCAAGGCGCGTTCTACTGCCCCGAGCTGTTGGAGAAATGCGGCGGCGCTGGCGCGCAGGTGATGCTGGTGGATGTTGGCGACACGCTTCCCGAATGCGAAGCGGAGAAGCTCGCTGCCGACTTGCTTGCGGAATCGCTTTGCGAATACACGAGCTACGAAGTGGAATGCGCCGCAGACCCGACCGTGCGCGTAGGGCAAACCGTGTCCTGCGCCCATCCCGTCACCGGCGGCGCGCAATCATTCCTCGTTGAGCGAGTTGAGCTGACGCCCAGGCGCGTGCGCATCAGCGGCACTGACTACAATGCGGAGGTGCTGCGATGAGCCGCGCCGACACGCTCAACCGCGCGTTGAAACAGCTCGTTGACAAGCGCCTGGCGTCGCATGGCAAGCGCGCAGGGGGGATGCCGCCTGAGCTTCACCCATCGCAGGCGCAATTCGGGCCGCCATCGGCCAGCGACGACTATGACCTCGGCGGAGTGCGCAGCATTTCCGTCCCCGGCGAAAGCAGCCTTACCGGCGATGTTGATATCGCTGGAATTGAGGGCATTACCGCGTCGCAGTCAGGGCAGGAAATCCGCCTCGCCCCGCCGCGCCTTCGCTACTGCGCCAATCCGCGCACGCCGCTGGGATGTTCCGCGCTGGCACCACTCGCGCTGCGCACCATCTACTTGCATCCGCTGGAGCTTCCCGGCGCGATGCAGCTCTCCGCGCTCTACCTTCGCGTGTTGTGTGTGGGCAACCCGAATAATGCAGTAGTCATGTTTGAAGCGGCGGTGTATGCGCGCAACAGCGCCAACAACGGCTTTACGCGCGAGGCATATTCCGGCGCGGTGCGCTTCAACGACCTAACGTGCCTGAGCACAGGCTCTGTTTACCGCTGCGCATTCTCGCCAAGCGTGCTGTTGCCGATGGGCCAGCACTTCATGGCGCTGCTCTACAAATACATCGGCCCTGACAGCTACAACTTCGGCGTGTGCAGCTCAAGCGACGGGCACTACCCCGGCGCGGGCCTTTACCTGAGCGGCATTGCGAATGCATTGCCCGAGAACATCGCCGATGCCGACCGCAGCGCGTATGCGCAAAGCATCGCCTGGGCCGAACTCGCTGCCGACTAACAACGCCAACTTCCAAGGAGACACATATGGACACCAAGACCCTCACCAAGAAACTGCTCGGATTCCTCCTCCAGCTTGTCTTCGCGCTGTACGAAACCGAAGCGAAGCTCATCCTCCAGCTCATCGCGCAGGTGAAAGCCGAAGGCCTCACCGGCGATAATGCGCGCCGCGAAGTCATGCGCCGATTCCGCCTGCACTGCGGCGAAGCTCTGCGCGACAGCGTCGTGAACTTCCTCATTGAAGCAATGGTTGTCGCGGGGAAGCCGTAGGCGGTGGACGGCTGGGCATCCCTCATCGGCAACGTGGGCGTCGGCGGCGGGCTGGCGTTTTTCTTCGCGTGGTATCTCGTGCGCACGGTCATCCCGCAACTCATGAGCGAAAACGCGCAGCAGCGCGAAGCCTTCCTCGCCGAGCTGGCGAAACAGCGCGAGGAGTTTCTCTGCGCGCTTGAAGAGCTGAAACTTAACGGCGAGCGCGCCGCCTGCGGCATATCGCAGCGCATCACCGAGCTTGGCGCGGAGCTCACGCGGCTCGTGCCCGCGCGGCGGGAATGACCATGGGCAACTTCAGCATTGTCTATCTCGCCGACAAGCTGCCGCGCCATTCGCGCAAGCGCTATGCGCAACGCAAGCACGCCGACATCTCGCGCATCGTCATTCACCATAGCGGCACGCGCGAAGGCGCGCCGCAGGACTTCGCGCGCTACCACGTGCTGCACTGCGGCTGGCCCGGCATCGGCTACCACTTCGTCATCGGCAAGCGCGGGGAAGTTTGGAAGACGAACGACCTGACAACGGTGAGCTATCACGCGAAGGGCGCGAACGTTAACAGCATCGGCATCTGCCTAGTGGGAAACTTCTCGCGCGAAACGCCGCAGGAGGCGCAGCTCGCCGCCCTGCGCTGGATCATCGGGCGCATCCAGGAAGAACTGAAGCCCGCGCAGTCCATCGTGCTTCACCGCGAAATCAAGGGAAGCAAGACCAGTTGCCCCGGCCTGCGCTTCACCCGCGATATGCTTCGGGGCTAGATCTCTGTCTTCGCGAGCCCAAGCCGGTCAAGGAGCATGCGAACGCGGTCGCGCGGCATTTCCCAGCCCTTGTAAGGGCCGTCAATGTAGCCGTGAAAGTCGCTGCCGCCGGTCGCAACGAGCCCTCGCGCGTCAATCATCTTCAGCATCTCTTCGCGCACCGCGTCCTGCCCCTGGTAGTAAACCTCGTAGCCGTCGCAGTCAGCGGCGAGTGCTGCATCGCGCACCTTCGCCGAAGTTATCTTGTATGGGTGCGCAACAATCGCCTGCGCGCCGTGCGCACGCGCCCACGCAATCCCTTCCGCGAAAAGAAGCGGTGGCGGGAGGTAAGCCTTGCCGTTCTGGCCGAATGTTTCGCCGACGAAGCGGTTGTACCACTTCTTGAACTTCCCGCTCGCGACGATGCCTAGCGCCCACAGCGGCCTGCGGCGAAACAAGTCCCACAGGTAATGGCTGATCATCACCGGGTCGTCCCCGGCAAGCTTCTCCAGCCGCGCAAATTCAAAGTTGTAGCCGCTCCCCGCGGTGCGTTCGCACATCCGCCGGTGCAGCTCGTTTCGCTGCGCCTTGATTTCTTTGAGCGCCCGCGCGAGCTTCTCGTCAATGCGCACCCCCAGGCATAGCACGTGCACTTCCGCGCCTTCGCCGCCCGCCTCAAGCCATGTTGTCAGCTCAAGGCTTGGCAGCGCGATGATGCCGAGCGCCTGCGCAGCCTGGAAGAACGCGGGGAAGCCGCACATCGTGTCGTGGTCGGAAAGCGCCGCCACACGCACGCCTTTCGCGGCGAGCATCCTGGGAAGTTGCGCGGGAAAGTAGCGGCCATCGGAGTGGCGCGAATGAAAGTGCAGATCGCAGCCTATGTTGTCAGCGGTCACAGCCTGGCGATTATACCAGCGGCGGGGCTATGGGAGGCGCATCTTCAGCCATGAGGAGAAGAACCACAGCAGCAGCAGGCTCATAATGAAGATAAAGGAGATGGCCACAACCGGTTTCATCGCGGCGTGCTTCATGTAGTATTCCGCGTCCTGCACCGTCGGCGGGCTTTCCTTCCACCGCCGCTCCAGCCAGGCCCACCAGTTACTGAGGATGAGCTTCTCCTCAGGCGTGCGCGGGACGTCAAGGTAGGTGTGGTAATACCAAGCGAAGATGGAACTGAAGACGGCGAGGACGATTAGCGCCGGCACGAACCACTGCACCGCGAGCAGCCCGGCGAACAGCAAGAGGAAGACTGCGAACCAGTCAATAATGGCGATTTTCGGCGCACCTTTCATGTTTCCCTCCGCTGAGATTATACCAGCGGATGGCCTGCTGCGCTGCGGATAAACTCCACCGCTTCGTCGCGCGTCTTCACCGCGCCTTCAACCTGCGCCTCAAGCAGAAGCTCCTAAGCTCCCCGATGCGCGGCCCCGAAGGCATCCCCGCCGCAGCCATAATCTCCTCGCCGGTAAGCAGCGGCGTAGGCTCGGCAAGCTCGCGCGCAAAGTATCGCTGGTGGAGTATCAAGCCGATGGTCTCCTCATGCACGCGCACGAAGTCCTCCGGCACGTCCGGCCCACGCACCGCCCGCGCATCCGCAACCGCATGCAGGCAGCTCATCGCCGCCGCATCGCCAAGCTTGCGCAGGAAGCGGTAGATGAGCCGTGGGGCGGGAGGGAGGCTGTTGCAGTAAAAGCCGACGCGCAGGTGCTCCTCAATGAGCAGTTGCAGCATCTCGCATTCGCGGTTGGACATGCGCAGCCTGGCGAACACGGGCGCCGCCTTCTCCGCGCTGACTGTCTGGTGGCCGTAAAAGGTTATCTTGCCATTGTCCTGGACTGCCGAAGTATCGGGCTTGCCAAGGTCGTGGAACAAAAGCGACAGCTTGGTGAGCGCAGCCTTCGTCGCCGGTGGCGACACGACTTCCTGCATCTCCGCCGACAGCGCGCCATAGACATCCGCCTCCAGCCCCTCGCCTGTGCGCAACACGTGCTCAAGCTGGCGCACGGCTTCAATGCTGTGCGCGAGGACGGGCAGGTGGTGGTATGAGTTCTGCTGCGCATCACGCAACTCCTCAAGCTCCGGGAACAGCGCGCCCAGCACGCGCGCCTCGTCCATCGCCGTAAGCCCCCGGTGCGCATTCGGGCGGTTGAGCATGAGCATCAGCTCTTCGCGGACACGCTCCGGCGCAGGTTCAATAATTTTGCCCGCATGCAGCTCAAGCAGCCGCGCCGTGTCAGGCTCAATGTCAAAGCCAAGCTGCACCATCAGGCGAAACGCGCGCAGGATGCGCAGCGGGTCGTCAATCAAGTTGTTCTCATTAATCGCGGCGATGCGCCCGTCTCGCAGGTCGTCCAAGCCACCCGCAGCATCAATGATGCTTTCCTGCGCGTTCGCATACGCGCCGAAGGGAAGCGCCAGCGCGTCCACGGTGAAATCGCGGCGCAGCAAGTCGTCGTTGCGCGACCTGCCCATCATCGGCGAGATGTCCAGCGTCCCCTCGCGCACGACCATGCGGTGCGTGCGGAAGCGGCCGCCCAGCGCGAAAGGCTCGTCGTGAAGCGCCTTCGCCAGCGCCTTAGCCCGTGCTCGTAATGGTCCTCAAGGACGATGTCTACTTCCTGGGGTTGCAGGCCAAGCAGCGCGTCGCGGATGAAGCCTCCGACGATGTAGCCCTGAAGCCCAAGCGCTGGCAGCCGTGACGCCAGCGGGCTGTCCTTCAGTGCGCGCTGCAAATTCCCATAATCAAGCACGCGCAGATATTAGCACAGGGATGGGGAAGGGAAGTTGAGAGTTGAGAGTTTAGAGTTTGGAGTTGGGGCAGAGAGAATCTTAACAAGAGTACGCCGGGCTCACTAGCCCGGCTCTGGTCTTTCTGACCGGGGGTGGGGCTTTCCAGCCTCACTATGGAATCTCTCTTGTAGATACTCTGTTGGCGTGTCAAGGGATTGGCGTTAGATTTGGAAAGAGGATAGACCCATCGTATGCGGTTGATGATTTGAACATGCCCCAGATGGCATGAAGGAGCTTGCGCATAACGGCGACGATGGCTTGGAGTTTCTTCTTTCCCTTCTGCAACAGTTTTTCATAGAACGCGCGCACGTGGGGGTCGTGCTTTGACGCCACCATGGCCGCGAAGAAGAGCGCGCTTCTAAGCCTGGCGTTGCCGGAGCGGCTGATGCGGCCCGGCTTCTTTATGCTGGTGCCTGATTCATGGTGCGTTGGGTCGAGCCCGGCGAAGGAGGTCCACTGGCGCGCGGACAGGTCCTCCGGCAGTATGCAAAGCTCCGCCAGTATTCTGACCGCGCTGGCCACGCCGATGCCCTTCACGCTGAGAAGAAGATGGAACTTATGGCACAGCTCGCCATCGGCCTTGATTATCTCCATGGCCTCTTTGCGCAGCCGCTCCACGCACTCCTCGTGGCCCTTGATACTGGCAAGGATGTCCTTTTCCACGCAGAGCGGGCACTCCCCGGCGGCACGCAGCGCATGGCGGCGGCACTTCTCCGCGGCTTTCTCGCTCACCCTTTCATCGATGCGGCGCGAGATTGAGCGAAGAAACATCATGTTTTTGCTGGGGGGCTGCCACTCAACGAAGCGTTCTCTTTGCGCAAAAAGCGCGATCACCCTGGCGTCCACCTTGTCGGTCTTGGAGCGGTGGTTGGTCGCCCGCGCGTAGCTCTTGATTTTGTAGGGGTTGGAGACCATCACGCTGATCCCCTTCTCCGAGGCCAGCTTCGTTGCAGGCTGCAGAAAGTACGAGCCAGTCGCTTCCATGCAGGCAAAGACGGGGCGTTTGAGCGCTTTGAGCGGCTTGGCGAGATCGTTGATGCCTTCCTTGTCATTGGTGAAGCTTCCGCAGTCTTGTGCTGAATCACCGATGCGCAGCGCGAGGACGAGCTCGCGCGAACCCACATCCACTCCGGCGTAGGCCGGGCCAGCACTTGCACAAACACTTTTACCCATGAGATACTCCTATAGGATACTCTTGCTTG
>CAVVLL010000014.1:0-58747 GCA_963749125.1 uncultured bacterium
GGTTTCATGGAACTCCGCTATGATCTTGGCGACAATTCGCGCGGCGGGCAGAATCTGCTCGATCTGGGCCGCGCACCTGGCCGATTTCGAGCTCGCCCTCGTCCAGATCGCCTTCGAACATCCCTTTTTTGGCCCGCCCGCGGCCCAGCAGGTCCTGCAGTTCCGCGACCCCGGCGCCGGGGGTTTCGGCCGCCGCGACGGCCGCGGAGAACGTGTTGCGCAGCAGCCGCACCGGCGTCAGCGCCTTGAGCATCAGCCGGGTGTCGCCTTCGCCTGCGGCCACCACGCGTGCCTTGAAATCCGGGTGCGCCGAGGACTCCTGCGAGGCCACGAAGCGGCTGCCGATCTGAACCCCTTCGGCGCCTAGCGCCATGGCCGCCAGCATGGCGCGGCCGCTGGCGATGCCGCCGGCGGCCAGCACCGGCAGCGAGACGCTGCGCACCACCTGCGGGACCAGGCACAGGGTCGTGGTTTCCTCGCGACCGTTGTGCCCTCCGGCCTCGAATCCCTCGGCCACCACCGCATCCACCCCGGCGGCCTCGGCCTTGCGGGCGAAGCGCGCGCTGGAGACCACGTGCACTACTGTGCGCCCCGCGGCTTTGAAGCGGGCGGTGTGGGCGGCTGGGTTGCCGGCCGAGGTGAAAATCACGGGTACATCGGCGGAACAGGATGACCGCGATCTGGGCGCCGATATCGGGGTAGAGCAGTGGCAGGTTCACGCCGAAGGGCCGCTCGGTGGCCTTTCGGCACTTGCGGAGGTGCTCGGCCAGGGTCTCCGGGTGCATGGAGGCTGCGCCGATGACGCCCAGGCCGCCGGCGTTTGAGACCGCCGCGGCCAGTTGCCAGGGGCTGCACCAGACCATGCCGGCCTGGATCAGCGGGTAGCGGATGCCGAAAGGGCTGCAGATGCGGTTTGGAGTCATGTCGCCGGCTCTCCTTTCGGCTCGGTCCGGCTGCCGCCGCCGGCCGGTCCAGCTCCCGTCTGACCGCAAGCCCGATCTTTTCCAGGCTGTAGGGTTTTCTGAGGTAGGTGCCCACACCCAGACGCTGAGCCTCCCGAACCCGCTCCGTCTCGGAAAAGCCGCTCACGATGATGGCCTTCTGGCCGGGGTAGGACTGGATGATTTTTCGGTAGGTCTCCAGGCCGTCTATGCCCGGAACCATGATCATGTCCAGAATAAGGAGCTCCACCGGGTGGCCCGGACATAGGCTACAGCCTCTTCACCTCGCGGACGGTCGCCACATGATACCCCAGTTTCTTCAGCAGGAGGGAGGCGATTTCCCGTTGCTCCGCCACATCATCCACCACCAGGATGAACTCTCCTCCCCGCGTAGTCCGACATCGACTTGGCCTCCCGGTGCGGTCGGAAGCGGGGGCCCTTTCTCGTGACCGGGAAGTAGAGGGTGAAGACCGTGCCCTGCCCTTCCGTGCTCCGCACATCGATGTAGCCGTTGTGATCTCTCACCGTACCCCAGACCACGGCCATGCCCAGTCCGGTTCCGCTCCTTCCCATGACCTTCTTGGTGTAGAAGGGCTCGAAGATCCGGTGCAGATCCTTGGCGGGAATACCCACCCCCGTGTCCGAGACCGAGAGGACCACATAGTCTCCCTCTTCCACGTCGTCGTAACCCCGCACCGGCTGGTCCACGTAGCGGTGGTCTCCGTGGTGATCTGAGTGCCTCCGCCGGGCATTGCCTCGGCTGCATTGATGACGAGATTCATCAGGGTCTTTGAAAGCTGGGTCGGGGACCCCATGATGTTGAACAGGTCGTCCGCAAGAACCGTTTTCACCTGGAACCCGGGATGCTCCCTTCATGCTCATGAATTCCGGGCTCTTGAGGTAGTCCTCGATCACCAGGTTGAGGCCCACCACCTCCGTGGTATTCACTCCTCTTCGGGCCAGGGTAAGAAGATCCTGCACGATGCTTGCGGCCCGCTCTCCCGACTTCTTGATGGTCAGCAAGGGCCTCACCAGGGGGCTTTCGCGCGGAAGGTCCATGAGCAGAAGCTCCGGGTAACTCACCAGACCGGCGAGGATGTTGTTCAGGTCATGGGCCACGCCGCCTGCGAGGGTCCCGATGGCCTCCATTTTCCTCGGCCCGCTGGAGTTGGGCCTCCAGCCGCCGTTGCGACTCTTCCCTTCGGCCAGCTCCTGCACCTTGGCTTCGAGTTCCTGCTGGTAGGTCAGCAGCTGGCGGTTGTTGGCTTCCAGGGTGTCCAGCATGGTGTTGAACGCCTCGCCCAGACGCCCATTTCGTCGCCGGGGTCGCCCCCGCCGCTGAAGCGTGTGCCGATCTCCCCGGCCTTCACCCGGCGCATGACGGCGGCCAGGTTCTGCACCGGATGGACGATTTTGCGGGCCATCAGGGTCAGGGTGAACAGCAGACCCGCGATGCCGAGGATCGCAAAGAACAGAAACGACCGCTGGATGAGGCTTCGCAGCTTCGCGGCTTCCAGAAATTCGGCCTGCAGGCGCTGCTCGGCGTGGGCCGCAAGGGTGGTGAAAAGGGACCTCAGGCGGCTGCTGGCGGTTTCAAATTCCTCGCTGTAACGCGCCAGTTCGGTTTCCAGCTGGCTATTGCGCTCCAGCAGGTCCATATAATCCGCCAGGTAGCCCTGCAGGCGGTCGTCCAGTGCCCCGGCCGCCTGGAATCGGCTCTGCAGGGAGGCGATGACGATCTTGAGGGCCTGGTGTTCCGGCTCGCCGCGGCGTTCGAGATAGGTGGTGTGGAAATGGGCCAGGTTGAACAGCGGGGGGTACAGGGAGGCCTTGCCGCTGCGCAGGCCGGCGGCCGTCAGGGATTGATAGTCGGCGCTCAGCCGGGCGGTGTTCAGTCGCTGCTCGGTGGTATGCTGCGCCATCCGGCCGAAGGCCTCTTCGTAGCGCTCGATGGTGCGCAAGATGCGAATCAGACTGACCTTCAGGCGCACGTCTGCGGTGGACCGGCTCAAAGCCGCGATCCGCTGCCGAATCTCTTCGGTGAGGGCGCCCGAACGGCCCTCGGCCTGCAGGCTGTCACGGAAGATCACCGAACGGTCCCAGAAACGGGTTTCAAAAAAGAGGTCTTTGAGATCGCGGATTTCGCGCTCCACGGCGGCTTCCGCCCGGGTGCTCTCCGCCAGCCGGCTCTGCTGACCGAGATAATAGGCCAGCCCGCCGTAGACCCCCGCAAACAGCGCCGCCAGAATGGGGGCGATGGCGTAGAATTTTCGATTGATGGTGTTGAACATGTAACGCGCCTTTTAGGGTCGCGGTTGGCTGTCGGCCCATCGGGGGGTCGCGGGCGCCGCGGCGGAGGGCAACCTTGTCGAGGTTTGCATCCGGGAGGACTCGAGAACCTCGAGCGCGACGGTAATTTCGGCTGCGGGCGGCGCACCGCGAAAATAGGCGGCGGCGGCCTCCAGGGCGAGCTCGCCCATTCGCGCCGGCTGCTGGGCGATGGTGGCGTCCAGTCGCCCGTCGCGGACCGCCTGGACGGCCTCGGGGCAGGCGTCGAAGCCCACCAGCACGGGGTGCTTGGCGCTGCCGCCCGTCGGCAAAGCATCCAACACTCCGAGAATCATCTCATCGTTGTGGGCGAAGACGCCGTCGAAGGAGAGGCCCTGATCCAGCAGCGCCGCCATCTGCTGGCAGGCGGTCTGGCGGTCGAAGTTCGCCGGCTCCCGGGCGACCACCTGCAGGGCCGGGTGGGCCGCCAGGGCCTGGTTGAAGCCCTCGCCGCGCTCCTGGGCGGCGGAAGTACCCGCCGTGCCCTCTAGCTCGACGATCCGGCCGCTGTCCTGCAGCCGCCGCGCCAGGACACCCGCCGCCAGGCGGCCGCCGGCCACGTTGTCCGAGCCGACATGGCTGATCAGGCGACCGCCCGCGCAGCGGCGGTCCAACGAGATCACCGGCACCTTGGCGCGGTTGGCGAGATCGATGGCCGGCACGATCGTCTGGCTGTTGACCGGGGTGACCAGCAGCAGATCGGGCCGCATGTGCAGCATCGCGGAAATGTCCCGCAGCTGGGTGGCGTCGTCTTTGGCCGCGTCGCGCACCTCCAGGGTGATACCCAGCAGCTCGGCCCGCTGGCGTGCGCCGTTCACCAGGGTCCCGAAAAACCAGGCTTCCAGATTCGAGACCGACAAACCGACGGTCTTGCCGAAACTCTCGACGGCTACCAACACCACCGGGGTTTGGACCCGGCCGGGGACCCTTTCCCCCCGGAGGCGGCGAAGGGCCAGACTCAAGGCCGAGACGCCCCATGAAGTCCGGGTGCTGCTCAACCGTCGCATGAATGTTGCCGTTTCGCATCTCGCTGCGCAGGGCCTGGGTGTTGTCGTATCCGGTCACCAGGACCTTGCCGGCCTGGCCGGTCAACTCCAGCGCAAGATAAGCACCCATGGCCATCTTGTCGTTGGCGCAGAGAACGGCGTCGACGGGGCCGTTGGCCTGTAGCATGCGGGTGGTGGCGCCCACGGCGTCGGCGGTGTGCCAGTTGGCGCATTCGCTGGCCGCCAGATCGATCCCCTCACCGACCTTCAGGCCCTCTATCAGTCCGGCGCGGCGTTCCTCGGCGTTGACCGTTCCGTGGGGGCCGTCCAGCAAGGCCACCCGACCCGTGCCGCCCAGCCGCTGCCGCACGTAGGCCCCCACCAGCGCCGCGCCGCGCCGGTTGTCGGGACCCACGTAAGGGATTTCGACTCCCTCGGCCGCCAGCGCCCGGGGGTCCAGCGGCTCATCGATGTTGACGACCACAATACCCTTGCCCACGGCCTTGGCGCAAACCCCCACCAGCTGACGGGAATCCACCGGTGCGATGATAATGGCACCATAGCGCCGGGAGATGAGATTTTCGATGATGCCGATCTGGTGGGTGACGTGGGTGGCCCGGACCAGGCCGAAAATTTCGAGGTCGGTGCCGGTTTCCAGGGCGTATTGCCGGACCCCGGCCTCCATTCTGTAGCAGTGGGGGTCGGAGAGCGCTTTCAGTACCAGCGCCACTTTACGGGAATTGGCGGCGCCGGCCGGCGCTGCGGCGGTGGTCAGCAGCAGCACCCAAATGCAAAAGCGCGCAAGGTGTCGGCATATCACGGGCGGAAGGGGTGTGGTCATAGCGCTGCGATGCTCGGCCGATCTCGCCAACAAGAGGGCCGGGGTGGCGCGGTGGTGTTGCGCGTTAAGCTGCCCGCGGTATTAGAACGCACTTCCCGATCTCCGGGGGAGCGCCGCATGTATCCCTATCGATTGTTTTTATGGCATAGTCTATGCTAAGGCACGAGTCAAGCAAGATCGCGTTGCCGCCTACCGAATTCCCTTGCCGATTCCCGACGATCCGCTCCGCCCCCAACCGCGCAAACTGGCGTGCAGGAAGGAGGTCCGTTGCAAGAAAATGTGCAAGCCGAGTTGTTTGCAGCCATGGCGCGGCCCGATTTTTATCCCCATCCGGTGGAGGGCCTGGAAAAGCGTGAGACCCACATCTCCTGCGTTTTTCTCACTGGCCACCGGGTGTACAAGGTCAAGAAGGCCGTTGATCTGGGGTTTCTGGATTTCACCGGACTGGAGCGCCGGCGGCATTTCTGCGACCGGGAACTGCAGCTCAACCAACGTCTCAGCCAGGGGATTTATCTGAACGTGGTGGCCATTCGTCGCGCGGGAAACCGGTTCTCCCTGGGCGGGAAGGGCGAGGTGGTCGAGTATGCCGTCTGCATGCGCCAACTGCCCGATGGCGCCACCCTGGGTCGGCGGTTGCGCGCCAAAACGCTTGAACGCGGCGCTTGCGAGCGCCTGGCCGGGCGTTTGGCCCAATTTTACCGTGAAGCACCGAGCGGCGCGGGCATCGAGCGTTTCGGCAGCCGGGAGATTGTGGGCGCCAATTGCGAGGAAAATTTCGCCCAGATTCAGCCGTTTGTGCCCGAGGTGCTCGACCTGCAACAGTTTGAAATTGTGCGCTCGGCCGCGCGTGCCTTTCTCAGCCGCCGGCAGGCGCTCTTCCAGCGGCGGGTGCAAAACGGGAGGATTCGGGACGGCCACGGCGATCTGCGTACGGACCACGTCTACCTGGTGGACGGGGAGATCCAAGTGCTGGACTGCATCGAGTTCAACGACCGCTTTCGCTACGGGGACCCGGCCGCCGACATGGCCTTTTTGGCTATGGACCTCGACGCCCAGGGGTTCTCGTCCTGGTCTCGGGACCTGATGACCGCCTTCGTTCATGCCAGCGGGGACGCCGAGATCTTCATCCTGCTGGATTTCTACAAGTGCTACCGGGCCTGCGTGCGCTGCAAGGTGGCCTGCCTGCGCCTGGGCCAGGGCGACCTGTCGGCATCCGGCCGCCGGGCGGCCGCCGGCGAGGCCGGGGACTATCTGGCGCTGGCCTACCGTTATGCCGTACAGTTCACCCGGCCGACCCTCTGGGTGGTCTGCGGGATGCCCGCGACGGGCAAAAGTACGGTCGCGCGTGCCCTGGGACGTCGCTTGGACGTGTTGGTGCTGCGCTCCGATGTGGTGCGCAAAGCTCTCTTTCACCGGCGCCCGCAAGAGTCGGCTGTGGCCGCTTTCGCTCAGGGGATCTACACCCCCGGGGCCGGCGCCCTGACCTACGGGCGGCTCCTGCTGGATGCCCAGGAACGGTTGAAAAAAGGGCTTTCGGTGATTCTGGACGCCACCTTCTCGGATCCCCGCCGGCGCGCCGAAGCTTTTCGGCTGGCCCTGGACAGCGACGTCAACATCCTGTTCGTGGAGTGTTTTGCCGACGATTCAGTCCTGCGTCGGCGGCTGGCCTCACGCGGCGGCTGCCCATCGGTTTCCGATGCGCGGCTGGAGCATTTCGCCGACCTCCAGGCACGTTACAGCCCTCTTGAGGAGATTCCCGCGGAGCTTTTGATTCGCCTGGACACCAGCCAGCCGCTGGAGGTCTGCCTGGACCTGCTGCTGGCCCAGGACCACCGCCTGCTGGCGCGGGAAACCGCCGCGGCCATGGCGCGATAACCGCCTTGGACGCCGTGGGTTCGAAGTTTTGCGAAGGTGGGTTCGAAGATTTGCAACACCAGCGCCGCTGGCCAAAGCCGCCGCGCCTACGCGCGGCCCGCGGCGGCCGCGCGGGTCGATTGCAGTCCATTGATTCGTGCTGTAGTATATCTATGTTGGAAGGCAACGGCGCTCCGGCGCGAGGGCCGGTGGCGGCACAGGCTGCCCCGCCGACCTGACATCAACCTGAAACCAGGAGGAGGATGCCATGGTGGAATTCAAACACATTTTGTTTCCCTGCGACTTGACCGAAAACTCCCGCAAGATCCTGCCCTTCGTCATGTCGATGGCGGAGAAGTACGACAGCACGATTTATCTCCTGCACGTGGTGGAAAACCTGAGCCGCTGGGGGCAGATTTACGTGCCGCACCCGTCCCTCAACAAGCTCCAGGAGGAGGCCACGGCCGCGGCGGAGAAGGCGCTGGAGCGGATCTGCGAGGAAAAACTCCAAAGCTGCCCCAATTTTCAGCGGCGCATCGTCACGGGCGATCCGGCCAATCAGATCATCAAGGCGATCGAAGCCGACAATATCGATCTGGTCATCATGGCCACCCACGGCCGCAAGGGGTTGGAGCACACGATTTTCGGCAGCGTCGCCCAGAACGTCGCCAGACGCTCGCCGGTGCCAGTTCTGACCATCAACCCCTACAAGCTCAAATAGCGCGCGCTTTCCCTGCAGCGGCCCGCCGGCGACTCTGCCGGCGACTCTGCCGGCGATCTTCGCAAGCGGCCGAAGCGGCAGGCTGCGACCTGCCAAGAGACCTTCCCAAGGAACCTACCCCGATAGCCGGGTCAGGTTCCTTTTTTTATTGCAGGAGGCCGCCAAGCGGTCTGAAAATTTCCAGGCCGCTTTCTCAATTTTGCGAAACAGCCCTTCCCGCGGGGTGTCCGCCGCAGTTGGGTGTAGCGCCAACCCTTTGATTACACAACATGATTGCCATCAGGGAAGGTTGGCATGGCTCCTGCTAATTTTCCGGGCAGATCCGGTTGCCGCCGCTTTTCGAGATGCCGCTGGTCGGCCAGATGAGGAGGACTCCCGATGCTGGTCAAAAATTGGATGAGCACTGAGGTCATCGCTGTCGATGCCTCCGGCGTCATGAAGGATGCCAACCAGCTGTTGCGTGAGCACAAGATTCGAATGCTGCCGGTGCTGGAAAAGGGCAAACTGGTGGGCGTGATCACCGACCGCGACCTCAAGCGGGCCTCGGCCTCGGATGCCAACGCCCTGGACGTTTATGAACTGCTCTACCTGCTGAGCAAGATCCGGGTGCGGGAGATCATGACCCAAGACCCGGTCACCGTCCCGCCGGATTTCACGGTGGAGGAAACCGCCGAAATCCTGTTGCGCCACAAAATCTCCGGAGTGCCGGTGGTGGCTGCGGGTGCGGTGGTGGGGGTCATCACCCAGTCGGACATCTTCCGCGCCCTGATACGCCTCACGGGGCTGGCAAGGCGGGGGGTTCAGTTCGCCCTTCGGATTCCGGAGGCGCCGGGGCAAATCGAGGCCTTAACCGGGATCATTGGCCGTTACGGCGGCCGGCTGGTGAGCCTGCTCTCCTGCAGCGAGGGGGTCCCGGCCGGGTTTCGCAACGTCTATATTCGAGCCTACCATGTGGACCGCAGCCGCTTGGACCGGCTCCGGCAGGAACTCAAGGGGCAGGCTGTGCTGCTCTACATCGTCGATCATCGCGAGAACCGGCGTGAAGTTTACTGACGCGTGGCCGGCACGTAAGGGGGGCGACAGACCCCATTTGAAAGGGGAGGAAACATGACAAATCCAGGTGTGAAGAAGTTGCTGGTGGCCATCGACGGCTCGGATCAGGCGCTGGACGCGGTGCGCTACATCAAGAACATGCTGGCGCCCGAGGGGGTCCAGGTGGTGCTTTACCATGCCCTGCGGCAGATCGATCAGGCGTTTTGGGACATGGGCATCAACCCCATGGGGCGGACCCGGATGGCCGATATCTCCGCCTGGGAACGCGAGCAGCGCCGGGGGGTCGAGGAGAGCATGGTCCACGCCCGCAAGATTCTGGAGGAGGCCGGCTTCGACGGCAAGGCGATCCGGGTGGAAATGCATCCGGCCAAGGTCGACATCGCGCGCGACATCCTCTCCGAAGCCCAGTCGGGCTACAGCGCGGTGGTCCTGGGGCGCTGGGGGGTGAGCCGCCTCAAGGACATCGTGGTGGGCAGCACGGCCCTCAAACTGATCCAGAAGAGCCAGGACGTGCCGGTCTGGATGGTGGGCGGCAAGCCCAAACCCGGCAAGCTGCTGCTGGCCTATGACGGCTCCGACGGGGCCGAGAAGGCTGTTTCGCATGTGGCTCAGATGGCCGTGGGGGGAAGCTTCGACATCACCCTGATGACCGTTCTCAAGGGCTTTGAAGGGCCTCAGGGGGTTCGCGAAGCCATCTTTGGCGGTGAAAGTGAAAAGGGGCTGATGGCCGAGATCGATCAGGAGCTGCGCGCCAAGCTGGACAGCGCCAAAAACCGCATGGTCACGGCCGGTGTTCCCACCGAACGCATCCAGACCGAACTGCTGACCGGTGCCGCCAGCCGCTCGGGGGCGATCTACGAGGCGGCCAAGCGCGGCGGTTTCGGCACCATCGTGGTGGGCCGCCGCGGGCTCTCCCGCGTTCAGGAATTCTACATGGGCCGGGTGGGCAACAAGGTCATGCAGATGGCCCGCGAGATGGCCATCTGGGTGGCCAGCTAGCCGCCGCCGGCCTATAGCGGGCGAAGGTGCATTTGGCCATGGATGACCACCCGGAGAGCAAGCCTATAGCGGGCGGGTCCAGGTTGTGCGCGGCGGCGTGGTGGATGCCGGCTTCGAGGGAAACCTGCCGTCGATCAACGCGCTGATGCGCGCTGGCGACGACGGGCAGGTGGTGGTGGAGGTGGCCGACCATCTCGACCCGGCCACGGTCCGTGGGATTGCGCTGACCGCCTCAGCCGGGATAGGGCGCGGCGACGAAGAAAATATCCGCTGTCCGCCGCCGCAAGGTCTCTTCGCGGCCACTCGAAGCGGTTCGGGGCCGGCGCCCCGCTGCGATATGGCAACAGAAAACGGGATCATGAATCTTTTCGGCACACTCAGGCAGATGCGAATCCTGCTGATCGACGATGACGAGTGGATTCGGGATTCGCTCAGCATGTTCTTCGAGGCCGAAGGCTGCCGCCTGTTAGCAGTGGAAACCGCTGAGAAGGCAATTGAGCGGCTCAACCACGATCGCTATGACATCATCATCGCCGATTACCGCCTGCCGGGAATGGATGGGTTGGAATTTTTCCGCCGAATCCGGGGCATCGCCCCGGGCTGCATCAAGATTCTGATCACCGCCTACGGCAGCGAGGACGTGCAGGCCGAGGCAAGGCAGATCGGCATCCAGGAAATGATCGCCAAGCCGTTTACCTCCCGGGTGATAGAAAAAACCCTGGCGCGGCTGCTGCAGGCCGGCCCCTGAAGGCGGGATTAAAAGCGGACCTCGACTGCAGCCGCGGTGGCCCCTGCTTAACTTGCCGTCCAGCGATCCGACGGCATTTTCCAACAACCGTCGCGCAGAAAGGAGGATAAAATGGATCTTCTGCCCTTAAAGCCCTTCAGTGCCGAACTCAGCAATTTTCGCAAGGAGATGGACCGCCTGTGGAAACGCTTTTTCGGGGATGCACCCTTTGCCCCGGGGTTTCTGGAGGGCTGGGCGCCCACCGTGGATATCTCCGAAACCCCGAAGGAATTCATCGTCAAGGCCGAGCTAGCGGGCGTTGAACCCAAGGACGTGGAGGTCAGTCTCTCCGGCGACCTGCTGACCATACGGGGGGAAAAGAAAAAGGAGGAGGAGGAAAAGGACGCCGAGCATTATTTCGCGGAGCGCTACTGGGGGACTTTCCAGCGCTCCTTCAAGCTGCCCGCCCCGGTGCAGGAGGACAAGATCGAGGCCAGCTTCAAGAAAGGGGTCCTCAAAATCAGGCTGCCCAAGGTGGCCGAGGCCCAGCACAAGAAGATCCAGATCCAGATCAAATAACCCCGTTGCCGGTCGCACCCCCGGCCTTCCCACCGTTCTGCCTGGGCAGGGGGGGGCGGCCGGCATACCCCGGCCCGCGCCTGAATGGGCCGGCAAAGCGCCTTGACAATCGCCAGCCAGAGGAGGAACCGCAATGCTGCGCATTCGTAACATCCTGTTTCCGTGCGACCTGACGGAGAATTCCGGCAAAATTTTTTACTATGCGCTCTCCCTGATGGAAAAGTACGACAGCACCCTCATTCTGCTGCACGTGGTGGAAGACCTGCGCCAATGGGGGGGCCTTTACGTACCGGCGACCGCGATTCAACTGGACCAGAAAATCATCGAAAAGGAGGCCGTCCGAGCCCTGGAGGATTTCTACGGGCGGCATGTGCGCGGGATCAGCGACGTGCGCCGGGAGGTGCTTTCCGGTGATCCGGTGACGGTGATCCTCAATGTCATCGAAAACGAAGACGTGGATCTGGTCGTTATAGGTACCCACGGCCGCAAGGGGCTCGAGCACACGGTCTTCGGCAGCGTGGCCGAGAACGTGGTGCGCCGCTCGCCGGTGCCGGTGCTGACCATCAACCCCTACACTCTCAAAACCACGCCCTAACGGACGCCGCGGGCCTTTCAGGTTTTCCCCCGGCAGGCCAGTGCTTCGGCCCGGCGGCCGCCCGCCCCGGGGGGGCTCGCAGCTGCGCCTGCCCCATGCCCCGCCTCCTTGCGCGCCCTTGGTCGGCGGCGCCATCGGCGTTTTTCGGTTTTGACGACCCGTTGGTCCATCTGCTATGAGACCCTATCGCCGGTTGGCCCCTTGGGGCGGCGAGCGCCGACGCGCCCCGAGGCTTTCGCCTGACCGGTTTGGGTGTGCATCTTAGAGATTGGAAGGGAGAGACACAGATGACGGATGACATCCGGTGGGTCAAGACTCACTGTGCCCGCATGGACCACGGCGGCTGCGGTCTGCTGGTGGGGGTGCAGGGCAACCAGATTATCAAGATCAAAGGTGACCCCGACGGCTTTTTGAACCGCGGCTACGCCTGCCACAAGGGGCGGGTTTCGGCCGAGCGTCTGACCCACCCCGACCGGCTGCGTCAGCCGCTCAAGCGCACCGGCCGGCGCGGCGAGGGGCAGTGGCAGCCGATTACCTGGGAGGAAGCCCTGGAGACGGTCGCCGCCGGTCTGATCAAAACCCGGGAGGCCCACGGCGCCCGGGCGGTGGCCTTCTGCCAGGGGATGCCCAAGGGGCTCGAGCATTTCGCCCTGATCCGGCTGGCCAATCTCTTCGGCTCGCCCAACCTGGTGGCGGTTCAGGACGTGTGCCACGCCCCGCGCGAGGTCGCCGGCATGCACACCTGCGGGTTTTACCCGGTGGCCGATTTCCACCAGAAAAGCGCGCTGGTGGTGCTCTGGGGCAGCAACGTGACCTGGACCAACGAGGAGGGCGCGATCCACAGCCTGCTGCTGGAGCAACTGCGCCAGGGGACCGCCCTGATGATCGTGGACCCCCGCCGCACCGAGCTGGCCGAGCGGGCCCGCTTCTGGCTGCCTTTGAGGCCCGGCACGGATCACCTCCTGGCGCTCGCCTTCCTGCACGTGATCGTCACCGAGGGCCTCTACGATGCCGACTTCGTCGCCCGCTGGACCCACGGTTTCGACCAGTTGGCGCAGCATGTGCGGGATTTCTCGCCGGAAAAGATGGCGCCGATCACCGACCTGTCCCCGGAGCTGATCCGGGAGAGCGCCCGTTTTTACGCCCAAAGCCGTCCGGCCGCCATTCAGTGGGGCAACCCCATCGAGCAGACCGTGCATAATTTCGACGCTGCCCGCGCGCTGGTCTGCCTGATGGCCGTCTGCGGCAACCTGGATGCGCCCGGGGGCAACATCCAGGCCAACGAACCCGGGATTCTCGGCCTGGGACCGTTCGTGCGGGCCGACCTGCTTCCCGACAAGCGCTTCGACATGATTCACGCCCATCACGGCGCCATCCCGCGCCTGATGACCGTGCCGCCGGCCTATTTCCGGCAGGCGGTGCTCAGCGGCGAGCCCTACCCGGTGCGCGCCGCCTATATGCAGTGCACCAACCCCCTGCTGGGCTACGCCGACAGCCGCCAGACCGAGGAGGCCCTGCTGGCGCTTGATTTTCTGGCGGTCGCGGACGTCTTCATGACCCCCACGGCGGCCTTCGCCGACGTGGTGCTGCCGGCGGCCACGCATTTCGAGTTTGACGACATCGGCCACTACGGCCTGGGCCACGGAATCATCCTGGCGCGGCCCAAGGTGGTCGACCCGCCGGCGGGCTGCTGGCCCGATCTGAAAATCATAAACGAGCTGGGCAAGCGCACTACCCCGCCCGAGCACTGGTTCGAGGACCCCTCCGGTTTTCTCGAGCTTCTGCTGCGACCCGCCGGTCTGACCTACCGCGAGTTCGTTGCAAAGGGCTATCTCACCGGCCCGGAGCGGTTTCACAAGTACCGCGCCAAAGGGTTCAAAACCCCCACCGGCAAGGTGGAGCTGGCGCTCAGCCGGGCGCCCGAGTTCAAGCTAAATCCCCTGCCCGCCGGGCAGCTGGCGACCGACGAAATGGACCCGGCCTTTCCCCTGGTCCTGACCAGCTGCAAGAACCGCTTCTATCTTCACTCCAGCTATCGCTGGGTGGCGGGCCTGCGCCGCAAGAGCGAGCGGCCCGAGGCCGAAATCCACCCCGAGACGGCGGCTTTCTACGGCATTGCCGACGGCGCTGCGATGGTCGTTGAAACCCCCCATGGGGCCGTCACCCAGCAGGCCCGGGTGACCGACGCGGTCCGCCCGGGGGTGGTGTTCGCCGCATACGGCTGGTGGTTTCCCGAAAAGGGGGCGGCGGCCCAGTTCGACTGGCAGAGCGCCAACTTCAACATGCTGACCAGCACCGCGACCCTCGGGCGGGAGTTCGGCACCCCCAACCTCAAGGCGATCGCCTGCCGGGTGCGGCCGGCGGCAGATGGCTGACCTTTTTTCGCGGCAAAATTTGGTTGAAACTGTCGGCAAGGAGTGCTAAAAGACTGCCTTGTGGCGTGGTGTTGTGGCCACCACGTGCCGCGCTTCAAAAACAGGTGTAAGCCCCAGTGCCCGAATCAGCCAAGCGTAACCTGAAATTTCGCCGCGGCCCGAACATGCCTGCCGCCTGACAATCTCCTGACAGGAGTTGTGCCCATGCAAGTCGTTTTGTTCGGCCTCAATCACAAGGCCGCCGCCATCGATCAACTCGAGTGTTTCGCGCTGAAAAACGAAGAGGTCATGGCGTCGCTGCAGGCCCTTCATTCCCATCCCCAGATTGATGAAATCGCCATCCTTACCACCTGCAACCGGAGCGAGTTTTATGCGGTTTGCGCCGAGAACGTCGACCTGCGGCCGGTTTTCCGGGCGCATCTGCGGGCGCTCAAGGGGGAAAGCCCCGGCGCGGCCTGGGAGCATTTTTATTTCAAGGTCGGCGAGGCGGCCAAACGCCATCTGTTCAACGTGGCCTGCGGGCTGGACTCGGTTGTGGTGGGAGAAAACGAAGTTGCCGGTCAGGTGAAGGGCGCCTACGGGACAGCCTGTCGCGCGGGCACGGCCGGCACCCTGCTGCACAAGCTCTTTCATGCCGCTTTCCGGGCATCCAAACGCGCCAAGAACGAAACCGAGATCAACAAGGGCTGCTGCTCCACGGCCGCCGCCGCCGTGGACTTGGCCGAAGCTTTCTGCGGCGGCCTCAAAGGGGCCTCGGTTCTGGTCATCGGGGTCGGCGAGATCGGCACGATCGGCGCCCGCATCCTGGCCAATCGTCATACCGGCGAGATCGTCATCGCCAACCGCACCCTGGAAAAAGCCGCGGCCCTGGCGGCCGAGGTGGGCGGCCGGCCCGTTTCGGTCTATGGTTTGCGCGACGAACTGGCCCGGGCCGATGCGGTCGTTAGCGCCACCGATTCCAACCACTGCCTCTTCGAGGCCGGCGACATGGCGGCCATCCTCAAAAACCGTGAAAAGGGGCCCCTGCTGATCGTCGATTTGGCCGTGCCGCGGGATTTCGATCCGGGGGTGGGTACGCTCCCCGAAGTGGTGCTCAAAAACGTTTACGATCTCAAGGAAGTGGTGACCTGCAACCTGGTCAAGCGGGAGCAGTCGGTCGATACGGTGGAGCGCATCATCGCCGAGGAGCTTCAGAAATTCATCGACTGGCGCGAATCCCTGCGGATCAACCCCGTCATTCAGGCGGTCAAAACCCAGGTGGAAACCATCCGGCGCGAAGAACTCGGGCGGATGCGTGACCGCTTCGATGAAAGCACCTACTTCCAGGTGGAGCGCCTGACGCGCTCGCTGGCCAAGAAATACCTGCAGGCCATTGTCCTGCAGCTCAAGCACCTGCAGGGCGAAAACTGCCTGGATGCCCAGAACATCAGCCTGATCGAGGAACTCTTCACCTACCGGGGCAAGGCGGTCGGCGATTGACGGTTCCGCAAAAAGTCCAATTTCTGCGTTGCGCTGCATCTCGAAGTCGCTGCGGTGTACATAAGTACGCCTCACTCCTCGAGATTTGCGCGCCTTGTAATTGAACTTTTTGCGGAACCGTCTGGTTTTGGACTTTTTACCACTTTATCAAAGCGTGGCACCAGAGTCTGCTTTCTCGCCCTCTTCTGTGGTGTTGCCTTCCCGCTGCGGCCCCGAGACCCCTTTTGAGACAGAGGACGACCCGCATGCAAGCATCCGTGAAAAGCCGAGAGCTGTTCGACCAGGCCTGCAAACTGATCCCCGGCGGCGTCAACTCGCCGGTGCGGGCCTTCAAGGGCTTGGGTCGCGACCCGATTTTCATCCGGCGCGCCGAGGGCAGCCGGCTTTACGACGTGGACGGCAACAGCTACATCGATTTCGTCAACTCCTGGGGGCCGCTTTTGCTGGGGCACTCCCATCCGGCGGTCAAGGCCGCGCTGCTCGCAGCCCTGGAGGACGGAGCCAGCTACGGGGCCCCCACCGAAAAGGAGATCGTCCTGGCGCGGCTGATCACGGAAATGATGCCCGCGGTGGAAATGGTGCGCCTGGTTTCAAGCGGCACCGAAGCCACCATGAGCGCCGTAAGGCTGGCCCGTGCCTTCACCCGCCGCGAGAAGATCATCAAGATCGAAGGCTGCTACCACGGCCACGGCGACAGCTTCTTGATCAAGGCCGGCTCGGGGCTCACCACCCTGGGGGAGCCCAACAGCCCCGGCGTGCCCCGTTCGGTTTCGGCCGACACACTGATCGCACCCTTCAACGACGCAGCTGCGGTCAAGGCCCTCTTCGAAGCCTATCCCGATATGAAATCCAGCGCCGTCATTCCATACAAGTTGCTGGCTTGGTCTAGCAGAGAGCTAAGCCTATCTTTGTTCCAGACCAAGATGTATAAGGCGAATAGCGTGTAAACAAGCCCGGTGAACCTCGGAAACCAGTGCCCGGCGATCGTCGCGATCAACGCGCCGGCAAACGTGATGGTGAGGTTGGTTGACAGATGCCCGACCTTGAAGAACGTATAGTTGACGAAGGAAACCGCGAAGAATGCCGTAAAGAGATAGCCTATTCCCAACCCGACGACGCGCGTGCTGTAGGTAAGCGCGATTGTCGCAAGAAGCTTATATACAATCGGAATTAGCAGCACGATGAAGTACGCAGGGTCAACCAGATCCGGGTTGGCGATAGCCTGCGAGATGAGAATTGCGCTTAGGGCAAGCAGCGTGCCGTATAGCGCGATGTGGCTGCTGCGGTAGGAGATGTAACATGTCCTTTCTTCGGGCTCTTTGAGCATACCGGCTTCACCGAGAAGCGGGTAGATGATCAATAGCGGAGCCAGCAGGAAGAGGAAAAACGGGTTCACCGCGAATCCAAGTATGAGCAGGGCGAGAGCCGCCGCTGCCAAAATGCTGAACGATGTGGAGAGTTTCCCCAGCTTCAAAAGTCCGCGCTTGATATCGCGCGCAGTTGGCTTATCCATCTTTTCCATCTTCCTTCTCCGGTAACGAAAAAAGGTTTTCCACGTTTGTAAGGAGCGCCTGCGCCAGCTTTAGCGCCAGCGCGACCGAGGGGTTGTAGCGCCCCGATTCAATGGCGATGATGGTCTGGCGCGACACCCCCACGCGCGCCGCCAGCTCCTGTTGGGTCATCCCCCCGGCCATCCGCCTATGTTCCGCCATCCGGTTATTCAGTTTTTCAGCCATCTTCGTTTTCCACGTTGCGTTGTCTCTCGCTCATCACTTGAAGCTCTGATTAGGGACACGCTTGTCCAGACCATCTTTAGGCTTCTCAACTTCAATAAAGATGTGCTCGGTTAGAAACGCGATGCCGCGCAGGAGGATTTCGCCTTCCGCATCCCATATCGTGATTATGAATGAAGGGTATTTCTGTTCGGCTAACGAAGATACAATGCCGTGCGCCTCTTTGAGCTGAGAGTCGGTCAGCGTGATAGGCTCAAGGTATATATCTCCTGGAGATTTCTCTTCTTTCGGGTTTATCCTGATAACGCTGTTTCGCAGCGGATTGAACTCGTTGGCGCAAGCCATGTTCCTCACTTTGCTTAGCTGAGCCCAAAACGCTTCGTCGCTCGTATCCTTGATGTCGCCCTCGTTAGAATAATCAAGTATAGCCAAAGCATAGTCGCCCGATATGAGCTTCTGGTGCTTTCTCCAATATAGCTCGGCTTTACCCAACGCAAAGCTAACCGGCAAGTTCAGTACTAATGTGTCCTTTGCCGGATTTAGCAGCGAACAGTATCCATTCAGCAAAGCCTTCTCTTTGTAGTCAAGCTCTGAGAACACAGGCTTCACCGGCGAAGGCAATCCCTTGATTTCTTTGTAGTAGATGGGTAACTCGGTGATTGGCGCGGAGCTTACCGTAGTCGGGCCAAGCTCGCCGGTCTCAACGACCAGCTTTCCTGCTTCATCCTGCTTTGCTATGACTACTACGCCCGCGAGGCATTTTCCTTTGGCTGCGAAGCCAGTTCTTGTTCCTGGCGGGCTGCCCTTTTCAAGTTCCATATGCGCGTAGTCAGGCTGTTTGCGCGCGCAACTGCAAAGGCATAAGAGGGCTAATGCAGCGAAAAATAGCTTAAGGATTTGGCTTCTCATGGATTACCACACTCCCCAAGTAACAGGGCACGGAAATGGCAGGGCTTCCTTGAAGCGCCACGCCATCCGGTTGTGTAACTTATCGGTCATATGTAAAGTATACGTTACATATGATACTGAGTTAAGGTGACTATGTCAAGTGATACGTTCGCGAGATTTCCTGCGCTGTATGTAGCAGTTATTTCTGCTTTCCACCTGTGTCGCGCAGGCGCTTGCGTGCGGCTTTGGCGTATCCGGCATCGCGCTCAATGAGGATGAACCGCCGCCCGTGTAGCTTCGCCGCCACGCCGGTCGTTCCCGTCCCCGCGAATGGATCCAGCACTAGGTCGCCCTCATTCGCCGCCGCGAGCACGACGCGCTCCAGGAGCGCCAGCGGCTTTTGCGTGCTGTGCAGCTTTTTACCCGCGCCGTCCTTGAGCCGTTCAGCGCCGGTGCACAGCGTGAAGCGCCAGTCGCTGCGCATCTGCTTGCCGCCGTTCTCGGCTTTCATCTCGTGGTAGTTGAACGTGAAGTCGGTGCGCCGCTTGTCCTTGACCGCCCAAATCAGCGTCTCGTGCGCGTTGGTGAAGCGCGCACCGCGGAAGTTGGGCATCGGGTTTTGCTTTATCCACACGACGTCGTTGAGCAGCCAGAAGCCCAGGTCCTGCATCACGCGGCCCAGGCGGAAGATGTTGTGGTAAGTGCCGATAACCCACATCGTGCCGTTTGGCTTGAGCACGCGGCGGCACTCACTCATCCACTCGCGCGTGAACTCGTCGTATTCGGCGAATGACGCAAACTTGTCCCATGCGTCGTCCACCGCGTCCACCTTGCTTAGGTTCGGGCGCACCAGTTCATGCGCGAGCTGGAGGTTGTAGGGCGGGTCGGCGAAGACCATGTCTACGCATCCGTCGGGCAGGCGCGTCAAAATCTTGCGGCAGTCGCCGCAGGTCACTTTGCCGATGAGTTTTTCCAGCGCGGGCGCGGACTTGTTTTCCACCCGCCCATTGTAGCCGCGCTGGTGCGCGATGTGAATCCCCGCTACCAGATTGTGAGGTCAACGCCGTAGAAATGTATGTCGGCGAGCATCGTTGCCGCGTATCCGGTCGCCTTACCGAGGTAATCTTTCAGCTCCGCGTACTTCACGCGCATCCCCGGCAGCACGAGCTTGCATCCCCACGCGCGCTTGCCGTCAACTTCGCCGAAGCTAAGCTCAGTGAACACGAGCGGGCGCACTGTTACGCTTCGCGACTTGGTGATTTCAGTCACCGGCTCGCTCTTCGCGCCTGGCGTGGCGGAGGGCCAGCTTACCTGCTTGCTTTGCTCGCAGGCGAAGCTCATCCACGCGCAGGGGTTGAAGCGCCATCCTTTTCGCGTGAGCTTCTGCCGCGCCTGCTGTTCCATCCCCACCGGCAGCACGAGCTTGCGCATGTCCAGCCTGCTCTTCACCTGCGCATAGCGAAGCCATGGAAGGCCTGCAAGGATGCCGATGCTGTCGCCTTCGCCGTTCACGAGCGACGAGGCGAATCGGGGCTGCGCCTGGCCCGGCGGAAGCACCATGGTTGACGCTGCCGGCGGCGGGTAAAACTCGCGGGAGAACTTGCGAAGCGATGTGCCGACGCTGAGCGGGTAGTAGCCAAACGCATACGCCGCCGCGCTTTCCGCGCCTTTCATGCGCTCGCGGGGGTAGGGGAAGCCGCCTGCAGGCCGGTTGGTGTAATCCCAGCCGTGCTCGTCAATGAGCGTGAAGCCGTATGCGAACCGCCCCAGCGGAAGCGGGAAGATGATTGATTCAAAGTCGTTGTCCAGCTGGTCGGTCTCTGCGCCCGTCCCCATGTCGGGGAAGTGCCGCGCGCTGTGGTTATGCGAAAGCTGCGGCAGCAAGCCCATTGAAACGCATGCGGGATTGGCGAAGAACGCCGAGGGGCTTTCGGGAAGCGTGGAGAGCGTCATAGCGCTGCCCAGCCCGTCGGCGGTGAGATACGGCCAGCCGGTGTATGTATCATCGGCGGCGAATGCGCGCGTGGCAAGCCCCATCGCAAGCACGAGCGCGAGAAGGATGCTGCGCCTCATCGTGCCGGCTTCGCCTCTTCCATCTCACGGTAAAGCGCGGCGAAACTGTCGGCTTCCATGCTTGCCCCGCCGACCAGCGCGCCGTCAATCTCGCGCGCGGTGACGTATCCCGCAAGGTTGCCCGGCTTCACCGAGCCACCGTAGAGGATAGATATCTCGCGGCCGTGCGCATCGCCGATAAGCTCAATAAGCCGGTCGCGGATGAAGACGCCCATCTCTTCCGCGTCCATCACCGTGGCATTGCGCCCGGTGCCGATGGCCCACACCGGCTCGTACGCAACCGCCAGCCTGCGTTCGCTAATCTCGCCCGCGCCTTGCAGCGCTGTGGCAAGTTGGCGCGCGACGACTTCCTGCGCCATTTCCTCGCCGCGCTCATCCTCAGTTTCGCCGACGCATAGGATCGCCAGCATCCCCGCGTTCATCACCGCGCGCACCTTCGCCGCGATGAGGTCGTCATCCTCGCCGATGACGTGGCGCCGCTCGGAATGCCCGACGAGGACTGCCGTGCCGCCTGCATCCTTGATTTGGGGCAGCGCGACTTCGCCCGTGAACGCTCCTGCGGGCTCAAAGTAACAGTCCTGCGCCCCCACGCGCGTGGTCAGGTCGCGCGCGGCGATGGCGACAGAGTGCAGCGCGATGAACGAGGGGAAGATGATGGTCTGGATGTCCCCTGCGCCCGGCTTGGCGAGGCCAGGGATTAGCTCCGCGAGTTTAGCGACAAACTCCTGGCTCTCGGTGAGCGTTTTATTCATCTTCCAATTCGCGGCAAGTATCTGCTTAGGCATTATCCCCATCCCGCCGGTAAAAAGTGATTGCGCCTACTCCCCGCGCGAAATCCGTCCGGCGTAAAGGTATAATATCACAGCGAACTTACTAGGAGGGCTGGCGATGAGGCTTGTGGACAAATACCGCGCCGAAGGCGTGACAGTGAACATCAGCGGCAACGGCGGCGTTCATTACAACAGCGTGCGCATCGTGGAGGCTTACGACGACTTCATCGTCGTGGAGCCTGCTGTCGGCGCAGAACGCGCGGGCGGCGCTTTCCGCGGCGACAACGCCAACATCAACATCTGCACAATCACCCGCCTTGAAGCCGCCGGCATTGAGCAGACTCTCAGGGCGAAACTGAAGCTGTAGCTTCCACCTGCGCTATAATTGCGTCCGAAGGGCATATGACAAAGGCAACCAGATCACAGGCGCAAACGTCGTTTATCCTCTTCACCGATATTTATCGGTCTTCATCATTGTGGGAGCGCTATCCCAACGAGTTTAGCCGTGCGCTTAAATCGCATAATGCCATCGTAGAGCAGGCGGTTAAATCGCGCGGCGGCGAAGTGATGAAGAACCTCGGCGACGGCTACATCGCGCTCTTCGGCACATCTTCAGCCTGCGTTGAGGCGATGGTTGACGTGGAGAATGGGATTGGCGCGCTGCCTCCGCTTCCCGACGGGACGCAGCTTCTCCTTCGCGCCGTAGCCCACGGCGGGCCGCTCAAGCGCCTTGCCGTCGGCAGGGGATACTTCGGCCACGCGCTTAACCGCGCCTCGCGCATTGTGCAGGTCTGCAACCCCGGCCAGGCGATTCTCTCCGAAGCCGTGCGAGCGCACTTAGGCGAGATACCGCCGGGCGCAAGCATCTCCGAACTTGGCACGCACTTCCTGCGCGACCTTGAGGAGCCGGAGAAGCTTTACCAGCTTGACCATCCCGGCTTCGCGCGGCGAGAGTTCCCGCCGCTGGCGACGCTTAAGAACCGCCCCAACAACCTTGTTTACCAGCCCAACTCGTTCATCGGCCGCGAGCGCGATATGAACGAGTTAATGCGGCTCCTGCTGGAGGGAAATCAGCGGCTTATCACGATTACCGCGCCCGGCGGATACGGCAAGAGCCGCTTGGCGACGCAGCTTTGCGCGAACATGCTGGAGGATTTTGAGAACGGCGTGTTTGAGGTCTTGCTCGCGCCGGTGGGCAGCCATGAGCGCATCGTTGGCACGGCAGCCAGCGCATTGGGCTTTCAGTTCTACGGCAAGGCCGAGCCGCAGCAGCAACTCATTGATTACCTGCGCGAGAAAAACATGCTTGTGTCGTTTGATAACTTCGAGCATGTGATGGAGGGCAAGGAGCTTCTCGCTGAGATACTGAAGAACGCGCCGAAAGTGAGCATTCTCGTTACCTCCCGCGAGCCGCTACGCGTCCAGGCGGAGAAGGTGTATCCGCTAGAACCATTACCAATAGGGGTAGGCCGGGCTGACCAGCCCGGCCCTGTTGGGCGGCCACCCGTGGGCCGCCGTCCGGAATCCGGAGAAGAGCGGCGGGGCACAGGTCCCCGCCCTACAGCAGAAAGCCAAATTCCCGAAGCTGGGCTAGTCAGCCCAGCCTACCCGGGGGATGATGATAGACAGCCAGACCTACCCAAATCCGTGCAGCTTTTCGTTGACAGGGCTTCACTCGTGAAGCACGATTTCGCGCTGGACGATGAAAACCTCGCGCTGGCGAATGAGCTTTGCGCGAAACTGGAAGGCGTGCCTCTCGCGATAGAAATGTCGGCAGGTTGGGCGGACAGCTTCACGCTGGCGGAGCTGCTGGCGGAAGTTGCACAGCAGCTTGAGCTTACCGCGAGAATGGCAGATGTGCCGGAGCGCCAGCGCAGCATCCGCGCCTCGCTGGATTGGTCGTATAACCTGCTAAGCGATGAGCAGGCGTCAGTCCTGCGCGCGGTCTCCGCGTTCAAGGGCGGATTCTTCCTTGAGGCTGCGGAGGCAGTGGTGCATACACATTGGGTAGGCCGGGCTCACCAGCCCGGCATATCCGGCAAGGTGAAAGAGCTAAAAGCTGGGCTAGTGAGCCCAGCCTACCCGGGGAGTAATAGATCTTCTTCGGGTGAACAAAAAAGAAGCTCCGCAAGACGCTCGCGCAGCTTTGCGATAAGGGCTGGCTGTTTACGCGCGAGGCGCTGGGAAAGACACGCTTCTTCGTCCGTGACGCCGCGACGCATGAATATGCGTTTGAGAAGCTCAGGGAATCTGCTGTAGGGCGGCCACCCGTGGGCCGCCGTCCGAAATCCGGAGAAGAGCGGCGGTGCACAGGTCCCCGCCCTACAGGAGACGAATACGAATCCACCGTCCTCGCGCACGCGGAATACTTTGCGGAACTGATAGAGCGGGAAGGCGAACGCCTGGAGGGACATGGGCAGCTTGAGGCGTTGAAGATTCTCGGCGTTGAGCTGGAGAATATCTACGAAGCGCTGGACAGCGCGCTGGTGAGACAGGACGCGAAGCTGCTCCTTCCATTCGCCAAGCGGCTAGTAATATACTTGGAAATGGTCAGCCGGTGGCAGGAAGGGCTTGCATGGTATGAACGGCTGGCGGATGTTGATAAGGCGTTTGGAGATAGGCTACTCCTAGCTTACGGGACAGGTGGGTTGGGTAAGTTACTCCGGCGGCTCGGGGACTACGAAGACGCGGAGAAGCTGTATAACGAAAGCCTGCAAATCAAGCGCGAAATCGGCGACCGCAGCGGGATTGCCAATTCCCTGAACGGCCTGGGGATTCTCGCCCGCGAGCAGGGGCGCTACGAAGACGCGGAGAAGCTGTATAACGAAAGCCTGCAAATCAAGCGCGAAATCGGCGACCGCAGCGGGATAGCTATGTCCCTGAATAGCCTGGGGGCTCTCGCCCACGTCCAGGGGCGCTACGGGGAGGCGGAGAAGCTGTATAACGAGAGCCTGCAAATCAGGCGCGAAATCGGCGAACGCAGCGGAATTGCCATGTCTCTGAACAACCTGGGGGTTGCCGACTGCTATCGAGGACGCTATGCGGAGGCGGAGAAGCTGCATCAGGAAAGCCTGCAAATCAAGCGCGAAATCGGCGACCGCAGCGGGATTGCCACGTCTCTGAATAACCTAGGGTCGGTGTATGCAAGGCAAGATAAGCTTAATGCGGCGCGCAATTCCTTGTCCGAAGGGATTCAAACCGCGAAGGAAATAAGCAGCCCAATGGATATTATCTGCGGGACGGCTGTGGCAGGATACTTGCTCGCGAAGGTGGGCCATTTTGCTTCTTCGGCGGTTATTCTCGCTGGCGCGCAGCATCAAGCGAAAGAGATGAACTACACGCTTGACCAGATGGAGCAAGGCTTACTAGACGAGGGAATGGCGCTTGTCCAAGCCGCGCTTTCCGCCGACGAGCTTGCCGCGCTTACCGCGCAGGGCGAAAAGATGACGATAGACGAACTTGCGGAATACACGCTAAAAGCGCTGGAGGAAATGAAAATAAGGGATAAGGGGTAAGGGGCTAGGGATAAGTTCCAGAGAAGTCCCAATCGGGTAGGCCGGGCTGACTAGCCCGGCTCTGGATATTTCGGTGGAACAGGCAAGTCGCTTGTTCATCTAAGCGCACAAGCGAGACGCATGTGCCACCGCTGACTTTCCGAACCCCGAGCCCCGGCCCCTACTCACTTGCTCCCGTATTTCTTCAAGTCGTCTTCGGTGATGCGGCGGGCGCCGATGAGGCGGCGCTTGTAGTAGCTCTCGGACAGCGAGTTCACCTGCACCTTCCCGCCTGCGCTTGACGCATGCACGAAGGTGCCGTCGCCGATATATACCCCGACATGGCTGGGGCCTTTCTTGTAAGTCGTGAAGAACACTAGGTCGCCGGGGCGCAGGTCTTCCTTGTCCACCGCCGCGCCCATCTGGTAATACTGCTCGCTGGCGCGGCGCGGGAGGTTCTTCATCCCGAACTGGTTGTGCAGCAGGTAATAGACGAAGCCGCTGCAGTCAAACCCGCTGGGGCTTTCCCCGCCCCACGAATACCGCACCCCGCGCAGGTCCAGCCCGCGCGAGACAAGCTTCTCGCCGATGCCGCGTGGCGCTTCGGCATGGTATTGCTGCACAGGCATCAAGTATTCGCTGTAGATCCAGCCCTGCTTGCCTTCGTGCACCACGAGCGACCATTTCTCGTCGCGGCCAAGCGACTTGACCTCAACGCCGGTGCCAAGCTGCGCGATGATGTCCGCGTCAACGTTGGGTGTCTTGCGGAAGTTCACTTCGCTGGCTGCGACTTTATAGCGCGGCAGCTCAGCCTGGATGACCTTGCAGTAATCCTTGCTGACCCAGCCTTCAATTCCCTTGGTCGGGGAAATGATGCGGTAGAACTTGCCCTCTTCGCCCAGGCGCACGAAGCGCGCGCCCTTACCGACCTTGGCGACGACTTTCGCCTTGGTATTGGGCTCAGTGCGCATGTTCACGCTGTCGCCGGTAATGACGACTTCCTTGAGCTGTGCCAGGAAGGTGCCGAAGACAAAGCCCTTGACCTTCTTGGAGGGAACGCTGATGTAATACCAAGGGCCAGATATGGAGACGAGGTAAACCCGGTCGCCTTCCTTGAGCGTGGCGAGGGACTTGGATTTCAAGTCGGGCTTCTCGCGGACGTTCACGTCGTCGGCACAGACAACCGCCAGCGGCGCCTTCTCAGGCTTGTATTCCTTGGCATGCTGCGGATCCAGCTCCGGCACGCGGCCGGGCTGCGCCTGCTTGGCCTGCGGTTGGCCCTTGTCATCAGCCGAGCCGACTTTGTGGGCAGCAACCCCATCTTCTCGATCGCCCAATCGTGGGCTGACTACCCAGCCTGAGCCGTCTTCTAGCGGCATGGCGACATAGACTGCGCCGCCGCGCGTGCTGACGATAGCCTGCGACACATCCAACGCCAGGGTGGTCATGGAGCTTGAGGCTTCACGTGCGGGCGGCTGAATAGGCTCGGGCAAGACGGGCGTAGCGGCAAGCTGTCCCGCTTTGGCGGCGGGGTTGCCGAGGAGGGCGGCGAGGATGAACCCCGCCAATAGCAAAGCTAATGTTCGGCTTTGTTGCATCAGGCAGTTTTCCCCTTCAAGGGTTGGCTTTCGGGGGACGGCTATTCTAGCAGACCCCAGGATATTGGGCAAATAGGGCTCTACCAGCCCGGCGGAGCGTCCGAGCCACTAGAACCCTGATGCTCGTGAGACGCATATCCACGCCGGAATGTTCATTGCGGCTTAGTGAGGCGATTACAGGCGATATACCTGAAAAATGCGGCGAAATGCGCCCTTTACAGGTGTAAAGAGGTTTTCAACAAGTCGTGTTTATTACCTGTTTAGGGTGGTTGAATGGCTGCGTTCACATTGCCGCAAGTGGATAGATAACCCTTAGCCCCATTGCTTATAACTTATGCCCAGGCCGCCTTCCAAGCCTGCCACTTGCCTTCGCCTAACTGTTTGCCACCGTTTCTCCCTCAGTTATCCCCTCCCAACATAGCTGCCGCCTATCACCTGTGCTTATCTGATAACTTAGCCGCACAATCTTTACTTATCCACCTTTTCAACAGCTCTACTGCTACGACTTCTGGTTATGTATATTTATCCAGAACAGAGGGCCCAGACCCCAAACCCAACCTTAGCCTATGAAGTCAACATTGGCTTTGAGGCTATCGGGATAACCGCGTTCCAAGAATAGCTGAACAGCTTGCTTGCCTGAGTCACCCAGATCCAGCGTCCAGTCGTTTACATACATGCCGACGAAGGTGTCAGCTTTCCCGCGCTCCAGGCCGCGCCCGAATGACAGGGCATAATCCAGCGCATCCTGTCTGTGTTCAAGAGAGTAGGAGATGGACGCCTTCAAGATGCGCGCCAGCTCAAACTTCAGGTCTTCCGGCAAGTCCCGCTTCACCGCGTTCACACCAAGCGGCAACGGCAGGCTCGTTTCCCGCTTCCACCACACCCCAAGGTCTTCCACTAAATGCAGGCCTTCGGCGGCATAAGTTAGTTGTCCCTCATGAATGAGCACGCCCGCGGCGAAGTCGCCCGCCAGCACACGCTTGCCGATGTCCTCAAAATAGACAGCTTCAACCTGGGGCTCGTTGGGCTGCATATAGATACGCAACGCAAGGTATGCGCTCGTCAGCTTGCCGGGAATGGCGATGCGCGCGCCTGCCAGATCTTCCCGCGCCATCGGCTTGGCGCTGACAATGATGGGGCCGTAACCGTCACCCATGCTCGCGCCGCTGGTGAGGAGCTGGTACTTGGCTGCTAGCATCGGATATGCGGCGACGGACAGCGCTGTGATGTCGTAGGTTTGCGCCTGCGCCTCGGCGTTGAGCGTCTGAATGTCCTTGAGGACGTGGCGGAACGTCAGGTCGCCGGTGTCAATGTGGCCGGAAGCCAGGGCGTAGAACATGAACGCATCGTCGGCGTCAGGGCTGTGTGCAAGCGTAATTTCCACGCGGCGATTATACCAGCGGCGCGATGGTAAAATAGCAGTTATGGGACTCACCATTATTGAGAAGATTGTCTCGGCGAAATCGGGCGCGGAAGCGCACGCCGGTGACACGGCCTGGATAATGCAGGATTACGTGACCGCGCGCGACTTCGGCGGCGCCAGCGTGGTGAAGAATTTCCGCGAGGCGTTCGGCGCGGATGCCAATGTCTTTGACCCCGAGCGCGTGTTCTTCACGCTGGACTGCAACGCCCCGGCGAACACCGTTGGCTACGCCACGAACCAGCAAGTCTGCCGCGACTTCGCGCGCGAAAAGGGCTTGAAGGTTTACGATGTGGACGCCGGCATCGGAAGCCACCTACTCATTGAGATGGGCCTGGCGCTTCCCGGCTCCACCGCCATCGGCACCGACAGCCATTACAACATCCTCGGCGCGGTGGGCTCGTTCGGCCAGGGCATGGGCGACCTGGACGTGGCATATGGCTTCAAGCACGGCCGCGTGTGGTTTGACGTGCCGCACACCATCCGCGTGAATGTGAAGGGCAAGCTGATGTCCCACGCCTCGGCGAAAGACCTGACGCTTGCGGTCGTGAAGCACTTCGGAAGCGACGGGCTCATCGGCAAGTGCGCCGAATTTTACGGCGACGTCATTGACGCGCTGGACGTCCCGGGGCGCATCACGCTGGCGAGCATGGCGACCGAGATGAGCGCAGTGGGCATCTTCATCCCGCCCAGTGACGCGGTCGTGAAGTGGCTTGCGCGGCGCACCATCGGCAAGGTGGAGAACGTGCACGCCGACGCCGACGCGAAATATGCCGAGGAAGTGACGATTGAGCTGGGCGATATTGAGCCGATGATCGCCTGCCCGTTCTCGCCGGACAACGTGCGCACGGTGCGCGAAGTCGCGGAAGAAGGAGTGCGCATTGACAGCGGCTTCATCGGAAGCTGCACCAACGGGCGCGCCGAGGACTTCGCCGAGGCCTATGCGCAGCTTGAAGGCGGGAATGTCGCAGAGCGTGTGACGCTGAAGCTGGTGCCGGCGACGCGCGAGGTTTACGCAGAGATGCTCTTCGGCGGGCTGCTGGAGAAACTGTTCTCTGTGGGCGCGCTGGTGCACAACCAGGGCTGCGGCGGATGCGCTGCGGGCCAGGTGGGCATGACCGGCGAGGGCGAGGTGCAGGTGAGCACCTCCAACCGCAACTTCCGAGGCAAGCAGGGCGCAGGCAGGACCTATCTCGCCAGCCCGGCGACGGTCGCCGCAAGCGTGCGCGCAGGCCGCATCGCCGTTCCCGAGGTGATTAAATGAGCGAGTTCGTTATCAAAGGCAAGGCGTTCCTGCTGCTTGACGGCGATGGCGCGCTGATAAACAACATAGACACCGACATGATCTTCCACAACAAGTGGCTGCACATCACGAAGCTTGAGGAGATGGGCCAGTATGCGCTGGGCAACTTGAAGGGTTTTGAGGACTTCCCCAAGCGCGTGCAGCCGGGAATGTGGGTCGTCGCCGGGCGCAACTTCGGCGCAGGCAGCAGCCGCCAGCAGGCGGTGGACTGCTTCAAGGCGCTTGGCTGTGTGGGCGTCATCGCGATATCCGTCGCGCCGATATACCTGCGCAACGCGATAAACGCGGGCCTGCCAATTGCGCAGGTGCCGTGCCTCGCGGGACTGGTGCAGGAAGGCGACGAAATGGCGCTGGACATGGAAGCGAGCACGATAACTATTGCGCGCACCGGAAGCTTCGTCTCCGCCGACCCTCCCATCTCGTCGGTGCAGCGCGAGATATTCACCGCGGGCGGGCTAATGAAGCTTGGGTAGGGAGTTTCTCTTATAGGTTTCCGATTATCGGAAATATGTGGTATAATTATAGCGTATGGAAACGCTTGATTATCACCGCCTAGGCGCCTCAATCCAAGCTCTTCGCAAGGCGCGCAACATCAGCCAAACTGAACTCGCAAAGGCTCTTGGCCTCGCCAGCCCGCGCGCAATTTCTGAACTTGAAAGCGGCAAACGCGAGCTGCGCGGCTCGGAGATACATGCGCTGTGCGAGAAACTTGAGTGCACGCTCGCCGAGCTGTTCGGGTTGGAGGCAGATCCGCTTGTATCAGCATCTGGCGCTTGTTTACGAGGCAGCGACGCTAAGAATGAAGAGCTAGTGCGCATAGTACATAGGGCACAACGTCACACGAAATTGCTTCGTGAACTAGAAGAAGTACTTGGGCGCACGCCGCTAACCCAACTGCCCATATTAGACGAGAGCTATCCGTTAAGCACAACCCGTGGAAGCGCACGAGAGCAGGCAATAGAGCTGGCTGGCTGGATGCGTAATTTCCTTGGGGAAAAGGGCGGACCGATTGAGAATCTGGAAAGGATCCTAGAAGCGCACGGAGTAGTTTGGGCGACATGGGATTTGCCTGAAGGCGTTTCTGGATTAACTCTACGCTGCAATGGAAGGCCGGTTGTGATTCTCGAGTCTCGCGAACACGAGCAGCGACAACGATTCACTATGTCTCATGAGCTAGCGCATGCGCTCATGGATACATCTGAACATGCGGTCTTAACTCGCGACTATAAGGAAAGTAGTAAAGGGCGCAAAAGCACGACAAGCATCGTGGAGCAGCGGGCAAACCATTTCGCAGGAGCGTTCCTCATGCCGGAATCGGCAATACGTGAGTTCGCCCAAGGCCGTTTTAGCCTTAATGAGCAGGTTAAGAATGAAGATGTCTTGAAGTTAGCACGGCATTTCCATGTTAGTTTTCAAGCTGTCGCAACGAGGTTAGCTCATCTTGGCTTCATCACGTGGGACCGCTACAAGGAGATCAAAGACAGCCAGATGGAGATGAGAAACCTGCAGCAAATCCCAGAGCAGCTCTCAGAAGTTATTATGGTCTGGGCTTCAAAGCTCCAGTCTTCGCCGCGCATGCTGGAGCTGATTATTGAAGCTCTTGAGAAAGACCTGATTACATTCGGCCGCGCCTGCGAGTTGGCGATGACAGATAGAGAGACTTTAGAGCTCTTCCTCACTGAATACAGCCGGGTCGAAAATGGAGGATAGCGGGCGCAACGAAGGTGCCGAGATTGTGCTTCCGGCAATGCCAGCGGTGCTGAATCAAGCATACTCTGTAACTTCGTGCTAATAGACTGCGTCGAGCATTTGATATGCGCCTTTGATCTGCTGGCAATTACCCCTAGGCTGCGCAGTGAGATGAGTAAGCGGGATGTTCTTGCTTCAATAAACACATTAATTAACGAGAAACGAATTGTCGTATTAGAACCAACCGTCGAAGAGTGCTTTCAAGCAGCGGCGGTGTTCTCAAAATCTGCGTTCGGGAAGTACATAAGCGAGACTGACAGAGAATCCGTTGCCGTCGCCAAGCTACGAGGACTGAGATTGCTCTTCGAAGACACGCCAATGAGAAAGATAGCCAGAGAAGTTGGGCTGGAAGAATCACGCATGTTCAATACTGTGCAGTGCCTGCAAAAACTCGTTGATTGTGGAAGACTAGAAATAGAAGTGGCACGAAGACACCTCGCACAAATTTAACGAGCAAAGGATTGCACACAGACATCCTGCGCTTCACTGGGAAGACATTAGATAGATTAGCTTGATTGGATACTTTTCGCGTCCAATTGGCTGCATTCCGCGTCCAATGTCAAGGTGTAAATATGTTCCAGCCGGGGAGTATTCTGAAACCCAAGTACGCCGGGCTAGCTAGCCGAGCTCTGAACGGCTCTGTGTCCAAGTGGGTTACTTATCGTAAGTGCTTCTCTCTGATTCGTCGGGGAAAAACTTACCGTTCTCAAAATTGTAATTGTGTTTCGCTTTACCCCACTTCTCTCTCTGCTTGGGATTGTAATAAGCAAATGCTTATTGTGATGAGAACACCTTTGTCGAAAGTGAAAGTCAGCACGCTTATAAACAAATCGCCGGGACTAGCCTTGTAGTCCAAGTACTGCGCATCAGGTTCAATCGGATTAGTCCGGATCCTGGGCTTGCCGTATTTGGAGGTAACCTCATCAACCGATGCGCCAGGGGCAATGCCCAAACTAGTTGAGAATAAGCTTGGAGTTACAATATTTAGGCGCGGTCCGTCGTTCCATGTGCCCAGCGCTCCCACGCTTAGCGACCTGAAACCGTCAGCCTTCAGCAATAGTTGTATGCCTTCCCCGTTCTTCTTGGATTTCATGTAGACGATCGCATGATACCCAAGTTATCATCCTTTGACTAGGGCTATGTCTTGAGGGAGCGAAAGTTGTGACCAGTATGTGATGGAGCGAAGGTCCAGCCCTGTCCCGAAGTCATCGACCGATTTCGCTTCTTTTGGCATCTGCGGAACGCCTCGGGCGTTTAGCACATCCTTTTGTGTTCAGCTTGCTCGTTCTTCTTACAGGAGGCGATGCAGACAGAATCAGAAGGTGCTACGGATAGCACCCAATAGATATTGCGCCGCAACTGGATGTCATTGAGAATCAGCCTCACATACTCGCTGCCGCATGGCCGCACTGAGGAATATCGCGCCTCGCCGTTTCATAGGGCTTCTATTATAACTTATACAACTGCCCACAGCCGGGCTGGTTAGCCCGGCGTACTCAATGATTGTGGTTTTTACACCCCTCTTACCACTCCTTTACCATCGTCAGCATCATGCTCATGACGCGATTGGTTTCATGGTCTATTTCGAAATCCAGGAGGCAGCCGTCGGCGGAGTAGTAGAACCGCTCCGTATTTCCGACGAGGAACAGCAGGACGTTTCGGTAATCCATAGCATTTGAATACTTTCGCCCTATCGTCGCCAAGATGGACGCCTTTGTTGGTGACGAATTTCGGTGCCAGCCGCGCTTTCCGGATTTATTTCCAGAGGCAAAATCGCGCAGTCAATGCTGCATCACCCCGCAATCATTCGTCTGCCCTGGCAGCAGCGTCTTGGTTCGTCCGATATGACACTGGACTTTATCGTGGCCATTGCTCCTCATACCAATCAAATCCTTCCCCTTCGGATATCTTCCCGTCGCTTCCGCCGTGTATTGTTGCCGATGATGGCAGTTGGTCGAAAGCTCTTTGATGGGCTCAGTGGTGCAGATATCCTGGACTGGTATCCCTAAGCCCAAGCGACTCGGTGGCGAATTCATTCGCTGTCGCATAGTTTTGTAGGATTGCGCACGGTGAGCGTCCAGCCGAGGCTGACGCAGCCACTGCTACAACGATAATGATAGTTATCAGAGCGCGCTTCATATCGCTCCCCCACTTACACCCCGCTCACGACAACGCCGCGCTTCGCGAGATGCCCCATCAATCCGGTGAAGCAGGCGGCGTCAAGCCCTAAGTATTCCGGCGTGGAGACGCCTTTGCGGGTGAACACGCCGTCGCGGATGAGGCGCACCGCGGCCGTGCCGGTGTAGCCGGTCGTGCGCGCCATGGACGACACGTCGCCGTCGCGGTCGAAAGCGTCCAGCATGTCGTAGGTGAACGCTTTCTCCTCGCCGTCCTTCACGCCGCTGACAGCCACGCGCATGACGGTGACGTCCTCCTCGCCCTCGCGCATCTTCCACTGCGGGAACAGCAACGCCGCCGCGACGTCCAGCGGCCGCACCTTTCCCCCGCGCACTTCAAGTTCGCCCTTTCCGAACAGCCCCGCTTCGCGCAGCGCGCGCATCTTGTCGGCGTGCCCGGGGTAGCGCAGCGTCTTTTCAACCATCTCGTCGGCCTTCAGCACGTTCACGAGCGAGCGCAGCCCGTCGCTGATGAACGCCTCCAGCTTGCCCACGCCCACGAACTCAAGCTGCTCCACTTCCGTAAGCGCGTCCTTGAGCACGACTTTGCCCTCGCGCATTATGCGCGCCGGACGCGTGTATTCCTCCAGCACATCCACTGCCGAAAACACGACGCGGTAGTTCCACGGCGGCTCGGGGGTGCGCGGCAGCCCGCCGACGTAAATGGCGATGCTGTGCACTGTATCAAGCAGCGTCGTTGCATGCGCAGCCAGCGCGTGCGAAAGCCCAGGCGCGACGCCACAGTCGGTGATGGCTGTCACGCCGAGCTGCTTCGCCGCATCGTGCAGCGCCGTGGGATCTTCGGGCATGAAGCTTATGTCCACGACGTTGCGCCCGGCTTCAATAATCGCCGCAAGCGACTGAAAGCCCATGTGCCCCGGCAGCGCCAGCACTGCAATATCGTGCTCGCGCGCGAGGCGGCCCACCGTCGGAGCGTGGTGCAGGTTCGCGGCTTGCGTGGTGACGCCGGGAACGTCCGCGAGCGGTTGCAGCGCGGCTTCGTTAGCGTCAATCGCGGTGACTTCAAACTCGCGGTCCTTCGCCAAGTCGCGCACCATCGCGCCCCCAACCAGTCCGCATCCGAATACTACAGCTTTCATAATTGCCCCCTGATTAGAGCTTGGAAGCGATGGCCTGCGCCATCTCCATCGTCGTGTTGCCGCCGCCCATGTCGTAAGTGCGCACCTTGCCTTCGGCGATGACGGCCGCGATGGCCTTGTCCAGCTTCGCAGCGCCTTCCACCTCGCCGAGCCATTCCAGCATGAGCTTCGCCGAAAGCAGCGTCGCGATGGGATTCACCTTGTATTGCCCAGCATACTTCGGCGCGCTGCCGTGCGTTGGCTCAAAAACAGCGTACTTGTCGCCGATGTTGCCGCTGGAGGCGAAGCCAAGCCCGCCTACGAGCTGGCCCGCGAGGTCGCTGATGATATCGCCGAACATGTTGCTTGCGATGAGCACGTCGTAAGCCTGCGGGCTTTTCACGAGCCACATGCACATCGCGTCAATGTTGGCCTCGTCAAAGGCGATGCCGGGGTATTCCTTCGCAATCTTGCGCCCTGCGCGCACCATCATTCCGCTGGTCTCGCGGATGACGTTGGGCTTCTCCACCATCGTCACGCGCTTGCGCCCGTATTTCTTCGCGTATTCAAACGCCTGGCGGCAGATGCTCTCGCAGCCCTTCACCGTGTTCAGGCGCACGCTCACCGCGATTTCGTCGTTAGGCGTGGCTGCGAAGCGCTTCATCTTCGGGTGCGTGTTCAGCGCAGTGCGCACGTCGTCGGGCAGCGGGTGCCACTCAATGCCGACGTATAGGTCTTCGGTGTTCTCGCGGAAGACCGCCAGGTCAATATCGTCGCGGTAGTTCAGCGGGTTGCCGGGGTAGGCCTTGCATGGGCGCAGGTTGGTGTGCAAGTTGAACTCCTGGCGCATCTGCACGATGGGCGAGAAGTAGTTAAGGCCCTTGCCCTGCAGCTCCGGTGCCAGTTCAGCGGCAGCTTCATCGCGCGGCTTGCTGGTGATAGCGCCGAACAGCGCGCAGTCCGTATTGCGCAGAACGTCTTTCGTCCTGTCCGGGAAGGGGTTGCCTTCGCTGCACCAGAACTCCCAGCCGATGTCGCCGTGGATATATTCAGCGTCCAGCTTCATCGCGTCCAAAACCAGGCGCGCAGCCTCCATCACGTCGTTGCCCACGCCGTCGCCGGGCAGCCATGCAATGCGGTACTTAGCCATTATCAAGTCCTCCGTTATTTCGTCGCGCATTTGTCGCGCAGGTATTCAATAAGGCCGCCGGCTTCCAGTATCGCCTGGACTTCGGCGGGGAACGGCGGGAAGGTGAAGTCGCCCTTGCTCGTGCGCAAAACGCCAGCGGCAATGTCCACTTCCGCAGTGTCGCCATTTTCAAGCGCCTTCGCGGCTTCGGGCAGCGCCAGCGCGGGCAGCCCGCTGTTGATGCAGTTTCGGTAGAAGATGCGCGCGAAGCTCTCGGCGATGACCGCCGACACGCCTGCATACTTCGGCGCCAGCACGGCCTGTTCGCGACTGGAGCCGCATCCGAAGTTCTTCCCCGCCACGATGAGGTCGCCGGGCTGCACCTTCGCCGCGAATTCGGGGTCAAGGTCCTCCAGCGCATGCTTCGCCAGCTCGGCCGGCTCGGTCACGGTGTAGGTGTATTTGCCGGGGAAGAGCACGTCGGTGTTCACGTCGTCGCCATATTTGAAGACTTTACCCATTAGAAATACCTCCTTCGGCGACACTATCTCGCCGGCGATAGCGCTGGCGGCGACAGTCGCTGGGCTTGCCAGGTATATCTCTGAGTTAGGGTCGCCCATGCGCCCCTTGAAGTTGCGGTTCGCGGTTGACAGGCACACCTCTCCCGGCGCAAGCGCGCCTTCATGCGCGCCCAGGCAGGGGCCGCAGCCGGGGTTCATCAGCACAGCTCCCGCTGCCAGCATCGCCTCAACCAGCCCTTCGTTGATGGCTTGGCGGTAAACCTTCATTGACGCAGGGAATATAAGCAGCCGCACGCTGGGCGCGGCATGCTTTCCCGCAAGCACCTTCGCGGCGATGCGTATGTCTTCAATGCGGCCGTTGGTGCAGGTGCCGATGAGCGCTTGGTCAATGCGCTTGCCTGCGAACTCGCCAACCGGCTTCACATTATCAACCGTGTGCGGCGCGGCGACCATCGCATCTAGCGCGCCAAGGTCAAAGGAATGCTTCGCTATGTATTTCGCGTCTGCGTCGGAATGCAGCGCGGCATGTTTTCCGTCGGGTTCGCCGAGGAACTTCGCGGTCACTGCGTCCGGCAAGAAATATCCGTTCTTCGCGCCCATCTCCGCCGCGAGGTTGCACAGCACCATGCGGTCGGACATGTCCAGCGACGCCGCGGCGTCTCCCGCAAATTCCACCGCGAGGTAAAGCGCGCCGTCAGCGCCGATGCGCCCGATGATGGCAAGCGCAAGGTCTTTTGCGGACACCCACGGCTTGAACTTGCCGGTCAGCTCAAGGCGCATCGTCTCCGGGCAAAGCAGCCACAGCCCGCCTGACACCCACACGCCCGCCGTCTCGGTGCGCCCGATGCCCGCGGCGAATGCGCCCACGGCGCCTGCTGTGGTCGTGTGCGAGTCGCTGCCGAGGATGAGCCTGCCGGGGTAGGCGTAGCCGTCTTCCACCATGATTTGGTGGCAGACGCCGCGCCCGATGTCGTAGAAATGCGTTATGCCCTGCGCCGCCACGAACTCGCGGATGGCCTTGTGGTTGGCGGCGTGCTTGTTGTCGGCGGCGGGCGTCACGTGGTCAAGCACGATAACCGCGCGCTCGGGATATTTGAGCTTGGTCACGCCGATGGACGGCAGCTTCTTCAAGATCGCGGCGGAGTTGTCGTGCGAGAGGATGTAGTCGGGCTCCAGCGTGACAATCTCGCCTGCGTGCACGTCGCGGCCGGCCTTGAGGCTGAATACCTTTTCGCTAAACGTTTTTCCCATATTTCAGCACCAACGGTTCAAAGTTGAGGAAGTCAGCGTGGTTCACGATGACAGCCTCCAGCGTCGCTCGCGCATTGTCGCCCTCGTGGCTGTGATACATCACGCCGTGAACGACCGCATCAGGCAGGCCCCACTTCATGCAAAGCCCGCTGCCCGACACGGGATGGCGCAGGAGCTTGCCGCTTGAACTCTTCACGTATGCGCCGTCCTTGTCGCGCCTGTATTCGAGCAGCTTGCCGACGTCGTGCAGCAGCGCGGTGGCGAGCAATATGTCGCGGTCGGCCTGCATCGCCTTCTCGCCCTGCCAGCTCGCGGCAAGCGAATCGGCTATGGCGAGCGCGGTGTTGGTCACTCGCCGCGTGTGGTCAAGGAAGCTCGCGGGGCAGCCCTTGATGAGCAGCGTGAAGGGCATCACCGCCATGTCATCGGGTTTCCAGCCGCCCATCTCCAGCGCGTCGGCAAAAGCCGCAATGACCTTGCCGCGAAGCGCGCCGTCCTTGAACAGGCCCAGTTCGGGAATCAGTGTAAACAGTTCGTCGTTCATTATTTCTCCATTTCGCGGGGCGCAGGCCCGTCGTATTCGGCTTCGGCGGCGACGATGTTGCGCATCGGCTTCTCGCGCGTGATTTCTTCGTGGTAATGCGCCGCCATTCCGGCGACGCGCGGGAGGATGAAGAAGAAGTTGGAAACCTCCACCGGGAAGTCCAGCTCGCAAAGCAGCGCCCCGATCGCTCCGTCCACGTTGAGCGGCAGCGGCTTGCCCATCTGCGCCGAGACTTCCGCGCCGATTAGCTGCGCAAGCTGCATATACATGCCGTCCTTTCCCGCTTCCTTCGCCAGCTCAAGCAACCTCTTCGTGCGCGGGTCGTCGGTATGCACGCGGTGGCCAAAGCCTGCAAGGCGCTTCTTTTGCTCAATCGCCTGGCGCACATAATCTTTCGCGAAGTCCTCCGGTGTCTTCTTGCTCGTCTCCATCAAATCCTTGGCGTAGAGGAACATGCGCATAGCGGGCTCTATCGCCGCGCCGTGGTGCTTGTTGATGGAGAGCATGCCCGCCGAAAGCGCAGCGTTCAGCGGCGCGCCGGTGGATGCCGCAATGCGCGCAGCCTGCGCCGACGGCGGCGTCACTCCGTGGTCAATGCCCGCGAGAAGCATTGCGTCAAAGAGCCGCTCCTCGGCGGGGCTGGGCAAGTTGCCGTGGAAGAGCAAATAGATGCCGCCCGCGAGGCTCACGCGCCCCATAAGCTCGTCAATGCGGTATCCGCGCAGGCGGATCTCGTTTGGCTTGATGCTCGTAATCGCCGTTTTCCATTTGTTATCGCTCATAATTTCACCATTCCCGCGAGGGCATGCGCGGCCTTCGCCGCAAGCTCCTCAAAGTCCTAAATGATAACCTGTCGCAGCGCTTTCGCGCAACTCTTTCGCCGCGCCGGCCGCGCGCAAATTCCCAGGATGTTATTGATACCCTCCCGCGCCCTCACATATCCTCCGCGCGCGTGGTCTTCACAACTTTCCCGTCGCGAAGCTCGTAGAGAAGCACGATGCCGTCGGGTATCCCGTCCGGCTTCAGCTCTCCTGTCTCTGCGTTTACAACATCTAAGCCTTGATGAGCCCCATGCCAGGGATCTGCATACATCCACAGGAATGCGCTTCGAGTGTCAAGCCCCAGCCCAACCATATCCTCTCCGCGAACGTATCCGAATTGATGAAAAAAGCCTACATATCCAGCGTCGCCGAGAAGGTATTGAGGGAATATGCTCTTAAGTCCTGCAGGCATCATAGAATAGTTATCGCGCGGATCTTCAGCCCGAACGATTCCGCCAGGAACTAGGAATGGTTTGCCTTGCTTCAAGTACGAAAGTGAGTTTTCCAGGGCCTTTAGACGTTCATCAGAGGCGTCAGGTGCTTTTCGATACGAGTCTGGATAGTCAAGGCGGCTTTGCTTCTCTTGTTCAATTAGGTCGCCAAGATACAAGATGTAATAGTCAATAAGTGGATTATCACCGGTAATGACTGCATTCCTCATATACGTTACTGGCCTCGGGTCGGCACGAAGCATACGAAACTTCGCTTTGAAATTGTGCCGCGGGTACGACCGCAGCAATCTTTCTTCAAGGAGCGGGTCGAAAGGGCGCCAATCAATGGCCACTCCCGAAGGAGCCTTCTCACGCCTTGAGCCACCGGTAAGATAAGGAGGATAGACGCCACGCTTCTCGTAGTACTTGTTCAGCGCGGTGCTGATGCTTTTAGCGAATCTGGGTGCGAGCTTTTCCCTATAAGTATCCTCGCTGGTGCCATTAAGCTTCATCGTTACCGTATAAGAGAGAATCGCAAACAAGACGCTAAGCCCGGCAAAGACGGCGACAGGAACCAGGCAAGCACTCCGCTTCTTTTCTGGCTGTTTCGCCCGTCCGGTAGTCCGTTGTGTCGCGTTATTGTCCATCACATACTCTCCGCCTTCGTGATGTTGACCACTTGGCCTTCGCGAAGCTCTAACTTGAGGGCGACGCCGTCGGGGATGCCGTCCGGCTTCAGATCGCCAGTCTCTGCGTTGAGGACATCCAAGCCGCCAAGGACTTCTGTCCTGAGATCATTGATAGGAGAAGAAGGTCTCCCGTATATCCACAAGAACGCCGTCTTCTTATCGGCGCTCATCCGCTCGCCTCTGACGTATCCGAAGTTGCCCGCTAGGGCAATCCCTGAAGGAGACTCTTCGGATTCCAAAGAGGTCTCTCATGTCTTCTTTGATAGCGGGAAGTACTATGCTGGCGACAGGGCCGGGATTTCCTCCGTTCTTAGCTATTTGAGCCGGACTTGGCTTCACTCCGCCTGCCGCCATAATCACGCTAACTGTCTCCCGAAACTTCTTGCGCCTGGAGCGCATTTCCTTCATTTCTGCACTATCAGCCCCACTGTAACCAGCTTTTTCATACTCGGATTGTCCCGTGATGTTCTCCATCACTCCGTCGTGAGGAGCTGAGACAAGGTTCACGCTATGCATCTGGGCCTGGAAAACACCATTAGGGAAGAAGAACTCTCGGATAGTTACCGATAATATTTTCGTGCTGAAGCGGGTCAACGCACTTCGGTCCTTTTGTGGGCCACATATTAGATGCTCCGCCGTATATCTGCCAGGGATACTCGCCGTGCTTGGAATAATATGTATTCAAGGCGTCGCTTATCGTCTTTGCATACTCGGGAGCAGCCTTCTCGTTGAATGTGGCTGCGTTAGGATGAATCTTGCGATGATTGGCTTCGTCAATCTTGAAGATGATTATCTGCGCTATGGCTATGGCAACGATTACTACACCTGTTAATAGGCAGCCTACACAATAAGGCTTGAAGAACCGATATTGCTCCTTTACAGAATCTCGCATAATGATTGCGGCTGCCCCAATCAGCCACTCACTTCTTCATCCCCGCGAGGACTTGCGCGGTCTTGGCCGGCAGCTCCTCAAAGTTCTCCACGATGACGGCACCGGCGGCGCTCAGCGCGTCCACCTTGCTTTGGTAGCCGCCGCGCCCGCCTTCAACAATCGCGCCCGCGTGCGAAAAGCGTGTGCCTTCCTCCGCCTGCTTGCCGCCGATGTATGCCACGACCGGCTTGGTGAATTCGCCGCGCCGCATCATCTCCGCGACGCGCTCCTCCTGCGTCGTGCCAATCTCGCCGAATATCACGACCATGTCCGTGTCGGGGTCGTCTTGGAACAGCTTCAGCACAGCGGGATGCGGCAGGCCCACGATGCTGTCGCCGCCGACGTGCACGATGGTGCTCGCACCGATGCCCGCCTTCTTCAAGTAATACGCGATGCTGGAAGTGATGCCGCCGCTGCGGCTGCTGATGCCCACGCGCCCCGGCGTGAAGAAGCGCCCTGCGGCTTCGGGGCTTCCGCCCATCATCCCCAGCACGCCCTTCCCCGGCGAGAGGCAGCCCAGCGTGTTCGGGCCGAGGAAATGCGCACCTTTCTCTGCGGCGAACTTGGTCAGCTTCATAACGTCGTGCAGCGGGACGCGGTCGGGGACGATGACTACGAGCTTCACGCCCGCGTCCATCGCCTCCATCGCCGCATCAGCCGCGCCCGGCGCTGGCACGAACACCACGCTGGCGTCCAGCCCGCCCACTGCTTCAGCCGCCTGGCGCACGCTGTCAAAGACGGGTACGCCCAGGACTTCTTCGCCTCCGCGCCCAGGCGTCACTCCCGCCACGACCTTGGGGCCGTAGCCGAGCATGAGCTTCGTGCGCGCCTGGCCTTCGCGGCCGGTTATGCCCTGCACGACGACGCGGGTGTTTTCGTTGACGAGTATGCTCATTTCGCACCCCGCTTCGCAAGGTATTCGTCAAAGCCGGGAATGGGCAGGTCTATCTTCACCGAGCGCTTGCCGATTTCAAAGCACGCCATCTCGCAGGCGAGGCATTCGGTGCACTTTCGCGCCGACTCTGTCGCCGGTTTTTTGAGCCTCGGCTTGCCGTCCACGGCTTCCAGTATCTCCACGTGGCAGCTTGCGATGCACGGCTTGGTTTCGCATGCCGCGCATATCGCATGGTCAAAGCTTATCTCGCCGCTGCGTATCTTGAACGAGTAAGGTTCTTTTGCAGGCTCGGTGCGTGCGGTGGGTTTGCATTCATACGGCGCAACCGGCGGATGGTCTTTCACCAGCTCCGCGAGGCGCGATGCGCAGAACGCAGCGCTGTCGTCCTTGCCATATGCCTCAACCGGCACCGGCAGGTCGGCCAAGAAGCGCGTGAGGATGTCTATCGCGACTTCTTCCTTGTTCCCGCCGAGGCGTATCACCGCGGGCACGTATAGCGGCCATTCGCGGAACGCCTTGACCATGCCGCGCGCGGAGTGGAACTGCTCCTGGCTGGCGACGCCGCTGCCGCTGGCGAAGTAGCCGACGATGCCGCCCTGCGCGAGTATGTGCTTGGCGGCGCGGTAAACCTTCGCCGCGCTGGGGTTTCCGCTGGTGTCGCAGAAGTTCTTGGCGGTGAAGCCGTTGCGCACCAGCGCGTCCATGCTCATCATGGAGCCGCCGCCGCCCGCGCCGTGAAAGCCCACCAGCTTATCGCCCTTCGCGCCCAGCTCCAGGAAGTAGAAGGTGCCGCGGTGGTCGGTGGCTTCGTATGCCGCGGCGATTTTCTCCAGCTCCGTTGGCGGATGCCCGATTTCGCGCGCGATTTCCACCTCAAGCTCGGGATGGCGCGGCACTGCGTAGTCGTCCACGGAGAAATGGCAGTCCGCCGCGACCAGCGTGCCGTCCTCAAGTATGACCACGGGGTTCACTTCCAGGCTGCGCGCCTCTTCGGTGAGGAATACGCGCACGAGGCTGACGAGGAAGTCTGCGACTGCGCCAAGCTCCTTGCCGCCAAAGCCGCATTCCACCGCGATGGCGCGCGCCTCAAACGGGCGCAGTCCCAGCGCGGGGTCAAACGGCTTGCGCACAAGCTTCGCGCGCCCTTCCTTCGCCATGTCTTCAACGCCGGTGCCTCCACGGTCTGCGAGCACGACGAGTGGGCCGGGGATTTCATCGGAGACGAGGCAGGCGGCGAAGAACTCGCGCGCGATGGGAAGCTTCTGCTCCACCAGCACCAGCTCAATGGGGAAGCCGCCGACGACCTTGCCCAGCATTTCGGTTGCTGCAGCCTTGGCGTCATCGGGCGTGTCGCAGAACTTGATGAGCCCCTTACCCGCGCGGCCGGTAACGAACGCCTGCGCCTTCAGCACGACGGGCCCGCCGATGCGCGCTGCCGCGTCTGCTGCGCCTTGCGGCGTCACCGCGGTTTCACCGGCGGGAATGATGATGCCGAAGCTTGAAAGTATGCTTTTCGCTTTATGCTCTAGGAGTTTTGCCATGGCCAATCAGCTTGAAATTATAAGGTCTTTGCCATTCCCCGATAACCCCCTGCCCCCGTAGGCGGTGATTTAGCGCCGCTCTGGTATATGGAATCTGATTGAAGGGTCGGGGGTGGGGCTTTCTAGCCCCACTATGGAATCTGGATTTTGGAACCCTAACCCCTCCTTCCTAATCAATCCCAGAGCGGAACTGAAGTTCCGCCTACCCATCGTTTTGTTTCTATTGTTCCAGAGCCGGGCTAGTCAGCCCGGCCTACCCTTGATTGATTCTCCCGACTGACAACTCCCTACCGCTCCTATGCGCTAGAATCATCGCAACTATGACGCGGTGGCGCTTATGAAACGGAAGTTTTACACGGGTTTGTCCTTGTTCCTGCTGCTTGCGCTGATCATCACCGTCGCGGTGAAGGAATACGGCGCCATGTCGCCTGGCGGGCGCAGCGAAGTCGCGCTCATCTACCTTGAAGGCGAGATCGTTTCCGACTCCATGCCCGGCTCGCCCATCTTCGGCGGCGCGCTTGTCTCGTCGGTGGACATCGTGGAGAAGATGGAGAAGGCGCGCAAGGACGGCAACATCAAGTCGGTCATCCTGCGCGTGAACTCGCCGGGCGGCAGCGCTGCGGCAAGCCAGGAGCTCTACAACGAAGTCGTGCGCGTGGTGAAGGAAAAGCCGGTCGTGGTGAGCATGGGCGACATCTGCGCCAGCGGCGGCTACTATACCTCGTCGCCCGCGTCATACATAATCGCCAACCCGAGCACCTTGACCGGCAGCATCGGCGTCATCTCGCAATTCACCAACATGTCAGCGCTGATGGAGAAGATCGGCGTGAGTAACCTGACCTTGAAAGCGGGGACTTACAAGGACGTGGGCAGCCCCTACCGCCCGATGACCGATGCCGAAAAGGCGATGATGCAGAAAATGCTGGACGAGATTTACGTGCAGTTCATCAACGACGTCGCCACGGGGCGCAAGATGAAGCCCGAAGAGGTGCGCAAGCTCGCCGAAGGGATGGTCTATAACGGCTCGGACGCAGTGAAGCTAAAGCTCGTTGATGGGACGGGCGGGCTGGAAGAGGCGAAGGCGAAGGCGCGCGAACTCGCGAAACTGCCCGAAGACGCGAAGGTCGTCGTGTTTGAAACCAAGCGCGGCATGTTTGATATCTTCAGCCTGTTTGGCTCGCGCTACAGCGGCGGGCCGCTCCAGTCAAGCCTGTCGCTTGACTACCGCGAGCCCTCCGCCCTGCAAATCCTCGCCTCCCGCATGCTCCTCTGCGATATAGGCGGGGGGCGGTAGGAGCTTGAATTGAATTAGGCCTTGCATTCTCCCAAAAGGCTATAATGGTCGCGGAGGTGAGGAATATGACATGCAAACTCGCAAGTTTGCTTTTGGTGTTAGTCGTCATGTTCACAATCGCTGCACCGGCCACGGCCGGTGACCCGGTAAACAAAGAGGACATTGCCGCAATCAGGGCTGCGAACCCCTGGCTTGCGCCCGCTGCAAAGCACGATATGACCATCACGCTACAGGGATTTGGCGATAAGCCTACAACCGTTACACAAAAGCTCGTCCAATCCCCGACTCTCGGCCTGACATTCAACCCAGCTTCGCTAACGTTACTCGCTGAGGACTCCAAGTACCAATTGGAATGGGGTGAACTCGGAAAGCCTTATCAACTTGTTTATAGAGCACAAGGAGAAGACCGAGCTAACGCAGAATACGGAAACGGTCCAATTGACGGACACAGTTACCGCGGGTATTTTCACTATGCGAATACTAGATGGGACGCAGTACTTGATAAGCACAACCGGATAGCTGAAGAGCATATCTACGCGACCCTCAAGAACAGACCTGAGAAGTTGATAGGCGGTTTCGTTTATCGTTACGACGATGCCTTCTCTGCCAACTATCCGGCTTCAGCTATCGTGACGTGTGAAAAGATGCGCTTTGATGTTGAATTCCAAATGGTCATGGGCCAATGGGTCGTCAAGCAGAGCGATTACACATACGACGGTAGGCTAAGAAGTACGCTAACTGTCCGGCTCAATACCAAGTAGCGTTTACCCCATCGGTAGGGGGAAGTAGATGCGGATGGCGGCGAGGTTGACGAGCGCATCGTCAACGCGGCCGGTGACGCTTGGCAGCGGCCCCCATTCGTCGCTCCCGCGCATCTTCCCCAACACGTAGAAGCGCCCCAGCAGGCGGTTCAGCGCGGTAATGCCCTCGTAGTCGGGCGCGTCGCCGAGGAACGGGATGTAGCTTGCGTAAAGGTCTCCGGCGAACAGCGGCTCCATTCCCTCCCAGCTTGCATCGCGCCCGTCAATAGGCCCCACGACCATCCACTGCGTGAGCAGCCGCGCGTTGTCCATCTCCGGGCTCATTGCGTGCGCGCGCGGGATTATCTGGAAGCCTCCGATCTCGCCAAGCGGCGAGGTGCTGATGCAAAGCACTCCGGGGTGGTTCGCGCGGATGCGGCCGACGCGCGCATATACGCTGCCCTCAAACCTGCCCACGCCCGCGACCGGCTTCAAGACCTGGCCGATGACTTCCGGCTCGCAGCCCAGGCGCTTCACGGTAATGTATCCGCCGAAGCTGTTATCAAACTCAATGTAGTCAATGTCCAGGTCGTCTCGCTGCTGGACGTAGATGACGAATACGTCCCCTTCCTTGGGGACAAAATCGGGACTTAGCGGCAGCGCGTCGTCCGGCGTCCCGCCTGACGGAATTGTATAGGCGATGCTCGTGCTCACCAACGGCGAGTGCGCGCCGCCGAAGATGGTTGTGCCGGCGGGAATGTCGGTGAATATGGAAGTGTTGCGGTTGAGGTAGCTCTTGTAGTCTTCGGGCTGCACGTTTAGGAACTCGCGCGGGAGAATTGAGAAGATAACGCCGCGCCCCGTCTCCGGGTTGTTCTTCACTTTGACATGAATTGCGTTCACCGCCGCCGCCGCGACAGCGCTGTCCTGCGCCCACATGCTCGCGGTGAATCCGTTGTCGTTCACAGCGCCGCAGGGCACGAGCACCTTGCCCAACTCGCGCGTCTGGTTGTCTTCAAGAACATAGATGCGGCCGTTCACGCTGTTCTCAATGACGATCTCAAACGAGCGCGGCTGCATCGCCGACGCCTGCAACGCAGGCGTTAGCAGCGCGATGATGATAGCTGCGGTTGCCAATAGTGTGCGCATAATCAATCCCCCGTGAAGCGGGTGAACTTGCAGTTCACCCATGTTCGCAAAATGTCCCAGTACATCTTCAAGCGCGCGCCGAAGCCGCGCACCGCCCCGCGCTTTTCTTCTTTCATGCGGTGCGTAAGGTCTTCCAGCTCCACGACGCGCACCTTGATGTTGCGCTCCTGCAGGTAGCGGTTGAGCGCGGTTTCAATGCCGAAGCCGACTTTCTCCCAGCCCGTGAACGCCGCCAGGTCTTTGCGGAAGCACGCGCGCTGGCCGCTGATGAACGGCGCAATCTTCTGCGCCATCGTCGTCGCCGCGCGCCCGCCCACGAACACGCCGAGGCTCGCCGTGTAATCGGTCGCGTCAAGGAGAGGCGCCAGCAGCAATTCCAGGTGCTCAGCGCGCAGGCCGATGAGGTCGGCGTCAATGAACATCACTATCTCGCCGTGCGCGGCTTCAAGCCCGTGCAGCATCCCCATCGCCTTGCCCTGGTTGCGCTCATGCGTGATCAGCTCAACGCTGCAAATCGTGTCGGCGGGCAGGGCAGCCTTCGCGACTTTCACCGCATCGCCGGTGCCGTCGCGGCTTCCGTCGTCAATCACGATAATCTGCGCGAACAGCCCCGATTGCGCCGCCGTGCGCACGACTTCGCCGACGGTCTGCGCTTCGTTATAAGCGGGGATGATGAGCGTCACCGTGGGTTTCACTGCTTGGCCTCCGCGTCGCCTATCGCTTCATGCAGCGCGGCGATGGCTTCATCGCGCGCCATTCCCTGCCGCGCCATCGCGCCGCTTATGTAAAGCATGAACTTGCCGCCTGCGCCGAACAGCCCGATGTCGGCCTCGGCCGCCTCGCCCGGCCCGTTCACGACGCATCCCATCACCGCGACCGTGAGCGGCTTCTTCATGCGCATCACGACCGGCATAAGCTCCTTAGCCAGCGCCGCCACGTCAAACTCCGCGCGCGCGCAGGTGGGGCAGGCGATGATGCGCGGGCCTTCGCGAAGCCCCAGGCTCATGAGTATTTCGCGCCCGATGATAACCTCGTCCACCACGTCGCCCGCGAGGCTCACGCGCAGCGTGTCGCCGATGCCCTCCGCAAGCAGCAATCCGATGCCGACCGCGCTTCGCGCCGCGCCTGTCACGCCGGGCCCAGCTTCGGTGATGCCGATGTGCACCGGCAGGTCGCTTTGGGCCACGAACCGCCGGTAGCTTTCCACTGTCTGCATCACGTCGCTGCACTTCAGCGACACGACGATGTGCTTCACGCCGAAGCCTTGCAGTATCATCACGTAGCGGTGCGCGGTTTCTACTATCGCCTTCACCGGCTTCGTTGCATACATTTCCTTCAAGTCGGCGGGGATGCTCCCGCTGTTCACTCCCACGCGCACCGGTATGCCGCGCCGCGCCAGCAACTTCGCCACCGGCCCCACGCGCTCAGGCGTGCCGATGTTGCCGGGGTTCAGGCGCACCTTGTCCACGCCCGCCTCCACCGCGGCTTGCGCCAGCGCGGGGTCAAAGTGGATGTCGGCGATGAGGGGGATGCTTATGGCGCGCTTGATGGCGGGCAGCGCGGCGGCGCTTTCCATGTCGGGCACCGCCACGCGCACCATCTCGCAGCCGTATTCCTGCAGCCGAAGTATCTGCGCGATGGTCGCTTCCGCGTCGCGGGTGCAGGTGTTGGTCATGGATTGCACGGCGACGGGGTTGTCGCCGCCGATGGTTACCGCGCCGATGCGCACCTCGCGCCTGCGCACGAATGCGCTTGGCTTTCGCGGCCGGACTGCGCGGCGGGGCCTATGTCCAACAGGGTCGTTCATCACGTGCTATTATAGCCGCAGCAGCCCTCGTGAAGGGCTTCGGGAGGGGTTTGTGGATCCCATTTGGATAGTTCTCATTGTTGTTGTAATAGGGCTTTCGGTAATCGCCTACCTCGTAACGCGGCCCAAGGGCGCGCACCCGGAGGCTGACCTGAAGTCTGAACTGGTGCGCCTGAACACCGATTTAGGCCAGCTAAAGTCCACGCTCGGCGAGCTCAAGGGTCTCACCGACACCAACGCGCGCAATGCAGGCGAGCTGCGCGACAAGGTGGAAAACGGCTTCACGGGCAGCCGCGAAGAGCTGCAACAGAAGCTCGGTGCGCTGGAAAAAGGCCTGCTTGCCTTCCAGGGCTCGCTGAACGAGACAGTGAACGCGAAGCTTTCCGAAAGCAGCCAGTCACTCACCAAGTCGCTCACCGAGAACTTCAGCACCATCGGCGCGACCGTCAGCGCGGTCAACAAGTCCATCGGCGAAGTGCGCCAGAACCTCGGCCAGCTTGACGAAGCCTCCAAGCGCATCTTCGACGTCGGCGCGGACATGCGCATGCTCAAGGACCTGCTGCAATCGCCCAAGCTGCGCGGCGGCGTCGGCGAAGTGATGCTGGAACAGCTCCTGGGCAACGTGCTGCCGCCTGAGCATTACGCGATGCAGTATTCGCTGGGCTCGGAATGCGTGGACGCGATTGTGCTGCTGCCCTACGGCAAAGTCTCGGTGGACAGCAAGTTCTCGCTGGACTCGTTCAAGCGCATGCTGGACGCGCCAAGCGACGATGAAAAGAAGAAGGCGCGCAAGGCTTTCCTTAAAGACTTGAAGCTGCGCGTGGACGAAATACGCACGCGCTACATCCGCCCCGACCTTGGCACGGTTGACTTCGCGCTGATGTACCTGCCTGCGGAGAACCTCTACTATGAAGCCGTGAACGCGCCCGCGGGCGAAGAAAGCCTGCTTGAATACGCAATGGAGCACAAAGTCATCCCCACCTCGCCCTTCACCTTCTACGCCTATCTTGTCGCGCTGGCATACGGCTTTCGCGGGATGAAGGTGGCAGAGCACGCCGAGGCTATCCGCGCGCAGCTCACTACGCTGGCGCGCGAACTTGGGCGCGCGCAGGAAGACATGGACACGCTGGGGCGCCACATCCGCAACGCAGGCGCGAAATACGACGAAGTCGTGAAGCATTTCGGCGGCTTCCAGGTGAAGCTTGAGCAGTATCAGGCGCTAAGCTCGGGCAAGGCTGAGCTTGCCGAGGCCGAACCCACATCCCTGCCGGAGGAGACGAGATGATACGCCCCGATACGTGGATAACGAAGATGGCGCTGGAGCGCAAGATGATTGAGCCTTTCGCCCCGGCGCAAGCTCGCGAAGGCGTGGTGTCGTTCGGCGTGTCGGCATACGGCTACGACCTGCGCTGCGCCGACGAGTTTCGCGTGTTCGCCAATTACATAAGCGGCGACGTGCTGGACCCCAAGCGCTTTGACGACAACATGTTCGTGAAGCGCACGGGCGCCACATGCGAAATCCCGCCCAATTCCTACGCGCTCGCGCGAAGCCTTGAATACTTCCGCATCCCGCGAAACGTCCTCGCCGTCGTGCAGGGCAAGAGCACCTATGCGCGCTGCGGCGTCGTGGTGAACGTCACGCCCCTCGAGCCCGAATGGGAGGGGTTCATCACCATGGCGGTCGTCAACGCCGCGCCCGTCCCCGTGCGCATCTACGCCGGCGAAGGCATCGCGCAGGTCCTGTTCTTTGAAAGCGACACCTTCCCCGCCGTCTCCTACGCCGACAAGAAGGGCAAGTACCAGGCCCAGGGCGGCATCACCGGGGCGAAGGTGTAGGGGGGATGCACCTATGGAGCTCTTTGTCGTGTCCACTGAACATGAAGCCTGTATCAATCATCTTATTATTGAATGAAAGTGATATCCTACCGTAAATGGAATTGAAATCCGACCTGAATGCACATGTTATAATGCTAATAGGATCGATTTGGCGTGTCGGGTTTCATGTTCGTTCCTATCGGTGACTGCTAATGGAAGCGCTTAACGTCTTTCGGTCTCTGTAGTTGTGACGGCAAATGATCACAACCCAACTGTTCTGCAGCCATATTTCCTCAAGGCCGCGCATATTGTTCCTGATGCTTGGGAGCCAAGCGTGGGAACTATCATTTGCACACCTCCCTTCTCAGCGGTTAAATACCCGAGCGGGATATCCATACAAGTTGACCCATCAAGATTGCAAGTTACCGATATTGGTTTCGGCGATAATCCTGAAGATAGTCAACTTGCACTGTTAACGGAAAATTATGTTGCCGCTTTACCCTATGTGAGCTATAACGCCGTTGGGATTAACTTTAGCTCGGTATGGCTTAATGAGGATCCTGAAAAATATTTGATAGATAGATTCATCCGGCTAGGGGATTGGAGTAAAGCGCCATCATGCCTGTCTGCGGCTGGTCTACGTCTCGTCTATCCGACAAACGAGGGCGAACGTACTGTGATTAGCTTAGATCCTGGTACCGCAGAGAATCAACGAACAGGAAGCTAAGGCAGTGCTTTTAGGGGCGAACTATCATTATGAGCTAAGAACTGACGCAGTACTAAATGAAGCTATATCTAGGCTAAAGATATATAAAGAGATATTCGCGCACTATCGTGAGCTCTATATGAGTCTACTCGGATTAGAGGCATCCTAATGGACTGCATCTTCGAAATCAAAACACGCACAGAAAATGAGTCATATCAACAAAGAAAGACTCAAAGCTAATCGTGACGCTGGCTACGCAGTAAGAAGCGCAGAAGATAGAGAATTCCCATGTTCATGCTCTAGTGATGTGATCGAGTTTCCTTAGAAGAAGATGGAGCCAAATGGTTTTGTACAGGCAGGCGCTTCGTCAACAGCTTTCTCGCCTAACATAAATATCCTTATAGATACACTTTCAAGTATTTGTTACCATAATCCGCAGCAGCTAACCTCGAAGATATATGAGAGTTTTATTGCGAATGCAAGCGCAGTTCCACTTGCTCAGGATATCGCAATCTCAAATCTGTATGACCCCAAAGAAGGATGGGGCTTCACATTGAGCTTCGGTTTTGAGGGTGTATGTGGAAATCCTCTTAATGAAGAGTCGCGAGTAGCACTAGATCCCCTTAGAAATCTTGGGCTCGGCAAGCCAATAGCCGTTGGTAGATTTTCTGGAACGGCGAGCTATAAAGAACTATTACTCTCCGATCTCGAACTCGATTGAGACAACGTGGGAATCGATGTTTCAGCTTTGTATTGGTACGAGGAAGTCGATAGTACCGCAGATTTGGTTCAAGGTGACATAATAGAATATGGGATTACTTTCGAACCAGAATCGTCTTTCTGGGAAGAAGTCCTCACATGCATTAAGGACCCATCCCGACCGAGAGATGCAGTAAGACTTACAGGACGCTGGTCTGTTAGAAAGAGTGTTTTGATAACTCAAACGTGTGATCTCGAAAAGCACAAAGCTAGAATGTCGAAAAAAGAAAGCTATAATCCGCCAGTACTGCTCTGTCCAATAACATCAATGGAAGAATGGTTACCCAAGGTTGGTGAACGCCAAGAGGATGCGTGGAAAGACTTATTAGATAAAGCATCAAAGCTAATTGATGGACGAAAACTCAGTTTATTGGGATTACCTTCATATATTTCCTATGGCGTATCCCTTCCGCTGAGTGTTGTTCATCTATCGGTTGTTCATTCGATACCTTTGAAATCAGTATTAGCGCTATCGAAAGAAAGTGGTAAAAGGATTCGCCTCCAACCGCCTTACCGCGAGAAACTGTCTCAAGCGTTCGGATATACCTTTATGAGAGTGGGAACTATTGATTCTCAGATAAGACAGCAGTTAGAAGATTATCGAAACCTGGTTAAGAAACTGAGGGACGAGAATCCAGTCGGGTAGCATGCAATCATTCGTAATCTGTCGTTCATTAGGGTAATCGAAAAGTCTCTATTGTTGTGGTGAGCAATAGCTTGCACCTATTAGTGATACTCAGGCTTGTTGATCTTAACCCCTTTACCTTCCTAGGTCTATTCCACCACCACAACCACAGCGACGGCGAAGTCTTTCTCATGGCTGATGGTTAGCTGGATGCTGTGATGGGTAAGGTCTGCGGAGTGGAGGGATGAGAGTTGAGCTGCGCGCCACGCGTCATAGCCGCCCGCGGCTTCTATCTCCGCTGCCAGACGGGCCGGGCCCGCGAGGAAGTCGGTGTCGTCAATGACCGCTGGCGTTTGGCTATTTGCGTCCACGCCTGTCGTGTCGGCCGTATCCGGCGATTGCTGCGCCGCCACATGTATCCCCGCGGCCGCGTACTTCCCCACGGCCTCATCGCTGAACATGAAGTAGGGCTTGCCCTTGGGGTCATGCGTAACCCAGGCGCCGTGCCAGCCGGGCCAGACCTGCGTGGCCTTGAAGAGCGCCTCGCGCGCGGCGAAGAACCCCGCGAGGCTTTGCGCCGCCGCCACGCCCCTGCCCCGCGCATACTCAAGCTCGCTTGCGGTGAACACGCCCTTCGCCAGCGGCGTGTCCAAATTCTCGCCCGCCTTCTTGCGCATGCGCTCCACCTGCACGATGTCCACGCCGACGCCGAGAATCATGCCTGCACCCCGCGCCTGCGCAGCGCCTTTACGCGCTGCATCACGCACAGGAACAGCGCGATGTTCACGCCCGCGTAGCCCAGCAGGTAAAGCGAGAGCCACGGGTTGTAGATGACGAGCCAGATGCGCTCCTGCGCCAACTCTACGTAGAGCCGGCGGCCGTGGCGGAGGCCACGGCCAAAGGCTATCTGCGTCAGAATTCGGTGGACAGCCTCACCGGCAAGAACGACGGCAACAATCTGGGACCTGGCACGCCAGTCTGCCACTTTGAACAATGGGAGAGGGAGGAGACAATGGATATCTCGTCTGGTCCTGAAAGGGGGCGGCTGCGAAAACACCAGCACCCAATTCATGCTCCCCGCCACGTTTGCCGGAGTGCGCTACAACCGCGATCTGGAGGGTGTCCACGCCTGTATCCTCCAGGCCGTGCTCCAGGCGCAAGGCCATGGCTGTGGGCCCGGATTCCTCGGCGTCTGCATCGGCGGCGATCGCGCCGAGGGTTATGCCTTCGCCAAACAGCAGCTGCTGCGCTTGGTCGACGATGTCAATCCAGTCTCCGTGCTGGCAGAGCTGGAGGCGCGCGTGGTCGATGATGCCAACCGGCTTGGCATAGGTCCCATGGGATTCGGCGGCAAATTGACTATCGGCGCCTGCAAGATCGGCAGCCTCAACCGCCTGCCTGCCTCTTTCTTCGTCAGCGTCGCCTATATGTGCTGGGCCTATCGCCGCCGCGGCATGGTGCTGGACCAGCGCGGCGAAATCATGGAATGGCTTTATCAGGAGCCGGGCGAGTTCGACGCAGCCCCGGCCGTGCCAGCAGAATTGGTGCTGGATCGCGCCCAGGTGCGCACACTGCAGACGCCGCTGGACGAAGAGACGGTGCGATCGCTGCGCGTCGGCGACATGGTGCTGCTCAACGGCACGATCTGCACCGGCCGGGATGCGGTGCATAAATACCTGCATCAGGGTGGCGAACTCGAGATCATCCGGGGCGGCATCCTCTATCACTGCGGCCCGGTGGTGCTTGAGCAGAAGGCCGCTATACCGTGCTGGCGGCGGGCCCGACCTCTTCGATCCGTGAGGAGCCCTATCAGGCGGAGATCATCAGCCGTTTTGGCCTCAGGGCAGTTATCGGCAAGGGCGGTATGGGCGAACAGACCCGGCAGGCGCTGCAGAAGCATGGCGGCGTCTATCTCCATGCCATCGGCGGAGCGGCGCAAATTTATGCCCGCTGCGTCGAAGAGGTTGTCAGCGTCCACCTCCGGGAATTCGGCAGCCCGGAAGCTGTTTGGGAATTGCGGGTGAAGGATTTCCCGGTCGTGGTGACCATGGACAGCCATGGCGGCTCGCTGCACCGTGAGGTGCTTGATGCTTCGACAGCAGAGCTTAAAGGGATCATGCAGCCTTAGCAGGCGAGCAGGAAGGACATAAAAAAAACGCCCGGACAGAGAACGTCCGGGCGTTTTTGCGTTCCAGCCGCCTCAGAGACGGCTGAAAAGTGGCAGCAGCGAGAGCGCCAAGCCGAGGAAGAACTTGGAGATGCGCATGAGTTTTTCGTCGCCGGCGTAGACAAGGAATTCCCTGGCAAACATGGCGTGTACGATGAGAAATAGACCGAGCGCACTGCTAACAAGCTGCCAGAAGTAAATGGGGTGGCTGCCCATAGCTGCTTCTCCTCATGATGCCAAACAAGAGATGAGTTGAACTCCAGCGCCGATTTGGGGCGGCGATGAAGCGAGCACAATTAAGGGTGGGGGAAAAGATAGAGCACAAGAAACAGCTTGATGAAATATAGATGAGGAGCCCCTGAAAGTCAAATGTTTTCTTTATCAAAAGATACTTTTTTTGTATATCGGTAAAAGTTGCCAATATGCGCAAAATCTGCTTGACAAAAACCACCAGATGTAGTATATTTAACTAACCAGTTGGTTAAACCGGATGGTTAACTTGTCGATTCGGGCCAAAACGAGGACCACAGCGATTGCGGCAGCGGCCCTTGTTCCGCAGGTTCCACGTTTCTGTGCGCTCCAGGATGAACTGTCAAGGACAAGCATGAAGGAAAACGAAAATACCCGGGAGAGGATCAAGGCCGCGGCCATGGAGGTTTTTATCGAACGCGGTTTCGATGGCGCGCGCATGCAAGAGATCGCCGACCGCGCCGGCGCTAACAAGGCGATGATCTACTATTACTGGGACTCCAAAGAGGCCCTTTTTGAGGCCATCGTCAGCGAAACCCTCGCCGAGCTCTTTCAGATGTTCAGCCGGTTCTTGGAGACGGAGGTGATAGATCCGCAAGTGGTCGTCCCGCTGCTGGTGCAGACCCATCTCCGCTTTCTCCAAGAGAACCAGCATCTGCTGCGAATCATTGTGCGTGAGATCCACAGCGGCAATCCAGTGGTCGAGCGTCTGGTGAAGCGGTATTTTACAAGGACCATCAAGAGCTCGCTCGGCGAAATCGGTAAAAAAGTGGAGAACGCGGTCGCCAAAGGCGTCATCCGGCCTGTGGATCCGCGCCAGACGATCTGGAACATTGTGGCACTCAATCTCTTCATTTTTGTCATGCAGCCCATACTGAGCGCGGCCTGGCCGGAGGATTTTGCCAATCCCGATGAACTGCTGCGCCAGCGCGAGAAGGCCGTGGTTGATCTGCTGCTCTATGGCCTGCTGCCGCGGTGATGCACTTGATGCGCTCTCAGGATTTGGCGCGCCGGGCGAGGCGCAGTCTGTTGTATTAGGGGCGTTTGGTTTCCTGCCCGTTTGATGAGGAAGACAGGAGTGATTATGCGAAAAACCATTTCAGCGTTGCTTTTTTTCTTTCTGACCGCCGCTCTTTGGGCCCAGCAAAGCCTGCCGGAGTGCGTGCGCATCGCGCTCACGAACAACCCCGGCCTGAAAATATCCGAGAGCGAGCTTGCCATTGCCCTCGAGGATGTTGTGCAGGCGCGTGCGGTGCGGCGCCCCGCGCTGGATTTTTCCGGCGCCTATCGTCGTCAGAGCACGGTCCCCGAGCTCAATATCGATGTGCCGCTGCCCATCCCGATTTTCCCTGTGGGCGGCTTCAAGCTGGGTTCGCTGGACAATTCGGACCTGCGTCTGACTGTGACCCAGCCGCTCTTCACCGGATTTCGTCTGCGCCAGGGCAAGGCGGCGGCGGAAGCGCTCTCCGGCGCCAAAATGGCCGATCTCAAACGCCAGCGCCATGAGCTGGTTTACAGGGTGGAATCGGCCTATGCCGCGCTGCTGCAGGCACAAAAGGGGGCAGAGATCGCCCGCAGCGCCCGCGCCCAGATTGCCGCGCACCTGAGCGATGTCGAGACCATGGTGGCGCAGGGGCTGGCGCGACGGGATGAGCGCCTGCGCGTCGAGGTCAAGACTTCCGAAGCCGATCTTGCGCTCTTGCGGGCTGAGAATGGCGTGGCCCTGGCGACGGCCGCGCTTGAGAATCTGCTCTCCGCGCCCCTCCCGGAGGGCGGGGTGTTCGCCGAAATGGGGCCTGGAGTGCTCGAGCCGGCAGATCTGCCGCAGTCGCAGCTGCTGGCGGCCGCAAACCGGCCTGAGCTGGCGAGTCTGGCGCAGATTGCCAAAGCCGGACAGGCGGGAAAAAAAATCGCCCGGGGCAGCCGGCTGCCCACGCTGGCCGGCTTTGCCACCTATGGCTATGGCAATCCCGGTCTCGATATCATCAAGCAGGAGTGGATGGACTATTGGCTGGTGGGCGTCGGCGCCGAGTGGAACCTGTGGAACTGGGGCAAGACCGGTTCGAAGATCGAACAGGCCGAGCTGCGGCTGCAGGGCATCGCCGAAAGCGAGCGCCAGCTGCGCGAGGGCATTGCTCTGGATGTGAAACAAGCCCTTCTCCGCCTCTCGGAATCGGCCAAACGGCTGCAAGTCGTGGCCCGGATGGCCGAGCAGGCGCAGGCCAGCTTTGCAGTGACCGAGAAGCAGTTCCAGCAGGGTCAGGCGTCACATACCGATTACTTTGATGCCCAGTCGGAACTGACCCGCGCCCTGCTGCAGCAGGCTGAAGTTGAAACCGAGTTCGCCCTTGCTCGTGCCAACTGGCGCCGCGCCGTGGGCTTGAGTGAAAAAGAATATCTTCAATCCTAGCCTGAATAATTCACTAACCACGAAGGTCACGAAGAACACGAAGCGATTATAATGTTTATAATTTTGCGCTGTTGGAAAATAAGAGTTTGTTTGTGTGTTATTGCTGTTAGTTGTTCTTTTTATGAATAATCCAGACTAGATGAGGGACTCTATGAAAAATTATCTCACCGTCTTTATTGTCTTTTGCACGCTACTGGCCATTGGCGGCTGCGGCAAGGAGCAGAATGGCGCCATCACCGGTTCCGGCACGCTCGAAGCCACTGAAATATTGGTCAGCGCCAAATCGGCCGGAACGGTCACTGCCATGCTGGTGAGGGAGGGCGATGCGGTCAGCGCCGGGCAGCTCATCGCCGCCATCGACAGCGAAAAAGTCGTCCTTCAGAAAAAGCAGGCCCTGGCCGCCATGCAGGAGCTGCGGCTCAACCGTATCAACGCCGTCCGCCTGACCCGGACCGGCAAGGAAAACCTCGACAACCTCGGCAAGAAGCACGCCCGTGTCAGCGCCCTTCTGGAAGATGGCAGCGCCACCCAGCGGCAGTTCGATGATCTGGACACCGCGCTCAAGGCGGCCGAAGCGCAGTATGGGAACGGCCAGACGACCCTGGCGGCGCTGGATGCCAAGGATGCGCAGTTGAGCGCCCAGTTGGAAATCATCGACAGCCTGATCCGCGATGCCCGGGTGCTGGCGCCGATCAGCGGCGTGGTCATCGATGCCTATCTTGATGCCGGCGAGCTGGCACGGCCGGCCGCGCCCGTCGTCACCATCGCCGATCTGGAAAAGATGCGCATCCGTATATGCAGCACGGCAGCAGATCGAACTCCGACGAGCGACAACGGGCGAACTCTGCTGGCCCTTCTTCCACTTCGACCAGGTCATGTAGTGGATGCCACAGACGCAGGCCATCTCGGTGTCGACGAGGTGCGCGGCCGTCTCCGCCAGGCGTCGGGCATTGCAAGACGGGCACAATCCCCACCCTTTGCACGAAAAGGCGACCAGGAAGTCATGACCACACTCCGGGCAGCGGGCGCAGGCGAAGCCATAGGCCAGGATGCCGCACTCGAGATAATCGCTCTAAGGAATTCGCTGCTCGCGCCGCCCTAAGCGGATCAAACAGCTTTGAAATGATCCCCACCGTATCTCGCCCGTTGATCGGCCGGACGGCGACCGAGTCCGTGTTCTGGAACGTCGATGGCGTCGGCAGGCCCTTCGGTTCCGGAGTATGGCATCTGGAATCCAGTCCAGCAACCAGACCCTGGTATAAACCCACCTCAGCCCCACAACTACCGGAGCACCGACCATGCACCACAGATTCGGCCCCGTAGTCACCAAGCCCCCGGGCGCCACCGCACCCTCCTCGCCTGGCTCCTGCTCTTGCTGGCCCTGCCCGCCCTGGCGGCCCGCGGGCCGGACCTGCCGGATTACCCGGCGGATCAGGTCGCCCCGGGGCTGTATGCGATTCACGGCCCCGTGGGCTATCCGAGTCCGGAGAACCAGGGATTCATGAACAACCCGGCCTTCCTGGTCACCGAGACGGGCGTGATCGTGGTGGACCCGGGTTCCAGCGTCCAGACCGGGGAAATGGTCCTGCGGCAGATCCGCAAGGTGACGGACAAGCCTTTGCTGGCGGTCCTCAACACCCATGTCCACGGGGACCACTGGCTCGGCAATCAGGCCATGGTAGCGGCCGCCCCCGAGGTCCCGATCTATGCCCACCCCAAGATGCTGGAGCAGGTTGCCCGGGGCGCCGGCGAGGAATGGGTCCAGCGCATGATGAGCGCCACCAACGGGGCCACGGAGGGGACAGTGCCCCGAGGTCCGACCATTGCGCTGGAGGGTGGGGAGACCCTCTCGCTCGGCGGCCTGACCTTCAAGACCCACTATTACCCCCATGTCCATACCACCACGGACCTGATGTTCGAGGTACCGGAGCTCGGCGCACTGTTCTTGGGGACAACGCCTGCAACCGACGCATCGTGCGTATGGATGACGGCTCCTTCCGCGGCAGCATCGAGGCCCTGAACGGCGTCCAGGGTGTGGTGACGGCACGGGTTCTGATCCCAGGTCACGGCCTCACCGGGGGCTGGCAGATCGTGGACGACTACCGCAGCTACCTGAGCGGTGTCTACGAGGGCGTGGCCGGTCTCTACGAGGAAGGCATCAGCGACTTCGACATGAAGCCGCGCATCGCCGAGCGCCTGAGCCGCTTCAAGGACTGGCCAGGGTTCGAGGAGGAATTGGGCAAGCACATCTCGCTGGCCTATCTCGAAGTCGAGGCCGGCGCCTTCTGACCCGCCGCCGGAGGTTCACGGGGCTGTGCCGCTGCCTCGGGGCCTGACAGCCCGCGAAGAGGGGAGCAGGACCGTGCGCTTGCACTACTCGGCCAACGCTGCGACCGACCAGGTCATTGAGAAACTCTGCGAGGAGCTTAACGCGACCGAAACGGTTTTCCCACGCACGAACCTGCGGCTGGTGCCGCAACTGGGGTCAACGTAAATTCGCCGAAGTCAGGT
>CAVVLL010000015.1:0-193160 GCA_963749125.1 uncultured bacterium
CAACACGAGCGGTATATAGACGCCCAGCGCGTCGCTGGGGTGGCGGTGGGGGGCGGTTCTGGTGTGACCGTGGCAGTCGGCAGCGGCGTACACGGCGGTACATCGGTTACAGTCGGTGATGGGGTGGGCGTGGGCGTGGCGGTCGCCGTCGGTGTGAGCGTGGCGGCCGGCAGCGGCGTACACGGCGGTACATCGGTTGCAGTCGGTGATGGGGTGGGCGTGGGCGTGGGCGTGGCAGTCGGCAGCGGCGTACACGATCACATCGGTTACAGTCGGTGTCGGGGTGGGCGTGACTGTGGCGGTCGGCAGGGGTGTGCGCGTTTGGAGTGGCGGTTGGCGACGGTGTTGCGGTGAGCGGGAGGCGGTCGCGGTCGGCGTGGGCGTCGCCGTGTTGTTCGTCGGATAGATCAGCGCGATACCGGCGCGATCGTTGCAATGCAGATTGCGATTTAGAGTGCCCAAGACACAAGATGAGCACATGACCGGCAGGTTCCGCGGCCGTCGTGCTGCAGATCGGATCATCATCGTGATCCAGCGAAAGCCAATGTCCCATCTCGTGCAGGAAGCACGCTCTGCACATCCACCGCATCCCGATCCGGTGTATTTGTGGCGCTCCACGCCCAACAATCGTTGAGTTCGATGTCTGTTTCGACAATCTGTAACGTTGCAGTCGAATACCACCATGACGCTCGGCCCAGCGCCCGGGGAAGCCCGTATCTTTCCAGAAAACGGCATTGATCCCGTCGTATTGTGTGGCCGCGACCGAGGTGGATCCGCCATAGGTAAAGTTGAAATTCGCTGTATCTACGCGTTCCATGTTTGGCCGGCCTGTCTCACGGCGAACGAAAAAATCCGCGGCCGAGCCGGCCACGGCGCCGCTGTGTGTCGAGTTGTTGTTGACCAGGTACGGTTCCCCCATGGGGTTCCCCACCGGGCCAGTGGAACCCGCGGTATACGAAGTTTTCCGGCGCACATCCGACGGTGCGGTTGGCTCCAACCTGTTGCGGCTCACCGGGGAGAGGAACGCGGACCATGCCCATGCCGCCGGTGATGGGCGGACTGGTTCCACGCCCTGGGCCTGTAACGTGGCTGCCAGGCGTTCCAAAAACGCGCCGAGGGGTTCTTGGAGACCCGCCGCCCGATTCACCACCTGACCCTCGCGGATATTGAAGTTTCCCTGCTCGCCGCCGACGACAATCCATCGCCCATCCGTGTCGTGGGCTAAAAACACGATGACCTCTTCGCCGACGTGGAAGAACACACTGATCCGACACCACCATTCCCAGATCGCCAATGCACCCCCCGGCGTGTACACAGTCAGCGATGGCGTGCCGGGTTCGCCCTTGATCGGATAAAGCATGTGCAGGCGATTCGCCGTTTCGATGATCCGCGCTCGCGATCTGCCCATTGGCCGGCGGTCTCGATCACCTGGCCCCACACCACCAGGCCGGCGGTTTTATAGATGTCCAGATCATCTTTTGGAAGCGTGCTTTAGCCGATTGCGCCCGTTGCCCAGAAAAACCGGCTGAAACTTCGATTTCAGATCGAGAAGTCCGATGTATGTAAGGGACAGTCAGCCCTCCCCGCTCACCCCTTGCCCATCCCCCCCTAACTTGCCGGGGTCAGAAAAAGCCTGACCCCTTTTTTATTACGGCCGCCAGCCTTGACATGAAGCTGCATAAGACTTACCTTGAAGCCCACGCACCAGTAGCTCAGTGGATAGAGCGTTGGCCTCCGAAGCCAAAGGTCGAAGGTTCGAATCCTTTCTGGTGTAACTGGATTACCCGTCTTGCGCCAGCTTACCTTCACAAACCAGCGTTCCTGCGTTAGTATTGTCTTGGAGGTATTCCTATGAAACTGGCGCGCTTTCTTCTGAACCTATCGTTCGTCATCGCGATGATGTTGCTTCTGGCCGCATCTTCGGGGCCCCTGATAACCGCTTGCCCGCCGTTCCGGCGGGAATAACCCGGCGCACGTTTCATGCGCAAGCTTCGGGGGGTAACGATCAACGACTACAATTCAGGGCAGGGGCAGGGGTGGCCGGCCAGCCCTATCAGCCGCAAGAACAAGCCGAAAGCATTGAACGTGGACGGAAAACCGCGCAGCGCGGGAACCTGGGAGTCGGCTTGCTTATCGTCGGCGCGCTGCTAGCGCTACTCATTCCGCTAATTGGCCCTGTGATAGCACTGATAATGGGGATCACGATGCGCAAAATCCCCCTCGCTATCGTTCTCGTCGCTTTCAGCAGCTTCTTACTCGCTGCCGAGCTCATTCTTATCATCCTCGCACCGACGTCCACCTCACCTTAGGGCATCCAATTGCCCGGCCCCGTCTGCCTCTGCTTTACATAACGCACTGCATAGCCTAGAATCACCTTGAGCGGTAACTATTACACTGGCGCGCCTGCTTCCAGCCCAGTAAAGCCTGTTGTGAATGTGGCAAACTCAGCGTGATTTACGCGTGCGGCTTGCTGAATTACGGATGGACGGGGGACAGACTGCGCGTCACTTTCTGTAGCGCGTTGTGTTATGTCCATTGAACTTGTAAAGCAGCCCCTGATAATCCCCGACGAGGAGCTGATGAGGCTCGCAGCCGAAGGGCGGGAAGACGCTTTCAACTACCTCTACGAACGCTACCAGGACCGCATCTTCAACTTCATCAAAAAGCAGGTGGTGTCCGCGGACGCGGCGGAGGATATAACGCAGGAAGTCTTCCTGCGCCTCTTAAGTCAATCAAGAGCTACGACCCGACGCGCCAGTTCTCGTCGTATCTATACAAGATAGCCGTTAATGAAAGTGGGCGCTATTACCAGAGGCTGGCGGCAACTGAGGCTTATTCGCTCAATGATCCGGTCTTCGACACGGAAGACGGGCGCGAGCGCGGCGATGTCATCCCCGGCGATGAAAGCCCTGAAATAAGGGTTTCCAGCGACCTGACCGGGGCGGCAGTGCGCAAGCTCATCGACCGCCTCCCAGCGGAACAGAAGATGGTAATCCTGCTAAAGGTGTACGAACAACTGACTTTTGAAGAGATAGCCAAGGTTATGGACAGGCCTCTCTAACGGTACTTTCGCGGATGCGCTATGCGCTTCAAAAGCTGAATAAATGGATTGAAGAAGAAGGTAATGGTTACGATGAACTGCTTGGAAGTTAGATACCGCATACTCCGCTATCTCTTTGGCGAATTGTCACTGGTTGAGCTGGCGGAGTTGAACGCACACATGGAAGTTTGCGAAGGTTGCGGAGATTGCCAGGTTGAGAAAGAGGCTGTGGAGCTTATTCTCAAGCAAATGGCATCAACGACCAGCAAGCTGGACCCTGCGCCTGACGGGATGCGACAGCGCATCTTTGAGCGCATAAAACTAGAGGAGATTGAAGGCGAGCCGTCCTAGAATTTCGCTTGGCGGCGAAGCGGCGGTATAATAATGCTAACAGGCAACCGTTGCAGCCACCCGTGCAGGGTGGCTTCGGCGTTAATGCCCCGCGCTAATGCTTTGATCCCACCTTGTGCTCTTTCCCCGCGAGCAAGCGCGCGATGTTCTCGCGGTGTGTGAATGCGACCAGCGCCGCAGCCACAATACCGAGCCACAAATAAACGCGGATGGACGGCACCGCAATCGTACAGGCGAGCAACGCCGCCGCAGCCGTCAGCGACCCCAGCGACACATAGCGAAATGCCGCGAGCATCACAGCGAAAACTCCGGCGGGGATGAGCACCCAAACGCCGATGAGCGCCGTGACCGCGCCGAGCGCAGTGGCGACGCCCTTGCCGCCCTTGAAATGGAGGAATGGCGTGAAGGTGTGCCGAGGATGGCAGCCAGCGCAAGCCCGCCGAGCATTAGCGCCGTGCTTTGCGTGTCGGCTCCGAACGGCGCGTGCAGCAGCCATCTCCCCGCGAGCACCGGCAGCGCGCCTTTCAGCGCATCAAGGATGAGCGTGGCCACGCCTGCGCCTGCGCCGAAGTTGCGCCAGACGTTGGTCATGCCGATGTTGCCGGAACCTAGCGTGCGGATGTCGGCACGGTATATCACGCGCGCGATTAGGTAGCCGAAGGGGATTGCGCCGCAAAGGAACGCCGCAGGCAGCAAGAGCCAATAGAAGTCCCATGCGCGTATTATAAGCTAGATGGGGTGTTGCAGGACTAGATGGCCGACTGCAAAAGAGCCCAGACGGTTAGCGTCTCGCCGCGGTCGGGGTAGTGGATGATGCCGTTTAGCTCGCCGTCAGTGCTACCGTGCCTTCAAAGTAGAACTCGCGGCCAGTCTCCTCGTTCACTATCATGGCGAAGCTCTCGCCGTTGCGGCTGCCCATCCCGAAGACTTCCGCGACCGCGTCATCGTCGGGATACGACAGCCCCGCCTCGAAACCGGCTTCCAATCTCAAGCAACCTCACCCGAATTGCGATGCTGTCGTTATTAGCGGGATTCGCCGCAAGGCCAAGGTATCTGCCGGACATGTCAGCCGGGCCGTTCGGTATATTGAACCCATTCCCGAGCCGCCGCTGCATGCGCAAAGCGCGGCGAGAAAATCCCCGCCGCAATGAAGAACAACCAGGTTATCCGTCTTGCCGCCATGCGCTGATTATACCAGTGAGACGCGCCGTTTACCCCAGGTTCTTGATCACGAACCCGCCGAAGGCGTCGTCGTCACGTTCAAGCTCCAGCTCTCGCGCGCCTGCGGTGGCGTAGCTCATCCCCGGCATCTCAAACACCGTCCGCACAGCGCGACGACCCAGCCCGGCCCGCCCGCATAGCGCACGTCCGTTACCGTCAGCGGCTTGCCCGCCGGGTCGCCCCGGTACTTCGCGTCGTCGGTGATGGCAAAACTGCGTCTTGCTCATGCAGACGTTCGAGTAGCGGTCCGCCCAGCTCTTCAATCGCGCGCGATGCGACTCAGCACGCCGCGGCTGAAGCGCACCTCGCCCGCGCGGTAGATTTCCTGCGCGATCGTCTCGATGATCTCCGTCACCGGCATTGCGCAGGCTGTAGAGCGGCTGGCAGAGCCTTGCGCCTTCCTGCTGCGTCATGCTCGATGGCTGTCTACCAGCGCCTGCGCCAGCGCTACTCCGCCGTCCGCGCCGTCGCTATACCCGGTGTGCGCGTACGCAAGGCGCGCCCAGCTTGTCGCGCACGTAGCCACGGATCGCGTCGATCTCCTCGTCGGTGTCAGTCGCGAAGCGGTTGATCGCCACCACGACCGGCAGGCCGTATTTGCGCAGGTTCTCGATGTGGATCGCCAGGTTCCACATCCCCGCCAGGCAGTCCTCAACGCTCGCGGCGAAGCGCATCGTGCGCTGCTCGGCCTTGGCGTTGCCCCCGCGGGTTCCACCCCGCCCTGATGTTTCAGGTCGCGCGTGCTGCAGACGATCACCGCCGCGCTAGGGGTCAGCCCGCCGGCGCGGCAGACGAGGTCGAGGAACTTCTGCGCGCCGAGGTCGGCGCCGAAGCCCGCCCTCGGTCAGCACGTAGTCGCACGCCTTGATCGCCAGCTTCAGCGCCGTCACGCTGGCGTTGCCGTGCGCGATGTTGGCGAACGGCCCGGTGTGGATGAACACGCCGTTACCGACAGCGTCTGCACCAGGTTCGGGTTGATCGCGTGCAGCAGGATCGCCAGCATCGGGTTGACCGCATCGATCTCGCGCGCGTGAGTGGGTGCCCGTCCTTGTAGCTAGCCGACGCAGGATGCGCCCGAGCCGCTGACGCAGGTCGTCGAGGTCGCGTCGCACGCCGAGCGTCGCCATGATCTCGCTGGCGGCGGTGATCACGTAGCGCGAACTTCGAGGCGCATGTCCGCGTCCTTCAGTCTTGCCCGCTGGCGCTCAGCTCCACTTCGCGCAGGCTGCGGTCGACCATGTCCACCGCGCGCGGCCAGCTGAAGCGTTTCAGGTCGACGCCGTGCTGGTTCTTGCCCTCGAACGCGTAGGCCATCGCCATCGCGAAAGCAGGTTGTGCGCCGCGTCGTCATCGCGTGGATGTCGCCGGTGAAGTGCAGGTTGATGTCCTCCATCGGGATCACCTGGCGTAGCCGCCGCCCGCCGCGCCGCCCTTCATGCCGAACACCGGCCCCATGCTCGGCTCGCGCAGCACCGCGGTCGCGCTCTGGCGTGGCTTGCCCTCACAGCCCAGGTACGCGGTTGAGCGCGTCGGTCAGCGCGATGGTGGTCAGCGTCTTGCCGCTGCCCTTGGGCGTGGGCGTCATCGCGGTGACCAGCACCAGTCGCCCGTCGGCTGCGCTGGCGCAGGTGGCGCGCGGCCTGCGTCGCGTCGATCTTGGCGATCATCGCCCATAGCGGTAGAACTCGCCGGGGTCGGTGGGCAGCCCCATGTCTGTCGCCACGTCCTCGATCGGCCTCGCGTGCGCGAAGCCGTCAGCGGCGATGATGTAGCTTGGAGGCGTCGGCCGTTGTATGCGTATCTTCATCATTATTCCCCTTGTCTATGTCGTCAGCAGCTTGATTATAAGCTAAACTCGCAGCACATCCAAATCGGAGGAACGGGCATGCCCGAAGAAAGAAAACCAGTGCAAACGATACCTGAGCTGCTGGCGCGCCAATTTGAGACCGCGCGCAGGTTCACGCTGCGCCTAGTTGGCGAGTTTGACGAAGAGACCGCGCTTTGGCGCCCCACCGAGTTCAACAACAACGCGCTGTGGATAGCGGGGCACATCCTTTGCTCAAGCGACTATTTCGCCGAGGAAGTGCACATGCCCAAGCGCGCCTTCGGGCCCGAGATGTGCGGCGACTTTGGCATGGGCGGCTGCTATTACCTTGACCACGACTACCCGCCTTTCAGGGAAATCGCGGATACGCTGGAGCAGGACATTGCGCGCTGGAGCAAGTTTTACGCTGCGCTCACCTTGGAAGGCCTGGCACGCCCGACCGCCAACCCCAACGACTTCCTGCCGACGGTGGGCGAAGCGGCGTCGTTCGTGGCCACGCACGAGCTTTTGCACGCAGGACAGCTCTTCTATGTGCGGCGCGGCCTCGGCAAAGAGCCGCTGATAAGTAGGGGCGGGCGTTCGCGGGTGTTATAATCCTTGTGCCAGGAGTGAACATCGGGGGCTTGTTTCCCCTCTTACAAATCTGAGGCATATATGAACTCATCCGCTTTGCGGACAATTCTGCTTGTGCTCACGCTCGCGGCAATCGCCGCCGCAGCGTCGTGCCAGAGCACCGGCCCGACCGGCAGCCCCTTCGCGCGCACCGAGCCTGAAGTCACCGCCGAAAGCCTTCGCGAGGTTACCCACGGCCCGAAGGCGACGCGCGAACTGGTGACGCGTTTCGGCAAGGAAATTACTTTCCGCCAGTGCCGCCTGACCGTTCCCAAGGATGCATTCGCGGACAACACATACGTGACCATCGCGTTCCCTGATGGCGCGGAAAGCGGCTTCATTACCGAGACTGCATATGCGCTGGCGCCCGACGGCCTTAATTTCCTCAGGCCTGCGCTGCTTTCGATCCACTACTTTGATGATGACCTGGAAGCCGGACAGGACGAGAATGACATTGAGCTGGTGAAGCTCATCGGCGGGCAATGGTTCCCCGTCGGCGATTTCACGCTGGACATATTCAACAACATCGTTTCCACGACCATCACGCGCCTGGAGACCTACGCGCTGATGATCTCCAAGCCCCGCGCATCGCTGGTAAACGACCTGCCCGAGGCGCTCATCGCTTATGAGATTCTTCCGCTGGAAGAAACGGCGGAAGAAAAGGCTGCGAAGTCCAAGCCCGCCGAGGGTGAAGAAGCAGCAGCTCCGCCTGCAGCAGAGGGCGAAACGCCAGCTGCCGAAGGTGAGACTGCCGCAGAGGCAGGCACAGCCGATGCTGCGAAGCCTGAAGCTCCTGCCGCGCCTGACAAGGCAGATGCGAGCAAGCCTGTTGAGGGTAAGACCCCTGTTGTCCCGCCTGAAGCCCCACCTTCCAAGTTAGAAGGCAGCGAAGCTACGCCTGCGGGTGACGCTTCCAGGCCAGGCCCAAAGGGTAGGCAGGTTGAGCCCGAAGATACGCAGAAAGCCAAGCGAGATTCCTACCTCGTTGAAACGCCGACTGCGCCCGAAAAGCCGAAAGGGGAGCTGGGCGCGCGCGTGAGATATTCCGCAGGCGAGTCGACCGACCCCGATGGGAAGATCGCACGCTACCTGTGGGACTTGGATGCCGACGGCATCATTGACCATGTTTCCAGCACGCCCGAAGTCGTTAAGCGCTATGAGACTTACGGCTCACTGCTGGCGATACTGCAAGTTGAGGATAACGAGCGCCCTGCCGGAACCGACCTGGCGTTCGCCACGCCTGAGCTGCCCAAAGACAAGCTCGCGCCGAAGCTGCCGTTCACCGTATCGGCTGTCGCGTTCCCTCGCGAAGTCGTTGCAGGCGGAAAGACCGTGCTTGGCGCATCGGTGACAGGAGGCGAGCCGCCCTACAAATACAGCTGGTCGTTTAGCGACGGCACCACCGCTGACAAATCCGCAGTCCTGCTCTTCGCGGGTCGTCCCGGCGAAATCAAGGGCAACCTGACCGTCACCGACACGTCCGGGCGCAGCATAAGCAAGGTTGTGTCCACGACGGTGATAACGCCGAAGAGCGCCTCGGAAAATGCGCCTGTGATGATGATAGAACCGGGCCGCGTTTACTTAGACGTCCCCGGCAAAGTTAATTTCAAGGCGACGATTCAAGGCGGTCGCGAGCCTTATACGATGCTCGTTGACCCCGGTTTCGGCGAGCCGTTCACGGTGAAGGAAGATTCGTTCTCAGTGAACTTCGCCAACGCAGGATACTTCGTGGTGACCGTTACCCTCACCGACAAGGCCGGGCGAGGCGCGAAATATTTCGTGCCAGCGCTGGTGACGCCGGGAGAGAAAGGGGTGTCGGGCGCACCTGCTACTGGCCTGCTTTCATTTGCGCTTGATTACGGCAAGGACGGCACAATCGTATTCCGCCCCGCGGGCATTGAGCGCAGCAAGCTTCGCTGGGAATTCGGCGACGGCACAGCGAGCGAAGACGCGAAGCCCGCCAAGAAATACGCTAAGGCCGGCGAGTACCTTGTCACGCTGACCGCCGATAACGGCGTAGAGCGTAAGACAGTGCAACGCAATATCGCCTACGGCGGTGGAAAACTTGTCGCGGCGATTGACTCGGTGCCGACGATGCGCGTGATGGCGCCATACAGGCTTGCGCCGCGCGCGGTTGTGGCGGGCGGGAGGATGCCGCTGTTCTTCCAGTGGAAACTCGGTGAGAAGTTCAGCGAAGAGGAATATCCCGAGTTCGCAATTGCCGAGGGTGGCACATACACGCTCCAGCTCAAAGTCGGCGATGCGGATGGCAACACATACGACACCGACCCGGTCATCGTTGAAGTGAGCCGCACGCCCAAGCGCTTTCGCTACCCAATCGCCTATTTCAAGGCGCGCGAAGAGGGCGGCGTGGATGTGAAGCTTGCCGAGTTTGACGGCGCCAGCGAATACACGTTCACACTCGGCCCCAAAGAGCCTGTCGCTGTGGCGCTTGCGCCGCAAGGCACCGGCATTGCATTGCTGGACGGCACCGGCTTTGATTCCTTCGACCTGGCAGGCGGGCGCAAGACGATGTCGTTCATCCCCAGTGCGGGAAGCGTGAGCGATGTCTTCCTCACAAGCTCGCCCGATTTGATTGCGTTCAATGTTGATGTCAACGGCGTGAAGCGCGGCTTTATCCGCAGCCAGGCGTCGGGCATCCTTCTCGTCAGCGACTGCAACGAACGGGTGCTTGATATCACGCCCGACGGCTCGGCGGTGCTGCTGGCTTCCGACAAGGAAGTGCGCATGATGCGCGTTGACCCGTTCACAGGCGGGCTGAGCAATCCGGTTGGGCTTGGCGCATCCGCGCTGGAAGCGCAAGTGACAGCCGATGCCGAGTACGCCTTCCTCATCGCCGGTGACGGCGAAGTTTACGCCGTGAACACTGAGAGCGGCCAGCGCTATAAGCTCACCGATGACAAGCTGCCCAAGTCGCGCCTTGCGATAAGCGATAACGGAAACACCATTGCCTATGCGCCTTCGGGGTTGGGGCTCGTGGTGATAAACCAGCAGGGCGACAAGCCCGGAATGCCGGTGGACATCTCGCAGCTAAACGGCTTCAAGCCTGCAAGGTGGGCGATGACGCCCGACGGCAGGCTGGTGCTGGCATACGGCGAGTTTGGCGGGAAGAAAGGCCTGTTCATGATCAACCTCTCCGTCGACATGGGGGTTGCGCCGCCGTCAGAACTGGCGCCGACTTTCTTCGCGGAAAGCACGCCCGTGTTCGCGATGAGCGGCGACAAGCGCTACTTTGACGTGTTGCTGAACTCAGAAGCGCCCGCTGCTACTTCGGAGCTAACGACAGCGCCTTAAGCCCGTAGCGGTATTTCCCCTCGGTTGAGGGCGAGAGCGAATAGTATTCTTCCACGGCGGCTTTCGCCTGCATCAGCACGTCCATCCCTACGCCGTGGTCTTCAATCTCCAGGTAGTTCACGGCATGCGTGCGCTTGGCATCCGCCGGATCTTTGAATTTCACCGCGTCGTAGGCGACTCTTCAGCTTCCGCCCTTGTTCGCCGAGGTCAAATTCGCGGCTTGTTTCTTCAACCGCCAGCGTGATTTGCGCAGGCTCTTTGAAGATGGCAAACGACATGCCGCTTAGGAACTGAATAACTTCGCCAAATTCGCGCACCGACGTCTTCATTTTCAGCTCTTCGCGCACGAGGAAGTCCGGCATCTCCTCAAGGGGATACTTGAATGTGAGCCGCGTGCCCTCGCCGGAGTACATGTTATCAAGTTTCTGGCGCAGCCTGAAAGTGAAGCCGCGCTTGAGCAACTCGAAGTTCTCCGTGTCGACGAAAATATCGCGCGAATGCGTCAGGCCGTGCGGCTTGACAGGCAGGCTTAGCCGCTGTGAAAGGAATCCCGCAGCCTGTTCCACGTCAATGTTCGCCGAAGGAAATTCAGCTTCTACTTCTCTCATGAGGTCACCTTGAATAGTGGCGTTCGGTGAGTATTGTAGCCTATGAGTGTTAGATTTCTGCTAGAACGCCCAAGCACCGTGAAAATCGCTGATTCAAGGGCTTTAAGCGAACAAATCGCGTTGATATTCGTCTCCCTAGATGGTAGACTGAACTGTATACTGACCGTTAGTGGTCTGAGGAAAATATGAGTAAAACTCATCTTATCTACGCGCTTGTTTTTGCGGTAGTCCTAGCCGTATTCGCCGGATGCACGAGCAGCACGACCAGCGTGCGCACAAACCCGGGATACGACGGAGATTACACTGCTTCCACACGCTCCCGCCCAACCTCCTCGGCGGCTGGGGATTTCGCAGTTCCCGCAAGAGGTGTATCACCCGCCGATTACGCTTTCAATGGTGGCGATGGATACCGGCGAAGTCCTCAAAGGTGAAGCTTATCCTGTAGTCGCTATAGTGGATAATCCTGAGAAGCGCGAGCTGAAATACAAGTGGTCGGTTGAATCCGGCATTCTGGCAGCGCTTCCTGAAAGCCGCCGCAGCGAAGTGACGACTTGGGAACAAAAGCTACGCGAGGCAAAAGGCCTTCCCGGCGCAAACAACTCAGCGGACACGCTTGAGATGCCCGTTGATGCAAATGCTCCAGCCGCCGCCGCAGGGCCTCAAGCTCCTCCCATAGCTCCCATGACGCCGCCTTCGGCCGCTCCCGGCGGCCAGCAGCCTCCTGCTTTGGTAGCGCCTGAGAAGCCTACCGGTCCGGCAAAGCCCGCCACCACGCCGACTGCCCCAGCCGATAATCCCAAGCCCATTGAACCGCTCAAGCCTGGAGGTGTCCAGGTTTCAATGGCTACAATGAAATACGCCCTGCTGCCGCCGGAAGAAGACCCCGATGCGCAGACCTGGCCCGAACCGGCTGAGAAAACGGCGGATGATGCTGCGGCTACGTCTGATACTTCCGATGAAGCCAACCCCGCTGAGGAAGCCGCCGATCCAAGCGAGGCTGCCGGCGAAGTGGACGCGCAAATCACTCAAGTAACTGAAGAAGCCGGGGAGATGGAAGGCTTCACGCCCGAGGCTACCGAAGGCAAACTCGTAGAAGTTCCCGCCGAGCCCGAAGAAGGCGAAGACGACGAAGACCTCTTGGATGAGGAACCACCGCTGGTGACGGCGGAAACCGACCAGCCTTACATCCTCTGGACGCCCGCTGACCTTGGCTCATACACGATTACCTGTGTAGTTGTGGACAAGAAGGGCAACGAGCTGACGCCGGAGCGTTCATTCCCCGTGACAGTGACTGAGCCAACGCCGAAATCCGAGGTCGTTTGGAACACGACTGAGAAGCTAAACGAAGAGGATTACCTCGTCGCCGAAGTCCGCCTGAAGAATATCACCAACTATTCCAAGGGCCTGTTCACCATCTCCTACGATCCCACCAAGCTTTCGTTCCGAACGGTGGAGACTGGCGACTTCTTCCCCGCTGACGCGAAGAAATCGCTTTACTTTGCACAGCCCCCGGGCGCGACCGGCAAGGTAACGATGGCGATTTCGGTTGACCAGCTCGGCTTGCCGGAAGGTGATGGAGTCGCGGCGCGCGTGATATTCAAAGTGAAAGAAGACATCGCAGACCCGGCATCGCTGAATATCTCGCAGGTAACCAGCGAGGAATCGCGGTATGTGCTGGATGCGGAAGGTAAGAACATTCTCCCCGCCATCCCCGACAAGCCTATCTATGCGACCGAGTGGACTGAGCCGCCATCCGCGCCGACACAGGATCGTCCCAGCGCGTCTGCGGGTTCGCAGCTCCCTACAACCCCTGAACCTCCGGGCGGCGCATCGGCAAGGCGCGACCAGCTCCTTTCCGGCGCGCAGAGCGGAACGCCAAGCGCTGCAACTCCGCTAACTCCATCCACAGCATCTGGCCCTCAGGCTGCCGCGCCTGCCAGCTCGCAGCTGCAGGTTTTGGAAGCCCGCAAGCGGTCGATTATGGAAGACACGAACCTGACCGAGGAGCAGCGCCAACAACAGATTCTGGCTATTGACGAGCAGATTCGCTCGTTGCTTGAAGCTGCCAAGTAAGTTACGTTGATACAATGAGATAAGGGGAGGCTCACGGGCCTCCCCTTTGCTTAATCAGCCTTAGTCGCATTAACGGCGCTCACGGCGCCGTGTCTCGCCTTACTTTCAAGTTCCACCAGGTGAAGGAGCACTTTGCCCCGGCGAAGGCCCACTGCCAAGAACCACGATGAAGCCGTCGGGAACGCCGTCGGGATTAGTTGGCTTCTCAAGAAAAGGGTAGAAGCGCCATTCGCCGTCAATAACCGCGCCTGCATCAATCCCGCCGTCCGGCTCGCCGCCATATATGCCTATTTGGTATCCGACCAATTCAGCGCCTGATCTATCAGGCATTGTGAAGGGTATATAGACGATGCCGCCGGGCTTGAACTCGCCTGGTGCGCAAACTTCAATCCTCATCGTTGCGCCGGGGACAACGCCGTAGTAAGGATTCAGCGGCATGTATATGTAGCCCTCTTTTACAAGCGTCTGTATATCACGCGGGTAAGCTCCTTTCTCATCGTCCACGCTATAGCGCTCGGCCGCAAGCTGCAACGCATGCAGCGCCTTCTTGGCTCGGTAGTCCGGCTGTGCGCTCAGCCATGCGGCGTCGTGCGTGACGGTAACGACCATCTCCGGCGCCAGGCTGGGGCTGGAGAGCATTATGACGTAGCGTTCAGGCCTTCCGTCGCCTTTGCCATCAGGCATGAAATACTTCATGCTGTCCCATCGCGGCTCGCCATAAAACAAGTCGTGTGCGGACACTGCGCTCGTGTCTGAATCTTTCATCCCTGTTCCGAGGAGGATATATCCACCGAGGCTGTCGCCATCCAATGTATATGGGTGATAGACGATGGCTCCTGGAGTAGGCCTGAAACTCAAGTCCTCCTCAATGCACTTCGCAGGCGACTGGCTCCATAAGCTGGCATAAGGATTATCGGGCATCTCGGTAAGATATCCTTCGTTCAAGAGCGCTTGCAAGCTATCAGGGCAAACTCCGAAGTCTAACTTATAGCGCTCCAGGCCAAGCTGGACTGCATGCGTAAGCTGTTTCATCGCCATGTCAGCCTGGCTTATCGCCGCCGTGTCAGCCGGCCTAGATTGCGCGAAACTTGAAGCCGTTGGAACGCCGAAGATGCAAAACGCCGCTGCGAATGCAGCGAGTGCGAAAGCAGCTTTCAGTTTCATCGTAGCCACCCCCGATTGTGTGATACACCTAACTAGACTCGCGAACATGGCAAAAGGTTGCACGCCGCCTAAAAAGGGGCCGGGGAATGACCGCGGCGCAGTCCGCAATCCTCTTAGGGCTGCTGCCTTCCGGCCCTGACCCGGTTCGTGGCGCGGCCTCGCACGGGTTCCCCGGCTTGAGGCTGATTTTACCAGAGATTCCCGACAAGCCCCGTTTCCCGCCGCGCCTAATCCTATTCATTGCCGCACCACTGGCGATGCACTACAATGGCGCAGTGAGGCTTGCAGGCGAAAAGGTGGCGATACTCGGCGCGGGACAGGTTGGGCGCGCGCTGTATGACGAGCTTCAGCGCCACGCAACATGCCGCCTATTTGCGCACGGCGAGCTTGATATCCTTGATGCCGCGGCGCCGAATGCCGCGCTTGAAGATTTCAAGCCTGCAGTCGTCTTCCACACGGCCGCGTTTACCAAAGTGAACGAATGCGAGCGCGACCCCGCGCGCGCGCGCGAAGTGAACGCCGTGGGAACCGGAAATATCGTGCGCGCCGCAGCAAGCGTCGGCAGCGCGGTCGTGTATTTCTCAACTGACTACGTGTTCCCCGGCAAGCCTGAAGGCGAATACGGGGAAGATGACGAGCCTGCGCCGATGAACGTCTATGGCAAAACAAAGCTGGAAGGGGAGGGCATCATCGCCGCATATGATAAGGGGATAATCATCCGCACAGCGCAGGTGTTCGCGTCTCAAGGCCGCAACTTCGCCCACGCCGTCATCGCCAACTACAAAGAGCATGGCATCGTGAAGGTTGTGGATGACGAGTATGCGACGCCGACCTATGCGCCGCATCTAGCTTCCGCCGTCGCTGCGTTGCTGCCCATTGCCGATGCGAAGCTCTACCATGTGCGCGGCCCCGAGGAACTTACATACTATGATTTCGCGGCGAGGATATTCGCGCAGGCAGGGCTACCGCTGGAATCGCTCAAGAGGGTTTCATCGCGCGAGCTCAACCTTCCCGCGCCGCGCCCGCAGCGCGCTGTGCTTGGAATGTCGCGGTATTTAGCTCATGGCCTGCCGCCGCTGCCTCCGCTGGACGACGCTATCAGCGAGTTCCTTGCAACCTCGCATGACGCCTGATTAACTCAACGGCAGGTAATGGATTACAGGCGCTTCCACAGCTATCGCCGATTGCAGCTTCTCGCCCGCGAAGTTGTATGCGCTAAGCGCCAGCTTATCCTCCGTCCCCTCAAGCACTGCGCACACGGCCGCTTCCAGGAATATAGACATGCCGTAGAAGCTCTCGCCAAGCTGGGCGCTCATCAATGTGCTTTGTGCTCCTGTCGCCGGGTCAAGCTTCATCAGCGCAAAACCTGTGGGCGGAGAATTTGTATCTTGCCAGGGCTCTTCATTCGCGGGCGGAGCAGGAGGCTCACCGCTTTTCGCGTCCGCATCTTGCGCGCCCGCGCCCTCCTCTAGCTTCGCGCTTTCATCCTGCGCAGGAGGCTCGGGAGAGTCGGCGAACGAAAGCCGCGCGAAATACAGCCCGTCCTTGGCCATGACGAATGAGAAGTCCGATTGCGTCTTGCCTGCATCGTGCTCCAGCTCGCCGCGCTTCGTGACCTGGCCCGTCGCAATGTCAACGCGCCAAAGCTCGGTGCGCTCAATCAGCTCGCTATCCTGCCCTTCCTGCGCCGGCTTGCCTTCAACGAGCAAGTAGACCGGCAGCAGCATTTCGTTTCCCTGCACGAAGTAATCCGCGAGGTCAATCGCGTAGATGCCTGCCAGGCTTGCCGGCACACCTGCGTCTTCCTCAAGGTCAATGTTATCCAGCGCTCCGCTGGTGCTGAAGACCCGCTGCGCCTTGCCTCCGGCAAACTTGTAGATGAGGCTTGCAGGCTCCGTCTCGTCGTAGAAGAGGATGTATGGAACTCCCGCGCCGTCAAACTTGATGTCGCGCGGCTCGCAGCCCTCAAGCTCCTTGGGCGTGAGTATATCGGTGATTCTCTCCGGCTTGCGCGTGACGGTGATGATCCTGTATCCCTCATCAATGCTTCCGGCGTGGTATATTACAGCATAGATAGTGGACGCATCCGGCGACAGGCGCACAAGCGAAACGAAGGCGTCGCTCCCCGCGAGTGCCCTGAGATCGTGCCACTCCTCGCCCTCAGGCGTGGGCGATGCTTTCGGTTCAATAGGCACGGCGCCTACTTTGCCGCCGCAGGCAAGCGCAACTTCACCCTTCTCCAAGTTCACATCAAAGGAAGTTACCGGTATCAGAGGCTGCCCTTCCTTGGAAAGCGGTTTTGGCACTCCGTCAGCAGAATACAGCACGAGCTTCCCACCGGCGATATACAAGAGCTTCGCAACTGGCTTCTTCGCATCGCGCTGCACCTTGTTAAAAAAAGTGACGCCCGTACTGCCATCGTCTTTGCGCGGGCAGGACGCGAGCGCTAAAGCCGCAAGTAGCCCCAGCGCAACCAGCGCTAAGGATATGCGCCTCATCGCCGTGCTATGTCTCATCAAACCACCCGTTTTGATAATTGTCCCGCTGGTAGCTGCGGATTGTGCGAAGCCGCCAGGTTTCCGACGGCGCAATTTGCAGCACACGCATAAGTTCATCATCCACTGAGCGGTGCCTGCCCGGGCGGTAGTCAACGATGGTGTCCCGCAGCCCGACAAGCCTGATTATCTGGTCTGCCGCCTCAAAGACGACGTAGATGGTAAAGTCGTGGTGGCTGTAGCCGGGCTGGTAGAAGTAGCGCGGGAGGTATGCGTCGAAGTCGAGGAGGTATGTTCCGTCGCGGCGCGGGCCGCGCGTCTCTCCCCAATACGCGTCGTAGCGCTGGTAGCTATCGCGCGGGTCGATGGAGAAGCCGTATTCCTCTTCCATAACCCCGACGATGCGGATGTTAATCTCAGCGTTGTCAGCGCTTGAAAGATTGAAGACAAGCTCACCCTCGGCATAATCGCCTGGCGAGAAGCCACCATACCTTAAGTCGCTTCCCGGGGAAAGCCAGTAATCCAGCACCTCTACTTTAGGCAGTTCGCGCCCCTTCACCTTGAAATGCGCGTCCTTGCGCACGGTTGGCGCGCCGATGACCGCGAGCTCCACAGCCATGTTCACGTCGTGGTCCCCGTATACTCGGCCAAGCATCAGCACTTCGGGCATGATGATTTCGTATTTTCCGTTCTGCACAAGCAGCTTTTCTTTCTGCTTGGCGAGCGCTTTGTTCCCGGAAAGCATTGCGATGAACGCCACTGCTTTCTGCTCGCCCTGTATCCCTTGCACTTCAAAGCGAAGCAGCACGTCAATGCCCTTCACCGCCGGGTAATCGTATGACGAGGAAAGCTTGTTAGCGCTGCCTTCGTGCGGGAACGCGTAGAACTCGCTAATCGTGATTTGCGGCCCCACGACCTTCACGGGCTGGGCATGCGCGGCAATGGCCGGCGCGGCCAGCGCGGCTAGCAAAATGGCTAACTTATAAAGCCTCATAATATTCTCCCCGCTTTCAATCTGCATCCGCCTGCGGGCGGATAAGCAAAGGGGGGCGTTTCCGCCCCCCCTTGCGATGAACCGTTATCACACCATCGCCGCGTTACGTCGTAACGTTGATGATGGTCAAGTCGTTGGACACGATGCCGGAGTTGGCAAAATTGTCCGCGAACGGGCTGGCCTTCACGCCGACCCACAGGAACACCTTCCAGTTGCCAGCGCGTGGCATAACTGCCTGGACGTTCGTGCTCGCAGCGTCGCGCGCCGCATACGGGCCGCCATCGCTGAGAGTGGATAGGTCAAACGTGATTGTCTTCTGTGTGGGCAGCAGCGAAAGGGCAATGCCGCCGGGGAGCAGATAGTTGTCGTTGCTACCGTCGCCGTTACGGTCAAAGTTGTAAGGAGCGCCGGAAGTTGCGTCCTCGGCCGGGAAGGTCCAGAACATGTAGCACTTCGTTCCGATGTAGTTGCTGTCAACAATCGGCGGGACGGCGTCGTTCAGGTTGATGTCGATCGTCGTGTGCATATTGACCGTGTTCGGCGTGTAGCCGGACAGCATCGGGGCTGCGACCAGCGCTTTCGGGGACTTGATTTCGGGAATGCCCGAAGCGGGGTCAAAGGCGATTCCGAACACGCCGCCAAGCTGGTTGGTGACGTTAGGAACCTTGAACTGGATAGCCATGTCGTCCCAGGAGAAGATGTTGGGGCTTCCGTTGTTGATGGGATAAAATCCCTGCGGATCATCGTAATCAAGCTTCAGGACGTGGGCGGCGCCAATAGGGAGGCCTGCGTTAAGGTTGTAGCCGTAGATATTGATAACGCTGCCGCCGCCGTAGCGGTAAGCATAAGGCCTTCCTCCGACCTTCACGCCGTCAATGTCCTGGGCTGCGAAGAGGCCTTCCTGGCGCTTCGCGTAGGACATAAAGTCAAGGCCGACCTGCGTAAGGACGGGGATGAATGTTTCGTCAAAGTTGAACACGCTGTTCTGGTATGACCCGAAGTAGAGTGCCACTTCGCCGTTGGCCTTGAAGTCGGCGTTGGACGGGAACGACGTGCCCAACGTCTCCGTTCTCACGTCGTAGATGACCGGCTGGCCCGGAGCTACCACGAGGATAGGATTGCCGGTGACAGTTCTGCGGCTGCCGGTGGAATCAGTTACGCGCGCGCTGGGAGTATAGGTGCCGGCTGTGCTGTAGATATGATCTATACTTGCGGATGCAGTAACGGGAGGCACTTCCGCAGATGTGTTGTCGCCAAAGATAAACTCTACATCGTATGGCGGAATGCCGCCGCCAACGCCAACCGTGAACTTAAACGGGGGCTGCGCATTGGCGACGCCTGCGGGACGGTCAACGGTTAGGGTAGCCTGAACGGGGCTGAACACATTTACGATGATTGAGTTTCCAGACTGAAGGGGCGGCGATGAGCCTGAAAGGAGCGTCACTTCCACCGGGATTCCAGCGTCGGAGTTGATACTGGGCAGGCTGGACACAACGACTTCGGTGTCAGTCCAAGAGGTTATTGAGTTGCCGCTGATGGTTGTCGCGCTCTGGCCTGCGGTTTCGCCGCCAGTAGGAGTAAGGCGGATGCTGCCTTTGTCCTGGCCGAAGTTGCGCCCGGAAATCCTGAGCTGCGCCCCAACCTGCAATATGTTGGGCTGAAGCGAGGTCAGGAACGGAACCATCTCCACGACGAAAACGTGCGGTGATTCAGCGACTACGCCGCCGACAAGGGCGCGGACGAGGTTCGTAGTTGCATTCTCGGGGATGACGGCGACGATCTGGTTGTTGGACCAGGCGACTATCTGCAGTGGAATTCCACCGATGCTCGCGACTGAAATGCCGCGCGAGTAACCGAAGTTATTGCCTGAGATAGTAAGCGCCGTTCCGGCAGGCCCATGTTCGGGGCTAAGCGACGTTATCGTAGGAGCATTGCCCATGTCTGGTGGGGGCGGCAGCGGGATGAAGTTGAAGTTAGCGTTGGAGTTCATCTGGCCAACCGTCACCATCACCGGGCCGGTCGTGGAGTTCGCGGGCACAAGCACTTGGATGCTCGTATTAGTCCAATGCGAACGCGTAGTGCCGTTGATGGTCTCGGTAACGACCTGCGCCGGTACCCGCCCGCCTTCAGCCCCGGCGAATGTGACGCGGGACTCGCCCTGCGTCGCGCCGAAGTTGAAGCCGAACACGGTAACACGGCTGCCGATGGAAGCCGTATCATGTGATAGCGCGATGATAAGCGGCTCGCCTGATGGAGGCGCAGTGCCGATGAATAGCTGGGCGCTGATGCCACTGCGGCTTGAAAGCGTTCCCACCGTTACAACGATAATCCCGCTTTCAGCGTTAGCCGGCACCGTCGCTTCAATAAGCTGGTCGGACCAGGTCTTGATTGTGAACTGGCGGCCGCCGATTGTTACTAGTGACGTCGCTTCTTCTTCTGTGCCGAAGTAGAAGCCGGTAATAGTCACGTCTTGGCCGGGGCTAGCGACCGCAGGACTAATGCTGCTTATGATAGGCCTGTTGGTTATCCCTTGCTGCTCGTCATTCGTTTCAGGTGGCGGGAGAATCACGTCTCCGCCGCCTCCGCCGCAGGAATACATCGTTCCCACAGCAATGGCGAGTATAAGCAGGGATATGGTCAATATCCCATAGGACCTCAGTTTTTGCCAGGTTATGGCTGTCACGCAGGTTCCTCCTTATCGGATTCCCGATCTAACCCATAAATTATAGGCTATTCGGAAGCTGATTTTCAACCTGATTACAAAGTTAACAGATTATACCCTGCCCGCGATAGGAGTAATCAGGGCTGAGACTGGCTTAGGCTGCCCGCGATAACAGATATAAAGCTGTCCGGCGCCAGGTGTTTCCTGAAAGCTGCATTGACCTGGTCAAGCGTCAAGGCGTTGATAATCCCCGCATGGCGCTGCATGTAGTCCATCCCCAGCTTGAAGTGCTCGATGTCGGCATACAGGTTTGCGACGGCTGAGACGGTGCTCAGCTTCACGGCGAAGTTGCCTGTAAGGTATGACTTGGCGCGCTCCAGCTCCTCTTGCGTAGCGCCGTTCTCATACATCTCCTTCCATTCCGCCAACGCGATATCCTTCGCGCGCGCGGCGTTGGCAGGATTGGTTTGGACGCAGACAGCCCAGGGGCCGGTGCCGAAGCCCGGCGCCAGGAAGCTGAAGCTCCCGTAGGTCAGGCCTTCCTGAACCCGCAGCTTCTCATTGAGCCTGGCGATAAAGTCGCCGCCGAAGATGTGGTTGGCGACCATGGTTGCATAGTAATCTTCGCTGGTGCGCGAAATGCCTGCGCGCAGGAACAGCACCGTCGCATTCGCGCGGTCGGCCATCTCAATGATTTCCTCGCGGCCACTAATGGGCAGTGTCTGCAGCGACTTCGCGAATAATCCCTCGTCCTGCGCTTCTCCCGCGTTCCAGCCGCCGAACATCTCGTTCACGAGCCTCTTAGCGCTTTCCGTGTCAACGTCGCCAGCGATGGACAAAATGATGCGCTTGGGCGAGACGTGCTGCCAGTAAAAGCCGAGAATGTCATCGCGCGTGATTGCCGTTACGGATTCTTTGTTGCCGTTGGGATTGCCTGCATACGGGTTGCCTTCGCCATAAAGCTGCTTTCGCGCGAAGTCGTATGCCCGGTCAAAGGTGTCGTCCTGCGCGCGCTGAATGCCGTTTAGCACCTGGACGCGCACGAACTCCACCTGCTCATCAGGAAATGCAGGATGCAACAGCTCTTCGGCCAGCATCCCAAGCAGCTTCGGCATGTCTTCGGCGAGGCTGCGCCCCATTATCCCCGACTTCTCTCGTCCGGTGAAATAGCCAAGCCCCATTCCCTCGTCTTCCATCATCCCCGCGATTTCAAGCTTGTCGTGCAGCTCAGTCCCTTCGGACAGAAGCTGCATCGTCATCCCCGCCAGCCCTCCCTTGCCGGGCGGGTCGTTGATGCTGCCAATCTCAACCCTTCCGGCGAGCGCAATCGTTGGGTTGTTGTGGCTTTCAATAATGATTAGCCGCATGCCGTTCGCGAGCATGATGACATCCGGTTCGCCCGCTTGAATGCCGGCAGGCCTTTGTGGGCTGCGCCCGGCCGAACGGCGTTGCGGCGCAAGTTCGCGCGGCGTCGGTAATGGCATCGCGCCATCAGCGCGCTCCATGCCTTCAGCGCGTATGCCCACGTGCCAGCCGACCGTGGAGTTGTTGATGGTCAGGTATTTGGCGGCGGCTTCCTGTACATCTGCAGCGCTCACTGCTTCTATGCCGGGAAGATACTTGGCGATGTTCTTGTAAGAGCTCGCGATTTCAAAATTCACGAGCAGGTCTGCCTCGGCTTCAACCGAGTCTTTGCGGTAAACAAACGAAACCCGCGCCTGCTTCTTCGCACGCGCAAGTTCGCGCTCGGTGATGCCCTCGGCTACGATGCGGCTTACTTCGTCAACAATCGCAGCTTCCGCCTCTTCAGGACTCGTCCCGTCGTTGAGCGCAGCCTGCGCGGCGAACAAGTGCGGGTCCACGTAATCAAAGCACCCGCTTAGTGCACCGGCGCTGGAAGCCTTGCCGGTCTCAACTAGCCGCAGCGACAGCCTGCTCGTGCGCCCGCTGCCAAGCACGTTCGCCAATACCTCCAATGCGTATGCATTGCGGCTTGAACTGGACGGCGTTTTCCATCCAATGAGCACGTAATCGCTGCTTCCTGCTCGCGAAATCACGATGCGGCGCTGCGCATTCTGCGAAGGCTCGGCTGCAAGCCTCGGCGCAGTGTGCCCGCCAGGCTCAATCCCACCGAAGCAGCGCTCAATCTTCGCCAGCATTTCTTCGGGCCTGAAATCACCGACTGCGACCAGCACCGCGTTGTCGGGGCGGTAGTAGGCATCGTAGTATCCGCGCACGTCTTCCAAGGCGAAGTTCTTCACGTCCTCAAGCCAGCCGATCGTCGGGATGCCGTAAGGGTGGGCGGTGAAAGCTGCGCTTTGCAGCAAATCAAGCAGCAGCGAGAATGGCAAATCGTCGCGCTGCTCCAACTCGTTTAGCACGACTTCAATCTCGTCGGCGAGCTCGTCGGGAAGGATGAGCAGGTTGCACATCCTGTCCGCCTCAAGCTCCAGCGCAAGCTCTATCTTATCAGCAGCAATTAGCTCGTAGTAAACCGTGCGGTCTAGCCAGGTGTATGCGTTGTTGTCCGCGCCCGCGTACGTCAGCAGCCGGTCAAACTCGCCGTTTGTATGCTTGGACGTGCTCTTGAACATCAAGTGCTCAAGGAAATGCGAGATGCCCGTTATCCCCGGCCGTTCATACTTGCTGCCTGCGCGGTAGCAGATGTTCAGCGAAATTACCGGCGCGCCGTGGTTTTCCTCAAGCAGGATGCGCAGGCCATTTGGCAGGTTGTGCTCCACGATGCGCCCATTATTCATGCGGCAAGTCCTTCACCGTAGTTCATTCTTGCTCTAAGTGGCATCAGTATCCTGCTTCGATGTCAACCTGCTCCAGCATTTGCTCGCCGTTCAAGTAACGGCGCAGGTTTGTCCCGAATAGTCCGCACTCCTTGGGCCAAAATCCCGGCGACACCGATGCCACATGCGGCGAGATAGTGACGTTCGGCGCCGACCACAGCGGCGAACTAGGCGGCAGCGGCTCTTCAGCGAAAACGTCAAGTATCGCCCAGGAAAGCCAGCCGTCTTCAGCCCACTTCCCATGCTTCTCGTCATAGCCCAGCGCTAGCGCAAGCGCTCTTTCATCAACTGCGCTGCCGCGCCCGATACTTTCAAACACCACGCCTTGCTTCATCATGCGAAATTTGGCGGTATCAAAGAAGCCTTGAGTCTCAGTAGTGTCCGGGAGCGTGTTGACCACTAAGTCGCATTGCGCCAGCATGCGCTCATATTCGCCATTCGTGAACACGGCATCCGCGTGGCTAGCGGGCACAAGATTGCGCCTATAAACGAAAACCCGGCTTCCCATTACTTTCAAAATTGAAGCGAGCCGAGAGCCGATCGCGCCGTATCCGAAAATGCCGCAAGTCATCCCGTCAAAGCTTCGCAGGCTCTTAAAGCCGTCCGAATATTCGTCCTTTCCCCAACGATGCGCATGCTGGCATGCGGCAATTACGCCGAGTCTTCGGAAATGCGAAAACAGCATGGCAAGCGTGTGTTCTGTTACGACGGGAGCATGCACCACCGACGAATTTGTGATTTTGAGCTGGCGTTTGACGGCACTGGGGGCGATGCTCTCCCTAACCCCAGCGGCGTACGAATGAAACCACTTGAGTTTGGCTGCAAGCTCAAGGATGTCGCTGGATAACTGCAAGCCCCAAATAACTTCGGCCTCGGCCGCACGGCGGAAGTAATCCCGTTTTTGCTGGTTCCAATGAAACTCTACTTCGGGGAAGCTGTCGCGCAGTTTCGCAAGCTGCTCCACCGGCAGCGACCAGGCGGGTTGTTCAACGGCGAGGTTTACAACTACTAGCACGCGTTATTTATACAACCGGGCACGGACAGAAGCAACGGTATGGCGCAAGCCCAAACCGTGCCGCAGGAAGGCTATCGTTCTTGGCGAAGCTCTTGGCTGTTGTCCGGCAGGTGGGATTGCATTGCGAGAAACTCCTCCATCTCCGGCGTAGTCTCGTTGGGGTGTAGCTTCGGATTAATAGTAATCCAGTACGTGTCGCTGCACTGGGAGCAGCGCACCTGCACCCTTTCGGTCGTCTGCGTCCTGCGCAGGCTTTCTTCCTCTTCCCATGTGACAACCGTCGCTTGCTGGATGATATCGGTGAGGATTTCATGCGTGGTGCGGCGTCGGCACACTTGGCATACGCGCTGGAATGCATTGCCAGCTTTCAGTCGGGAGCGGGGAACCCAGGCAAAATCGTCGCCGGTGCCTGTTCCGTTGCAGACCCGGCAAACGTCGCGCTCATTCCCAATCAGTCCGCGTCCGTGGCAAAAGATGCATGCCGGCATCTTAAGGGAATAGCCTTTGCCCCCGCAAGTTGGGCAGCTAATGGGCACCTGTTTCTTTATGAGCCCCAAGAACGAAGTGGACTCAATAAATGAGACCCCGGTACCCCCGCATTCCGTACATTTTTCGTTAACGAGCATGATCAAGACCTCGCCCGGGTTCTACTCGCCTAATATTACCACAGAAACGGCGCTGTTACCTTAGTAAAAGCGGTGTTTGTAGGAAATATTCTGATTCTGAGGGTGCGCTGCGGCTAAGAGCAGCCGCTTTTCTCCTGTCCTTCCGCCCTAACAGCTGAAACTGCATCCGGCACCCTTGCTGGCGGATTGTAAGTCCATTCTATCTTGCGCATCGTGCGCGGGTATGTGTCCTGGGCTAGCCGCAGGTATACGTCCTTGAAGTGCCGCCAGTCCTGCTTGTATCCTTCCGAAACCGCCACATCCAGCAGCCTCGCCGGGACTCCCACGGCTATCCGCTCTTCAGGAACCTCGAAACCGTTGCGGATAAGCGCCCCTTCAGCGACGACAGCCCACTTGTTCACAACCGCCCAGTTGCTGACGATTGAGCCTATTCCGATGATGGCGAAATCCAGGACTGTACAGCTGTCCAGGACGCAGCAATGGGAAATGGTAACCTGGCTGCCAACGCGGGTGATTTCGCCTGCGCGGGCGTGGATAACGGAGTTGTCGGCGATGCTGGTCCCGTCACCAATCTCAATCCGGCCGAAGTCCCCACGGATGCGCACTCCTGGCGCAATGTAGCAATTGCGCCCGATGCACACATTGCCGATAACAGATGCGGTCTCATCGATAAACGAGCCCTCACCTATCACTGGCGTAAATCCGTCAACTTCGTAAACCGTCATAGATTGAGCGTGAGTTCCTCCTCTCTGTTATACCCATATTTAAGGCATTTCGCGCGAAGTTCATTGCGCCTATCGGACGATTCGGTCTAAAATCCCCCCGTGCGCATACCAATCCGAGGATTCCGGATAGTTGACTCGCGGGTGGAGGAAATTGAGCCCCGCACCATGGAAGAGGTGGTTGAACACGTCAAGTCTCCGGAATTCGTCTGGCTGGACCTGGATCTCCAAAGCGCGCCCATTGACCAGGTGAAAGACCTGCTCCTCAACAAGCTTGATATTCATCCCTTGGTTGTTGAAGAGTGCATCACGCCCGATGTTTACCAGCCCAAATTTGAAGAGGAGAGCGGCTACAAGTTCTTCATCTTCCATTACTTCCGCGAAGGGCGTCAGGATTACCTGAAGGCAAGCGAACTCAATATCTACATGGGCGAGAACTTCGTGATGACTCTGCACCGCAGCCCCATCCCCACGTATCTCAAGCTGTTCGCCCAAAACCTCCCGGCCGACTTATTCCTCTTTAAAGACAAGCCGGTGATTTTCCTGTATCAGATACTGGACATCCTCATTGACGACTACTTGAAGATACTCCAGCTTATCCAGAAGCGCGGCGACGAGATGGAGTTCAATCTGCTCAATCCCGCAGGCGCAGGGCCTTCGCAGGCTACGGCCAAGCGCCGGTTTGCGAGGCGCAAGCGCAAAGACCAGTTGCAGCTGTTCAAAGAGATTCTTGCCCAACGGCATAATCTCTCGCTGATTCGCAAGTCTTTGATCCAGGAACTGGAGATACTGCAAGAACAGGTTCGCGCATATGAAGAGCCTGAGGAAGAGCTGCCCATCGCGGACGAAGAGCGTGAAGAGATTGTCGTGTATCTCGGCGGCCTGGTGAACCACCTTGAAAAAGCGGCGCAGATCATCGACCAGGAGCGCGAAATCCTGACCCAGCTTATGGAGATGCACTCAACCATCATCCAGGCGCGCTCTGAAGAGATTCAACGCATTCTCACCGTTTATGCCGCATTATTCATCCCGCTTACGTTCGTCGCCAGCTATTTCGGCATGAACCTAAATGTAACGCACGGCATGAACGAGCGGCATTTCATCTGGGTTCTGGACTTCTTGCTGCTGGTGATGAGCGGCGGCATCATCTACTACTTCTACCGCAAGGAATGGCTGTAAGCGATGGCCAGCCGCCTAGAACAGCCTGGCGACCGCACCGACCCCTTCATCCCCGTGCTTGAGGGCAAGGGCGAAGAAGAGATGCTTGCCGAGAACGGCGCGAAACTTGTGCGCGTGCGCAGGAACGGAACAACGCAACTGCGCTGGACATGGGAAGGCGAGCCGCCAGAGCACATCAAGAAGCTACTTGCCGCGCTGCCTGACGCGCTTCCTGGCTGCGAAGACTTGCTGCTGGAAGGCGCAGGCTACACCGCAAGCGACTTTGACTTCACGCTGGAAGACGACGCGCCAAGCCTGGAGCTTTCAGATGCGCTGCCCCTAATCGCGCAGGCATTGGGATTGGACGCGGCGTTCCAGGATGCTGCAGGCGCATCGCTAAAGGTCTTTGACCCTTCACGAATATACCTTCGCAACGCAGGCGAAATGCGCGTAATGGGCTTGGGCGATTACCGGTTGCGCTTTTACCACCTTGAAGACCTTGCGCCCGATACTGTGCAATTCGGCATCACGAAGGGAATTGCGCACTGGCTGCAAAGCATATTCGCTGAGCGCAAGGCATCGACCGCATTCGCCGAATGCCAAAGCGCGATGCTGAGTTTCCTTACGGCAATCGAGCAGTCGCCGGAAAACTTCACCGAGCTTATACCGCAACTCACGCTGCAATTTGAATATGCCGCGCGCACGCATGTGGGCCTAGTGCGCGATAACAACGAAGACGCCTATATGGCGAGCACGTGCGTCATTGAAGGCTCGGCCGATTCTTCATCGCTCTTCGCCGTCGCCGACGGCATGGGCGGGCATAATGCGGGCGAGCTGGCATCCGCGCTTTGCCTGGAACTGCTGCGCTTTTATTCGGGACTATGGCCGCTGTCGCGCGGAGACCGCAGGCGCAGCGCCGTTTCGCTCATCGCCGAGCACATCCGCTCCATCAGCCGCGAGTTGCACGACTCTTCAACATCCTCCGCCGAATTCTCAGGCATGGGCACGACGCTCACCGGCGTTTACATGACGCATCCCGGCTCGTTGGAGAAAGGTTTCCCGCTCGCTGCGGCGCAAGCCATCGTCTTCAACGTCGGCGATTCGCGAGCATTCTCCGCAGGCGAATCCGGCGTGCGCGCGTTTTCACGGGACCATTCGCTGGTGCAGGAAATGCTTGACGCCGGCAGCATCACCGAAGAGCAGTCCTACACGCACCCGCAGCGAAACGTCATCTCGCAGGGCATGGGCATCATTCCCGACGTGAAGCCGGACGTGTCAACATTCCGCTTGCCGCTGGACACGTTTCTCGTGCTTTGCAGCGACGGGCTTTCAGACCTTGTGCGCTCTGCGCGCATAGCCGAGATGGCGGGCGAAGCAGCCGCGCCGGATGCGCTTGCCGATGCGCTGGTGCGCGAAGCGCTGTCGCTGGGGGGCAAGGATAATATAACAGTCATCGTTTTGATGCCGCGCCTTAGCTTCGCGGACTGAAGCCGTCGCGGTCAAGCAGGAGGTAATTATGATCTGGCAGCAGTATGCAAAGACGCTAACAGACGTTCTAAAACTTGACGGCAGCATCGTCGCCGTGAGCTATACCTTTGACCCGCCGGACGTGAAGCGCCCCAAGGCATGCCGTGGATGCTTCGCGCTGGACAAGGCGCACCAGGGCGAGACCATCGTCCTTGACGCCGAGAACTCGTCGTGCGGCGGCGGCACGTGGCACCTTGGCCTGGGCGACCCGCCGCAGGGCAAAGCCGGCGAGGGCTTGAAGAAGTTCCTTGTTCACGGCGAGAAGCTGGCGATGAGCTACGCCGTATTCCACCGCATGATGGTCACCGCATCCCCCCCGCCTAAAGGCCTTGCGAGCCATATCGTCATGGCGCCGATGGATTCGGCGCAACTTGAGCCCGACGTCGCCGTGTTCTATGTTAATCCCGAGCAGGCATGCCGCCTCATAACTCTCCACGCATTCTTCACCGGGCGCTCGCCGAAGGCCGAAATGATTGGCGCGCACTGCCACATGGCGGTCGCGTATTCGCTGGTGACGGGCGAGGTGAACGTGAGTTTCGCTGACTGGACGGCGCGCAAGATGACAGGCACACCCAAAGACGTGATGTATGTGAGTGTGCCTTACTGCCACCTGCCGGGGATTGTGGAGAGCATCCCGCGCTGCACCGCTGGCACCGCCGAAGAGCGCCCCTTCAGCGATTACATGTCAGGGTAGGGACGGGCTAAAAATGCGCTTCCCATGACGGCGAGTAAGCCGTTTGCCCGGCATAAGACACAGTCGCACGCGCCACGTATACACCGTTATCAGGATAGGAGTAAGTAATCTCCACATAAAGTGAATCTTCCTGAATTATAGCCGCGTCTAAGTTAAATGAGACTGGTGGCAGCATTCCACCAATGCCATCGGGGTAGAGGGTCGCACCGTCAGGTACCGGGATTCCATTGGAATTAGTGTGCGTACACGTCTCGGGACCATAGACGAGAGTAAAGACTAGCGTTGTGCCTTCTCCAGTCTCCACGCCATCAGGGAGTTCTGCCCCAAATCCAATATTGGAATCCCCATAGAACGGGTTGTAGCTGTAATGCCCCCCTTTGCAGCTAGTGAAAACTGAAGCGAACAGTATGAGTACGGCATAATATATTAGCCAGATTGTCAGCCGCCTGTAAGTCACTTTAATATCCTCCCATAACCAGAAAGTAGCTCACACTCGGGGGTGGAGTTGGATTTCCTTGCATCGGCGGAGATGTCTTACGGTATTGAAGTATCTTGTTGTGAATAAACCGAGCGCTCATGAAAGGGGATTTAGATTTTTTCAGTAGCGCAAGGGCCGAAACGAAAGGAGTTGCCGCAGACGTTCCCGAAAACTCGTCTTTCTGCTGCCCATACATACTGACGGTAAGTATGTTTCTCCCTGGGGCAGAGATATCAGCGTTCAATGGGCCATAATTCCCATCAGGGATTAATGTCCCATCTGAACTATAACCTGTTACTCCAATTACATAATCTGGATACACGACCAGCTTAGAACCTATGGCAGCTGGATAGTGCGCGGCATTTGTGTCACCGTTTCCTGCACCGGCGACGCATACAGCCTTAGTACTCAGGTAGTAATGAAGACTGGCAGCCTCACTATAATCAAAGTGAGGAGATGCGTAACTCATGTTTATCGCTATGATGTTAAGCTCAGGATGCCATCTGGTAGATTGGTAGACTCCCATCGCTTCGCCTAGCAAGCGATATGCTTAAGTAGTGAAGTTCTGATGAACTTTCCATCGGAATATCTAGCTACTTGGCACGGGAGTATCTTGCCGTTCCAACAACCGCCAGCAACACCATAAGCATTATCAGTAACGGCGCCGATAATGCCGGCAACGTTAGTGCCGTGATCTGGATCTACATTTGATTGATCAAGCCTTGGATTTCCGCCGTTTGGAGTCCACGTGTCATTTGAAAGACCCCAAGGGGTTAACCGGCTATTCAAATCAAGTAAGCCTCGTTGAACGCCCGTGTCTATAACTGCAACAACATAGTTATCTTACCCAGTGCCCAAATACCAACCCTCGGGGGCATCCACATCGTAGTTCGGGTTGGTCTCCATTGTGTTGTTAAATCCCCATTGGCACTCCCATTCAGTAGTCTGGGCGTGGTTGTACCAGGGGTCATTTGGGTGCCTAGTTTGAGCGAGAGGAACTAGGTCATTTGGCCCTACGGCTACTATATTCGGATACTGGGCGGGTAGCGATTGAAAAGCGCCCTGGAAGCTTGCGCCGGCAGGTAAGCGAAATAAGCCACCATAAACTTCTCCAAAGACTTCCAAGAGCTGATACCCTTGAGCTTGCAAGGCCTGAACTGTGGGCTCTTGAGCGAATTGAGCATCCAGTAGATCGACGTTGACTTGAGGATCCTCCCCCAGCCCTGAAAAATTAAAAGCCAAGTTAATGATGGCTTCGCCGGAGACGATGTTTATCGTTTCTCCAGCATCCGCGTCATACCAAGGTTCAACTTGCAGCTCCTCGCCTCCGCCGTCAAGGTTGTCCAACCCGCCCCCGCCTGCGCCGGGGCCGGTGAGGGCGATGGCTTTGTGTGGCGGTGGGGTGGTTGCAGGCGCAGCGGCTAGCTGCGAACTTGAAGAGTGGTTGCTTGGGTGGCCGCAGGAGAATAACGCAAGCACGGCAAGCATGATGAGGGCGCTAAGGAGTACCCCCCCCCCTGGGCTCTTTCAGACAGATTCTCATTTCCGTTCCCTCCAAGAAAATTATCCCGCGAAGCCCTCCATGGCTATATACATTATACCCCGAAAAAAGCGGTTGCGCAGCATGGGAACTGGCATAGCAGGCATGGCGCGCCGGGTGGAGTTGTGCTGGCGGAATCAGCCTACGCGAAGCGCTGTTCTAGGTCGTTGACGCCGAGGATGCCCTGCCAGCCGCGCGTTTTGAGGATGCCGCAAAAGTCTATGCCCTGCGCGTTGAAATGCCCGCTTTCGTGCAGGCGCAGGAGCTTCGCGCGCTCGCGGCTTGCCCAGGGCTCGGTCTCGCTGCGGTCAATGAGCCTGAAGACGCGGAAGCCCATCTTCTCCCAAAACGGGAGGTTGAAGTGGTCGGTGAAGCCGTAAACCTCCGACGGCACGCCGAGCTTCACCGCGCGCAGCCACCGGTTGCGCCGCATCCAAGCCAGCGACGCCTCAACGACTTTCGTGCCGATGCCTTGGTCGCGGTAGTCGGGCGCGATCATGCAGCACCCCATGACCATCGTGCCCTTTTCCTTGTTGAGCGCGTCAAACCACCTGCGCGGGTATTCGTCAACGTCGTAGATTTTGCAAAGCTTCGCGGGAAGGTCGTTTAGCGGGAAGAAGAGCGCCGCGCCCACGACGGCGTATCCGTCCCAGGCGAGATAGCCGCAGGTGCCGTATTTCTCTACATACGTGCGCAGCATCTCGTCGTTGACGGTCGGGCAGTCGCTGACGAATCCGAAGTGTCCTGTCGGGTCTCCGCGGTCAAACGGCCCCTTTACCAGGACTTTTGGGCATACAGGGAGGATGTAATCCCTGTCCATCGGCCTGTAGTCTATCGTCGCCATTTCGGCTCCTCTTCGTATCCTCTCGCAGATATTCTACCTTATTTAGGCGCCGGAATTATCTGTTCTTCACGTGAAACGTCCTATTGCTTTGTAGGCGGCACCAGCCGCAGGCTGGCGAGCTTTAATGCCGCTCTGGATTCTGGAACTACTCCCTTACCCCTTATCCCTTGCCCCGTCTCTACCCCTTCACGCCGCTCATGAAGAGGAGCACGTAGACGATGAGGGCGAAGATGCCGACCATGCCGGCGGCGTCGAGGTTGTTGAGCGTGTGGTCTTCCTCAAGGTATTCAAAGAGCAAGAAGAACACGGGGAAGAGGAGCAACAAGACGATGGTTGTTACGAAGTTGATGGGAATGCAGCAGTTCATCACCGCGATGGCCATCAGCGTAAAAGGCAGCACCAGGAACATAACCTGGGTTATGCCGCCGAACACGTTTGAAAGCGCGATGCCCATCTCCCCGCGCTTGTGGGCTTTGTAGACGATGACGTATTCGCTCACGCCTGCGAAAAATGCGAGGATGAGCGCCGTGGGAACCTGCGGCAGGCGAAGCTGGTGGAGCGCGGTGTTGGCAAATGCGGACACGGCCTCGCCGCCGAGGACTGCCCCGAATATGCCTAAGACAAACATGCCGATAATCGCCGGCCAAGAGACACTGTGCAGCGACGGGTCGAGCAGCGCGGCTTTGTCCTCGTCCTCCTGCTTAGCGTAATAGCGCATGAGCGAGTGCATGTAGAATCCGAAGATCGCAAACATAATCAAGGCGATGAGTATCAGGTCAGTGGCGTTTAGCACGGTCTTGTGCGTCTCGCTGCGCAGCGCGAGGAAAGATAAGCCGAGCACGAGGGCAATGCCGCTTCCGGCTATTAGGATCTCAGTGCCCGCGCGCGTAATGGGGTCGGGCATGAGGAACTTGCCCTTCACGTCTTTGGGGAGGAAGAAGGAATACACGCTGAAGACGAGGGCGTTGTTATAGATTGTGACTACCGCGATGAGGAACGCCGCCAGTGCATCAATGCGCACGAGGAAGACGATAACTACGAATTCGGGAAGCGTGCTGACAATCTCGCCGATAGTGCCGGCGATAAAGCTGTCCCAGCGGTAGCGCGCGCCCAGCCGCTCCACGCCCAGGATGAGCGCTTCGCAAGCGCCCTGGATCAATGCTAATCCCGCGATGAGGTGCGCAGCAGAAAGGGCGATGAGCATCCAGAGCGCCATCTCTTCGGGAAGCAGATGTAGTTTGTGCGCGCTGAACATCGCGAGCCAAAGAATGAAGCCCGCTATCATCACCCACTGCCAAGTTTGAAGGCCTTTGTGTCGCGTGTGCGCCATACGCCCCTCCAGGGGGATTATATCTCAAACAGGGAGCCTTGCGCCGAAATTGCATTACCCGGAGGCACGGCATTCTTGCCGTGCTGTGTAAAGGGATTAGGGATGAGGGGTTAGGTGTAGTATTCGGGGACATTGGTAACATCGTGGAGGTGTGAAAGGAGGACTTCACGATGGCGAAATCGATAGGTTATGAGGAACGGCTGAAGATCGTGTCGGCGGTAGTCGAGCGAAAGGTGAAGCCTGGAGATGCAGCGAAAGCCTACGGGATAAGCAGAAAAGCCGTGTGGAACTTCATAAGGCGTTACGAGCTGGGCGGGAGCGAAGGCTTGAAGGAGCATTCACGCCGCCCTCAAAACAGTCCTGCGCGCATCAGCGGTGCTGAAGAAGGGGAAATCATGCGGCTAAGGAGCGAGTACGGTTGGGGGGCGGGAAGGATAGGAGCGGTTGTGCATCTTTCCAGCAGCACTGTTCACCGCGTTCTCAGCGAGAACGGGGTGTGCGGTATTCCGCTTCCACGCAAGCAGTATCCGCGATACGAGAAGACCCACCCGGGCGAACTGATGCACGTGGACATCAAGCAGCTGGTTCCGTTGCGCACAGGAAGCCAGCCGGAACACATGTTCGCCGCCCTGGATGCGTACAGCCGGGAAGTGTTCGTGAAGATATTTCCGCGCGTAAACGGCGACGCAAGCCAGGAATTCCTCGAATACGTACTGGCTGAAGTGCCTTACGGCATTCAGGCGATGATGACCGACAACGCCTGCATTTTTTCGATGAGGAGAAGCGCGCATCCTGAGCGTGAATGCGCCTTCCAACGGTCCTTGCGCTTGAGGGGGATAGAACACCTTCTCACCAAGCCCTACACACCAAGGACGAACGGGAAAGTGGAAAGATTCTTCGGAACTGTGGAGAGGGAGCTTCTGCGTCTTGTCCGTTTCAACAGCATATACCACCGGCGCGAAGCTTTGATCCGTTTCGTTTCCTACTACAACCTGGAAAGGCCTCATTCTGCCATCGGCTACAACTATCCAACCCCTTATCGTATACACTACTTCAACTCATTTCCGGATGTTACCAATGTATCCGAATAGTACAGTTAGGGGCTAGGATTCCAGATGGGTAGGTCGCAGGTGGGGAGATGGTAGGTGGGTTTCAGAATGGTAGGTCGTAGACAGAGAGGTGGTAGGTGGGTTACGGAATCCAGAATCCCAGATTCCAGAGCCGGGCTAAAGCCCGGCGTACGGTGAGCAAAATCACGTAGTTGAGCAAGAATGCCCAACCCCCGGCTGTGATGGTAGTTGGGCAAGAAAACCCAACCTCCGGCACTAGGTTCTTATCACCTTATTTCTTATCACTCTTTCCGAGAGGCTTCGCAGATACGCCCATATGCCCGGCGGGAAGTACCAGCGGATTACCGGCGGGAGGAACAGGAAAACGTAGATTATTATTGGAAGGAACGGTTCGAAACCTATAGATGCGTTGCCCTGAGGTTCGGTGCAAGAAATGATAAGCAACCACGCCGAAGACGCGATACCTGCGAACCATCCGAGCTTCGCCCGCGAGAAAAGCAGGCCGTATCCAAATAAGAAGATTACGAGTATTGACGTATCGTAGGAAGGCTCTTTGTAAATGACCGCAGCCGCCGTAATCGCCAGCCACTTCGCGACTATTAGGGCGAATAGTATGCTGACACAGATACGCTGTAGTCTCGGTGTGCCCTTTCCAAAAATCATGGGCTTAATGACGAAAACGCACGCGATTATTGCGGCCAATAACGCCAAGAAGGTCAGCCACTCCGCCGCCGAAAAACGGACTTCGGTGGTTATATCGTGAGCTTTATCCAATAATACGGAGCTTGCGGCAAGCAGCAAAAACGGCCTGATGTTCTTGGGGTAATAGTAGAACCAGGCAACCGCGATCGAGATGATGGTAAAGAAGAGGATTTCCCATATAACTATCAACAGCGGGGCGTCTTCGAGATACATGGCCGATATCATTAAAGCCAAGATTTCTTGCCCATGGGTGATGGCCCCGGTAAGAAGCAGCGTCCCGTACATATACACCAGAGCATAAAGAACGATGGCGACAAGCCCCAGCCACTTCGCCCACAGCACGACTCCTCGCGTTTGATCGCCGCTATCCATTTCTGGTTTTCCGGGAAGCGGGGGGATTGGCGCTTCGCCGTGCTGCAAGGTTGTATTCATTCCGCCGTCCATCTCAATCGTCTTCCTCCGGCCTCACCAGGCACATGCCCTCGGCGATGATGCCTTTCTCGCCGTAGATGCGGTAATACATGTATTGGCGGGTGCTGAAGTGGCTTGGGTAAAAGTAGCGTAGTAAATGACTGTCGCGCGCGTATAACCTAACCAATGCCCTCCTGTCGGTGATGCGCAGGCAATAAGCATCCCCCGGCGAAAACTCTTTCATATACGGCGCGATACACTTGCCGGAAATGGGGCTTGCCAGCGCTGCGGCAGCTTCAGTAATGTCGCGCGCCATATCCTCCTTCGTCTTGCCTGAGTAGAAAGACAATTTGTCATGGGCGAACCAGGCTGCCGCGATTTCCATCTGGTAATCGCGAGTCTTGTCATCCGCCGATTCTCCTGCTTTTGACGCGCTGATAAGGGCTTCAATAATGCTGTAGTCCATTTTGTCCGTAGAGAATTCATGAGGATAATTCCAGCTTCCGAAAATGGGGATGGAGCGGCAAAGCAACAGCCTTTCGTTCCGCGTTAGTTCGGCGTAAGGCTTCAAGTATGCCCGATGATCCAGGTATCCTACCTCGTCGCATCGGTCGCGATGCTGTATCAGCTTTTCATAATAGTAAGGCGGCGTCGCCAGCAGGCCTTTGCCCGCCCACGATTTCTCCACTGTCTTAATGTCCTTCCAGTATTCTGCGCCATAATCGCCTTTGGCGATTTGAGTCGTAATAATTTTGAACGCTTTTCTGGGCCTGACTTCGTGCTTGGAATATGTCTTGTAACCGGCCCAAATTAGTGCTGCGACGGCGCACGCCCAGCCAAGGATGCTGACGACGAGGACAATGAACCTGAGCGCCCGTTTTGCCCTCACTTTGCTTCCTTCCGCTTCGCCGCTTCTTGTCCAATGCGATAGTGGCTGCCGACGCCATAGTCCGCGTAAACGCCCTCTGCAACAACGGCCTTTTCGCCGTACACGCGGTAGTAGATAAAGCCGGTGTTAATCAGCTCATCGGGCGAATAGTCGCCAGGCTGGAGGATGTATTTAGGCCAGAGCTTTTCCCAGAGCGCGTCCTTGTAGTGATATTCAACGTACGCCTGTCCCGGCGTGAATTCCTTGCAGTCAAGGTGCATTATGCTGTTCGATATAGGGCTGAGGATGAGGGCTGGATAGAAATGGTCGAGCCATTCCAGCGCTTCTTTCTTCGTAAGCGCCTTGGAATTGCTCGCTTCGCTTTTAGACAATTCTTCGAGCCTAAACTTGAAATACCACGCGTTATGTTGACCTGCAACAAGCGGTTCGCGGTCATACAGCATTTCGCCAAACAGCCTGCCGACGTCGGTCCTGAATATCGTATACATCTCGCCGCTATCGGTGATGTAGCAAAGCGTCAGGCGCTCATTACGAGTCAAGGAATCATATGAAGGCAGGCTTTGCAATGTGGAAAGCCCCAATCGTTTCGCCAACGCAAAATCCTTCTCGGCGTTCACCCAATATGGCGGCACATGCGTTTTAGTGTAGATGCCCTGGAAGGCCTCTTCTGGAGTTTGCGCAGTCTTGAAATACTCTCCATCGCCGAGTGCAACCTCCGCGATCTTCTGGGCGGATGCGAACGCCTGTTCAGGCGTCATTTTATCGAACCGCGACTCTTCCAGCTTGGCTGTAGGCTTCTTTTCGGATGCACTTTGATGTGCGGATAGATTGCGAATGGAAAAGCTGATCGTCATGCTCGCTGCGAGCGCAAACAGCAGTATGCCGCTTATGAGGGCTGCCGCTTTAAGCACTTTCAGGGCTTTTTGGAAAAAATGACCCATTGCCGGGTGTGATTATACTCCTCGCGGAAACTGGAGCACTGAATTAAGTAGTTGGGCAAGGATGCCCAACCTCCGGTGGAGGATTTCAGGCTTATCCCCTCACTTCGCCCGGGCCGATAATGACGTTCGCAAGCGTTACTCCGGCAAGCTTCGCGCCAATGTTAACGATGCAGTCGCTAAGCGTACATCCGCGCACGACAGCGCCTGGCGCGATAGCCACGCACGGCCCGAGGCGCGACTTCTCAACCTTCGCGTCCGGCGCGATGAACACCGGCGGCTTGATGTCGCATCCCTCAATCTCCACCGGCGCGAGCCGCTGCAGCAACATCCGGTTCGCCTCCAGCATCCCTTCGGGGTTGCCGCAATCAAGCCATCTTTGCAGGCGAAACGAATGCAGGACATGCCCGCGCTCAAGCATCAGCTCTAACGCGTCGGTTAGCTGTATCTCCCCGCGCGTGCGCACGTCTTTGCCGACCAGCTCGTCAAGCGCGGCAAATAGTGCGGCGGGGTTGCGCGCAATGTTCATGCCGGCAATCGCGCGGTTGGATATCATCTCGGCGGGCTTCTCAACGAGCTGGATTATCCTGTTACCTTCGGTGACAACGACGCCGAAATTCGCGGGGTCGCGCACCATCATCACGCCGACGGCCAGCTCCCATCCCGCATCGCGCGGCAGCTCCGCGTCAATGATGCTGTCGCCGTAAATGATCAGCAGTTCATCCGCGCCCGCCGCGGCCTCGCGCGCAGTCCATACGGCGTGCCCCAGCCCCAGCGCATCGGTTTGCTGCACGCATGTAATCGCCAGTGCGGGGAACGCAGCCTGCGCGTAGTCCTGGATCATTTGCGTGTGCTCGCCGGTGACAAGGATGACTTCGCGCACGCCCAGCTTCTCCACGCGCCGCAGGATGTGCCCCAGCACCGGCCTGTCGGCGCACTGCAGCAGCGCCTTGGGGTAGTTCACGGTGAACGGCCGTAGCCGCTTGCCCCCGCCCGCGACGGGAATGAGCGCTATCATCTTCGGCGGCGCAATGCTCATTCCTCTACCACAACCTCATTCTTGGGCTTGCGGTCGGTGCGGTGTCCCATGCGCTTGGGCTTGCCGATGGGGATGAACGCAAGCGGGCGCTCATTTGGCGCAAGCTGCAGCACCTTGGCTGCAAGCGCTTCATCAAACGCGCCGATCCAGCACGTCCCCAGCCCCAGCGCGGCCGCGGCAAGCAACGCGTTTTGCACCGCCGCCGCCGTGTCCTGGATGCAGTAAAGGTCCGCGCCACGATCGCCGTATTGCGCGCGGCTGATTTCCGGCAGCGCAACGACGCAGATGACGACCGGCGCTTCGGCGATGAACTTCTGGCCGAACGCGGCCGCGGCGATTTCAAGCTTCATCTCCACGCTGCGGATGACGTGGAAGCGCCACGGCTGCGTGTTGCCGCCGCTAGGCGCCCAGCGCATCGCCTCAAGTATCCACTCAAGGTGCTCCTGCGGGAACTCGTCGGGCAGGAAGTAGCGGCAGCTTTGCCGCTGCATAATCACTCTAATAGTCTCAGGCGCATCAGGCATACCCGTCTCCAGCAATATGTGAGTGCGTAGATTCTACTCTACTTCGCCTTCGTCCTTCTTCCATTCCTCGCCGGTCAGCGCGATGAAGGCGTCCTCAAGCGTTATCTCGCCGTTGCCGTTAGCCTGCAAGCTGCCGTTGGCTTTCTCGCGCGCGAGGCGCTTCAGGCCGTCTGCGGAGTCTTCGGCGATGAACTTCCCCGCGTGCATAATCGCAATGCGCGGGCACAGGCGCTCCATCTCCGCCATGTCGTGGCTAGTGAGCACGACCGTCGCGTCGTGGATGGTCTGCACTTCCTCAATGAAGTCCTGCACATCACGCTTGCTCTTCGGGTCAAGGCCGGTCGTCGGCTCGTCCAGCAGCAGCAGCACCGGGCTCGTGAGCAGCGCGCGGGCAATGGCGACCTTCTGTTGCATCCCGCGCGAAAGCGCCTGCAGGCTGTCGGTCATGCGTCCGCCCTCAAAGCCAAGCTTGTCCATGATTTCCTTGGAGCGCTTCAGCGCCTGCTTGTCGGGCACGCCGTATAGCCGCGCTGCATATAGCAAATTCTCATAAGGCGAAAGCTTCTTGAAGAACGCCGCGTCAACGCTCACACGGTTGATGAGCTTTTGCACCTCGTAAGGGTGCTTCATCACGTCGTGGCCGAATATAGTCACCGTCCCCATGTCGGGGTAGAGCAGCGTGCTTAGCATGCGTATGAGCGTGCTCTTGCCGCTGCCGTTGGGGCCGACAATGCCGTATATCTCGCCGCGCTGCACTTCAAACGAAACGCTGTCAACGGCGTGCTTTATTTTCTTCGGGGGAAATGCGCGCGCAAGCATCGCCTTGAACCCCACGGCGGGCTTGGCGTCGCCCTTGCCCGTGGAGATGGCGAACTTTTTACTTACCGATTGAACTTCCACAGCCAACATAGCCTTCCAGCGCCTCCAAAGCGCATTGCCCGTGGCACGGCGGACTTAAAACGAAAAACCCTCCCCCGAAGGAGAGGGCGAAAGGCATTGAGCCTTGCCGCTAACCCCTGCGGGGATAACCGATGATTGTGCCAATGTTCATGTGATTACTAAAGCAGATGCCACGAAGCGGCGCATGGTTCCGCGCCAAATGCATTCGGCACTTAATCATCAATCGTCCACCTCCTTATACAGATATTGAGAAATGCGTATCCCTGCACTCGCGCCAAGGGATGCGGAATTATACCTCAAATGCCTAGCCGCTAAACGGCAACCACGGCTCGGCGAGCATAACGAAAGCCGTTTGCGCATTGCGCCCATCGCCTTCTCCAATGTTCAAAATGCCGTGTATATCGTGTATGCGGCGCCAATGAGAACGAGCACGCCGCATGCCTTACGCAGAATGACCGCGCCCTTCGTGCGCTGCGTAGGGATTAGCTTGCCCAGCGTACTCATGTTGTATTCAACTCCAAACTCCCAACTCTGAACTCTGACTCCCTAATCCCTATCCCGCTCTCGCATAGAACTTCGCCTTGAGCTTCAGCGCGACATTCACGAGGCTGATGAGCACAGGCACTTCAATGAGCGGGCCGATGACGGCGGCGAAGGCGACGCCCGAGCCGATGCCGAACACGGCGACTGCGACCGCGATGGCAAGCTCAAAGTTGTTGCTCGCGGCTGTGAACGACAGGCTCGCGTTCTTCGGGTAGTCCGCGCCCGCGCTGCGGCTCACGAAGAAGCTCACGAAGAACATCACGACGAAGTAGATAAGGAGCGGCACCGCGATGCGCAGCACGTCCAGCGGGATGGTCACGATGAGGTTACCCTTGAGGCTGAACATGACGACGATGGTGAAGAGCAGCGCGATGAGCGTGATAGGGCTTATGCGCGGGATGAACTGCGTGTGATACCACTCCTTGCCTTTCGCGCGCACGAGCGCGAGGCGCGTGAGGAAGCCCGCGATGAACGGTATGCCGAGGTAGATAAAGACGCTTTGCGCGATCTGCCCGATGCTCACGTTCACGGCGCTCCCGCTCAGGCCAAAATGCGGCGGCAGCAGCGTGATGAAGAACCACGCGTAAACGCTGAAGAACAGGACCTGGAAGATGCTGTTGAACGCGACGAGCCCCGCGCAGTATTCGCAGTCGCCGCGAGCAAGGTCGTTCCACACGATGACCATCGCGATGCAGCGCGCCAGGCCGATGAGGATGAGCCCTATCATGTATTCAGGCTTGTCGCGCAGGAACGTAATCGCCAGCGCGAACATGAGGATTGGCCCGACGACCCAGTTCAGCAGCAGCGACAGCGCAAGGACTTTGAAGTCGCGGAAGACGTCCTTAAGCTCCTCGTAGCGCACCTTCGCCAGCGGCGGATACATCATCAAAATGAGGCCGATGGCGATGGGGATATTCGTGGTGCCAACCTGGAAGCGGTTGATGAACCCCTCAATACCCGGGACGAAGTATCCCAGCCCGACGCCTACAATCATTGCGAGGAATATCCACAGCGTTAGCAGCCTATCCAGCAGCGAAAGCCGTTTGTGCATTGCGCCCATCGCCTTCTCCCATCTTCAAAATGCCGTGTAGATCGTGTATGCGGCGCCTATTAGAACCAGCACTCCACATGCCTTGCGCAGAATGACCGCGCCCTTCGTACGTTCGTTCCAATTCAGGTAGCTTTGCACCGCGCCGCTGAATGTCCCCGCGAGGATGAGCACAGCGCAATGCCCGAGCGCAAACGCCGCCAGCAGTGCCAGCGCGTAGATGAACGCGGTTGCTGCCACGCCAAATGCGACCGTCAGCACCGGCGCCATATACGCGAAGGTGCATGGCCCCACGGCGGCGCCGAAAATGAGGCCGAGCAAGAGCGCAGCGAAAAGCCCCTTGCGGCCGGTGGGCGCCTGGGTCAGCGTGCCCCACTGCAGCGGAATGACGCCGAGGAGTTGCAGCCCGACTAGCACGAACAGCGCCGTCACGATAATCTTCCCGGCAGGCCCGATGTCACCGGCAAGCCTCCCCGCGGCGGCGGTGATAAAGCCAATGGCGGCGAGCGTGACCAGCACCCCCAGCGCGAACATCGTGGACAGCGCGAATGCGCGCCGCCCTCCAACCGTCCCGCCGCTGATGAACGCGATGATAAGCGGGATGCCTGCGAGGTGGCAGGGGCTGAGCGCCACGCTTATAAGCCCCCAGGCGAATGCCGCGAGAAGCGCGACGGCCGGAGCTTCCTCAATTGCCCGTGACAATCCTTCAAAGAGCCCGCCCACGCTTACTTTCCTGCCTCAAGCTTGTAGCCAAGCTCGGCCCATTTTGCAATGATTTCTTCGCCCGCGAAAAATCCCATGTGGCGGTATAGCTCTGTCCCGTCGGGCGCGAAGAAGATTTGCGTCGGGATGGCGTAAACCTTCATCTCCTGCGCCTTGTCCGGGTCGGCTTTCACATCTACGCGCTCAATGATAAATTTTCCTGCAAACGTCTTTTCCAGTTCATCCAGAACCGGTCCCATCTGGGTGCAGGGCCCTCAGGTGTTCGCGCCAAGCTCCATGAGCTTCGGCGTTCCCTTCTGCGCAGCTATCGGCTTAGCCTTGTGGTTTGAAGACGTGTTTGCAGGAGGCTTGGCAGAAACGCCATTGGCCCCTTGCGGCTGGTTGCACCCCGTAATCGCAAGCGCTAGCGCCAGCAGGATGATTGCTGAAACAAACAGTGTTGATGCTCTTTTCATATTACCTCCGGCTTAGCCGGCTCACATTATCAAATTGAATAAATGCCCGACTGGTAACCCCAAGCGTTATCAACGCAAGTATTGCCAGTAGCAGTTTCTTGTTCACCAATATCATCCGCAAGTTCCCTTGAGTCATTCAGCCGCTTTCGCAGTGCCCCGTGTGGCATTCAGGCTTCTTGCCGGAGAATGGATTTGACTTCTTCAACCGAGAGCACTTTCCCCACTGACTTCACGATTCCGTCAACCGCAAGGGCCGGCGTCATCATTACGCCAAACTCCATGATTTGCTTGATGTCGGTTACTTTGACGATCTCATGCTCAACCCCCAGCGCAAGCGCGGCGGCCTCAACGTTCTCCGCCAGCTTCTTGCACTTGGGGCATCCGCTCCCTAGAATTTGTATCTTCATACCGGGCCTCCTATCCGAAAAAATGGCCAAACAACATTCCGCTCACCGTTGAAAGCACTACAACTATGATGGCGAAGGTAACAGTTTTCTTCAATCCCATGACGCTGTGTAGCACGAGCATGCTCGGCAGCGATAGCGCAGGCCCCGCCAGCAGCAGCGCCAGCGCCGGCCCCTTGCCCATTCCGCTGCCCATCAGCCCCTGCACAATCGGGACTTCGGTAATCGTAGCAAAATACATAAACGCGCCGACTATGGAAGCAAGGAGATTTGCAGTTAGCGAATTGCCCCCGACCGCTGCGCTGACCCAGGCGTTGGGTATAAGGCCTTCACGGCCTGGCATTCCAAGGAAAATGCCTGCGAAGAACACTCCAAGCAGCAGCAGCGGCATTATCTGCTTGGTGTAGCCCCAGCTTGCGTCAAACCACCCTCCGGCTTCCCCAGCATTAGTGCTAGTAATTATGGATACGCCGATGATAGCGGCCAAGAATGGGACTACGGGAAGGCCGGGAAACGCGATCGTAAGCCCAACTACGACTAATGTAACCAGCGCGACTTTCCACCACTCGACATTTATCCAGGCAACGAGCATGTATCCCAATATCACGCCAGAAATGGCTGTCAGTATCCACTTCGCGTTATACAGGGCAGTGTATATCGCGCCGCTGGTTTCATTCGGTTCCGCCCAGGTTGCGAAAATCATAATTGCCACTAATGCTGCGAAAAATAGCGCGTTCTTCCATAGCGGCCTTGTCGGTTCCGGTACCGGCAGCTCCGCTTGTGCGTTGGCTTTGGCGATTTCCTCGCGGCGGAAGATGAAGTGCATCAGCAATCCGATGATGATGCTGAAGAAAACCGCCATGACAGCCCGGGCAATGCCGATTTCCACGCCGAGAATGCGCGCAGTGAGGATGATAGCCAGCGCGTTTATCGCAGGGCCTGAGTATAGGAACGCCGTCGCCGGGCCAAGCCCCGCGCCCAGCTTGTAGATTCCAGCAAACAGCGGCAGTACGGTGCAGGAGCAGACCGCGAGTATCGCCCCAGATACTGAGGCTACTCCATATGCCAGCACCTTGTTTGCCTTCGCACCAAGATACTTCATCACTGATCCTTGGCTAATGAAGACCGCAATTGCTCCCGCGATAAAGAACGCCGGGAGCAGGCAGAGGATGACGTGCTCGCGCGCATACCAGCGCACCATCGTCATCGCTTCAGTTACCGCGTTGTCAAAGCGCGGGATACCGACAGGTAAGAAGTAGCTAACTGCGAAGCCGGCTGCGATGTATATGAGCGGCCGCCACTCGCGCATCCAATCTGTTTTCATTTATGATTCCTGGCGGCTTGTGAGCGTGTAGCGGTGCAACCACAGCGAAATCGAGAGTGTGAGCTTAGCAACCGTGCTTCTTGCCGGATGAAGTCGTCAACGCAGTCAATGAAACCCGCGACGCAGGTCATGCGCAGGCGGTAATAGACCTGCTGCCCGCGTTTCTCGTCGGCGACGATGCCCGCGGCCTTAAGCACTGAAAGGTGCTTGGATATCGTGGACATGTCCGCGCCGACCATATCCGTGAGTTCGCAGACGCAGCGCGGGCCGCGCGAAAGCTCGTGGACGAAGAACAGGCGGGTGGGGTGCGCCAGCGCCTTGAAGATCTTGGAGCGTGCTTCAAGCCCGTCGAGCGCGCTTTCGTAATCACGAATGGTAGTTGTGCGTGCCATCAGATACTTGGCAATATAGCCAAATAACCAAGCATTGTCAATGGGGCGCGGCTGGGTAAATCCTAAATATCTAACGCTTCTTTAAGCTGCCCGCCAGTCCAGACTTCCACGCCCAACTTCTTCGCCTTCTCCAGCTTGCTTCCCGGCTCTTCGCCAGCCACGAGAATATCGGTGCTCTTGCTCACGGTGCTGACGAAGAACCCTCCGGCGGCCTCAATCATGTCCTTCAGCTCTTCGCGCGAATGCGGCTCTATGCGGCCTGTTATGCAGACTTTCTTGCCGCTAAGCGCGCCTGCAGGAACGTCGCCGCCGGTGTCCGCCTTCATGCGGACGCCAGCCTCGCGCAGGTGCTCCACCATCCCGCAGTTGCGCTTGTCCGCGAAGAACTCGCGTATCTCGTGTGCGACGACCTTGCCGATGCCGAAGACCTGCCCCAGTTCGTTCTCGCTTGCGCCCATCAGCGCGCTTATGTCGCTGAACTTCTGCACCAACATGCGCGCGGTCTGCTCGCCGACCTGCGGAATGCCGAGCGCAAAGACGACGCTGGAGAGCGGGCGTTTCTTGCTGCCCTCAATTTCTGCGAGCAGGTTCTTCACCGACGTCTCGGCGAAGCCCTCCATCTCCATGAGCGCTGCTTCATGCTTGCGCAGGTCGTAGACATCCGCCGGGCCGTGCAGCAATCCCGCATCAACCAGCCTGCGCGCGACCTTCTCGCCAAGGCCTTCAATGCGCATCATCCCTCGCCCGGCAAAGAATGCGATTTGCTGCGTGATGACTTCGGGGCACTTCTCGTTGACGCACACGAGCCTTGGCGGGTCATCCATACGCTCAAGCGCGGTGCCGCAAGAAGGGCATTTCGTCGGCAGCTTCGCCAGAATGTCCTCGCGCTTCTCGCCGACCTGCGCGAGGCCTTCAACTTTCGGTATAACTTCGCCTGCGCGGATGACGCGCACGCTGTCGCCGATGGCTATGCCCAGCCGCGCGATTTCGTCTAAGTTGTGCAGCGTCGCGCGCTTCACCGTGACGCCGCCAATCTCCACCGGCGCTAACTCCGCGACCGGCGTGAGCGTCCCCGTGCGCGCAACCTGGAAGGTCACGCCAAGCAGCTCCGTGACTGCTTCCTGCGCCGCATACTTGTATGCAATCGCAAAGCGCGGCGACTTCGCAGTGAACCCAAGCTTCGCCCACAGCGCGAACTCGTCTAGCTTGATGACCGCGCCGTCGGTGTCCACTGGAAGCTCCTCGCGCGCCGCCGGATACTCGTCCTCCAAATACGCGACGGCCTCGCCAATCCCGCTGCACAAGCGCGCGATGGGCGCGGTCGGCAGCTGCAGCTTGCGCATGTATTCCAGCGCTTCGTGCTGCGTCTTCGCGCCGTGCTTCTCAGGCTCCACGAGCGTGTAGAAGAACACGCGCAGCGGCCTTCCTGCGGTGATGCTCACGTCAAGCTGGCGCAGGCTTCCCGCCGCAGCATTGCGCGCATTGGCGAACAGCGGCTCGCCCGCCTCTTCGCGCTGCTTGTTGACGCGCGTGAAATCATCGTGCGTGAAGAACACCTCCCCGCGCACTGTCAGCGTTGCGTTCTCCGCCAATCGCAGCGGCAGCGCTTTCACCGTGCGCAGGTTCGCCGTAACGTCCTCGCCCTCTTCGCCGTCGCCGCGCGTCGCGCCCTGCACGAACATGCCGTTCTCGTAGCGCAGCGATATCGCCAGCCCGTCCAGCTTCGGCTCAACGATGTATGTGAGCGGCGCTGCATCAGCGCCCATTTTCAGCAACTTGCGCACCCGCGCTTCAAACTCGCGCAAAGCGTCCAGCGTGAATGCGTTGTCCAGGCTGAACATTGGCACGGCGTGCTTTACAGTGGCGAATTCCTTGCGTACCTCCCCGCCGATGCGCTGCGTGGGGGAGTCGGGGGTAATAAGGTCGGGGTTCGCCTTCTCAATCGCCTCAAGCTCGCGGTAGAGCTCGTCATACTGCGCGTCGGTTATCTCCGGCGCGTCCAGCGTGTAGTAAAGGTAATTGTGCCGCGCGATTTCGCGCCGAAGCTCTTCGACGCGCTGCGCAGCCTTCTCAAGTTCATTCCCCACGAGGATATTCTACACGACAGCAGACCGCCAGTAGAATTAGCTCCGTACGCCGTGGCTTTAGCCCGGCTCTGGGAGCGAAAACTGATGAAGCGGGGGCAGGAGCCTTTTGCGCTATAATCCTTGTGTTGGTTCGCGCTTCAACAAATCGCTGGAAGATTGGCATGAAGGCACTATATAGACGGGTTCCATGTCTCGTGTTCTTGGCACTTCTCTGCTTGACACTATTCTGCATAACGAGCCTGAAAGAAAAACAAGACAAGCCCCCGGCTAACAGCGGAACAAGAATACTTGTCCAGGACTTAAGTGATGCGGGGGTATACCTTGGAGGTAAGCGCTCTTCGCTTGGATGGGTCATGCGGCATCTAAGCATCAAGGATCTGCACGTGGATAATGACATGTATGTCTTGGCTCTTCAGAACGGAGCAATGGTATTTAGGAAGAGTGAAAATGAGCTTTCAGCGTTTAGCTCAGGCGACAATCCACCGTCGTCACAAGATCAGGCTGATAATGTGTATACACGGTATGGGTTTCTCCCACAAATCTGTACGCCTGATTATTCAAAGCTGCTTCGCTCATTTTCAGGATTAGAGGAAACTTACGGGCCAGGAAACTTGGACGAGAACTCAGGCGGCTTACTAGATTTCAAGGTGATGTCATATTATCTAGCGGTCAGAACGCCAGACCAGGTTTGCTGGTGGGAAATCGAGTTTTTCACGAAAGATCTATCCAGCGATATTGCCTGGTTCGTTTGCGGAAGGCGTCTACGGAAGGACTCATTCGAATTTCTTCCAGGTGACGTTGAGTTTTTGAAGGTGCAAATAGATGCAGAAGGGAATGTTCTCTAGCTTCTGTTATCTGTAACTTAGATATTTCGGGTATACCGTTGTCCACAGCCAGGCTGGTTAGCCCGGCGTACTCTTGTTTATTATCACTAATCTAGTCGTTTCCAGGGCGGCTCTGAAGTTCGGCCTACCCAGCTTATGCTGCCCCCCGCCCCCTCATCCATCCTCCATCCCCTCTTTCATCCTTCTTCCCCTTGCGCTCCACAGCCTATCTGCTAAAATCCCCGCCCATGTGTGGAATATTTGCAATCGTGCTTAAAGAAAAAAGCGACAAGTTAGGCGACATGATGGTGCGCGCGGCCCACCGCCTCTCTTACCGCGGATATGACTCAGTCGGCATGGCCGTCGTCACCGGCGAAGGGCCTATCGACCTGCGCAAGGATGTGGGCAACATCCAGAAGACCAACGCGCAGTTTCATTTCGACCAGATGTCCGGCACCCGCGGCCTTCTCCAGCTGCGATGGGCGACTTTCGGCGTGCCTAACACGGTGAACGCCCAGCCGCACTTCGCGCCCGGCGAAGAGATGATCGGCGCGCACAACGGCAATATCACCAACAACCCGTTCCTGCGCGACGACTTGACCGCCGAAGGCTACACCTTCAAGAGCGAGAACGACGGTGAAACGCTGGTGCTGCTGTCGCACAAGTACCTGTCGCAAGGCCTGTCGCCCGAGGAAGCTTACACGAAGATCATCGGCGACACCGAAGGCGACTTCGCGCTCGTGTTCATGCGCAAGGACAAGCATGAAATCTACGCGACCAAGATGGGCTCCAGCCTCTACCTCGGCCTCGCTGAAGACTTCATCTGCATCAGCTCCGACCTGCCCAGCATCCTTGAGTTCACGAAGAAATACATCCGCCTGGAAAACGGCGACCTGGTCATCTTCAACGACCACGAATACCGCATCTTCCGCCTGCCCGAGCAGAAATACATTGAGCGCCCGATAACCATCTCCAACATTGACGTAGAAAACGCCAATAAGGATCCCTTCGCGCACTACTTCATGAAGGAAATCCACGAGCAGGTTGAAGCGACGCACAACATGCTTGATTTCTACGACAAGAGCGGGCGCTGGGAACCATTCGTGGATGCGCTGGACAAGTCTCAGCGCGTCATCATGGCCGGCGCGGGCACGAGCCACCACGCCTTGCTGCTCGGCACGTATTTCTTCAACAAGCTCGCGAAGTTCTCCATCTACCCAGCGATGGCGTCGCAGATGCTGCCCTTGTATGAAAACAGCATTCGTGAAGGCGACCTGCTTGTGCTGGTGTCGCAGTCCGGCGAGACCAAGGACTTGATGAACGTCTACAACTGGACGCGCGAGCACCGCACCGCCAAGACCTTCTCCGTGGTGAACAACATCGGCTCAACCCTCGCTTTGCACTGCGACGGCATGATACCGATTGTGAGCTACCTGGAGATTTCCGTCCCCGCGACCAAGACCTACACTAACCAGGTGCTTTGCTTCCTCTACGCGGCGATGAAGCTCGCCGAGCGCCGGGGCATCAAGTATGAAGGGATAACATGGGACGACGTGTTCCGCATCCCAGAACTCATCAAGCAGACCATTGAAATGTGCGAAGAGCCCTGCAAGAAGCTAGCGCCCGTCCTCCTCCCGCGCCCGTCCATGCACATCCTCGGCCACGACATGACGCACCCGGTGGCCATGGAAGGCGCGCTGAAGATGAAGGAAGTCGTTTACAACCACCCCGAGGGCATGTATTCCTCCGAATTCAAGCACGGCCCGCTGGCGGTCGTGGACAAGGGTTATCCGGTGCTGTTCGTGTCGCTGCCGGAGAACGAGAACCTCGTGCTTTCGCACATGAACGAGGTTATCTGCCGCCTCGGCCTGGTGGTGCACGTAGGCCAGCCCAGCCGTGGCTACGACAAAATTACCCACCACAAGCTGCCCATCCCCGCAGTCGGCAACCCCTACCTGAACAGCATCCTGAGCGTAATCCCGCTGCAGATGATCGCCTACGAAATGGCTATCGCGCTGGGGCACAACCCAGACCAGCCGCGCAACTTGAGCAAGACGCTCACGGTTGACTAAGCAGCCCTAAGTTCGCAACACATGCGGCGGGTGCTACGGCATCCGCCGCTTTGCTTTAAGTCTTCAATGCCCGTGCGGCTGCGAGGGAACCTGCTTCAATCGGCATTGTATGTGGAAATCGCGCAGCTCCTTAAAGGGGGAGGGGCGCCATAACGGCGCCCCATTAATCCAGAAAGGAAGTCAGGTAGTAGTTTAGACCATCCACAGGCGTTTTTGTTCCAACTTCCGCTGAAATTCCCCCGCGAGTTTTACCTAGCCGGTTTCGCCCTTCTGGTATAATTGGGTTGAAAGAAACCACTAATATGTGGGGTGGAGATGAAACGTCTCGGGACTAAACTTGTTGCTTTGCTTATACTCGCCGTGATGCTCGCTTCCTGCGGCGGGGCGAATACTGCTGTAACTTCACCAGCTTCCCCTGCCAATGCAAACGGCACGCTGGCGCAGCTGCAATCGCTGCCAGCGCCCGACGGAGCAGATCCGGCGGTGTTCCAGATGCTCAAGGACGAGCTTGCGCGCCAGCTTTCGCAAAACGGCTGGAAGTCAGCGAGCACGCCGCCCGACCCGGCAAAGCCCGCCAACGCGATGAACGACCTCACGCTGGCGCTGTCCGGCAGCGACTGGCAGCTCACTTGGAGCTACCGCAGCATCGCCGACTACGACCAGGACGGAAGGGTGGGCGTGTCGGACGTCACGCCGCTGGCTATGCACTTCGGGCACTCCACGACGGGAACTTGGGATGAGCTTGACCCCATCATTGACGGCGACGGCAACAGCGCCATCGGCGTCACAGACATCACGCCCATCGCCCAAAATTTCGGCGTCACTGTCGCCGGATACGCGGTTGAGGAAATGCCCAACGGCTCGGCTGACTGGGCGGAGCTGAACACGGTGCTGGTGGATACCGGCACCGGCGACGGCCGCATGCAATTTGCATACACGCTCACCGCGCCCGCCGACCTGTCGTCGTTCCGCGTGCGGCCATACGACAATGCTACGCCTGCCGTCTTCGGCGTGGAGAGCAACGCCGTGCGCTTCGCCGCGTATAACTTGACGGTGGAGCTGGACGTGACGGCAACGCCGCCCGTGAGCGGCATCGGCACAGAGCTCGACCCTTACGTCGTGGAATTCAACACGGTGACGCCGATTGAATACGACATCCGCGTTTACTATGCGAAGGGCGAAGCCGGCGAAATCGAAGTGACCGACCAGGTTTCGTTTGAAACATACCCGCCCGCGTTCATAAGCTTTGGCGCAGCCGTGCTGCCCGAGGCCGCGAAGATGACCGTGGACAACCCAATGGCGGGAAGCTTCAACATAACCGCGGTATGGGGCGATGTCGCGCCGCTCACGACCGGCCCGCTCTTCTTCCGCGTCCAGGGCGGCCTGCCGGGGTAGGGTAGTTACCTTTTAACTTGTAGGCGGGACTTTAGTCCCGCTCTGGATTCAGAATTCTGGAATCTGGATTCTGAGCTGAAGGGCCGGGGGTTTATCCCCCGCCGTCTGGATAGTTTTCTTGTAGGCGGCACCAGTTGAAGGCTGGCTTGCTTTAGTGCCGCTCTGGGATTATCTGCGGGACTGAAGTCCCGCCTACAAGAGGAAGACGCACAGCCGGGACGGCTGTGCCACCAATTATGCAGCATTGTATTTCGCGCGGCGCTCAAGCAGCCGCACGGGGGAATGTCCGATGTCGGGAAACAGGCTTTTCGCATTAGCGATAATTGCACTGCTCCTCGCCTCGCTTGCCGCCTGCGGGCAATCAAGCGGACGGGCGCAAAATGACGGCAGTATCAGGTCTCAACAAGAACTCGCCATAATCCCCCCCAGTAACGGCCCCTTGCCCGATGTATTCGAGCTGGATGGGCTAATCAGCGTAAACCGGGAAGTGTCGGCCGACAGCACCGTCGCGAGTAACGGCGCAGATGCCCAAACAGGCACCAACGGAACGTCGGGCTTGAACGTTGAAATCAACGAGTTAACGCTGACGCTGCGGGCATATGAGCCGGGCGAATACGCCTATGGCGTTTTTGGGCAGGCAGTTGGAACGACTTACGATCCTGCTTCAACCATAATTGAATGCTCTCCATGCAAACTGGGCGGAGGGCGCGACGACGAAATACCGCTTAGCTATTACATCGGCGTTGCCGACTACACGATGGGAGCATGGCGCTGGTTCGGCCCATTTGGGCAGGAAGATGCGTCGGTGATGGTAAATGGCGGGGAGATGCTGGACCGCTACAAGTCGCCTGCAGACAACTGCTACATCTGCGTGCTGGCGAGCAACGGGAGCAAGGCAACGAGCGCTCTGCCCGTTGAAGGTTCAATTGCAGGCTTTCCGCTGGGCATGAATGCGCGCAGGGTGTCGCAGGACGTTGAAGACCCGGGTGGTCTTACGATTGAACGTGTGGTGACGACTATCAAGGAAGGCCTAACGACGCTGCCTTCTATAATCAATGGGCTGCAAGCGACAACGGACACCAGTGGTGTCAACCTTAGCTGGGATGCAACCACCGACGCGAACGTGGACTTCTACAAGGTCTTTCGCGACGACCTGGACTTGCCAGATGCGCCAATGCTGCTACAGGATGTTCCCATCCCCACGGTCACTTACACGGACACTGCCGGAACACCGGGCAAGAACTACCGGTATATCCTGCAGGCGCACAATAGCACCGGGCTGGGCGGCAGCTCGCTACGCAACGCGAGCCGGCTAATTGTTTCTCCAATTGCCACGGCTAGTGATGACCTGACTGACAGGATAACGGTTAGTTGGCCGGCCAGCAACGGCGCAACAGGCTACTCAGTGCTGCGCGCCGATGATATCTCGGGCACTCCCATAAGCATCGGGCAAACCGACGCTGCGACATTAAGCTACGACGATACCGAGCCAATGCCGGGCGTAACGAAATGGTATTGGATACAGGCACTGGGAGAAGACGTGGACAGCACGCTGGGAACCCCCGACAGCGGGGTAATAACCATAGTGGTTGGGAATTGGCACACCTTGACTGTCGACAGCACTAATGATGTTGGAAGGACGAACTCTTTAAGAGTCGTAAACGGGAATCCGGCTATCAGCTACTACGATTCTACTAACAAAGACCTTAAGTATGTGCGTGCAACAACCCCAGATGGATCAGCTTGGGAATCGCCTATAACGGTATACAGCGCAAATGATGTGGGCTGGCAGTCAAGGCTACAAATCGTTAACGGATATCCAGCCATTTGCTGCGAAGACACGACCGCGAAAGACGTCATTTATATGCAGGCAACCGACGTTAATGGAGCAAGCTGGGGAACTGTGGAAAGCCTTGACGGTGGAGGGGCTGCGGGACGGCCGCAAGCACTCGAAATCGTTAACGGGAATCCAGCGGTCGCTTATCACCGGTCAGTCGTTGATGGAGACGTGATGTTCGTGCGGGCATCAGATGCTGACGGTTCCACTTGGGGAAGCCCTGTAATAGCAGACGAAGCTTATGATGTAGGCTTTTACAGCTCGATGAGCGTCGTAAACGGTTTTCCGGCAATCGCCTACAGTGATGTTACTAATGGCGATATGAAGTACGTTAGGGCTTCGAACGCAAACGGCTCAACATGGGGTACTCCTAAAGTATTCCATCTCGCTGCCAGTGGGATCGGCCGATTTCCCAGCCTTCAAGTTATTAACGGCAATCCTGCGATCTCATACTACGATTTCACCCTGAACGACTTAAGGTATACGAGGGCGAGCGACGTGGATGGCACAGACAATTGGGGCCTTGATATGATTGTCGATTCTAACGGAGATGCCGGACAGAACTCGTCTTTAGGCTTAGTTGGCAGATATCCCGCTATAAGCTACTGCGAGTTTGGCAGTGGTTATTTAATGTACATTCGCGCGCTAAATGCTGAAGGATCTTCGTGGGACGCGCCGGAGGAAGTTGATAACACCGGTGGTGTAGGCTTATTCTCCTGCATCGAAATCGTTAACGGGAATCCGGCGATAAGTTACTGGGACTACACGAATAAAGACCTTAAGTACGCTTACTTCGGTCCCTAGCTTGAACGTGCCTTAATGCCTAGCGCGATATATGCATTATGCTTCCGTGGTAAGCCCGCGAAGCTCAAATCTCGCTATAATCTCACGTATGTTCCATCCGCCTTTCTTCGGGAACAGCATTGCGCTTCGCTTTCTGGCGAAGCTGCTGATGCGCGAGACGCTGCCGAGCACGATGCTGCTCACAGGCCCCGGCGGGGTGGGCAAGGCGCTCGCAGGCTTCGCGTTCATCAAAGCGCTTGTGTGCGAAAAGAACATCTCCACACGCATCACAACGCACCCCGATACACTGGACTCCTGCGGCGAATGCGCGGCATGCAAGGCGCTTGAATCGGGCGCGTCAACAGACTTCGCGGGCATCCGCCCGAAGACCGCCAAGCTCACGCTCAAAACGGTGCGCGAGGAGCACGGCTCGTTCCGCGACGCATACCTCTACCCGCGCGCGCTGCCCTACCGCCTGTTCCTGCTTGAAGAATGCCACGCGATGAGCGAAGACCTCGCCAACACTATGCTCAAGCTGCTTGAGGAGCCGCCGGAGCGCACGCTGTTCATCCTCGTGACCGACCAGCCCTCGCTGCTGCTGCCCACGATTCTCTCGCGCTCATTGCGCGTGCGTTTCCGCCCTGAATCTGAAACTGCGCTTTCGCAATGGCTGCGCGATGACGGCGTTTCCGCGACCGATGCGGAGAACGTGGCGTTCTTCGCGCAGGGCAGGGCGGGCATCGCGCGTTTCTTCCTGCTGGAAAAAGAGCTGCTGCCGAAGACAACCGCCGTGATGGGCAAGTTCACGGGGATGCTCAAGAAGCAGCCTTCCGCGGCGGGGTTATACCCGCTGGGCGATGCGCTGCTGGCGCTGGCGGACCTTTACCACGATGCGATGGTGCGCGTGGAAACAGGCGACGTGCCGCATTCGTATTACCTGCTCCCGTGGCGGCGCGCAGCCGAAGGCGTGGGCGGCGAGGAGCCGGAGAAGCTGGCTGACGAGCGCAGGCGCGAGTTGCGCCGTGACGCGCTGCAATTGGCGCTGGACATGCTGCTGCTTGCGGTGTGGCGCGCCAACCCCGATGCCGCCGCCGCATCAGCGCCGCTTTTCGGGCAGGCGACGAACATGCTTGACGTGAACCTGCGCGAGGAGCAGGTCGTTGATTATTTGCTGGTGGGAATGGCCGGTGCTAGAATCACCAGCCCCTAGCCGGGCTAAGCGCCGTGGATACCGAATATAAAGCCAATGATGAAGCAAGCGCGGGCGAACAAGCCCCGCAGCCTTCCGGCGCGCCTGCGCCAATCCCCGGCGAAGCTCCCGCGCCTGAAACTAAAGATGCCAACGCGCCTGCCGCAATAAATGAATCACCCGCCGAAGCTGCCAAGCCACATGAGCGCTGGGCATACTTCGTGGCGATAGGCAAGCTGCGGCGGCGCAGCGTGTTTCTCGCGCCCGAGGACATGGACCGCTACTTCGGCAGGCACGTAATCCTGGACGCGGAATACGGCCTGGACCTGGGGCTACTGCGTGAGCGCGCCAAGGAAATCCCATCCGAGACGTCGGGCGCGATTGTGCGCCTCGCCGACTGCGGCGATATTGAGCATTCATATAGGAACGCCGAAGCAGACGCGGAGTGCGCGCAGGTCTTTGACGCGGCCGTGCTTGATGAGAGGCTGGACATGAAGCTCGTGGGGATTGACCACAGCTTTGAGCAGACGCGCATCACGTTTTATTACCAGGCGTCGGGGCGCGTGGACTTCCGCCAGCTCGTGAAATTGCTCGCGTCAAAGCTGCGCCGCCGCATTGAGCTTTACCAGCTCAACTTGCGCGACCAGTTTCTGTTCCACGCCTACATTGGCCCCTGCGGCCTGGAGCTTTGCTGCAAAGCGAAGCCCGAGCTGTTCCCTGAAAAAATACCCACGCGCCTTGCGAAGCTGCAAAAGCTGTCCTACAGCCCCGGCAAAATGTCGGGCATGTGCGGCAAGCCGTACTGCTGCCTGAAATACGAGGCCGAAAGCTACCAGGAGTTCGCGGACTTCCTGGGGATAAAGCCCGGCGCGCCCTTCCGCCGCAAAGGCGGCGACAGGAAGGAATGCCGCGTCATGGACTGGAACATGCTCACCAACGAGGTGTTCGTTGACATCGGCGAAGAGGACAAGGAGCTTGTCTTCACGCTTGAAGATTTCAAGCGCGAGTTTGAGCCGCTGCGCCGCCACGACCACGGCAAGCAGCAGCAGCGCGACGACGACGAAGACTAGCTCTGCGCGACGGTGCGCCGTGGGATATAATGAGCTTGTGCGCCCGTAGCTCAGGGGATAGAGCATCTGCCTTCTAAGCAGAGGGTCGCAGGTTCAAGTCCTGCCGGGCGTGTTTCCCAACTAGCTGGTTGCGCTTTCGGAGCGCCTCTGCAAGTCCCATCCATATAAGCTACCGGAGATTCTCGTGACGCCTGTCATCGGTGGCGATGAACGCTACCTTAATTGGGTGAAGTCCGAGGCCAAAAAGCAGTTAGGATATTTCATAGCCGATGGGGGTATCTACTTCATGGTAGTAAACTCTCAAACTAGATTGGCTATTGCATTTGCTTTGGTGTTATTGCTTGTCGCCGCTCCATGCGCAAGCGCAAGCGTCCTCAAGCTTTCACGCAATGATGAGCTCAAGATTGGCAAGGACTTCTACGCGAGCTACAGCAAAGAGCACAAATACCTGGACACGACCCGCGAAGGCGTCCTCGTCAAACAGATAGGGGCCAAGCTCGTCCAGAGCAACGCAGTCACAGACTGGGGCTTCACATTCACGCTGGTTGACGACACAGACGTCAACGCATTTGCCGTCCCAGGCGGCTACGTCTTCATAAATAAGGGCCTGTATGACTACATTGGCTACGACGAGGCAATGCTCGCGGCCGTGTTAGGCCATGAGATGAGCCATGTCAGAGAGCGCCACTACAAGAAGATGTATGACAAGGCGATTACTGCCCAGCTAGGCTTGATGGTGGCCGGGATGGTCATCGGCGGAGAACAGGGGCAGGACGTGGCAAACGTGCTGGGCCTCGGAACCTCGCTGGTGTTCCTCAAATACTCGCGCGATGAAGAGGAGCAAGCAGACCGCGCCGGGATTGGACTCGCCTTCAAGGCGGGCTACGACCCGTACGGAATGATGCGCAATATGCGCTTGTTCCAGCAGTTGGAAAGCAAACTAGGCCAAGATGAGCTGTTTGACTTGTGGCGCACGCACCCTCAGCCCGCAGACCGTATTGCGCGCTGCGCGACTATCGCCAAGGATCTAAGCGGCAAAGATGAAAGCGCCTATCATCCCCCATCTCCCCCAGCGGGATACGACTACGGCAACGCCGGGTCTAGCAACCCTAACCTCTTGGCGCCCGCTGCTGTTGTGGCTACCGACGGCACATACGCAGACAGGATACGCATAACATGGAATCCGAGCAAAGGCGCTGCGAATTACATAATCTACCGCGCATCTTCGCAAGACGGTAGTTTCACACAAATCGGCCAGTCTGGTTCAACGTCTTACGATGACTATATCAACGACGGCGGCACTTACTGGTATATGGTTAGGGCAAATAATTCCTATGGCCACAGCGAATACTCTAACGTCGACAGCGGCTATCCTGGAAACGGGAATGAAGCCGGGTCGCAAAAGCCGGACCTGCCGTCAAGTATCGCAGCCAGCGACGGGACCTACGCTGATTTCGTGCGCATCAAATGGGCTGCGAGCGGTAATGCAGCTTACTACAATATCTACCGTGCCAGTGCCCAGGCCGGCAATTACATCAATGTTGGGAAAACAAGCTCCACCACATTTGACGATGCCGTAGCCAGCTACAACGTCTTCTGGTACAAGGTGAGAGCCGTAAATTCTATCGGCGCCAGCGCCTATACCGAGGCTGACAGCGGCTTCAGGGGCAAGGCAGGGCAGCCCACCACGAAGGCCACTAAGATACCCAGTCCGCCTACGAACGTCGCTGCAAGCGATGGGAGCTATGCCGACATGGTGCGCGTTACGTGGGCTGCAAGCGCAGGCGCTACCAGCTACAAAGTTTACCGCGCCACTTCTAAAGGCGCTAATTACACCTACTTAGGGCAGATCAGCAGCATCTACTACGAAGACTACGCGAATAACAACGATGTCTACTGGTACAAAGTAAGGTCCATAAACTCCCTTGGCGGCAGCGGATACTCCAACGCCGACAGCGGCTACATGGGAAACGAGACGCAGTCGCAGCAGCTTCTCCCGCCGGCCAATGTTGCAGCAAGCGACGGTAACTACACTGATGCGGTTCGCATCACATGGTCCGCAATCTCAGGGGCAACCGGCTACAAGGTTTACCGCTCCGCATCCGAATACGGCGACTACGCCTACCTCGGCCAGTCCAACTCGTCGACATATGACGACTACGAAGTTACCACGGACGTTTATTGGTACAAGGTAACGGCGGCTAACTCTAATGACGAGAGCGTGTATTCAAGCGCCGACAGCGGATATAAAGCGGGCGGTGCGCAACAGCCGGAACCCCCGTCTAACGTTGTGGCCAGTGATGGAGCATATACCGACGTGGTTCGCATCACATGGTCTGTAAGCTCAGGCGCTACCGGATACAAGGTATACCGTGCTACTTCGCAGAACGGCAATTACGCCTACATCGGCCAGTCCAACTCATCGCCTTACGACGACTACGACAGCGATACCTATACTTACTGGTACAAGGTCAAGGCTAGCAATTCCTACGGCGACAGCGATTACTCGTATGCTGATAGCGGCTACAAGGGAACCGGGCCGCAGATACCAAACGTTCCGGTCAACTTGGCCGCCAGCGATGGCACTTATACCGACATGATACGTGTTACCTGGACTGCGAGCACCGGCGCTACAAGCTACAAAATCTATCGTGCCTCTTCGCAAAACGGCAACTACTCATATATCGGCCAGACCAGTACTACAACTTACGAAGACTACGTTAACGACTCAAGCTATTACTGGTATAAAGTGCGGTCGATAAACTCCTTTGGCGGAGGCGGATACTCCAACGCCGACCGTGGATACAGAATGGGTGGCTCGCAACAGTCTAACCCGCCGCCCAGCATAGCTGAAAACAGTGGAACTTTCTCAGGCGTTGGCGGCGCGTTGGCCGTTGTTGGCCAGCTTGGATCGGTGTCTTACGCGGTTTCTCGCGGCGACACGAACGCTTACTCGCACGTGATGAAGGCTAATAAGCCCGAGAAGGGCGGCGAGAAATCCAAAGCTGACAAGGACAACAAAGGGAACAAGGGCGACGATGAAGACGATGACGACGACGAGGACGACGACGGGGATAAGAACAAGTCAAAGCGTGAAAGGCCTTCAGCTAACCTGCCCAGCGCGCCTGCCGACATAGAAGCCAGCGATGGAACCTATGAGGATATGATCCGCATTACCTGGGATGAAAGCAGCAGGGCTGAATACTACAAGATTTACCGTGCTACTTCCAAAGGCGGCAAGTACGCCTATGTCGGGGAGATCAACTCCGCGAGCTACGATGACTATGTGAAGAGCTCCAACCGCTTTTGGTACAAGGTGAGGGCAATCAACTCCGGCGGCGGCAGCAAGTACTCCAGCGCTGACAGAGGCTACCGCAGCAAGGGGAATCAGCGACCCGATGCCACGACTGACCAGCTAAGCCCGCCGGCGAATGTGGCCGCGAGCGATGGGACATATGCAAATATGATCCGCATCACTTGGGCTGAGAACAGCGGGGTAGCATACTACAAGGTGTATCGTGCCACTTCTAATGGCGGCAACTATGCTCTCATCGGAGAAAGCACTTCCTTCTATTTTGAAGACCTGGTGAACAGCTCCAATAACTTCTGGTACAAGGTAAGGGCAATTACGTCCGATGGCGGCAGCCGTTACTCCAATGCTGACAGCGGATACCGTAACAGAGATTTGGAAGCACCTGGCCCGGTGACTAATCTCCCTAATCCGCCAACCAACGTGGCTGCCAGCGATGGCGTGTATCAGAACATGATTCGCGTTACGTGGATTGATAACGGCAATGTGGCCAGTTACAAAGTGTACCGCGCGACTTCTCAAAATGGTAACTACACTTATATCGGGCAGACCAACTATTCGTTCTACGAAGACTACGTGAATAGCACGAACTACTACTGGTATAAGGTGAGGGCGATAAACGACTTCGGCGGAAGCACATATTCCAACAACGACCGTGGATACGGGCAATAGCCACAGCGCTAACAGTGGACAACACCCCCGCGCCGAGAGGTGACGGGTATAGAAGCCGCTCCTTGAAGCGGGTACGATGAATCGGTCAAGCCGCGAAATGAACAAACGGCCGTGGTAATATCATCACACTAGTGATGCCATATAACCAATTGCGCTTAGCGTTCATTTTCGCGGCTGTGATCGTATTAACAGTTGCATCCAGCGCCACCGCAGGCCTGTTCAAGGTCTCACGCGACAACGAGCGGCAGATCGGCAAGGACTTCTACTCCGGCTACAAGAAAGAGCACAAGTATCTTGACGACACGCCCGATGGCGCGCGCGTGAAGCGGGTAGGGCAAAAGCTGGTGCAGCGCAACAACGTCACCGACTGGAACTACACGTTCACATTGGTTGACGACGAAGAAGTGAACGCCTTCGCCGTCCCGGGCGGCTATGTCTTCATCAACAAGGGGCTTTACGACTATATTTCCTACGACGAGGCGATGCTGGCGGCGGTGCTTGGGCACGAAATGACGCACATCATAGAGCGTCATTACAAGAAGATGTATGAGAAAGCGCTCAAGGCGCAGTTGGGTATCCTAGCTGCCGGAATAGCCATTGGCGGTCGCGAAGGGCAGGCTGTCGCAGAGACGCTCGGTTACGGCGGCTCGCTGATATTCCTCAAGTATTCGCGCGACGACGAGGAGCATTCAGACCGCACCGGCATTGAGTTTGCGCTGGGCGCCGGATACGACCCATACGGCATGGCGCGAAGCATGCGGCTGTTTAGAAAGATGGAAGACAAGCTTGGGCAGACGGAGCTCTTTGACCTGTGGCGCACGCACCCGCAGCCCAAGGAGCGTATCGCGCGCTGTGAAGCTATCGCCAAAGAACTAAGTGGCAAAGCGGAATATGAGTTCCACCCGCCAGCGCCGCCGAAGGACAGCCCGCTTTACGAAAAGCCTCCGACCATCATCCGCAAGATCGAGGGATAGCCTCCCGCTTAGTCCTTGTGGCGGTTTTCCTTGGCGCTAGTGATGATTTCGTCAATCAGGCCGTAATCGCGCGCTTCTTCGGGGCTAAAATACTTGTCGCGGTCCGCGTCCTTCGCAACCTGCGCGGATTTTTTGCCGGTATGGTGCGCGATGATGTCGTAGAGCCTTTCGCGCGCGACTATGATCTCCTTCACTTGAATCTCCACGTCAGATGCAGAGCCGTGGACGCCGCCTGCGGGCTGGTGGATCATCAAGCGTGAGTTGGGAAGCGCAAACCGTTTGCCCTTTGCGCCGCCCGTGAGCAGTATCGCCCCCATGCTCGCAGAAAGCCCCACGCAGATGGTGCTCACGTCGGGCTTGATGAGCTGCATCGTGTCGTAGATGGCGAGGCCGTCAATGACCGTCCCGCCCGGCGAGTTGATGTAGATGTCGATGTCCTTGCTCGGGTCTTCCTTTTCCAGGAAGAGGAGCTGGGCGATGACCGCATTGGCGAGTTGGTCGTCAATCTCGGTGCCGATGAAAACGATGCGGTCCTTAAGCAGGCGCGAGTAAATGTCGTAGCCGCGCTCGCCGTATGCCGACTGCTCAATCACGTAAGGTATGTACTGGTATCCGCGAATTTTCTTGTCCATCGTATCCCCCATTATTGCTGGCCCTCGTTGGTTTCCGCCGTTTCGCTTCCGGCCCCGGCCTCAGGCTTCGGCGCGGGCTCTTCGTCTTCGTAGTAGAAACTCGCGCTCTCCGCGATGTGCTTGAACACCTTGGCGCGCATTATTTCCATCATCGCGTCGTTTAGGAACTCGCGGTTTTGCAGCAGCTTCTTCATGTCCTTGGATTTGACGTTGTATTGGCGCATCATGCTCGCCGCATACCGCGACATCTCCTCGTCGGTGACGCGGATGCTCTCGGCCTTGGCGATGGCACGCACGGCGAGGAACTCCTTGAGCCGCCGCGTGGCTTCTTCGCGCAGGCTGTTGCGGTATTCTTCAAGCGGCATGTCGCGGTCTTTGAGCATCTCCGCGAGCGAATGACCGCGCGCGCGCAGGTTGCGCTCGTGCGAGCTGACGAGGTAGTCGGTCTCTTCCTTAATCATATCCTCGGAGACGGCCACCGCCATCCTGCCCAGGAGGTGCGATAGAGACACTTCCTGCTTGTATCCCTTTTCCTCCTCGGCGAGTTCGTATTCAAGCGCTTCCTGGATGTAGCGCTCAAACTCCTCCACCGATTCCACCTTAAAGTTTTCCTTCACGAATGAAGCAGTGACTTCAGGGCGCTTCACGGCCTGCACAGTATTCACGGCGGCTTCAAAGATGAGCGTCTTGCCTGCGACTTCCTGCCTTGGGAACTCGTTAGGCATCACGTATTCAAAGGTCAGCTTGTCGCCGGCCTTCGCGCCTGCAAGATGTTCGTCGTAGCCGGGAAGGTTTCCTTCCTCGCCAAGGATGTGCAGCGTGTCCTTATGCGCAAGCGGGGCAGGCTTCTCGCCGTCGTCAAAGGTCGTTTTCAAGTCGTATGTGATGGCGTCGCCCATCTCTGCCGCGCCTGCCTTGTCTTCATACTTGATGAAGCGCTCCAGGAGTTTCTCGCGGTAACGGCGCGTCATGTCGTCTGTGATGACGACGCGTTTGATGGGGATGCTGAAGCCCTTGTAATCGGGAAGCGCTACTTCCGGCAGCAGCGGTATCTCGTAAACGACTTCGTAAGGCTCGTTCTCAACCGCAGGGCGCTCGTCCTTATACTCCACGTTGCCCGAGCGCGCCTCAAGCCCCAGCTCGTTGAGGCTGTGGTTGACCGCGGCCTCCTTGATATCATCCTGCGCCTGGCGGGCGATATCCTCTGCGCCGACGCGGCTCGTTATGATGTTGCGGGGTATCTTGCCCTTGCGGAAGCCGGGCAGCTTCAAGTGCTGGTTGTAGTGCTCATAAACGGCGCTGAAATACCGGTTTACTTCCTTGGCGTCCAGGCTAACCCTGACCGTCGCACGGTTTTCAACTCTTTCCACGAGTTCGGATTGCATTCTTCACCTCATTCATGCCCCTTAAAGGGAGTGCGAATTATACCCTATAAGCCGCCTGTGGTCATTCCTAAGGATAAAGCTTAATAACGGCTAATAAACAATCCCATCAGCCCCTAATTGAAAAGCGTGTTTTGCTTGCAGATAAGGCCGGTTAATGGTATTGTTATAAGGCGCGGAGTTGGCTGTGTTGGTTGCCGCGCAATCGGAGGAAACGACCGTGTTTTTCTTTGGGGAGCAGCCTCGTTGGCACCTATGCAGCAATGCATGGGTAAACGCGTTTCATTGTGCGCGCGTGCCTCAGCAAGTCTTCATTTCTTTTTTGCCTTCCCCAAGGGGAATCAAGGTCGGCATTATTCAACCACCATTATTCTAAGAGGTGAGGTTCATGAGGATTTATTATTTGAAGGCCTGGGGTATATTGATACTCCTGGCGATGTTGATGGGGGTGATGTCCTGCGGAGGCGGCAAGGGAGCAACGCGCTCAACGATGCCGTCTCTGGATCGTAACGCGGTAACAAGCGACGCCGGTTACGAATTCACCGAGGCAGATATCCCCAACCTTAGCGCAGAGGTACAAGGCTACCTGGCGCACCCAGGGTGGAACGGCCCACCGACATCTATACCGCCGGTTTCCGGGGCACCAATGCCACCGGCGATGACAGTAGAGGAATTCCTAGCTATTCGCGAGGGGCTCATCGGCGAGTCCGGCGAAATGGCTCGCAGCGAGGACCCGATAGTTCCGGTGAAGGGTTCCAGCTACGCTTACGTTCCTCCTGCTGACCCGGACTACTTCCCGGCTCTTGGCGAGTACGACCTCCTTGACTGGGATCCGCCGCCTCCTCCGCCGGGCCCGCCGTTCGGCAAGGATGCGAACAACGACCGTCATGAAGACTTGTTCGTCAACGTTGACCCGCTTGGGATTCTCACTTATGCCAGCTTTGTAAAGCGCGGCATCAACACTCCCAACAACTTCAACCGCGGCACATCGGTGGCTGGCGCTGCCGTATCGGCCGTATACCAGTCAATCAGGACTGAACTGGGAACCATTCCCACCGGCGAGCTTATTTACCGCGAGGCGGAGAACTCGTTCCTGACGAGGCCATACCGCGTTTCGGGAATGTATTACAAGTCCGAGAACCTCGTGGTGAAAGTCAAGCGTTTCTCCGACATTACTGATATGCGCTGGTTCAGCATCATGATCGCGCCTGCGAGCGAGGTCAAGACGAACTCGAACGCTCACTATCAGTCAATTCCGAGCGGCCCGAATGAGACCCTGGCCGATTACCAGGCCTGGTCTTACGACCCCGAGAAGAACCCGTTCATCCAGACCGCTGGATTGGGTTGGGAAGAGAACGGCTCACTGGCCGGCACATTGATGGTCAAGCTGTTCAGCTCGGAAAACACTAAAATCCAAGCTATCATCACGAAGCAAAACACGGAGAACGCGCCGTTCGCAACGTTCGGCACGTTTGGCCTGCTAATGCAGCGTTGGATTGACGACCGCGGCTCAACTTTGATTTCAGCCGTGGGAAGGCCGCCTTGGCTGGCCCATGGGCGACCCCTACATTGACCGCAGCGGCCGTGTCATTATCGGTCCGCTCGGCCAGTACTACCGTTACGGCCAGATGTTTGAGAAGGGCTTCATTTGGTGGAACGACTACATTGACCCGAACACGCCCGATGAGCTCTATGTCTACATGTATGACAAAGCCTCCACGCTGGACACCGGCGGAACCTACACGCAGGACACGATGGTTGTGCGTTACGGTCTCGGCGGCCCGCTTGGGATGGGCATTACCGTGATGCCGACCGTCGCGAACGTTGGCGACCCTGTCTACTTCCATGCGTTCCCGTATGGCGGCCCGACGACTAACGCCAACGGATTCCTTGACGATATCTTCGTTTGGAACTTCCGCGACGGCAACTACTACATCGGCGACGGCACCGGCCTAACCCGCACGCACGACTACTTCACTGAAGCGAAGTTCACGGCGCGCGTCATGCTGGTTCTCGACACGAACGGCGACGGCGCCGGCGATGGCGCAACGCCGACTAATGTCTGCTTCGCTGATGCCCCTGAAATCAACATCGGCCACCTCGGCGATGGTGGCGGCGGTGGCGGCGGCGGTGACCCGACCATCCTGATTGTCCAGGACACTACATCTACCACCGGAACCGACTCGCTGGCGCATGTCACAGCTGTTCAGAATGACCTTGACGCTATCGGGCTCTCTGGCAACTACGACACTTTGACTACCGCCCAGGTTACGAGCACGGCGATTATGGAACCTTATCTGTGCGTAATCTGGTGCCCGCCGAAAGGCACGCAGTCTTACGACTTCTACGACCTGCAAGTAGACTCGGGCGAGCGGGCGAAGATCATCCCCTACATTCAAAACGGCGGCAACTACGTTCTGCTCACTACAGGCCTGTATAACAACTACGACGGCTACCCGACATGGCACCAGATGATGGATGCCGCCTGGAACTCGGCTTATACTGCCTGCAGTTACAACACAGTAGAATCGCCACTCCAGAATGGCCCCGGCGGCAACCTCACGATGATGTACCGCGAGAACATTTGGCAGGGGCTTGGCTACACGATGGGCATGCCCAACACCACCACTCTGCTGAGCTACAGCAGTCAGCGCACCGGCGTTGCGCGTGACAACCTGCCTACCGGTGACGGCGGTATGTTTGTGGCTATTGGCACTCAGTGGCACAAGTGGACCACCTCCGTTCCTGCCGGCGCTGGCCGCTCTGGCCTACTGTGGAACCTGCTCAACTGGATAGATCCAGATATCCTGGTTCCTGCAGGCGGCGGCGGCGGCGGCGATGACCCAATTAACCCTTACGACGGCCCGGTGGACATTGCCGATGTCTTCGCTTGGGTTTATGACCGCAACAGCGGCGACCTCACCGGCGGCAACGGCGACATCCTCGCAGACCGCGCAGTCGTATCGGTCATCGGTACTGGCAATCCCAAGACTATCTACTACGAAGCTATGGCGCGCGCCCAAAGCAGTGTTGACCTAATCTACCAGTGGCAGTTCCTTCCCACTGGAACCTATGGCACATGGACGAAGTACACGTCATACGCTTACAACGGCGGCGTTGATCCCGACGGCCCTGGCCCGGCTCTTGAGGGCGATCCGTTCCCGGTTAACGTCCGCGTTTACAACTCGTCTTACAGCTCCTACGATCTTGCTCCGCCGACTGAGCGCGATAGCGACTCCGTCCTCGTTGAGGTTCACGGCGCAATGCCCGTGGATATCACCGACGACGGCTCAACCTTCCCCGGCAATGCTTTTGTGCCGGATGGCAGCAACAACATCAGCTTCGATGTCAACTTCAAGATCGCTAACGGTATTCCGCCGTATGATACGGTCTACATTGACTACGACTACAACTTCGTCACTTTCCAGAACCGCGTTCAGGTAACTCCTACGCCGGGCGAAGGTTCTAGCGTTTACACCCTGACTATTCCTAACGTGACTAGGGGTAAGGACTACTACATCGCAATCCGCGTGACTGACGCGGATGCTCCGAACGGCATGGACACCTACGCATGGACGCTGCCTGCGAAGGTAGCCGGCGGCAAGATCCTGGTTGTGGAAGGCGAGTATTACGCTACTGCTCCGACGAACGCGGTCAAGGCTGACCTCGCAGCGTTGGGCAATAGCTATTACTCAATGACCTATACCTCGGTGAGCAACTGGCAGAGCCTCCAGGATTACGACCTGGTTATCTGGGTTCGCGGCGACTACTATCCCGGCAACTACCAGAACATGTCATCCACTTACCAGAACGCGATTTCCGGCTACATTGATAACGCCGATGGTAACGTGATCCTGATGTGGCCTGGCCCGGTTTACCTGTCCGGCGCGAATACCATGATGAATCGCATGGGCATCTCCAACTGCAGTTGGTGGACGTCGGGCAACTCCGCTCCTTTCTACCTGTCTATCTACAACAGCACCTACCTGCCCTACAACGGGCCGGGCGGAAACGGCATCACCCAGCTATTGGAAGGCAACAACACCAATTCCTCTCCGTTGATGGCGTCTGTTGGCTCAGACCTACGGTCAGGTTACAAGCCTGTCTTTGGTTGGCAGTCCAGCCCAACTGGCTACCTCCAGGGCATCGCTTATGACAACGGCACCGCAGGCGACCACCTTGGTTGGGGCGTTTGGTGGGGAGGCTACATGGCCTATGACACCTTCACTGGCACTAGCCCATCCACTCCTGGGCGCAAGGGTGTCCTGTGGAATGTTATTGAGGCAATTGACCCGAACTACATTTAGTTCGCTAACCCTCAATTCAGCCTAAAAGAAAGGGCCCCCGCTTAGGCGGGGGCCCTGGCTATTTAAAGGAATTGCGCTTGCTAACATGCTAATTCAGTTGTGAAGCGACAACAAAGAGCCTTCAGGGCGCGGAGCTAGTGGGAGATTCTATGGTATACTAAAGCGGCGTTAGGTATTATCGCTTGGTTTCCAAGCGAATGGAGATGCGCGCATCTTCAGGTGTTGCGCAACATTGGGCCTAACAAAAAGCTGTAATTCAACATTCAACGTGTGCACGCCACGTTGAGTTGTTTAGCCATGGGGGCTACCCCCCGCTGAATTGCGTGTGTTGCATCTTTATTACACCCTATACAGAGGTGAGGTTTATGAGGATTCATTATTTGAAGGCCTGGGGTATATTGATACTCCTGGCGATGTTGATGGGGGTGATGTCCTGCGGAGGCGGCAAGGGAGCGACGCGCTCAACGATGCCGTCTCTGGATCGTAACGCGGTAACAAGCGACGCCGGTTACGAATTCACCGAGGCAGATATCCCCAACCTTAGCGCAGAGGTACAAGGCTACCTGGCGCACCCAGGGTGGAACGGCCCACCGACATCTATACCGCCGGTTTGCGGGGCACCCAATGCCACCGGCGATGACAGTAGAGGAATTTCTTGCTGTTCGCGAGGGACTCATCGGCGAGTCCGGCGAAATGGCTCGCAGCGAGGACCCGATAGTTCCGGTGAAGGGTTCCAGCTACGCTTACGTTCCTCCTGCTGACCCGGACTACTTCCCGGCTCTTGGCGAGTACGACCTCCTTGACTGGGATCCGCCGCCTCCTCCGCCGGGCCCGCCGTTCGGCAAGGATGTGAACAATGACCGCATTGAAGACCTGTTCGCGAACGCTGACCCGCTTGGGATTTTCACTTATGCCAGCTTCGTAAAGCGCGGCATCAACACTCCCAACAACTTCAACCGCGGCACATCGGTGGCTGGGACGGCTGTTTCAGCCGTTTACCAATCCATCAGGACTGAAGCGGGAACCATTCCCACCGGCGAGCTTATTTACCGCGAGGCGGAGAACTCGTTCCTGACGAGGCCATACCGCGTCTCGGGAATGTATTACAAGTCCGAGAACCTCGTGGTGAAGGTCAAGCGTTTCTCCGACATTACTGATATGCGCTGGTTCAGCATCATGATCGCGCCTGCGAGCGAGGTCAAGACGAACTCGAACGCGCACTATCAGTCAATTCCGAGCAGCCCCAACGAGACCCTGGCCGATTACCAGGCCTGGTCTTACGACCCCGAGAAGAACCCGTTCATCCAGACCGCTGGATTGGGTTGGGAAGAGAACGGCTCACTGGCCGGCACATTGATGGTCAAGCTGTTCAGCTCGGAAAACACCAACATCCAGACGATCATCACGAAGCAGGGCACGGAGAACGCGCCGTTCGCGACGTTCGGCACGTTTGGCTTGCTAATGCAGCGTTGGATTGACGACCGCGGCTCAACTTTGATTCAGCCGTGGGAAGGCCGCCTTGGCTGGCCCATGGGCGACCCCTACATTGACCGCAGCGGCCGTGTCATCATCGGCCCGCTCGGCCAGTACTACCGTTACGGCCAGATGTTTGAGAAGGGCTTCATTTGGTGGAACGACTACATTGACCCGAACACGCCCGATGAGCTCTATGTTTACATGTATGACAAAGCCTCCACGCTGGACACCGGCGGAACCTACACGCAGGACACGATGGTTGTGCGTTACGGTCTCGGCGGCCCGCTTGGGATGGGCATAACTGCTTCACCATCCGTCGCGAACGTTGGCGACCCTGTCTACTTCCATGCGTTCCCGTATGGCGGCCCGACGACTAACGCCAACGGTTTCAACGATGACATCTTCGTTTGGAACTTCCGCGACGGCAACTACTACATCGGCGACGGCACCAACCTAACCCGCACGCACGACTACTTCACTGAAGCGAAGTTCACGGCGCGCGTTATGCTGGTTCTTGACGTTGATGGCGACGGCAACGGCGACGGCGCAACGCCTACTAATGTCTGCTTCGCTGATGCCCCTGAAATCAACATCGGCCACCTAGGCGCGCCCGGCGGCGGCGGTGCAACTGCTAACATCTGCATCGTCAACGACGGCGCGACCAGCACTGTGACCGCTCTTGGCCAGACACTGACAGACCTCGGCATCACTTATGACACCAAGACTTCAGCGCAGGTGACCAGCGCTTCCGTGCTGGCTACTTATCTGCTGACAATTTGGTGCCCGACGTGGAGCCAATACGGCTCTTCTGGAGCAGTCACACCGACCGAGAAGCAGATTCTCTACAACGTTTGCTCGGTGAACAACAAGAACCTGATGATCAACTGGGGCAGCCCGTATCCGTATGACTACTACGATACGACATGGGCGAACTTCCTTGGTTCATCACAGTATTACTATCCTAACTACAACTACGGTTACGGTTCCGGCTACGGCATCGTGACCACGGGCTTCCCCCTGGGCAGCGGCCCCGGCGGCAGCATCAGCCAGATTAATTGGTCAATCAACCCCAGCAACGGTTACGAATACACGTGGGCTTACCTCTATTACTACTATGCGCTGGCAGATGTCACCAAGTGGGGACACGGCGCGTATGAATACTACTGGACTACGTGGATTCGCGACGCCAACGGTGCTGGCGTAAACGGCAAGATGGCTTACTTCGGCCTGCAATGGGATCACATCGCCAGCACAGTCCCTGCCGGCCCCGGCAAGAAAGGCCTGATGCAGAACATCCTCAACCTGATCGATCCTTCGCTGCTTTCAGCAGGCGGCCCTGGCGGCCTGGATCCTGTTGATCCTTACGACGGCCCGGTGGACATTGCTGATGTCTTCGCTTGGGTTTATGACCGCAACAGCGGCGACCTCACCGGCGGCAACGGCGATGATGGCCTCAACCGCGCTATCGTCTCCGTGATCAGCACACCCAAGACCATCTACTTTGAAGCCATGGCGCGCGCTAAGAAGGATGTTAACCTTATCTACCAGTGGGAGTTTATGCCCAGCGCAGGATTCGGTACTTGGACGAAGTACACTTCCTACGCTTACAACGGCGGCGTTGACCCCGACGGCACCGGCCCGGCGACGATGGGCGATCCGTTCCCGGTGAACGTCCGCTGCTACAACTCCATCTATAGTTCTTACGCTATCGCTCCGACGACTGAGCGCGATAACGACTCGGTGCTGATTCAGGTTTACGGGCCGCTACCCATTGACATCACAGACAACGGCTCAACCTTCCCTGGGATGTCTTATACTCCTGACGGTAATGGCGATATTACCTTCCAGGTCCTCTACCGCGTGTCTAACGGCGCGCCCCCCTACGACAGCGTCTGGATCGATTACGACTACAACTTCGTTACTTTCCAGAACCGGGTTGAAGTTACGCCGACTCCCGGCGAGGGTTCGGCCAGCTATACACTGACCATCCCTGATGTCACCCCGGGCCACAGCTATTACATTGCCATCCGCGTGAACGATGCCGATGCGCCCAACCTCTCCGATACCTACGTTTGGGCGCAGCCGGTCAAGGGTGGCACGGAAATCGCGGTCGTGAACGATGGCGGTAGCTCGAACATGACTGCTATCAAGACCGACCTTACCGCTCTAGGGGCTGGATACACCGAGATTAACTCATCTTCAATCTCCAGTGGGTCCGACCTAGCCTCCTACAAGCTGGTTATCTGGTGCTGCACTAACAGCTCAAGCCAGATTTCGTCGGCTGAGGAGAATATCCTTATCAACTACGTGACCGTCCAGCACGGCAACCTATTCCTACCTTACCAATACCTCTACAACCAATACTCCAACACATCCTTCTACCAGATGCTCGGCCACCAGTACAGCTTCTGGTCATGGTACCAGTCAACCTGGCCGTGCGACGGTAACAACTACTACGGTTACTCGTACGTCATGGCATCAGGGCCTGGCGGCAGCATCTCCTACATGAGCTCTTCCACCGTAAGCCCCTGTACCGAAGCCTACTACTACTACATCCTCAACGGATCTAGTGGCGAAACCAGGTCTATCTGCTATGAGTACGGCTATGGCTACTATTATGCAGAGGGCCTCGTTCGTGATAACTACACCGCAGGTGCAGGCGGCAAGGCCGGCTGGATAGGCGCCAACTGGGACGCCTTTACCTCCACTTACCCCTCCACTCCCGGCCGTAAAGGCGCTCTCTGGAACATCATTGAATACATGGATTCCAGCCTGATCTAATCTCTCAAGTTGGTTTCCGTCTCAAAGAAAGGGCCCCCGCCTTGGCGGGGGCCCTGGCTTATTAAGCAGCCTAACATCCTTCTAATTTGCCTGCACACTGCTACCTTTAATAGCTTCCAACCCGCCTGCTTAAGCACGGGCTCTTTCAATCCTAGTTAGTAATACCCACCTTTCGCTAAGATTATTTCTTATCTAACTCTAGCTTCGGGCAGCGCAAATATGTGATTTTAGCCACTTAGTGACTGCTTAAAGCCAATCCTTCTGCTCGTCATCCTATCAAGCACATAAGAATACATATGGCTATGCATACAGATTTATTTTGATGAAAAGCTACGGGTTAGAAGTATATGAACGTAGTTACTCCTAGAAGGGTGAAGCTTAAAAACTGGGCGGGTAGTTCATTAACCGCGAATTGTATGGTATAATATCCCTGGTCTCTAGGTCGGAAATAATCTCCAGCCGCTTTAGCTAACGGCGCACTCTCGCATAGTAATTATTCTGATAATGGGCTAGCGGGAATGGAGTGAGTTCGGGGAACGGTTTTATATCATCAAATCATCGGTGTTATTTGAGCGAGGTGAATTATGCGTAAAGCAGTATTAGTAGTCAGGGCGCTATCCATCGTCCTGGCTATAATCGTGCTTGGGCTGGCCTTGAGTTGCGGCGGCGGGCACCGGACGGCAAGCGTACTGCCGGGAGTGAGTGGGGATACCCACAGCACGGCGGGTGGCGGCAGTGACCGTTCTGCGAGCGTTCCGTTGAGCGATATCGGCAAGCTTGATCCACGGTTACAGGAATTGTATGCCGACCCCGGCTGGGAAGGCCCGGTAACCCCGGTGCCGCCGGTGGAAGGCGCGCCGGCTCCCCCTGAGCTGACGATTGAGCGCATTCTTTCAGAGAATGCGAACATTGAGAGGCTGGACCGCAATGTGGAGCCGGTAGTGGATGCGAAGGGTGTGAGTTATCCCTTCGTTCCGCCTGCCGATCCCGACTACTTCCCGATGGCGGGAGAGTATGCGGCAAACATCTACCCGGGGTCTCCTCCGCTGGCGAACCCGCCGTGGGGCAGCGACTTCGCTGCCGACGGCGACCGCCTGGAAGACCGCCTGCAGAGGGTGGACCAATTCAACAAGATCTCCGCGTTCCTTTGTATGGCGCGGAGAGACCATCACCAACCAATTCAACCGTGGCTATGCGGGCGACAGCGCGTTGGCTGCGGTCTACCAGAGCTACCGCGAGGTTGACGGCCGTTGGGGCGAGTGGTCATATCCCGCACCGCAGACCTACGTAACCGTTCCCGATCCCGGGATAGACGTATACGGCTACATCTTTGACAAGCTGCAGATGGCTTCCAAGGTGAAGCGTTACTCGCAGGTAGAGAACTTCGCGTGGTATGACATCTTGATTGCCCCGCTTGACGTGCGCGGGCCGTCTGCGATGTCACCGCAGCCGCCGAACGAGACTTATGCGGCGGTGCAGGAGTTCTACTTTGATACGGCGATGAGCATCGCCGGCGCAGAAGCCTGGATGGTCGCGTTGACCTCGTCGGAAGAGGACAAGATCCAGGAGCTCATTGACAAGCAGATTACCGATGGCCCGGTGGCGACGTTCCCGGTATTCGGGACGATATTCAAGCGCTGGGCGGATGACGTCTACAACGTGGGCGTTGACGAGCCTTGGACCGGCCGCCTTGGGTGGCCGCTTGGCGACCCGTTTGTTGACCGCAGCGGGCGTTACCTGACGGGCCCGGCTGGGCAATATCTGCGTTACGGCCAGTACTTTGAGAAGGGTTACATGTGGTGGAACGACTATGTCCTGCCGACAGTCCCCGACGAAGTATACATCTACATGTACGACAAGGCTTGCACGCTGATAACCGGCGGGACCTACACGCAGGACCCGGTTGTCGTCAAGTATGGCACGGGCGGCCCGCTGGGCGTGAACGTGTTTGCCAACCCGCTCATCGCGAACGTTGGCGACCCGATTTACTTCAAGGCGTTCCCCTACGGCGGCCCGACCACCAACGTGAACGGCTTTGCCGACGACTGGTGCCTATGGAACTTCCGCGACGGCACGGTATCGGCCGCGTCCGAGTTCTTCCCAATTCACCAGTATTTCGTTGAGGCGAAGTACACTGCTCGTGTTATGTTCACGCTTGACGCTGACGGCGACGGCAACCCCGACGGCAACACCGTTGGCTACAAGGTATTTGCCAACGCGCCTGAGATCAACATCGGCCACCTAGGCGCAGGCGGCGGTGGCGGCGGCGGCGGCAACCCGGTTCTAGTTGTGGAAGACACTGGCGGGACGACGAACGCCAACGCCGTCAAGACCGACCTGACCGCGCTTGGCGTGAGTTACGATTCCAAAACCCGCACAGAGGTTGCAGGAGCAGCGACGCTGCAGCCTTACCTGCTCGTTATTTGGTGTGCGCCTGCTTCTTCAAGCCAGATTGACACCACGGAGCAGACCTTCCTGCGCACCTACGTGCAGACGAACCACGGGAACCTGTTCATTCCTTACCAGTACCTATACACATGCTATGACTCCGCCTTCTACCAGATGCTGGGCCATACCACGAGTTTCTGGACGTGGTTCCAGTCTTATTGGGTGACGAGCGGTTCCGACTACTATGGTAACGCTTACGTCCTGGGCTCCGGCCCCGGCGGCAGCATTTCCCAATTGAACTCAACTTACGTGAGTCCCTGCACAGAAGCCTACTACTACTACTACAACGGCGGCAGCGCGACGAAGACCATGTGCGGCGAGTATGGATACACGCCGTATTACGTAGAGGGGCTTTTGCGCGACAACTACACCGCAGGCGATGGCGGCATGGCTTGTTGGGTTGGCGCCAACTGGGACGCCTTCACCGGCACAACCCCTGCGACCCCCGGCCGCAAGGGCGCGTTGCAGAATCTGATTCAGTACATTGACCCTGAGATCTTCACCGCGGGTGGCGGCGGCGGCGGCGGCGAAGCGATTGACCCATACGAAGGGCCGGTTGATATCGCCGACGTCTTCGCCTATGTCTATGCGAAAGATGGTTCGGAGATTGCAGGCGGCGACGGCGACACCGTTGGCACGCGCGCGGCGGTTTCAGTGACGACCGGCAGCGGGCCGCAGACTATCTTCTTTGACTGCATGGCGCGCGCCAATAGCGGTGTTAACCTCATCTACCAGTGGGAGTTCACTCCCAGCGGCGGATACAGCACGTGGACGAAGTACACGTCCTACGCTTACACCGGCGGCATTGATCCCGACGGCATTGGGCCACTGATTGAGGGCGATCCGTTCCCGGTTAACGTCCGCGTCTACAACTCGTCCTTCAGCTCCTACGCTGTCGCTCCGGTGACTGAGCGTGACAGCGACTCCGTGCTGGTTGAAGTTCATGGGCCGCTGCCCGTTGATATTTCTGATAACGGCACGGTCTTTGCAGGCTCTTACGAGAAGGACGATGTAACAGGCGATGTTACCGTTAACATCAGCTACAAGATTGCCAACGGCGACCCGCCCTACGACAGCGTCTGGGTTGACTACGACTACAACTTCGTAAGTTTCCAAGACCGCATCCAAGTCACCCCAACCCCCGGCGAAGGGAGCTATAGCTTCGATGTTGTAATCCCTGATGCAGAATCTTAGGGAGTATTACATTGCCATAAGGGTTTATGACGACAGCGCGCCGAATGATATGGACACTTACGCGTGGATTGACCCGGTAAGTATCGGCGCGCCAGTATTGCTCATCGTTGACGACCTCTCCTCAGGAGCCTATTCTGCAATCACCGGAGATCTTAGCCTCATCGGGCTTGGCTACACTGAGAAGAGCTCATCTGCCGTTACGGCGGCTGATTTCTCGGGCGCACAACTAGTTATCTGGCATGGCAAGGATAACGCTACGAGTTACAGCCCCTCCCGCATTACTTCAACGCTGAAGACGCTGTTCACCAACTATTGGAACGCGGGCGGCGATACGCTGATGATTATCCCCTACGAGTATTACTACTACATCGGCGGCGGTTCGGACTACAACTGGCTGCGTAACTACTGGGATATCAGCCAAGACCAGTCGCCTTATTGCTACCTCTACGCTTACAGCAGCTACTACAGCTACTACTACGACAACTGCCCAACCTTCAATGGCGCTAACAGCGGCCCCGGTGGAACCTGCAACAACATCTACTACGGTAAGTCACCCTCGCCTCAACACTCAACTCGCGCCTATAACTACTACAACCGTATTGACAGCACTGAGAAGCTAATCCAAGGCGGTTATGCCTATAGCTACTACGCAAAGTGCTGGAAGTTCGTAACTACAGGCGGTGGGACGAATGTCCCCTACGGAAGCGCTTGGTTTGACACGAACACCTCGTCAATGTCTGGAACTGCTGGCCGTCATGGGCTACTTCGCAACCTGATTGAAGTTGCGAATCCCGACATTATGTAACGAGCCGTTTCACCTTGAAACGAAGGAAGCCCCCGCTTCGGCGGGGGCTTCTGCTTTAAATACTAGTCATTATTCTTATCAGAACATAGTATATATTCTGCTTTTAGCTCGTGTAGGAGTAACTCTACAAGTGGAGTGGTTCGCTGGCTGAAATGGGCTGGTATAATTTCCTTGGTCTCTAGGCCGGAAATCAACTCCAGCCGCTTTAGCTAGCGGCGCACTCTCGCATGGTAATTCTTCTGATAATGGGCTAGCGGGAATGGAGTGAGCACTGGGAACGGTTTTATATCATCAAATCATCGGTGTTATTTGAGCGAGGTGAATTATGCGTAAAGCAGTATTAGTAGTCAGGGCACTATCCGTCGTCCTGGCTATAATCGTGCTTGGGCTGGCCTTGAGTTGCGGCGGCGGGCACCGGACGGCAAGCGTACTGCCGGGAGTGAGTGGGGATACCCACAGCACGGCGGGCGGCAACGACCGTTCTGCGAGCGTTCCGTTGAGCGATATCGGCAAGCTTGATCCACGGTTACAGGAATTGTATGCCGACCCCGGCTGGGAAGGCCCGGTAACCCCGGTGCCGCCGGTGGAAGGCGCGCCGGCTCCCCCTGAGCTGACGATTGAGCGCATTCTTTCAGAGAATGCGAACATTGAGAGGCTGGACCGCAATGTGGAGCCGGTAGTGGATGCGAAGGGTGTGAGTTATCCCTTCGTTCCGCCTGCCGATCCCGACTACTTCCCGATGGCGGGAGAGTATGCGGCAAACATCTACCCGGGGTCTCCTCCGCTGGCGAACCCGCCGTGGGGCAGCGACTCCGCTGCCGACGGCGACCGCCTGGAAGACCGCCTGCAGAGGGTGGACCAATTCAACAAGATTTCGCGTTCCTTTGTATGGCGCGGAGAGACCATCACCAACCAATTCAACCGTGGCTATGCGGGCGACAGCGCGTTGGCTGCGGTCTACCAGAGCTACCGCGAGGTTGACGGCCGTTGGGGCGAGTGGTCATATCCCGCACCGCAGACCTACGTAACCGTTCCCGATCCCGGGATAGACGTATACGGCTACATCTTTGACAAGCTGCAGATGGCTTCCAAGGTGAAGCGTTACTCGCAGGTAGAGAACTTCGCGTGGTATGACATCTTGATTGCCCCGCTTGACGTGCGCGGGCCGTCTGCGATGTCACCGCAGCCGCCGAACGAGACTTATGCGGCGGTGCAGGAGTTCTACTTTGATACGGCGATGAGCATCGCCGGCGCTGAAGCCTGGATGGTCGCGTTGACCTCGTCGGAAGAGGACAAGATCCAGGAACTCATTGACAAGCAGATTACCGATGGCCCGGTGGCGACGTTCCCGGTATTCGGGACGATATTCAAGCGCTGGGCGGATGACGTCTACAACGTGGGCGTTGACGAGCCTTGGACCGGCCGCCTTGGGTGGCCGCTTGGTGACCCGTTTGTTGACCGCAGCGGGCGTTACCTAACGGGCCCGGCTGGGCAATATCTGCGTTACGGCCAGTACTTTGAGAAGGGCTACATGTGGTGGAACGACTATGTCCTGCCGACAGTCCCTGACGAAGTATACATCTACATGTACGACAAGGCTTGCACGCTGATAACCGGCGGGACCTACACGCAGGACCCGGTTGTCGTCAAGTATGGCACGGGCGGCCCGCTGGGCGTGAACGTGTTTGCCAACCCGCTCATCGCGAACGTTGGCGACCCGATTTACTTCAAGGCGTTCCCCTACGGCGGCCCGACCACCAACGTGAACGGCTTTGCCGACGACTGGTGCCTATGGAACTTCCGCGACGGCACGGTATCGGCCGCGTCCGAGTTCTTCCCAATTCACCAGTATTTCGTTGAGGCGAAGTACACTGCTCGTGTTATGTTCACGCTTGACGCTGACGGCGACGGCAACCCCGACGGCAACACCGTTGGCTACAAGGTATTTGCCAACGCGCCTGAGATCAACATCGGCCACCTAGGCGCAGGCGGCGGTGGCGGCGGCGGCGGCAACCCGGTTCTAGTTGTGGAAGACACTGGCGGGACGACGAACGCCAACGCCGTCAAGACCGACCTGACCGCGCTTGGCGTGAGTTACGATTTCAAAACCCGCACAGAGGTTGCAGGAGCAGCGACGCTGCAGCCTTACCTGCTCGTTATTTGGTGTGCGCCTGCTTCTTCAAGCCAGATTGACACCACGGAGCAGACCTTCCTGCGCACCTACGTGCAGACGAACCACGGGAACCTGTTCATTCCTTACCAGTACCTATACACTTGCTATGACTCCGCGTTCTACCAGATGATGGGCCATACCACCAGCTTCTGGTCGTGGTACCAGTCTTATTGGGTAACAAGCGGTTCCGACTACTATGGTAACGCTTACGTCCTGGGCTCCGGGCCAGGCGGCAGCATTTCCCAATTGAACTCCAATTATGTAAGCCCCTGCACCGAGGCTTACTACTACTACTACAACGGCGGCAGCGCGACGCGTACGTTGTGCGGTGAGTATGGATACACGCCGTATTACGTAGAAGGCCTTGCGAGAGACAACTACGCAGCAGGCGACGGCGGTATTGCTTGTTGGATTGGCGGCAACTGGGATTACTTCACCAGCACGACGCCAACGACACCCGGCCGCAAGGGCGCGTTGCAGAATCTGATTCAGTACATTGACCCTGAGATCTTCACCGCGGGTGGCGGCGGCGGCGGCGGCGAAGCGATTGACCCATACGAAGGGCCGGTTGATATCGCCGACGTCTTCGCCTATGTCTATGCGAAAGATGGTTCGGAGATTGCAGGCGGCGACGGCGACACCGTTGGCACGCGCGCGGCGGTTTCAGTGACGACCGGAAGCGGGCCGCAGACTATCTTCTTTGACTGCATGGCGCGCGCCAATAGCGGTGTTAACCTCATCTACCAGTGGGAGTTCACTCCCAGCGGCGGATACAGCACGTGGACGAAGTACACGTCCTACGCTTACACAGGCGGCATTGACCCCGATGGCATCGGCCCCGCTGTTGAAGGCGATCCGTTCCCCGTGAATTGCCGCGTGTACAACTCGTCTTATAGCTCCTACGCTATTGCTCCGGCGGCTGAGCGTGACAGCGACTCCGTGCTCGTTTCCGTGTCCGGCCCGAAGCCTGTGGACATTATGGACAACGGGACGGTGATCGCGAGCGGTTACACCAAGGATCCGGTTACCGGCAACGTTACGCTCGACCTCAATTACAAGATTGAGTTTGGCGACCCGCCCTACGACAGCGTCTGGATTGACTACGACTACAACTTCGTGACCTTCCAGAACCGTGTCCAGCACACTCCGCATGCGCTTGTTGATGGCAGCTACACCTATTCGCTGACCATCCCCACACCTTCCTACCGCAGCTACTACATCGCGATCCGCGTTTACGACGCGAGTGCTCCAAATGCGATGGATACTTATGTGTGGCCTTCCCCTGTCAAGGTCGTTTCGCCGGTACTGCTGATTAATGACGATGTTTCAACAACGTCTATCACGGCCCTGAAGAACGACCTGACGAGCATCGGTTGTGGGTTCACAGAGAAGAACTCATCCGCGGTTACCTCAACCGATTTCTCTGGCGCAAATATGGTCATTTGGCACGGCAAAGACCACCTTACGAGCTACAGTCCGTCACGCATCACATCTACGCTCAAGACGCTGTTCCAGAATTACTGGAACTCGGGCAAGGACGCGATAATGATGTGCCCCTACGAGTATTACTACTACATCGGTGGTGGTTTGGATTACGCATGGCTGCGTAATTACTGGGATATCAGTAATGATCAATCCCCTTACTGTTACCTCTACGCCTACACCTCCTATTACTCCACCTACTACGACAACAGCCCGCTGTTCAACGGCGCCAAGAACGGCCCTGGTGGCAGCAACCTCGGCCCCGTTGACTATGGCAAGTCTGCCTACCCGCAGAATTCACTCTACATCTACAACAACTATGGCCGTATTCCCTCCACTCGCGTGCTCATCCAGTGGGGCACCCTGGCCACCTACTACATCAAGTCCTACTACTTTGATACTACCGGCGCTACCGGCGGCGGTAGGAACTTGGTTTACGGCGCTGGCTGGGATGACTGCAATTCCTCTTTGGATAGCGGTACACGTACACAGCTCTTGCGCAACCTCATTGAAGTTGCAAATCCTGACCTGATGTAACCATCCGTTTCACCTTGAAACGAAGGAAGCCCCCGCTCCGGCGGGGGCTTCTGCTTTAAACCTTAAGCCCAAGCCTTAAGAACTTCTAGTAACAATTCCCCTTTTCTTATCAGATACCGCTTCGGAACTAATATCCTCGTTTCATTGTGGTAAGCTGCAATCAGGAGGTTGATAGTGAAAGAAGAAACCTTATATTCGCATGCGCACGCGCCATCAGGGATGCGGCAATGCGCGTTGGGGCTTAATCATCTTATCCGTATAGCTACAAAGGTTTCCATCTCTTCTTTCTAACTGTCTTCCTCAGGCGCACAGCGAAACCAAACTTTGAAGTCAATGGGGCTATGAAAGTCCCATGGCCGTTATTATTGCAACGTAATTATCTTGCGAGGTGAATCATGCGTAAAGCAGTATTAACGGCGAGAATCGCGCTTGTGATTCTTGCCGTAATGGTGCTTGGGCTGGCCTTGAGCTGCGGCGGAGGCCGTAGGACGGCAAGCTTGCTGCCTGGCGTGAGTGGGGATACCCACAGCACGGCTGGCGGCGGCGACCGCACTGCGAGCGTTCCCATCGGCGATATAGGCAAGCTTGACCCCCGGGTTCAGGAGCTTTATGCCGACCCCGGATGGGAAGGGCCGGTAACGCCCCAGGCACTTGTTGAGGCCCCGCCTGCGCCTCCCGAGCTGACGATTGAGCGCATTCTTTCAGAGAATGCGAACATCGAGCGGCTGGATCGCCAGGCTGAGCCAGTGGTGGATTCAAAGGGTGCGAGCTATCCCTTTGTCCCGCCATCAGACCCCGATTACTTCCCTATGGCGGGCGAGTATGACCCGCTTGTTTACCCCGGTACGCCTCCTCTGGCGAATCCGCCATACGGAAGCGACGAAGCTTCCGACGGGGACCGTTTGGAAGACCGCTTGCAGCGTGTAAACCAGTTCAACAAAATTGCGCGCTCATTCGTGCTTCGTGGTATTACGATTACCAACCAGTTCAACAGTGGCTACAGCGCTGACAGCTCGCTGGCTGCAATCTACCAGAGCTACCGCGATGTAGGCGGCAAATGGGGCGAGTGGTCTTATCCTGCGTCCCAGACTTATGTGACCGTCCCCAGCGCTGCGCTGACGGTAGACGGCAATGTTTTCAGCAAGCTGCAGTTTGCTACCAAAGTGAAGCGCTTCTCTCAGGTTGAGAACTTTGCTTGGTACGACATCCTCATCGCTCCGACAGGCGCCCTTGGAAGTCCGGTATTAGCGCCTAATACTCCGAATGAGACCTACGCGTCGGTACAGGAATTCTTCTTTGACACTACCAAGAGTATCCACGGCGCTGAAGCTTGGATGGTCGCGTTGACCTCGTCTGAGGCAGACAAGATCGACGAGCTCATCGGCAAGCAGATTACCGATGGTCCTGTGGCGACTTTCCCTGTATTCGGGACGATCTTCAAGCGCTGGGCGGACGACGTCTACAACGTAGGCGTTGACGAACCCTACACCGGCCGCCTTGGCTGGCCGCTTGGTGACCCGTTTGTTGACCGCAACGGCCGTTACCTGACCGGCCCGAACGGTCAGTATCTGCGTTATGGCCAGTACTTTGAGAAGGGATACATGTGGTGGAACGACTATGTCCTGCCGACAGTCCCCGACGAAGTATTCATCTACATGTACGACAAAGACAACACGCTGATAACGGGCGGGACCTACACCCAGGATCCCACGGTGGTCAAGTATGGCACCGGCGGCCCGTTGGGCGTAGTTGCGTTTGCCAACCCGATCATCGCGAACGTTGGCGACCCTGTTTACTTCAAGGCATTTCCCTACGGCGGCCCGACCACCAACGTGAACGGCTTCGCCGACGACTGGTTCCTTTGGAACTTCCGCGACGGCACAGTATCGGCCGCTTCGCAGCAGTATCCGATTCACGAATACTACACCGAGGCTGTCTTTACTCCTCGCTTAATGTTCACGCTTGACGTGGACGGCGATGGTAACCCCGACGGCAATACAACGGGTTACAAGATTTTTGCTGACACTCCCGCGATTACCATCGGCCACCTTGGCGATGGCGGCGGTGGCGGCGGCGGCGGCGACCCGACCATCCTGATTGTCCAGGACAACACATCAACCACCGGAACCGATTCGCTGGCGCATGTCACGGCTGTTCAGAATGACCTTGACACCATCGGTATTTCGAACAACTATGAGACGGTGACTACCTCTCAGGTTACCAGCGCAGCAGTTCTTGCACCTTATCTCTGCGTGATTTGGTGTCCGCCTAAAGGCACCCAGAGCTACGACTGGTACGATGTCCAGATTGACGCTACCGAGCGTACCATCATCATGTCATACGTGCAGGGCGGGGGGAACCTCATTCTGCCCACTACCGGCCTGTATAACAACTATGATGGTTACCCGACATGGCACCAGTTTATGGATGCTGCCTGGAGCTCCGCTTATACTTCAGGCGTTACCTACAACACGGTGACATCGGCTATCAACTATGGCCCCGGTGGCAGCGTCACGATGATCAACCGCGACAACATCTTCCAGTGCCTAGGTTACACTATGGGAATGCCCAACGTGACCACGCTGCTGGAATATAGTGGAAGTCGCACCGGTGTCGCCCGTGACCATGTTCCCTCCTCCGTCGGCGGAATGTTTGTTGCGATCGCAACCCACTGGCACAAGTTCACTACATCAACCCCGGCCGCTGCAGGCCGTTCCGGGCTGTTGTGGAACCTGTTGAACTGGATTGACCCTGATATCCTGGTCCCGGCAGGCGGCAGCGGCGGTGGCGATGATCCCATCAATCCCTATGATGGCCCGGTGGACATTGCCGACGTTTTCGCATGGGTTTATGCTTCTGACGGTTCTCTTATCAGTGGCGGTAATGGTGACGACGTTGCTCACCGTGCAGCTATCTCAGTTATCAGCACTCCGAAGTCTATCAATTTCGACTGCCTTGCTCGCTCAAGCAGTGGAATTGATCTTATCTACCAGTGGGAGTTCATGCCCAGTGGCGGCTTTAGCACTTGGACGAAGTACACGTCCTATGCTTACACCGGCGGCGTTGATCCCGACGGTGGCGGCCCTGCCGTGACTGGCGATCCGTTCCCGGTTAACGTCCGCGTCTATAACTCCATCTACGGCTCCTATGCATCAACTCCCCCAGACCAGCGCGATATCGACTCGGTGCTGGTGCAGGTTGCAGGAGCCCTTCCTGTTGACATCACGGACAACGGAACGGTTATTCAGAGCGGCTATGCCAAGGACCCGGTTACAGGGAATGTTACTTTAGACTTGCTCTATAGAACTTCCAATGGCGCAGTTCCTTACGATAGCGTCTGGGTTGACTACGACTACAACTTTGTGACCTTCCAGAACCGCGTTCAAGTCACCCCGACTCCTGACGAAGGCGCTTACAGCTACACTCTCACCATCCCTTCGCCTTCGTACCGCAGCTACTACATCGCAATCCGCGTTTACGATGCTGATGCTCCGAATGCGATGGACACTTACGTGTGGCCATCTCCTGTCAAGGTAGCCGCGCCTGTCCTGTTGATCAACGATAGCGTGTCCACTACCTGCATGGACGCCCTCAAGGCTGACCTTGTCACTATCGGCTCCGGCTACAATGAGAAGTCGGCGTCAACCGTTTCAGCGACTGATTTCAACGGCGCTATGTTGGTAATCCTCCACCTTCAGGACCACCGTTATTCCTACTACCCGTCCAACTTTACTTCCACTCTCAAGACCCTGTTCACCGATTATTGGGATGCAGGCGGAAACTCCATCGTCATGATGGACATGGAGAGCGACTACTACATGGGCGGCACTTTTGATAACGACTGGCTGGTAAACTACTGGGATATGGACGAGTACAACTATCCCTATGCTTACTGCTACGGCTACAACGGTTACTGGAGCGAGTTCTTTGACAATTGCCCGACTTACAATGGCGTTGCCAACGGGCCTGGCGGAACCGTGAGTAACATCTACTACGGAAAATCCTCCTACCCGCAGAACCGCCTCTATCTGTATAACGGGTATTACCGCATCCCGTCTGAACGCTTGCTCATCGGTAATGGTAACTATACCAACTATGACTACTACAATAGCTGGTATCTGACCACTTCCGGTGGCGGCAACAATGTTATCTACGGCGCAAGCTGGGATGACACGAACAGCTCATCAATGTCTGGAACAGGCGGCCGTCCCGGCCTCTTGCGCAACCTCATTGAGATTGCGAATCCCGACTTGATGTAACGAAACTTGTCGTTTCGCTAGCTTTCCTGAAGCCCCCGCTCCGGCGGGGGCTTCTCTTTAAGCCATCGCCGCCGCATTGTGCCAGCTTCTGCTCTCATGGGTATAATGAGCCTGTGCCTATCGCGTCCCTAACCGGCGAGTTCACGTTGGAAGCGCAGTTCCAGCCTACCGGCGACCAGCCGGAGGCCATTGCCGCGCTCATTCACGGCCTAGAGCGCGGTGATAAGTGGCAGACGCTTTTGGGCGCGACCGGCACCGGCAAGACCTTCACCGTCGCTAACGTCGTCGCGCAGGTGCAGCGCCCCACGCTCGTGCTGTGCCACAACAAGACGCTGGCGGCGCAGCTATGCTCCGAATACCGCCGCTTCTTCCCGCACAACGCGGTTGAGTATTTCGTGTCTTACTACGACTACTACCAGCCCGAAGCCTACGTGCCGACTTCCGACACCTACATTGAGAAAGACGCGGCGATAAACGAGGAGATTGACCGCCTGCGCCACGCCGCGACTGAAGCGGTGCTCACACGCCGTGACGTCATCATCGTCGCATCCGTATCGTGCATCTTCGGGCTTGGCTCGCCTGAAGATTACGAGAAGCTATCTCTGCACCTCATCGTAGGTGAGGAGTTCCCGCGCGCGCAGCTAATCCGCCGCTTGGTGGACATGCAATACATGCGCAACGAGTTTGAGCTGGTGCGCGGCAGCTTCCGCTTCAAGGGCGATGTCTGCGAGATATACGCCGCCGACCGCGACCATATCACGCGCCTTGAGTTCTTTGACCGCACGCTTGAGCGCGTCGTGGAGATTAACACGGTGACCGGGCAGGTGGAAAAAGACCTGAAGCACGTCTTCATCTTTCCCGCGTCGCATTACGTGCTGCTGCCCGAAAAGCGTGAGATAGCCGTGCGTGGCATCAAAGCCGAACTCAAAGACAGGCTTGAGTACTTCAAGTCCGAAGGCAAGCTGCTGGAGCTTCAGCGCCTCAAAGAGCGCACCAACTACGATCTGGAAATGATTGAGCATTTCGGCTATTGCAAGGGCATTGAGAATTATTCGCGCCACCTTGAAGGCCGGCAGCCCGGCGAAACTCCCAGCAATCTACTGGAATACTTCCCCGACGATTACCTCATGGTCGTTGACGAAAGCCATGTCACGCTGCCGCAACTGCGCGGCATGTATAACGGCGACCGCTCGCGCAAGCAAACTCTCGTGGACTATGGCTTCCGCCTGCCGTCCGCGCTGGACAACCGCCCGCTGCGCTTTGAAGAATGGCAGCGCTACGTCGGGCAGGTGCTGTTCACGACCGCCACGCCGGGCCCCTACGAGCTTGAAAACAGCACGCAAATCGTTGAGCAAATCATCCGCCCAACCGGCCTGATTGACCCCGAGATTCGCATTTTCCCGACGAAGAACCAAATAGACACGCTCGTTTCCGAGCTGCAAAAGCGCATTGATGCGGGCGAGCGCGCGCTTATAACAACCCTCACGAAGCGCATGGCTGAAGCGCTGTCGCAATACCTCGCCGAGCATGACTTCAAGTCGGCGTACCTGCATTCCGACGTGGAGACGGTGGAGCGCATCCGCATCCTCAAAGACCTGCGCCTAGGCACCTACGACGCGCTCGTGGGCATCAATTTGCTGCGCGAGGGGCTTGACCTGCCGGAGGTGTCGCTGGTGGCGATACTGGACGCGGACAAGGAAGGCTTTCTGCGCTCAAGCAAGTCGCTGATACAAATCATAGGCCGCGCGGCGCGCAACGTGAACGGCTGCGTCATGCTCTTCGCCGACCAGATAACGCCCAGTATCCGCGTAGCTGTGGATGAAACCAACCGCCGCCGCACTAAGCAGCTTGCCTACAACAAAAAGCACGGCATCATTCCGCGCACGATTGAGAAAGAAATTACCGATATCACCGACGAGCTGATAAAGAGCGGCCTGGATGTCATCAAGGGCCGTGGCAAGCGCGCAGGCGAGCTTGGTGAGGAGGCGACGGAAGAGGCGAAGTATTACGCGCGCTACGCCGAGGCGATGGAGAGCGTGCTAACCGGCGCAGAAGGTGCGCAGCATCCGCCTGAAGCATCCAAGGCGATGGGCACTCTGCTCACGCCCGCAGCCGGGGTAATGTCGCTTGACCAGCTATCGCTGCGCGTGACCGAGATTGAGGGGAAGATGAAGCGCCTGGCGGAGCTGCTGGAATTTGAAAAGGCGGCAGTGCTGCGCGACGAAATCCGCGACTTGAACACACTCATCAAACGCCGCCTCCGCGACCACTCCGAACGCCTGTTCACCGACAAGCCCATGTAATAAACGTCATGGCTTCAAACCACGGCAGGTAATATTACCAGCGTATGCCCGTCCAGCTGTAACCGTTTTTGCAGCGCAAAAGCCGTGTTGTTGTGCAGAATGGCCTGATACCAGCGCTCCTTCTGGAACACGACTTGACCTGCGAAGAACGTCGTGCGCGGAAATTCCTCCGCCGTCAGGCGGCACAGGCGCTCAAGCTCCGTGATGACATCGGTTCCGATGCCCATACGGTAGGTTGACGGGATGCCATGCTTGTCCATAAGCGCGACCAGTTTCTCCAATTCGCCGGTGACGTGCAACTTCAGCCCATCAATAGCTTCCCTGCCTTTGAATGTGCCGAAATCAACGACCCCGACTGAAAGGAAGACGACGTTGCTAAATGAGCGCGGGAACTCGCGCAGGGCGGTTGAAAGGGTGTATATGCCCAGCTTGTTGTAACCGCCGACAAGCACGGCCGCGGTCGGCTTGCTTTGGTCCAGGACAAGCGGTTTCACGGCGTGCCTGTAAGGAAGAGCAGCCGTCCGGTCGGAAAGCGTGGCGAGTTTCTCGTTCGCCTTTCGGTAATGCGACCTAATCCAAAAGCAGGCAAGCACGACGAAACCTGTCACTAGCATCGTGATCCAGCCGCCTTCAAAGAATTTTTCCGTCGCGACAATTATCAGGATCGTAAAGCACATCATAAATCCGATAACGTGTATGGAAATCTTACGCATCCAATCGCGCTCGGCTTTCCTTCGGCTAATGTGATACCTGCACATTGAAAGCGTTGTCATGGAGAAAGTCAGGAAGACGTTGATGCTATACATGATCACCAGCCGCCTGACGTCTCCATGCGTGTATAGCAAAGCCGCCAGAGCCGCCGCCGCCATAAGCATCACGCCGTTCTGAATCGTCAGCCTGTCCGACAGCGACGCGAACCTGCGCGGCATCCACCAGTCGTTGGCCATGTTAGCAAGCACGCGAGGCCCGTCAACGAAACCTGCCTGCGCCGCGACTACAAGCAGCGCACCTTCAGATATCAGCGTTAGCAGCACGAATAGGTGCCCAAGCGGGATTGTCTTTATGAACTCCACGGCGAAAGCCGCATTCATCGTCTTCCCTGCGACCGGCTCTACGTTCCAAAGCAGGTAGCAGAAAAGCAGACCCGCCGCAGTGAATGCCAGCGATGACGCCATTAGCAGCATTGTGCGCTTGCCCGTCTGCACATGCGGCTCGCGCATGATAGGCAAGCCGTTTGAAACGGCCTCAATGCCTGTATAGGTTCCGCCGCCCAGCGAATATGCGTGCAGGAAGATAAGGACGACTGCGCCCAAACCAAGTGTTGAAACTTCGCTTGAGAAGCTGGAGCCGGCAGCGCTGAAAGCCGCCGGAATCAAGGTAACCTTGGCTGCGATCCCAACTCCTGATAAGCACGCAATGCGTGATTAGGAAGATGACGAATATCGGCGCGAGGAGAATTATGGATTCCTTAACTCCCCTGAGGTTTACCAGTGTTAGGACGATAATCAGCAGCGCTTCGGTCGGCAGCGCATACATGCGCCATTCCACCGGAAAGAAGCTGAATAACGCATCTCCCGCAGCTGCGATGGAGATTGCGATTGTGAGAACGTAATCAACTAGCAGCGCTGAACCCGAGACCATTCCCGCGTTGTTGCCCAGCAGCTTCGTGGCGACCACATAACCGCCGCCGCCGAATGGAAAATGCTCAATTACGCGGCTGTAGGCCATGGCGATTATCGTGACCGTGAAGGCCATTGCCGCAGCGAGCAGTATGGCGAGGTATTTGTGTTCGCCAAGCGTCCTGAACGCCTCTTCAGGGCCGTAGCAAGACGATGATAGACCGTCTGCGCCCAGGCCGATCCATGCGAGGAATGCTATTAGCGAGATGCGGTGGAAAATCCTGCTGTCGTTCAAGTCGCGAGGCGGGCCGACCAGCAGGCGTTTGATGCGTTCGCCAGGCCCCTCTTTGCCAGTGTGCAATGGGGGACGGGCGCTTTTGCGGCGCGATGAATTGTCCAGTTTAACCTCCAGACATTTCACACCAGAGAGTCCTCCGGTGCGTCCGGCAGGTCTCTCCTCCGACGCCTACGAGGTTAGCTGACGGGCTCGGGCCGAAAGAGTTTGCCCTACGCCTTGCGGCGATGCGCCCCACTAAATGGGTCCCCCGTTCCCGCACACGCGGGATTAGGCGATAGAAAGCGGGTAATGTAGTCACTTGCGGCGCTCTTGTCAAGCAGGCCGGCTCGCTGGCTAACTTGCTGGCTAGTCTACTTCCCGCGTCCGGGCGGGAGGAATTCGTCCTGGGCGGTTTTGATGAGGTCGGCGGTGAAGCCGGGAATGACGCGCACGGGAAAGCCCCCCTGCGCGAAGAAGAACGTTATCGGTATGCCGTGCTTGTCTAGCTGCCAGACGTCGGCCTTGAAGCGGCGCGCGCCCGGGTCCCACAGTATCTCAAACTGCGGCATCATCACTTCATCCCATCCCGACGCTTCAAACCCGTCTTTGCCGTCGTCGCCGAAGTTCACCGACACGACGCGCAGGTTTGCCTTGGGGTGCTCCTTTGCCCATTTCACAAGCTCGTTCATGTGCCGCACTTCAAGCTTGCACAGCGGGCAGTCCGTCGTCCACAGGAACATCACGACGTTTTGCTTGAAGACCAAGTCGGTGAAGCTGATGCGCTTGGGGTTGCCGTAGCGGTTGGGCAGCGTGAATGCAAACGGACTCTTGTTTATAGCAGCGCGGGTGATGACCGGCTGCGGGGTGTCGGCAGCGCGCGCACTGCCTGCCGGGATGAACGCCGAGGCAATTCCCAGCGCCATTGTCAACGCAACCGCAGTGAGTACATGTTTGCTTATCATTATCATCATCTCACGTGTTCATAATATCAGCATCGCGCGTCGCCAGCGCAGGCATGTCCTGCATCGCCATAAGCAGCGCGTCTTCGCCGGTGTCGCGGTAGTAGCCTTTCCGCAAACCGACTTGCTTGAACCCAAGCTTCTTGTAGAGGTTGATTGCGGCAAGGTTGTTCACGCGCACCTCAAGGATGACGTACGACAAGTCTTCTTTGAGTCCCTGCTGCGCCGTGTAAACAATCAACGCCTCGGCGACACCGCGCCCGCGCGCCTCGCGCTTGGTGGCGATGCTGCCGACGTGGCATTCGTCCTGCACAAACCAGTTGCCGATGTATCCTACGACCTGCCCGTCCGGCCCGCCGTCAAGCGCGACGTAGAACCGCGAGCTTTCAACCTGCGTGATATCCTGCTCGTAGATGTGCCTTGGCCAGGGCGTGGGGAAGGAGTTCCAGCTCAATCTCCATCACGCTGTCCAGGTCGCTGACTGCCATTTTGCGGATGTATAGCGGCATCACTATTGATTATAACGCAGCAAGCCCCGTCGCGCCGTTAGAACGGCAGGTCCACGTCGCCGAGCAGCTTGCGCAGTTTCGCCAGCGCTTGCCTTTGCAGGCGGCTCACGTTCATCTGCGACGTCCCCATTTTCAGCGCCACTTCGCTTTGCGGCAGGCTTTCCCAGAATCCTCAGGCGAATGACCTCAGCCTCGTTCTTGGACAGGAACGCGAGGATGTGTTCCCAGTATAAGTCGCTTTCCATATCCTGGAGCCCTCGCGAGACGCCAGGCTGGGTTTGCCCGCTTTCAGGCAGCGCCTCGTCAAGTATGTTCATTGGGTGGTAGGCGCTGCCAAGTTCCATCGCCTCAAGGACTTTTTCTTCGCTGATGCCGGCTTCCTGCGCAATTTGCCCCGGGGTGGGGGAATAGCCTAGTTTCAGCGCCAGCGAGCTTTCAATGGCGAAGACCTTGAGGCTCAGCTCCTTCATCTGCCGGGGCACCGAGACCGACCAGCTCTTATCGCGGAAGTAGCGCTGGATTTCACCGCGTATGGTTTGGTAGGCGAAAGTGGAGAAGCGCCATCCGCGCTCTATTTCAAAGCGTCTGATGGCATGGACCAGCCCTATCATCCCGACCTGCACCAGGTCGTCAAAGTTCTCCCGGCCTGACGCGAACTTGTGGACTATGTGGTAAACGAGGTTCTCGTATTGCTTGAGGATGCGGTTGACCGTCTCTTCAGACGGGTTGTTGAGGTAATCCTGAAAAAGGGCGTGTTCTTCCGCTTCGCTGAGCGAACCGGGAATAACGGCTTCGCCGCCTATGTCATCTGGCTCAGGTGCTTCACGCCTCTTCGGCATAAGAGCATTTTACGCTAAATCAGCCTGCCGGCGCTTAATCGCGGTAAATGTGTTTACGGCGGGCTTCTAAGTTAAAGCGCAAACGGATGTCGGATTCGGGATCTCCGATAGTAATCTCGTCGGCAACCTTCTCCAGGATATGCAGTATCGGCTCGCTGTGGAGCTTGCTGAAGGTATGCGACGGGTCTGTTATGCGGATGGACAAGTTCTCGGGGGTTTCGTTCCAGCGCACTGTAACCTGCCCCTGCATGTTACGGCACTTATCAACAACGGCAAGGAACACTTCGCCAACGGATAGCTTCAGGTCCTCAATCTCGTCGGTTGAAAAACCAAGCCTGTTCGCCAGCCCGGAGACCAGCAGGCGCAGGGGTGAGACCATGAGTTCATCTGGGGGAAGGTGGACTTCCACGTTCGCCAGTTTTATTTTCGTATCCATAATCACCACCGTATAAATGCGTTCACTAGGATTTTACCCATCTTAGGCGGTGGTCAATCAAGCCTGCCCGGGCGGGGAATCCCGGCCAGCCCGGCGTATGCCCGCACCAGGAAATAGCCTGCAAGGGGCCCCAGCGTGTTCGCCATGAGGTCCCAGAAATTACAGCTCCTGGTGGGTATAGCCAGCTGTAGAAGCTCTGAGAGGGCTCCAAAGGCCACTACAGGCCAAACTAGCCTGGCATAAGCCGAAAACTCGTCCGCAGGCTGCCATTTTAGCCCCAGGTAGTATGCCGCGCCGATGATTATATAGCCTAGGAAGTGGCGCAGCGTGTCAAACCAGTAGTCCCAGTAGAAAAACGATACCGAAGACATATGCTTGCCCGGCTGCATCTGGAGCGAAAGCGCCAGCACCATCCCCATAATCGCCACTGCGAGAAGCAGCGGGCGCGCCGGCTTCGTCATTCCGCGTCCTCTTGGCCTGCTTCGCACTGCCGCAAATCCGCGAAAAACTTGCTGACCAGCTCGCAGGCTTCGTCCATTCTTAAGCCGCCGCGAAAGGTAATCTTGCGAAAGCGCTCATGTTTCATCAGGGGAAATCGCGATTTGAGCGCCCCGAACTTCGGTTCGGGCGCTCCAAAATACACCGACGATATGCGCGCGATGAGTATTGCCCCGAGGCACATCAGGCATGGCTCCAGTGTCACAAACATCCGCGCGTTCTCAAGCCTGAAATCGCCTGTGTGCGCCGCAGCCTGGCGCAGCGCAAGTATCTCCGCGTGCGCAGTCGGGTCGTTGTCCTGCCGTGTGCGGTTCGCGCCGCGCCCGATGACACGCCCGTCAAGCTCAATAACGCAACCCACTGGAACCTCCCCTGCCTCGCCGGCTTCGCGGGCGATATCCAGGGCTTGTCCCATCAACTCAAATTCCCTGTTTGCGTCCATGAATGAAATTATACACTTTTCGCCCGCGATGCTAGAATCGCCGGGTGTTCTTTAGAAATCGCGCAGACGCAGGAGTGAAGCTGGCTGCAAAGCTGAAAAGCGAAGCCCGAAGCTGGGAAAATCCCCTCATTCTTGCATTGCCGCGCGGAGGCATCGTCGTAGCCGCCGAGGTAGCGCGCGCCCTAAAGATACCCATGACGGTGTTCATTGTGCGCAAGCTGGGCGCGCCGGGGAATCCTGAGTTTGCCATAGGCGCGATAGCCGAAGGCGGGGGGATGGTGCTTTCGCCAGGCTGGAGCGCTGACGACCCGCACGTGCGCGACACCATCAGCCGGGAATCCGAGCGCATCGCGCGCTATGCAGCCCTTTACCGTGGAAGCGCTCCGCTGCCTTCGCTTGGCGGAAGGACACTACTGCTCATTGATGACGGCGCAGCGACCGGCGCGACGGTCAAGGCTGCGCTGAAGGTTTTGCGCGCAATTGAAGAGCCACCCGCGAAGCTCATTGTCGCGCTGCCTGTTGCGCCGCCGCAGACGGTGAATGAATTGCGCAGGCTGGCCGATGAAGTCGTGGTGCTGCATTCACCGCCTGAGTTTTATGCAGTGTCGCAGTTCTTCAACGATTTCGCGGATTCGCCCAATGATGTTTTGCGCAAGCTGGTGAATGAAGCGAGTGGAGTAGGTAACGGCGGCGCTAGCTAATCGGGCAGACGAACATTAGCCCCTTGTCCAGCTTCTTGATCTCCACATCGGGCATCTTCGCTTTTATCAGCTTAAGCGCCTCGCGTGGAAGCTGGCGTTCAAGCGGGAGTATCTCGCCTGAGGCGTCAAGGAAATGCTCCTCTGCAAGGAATAGGTTAGCGTCGTGCATGGTGAGGTTGAATTTCTTGGACTGGAAATCAACGCAGATAAAGAGGCGCGGCGCCATCGCCGATTCGCGCTTGCGCGCCAGAAGCGCCAGCGCGGTTTCCTCAAGTATTGATGTAAGCCGGATTAAGTTGGGCGTGGGCAGCCCGATGGCCTTTCCCAACCGGCTCGCCTTGTGGATTAGCTGGAGCGTCTGGTCCATATTCTCCACGTAATGGCTCACGGTCGGGTGCGCGGTATATGAAAGGCTCAGGAAGACCTCGTCGTCGGCCGAGCGGAAGCCTAGCCTGTGCTTGCGCAGGTTCCACAATACAAATTGGTGGAACGCGGCATGCGGCAGGTGGCGGAAGCGGCTGATGAGAAGCTGCAAGTCCTGGTCTGTAAACACGGGCTGCTCAGGGTGCTCACTCAAGATGCCGTCGGTGTAGAAAACCAGCTTGTCGCCCGGCGATAGCTTTATCCACTGGCGGCTTACCAGCGCTTCCTTGTCCAGGTCAAACAGCCCGATGGGCGGGATGCTGTGGTCAAGCGCGAACATCGTCCCGCTGCTGCGCTGGATGAACAGCGGGCGCGGGTGCGCGCAGTTCAGGTATTCAAGGCTGCCGGTCGCGTTGTGCAACCTCGCGGTGAAGAACGTTGCGTAATAGCCGAGCTCGCGGAAGTTGTGGTTCCAAAACTCGTCAAGCCCCTGCACCATCGCCTCAATCGTCGGCACTTGCGCGAGGATGTTGTCCAGGAACGAGAACGTGCTTGTGGAGATGAGCGCGGAGCTGATGCCGTGCCCGCTGACGTCGCCAACGAGGATGTAGGAGTAGTCGCCGATGAGCTGCAGCAGCACGATATCCCCGCCGATGCTGTGGTGCGCGCGGAAGTGCAGCGACGTGTCAAGGTTCGGCGAGACGAAGTCCGACGGGATGTTCATGTGCAGGATCTGCTCGGAGATGCGCAGGTCCTGCTCCATCTGCGTCTGGTAAACCTCAAGCTGCTGCGAGTAATTCTTGAGGATTTCATAGTCGCGCGCGCGCATGATGGCGCTGGCAAGCTCGTTGGCCAGCGTGTTCATCAACTCCAAATCAAAGTCGTCAAAGCTGTCAGGCCTGTCCGCCTGCACGTCAAGCACGCCCAGCACGTTCGTCCCCTGCATGATGGGAACGGCAAGCTCCGACAGCGCCTCAATGCGGTCGGGGATTTCGGGCATGTAACGCGGATCCTCGCGGATGTCGCGCGCGTAATAAGTCTCGTGCGTCTTGTAAGCGTAGCCGACGCAGCCGTCGCTGGGGCTCACCGTAAGCGGCAGCGGTATTTCGTTTTCAAAGCTGCCTGCCATGGCGCGCAGGTCAAGCGTGTCTTTTTCCTGGTCGTAGATGAAGATGTAGACGTTGTAGTAAAGGAAGTAATCCTTGAGCAGCCGCGCCGTTGACGCAAGCAAATCGTCAAGGTTAAGGCTCATCAACGCTTTCTCGGTAATCTGGTGGAGCAGGCGCATCTGAAGCAGCCGCTTGTCTTCCGACTTGCGGTTGCTTTGCGAAGTGAATGCCAGCGCCACAACCGATAGGCATTGCTCAATATAGCGGAGGTGGGACTCTTCAACCGGCATCTCGTTCGAGGCGAATGAAAATGCCCCAAGAAGCAGCGTTCCCTGAAGCATCGGGGCGATGTAAACAGTCTTCACTTCGCCTCGGATTATTTCCAGGTTGCCGGTAAGTTGGCGAAGCTCGTCGGCCGGATATGCGCGCACACGGCGTGTGACGCCGGATACCAGGCGGTTTCCCGGGCCGGAGCCGACGTTTAACTGGAAGCCGATGTGGTTGTTGGGAGAATGATCTCCGGCGAGGTATGTCGCCTGCAAGAGGCCGTCCGCAGCATTATACTGCCAAAAGCAGCTTGACGCAGTATTCAACCTGACCTTGGCGACTTCAAACAACAGGTCATAAACCGCGCTGATGTCCTGCGACTTGCTGAGAATTCGCAGGACTTCTTCAAGAAACGCCGAAACGTCGGTAAGTATCCTCTCGCGAGGCATTATTCCTCCAACTTCCCAATATTCTAACACAATTGTAGTGTTAGCAGCGTCCTTCCGTTCGCGCCGAAGATGCCGTAGAATCAGGGCGATGCGGCTATTCATTACAATGTTAATTGCCTTGCTGGCGTACTTCGCCATTGAAGCCACGGCGGCTGATACATACTACGTCCGGGAAGACTTCACAACTGCTTCCGGCGTGCTCTTCCAGGGCAATGTAGGTGACGCCACATTCGCCTACCATCCCGAAGGCGGCTATTACGAGGTTGATAACCTCAAAGGCGAAATAGGCGTCCTGGCGACGCTGACCGATTCCTTTTCCGCCTACGACCTTTCGACCGACGTGGAGTTTTACCAGGTGAACGTGAACGCCGACGCCTATGCGGGCCTCGTCTATAACTACCAGGAAGACGAAGAGGGAAGAGCATCTTTCTACCTTTTCGCCATATTCTCGGACGGCTACTATTGCGTATGGTCGATTGATAAGGACAGCCGCCGCACTTATGTGCAAAACCTCACGGCAACGCCGCTGGTGAACCGCGTTGGCCGCAACACACTCAAGGTGAAGGCGGATGCAAGCCAGTTTGAAGTATTTCTAAACGGGCAGCAACTGGCGAACTTCAGGGACTACGCGCTGAACCACGGCGGCGTGGGGGTGTTCGCGTCCGGCGGCACGCAAACTCGCTTCCGCGCATTTCACTGGAACGTGGACGAGGCGCAATTCGTGCGCAGGATGGAGCAGGGCGGCGCTTTCGCCTTCGTCAAAGAACAAGGATTGCCCTCCGTGTTTTACGACGACTTCAAATCACCATCCTGGCTTGTAGGGACATCAGGCAAGGCGACTTTCGCTTATGAAGACAACCGCTATGTCATAGACAACACGCGCGGCCAGACGATGGCGGTGAGCTACCGCACTGAGCCCGTGGTCAAGGCGGGGATGGTGTCGGCGGTTATCACAAGCTCGGAAGGCGAGGCCGGCAACGGTTACGGCATCGCGTTTTGCTACACGATGCAGGAAAACGAGCCCTATTATTATGCGTTCGTCATCGCGCGCGATGGGACCTACAAAGTGTTCAGGAACGAAGGCGGCGTCGCGCAGCAACTCACAGATTGGATTGAGTTCCCGTTCGCGGTGGACTTCAACCGCCCGCAGCTCTTAGGCGCATCATTCGTGCGCGACGATATCGGGATGAAGATATTCCTGGGCTTGAACGGGCGGATGCTTGACGAGGTCATTGACCCCAACCCGCTGGACTTCGGCGGCTTCGCCCTCATCGCAGCCCCGCAGGTTCTCATCAAGGTGAGCAGCGTGAACGTGTTTTCGTTTGAAGGGAAAGAGAAAGAAGCGCTAGCAGCTCTTACTGGCGCGCTCAAGGAGAAGGAATAATGCGCACTGCACTTATCGCTCTACTTACGCTATTGATGCTTCTTACATCCGCATCATTTGCCTATTCCAAAGGGCTCACCAGCGGCGCGGAAAAGCTGCTCACGGTGGATGAACTCGGGCCGCAAGATGGCCAGCCTACGCCGGTGCGCGTGAATGTGGACACGAATAATGGCAGCTTCGTCCTTGAGATATACACCGGCCTCGCGCCGCTGTCTGCCGATAACTTCCTGCGCCTGGTGAATGCGGGTTTCTACGATGGCATAGTGGTTCACCGTGTCGTTGACGGCTTCGTTATGCAGGCGGGCCAGCTCAATGAGAAGCAAAAAGACAAGGAGAAGCTGGACATCGCGTTCAAGGACGAGGTGAACTACGTGCACCACGGCCCCGGCACCATCTCCTTCGCCAAGCTCTACGATACCGACAAGAAGACATACGTCCCCGATTCCGCAGGCGCGCAGTTCTTCATCAACCTCGGCGACAACAAGCGCCTGGACGAGAACTTCACCGTCTTCGGCAAGGTCGTTTGGGGGATGGACACGGTGCTGAAAATCAAGATGGGCGACGTCATCAACCGCGCCTACACGATTACAGGCTTCTAATGGAAACCCCGCAGCCAAGCAAACAATCCCAACTCGTGGCAATCCTCTTCCGCGCCGGGCGCGTCGTCCCTGCGGAGAAGCTCGCCGAACATCTCTCCCTCGCGCCGCATGAGCTTTCGCTGCTTACCGAAGAAACAGGCGCGCAGCTTGCGCCACTCGGCCTGCAAATAACCTTCGCCGCGGGCGGATACCGCCTCACGACGGACGCCAATTCCTACGATGCCGTGCGCGCGTTCTTCACAGAGATGCGTGACTCGGGGCTTTCATCGCAGGCACTGGAAGTGCTGGCGCTGGTAGCATACCGACAGCCGGTGACGCGCACCGATATTGAGCAGGTGCGCCAGGTTAATTCTGAAAGCTCGCTGCATTCGCTGTTGCAGCGGCGGCTGATTAAGGTGAAAGGGCGAAGCGACCTGCCCGGCCGCCCGTTCGTGTATGTGACGACCGACCACTTCCTTGAGGTTTTCGGACTCGGCTCGCTGGACGACCTGCCCAAGGTGGACTTGGAATTGCCGCAGCAGCCGCTTGAGCCGGGACTTTAGCCTTCGCCGCGCTCGGCGGCGATCATGGATACCTTTATCTCAATGCCGTCGCGCATGATGTGCATGTCCACGCGGTCGCCGGGCTTAATGGTGCGCAGTATCGCCGTGTAAGACTCCAGGTCGTCCACGCCCATCCCGTTTACGAGGATGATGATGTCGCCCACCTCAAGCCCCGCATTCTCCGCCGGGCTGCCTGGAACCGTGCCTGAAATCTTGACGCCTTCAACATCCGCGCTGAAGTCGGGAATGGTGCCGATGAATGCGCGCGTGCCGCCCATCGTCATACCTGCAGGCAGCCCCATCTCAACGCGGCTGAAGCTCTCGGGTGCGCCTATCTTGTCCAGCGCGTTCCACAAGAAATACGTTAGGCGCATCATCGCGAAGTAATCCAGCTTTTCCGCCGTGTCGGTTATCCGGTCGTAGTCCGCGGTTGACCCGCCGAAAAGGAAGATGAACGGCCTGCCAATCGTGTAGAAAATGTAGTGGTCGCTCGCCTGCCATCCCTGCATCATCGGCTTTAGCTTGATATCTGCATCGACTGCCAACAACTCAAGCTCTTTCCAGTTTGCATCAGGCTTTTCTCCTTCCTGCGCCGCTGAAACCGCCGCAAGCAGGATTTCGTCTTTCAGCAAGCCGACCATATCCATGTTCACGCTGAACGCCTTGTCCAGCGGTATAAGCCCGCTGGCTGAAAACGCCTTCGCGCCCTGTAAGCCGATCTCCTCGCCGTCAAAGAACGCAAACACGACGGGGTGGGGCAGCCGCTGCCCTAGCAGCGAACACCTCCGCGCGAGCGCCAGTGCTACGGCAACCCCGCTCGCATTGTCATTCGCGCCGGGGTGATAGCCCACTTTCGCGCCATCTTTGTATGCCGCGCCGAGGTGGTCGTAATGAGCGCTGACGAGATAGAATCCCCGGCTCAAATCGCTGTGCATCGTGCCCGGGAACCACGCGATGACATTGCGCCCGATGATAGGCGCTGCGCCATCTCCCTCCACTTTACGCTCCATCGTTACATACTGGAAATAGTCGGCCTTCATCATGCCCGGCGCGTCTTTCCCAATGGGGAACATCCCCATCGCCTGCAATTCGCCTGCGATGTAATACGACGCGAATTTGGCCCCGATGCTGCCTGCCGCGCGGCCCCCAAGCGCAGGCGCGGTAAGCTTCTGCACGGCGTTCATGAGGTATTCTTCTTCTTCCATCACTGCGAAGCTGGGGAATGCGGCAGCCGCGATGAACGCGGCGATAAGGGCTGTTATGAGGATCGGACGCATGTGATGCCTCCTAGCGGTAAACGTATGCGTAAGGGATGAGATACGAGAGCAGCGCAAGCATCGCGCCCGCGAGGATGATCCATCCAAAGATGCGGTTGCTCAGCCACGGCGCGCGCTTCGCGGTTGGTGAGAAGCGGAACAAGTCCAGCCTGAGTACCAGGATAGCGCCGAAGTATATAAGCAGGAACAACGTCCTGGTGTCGTCAATTTTCGCGCCCGCAGGCCATGGAGCCCAGCAGTTGAGCCATCCAATCGTGATGCCCGTGACGTAGATGGAGAGCGGTATGCCACCGAGTAGCAGCGCTAGCCACCCCCACCTCAGCGCGGCATATGCGCGGCCGGCTGTCGCCTTCTGCGCAAGCTCGCCCTGCCGGCCGAACACAATCAGCAGCGCGTAGTAGATGCCGTGCATGAGGTAGATGCCGCTGCCCAGCAGGAAAACGAGCTGGAGCAGTACCAGCCACAAGTTGACGTTGCTTCGCCACTGCACCGCCGGGATGGGGCCGTTTGGCGCGGCTTCGGGGATGAATATGGAATCGCCAAACGAGTCTTGCGCCGTGATGTAGTATTCGTAAACCTGGCCCTTTTGCTGCGTCGGCATGACGGCGGCGAAATACACGCTGGTGCCGATGCGGTCCATCTGCATATGCGAGAATTCCGGTGCGCCTTTCTGGCGGAAATGGATTTCCGAGCGCACAATGAGCGCTTCGCGGTATGACCAGATTTGGGCGTAAACTAAGTGTCCCTGGCCGACGCTGGCGTATTTGTCGGGCTTGTGGATATAGCCGATGGACTCGTCGGGTTTGGCCAGGCGGTAGACAAGGGGGTTGACCGAGTTGTGCAGCGCCAGCAGGAAGATTACCGCTGTCAGAAAGACGGTCAGCGCGACAAAAAAGGCCTGGCGGTTCGAGGGCATCTAATTACCTATCCTCAACGGCGTTCAAGTTCCATTCTACCAGCTTAGACCTGGCATGAGAAGCCCAGTAGCCTGAAGGCTCAAGCTCAAGGTAGAGCGCAAGCGCCCCCTGCGCAAGGTCGCACAGCCCCATTTCCCTGTAAGCCAGCCCGAGCACGAATAAGCCGCCCCTATAGCTGGGATCCAGCATCATCTCCTTCAAGACGCCCACGGCGGCCTCGCCGGGCTTCCCTGCTTCAATCAGGCCAAGAAACTGCTTACATCGCGACATAAGGGAATCTCCAACATTCCCGGCAAAACTGGAACACAAGAGCCGGGATATGCGTCTATTATAGTATCCTACCAAGGTTTGGAGAGGCTTATGCGCAGGGCGATACTATTCGGTGTTTTCATCCTCGTCATGGCTGTGTCCACGGCCTCCTTCGCCACGCCGTCGGAGCTTACCGGCATTGAGACGGCTGTGTTCTCCGACCGCGAAGTCATAGTGATTCGGCATACCGGCGATGCTTCCTTTTCCCCGCGCTACCTCTACGACATTGAGAAGGGAACAATTATCCTCACGCTCAAGAACGTGAGCGTTAAAGTGCCGAAGTTCATCCGCGCCAACCAGGACTTGCTGGAAACGGCGCGCCTTGAGCAGGTGAAGGGGATGAACCAGGCGCGCCTGACACTGAAGGTCAAAGACCGCGCCATCGTTGACCGCAGCCTGTTCCGCTGTGGCAGCTATACCGAACATATCCTGCTCGTTGAGCTGTTCCCGTCCGGCGAGAATCCCAAAGACGAGCCGCCCGTGCGCGACCTGGAAGGAATGCTCGCCGCGAAGCCCGAAGACCGTACGCCCGCCCTGTCAAAGATGCTCGACCCGGCGCAGCTCATCTCCGTCAACGCGAAGCCCAAGCAGGCGCTTGACTTGATGGAGAAGAAGAACCTCGTTGAGCTGGACACTAAGCTGACCATCATCTCAACCCGAAACGGCGTCGTCTCCAGCAACAACGGCCAGCAGGGCATCAAGGCTGCGCTTGACGAAGGCGCGGTATCCGAAGTCGTGTTCGTTGGCCCTAAGGACAAGGTGCAGGAGGCCAAGAGCTTCCTGCGCACGACGCGCCTGAGCCAGACTGCGCGCACGATGAACGCAGGCGCGGAGAACTCCGTCCCGTCTGCCACGCGCACTGAAGGCATAGACAGCGACTATCCCCCTTTGCGGCCGGGAATGCAGCCTGACCAGTTCGACCTGCGCAGCCGCCTGAAAGGCCAGCTCTCCGACATAATGGTGAACCTGCCCGCATCCGGCGGCTACAACTTCTACGGCGTGCTGATGCTGCTCTCTGAAATGTCGGGGATTAGCATCATTATTGACCCTTACCTCGTTGACCCGCCGACCGGCAGCCGCCGCGACAACCTGCTTGAGCCCCCCGGCAACAGCGAGCAGCTTGGCGGCGAAGGCTTTCGTGGCGCGGAGGAATTTCGCTCGGTGAACCTGCGCGGCTCCACCAATACCGTTATCGGCAACTTTGAGAACGTCCCGTTTGAAACCGCGCTGAGGATAATCCTAGAAGCGCACAATCTTGACTACCTCGTTTTCAGCACGCCTGAAACCGACTTCAGTAAGCCCGTCATCCTCGTGAGCAGCCGCGAGCGCATTGAGCAGGAAATTTTCGGCGCCAACGAGATTGACCTCTACCAGGCGCATTACGCTGACCCGCAGGCGCTCTACCAGGCGTTAGACAACATGGACTTGCTGCCTTCACGCGAACGCGGCTGGCATGTCTATGAAAATCCCGGCGGCGGTAGCGGCGGCGGCGGTGGCAATAACAACCAGGGCGGAGGCGGCGGTAACGGCGGCTCCGGAGGTTTCGGCGGCAGCGGTGGAAGCGGCGGTAGCGGGGGCAGCGGTGGCGGTGGCGGCCCGACCGGCCCCGGCGGTGGCCGTTCAATAATGGGCTATGAAGTGAACCCGCTAGAGCGCCAGGCGCTGATGCTGGAGTTTAGCCCCTCTGCGCGCGACGAGCGCATCTCCGAGCTTCTGGCTATGGCTGCGCGTGCAGGCCTGGACATCCTCTCGGTGAGCTTCGCAGACGGCGGCAAGTCCGCCCAGGGCCGCATCCTCGTCATCGTCCTCGGCGAGTAATCACGCCTGTTATCGGCTTCATCAACCGCGCGCTAACAGCGCCCGCAGCCTACACGTAGCCCGCGAATACTTCGGTGCCCGCATAGCGGCCTGACGCGTCAAGGTATTCCTCAATCCGCATGAGCTCGTTGTATTTCGCAACGCGGTCGGTGCGCGCGGGTGCGCCGGTCTTGATCTGGCCGGTATTCATGCCCACGGCGAGGTGCGCGATAAACGTGTCCTCGGTTTCGCCGCTGCGGTGGGAGACGACGGCGTTCCACCCCGCTCGCTGCGTCATGGTAATCGCGTCCAGCGTCTCCGTGACCGTGCCGATTTGGTTAAGCTTGATGAGCACGGCGTTGGCGTTGCCGCCCATGATGCCGTCGGCGATGCGCACAGGATTGGTGACGAAAATATCGTCGCCGATAATTTGCACCTTACCGCCCATCTTCTCGGTGAAGGCGGCGAAGCCGTCCCAATCCTCTTCCGCAAACGGGTCTTCAATGCTGATGATGGGGAAGTCGGCGATGAGCTTCTCGTAATACTTGGAAAGCCCCTTGGAATCAAACGCCTTCTTCTCGCCTGCGAGCACGTATTTTCCGCCCTTGAAATAGCTGCTGGCAGCGCAGTCAAGGCCGATGGCGACCTGCTTGCGCGGCTTGTAGCCTGCCTTCTTGATGGCCTCAACAATGGCGCTAAGCGCGTCCGCATGGCTTTTCAGGTTAGGCGCAAAGCCGCCCTCGTCGCCCACGTTCGTGGCAAGCCCCTGTTTCTTGAGGACGCCTTTGAGCGCGTGGTAAACCTCGGTTCCAGCGCGCAGCGCCTCGCGGAAGCTGCTAAAGCCGTGCGGGATGAGCTTGAACTCTTGGATGTCAAGATTGTTGTCTGCATGCGCGCCGCCGTTCATGACATTGAGCATGGGCACGGGGATGAGATGCGCATTCGCCCCGCCCAGGTACTGGAACAGCGGCAGCCCGAACGCCGCCGCAGTCGCCTGCGCAACCGCCATGGAGACGGACAGTATCGCGTTCGCGCCGAGCTTCTTCTTCATCGGCGTACCGTCAAGCTCATTGAGTATCTGGTCAATGCCGCGCTGGTCGGGCACGGACAGCCCCACGAGGTCGCGGGCGATGACTGATTCAACGATGGCGACAGCTTTCTGCACGCCTTTGCCGTTGTAGCGCTTGGCGTCGCCGTCGCGCAACTCAAGTGCTTCGGCTTCGCCGGTGGATGCGCCCGAGGGCACAATAGCGCGGCCGACCGTCCCATCGTCAAGGACGACTTCGGCTTCAACCGTCGGGTTGCCCCGGCTGTCCAGAACCTCGCGCGCGCTGATTTCTTCAATAATGAACATCAGATACCTCCTTACTACTTGTCGCCGGTATGCTTGCTGCGCCCGCGCTTCTCGAGGATTGCGCTTTGCGCCGCGGCAAGGCGCGCAATCGGCACGCGGAACGGTGAACAGCTCACGTAATCAAGCTTCATGCGGTGGCAAAAATCAATGGACGAAGGCTCGCCGCCGTGCTCGCCGCAGATGCCGACCTTCAGGTCCTTGCGTGTCTTGCGCCCAAGCTCAACTGCCATCGCAACGAGCTTGCCCACGCCCACCTGGTCAAGCTGCTCAAACGGGTTGGCGTCGTATATGCCCATCTCAACGTATTGGCGCAGGAACTTCTCCTCCGCGTCGTCGCGCGAGATGCCAAGCGTCATTTGCGTAAGGTCGTTGGTGCCGAAGCTGAAGAACTCCGCAATCTCCGCGATTTCGTCGGCGGTGAGCGCGGCGCGCGGCACTTCAATCATGGTGCCGAACTTGTAGTCAAGGCGCATCATGTTGCGCGTGAAAACTTCTTCGGCCGTGGCGCGCAGCTTCTCCTCAATAATCGCAAGCTCTTTCTTCGCGCCGATGAGCGGGATCATGATTTCGGGATGCACGTCCTCGCCGCTGCGCTTGACCTCAATCGCGGCCTCAAGGATGGCTTCCACCTGCATCTCGTTTATCTCAGGGAAGATTAGCCCAAGGCGGCATCCCCTGAAGCCGAGCATCGGGTTCGCCTCGTGCAAGCCTTTGACCCGCGCTATCATGCGCTGCATCTCTTCGGGCGACACGTTGCCTTTCACCGAGCAGATGACCTCGTTGATTTCAGCTTCGTCGTGGGGAAGGAACTCGTGCAGCGGCGGGTCAAGAAGCCTGATGGTCACCGGGTTGCCGTGCATCTCAATGAAGATGCCCACGAAGTCGTCCTTCTGGAACTCCTTGATTTTGGCAAGGTGCTGGCGGCGCTCCGCCTCATCCTCGGCGAGAATCATCGCGCGCACGTGCGGCAGCCTTTCCTGCTGCATGAACATGTGTTCGGTGCGGCAAAGGCCGATGCCCTCAGCGCCGAATTCGTAAGCGCGGCGTGTGTCTTCCGGCGTGTCGGCGTTGGTGCGGATGCCGAGCTTGCGCTCCTTGTCCGCCCACGAAAGGAACTCGCCGAAATGGTCGCTGATTTCAGGGTCCATAAGCGGGAGGCTGCCCGGGTATATGTTGCCGGTGGTGCCATCAAGGGTGATGAAGTCGCCTTCGGCGAACTTCGTGTCGTTACCCTTGAAACTCACGGTCTTGGCCTTGTCGTCAATGGTCAGATCGGAGCATCCCGCCACGCAAGGCTTGCCCATCCCGCGCGCCACAACCGCTGCATGGCTGGTCATTCCGCCGCGCGCAGTCAGCACGCCTTCGCTGGCGACCAGGCCGTGGATGTCGTCGGGGGTGGTCTCGTTGCGCACGAGGATGAGCTTCTGCCCTTGCTCCTTGAGCGTTGCCGCGCGGTCGGGGTCAAGCACGATGCGGCCGACCGCCGCGCCCGGGCTTGCATTCAGGCCCTTGGCGACCGCCTTCGCGCCCTTGGGATTTACTTGCTTGTGGAGGAGCTGGTTGAGCGCATTCGGCTCCACGCGAAGCAGGGCTTCTTCCTTGTCAAAGTAGCCGGCATGGTGCGATTCAACCGCGATGCGCAGCGCGGCAGCGCCGGTGCGCTTGCCGTTGCGTGTCTGGAGGATGTAGAGCTTGCCTTCTTCAATCGTAAACTCAATATCCTGCATGTCCTTGAAGTGCTTATCTAGGTTGCGGATGATTTCAAAGAGCTTATCGCCTTGTTCGGGCATAACCTCGTGCAGGTTATCAATGCTTTGCGGCGTGCGGATGCCCGCGACCACGTCTTCACCCTGCGCATTGACGAGGAACTCGCCGTAAATCTTATTCTCGCCGGTACTGGGGTTGCGCGAGAAAGCCACGCCGGTTCCGCTGCGGTCGCCCATGTTGCCGAAGACCATAGCCTGGACGTTGCACGCGGTCCCGATGTTCTCAGGGATAGCGTTTAGCTTGCGGTATGTCTTGGCGCGCGGGGTGTTCCAGGACTTGAAGACCGCCTCAACCGCCATGAGAAGCTGCTCAAACGGGTCTTGGGGCAGCCCGTCGGGGAAGTGGCTCTTGATGACCGCCTTGTAGTCGGCGCACATCTGTTCCAGCGCTTCCGCCGGTATCTCGTAGTCGAATTTCACGCCCGCCTTGTCACGCGTGGCGTAGAGTATCTTTTCAAACTCCTCAAGGTGGATGCCCATGACGACATCGCCGAAGGTCTGCATGAAGCGCCTGTACGAATCAAAGGCGAAGCGCGGGTTGCCGGTAAGCTTGCCCAGCCCTTCCGCCGTCTTGTCGTTGAGCCCCAGGTTCAAGATGGTGTCCATCATCCCCGGCATGCTGAACTTCGCGCCTGAGCGCACCGATACCAGCATGGGGTTGGCAGGATCGCCGAAGGTCTTGCCAAGCTTCTTCTCAAGTTCGCCGACCTTCTCCTTTATCTGCGCCTTGACCTCATCGGTCATCTTCCCGCCGCTAGTGAAATACGCCCTGCAAGCGTCGGATGTGATGGTGAAGCCCGGCGGAATGGGCAGCCCCAGCGCCGTCATGGCAGCTAGGTTTGCGCCCTTGCCGCCGAAAAGATCTTTATTGCTGCCGTCTGCTTCGGCAAATGTGTAAACCCACTTATTCGTCGCCACTGTTTCCTTCCTCCTGGAACGGAATTATGAATGCGCGGAATATCCGCCATTATACACAAGTTAGCGCGCCAGCTACTTTTGCGCTGGTGCTTCGCCGCCCGCTTCCGCAGGCGCATCTTCTTTCACCGGCTCCAGATTCACTTTCAATGCCGGGTCAACGATCTCAACCTCGGTCTTCTCCGTGAGCGAATCCAGCCAATTCGCGTAAACTTGCTCAATCTTCTTCTCAAGAAGCTGCTTGCGGATATCGTCTCGCGACGGCATCTCAACTTCTCCGCCCGGGTGGGACTTCAGTATCTTCTCCAGCGACTTCATTTCGGCCGTGACTTCAGCGTCAGTAACCTTCGTGCCTGTAGTGAGCTTCACCTTGACCCTGTCGGCAAGCTCCTGGCGCGCAAGCCTGTCCTTGAGCTGCTCCACAGTGATGCCCAGGTCGGCTTTCAGCGACGCCTCAAGCTCGGCCTTGTCCTTGAAGTTGGGCACGACCTTCGCCATGAAAAGCTTCTCGGTTTCCTCTTTCGTGACCTGGATGCCGAGCTCGGCTGCGCCTGTAACGAGCATCCTTTCCTCAATGATCTGCTCAAGCGCCTCATAGCGGTATTGCTGGCGCATTTCCTCGGGGATGTTCTCTTCCTTAACGCTCTTGAGCCCGAGGTTGGAGTAGTAGTAAACGTCAACTTCGCCGTTGGTGATATCGGTGCCGTTTACACGCGCGGCGATTTGGGGCCGCTTCATCGGTCTGCCGATTGCGCCTCTCGTCTCGTTCGGCGGCAGCGGTGTGATCAACGTCTTGTAGATCACTCCTGCTGCCAACGCCACGGCGGCCACAATGATGAGGATAATCAGTTCCCTTTTTTGCCGTTTGTTCATATGCCCTCCAACGTCGCGCCTTGGTTAGTGAAAAGGCGGCGCTGCCCGGAATTGAGCAGCGCCGCCTGTAAGTCCGTAATCAGAGAAGGCTGGGATTACTCGCCGGTTTTGCCGCCGTCGTCCTTCTTTTCCTCAGGCTTGGGCGTTTCAGCCTCGGTCTTGGGCTTGTCGTCGCCCTTGGCTTCATCGCCTTCGCCACCGGCAGACTTATCGCCGTCCGCGGCTTCATCGCCCGATCCGTTCTCGGCGGGAGGCGTAACAGGCATGGCGCCCTTCTCGGCCTCATCGCGCTTCTTCTTTGCATCAGCATCGCGCTTCTTGAGCTTGTCGCGCTCTTCAGGGGTCATGAAGGTGTAAACGATATTGGCCTTCGCCTTGAGGTCTTCAATCATCGTCTGCGCCTTGGGATATGCGTGGTTGAGCTTCATCTGGTCGACGAGATATTCCTTCATGTCCTCAAACTTGAGGTTGGCGGCTTCATCAACCGTGAGGTTTTTTTCCTGCGCATACATGTTGCGGTAGTAGTCGGGGTTGGCGTCAAACTCCGCCTTGGCCTCTTCGTCAGTGACCTTCTCGCTTGATTTGAGAAGCTCAAAGAAGATCAGGCGCGAACGGACCTGGTCCTTGACGTCCTTCTCGGTCATGCCCTGGGCATCGAGGACGTTCTTCCATTCCTCTTCAGACCCGAAGCCCTTGCGCATCTTATCAAACTCTTCGGCAAGCTTTGCGTCGGTTATCTTGATGCCCTGCTTAGCGGCCTCATCTTCAATAACCTGCTTCATGATGAGTTCGTCAACGATGTTCTTGAAGTTGGGGCTCTTCTGGACATCTTTCAGGGTAATAGCCTTGCCATTTAGCGTGGCGATGGTATAGGTGTCAGGCGTCGGCGTGCACGCGGCTGCCAGCGAAATCACCGCGGTAAGTATCGTAACGGTTAAGCACTTGCGAAACATCCGGTACTCCTTAATCGAATTGAAGCGATTATTCTACCACATTGCGCGTGAATACACCCGGCGCATGGTGCCGAGGTCACGGAAGTATGACGGGCAGGGCGGTTATGTGTTCATTGAGCCAGGAGGGGCGTCGGCGGGCTTGTTCTCGTCGGTCCCTTCAATATCCGGTTCGCTTTCGGCAGCCTCGCCTTCTGCGGCAGCGCCTTCTGCGGTTTCCGCATCAGCCTGCTCAGCCGGCGGGGCTTTCGTCTTGGCTTCCATCTTGCCTGCAACTTCGGGGATGCTGGAAGCAAGGCTCATCAGAAGTCGCTCAATGTCGTCAATCGCGTAATCCTTGACGGTGTAGAACGACGGGATCTCAAACATAACCTCGGGCAACCTGTCGCGCTTGATATTCACAAGCTGCAGCGTTAGCCCAACGAAGCTTGAGTCCATCTCGTATAGCAGTGGAAACTTTGTCTCCGCCTCGTAGTAGTAGCGCAGCTTGAACTTGCCGTCAAAGTCCATCCCTAGCTGCTCAAGTTGGGAAGACTTGTCTTTCGGCAAATCCATCTTGACTTGAAGCTCCAGCCCGTCAGCCTTGAGGCCTTCAAAGGTGCGGTTCTTGATGCGCTTGGTGCTTATGTAATTTAGCCCGCCCTGCTTCAAGCCGTCCTTGAATTCCTTGCTCGTCAGTAGCGCGTAAGGATCCTTGTAAGGATTCGGCCCCAGCAGCTCTGGCGGTATGCACAGGCGCAGCACCTGGCGCCGGCTGTGGTTGAGCAGTATGTACGCATTGGATTCGGTGTTCATCAGCACGGTGAACACTTGGTAGCTTTTGACCGCATTGGGGTCGGCGGCGGATACAAGCTCCTGCAAATTAGGTAGGTCAACATCCAATCGGACGAAACCGTCCTGATAATAGACCTTGCCCTTGAACGGCGCCTTGGCCTGGCTCATCAGCGCGTTCAAGTCAAACCCTTGCGGCATTGTTGAACCCAGCCCCGTGATGCTGAAGCCCAGGTAGAGGTCGCCGTAGAAGGTCTTGGCGGACGCCGGGGCTACCGCTGTTGAAAGCAGCAGCCCCAGGCAAAATAGGCTAACTATCGCGAGTTTTCGTAAGGAGCTCATTCAAGCACTCCAATCGGTTATTCGTGCACGGTCGGTGTTACGAACACCATAATCTCCGTCCGCTCGGAAGACCGGCTCTTACTCTGGAACAACTTGCCGAAGAGCGGGATGTCGCCGAGAAGCGGGAACTTGCGCATCGTCTCGCGCTCCTCTTCGGAGAGGAGGCCGGCGATGACGAAGGTTTCCTGGTTCTTGATGCGGATGGTCGTCGTAACCTGGCGGGTCTGGGTCTCAGGAGCGGTGGCGCCGCTGCCCAGGTCCACGAGCCTTAGCAGCGTGGAGACCGACGGGTTAACCTCCATCGTAATGTTGCCTTCCCGGTCCACGCGCGGCTTGAAGGAAAGCGTGATGCCGACCGCCTGGAAGCCTACTTCCGGCGGGTTGAACGTTGTGCCAGTGTTCGTGCCCGGCTTCTTGATGTAAGGAATCATGCGGCCGGCGAAGTATATGGCCTGCGAGCCGTCAACCGCCGAAAGGTTCGGGCGGGAGAGGATGCTCGCATTGCCAAGCTCAATTTGGTGGTTCAGCGTAACGATGACGGACAGCGGGTCTCGGTAGAAGGTCTGCAGGAACAACCCCATCGCGATGCCGTCGGCGGCGGCAGGAGTCTCTTCGCGCACCGTTGTCGAGGTGCTGTTGGGGACGCTGAAGCCGATGTTGCGCAAGCCGGTTTCGCTGATTTCCACGATTGATGTCTCAAGCGTGATGAGGCGCGGCTTGCGGTCGATTTCCAGGATGATGCCCGCGACGATGTCCATCCTTTCCTTCGTCTCGGTCACAACGAGCGTGTTGCGCCTCGCGGTGGAGATTAGGTTCTTGATTTCGCGGATATCGCCGGCGTTCACGCCGCCTTCGCTTTCGGAGAGGATGGTGCCGCCGGAGTTGACGGTCAGCGAACTCGCTTCGCCGTTATACACTCCGAGGTTCTTATCGCTGACAATCCCGTTGTCAACGAGTACTTTCTTAACCGCTTCGGCGTCAGCGTAGTTGAGTTGGAACGTGCGCGTGATGAACCCTCCCAGGCGGCGGCCAATGTCTTCACGCTTGCCGATGACGATTGTGTTGTGAACCATCGTGTACGCGAGATCGTTCGCTGCTGTAATCGAGTCGAGTGCTTCTCTGAGTGGCGTATCGCGGAATGAAAGCGTCACGGTGGAAGCAGACACTGAATCGTCAACAATGACGTTGAACGACGTGGAGGCCACCATCAAGTTGATGGCTTGGGCCATAGGCGTGGCGATACATTCGTAAGTAATGCGTTCGCGGTCTATCTGCGGAAGCTCAAGCATCGCCCGGTCGGGCAGGTAATACGCGGGAGCGCGTGACTGGTTTACGTCCCAGGGGTAGGGGCTCGCCCAAGCGCAACCCGAAGCTTCGTCCATAGCCCGTTTTACTTCAACGGTGGCCCAGGACGGGCGTTCGTTTTCCTGTTCAGGAGCGAGTTCGCCGCTCTTGCTTGATTCTTCAACAACCGGCTCAACCCTCGGTTCGCCTTCAATCCTGACGATGGTCTCGCCGGGCTGTTCAGCTATTTTCTCAAGGGTTTCTTGGTCAAGAGCCGCGATGATAGGCGAGGGAGCAGCTTCAGGCTCGGGTGCGGGTTTCGCTTCCACAGGCGCAGGCTTAGGCTCTGGCGCAGGGGCAGCTACTGGCTCAGGAATTGGCGCAGCCACCGGCTCGGGTGCAGGCGCAGCGACTGGCTCAGGCGTAGGCGCAGCGGCTGGTGCAGGCTTGGCCTTTGGTTTGGGCGCGAAGTCGCTGTAGGTGTAGTGGCTGTCGCCTTCCTTAGCCTCCAACTTGAAGCTTTCAGGCTTTGAAGCGGGAGCTTTCTCGCCGATGCCGCGCGGGACGAGGAAACTGCGTTCGCCCGAGCTTGGCATTGACTTCGGCTTGATTGCGCGCGGGGTCGCCTCAACCTTCTTCGCCTCAACGCCGGCGGGAATGTTAGCCAGCGGGATGACGCGGTATGCGCCGGTGTTGCTGACTTCCCAGAAGCGGACAGGCGGGTCGCGGAAGCCCAGCGGCACTGAGATTAGCTCAGGCTGGCTTCCGGCGGCAGTGGGGATGGCGATGAGCAGGCTGTTCTTGTCGCGGCTCAGCGCGATGTTGAGCGGCGTAGCCTTCTCGCCAAGCACGAGCACCAGCCGTGAACCGGCGGCGGTCGACTCCACCATGTAGCTGCGCACCCAAGGCGCAAGCTCAGCGGGGAAGTCAAACGCGCTTTCCGTCATGGCGGGCCCGAGCTTTGACCCTGGGAAGTCCACCAGCATCATCCACTCCGCATAATCGATGCTCTGCTCGTATTGCAGCGCGGAGTCGGAATTTAGCTTGAGCGTTATGCCTTCATCGCCGTTCAAGCTTGAGATGCCGGTGATCTCGCTGGCCTGCAATGTCATTCCGGCGATGATTATCGCCAGCGCAAGCCAGATGGTTGGTTTAAACATATTGTTGGCCAGTTGCCTCATATGGTTTCTCCCGTCGCGAGCTGGATGACCCGGTTGGTCTTGCGGTCAAAGACCTTTGCTTTACCATTTACCGCGCCCACAAACACATAATCGTTTCCGATTATCCATCCGGGGTGCGCCATTACAGTCTCGACGGCGGTTCCTCTCGTTACCTTGAACAGCGCCGTCACGTTATCGCCGCTCTGCGAGATGCCCGAAAGCGTCACGCTGATTGGCTCGCCCAGCGTTTCGCTGGGCAGTGGAAGCACAGGGATTTCGCCGGGCTTTACGCCTGGCGGGGTGAACGCCATTGAGGGCATTGACCCGTTGGGGGTAGTCAGGCCTGGAAGCTGGCCCGGCATCCCCGGCATACTGCGCATGGGAACCGGGACGGCCGGGGGCAGGAAAGGGTTCCCCGCCGGCAGCACATCGTTCACCACGAAGAAGCGCGAGTTGGTGAATGCCGCATCAATTTTATCGTCCATGAAGCTTATTTTCGGAAGCTCTTTTGCCTGCGGCGTTTGCGCTGCAGGTTTGGCTGGCGAGGCGGCCGGCTCCACGGTTTTTGCAGGCTGCGCAGGCACGGGTTCACCGGTCTTCACCGGCTCAGGTTGGGCCGCCGGTTGGCTGGCAGTCCCTTCGGCAGCCGCTGGCGCGTTTGCAGTTTCACCTGCAGGCGCTGCCGGGGCTTTCTCCTGCGCCACTACGGGCGGCGGGGTGGGCTCCTCAGCGGGTTTCTTGAACAGATTGCCGAATTGGAAGGTGACTACCGCAGCCATCGCTAGAAGTAGTACTACCGCCAATACCGTTTTCATCGTGTTGTTTTTCATCGCTATCTCCCTGAAAGCCTACGCAGGAGGCTCCTCCGCAGGCTCGGGCTCCCCGTTACCGCCGGGCTTGACTTCAAGCAGCCCAGGCTCGGCGGGGGGCGTTTCTTCAGCCTCTGATATTGCCAGCACGCGGTTAAGCTCGTCGCGCAGCTTAGCGAATTCCGCTGCGATATCAAGCTTCTCGCCGGTAATGAACATCTCGCCTTGAAGGTCAAACAGCAGGTTCTGGCCGGTAATGATATTGCCGACGGCCATGCTCTGCGCCTTCTCGGGCTTGCCTTCAATTTTCAGGATGCGGTAGAAGCGGTTGGAGCGCTTGAGGTTTTCCATAAACGCAAGGACGTTCTCAAACGACCCGCGCACTTCGACTCCGGTCATCATGAACTTGGTCTTTTCAATGATTCCCTTGTCCAGCTTCTTTTCCTCGTCGGTCTGTGTCGCAGTTGACTTCTTGAGGACGGGAAGGTCCTTTGGCGGGTCCATCGCGATGCTCACAACGTCCGCCCCTGCCTTATCCACGTTTTGCTGCAGAAAGTCCACAAGTTCCTTCTGCGCAGTATTGGTCGGGAAAAGCATGGAGACCTTCTTGCTCTCGTTAAGCAGCCGCGGAAGGTGCTTGGAGATGTTGGGCAGCTCCTTTTGCTTCTGCGTCATCGCGGCTTCCTTCTCCTTCAGCCCGGCGAGCTGAGTGTTCAGCTCGGTAGTCTTTTTGGAAGTGAAGTAGAACGCGCCTACGATGAGGAGCACGGCTATGAATAGCACAACTCCCGTGTTTATCCAAACAAGCCTAAGTATTCTCTTGCGGTCTGTCATTGCGCCGCCGTCCCTTCTCCTGCAGGAGTATTTTCAGCCCCGGCGGCGGCTGCAGCGTCTGCCGCCTTGGCCTTATGTTTTTCCTTTTCCGCGTTTTCGGCTTCGGTATGTTTCGGGTCTTTCACCCTAACGATTACGCGGAATGTGCGGGTTACGCCGGCTTCATCTTCATTCAGGTTGCTTTCCTGAAGGAACGACTTTACAAAGAAAGGATCGTTCTCCAAGTTCTTCAGGAATGCCGACAACGGAAGCAGCGAGTATCCGCTGATAAGCCCTTCAATCACGATGTTTCCGGTTCGCAGCGGCGGGGCGGGCGCCGAAGGAGGAGGCGGCGGAGTAGCCGGAGCGGCAGGCGCCGCAGGCGCATTCGCGCCTTGTGCAGGCGGCGGGGCAGGCGCTTTCTTAGGTGCTTCAGGCGCCTTGGTGACGACATCGGCCTTCACAGTCTTAAGCCAGACTCCCTGGGGGATGTTCGGCTTCAAGTGGTGGAAGAAGACCGGCCAGTCCACATACTGCCCGTCAAGGTAGACGAAGAGCGTCTTGAGGTTCTCCAGCGACTTTATGGAGTCATGCGCCATATCGTACGCATCGGAGAATGGCTGAAGGCGCGCGATGTTCTCATTCGCCGTCCCGATATTCGCCTCAAGCTTCGCAATGCGCGTCTGGCAGGTAACACCTACTACCACGACTGCCAACGTGGACAGTGCGTAGAGTAGTGCCAGGTATATCGGGTGCCAGCGCACAGATGGCTGCGGCTGGAACTCCGGCGGAAGCAGGTTGATGTCTAACCTTCGGTCCATGGTTTATGCGAGGGATTCCAATGCCAGGCCAAGAGCGGTGCTGAATTGCGGCATGGTTAGGGATTCCTCAACCTCCGGAGTAAAAGTGAATGAGCTGGTAAGCTTTGAGAGCGGGTCTGCGAGCACAACCCTTTGCGTTGACTGCCTTTCAATGATTTCCGCAAGGTTGCGCGGCCAAACGCCGGTTCCGCAGACCACTATCTGGTCGTAGTTGTAATCAAGCATCTGCTTTTGGCTCTTATAGAAGGAGAGCGTTCGCTCAACTTCGCTGAGCACCATATCCACAAGCGGCTTCGCGAGCGGGAAATGCTCGTCGGGAAGCTTATAGTCGTCCTGGCGGTAGCCGCCGATGGACTCAATCGCCACCTGCGTCTCAACCGCCCCGTTGAAGGCGTACTTGAGCTCGCCCAGGCTGATGGTCACTCTCCTCACGAACGCGAGCTGGCCGTGGTCAAACAAAATGATGTCGCCGCCAGCGTGCTCCAAGTGGACGATGACCGCATTGCCGCCCAGTATCTTCGGGTCCGCCAAGTGCAGCGCCGACAGGTTCGCGATGATGGGCAGATTGATCCGGGCGATGGGTATGTGGGCAGCTTCAACAGCCTCAATATAGGGGAAAAGCGTATTCTTGGGGACGATTGCAACCAGCACGCTGTTCTTTACCTGCCCGTCATCCCCTTCAACTTCTCCGAGAACGCTGAAATCCATCGCGAACTCATCTATATTCTCTTCCATTACCTGGTCAAACTCAAAGCGGATGGTTGTTGCCAGCTCTTCCTCGGGCATCACCGGCATGGTGAGCAGCCTGAGGATGCTCTTTCGCTCCTGGAAGGCGATTGAAGCATGGTAGTGCTTCAAGTTCGCCGACTGGGCGAAATCCCTTAAGGACAATGAGACCTGCTGAGGGTCAAAATGCATCGGGTCATCGTCCGGGGTGGGCAGGTTGATGTTTTGCATCGCGACAATGCTGAACTTCTTGCTGGTGCCCGCAAGCGCAACCGCCTTTACGGTCCCTGGCAAAAAGTCCAGTCCCACTACCTTATTCGTTTTAAGAGTCACCAGTTTTTCCTTCTTCCCCTAGAAATGCAAACGAGCCGATAGGAGACTGAGTAATATACCCTTCCTCCTATCAGCCCGTTACGAAAATCCAGTTTTCAAGCACCGGCTGGCTAGCAGCCGGTCAAATCGCCCTACTACGTAATCTCGCCGGTCTGGTCAATGGTGTAAACGTCTCCGCCAAGATTTGCTGCAAGCGTTGCAGTGACTGTGAACTCGTCAGTTCCGTTTAGAGTAGCGTCGGAATAAGTCACGCCGTCTTCAGTGAAACCACCAGCCACAAAACGGGTGTCTAGGAAACCCCCGGTTTGAAGCGTAGCAAAGTCGCCATAGGTGTTGTTGCGCGCGTAGTATGCGGCTTCTGCTGACGAGACGCTGCGCAGGGTTGCCTTTGCCTTGTTCTGAGCGGCGGCCCCTCTCGTGGAAAGGAGGGTCGGCACTGCGATTGCGGCGATGATGCCGATGATCGCCACGACGATAAGCAATTCAATGAGCGTAAAGCCCTTACGGTTCATTAATATCACCCCCTTTCAACAAGATACGATGCACCGTATAGCATAGCACCTTTAGGGTGCAAGTGCAATACTCGGTTATTCTAGCCCAAGCGGGCAGAAAGCGCAAGTCAAGCCGCCTGGGCGGCCTACAGCTCAATAATGCGTCCCGATTCGTCAACCTGATACGTCTGCCCCCCCAGATTAGCCGGTAGCGTGGCGGTAAGCGTGTACTCGCTTGAATCACCATTAAGGGTTGCATCGGTATAGTTTACGCCGTCTTCAACAAAGCCTCCGGTTGTGAAACGGGTGTCCAAAAAGCCCGCCGCCTGCAAAGCCGCGAAATCTCCATAGGCATTGTTTCGAGCGAAGTATGCGCCTTGGGCGGCGACGACTTGGCGCAGGGTCCCTTTAGCTTTGTTTTCCACGGCAGCCCCGCGGGTTGATAGCAGTGTTGGAACGGCGATGGCTGCGAGTATGCCGATGATGGCGACCACGATGAGCAGCTCAATGAGCGTAAAACCTTTCTTGTTCAAAGATATCACCTCCTTCAGCTGATAACTTGGCGCCTTACCTTTAACAATAGCGTCAGGCCAGTGCCGCGTTCGGCGCCGAAGGATGGGTATATTTTACACACTCAGGCGTCTTTTTCAAGTCTTTAATAAACATCTACTTCATCTTCTGGACCGCTTTGATTAGCTCAAATAGCGGCAGGAACAGCGAGATGACGATAAACCCGACCAAGCCGCCTAGGATGGCGATCATCATCGGCTCAAGCAGGCTCGTAAGTACCTTAACCATTGCGTCAATGTCGCTGTCGTAGAAGTCGGCTACCTTGCTAAGCATTCCGTCAAGGTCGCCTGATTCCTCGCCGACCGCGACCATCGCCGATACCATCGGCGGGAAGAGCTGGCTTTCCTCCATCGGGCCGGCGATGCTTTGCCCTTCCTTAACAGAACTCGCGGATGCGCCTGATGGCGACTTCGTAAACGACGTTACCCGCCGCTTCGTCGGTAATTTCAAGCGCACGGAGGATGGGGATGCCGTTGGCGAGCATGGTGGCTAGGTTCCTCGTGAACCTGGCGACGATGATTTTCTGCGATAGGACGCCGAAGATGGGGATGCGCAGCTTCGCCCTATCAAGGAAAAGCCGGCCGGGTTTCGTCTCATTGAGTGCTCGGATGCCTGCAGGGAACCCAAGGTAGATGAGCACGATTATCCACCAGCCCTTCTTCATGAAGTTGGCGGTGGCGAGAAGGCCCTGGGTCATTGCGGGCAGCTTTCCACCCAGGCCGGCGAACATGTCTTTGAACGCGGGCACTACGAAAATCATCATCACGGTGAGGATGATTAGCGCGAACACGCCGACGGTTTGCGGGTATTTAAGGCCTGCCCCGACTTGGTTGCGCAGGTTAAGCTCTTTTTCCAGCGAGATGGCGAGGCGTTCCAGCACAACATCAAGCGCGCCTGACTCTTCACTGGCTTTCACCAGCGAAACATACAGCCTTGGAAATGCGCGCGGGTGCTTGCCCATAGCCTGTGAAAGCGTGAGGCCGCTGGAAACATCGTCATGAACTTGGGTGATAATATCGCGGAAGTCGGCGGTAGAGGACTGCTTTGATAGGATTTTCAGCGCGCGCAGGACGTCAATGCCCGAATCGATCATGGCGGAGAACTGCTTGCTGAATATGGCGAGGTCTTTAAGCTTGATTTGCCGCGCGAATGCCGCGCCGCCGAAACCGCTGCTGAACGATAGCGGCTTCTTCTTCTCCGAAATGCTGCCGACCATGAGCCCTAAATCGCGCAGCTTGCGGACCACGGACTGCTCGTCTGCAGCCTCCATGTTCCCATGGGTGACCTTTCCGTCGCGGTCTCTGGCTGTATAGACGAAGTATGCCATGTTACATCACCATGCCCATCGAGATTTCGCTCTTCTTGAAGGTTTCAGGGTGGATAGACTTGCTGAAGCCCTCTTCAAACGAGATGAGGCCCTTTTCCACGAGCTTGATGAGGTGCGCATCCAGTGTCTGCATTCCAATCTTCTGCGAGGTTTGGATGACGGAACCGAGTTGGTGAGTCTTGCCTTCGCGCACGAGCGACTTGACTGCGGGCGTCCCGAGCATCATTTCATAAGCCATTATGCGTCCGCCGCCTTTTCGGCGGCAAAGCGTCTGCGACATGATGCACTCAAGCGTCGCCCCGAGCTGGATGCGGATTTGCTCCTGCTGGTTCGGCGGAAACACGTCAACGATGCGGTCAACCGCTTGGGTTGCGTCGTTGGTGTGCAGCGTCGTTAGGACGAGGTGGCCTGTTTCAGCGGCGCTCAACGCAATCTGGATAGTCTCCAGGTCGCGCAACTCGCCGATCATGATGACGTCGGGGTCCTGGCGCAGCACGTGCTTGAGCGATGCCGCGAAGCTAACCGTATCGTCGCCGACTTCGCGCTGGTTGACCACCGCCTTGTCGTGCCTGAACAGGTATTCAATCGGGTCTTCAATCGTGATGATGTGGATTCGGCGGTTCTTGTTAATGTAGTCAATAATCGCCGCAAGGGTGGTGGACTTCCCGCTTCCGGTGGGGCCGGTGATGAGCACAAGCCCTCTTGGCTTCATCGCAATATCTTTGATGACAGGATTGACCCCCAGCTCTTCCATCGTCTTGATAGTGGCAGGGATCATCCTTAATACTGCTGCGACTGAGCCGCGCTGCTGGAAGACGTTCACGCGAAAGCGCCCTATCTTTGGCCAACTCATCGCGAAGTCAAGCTCGTGCGTTTCCTCAAAGAGTTTGATTTGCCGCTCTTGCATAGCGGAAAAGACAAGGCCCTTGATGGTCTCAGGGTCAAGCATGCCGTCATCGGTAGGATGCAACTCCCCGTCAAGGCGGAGCATAGGTGGAACGCCGCAAGTGAGGTGGAGGTCGGAAGCGCCTTTATCGGTCGCTTCAGTTAGGAGGTCTCGTATTGTTCTTTCAAAAGGCATGTTTTTGGTAATGTCCTTTAGGCGCTATCAACGACGTCTTCAGCGCGGGCGACGCGCAGGACTTCCTCAATCGTAGTGATTCCGGCTGCCGCCTTTAACATACCGCACTCAACTAGCAATTTCATACCGTCGGCTCGGCAAAGCGTGCGTAATTCGTCGGTATCTTTTCCGGAGACGATACCTTCACGGATACTCGGCGTGACCAGAAGAACTTCGTAGATTGCGGTTCTGCCCTTGTAACCGCTTGAATGGCAGGTGGGGCAGCCTTTCCCTTTCTTGAAATGGTAATCACCCCCCGGCGGGAGAAAGTGATGTACCGTCTTCAGCTTCTCATCGTCATACTTCACCTCTTCGGCGCAATCTTTGCAGATTGTCCTGACTAGCCGCTGGGAGATGATGCCGGTCATACAAGCCGAGATGAGGAAAGGCTCAATGCCCATATGGTAAAGCCGGGAGAAGGTGCTGGGCGCATCGTTTGTGTGAACGGTTGAAAAAACAAGGTGGCCGGTCAGCGCGGCCTGCACGGAAATTTCTGCCGTTTCGCGGTCGCGGATCTCGCCCACCATAATCACGTCGGGGTCCTGGCGCAGGAAAGAGCGCAGCGCGTTGGCGAACGTAAGCCCGGCTTTAGGGTTGACGTTGACTTGGTTCAAGCCCTCAAGCTGGTATTCAACCGGGTCTTCTACGGTCGTGATGTTCACGTCGGGCGTGTTGATCTCGCTGACCATGGAGTAAAGCGTAGTGGTCTTGCCGCTTCCGGTAGGGCCGGTGAGAAGGACAACCCCGTTAGGGGCGGAGATCATCTTCATCAGCCGGGACATTTCGTCTTCCAACATACCCAGCTTGTCCAGCGGGACGACGCCGCGAGACTTGTCCAGCAAGCGCATCACGAGCTTCTCGCCCCAAACCGTCGGGACTGAGGAGAGGCGGATGTCAACTTCGCGCTTATCAACGAATACCTTAATTTTGCCGTCTTGCGGAACGCGCTTCTCCGCGATGTTGAGCTTGCCCATGATTTTGATGCGGCTCGTCACCAGCGGCTGGACTTTCTTCGGGACGGTCATGGACTGGTGGAGCACACCGTCAATTCTATGCCGTATGCGCATGTTGGAACCGGAAGGCTCCATATGTATGTCTGATGCGTGGTCGCGTATCGCGCTCTCAAGTATAGTGTTTACAAGGTTGACGATGGGGGCGTCGTTGTAAGTCAGCGACAGGTCTTCGCCCATCTCCGACTTCAATACGTCGTCGCTGCCATCGCCTCCGAGGACTTCCAGTGCCGTCTGCGCGGCCTGCGAGCCGAAATACTTGAAGAGGATCTTCTTGATGTCCTCTTCAAGCCCGAGGACGGGCACGACCGAAAGGCCAGTGGACAGGCGGATGTTCTCAATCGCCTGGAAATCCAGCGGGTCGTGAGTGACGATGAAAAGCTTGTTGCCCTGGCGGCGCAACGGAAGCACGGAGTAGCGCTCAAGGATGCGCTGGGGTATCAAGTCGGCGATTGCAGGGTCGTAGACGTAGTTTCTTACGTCAAAGAACTCAAGGTGGAGCTGCTCGGCGAGAACTTCTGCAACCTGCTCGGCCGTGAGGATGCGCATCTCAATGAAAATAGTGCCGAGCTTCTTCTTGGTTTCCCGCTGCCTGGCAAGCGCTTCTTCAAGTTGCTGGGTGGTGATCCAGCCGCGCCGAATAGCCAGCGCGCCGAAGCTATTCCTTCCGGCAGCTTCGGGTGCAACTTGCTCAATAGCTGCATCTTTAGCGCTGGCCTTCTTGGCCTTCTTCAGCGGGTCTTCTACCTTGCCATCGTCTCCAGCCTCAACTTCGGCTTCCACCGTAGTCAAAGAGCTGGAAATATCTTCAAGCGACAAGTCTAGGTGGTAGACGGGAATGTCTTCGCCGTTCTCGTCAACGTCAGCCAAAGCGGCCAGTTCGGCGTCGGACAACTCCCTACCGTGTCCCGTGAATCGTCTAATTCTCGCGGGTAATCCATAGTCACCAACAAGTCGGGGAGCGCACGAACGCCCCCGCCTTAACTCCTCAGCACGCTCTATTATATAGCCAAACCATACGAAACGCTAGTTTAAGCTTTAGCTTTTCTCATGCGACTGTGGATTCCATTACTCATCGGGAAAGTCGGGGACTATCTGCGCCAAGCTGGCGCGCAGGATGGAGCGCAGCCTGCCTACATAAGGCTGGACGATAGGGAAGTTCGGCGGCGCGAAGGAGCGGTTTAGAAGCCGCCTGTCATAGGCGAAGTTCTTGCGGTAACCGCGCTTACCTGGCCGCCGTTAGAATTGAATGTGCCGATGGTCTGGTAGCTGTTCATGATGATGCCGCCGAGGAAGTTCAGGTTGCCTTAGTGCGAGATGGGAGAAGGACGCCCGTTGCGTATTGGCAAACTGCCGGGTATCTGCTAGACTGAACAGCTCAAGTTACACGGAGTCGCATATGAAAAGGACTTACCAACCTAAGAAGTTACATAGGGCGCGGGTGCATGGCTTCCGCTCTAGGATGCACACGCCCGGCGGCCGAAATGTTATACGGAGGCGCCGTGCTAGAGGGCGCTCTGTCCTGTCTGCCTAGCGGTAGCTGACTTGGCACGGTTGCCGATGGTTTGTGACGCCCGGGCGTTCGACCGGGTATTTCAGGAAGGCAGGCATGCTGTGAAGGGCGACCTTTCCCTTCACTATGCCGCCAATGGGATGGGGCTCTCACGCTTCGCATTCGTAATTCCCGCCAAGGTGGGAAAGGCGCATGAACGCAACGCGCTGCGCCGGAAATTGCGGGAGATTGCGCGGGAAGCCCAGCCTGGGGTTGAAACGGGCTTTGACATTGTGTTTATCGTCCGCAAGATTGCGGGCTTAGGATATGAGGAGCTTCGCGGCACGATGCGCTGGCTGATGTCCGGCAAGGGTTTGCTCAAAGGCGGGGAGTGATGAAGCGCCTGCTCATTGCGCTGATTGACTTCTACCGCCGCGAGATATCTCCGCTAACCCCGCCGACTTGCAAGTATGTTCCGACTTGCAGCGCCTATGCCCGCGAAGCGATAGAAACTCACGGTGCGCTGAGAGGCTCGGTGCTTGCGGCATGGAGAGTTTTGCGCTGCAACCCTTTTTCCAAGGGCGGGTTCGACCCCGTGCCGTTGAAGAAGGGCGATGCGCCCCCGTCTCAACGCCCGCCTGGGTCAAGCGCTGATGAATAAGACATTTCTATTGGGAGCTCAATGCTCAATCATATAACCAATTTGCCGCTTGCGTTTCTAATGCAAACGGGCCAGTCGGTGCAAGACCTTCTGCGCCAGTCCGATTACGGGCACTACAAAGGCTACTTCACCAACCACATCGCGAACGCGGTCATCCTATTCCTGGTGAACGTATACGCCGCGCTGGGCGACTTCGGGATAGGCATAATCCTTGCGGCCATCCTCGTCCGCATGTTGATGCTGAACCTCACCATCGCCCAGGTGCGTATGATGCGCATCCAGCAATACTTGAACCCGCTGCAAAAGCGCATCAACGAGCGCTACAAAGGCGACAAGCAGACCCAGAACAAGATGATCATGGAGATCTACAGCAAGTTCAAGCTCAACCCGATGGCGAGCTGTCTTGCGATGTTCATCCAGATCCCCATCTTCTTCGGTGTTTACCGCGCGCTCTACGACAAAATCCTGCTCGGCCAGGACTTTCTGGGAATGCAGCTCTTGTTCCCGATGAACCTCTATTACGCCCGCACTTACGGCGGCGTGAACCTGACCGATACGATCATGGGCTACATCAATCAGCACCAGATGCAGTCGCAGGTCTGGATGTGGACATGGAATATTGGAGGGAAGGATTACTCCTGGGCGCTTTACTGGCCCGCGCTAATTCTCGTGGTTCTTTACGTTGCGAGCACGCTCTGGCTGCAAAAGATGATGCGCAAGATGAGCGAGCCTGACGCGGAGCTGAAAGCCGTACTTGATGCGCAAAAGAAGCCTCGTTCAGCGAGCGACAAGCCGCCGCCTCCTGACATGGCTGAGCAGATGCAGAAGAACATGCGCTTCTTCTCCATCTTCATGGTCGTCATCGCCTTCGTGCTCTCAACTGGCGCGCTGCTCTACTTCTTCGTGCAAAACCTGCTGATGGTCGCGGAATACGTGTTCATCCCACGGGTGCTGAAGCTGAGCATCTCAGCAGCGGAAGTTAGCACGACGCTGGAGGCCATAGATAAAGGGCGCTCGCTGGTTGATAAGCCCGAGGAAGCCAAGGCGCAATCGCCCGAAGAGGAAGGCATCGCCCAGGCGCCGCTGCGCAAGTCTCAGGCGCGCGGTTTCAAGAAGAAATAACAAATCCCCGGGGGGATTAATGGATATAAGGACGCTAACCGGAGAGAATCAGGAATCGGATGGAAGCCGAACTGCGAGAGCAGTTCCGGGGCTTGGATGTGTTCGTGTGGAAGTCATACACCGAAGGGCCGGAAGTGACCATGTATGCGGCGCCGGTTCACCAGGTTTACACGTTCCTTCAGGATGTCGCCAACAACGTCTGTTGGCTCATTGACCGCGCCTCAACCGTGAAGCTCAAGCCCGACCGCTACGACCGCGAACAGGTGCTTGTAGTCATCCGGAGCTATGAGCCCGGCGCGTTTATCGGCTGGCACGGCCAGACGCTTGATGCGGTTGAGCTGCTGCTAAACGCCGTCGTGTCGCAAAAGCTTGGCCTGCGCCTGGACGTTACCGTGGACATTGACCAGTACCGCAAGAAGCGCATGAGTTTCCTGGATTCTCTAATCAAGCGCACCGTCCACGACATTGAGCGCGATCACCAGGAACGCCCGCTTCCTGGGCTGCTCTCCAAAGAGCGCAGGCATGTCCATACCGCGCTGGCGGAGCATCCTTATCTCACGACCGAAAGCCGGGGCAGGGGCACGCGGCGCACGCTTTACATCATTCCGCGCAAAGACCTGGTAACATAGGAGCTGCCGAATGGAAGGTCAACCATACAAAAGGCTTTACCGCAGCCGCAAGGAGAAAGTACTCTCCGGGCTGTGCGGTGGGATAGGGGAATACTTCAGCGTTGACCCGGTGATTGTCCGCATCATCGCGTTACTGCTGCTATTCTCCCCGGTCGCGGTCGCGACTCTTCTGCTCTACATCGTTTTCTCGGTGATAGTGCCGAGGCGGCCTGAGTAGAAGCAGTCCGCGAACCGCTTTATATCTGCGGGTGAAGCCTGCGGAACATCACCGTCGACTCAAGCGTCCACGGCTCGCCGCCGCTGCTCCCGTTAATCGCGAACTTTGCACTCTTGATTTCGCTTACATTCAAAGTCTCCGTCCCTGCCGCATCATAATAAGTGATGATGCACCCGGATATGTTCGCACCGAGAACGGCGCCGTCCTTCGTTATTGTCTGTGCGTTTGAATCGTAGGCGATGGTCATCTGGCTGCCGTTGACGTCTACGGTGATAGCGTCGGGGGTGGCGGTGACTACACTGCTCGCAACGCGAAGCGAATCAATCGACCGCTCCACCGCTTCTTGCAAGAACGCTGCAACGTCGCTGCGCCTTTCCATCGTCTTCATCGTCTTGCTGGACATCATAAATCCAGCCGCGATGATGTATGAGATGATGCCGATGATGAGCATTACTATCATCATCTCAATGAGCGTGAAGCCGGCTTTCATTGCGCGGGTTTTATTCATGCGCGTTCCCACTTTAAAGCCCTCTCTGGTATATCGTCGTTCGGTGCGTCGCCAAAACCTGCTGCGCGCCGGTTATTTCCTGGACGACTACCGTTACAGTCTTAGTCCGTCTAATCCTTCCCAGGCTGTCCAGGTCGTCGGTAATGGCTGTCGTTATTTGAAATTGCCCATCGGCGGAATTGGCGGTCGTTGTGCCTACGGGTATGTCAACGTAAGCGGTGTTCTTTGTCGCTTCAATTTGCTGCCGCGCGAGGTTGTTGGCGAACGAGTAACGCTCGGAATCGCGTTGCACGTTAACCGACTTATAAAAAATCGCGCCTGCGCCGAGAATGACCAGCGACACCACGACTGTTGCAATAAGCGTTTCAAGTAGCGTTACGCCCAGCCGGCTGTGAAAGAAGCGCTTGTTGTTTCTCATAGCTCCTCCCAGGTGCTGAACTCAAGCCGGACCCCGGGATTGCCATATGACTGGATTGCCTCAGAGCTGTAGAGGATTGAGGGGTCGCCGCTTATGCGCAAGTCGGTTGCAGGCGCCTTAATCCACATGCTACCGACAATGTCCGGCGTTCCGTGCGCCCATTGGCCATCGCCGTAGACGATGATGATACCAAACCAGTCCACAGTTCCGCCGATTGTAAGCCCGCCGTTGATAACTAGTATCCCATATCCCTGGACAGTTCCTTGAACTTGGGCATCGCCGTTTACGATAACTACGACGGGATAATCAGCTGCTCCATATGTGCGTCTATCTGGGAAAGTAGGGCTTCCGCTTTGGTCGTAAACATAATCCGCAAATGGAAGTAGCTGTTGCGTAAACAGGTCAATATCTACTGGTGGCGGAGTTTGTGTTTGGACGCTAGGGTTTGGAGTTGAGCCTCGTATAAGGTTTTTGTTGAGTTGGTTTCTTGAAAGCCCGTCAATCATGCCGGTTGTGCTCGCAGCAGAAGTAGTCACTACTCCAGGCTTTGAATTGCCCATAATAGGAGTCCCGTCCAACGTATGATCGCTGCCGTCAACGAGGAAAGAAACGCCGTTATATTCTGCGTTCACAGTCTCTGCGTCAATATAAAGCGCCGATGGCGCATCGGTCCCGGGAAGGTAGTAGTTTGTGTAATCGCATTTCACGGCGCGCCTGTTCTTGCCGGATACGCCGAGTCCGATAACCGAGTTGTCGGTTGTTAGAAAGTATTTATATGTGCCGTCAGTCTGATAATATGACGGGCTGAGGCCGACCAGCCAGTCCAAAATCTGTTCATGCGTTTGGCCGGTCGGGAAATCTATCTCGGTAGGAAGCACGGCGTTTAACGTGTTAAGCGCCAGCGCGCCTTCATTGAGCCCTGTTTCGGCAATCTGCAGCGCGAGCATGTGGTGCTGCTTGTTGGACGACGTCTTGCTCGTGGAGTATACGAAGGTAACGACTGCTATAGCGCTCATGAAAGCAAAAACCATGAGCACAATAGCTGCCAGCAGTATCGCCCCTTTCCGCTCTGAATTAAGCCTCAGCAGCATTTTTCTCAAATTACGCATCTTTGTTTCTCCTCGGAAGGGCGAGTGTTAAGACTTTCCCATGTATGAATACCTCTTATTGGTAAATTGGCTGTAAACAAATAATAAAGAATGCGTAAAGCGTCTTGTATTCTTAAAACAGGCTTGCACGGCTACGAGCTTATACTGGTAAAATAAAGAGCTACTAAACCTCCGGGGCGATTATGAAAACACTTCGTATAATAGCGATTGAAGACGAAACGGACATATTGGATGTCCTCTCAGTCAACTTGGGCGCGGAAGGCTACGAGGTGCTCACCGCGACTAACGGCGAATTGGGGCTGGAGATGGTGAAGACGCAGCACCCTGATCTCGTCTTGCTGGACTTGCTGCTGCCAGGCCTGGACGGCCTGGAGGTCTGCCGGCGGTTGCGGTCATTTCCCGCAACTCAGCACACGCCGATAATAATGCTCACGTGCAAGAACAAGGAAACCGACAAAGTCATCGGCCTTGGAATTGGCGCGGACGATTACGTTACCAAGCCTTTCGGGATAGACGAGCTTATTGCGCGCGTCAAAGCAGTGCTGCGCCGCTCGCAGGAACGCGGGCCGGCGGGCGCGAAAGCCAGAATCCAAATCAATGGGCTGGTCGTTGACGCCGACCGCCACGAAGTCATTGTTGACGGACACCATGTGTATTTGACTGCAACCGAATTCAGGCTGCTGCATACGCTGGCGTCGTATCCCGGGCGCGTGTTCACCCGCGAACATTTGATTACGCAAGCGATTAGCGAAGACGCCGAAATTATTGACCGCAACGTTGACGTCCACATCGGGGCGATACGTAGCAAGCTTGGCCAATACAGGCGCTACATTGAAACGGTGCGCGGCGTCGGATACCGCCTGATGGATTTTTCCAAATAGCCTGGACGGTGCTTAATTGACGATACGGGCGAAAGCCATCCTCATCATCGGGCTGTCGGCAGTCTGCCTGCTGATACTCCCCTACCTGGCATTGCAGAGAATCCTTCAGTCGAGCACAATGAAGCTGGAGGAGCAATTCGCGAAACAGCACGCCACAAGCGCCTCAAGCATTATTGACGACGAGTTGGAGCGGATGGAAGGCACTGCCGACGACTGGGCTGCCTGGACGGAGACTTACGAATTCGTAAAAGGCAACGACCCCGGCTACCCGGATGAAAACTTAATCCCCTCCACGTTCTCCCACCTTAACTTGAATGTATTTCTATTCATAGATACGTCGGGACGCGCGTTTTATGCGCAAGGCTACGACCTGAAAGCTGCGAAGGCTGCGCCTGTGCCCGACCGCCTGAAATCGCTCGCTTCCGGCGATGCGGCCTTGCTCAAACAGATGCTGTCGCCTGCGGGCATCAGGGGCTTGCTGCTCGTTGACGGCAAGCCGATGCTTGTGGCGATAAAGCCTGTGACGCGCAGCGATTACAGCGGCCCGCCGGCAGGCGCGCTCATCACCGCCAAATACCTTGATAACGCGCAAGCCAGCCGCCTTTCGGCGAAGCTTGGCCAGGCGATGAGCGTTTATCCGTCAAGCGAACCCGGTGCGCCTGATATCTCGGGCATAATTCCGCTTGATTTGGGTAGGCCGCTGGTCATTGAAAGCATCGTCCGCCGCGATAACAGCATTTCCAGTTTCGCAGTGATCCCTGACTTGGTTGGAAAACAAAACCTGATAGTGCAGGTTACGATTTAGCGCACTGTTTACCAGGAAAGCCTGAGTAATATCTACAGCTTCATATTCGCCCTGCTTCCGACGGTAATCATATTCAGCTTTTTCACATACCTGCTGCTGGAACACCTCATTCTCTCCAGGCTCACGCGCTTGACCAGGCGGGTGGGGCGAATCAGCAAGTCAGGCGACTTCTCAGAGCGCGTCAAGATTAGCGGGCGCGATGAAGTGGCGGTGCTCACGAAAGAGATTAACGCGATGCTCTCTGCGCTGGCGCAGTCGCACGAGGCGATGCGCGAAAACGACCTTGCCCGCCGCCAGTTCTTTGAAGGCGCGAGCCACGAACTTAAGACGCCGCTCACCGCGCTCTTGGGAATGGTGGAGACGCTGCAGCGCGGAACCGCCGACGCCGACATGCAAAAGAAGTTCCTTGAGCGCATCAGGGAACAGACGCTGCGCATGGCTGAACTCGTCAATGACCTGCTGACGTTGTCGGGCTTGGACGCGGCGCAGAAGGTGATGAACATTGAACAGGTGGACGTTTGCGAGATGCTGTTCGCCTCGGTTGACAACATCCGCGAGCGCGCGCAGGCGCATGGAGTAACGCTCTCCGCCGAATGCCCCGATAAAGTAATCATCGCAGCCGTTGACCGCGAAGCGCTGCTGCTCATCATCGGCAACCTCATGGACAATGCGCTCAAATACACGCAGGAGGGCGGGAGCATCCGCACGCGGTGCTACCAGGCCGAAGGCTTCGCCGCTTTTGACATCGCTGATACCGGTATCGGCATTTCGCCCGCCGACCAGGCGCGCATCTTTGACCGCTTCTACCGCACGGACAAGGCGCGCTCGCGTGAGATGGGCGGCACGGGCCTGGGCCTGTCTGTTGTGAATGAACTTGTCGCGCTGATGGGCGGCAAGGTGCAGGTTGCGAGCAAGCTTGGCGAGGGAAGCACGTTCACCGTCTATCTTCCCATTGCCTCAAAAGAAGCGGGCTAAGGATTGTAGAAAGGCCGCGCCGTATCGTGTAAAATGCGCGATGGAGGTTGATGGGGACTGGTGTCTCCTGCGGTCTTCAAAACCGTTGACGCGGGTTAACCGCGTGGTGGGTTCGATTCCTGCCACCTCCGCCAACTTGTACTCGCCGCGTAGCGCCGTGCCCGCGTGAATGCACTTCCTGGCCTCGCGATATGGCGCACATCCGCCACCAGCAGCGTGCTCCCTCGTAGCTTGTGAGGCGGCATGGCGCATGGTTCTTTATAAATTAATGGTAGTATATTAATACGAGGCTACAGGCCGGCCTCGTTGCGCAATCATTCTCATGGTGATAACTATGAAGCGAATCCTGATGTGGATTTCGCTCATGCGTCCTTGCATCCCCAGGCTGCGGTGGCGGGGGAGCAAGACGCTCTATCAATAATCCCGAACTTTCCCCTGCCACGCCTCAAGCGCCGGTGGAGAACCCCGAAAGGAACGTGCTGACGGCGGTGATGCCGCCTCTCGCGGGGCTAAGTGCTGGGAGAGAGTTTGAGTTCACGCTTTCAGCGCAGTTCGCTGAAGAGGTGAAGCAGGGCAGCGGCCGCATCCTCTACGACTCCTCGGTCGCCGTTCCCGTCGCAGTTGAAAAAGGCGGGCTCATTCCCACAAGCTTCATCTTCTTCAGCAAGCTTGATACCCAGGGGATTGTTCCATTCGCGTTCACGTCATTGCCTAACGGGCGCGGCATCCCGTCTGGCAGCGGCGAATTGCTACGTGTGCGCTTCAGGATGCTTGCTAACCCGCCCGGCGGCTTCCGCGTCCGCCTGCAAAACGACGCTGAATTCTTGCAGCTAAGGAGTCCCTCAGGCGGCAGGCTGTCCTTTGACCTCGCGTCGGAGGTGCAAGCGCAATGAGACGCCCGCATCTCACATTATTGATGACAGTAGCTTTGATAATCGTCCCCGCGCTTCAGGTATACGCAATGGAGCCGCCGCCCCCCGGCATGATTGAACAGATGAAAGCCGACGGCACATACGAAGCCGCGCTGCAGCGCGCATACAAGATTGGCAACCATATTGCGAAAGCACCCAAGCGCGGCTCGCAGCTTGATACATCCGACCCGCAAGGAATTGCCGGGAGGATATCCGAATACTGGGGACGCTCGCTGGATGAAAAGAGCCCAAGTGCCTTGGGAGCCTCTTCCCAACAGGAGCTAAACTGGATATCGCTTGACATGAACCACGACCGCACCGTCGACGAGCGCGATGTCTTGGCGCTTGGCTACCCGCAGCCGAAGGTCGCGGCGGGATATCCCACTATCGGAACCGCAAAATGCTTCGTGCTTTTGATTGATTTTCCGGATTACCCGCACTACTTCAGCAATTCCAATATCGATGGCCGCATGTTTGGCGAAGGTGACACTTCCTTTTGGTATCGCAGCTTGCATAAGTACTACGAGAATGCGTCTTACAACCAACTGAATATTACCGGCGAAGTTTATGGCTGGTACACTGCCAAGCACAACCGGGCTTGGTACCATCCAAATGATAACCTTGAGTATCCTGATGAGAATTACAAGCGAGAGCTGCTGTTTTACGAGGCGATTGACGACGCAGATGCTAATGGCGCGGACTTCTCCCAGTTTGACAATGACGGCGACGGATACGTTGATTATTTTCTCGTGATTTGGGCTGGGCCACATGGCGCGTGGGCTTCATTTTGGTGGGGCTACCAATGGAACATGTGGGCGATTTCAGATAAGATCGTTGACGGCGTCCGCTTTGACACTTACTCCTTCCAATGGGAACGCTACTACGGCTTTACCGAAACCCCGCCAACTCCGGCAAACTGGGATGCGTACGTGACTGTCCACGAAACAGGCCACGCGCTCGGACTTCCCGATTACTACGACTACGATTTTAATGCCCCAAGAGGCGGCGTCGGCGGAATGGACCAGATGGACGGGAACAAGGGAGATCACAATTGCTTCAGCAAATACATGCTTGGCTGGCTCGCCCCCACAGTTGCATTCACGAACCTTGACGACCAACTGATACGCAAGACTAACGCCTATCAGGATGCGGTCGCATTCATGCCAGGCTTTGACCCGACGAACCCGTGGTCTGAGTATTTTATGGCGCAGACGCGCTACCGCGAAGGTTCTGATAACTACGCGAACAGCACTGGGTATTACCCCACTGACGGGCGAATGTGCATCTGGCATGTTGATGCACGCGTCAACGCTTCCGGCAATTTCAACTGGAATAACTCCTACACCTCGCACAAGCTTTTGCGATTGATGGAGGCGGATGGATTGGAGGAAATTGAAACCGGCGACCATGCAGCCGATATAGGCGACTACTACAATAACGGCGAGACGCTCAGTGACACGAGCACTCCTAACTCCAAGAAGTATGATGGTACCAGCAGCGGTATCGCCGTAGACGATATTTCTAGCCCCAGCCAAACGATGACTGCCGATTTCACGCTCTACACAAGTAATCCCCCAACAGTGACTATCGATTTGCCCGGCGACAGCGACACCGTTTCCGGCAATGTTGACGTTGATATTTCCGCTTCCGATGACGTGTCCGTCACCAAAGTGCAATTGCTTATCGACGGCGTGCTGGTGAAGGAATGGGCGTCCGGCCCATACGAATATACTTGGAACTCGCTCGTTGACTTCAACGGAAGCCGCAATATAACGGCGCGCGCGTGGGACGGCGGCAACCAAGTTGGCAGCGACAGCATTTCGATCACCGTTAGCAACGGCGGGGTTACATCCGTAACCGATGCTTTTGAAAGCGGGCTTGGCCACTGGCGCATCATTAATTATCCCGAGGATTTTACGGGGCGAAACACAGTGTGGGGAACTCGCGCCAGCCCGGCTTCACCCCCTCCGCTCGGCTCTGGTAATGAAGCGTGGATTGACGGCGATGTATCCAGCACCGCATATTATGCCAGCGATGCGCTGCGCTCAGAGCGTATAAATGCCACCAACTATTCCCGCCCGATGGTTGTGCGGTTCTACTACCGCTGCCGCGATGGGCTGACGCTGTTTGCGACCGATGATAACGGGGCGACGTGGGATCGCGTGGAAGATATTCCACCATCGTCAGATTGGGTAAGCTATGTGAAAGTCATTGACTGCGCCGGAAGCAACGTCTATTTGAGGCTTTATTACAGCGGTTATTTGAAAGAGACTGAGTCAGCCGGCTTAGGCGCTAACATAGACAACTTCTACGCTGGCGAGTGCCCCAGCGACCCGCCCACTGTCTCAATAACCTCTCCGTCCGAAGGTGCCGATATTACAGGAACTATGACTGTGAGCGCGAGCGCGAGCGACGACGTTTCGGTGAGCGAAGTTCAGTTCTACTTGAACGGCTCGTTGGAAAGCACGGACACAGCGTCGCCCTGGCAATACACGCGGAATACTCTGGACGACGACAACATTCCCGGACTGAGCGTTATGGCGGTAGCTGTTGATGGCGATGATTTGCCTTCTACGCCTGCCGGAATCGCCGTTGACTTGGTGAATGAGCGGCCGTATCCGGTAGCAGACGACCTCGAAAACGGGACCGGCAACTGGAGCGTTTCCTCCGATGGTAAGCAGCCCGAGTGGTCGCTGGTCACAGCGCAATCTCATTCAGCGACGCACTCCTACGGCTGGACAGGAACTGGATGGCAGACTAATAACTGGGATGGCCTGAAGTACCATGGATTCCCGCCTTCAAGCGGCTACAAAACGATAGACCTAACCAGTTCCAGCGTTGACGACCCCGTGCTACGCTTCTGGTATAAGGCAGACATTACATCAACAAGCACTTGGCGGGTGTATTTCTATAATACGTGGATTGGCTGGCAGATGGTCAGCATTGGCAGCGGCGATGTAGCCAACTGGACTGAAGACACAGTATCTCTCAGCACATATGTCGGCTATTCAGGCCGCATTGAAATCTATGCGGCGACCGGTGGCACGGCTACTGGCGGGACTGGCTTGTGGATAGACGACATACGCGTGGAGAACCGCGACCTTGAAATCTACAGCATCTCGCCGGTGCGCGCCGAGGCAGGCGATGAGGTAACGATTAACGGCACCAACTTCTGGCTGTCGCGTGGCACAAGCTATGTGACTTTCGGCGGCAATGTGAATCCCGCGAGCGGCGATTATGTCTCGTGGAGCAACACTCAAATCAAAGTTAATATCCCGCTTACAGCCAAGAGCGGGAACGTGACGGTCACCGTCGGCTCAAACACGAGCAACGGCAAAGACCTGCGCGTCGTTCTCGGGCCGCCTGTCATTGACGGAGGAGAGCAGTACTAATGAAACGGTTTACACTTGCAGTAGGGGTAATAGTGTTTCTGCTCATCGCCGCTGCGATTTTCTCATGCGGTGGGGGGGGTGGCAGTTCAATTCAGCCGGGCATCAACCCAGTTCCGGTGCAGAATCCAGCTTCCGGGCAGCAGCCTTTCAGGATGCAGGCTGAGCTGATTAAGAATGCGTCGGGCGTGCCAACCGGTGTGCGCGTGTCATGGACGCGCGTGACGGCGAGCACGGCGGTGGGCTATTACCTCTACCGCGACGATGCAACCATTCCGGACGGGAATCCTGCAGGATACGAAGCCCTGCGCGTGAACGGCGGGGAGATGATTGACCAGCCCAGCTCGGGCACGACGGTCACCTTTGAAGATTCCTTCGACCCGGCAGTCAACTCGAAGTGGTATTACCGCCTGACAGTCGTAAACGACACCGACGACGAGAGCGACTTCTCTAACGAGCTGTCAATAACCATCTCAAGCTTCGACTTCACCGGCTTTACCCCGTCAAGCGGCACCGTGGGCGACGATGTAGTTCTTGATGGCACGAATTTCGGCGTGCACGATGACACCGAGGATGCGGTGTATTTCACGGGCGAGACCGACTGGATTGAGGCGACGATAACCGACTGGGGGCAAGAAGAGATTACAGTCACCGTACCCGTTGGCGCCATTACAGGCCCCATCCGCGTGGAAGTGGGCGCGCTATATGAAGATTCGGACGACGACTACACGGTGCTTGCGCCTGTGATATCAACTGTCTCGCCTACATCCGATTACGCAGAGCACGACGGCATCACGATAACCGGCTCGCGCTTTGAGGCCGCCCAGGGGACGAGCACAGTCACCTTCAACGGCGTTGAGGCTGACACTTACGTTTCGTGGTCCGACACGGAAGTCGTCGTCAAAGTGCCAGACGATGCGACGACCGGCGACGTGAAAGTCCAGGTCGGCGCGAATGAGAGCAACGGCTCAAGCTTCACCGTGCTGCCCCATATTGATTACCTTGACCCCGATAGCGGCATCGTCGGCGACACGTTTGATGTCCACGGCACAGGATTTGGGGCGTCGCAAGGCACGGGTACGGTCACGCTTAGCGGCGTCGGCCTGACCGTCACAAGCTGGGGCAACCGCACCATCACCGTGACCGTGGCTGAGACTGTTAGCGGCAACGTGGTCGTGACTGCGGGCGGGAACGCAAGCAACGGCGTGTTCTTTGACCTGTCGCCGAAGATCACAAGCTTCACGCCATCCAGAAGCTGGATCGGCCAGTCCGTCACCATAAGCGGCACGGGCTTCGGCGCATCGCAGGGCACGAACAAGGTTTACTTCCACAACGGCGTGGAAGTAAGTTCCTACACGTCCTGGGGTGCCAACCAGATAGTCGTGGTGATTCCGGCAGGCGCTGAAACAGGGCCGATCACAGTGGAAGTTGACGGCGACACAAGCGTGTCCTCCAGCAACATCCTAATCGTGCTGGCGCCCCCGTGGATTGACGACGTGATTCAGTATTAGCGCGCTGCAATAAGCTACTGTGCTAAACTATCGCGGGTGGGTCAATGAACCGCGATCCAGCACATCTCGTCAATGCGACAATACTGTTCGCCGACCTAATAGAACTCGGTGGCAATAAGCGCGGTCATGGACTTTTGGGCATACGATGAGCTGATAACGCAGTATCAGGAGTATTCCCAGAAAGCCGCCAACGAACTTAAAAGCGACCTCGTCTCCGAATGCGTCGTGGCGGGCGACCAGCTCGCGCTGTTCCTATACGACCGCAACCAGGTTGAACGCAACCGCGAAATCGTATTGCTGCCCGAAGGCGACCCCGCCCGCCTCAAGCTTGAAGATACAAACCGTACTTCCGCCGACGAGGCGTTATACAGCGCGCTGCGCGCTGCGATTGTGCTCAAGAACACATGGCTGTCCGCGCCCAAGAACTTTGAGCGCGTAAGCTCGCGCCACCTGCCATTTGACATGGGCATCGGCATCCACAACGGCATCTGCGTCCTGCGCGAGCGCGCTGGCGGCGGCGCAAGGATTGAAGGCTTCGCAATCAACTTCGCCAAGCGCATTGAGGGCTTCGCGCGAATGGCGCGCGTGACCCGCGTGATGCTCAGCCGTGGGGCAGCCCAGCGCCTGCGCTTCGCCAAGCGCGGCCATGCGGTTATGCGCCAGCGCCTTGGCTTCATCTCGCATTCGCCCGACGAAGGCCAACTAAAAGGCCTTCAACACGGCCTGGAGCTGTTTGAACTGAAGTTCTTCCACCGCCTCGCAATCCTGCCGCCGGAGGAGCAAGCGTCTGTTTTTGAAACGCTCCTGCGCATGGACCCGATAAATGTGTGGGCTTACCATATGACGGTGGAGCACCTCATCTACCGTGAGAAGGACTATGACAAGGCGAAGGAGCTTGCGCTGATGGCGATGCAGGCGCGGCCCGACAGTGAGAAGATTTACTACGACCTCGCGACGATTGCGAAGTGCCAAAACGAGCCGCTACAGGCGAAGTTCTACATTGAACAAGCGCTGGGCATCAACCCAAAGTGGGACATGCTCTATTGCTTCCTCGCCGATCTTGAAGGTGAGATTGGCGGGCGCGATGCGCAAAAGGTATTGGAATACTTGCTGCGCGCCTATGCGCTTTGCCCCGACAGCCCGCAAAACTGCTGGGACATCGGCGAGACCTACTACGACATGGGCAAGAAGGACGAAGCCTGCAAGTTCATCCGCAAGGCTGTGGAGGGCTATCCCCCATACGCGGCTGATAAGACCCCGAAAAACCAGCAGCGCCTTGACCTGCTCAAAGAGCTGGGGATTGACGAAGCCGGCGACCTGCAATCCTGTAAGTAAGCGCGGGCAGTGAGTAGGCGTATTCCTGCGCAGAGAAACTGCGTAGAAGAGAATAATGCGGAAGGGGGGACTCGAACCCCCATGCCCTTAATCGGGCACTAGGCCCTCAACCTAGCGTGTCTGCCATTCCACCACTTCCGCGAGGGGAGAGTAGTATACCGCGAAGTTTCTTATAGTCAATCCACGCGCGCGTCCGCGCCTGATGCAATCGTTGTTGGAATAAAAAAAGGGCTCCCATCGCCAGGAGCCCTTGGGGCATCCGACCCCATTATGTTGAGAACGAGCGGGGTTCGCCTCGAACCTCGCTGGTTCGCTGTATCAAGGCCGCGTATGGCCTACTAAATATTACCACAAAATCCGCGTTTTGTGTTCAACCCCCGGGCTAATTGCCCGAAGATTCCTGCAACCTGGAAATGGACGGCATTAGCTGGAGCTTGTTCAGGTAAATCCTGAAGTTGGAGTCGCCGATGTAATCGCCGAAATGGTTCATCAGCGCCAGGAAGCAGCCCTCCAGGACGTTCATCCCGAAGCTGCGCCCGTCAATCACCGGCGTCGTTGTTATGAGCCAATCCAACCCGCGTTCCTTGAGCGCCAGCCTATCATCGTCGGTCGTGGTGTTTGTAATGACAATCTTGCCGGTGAGCTTCTCCGGCAAATTGCGCTTGATGAAATGGTAGTCGCCCGCGATGACGTCGGCCCACTCCAGCCATTTGCGCTGCTTGGGCTTCGTCTTTTCCTGCTTCTCGCCTGTCGGATACAAAACCTGGAACGGCAGCTTCGTGACCACAGGCAGCAGCGTGTCGGCGACATGCGACAATCCCCGGTAGCTGCGGATGGGGAAGGGGATGCCCAGCGCGAATATCAAATCGCCGAAAATAATCTCTCCCGCCGCCCCCGCAAGCACGCGCGCCATCCCTGTGCGGTCAACGCCGCTGACCATGAGTATGCGCTTACCCCTTATGGGAATGTCGGCGCGCTCGCGCAGCAGGTATTCAATCTGCTCGGGCTCAAGGATGCGCTTCAAAGTGCTGCCATCGGCAACCGGAGTTTTCCCTGCTGCGCGCTTGAGCTTCAGCGCGTCCCGCACCGTATGGCGCTTGCCGCTAGAATACAGGTATAGGTCAATGCCGCCCAGCCCGATGGCCTGCACTTCCGGCGCAAGCAGGCGGATAAGCTCAACCGCGCGGTAGAACTTGCCGTCCGCGCCGATGCGCTCCAGCGACAGTGGCACGCCCATCAGCTCGGACTTGGCGGTCTTGTCGCGCTTGCTAGAGCCAAGCGACACCGAAACAACCGTTAAGGGTTCCCCGTTCATCCGCAGTGATTCTAGCGCGAATGTCGGCTAAAATGGAACTGTGCTCAAGCGCAGCAAACCGAGCCTCTTTGATATCAGGCGAAAGCCCGGCCAGCCCGACGCCGAAACCGACACGCGCAAGTCAATGTATGCGGCGGGCATCGGCATGACGATCCCCTTCGTGCTCCTCACAGGCCCACTGATGGGCTGGTTCGTCGGAAGCTGGCTTGACGGCAGATACGGCACCGGTTGGATAACCATCTTCGCCGTCCTCCTCGGCCTCGCCGGGTCCATCCACCTCACGGTGAAAATGATCAAGGAGATAAGCACCTAGCCGCTTGGGCTGTATGCTACAATAATCGCATCTTGAACGGAGGACGAGAGTTTAAAATGGTAGTCACTCTAAACGCTACGTTGCGCGCCGATTACGGCAAGGAGAAGATGAAAAGGCTCCGCGCCGGCGGCAAGATTCCGGCGGTCGCTTACGGTCCTGGTCTTGAGGAGCCGCTGCATCTGATGCTTGATACGATACCGACCAGGAAGGCTCTTACCGAGGGCGGCAAGGACGCCGAGTATGAGCTGGTTATCGGCTCCAAAAAATATCCTGTGCTTCTTCAGGAAGTGCAGCGCCACCCGGTCTCCGGGGATCTGCTGCATTTGGATTTCTACATTCCTGAGGCGTCCGAGTAGCCTATAATCCTGGCTGGGGAAGTGGCAACAACACAAACAACCGACAAACGTAGAAACCTCCAGGTCGTCTCTGACTTCCTGGTGCGGGTGAAGGCGCGCACCTCGCCCATACCAAGCCTGGAGGAAGACAACTTCCGCATGCGCGAGGGTTTCCAACGCTTCTCCGTGGACCTGGTGGAAGACGCCAGCCCCGGCAAGAGCTTCCTGGAAGCGCCCGCCGAGCCGCCGGAGAAGATGGACTACTTCGCGAGCAGCCTGCAAAGGACGCAGCTCGTGGGCCATTTCTACGCCGACGGCCAGGAAGTCCCGATTCACTACGTCATCGTCTCCTCAATCGTGCTTGAGCGCAAGTCGCGCGTGTTCCACGCATGGTCGCATGCGATAAAGAAGGAATACATCCTTGCGCCGCTGCGCTTCCTGCCGGATGCGCAGGAGCTGATGCGCGATTTCACGGGAGACATGCCCGTGGTGCTTGCCGATTCGGGCGGGCAGGAACTCAACTACACCCAGCTTCGCATCGCCGCCGTGAACCGCGCGCGCGAGCTGAAGTGGGAGACGCGCCAGGCGCTGGTGAAGAAGTGGAACGCCGAAGTCGGCGTTGACCCTAACGCATTGATGATTCTCAACGATTCGCTTCTCCACGACCACAACGACGAGCTGTCTCCCAACATCGTCGGCTTCGTGCGGATGGTTTACGTCCCCTTCGTGAACAAGGAGAAGCTGGCGAACCACCTCGTCCTGCCGGAATTCCAGCGCGGCCAAGTCTTCAAGATCGTTGACCCGGAACACCCCGGCAACACTAAGTATTCCTGGTTCCTGAAGCTGCGGCATGTAAGCCAGGCAGGGCCGGAATACGGCCTGATGCGCCTGGAGATCCTCGCTTCCAGCGATGACGAGGCGAAGCGCAAGGCCGACGATTTTTCATACTTGATGGTGCGGGAGCGCTTCCCGGTGACTTTCCCCGCGCCGGAATGGGACAAGCTTATCTTCCCGCACAAGCTGTGCGACCAGTATCTCAACAGCCTGGTTCCGTCTTCGGACACCATCCAGGCGTTCTTTATGCGAGTGTGATTCGGCCGGGGTAACGCCTGGCCAATGGGACAACCGGTGAGGTAACAAATGAACGTAGAATCGAAGTATCCGCATTTTGTAAACTTTGACTTCGGGCCGGTGGGCAAAGCAACTTCCACCAAGGACAGCCCCAACACCGCGCAGTACTTCAACTTCTGGATCGCCGGGCGTGCGATACCGTCGAGCTGGGTAACATCGTCGCGGCGGTGACTGACGACGGCCACGTCACCTTCGGCACGGTGGTCGAGCTGCGCAGCATCATGGACATTGACAACTTCCTGTCCGACTTCATCAGCCATGACTTCGGCGACCCGCAAGTGAACCCGCCGCGTGACCTCGCGGAGATCATGATCGCCAAGATCAACGTGATCCGCAGCACACACGAGCGCATCCGCCCCATCGGCCGCGCGGTGGTGTACTACGCCACGCCAGACGGCGTGGGCTGGGCGCTGGGCATGGGCGACTACGTGGCGGAGGGCCGCGGCGTGCCCATCGGCGTGATGGAAAACGGCGACGGCAGCCTGGTGCCGATCTTCCTGGACGACGAGTTCTTGGTCGGCCCGGAAGGCAGCCACATGAACATGTCCGGTATTTCGGGTTTGGCCACCAAGACGAGCCTTGTCGAGTTCCTGCTCAAGAGCATCCTGGAAAAGATGATCAAGACCGAGAAGCGCAAGGTCGCCGCGGTCTTCTTCAACGTTAAAGGTAAGGACTTGCTCTACCTCGACAAGGCCAACCCGCAGTACGAAAAGAGACGATCCCTACACGAACAAGTGCCGCCAGATGTACGACGTGCTCAACATCGAGATGACGCCGTTCGAGAATGTCCGCGTGTTCGCGCCGTACGACCGCAAGTTCGAAGGCCACACCAAGAGCTTCCGGCGCGACGGTAAGGTTGAGCACTTCATCTGGGAACTCACCGAAATCGTCGACGACATCCCCACCCTGTTCGACGAGGAAACGTGGGATGAGTCGCGTGGACGCGGTCTACGTGGACGTGAAGGATCAGATCGAGCGCCAGCCGATCACCAGCTACGACGAGTTGATCGCGTGGATCAACGAGGAGCGGCGCGTAGTCAGCCAGGCGCACATCACGCACTGGCGCGGCCACGAGAAGGAAGACTTCTACAAGACCGCCAAGAACCTGGACGCGCTGGCCGGCCTGTACGACGGCCTGATCTGCACCGGCGGCGTCGACCCGGTGGACATCCCGCTGCAAGACCTTTACAACGGCTCATCTTCGTGCTGGACATCCAGAGCCTTAACGACCGCGGCCAGGCGATGGTCTTCAACAAGATCCTCACGCGCGTTTACGCGATGCTGCTCGATAAGAACATCGCCCGCGACTTCGACAGCGTGGTGTTCTTCATCGACGAGTTGAACAAGTTCGCCCCAGCCGACCGCGGCGTGCGCGCGCCGATCAAGCAGTCGCTCATCGAAATCTGCGCCCGCGGCCGTTCCATCGGCGTATCGCTGTTCGGCGTCGAGCAGTTCATGAGCCAGATCGACCGCCAGGTCGTGGACAACTCCTCGACCATCATCTACGGCCGCACCGGGCCCGCCGAGCTGATGACCGAGAACTACAGCTGGCTTGACGTCGACATGCGCGACCGCCTGACCACCGTCCCGCGCGGAACCTTCCTGCTGAAGCACGCCAAGTTCGTGCAGCCGGTGTGGTGCAAGTTCCCCTTCCCGACCTGCGTGCCAGGCGACCAGTTTGAGGAAGAGGAAGGCCTGGCTGCCAAGCGCGAAGCTGCGACCGCCTTCACCTTCAAGCGCGATATCTAAGAACGGGGCAGGGCAATCCGGCCGCTGCGCCGAAACGATACATTCCTGGCAGCGTTTGCTGTTCCAGGGGAGGGAAGCAAAATGGCTTCAAGAAAGCTATATGCAGCGGTAACGGCGCTGTTTGCCCTGATGATACTGGGCGCAAGCGCCTCCTCATCGTGTGCCAGGCACTTTCACGCCTTCAGCCCAGTGCCGCTAAGCGCGCAATCTGCCGCGCAGTTTGACCCGTCAAGCGGGCCGCCGCCGGTGTTGGAGCTTGATGCGCTTGCAGGCGGGCCGCGCACGGTAAGCGAGGATGCCCAGGTTGTGAGCACCGGTGCTGAGTATTCACCAGCTGGCTCAGGCGCAACCGGCTCCAGCGAAGACTGTATTGAAGTTGAAGGCGCAGACCTCAACCTTCGCGCATACGAACCCGGCGATTACACCTACGCGCTGTTCGCGCAGCAAGTTGGCGATGGCATGATGGGCGGCGGGCGCGATGATGAAATCCCGCTGAGTTCGTTCATCACCGTTGAGCCGTGCACCGCCGGCGGTGGGCGCGACGAAGAAATCCCGCTGTCGTTCTACATGGGCTTCGCCGACTTCAGCCTCGGCGCGTGGCGCTGGTACGGCCCGTTCGGCGACAATGCGGAAGCCGCCCTCTACGGCCCCTCAATGCAAAACCGCTTCAAGTCGCCCAATGATACTTTCTACACGTGCGTCCTCACGGCAAGCGCAGGGCACGGCACAAGCTCTCTGCCCGCATCGGGCTTCATAGGCGCGCTGCCGTTCGCCGTTGCCGTGAAGTCCGCGTCTGCCACTGAAAACCCGTTTGGCGTGAAGGTGCGGCAGCTTGCCACCAACACCGGGCTTGGCGACGGCACGATCCCCGGCGTAGTTACAGGCGTGCTCGCCGATATGGATGCAGGCGGCGCGACGACGCTGACCTGGGAAGCCAACGCCGACCCTGATGTTACGAAATACCAGGTTTACAGCTCGGTGTGGAATGCAAACCAGTGGAACACGCGCACCCTCGTCACCGAAGTGAACGCCCCCGGCCTGACTTACACAGACCCCTCGTCAATGACCGCGTATACGTATCAATATGAAATCATGGCGGTGAATGACGTGGGAACTGGTGGGCCCGGCATTGATACTGCAGGCGCGCCTGTAATCCTCGGCCATCCAGGGCTAGCGCCGACATCGGGGAGAGAAGGCGCGACGATTAACTTTGCAGCCCAAGTCGCTGGCAGTGAGCCGATAGCATATTCGTGGGATCTCGGCGGCGCTGGCTCGCCCAGCACCAGCAGCGATACTTCGCCCGCTGTACTCCTCGGCGCGCAAGGCGAATACACGATTTCCCTCAATGTCGTGAACGGCTTCGGCAGCGATACTAGTTACAATTGGTATTTCCAGGTAATGCCGCCGGGAATTGGCTGGCACACTCAAGCTGTCATTAGCGCAGGCTCGGTCGGCCAGCATACGTCGCTTGCGGTCATTGATGGCTCATACGCCGCGATTGCCTGCTCAAGCGATTCCGGCCTGCAGTTCGTCATGGCTGCGGACTACTTGTATGCGCGCACATGGCTTCCGCCGGTTTTCGTGGAAATGGGTGGAAACATCGGCGATTACTGCTCGCTAACGACTGTCGGCGGAGTCCCTGGACTGACATACTTCGGTTTGGATATCCGCTTCCGCCAAGCGGGCACCTATACCGGCGATGCGTGGAATTCGCCGGTCACGCTTGCCCCGCGCGGAGTCAGCGCGCAGGGCACATCCCTTTGCGTGGTCAACGGCAATCCGGCGGCGAGTTTCTTCAACGATACGCCCAGCGCTGGCTTGAAGTTCACACGCGCCGATGATGCCGTCGGCGCTTTGTGGTACACGCCGGTATTGGTTGATGGCGCTAACGCGATGACCGGCTATTACAGCTCGCTTGCTGTCGTGAACGGCAATCCAGCCATCGCCTATTACGGCAGCGGCCTGAAATACTGCCGCGCCACCGATGCTAATGGCGCTGCATGGGGAACGCCCATTGTCATTGCCGACGGCTCAACGAAGGGCAACTTCGCCTCACTGGAAGTCGTCGGCGGCCGCCCCGCCATCGCCTACTACGAATACCTCGGAATGGGCAACGGCGCAAGGCTGATGTATGTGCGCGCGCTTGACGCTAACGGCAGCGCGTGGGGAACGCCGCAAGCGCTTGACACCGAAACCGGCGCGGGCACCGGCTCGTGGATATCCATGGCGATCATCGGCGGCAAGCCCGCCGTGAGCTATGCCAGCGACCAAACCGCGAATTTGATGTATATCCGCGCGCTGGACGCTGCGGGGACTGCGTGGAGCGCGCCTGAAGTCGTGGACGGCACAGGCTTTGTCGGCGGCTACACCTCGCTCGCCGAGCTGCACGGCAAGCCCGCCATCAGCTACTGGAACTTCTACGACGACGACCTCATGTTCGCCTGCTATTACTAGGCGCAGTGCGCTTAATGAACAACCGCCGGGTAGGCGGCACTTCAGTGCCGCTCTGAATCCCATCTGCCGTACGCCGTGGCTTTAGCCCGGCTCTGGATTCTGGATTGTTCTTGGTGGCACACGCGTCTCGCCTGTGCGTTAAGGCCGCACGCGCGCAAGCGCGTGCTACCAAAGTTACGGACTATATCCCCTCCGGCCAGGGAAACAGCTTCACCTTGCGCCCGAGCACATCGCTTCTCCAAGGCTCATCTACAGCTTTATAGTTGATTGAAACGACGGTGTGTGCTCTATCCGCAGAAAAGAGGCCAAAGCTCTCATATGGAGCCGAAAACGTTATCTCGATGATTTCACCGGACTCTTTAAATAGTAGTAGTCATAGTACTTAAGTGGAACCTTAACCTCGCTCTTTTCATCTCCTGCATCCGTGATTTCACTGGGCGCACCATATAGCTTTAGTAGCGCAGCTTCAGAAAGCCCGAGTAAGCTCCGCCCGTTTACCGTCTTTATCTCGACTGACGAAAGCTCGGGCCTGGGGGGAACATCTTCAGGAGCTCCAATGTACGCCAAGTGTAAATTGCCTTGTGCATCCAAATTCAAACCTGCATTAGCGCAGACGACCATCTTCATATCGGAAGGGCCTAAATTCGGAAAGGAACTGCTCTTAGTCTTAAATCCTTGTGGCAGCGGCTTTCCGACTATCAGCCCCGACTTCGCGATGTCTCTTACCATCTGCGCTTGGTTACCTTTAGCTCCCGCCTGCGCGCATGATATGAGAATGCTCGCAACGATTATCCAAAGCCCAATTAGGTGAATTGTCCTCATATAACGGCGCTCCCTCCTACCGAATCCCAAACACCGAATCCCTTATCAGAGCCGGGCTAAAGCCACGGCCTACGGTTCTTTAACTTACTCCTTACCCCATACCCCTTACCCCTCTTTCTGCCCCTCAACCTGCTTCCTGAAATGCTTCAGCCCATATTTGTCCAGGAAGCTCAGGAACTCAGCGCGCGTGAAGTCGGGGGCGCGGATGCCCTCGTGCTCCGGCGGGATTGGCAGGTCCTTGTGCAAGCTCACCAACTCGCGGAACTGAAACACGTCGCCCTTCGCCGCGCGCAGCGCCTCGCGGATGCGCTCCGGCTGCACCTCTTCAAGCCGCGCGTAGATGTCCTCAAGCCCGCCGAACTCCGCGACGAGCTTCTGCGCCGTCTTCTCGCCCACGCCCTTCACGCCGGGTATGTTGTCCGATGGATCGCCGCGCAGGGCCTTGTAATCAACGAACAGCCCCGGCGCAAAGCCGTATTCCTCGTGGAACAGCTCCGGCGTCCACACCTTAACTTCCGTGACGCCCTTCGCCTGCATCACGACGTATGTGTTCTCGTCAAGCATCTGCAGCATGTCGCGGTCGCCGGTGAGAACTAGCTGGAACTCGTTGGGATGCTGCACCGCATAGCTCGCGATGAGGTCGTCGGCCTCAAACCCCGGCTCCAGCAGCACAGGGCATGCGCACGCCTCCATGCCCTCAATCGTTACCGGGAACTGGTGTATCAAGTCGTCGGGCGGGGGAGGGCGGTTGGCCTTGTATTGCGCGAAGCCCTCGCTGCGGAACGTCGGCCTCGCGGTGTCAAAGAACGCGGCGCAGCCCTTCGGCTGCACGTCCTGCACGACCTTGAGGAACATGGCGAGGTAGCCGTAAACGGCGTTGATGGGAATGCCGCTTGGGCTGGTCAGCTCGCGGATGGAGAAAAACGCGCGGAAGATGAGCCCGCTTGCGTCAATGAGCAGCACCGGCTTCGGCTTCCCCTGCAACGCGTCATATTGCGCGGCATTCTTAGTCATCCCTAAACCCCGATCTTCCCTTCAAAGACGATGGTGGCGGGGCCGCTCAGGTAGCATGGCGCGTCGTCGGAGGTCCAGGTCACGTATAGCTCGCCGCCGCGCATGCGCACGTTGGTGTAGTCGCTGCGCTTCACGCGCCCGGTGAGCACGGCGCTCACGACCGCAGCGCACGCGCCGCTGCCGCAAGCCATGGTCTCGCCGCACCCGCGCTCCCAAACGCGCAGCTCTATCTGGTTGCCGACCATGCGCGCGAAGCCCGCGTTCACCCCGTCGGGGAACAGCGGCGAGCGCTCAATCTTGCGCCCCATCTCCGCGACCAGCTCGTCGCTGATGTCGTCAAGCCACATCACGCAATGCGGGTTGCCCATGGAAACGAGCGTGCATTCCGCGATGAAGTTGTCGGCGAGCTGCAAAGGGCGGCCGATGTGCTGCGGCCCGGCGACGTTCGCGGGAATAAGCTCAACGTCAAGCTCGGGGACGGCAATCTCCACGACGACGATGGCCTGCTCGCGGCCCGAAAGCCCCGGCACAAACTTGAGCCTCGCCGAATGCGGCTCGCCGCCCACGCAAATGCTCAAGCTGTCGGGCTGGTTCTCCAGCCAGCGCGAGACGTAAAGCGCGGTGCAGCGCAGCCCGTTGCCGCACATCCCCGCGTAGCTCCCGTCGGCGTTGTAGTAGTCCATCTGCGCGGTGCAATCGGTGCCCTCCGGCGGTTTGCGCACGAAGATGATGCCGTCCGCGCCGATGCCGTTGCGTCGGTCGCAAAGCCTGCGCGCTAGCTCCGCCTCGCGCCCGGCGAAGATGTCCTCGCGGTCGTCAATGACCACAAAGTCGTTGGACGCGCCCTCCATTTTCGTGAACGGTATCCGCAACATAATCTACTCCAAGTACATCGCTTCCCAGCGATAGTGCATCCGCAGCCAAATGTATATCATGCTCACGTATGCGATGCCCATAAGCGCGTGCGCGTAGCCGACCGGCCCGCCAAGCATGTATAGCACGAGCCCGTAAAGCCCCGACGCCTCGGCAAGCGCGCTAAGCACGATGAACATGCGCAGGATGTAAGCCGCCTTAGCCGCCTGCGCGAACTGCGCCGGGTCTTCGGGCACCTCGCGCCCCTGCAGGATGTCCGCGCCCACGCGAAGCTTGCGCGGCCGGCCGATGAGGAAGATGTCAAGGTTGATGATGACGAGGAGCTGGAAGATGCCGAGGAACAAGAGGATGTAGCCGAGCAACTCCGCGCTGGCCATGGGCGCGCCCTCGGGCGTGACGGCGTTGGAGACGATGAGCGCGTGATACATCACGACGCTAAAGAAAAACGCCATCCACAATATGTTCATCAGCATCCGTTGGTTCACTCGTCAGCTCCTGCACGGCGCATTATACTCCCGCGTGGCAGCGCCTAGTAGTTGGAATGTAGCCTTTCCCAGTATGTCCAAGAGCGCCAGCGGACATAAACAAGGTTTATTACAGCGATAGCGGAAAGCACGTGAGTAATCAGGATTGGCCCACCATTCATATAGGCTAGAAGTCCGAAGAAACAGGGCATGACCGCATAAGCGCAGATAATTACGAAGAATACGCGAAAGGTAGACAATGGCGCGGGTAGTTCCATTCCCGCAGGAAGCCTTTCTATCCTTTGGCCGCAATAAGGCTTACTGAGCTTAGTGAAATCCCAAAACAGCATGGCAGGTATCATCAGAAAGCCAAGTGCGATGAAGGCGATAACCGCGAGAGGATTGTACTTGATACTCTCCTTGTGAAAAGGGCCGGCGACGATCATCCATTCCAAAATGAAGACGAATATGATCGCAAAAAGCCAGAAGTACCTACCAATAATCCGTTCACCCATGATGATGTTCCCTCCGATATTAGTGACCGCTTATCTCCATCCAATGTTATAATCGCGGTTCGGAGCTGATTATCGCGCAGTTATCGTCAATTCGCAATTTCTGCATCGTGGCCCACATTGACCACGGGAAAAGCACGCTCGCCGACCGCATCCTGGAGCTGACGGCGTCGGTGGACCCGCGCAAGATGCGCGAGCAATTCCTGGACGCGATGGACCTGGAGCGTGAGCGCGGCATCACGATAAAGATGCAGGCTGTCCGCCTCGCCTATGAGGCGAAGGACGGCACGAGCTACGAGTTCGGCCTGATAGACACCCCCGGCCACGTGGACTTCAGCTACGAAGTGTCGCGCTCGCTCAAGGCGTGCGAAGGCGCGGTGCTGCTGGTGGACGCGGCGCAGGGCGTGGAGGCGCAGACCATCGCCAACCTGAACCTCGCCTTTGACGAAGGGCTGGAGATAATCCCCGTCATCAACAAGATTGACCTGCCCGTCGCGCGCGTGAAGGAAACCGAGGACGAAATCATCGCGCTCATCGGCGGGACCCGCGAGGAAATCGTGCGCGTGTCGGCGAAAACCGGCGAGGGCGTGGAAGACCTGCTGGAGGCGATAGTCAAGCGCATCCCGCCGCCCAAGGGCGACCAGGAAGCCCCGCTGCAAGCGCTCATCTTCGACTCGCACTACGACGCTTACCGGGGCATCGTGTGCTACGTGCGGCTCATGAACGGCTCGGTGAAAGTCGGCGAGCACATACGCATGATGAGCACGGGCAAGCGCTTTGAGGTGTCGTCGTGCGGCTTCTTCCGCCCGGCGCTTGACCCGGCGAAGAGCCTGTCCGCAGGCGACGTGGGCTACATCATCGCGGGCATCAAAGATATCGGCGATGCGAGGGTGGGGGACACCATCACGCTTGACCGCAAGCCCGCGAGCATTGCCGTACCCGGCTTCAAGGAAGCCAAGCCGCTCGTGTTCTGCGGCTTCTACGCCAGCGACAACGACGCCTACAGCGGCCTGAAGGCTGCGCTCGCCCGCCTGTCCCTCAACGACAGCGCGCTGCATTACGAGCATGAATCCAGCGAAGCGCTGGGCTTCGGCTTCCGCTGCGGCTTCCTCGGGTTGCTGCACATGGAGATCGTGCAGGAGCGCCTGGAGCGCGAATATGAGCTGGACATCGTGGCGACCGCGCCGTCCGTGGCGTTTGAGGTCGTGCTGACCGACGGCACAACCGCGCTGGTGGACAACCCGTCGCGCATGCCCGACCCGTCGGGAATCGCCGAGATCCGCGAGCCCTACGTGCTGGGCAGCATCCTCACGCCGGTGCAGTACCAAAGCGCGCTCATTGACTTGTGCAAAGAACGGCGCGGCGACCTGAAAGACATCCAATTTATCTCCAACGACCGCGCGATAATCCACTTCTACCTGCCGCTCTCCGAAATCCTCTACGAGTTTTACGACGCGCTGAAGAGCATGTCGCACGGCCTGGCGTCGTTTGACTACGACCTCGCCGGCTACCGCGACGGCAGGCTGGAGCGTGTGGACATCTACATCAACAATGAAAAGGCGGACGCGTTCTCGTTCATGGTGCACCACAGCCGCGCGCAGCAGCGCGGGCGCCAAGTCGTGGAAACGCTGCGCCGCACCATCCCGCGCCACCTCTTCGCCATCCCCATCCAGGCCGCCATCGGCTCCACCATCATCGCGCGTGAGACCATCTCCGCGCTGCGCAAGGACGTGACCGCGAAGTGCTACGGCGGCGACATCACCCGCAAGCGCAAGCTGCTCGACCGCCAGCGCAAGGGCAAGCAGCGCATGCGCGCCATCGGCTCCGTCACCGTCCCCCAGGAAGCCTTCCTCGCCGTCCTCAAGCAGGATAGGGGGAAGGGGAAGGGGTAATGGAAAGTGGAAGTGAGTAACGGCGGTGGCACAGGCGACTCGCCTGTGGTTCCTTCAAGCTGGCCCGGCTTAGGGCCGGGCATATATGTACATATCCCTTTCTGTCTGTCTAAATGCAGTTACTGTGATTTTGCTAGCAGCTCAATTAGAGAAATTGATGAAGGCCAGCTACAAAGATACTTAGCAGCTCTGAATACCGAAAGCATTTTGCGCGCTAAAGACTTGGCAGCTAAAGCTATGACAGTTTACATAGGTGGCGGCACACCTTCAATACTGGAGAACGCTGACATAGCTAGCCTGCTAACGACTTTACGCGAAGGCTATGATTGCACCGAAGTAAGCGAATTCACGCTTGAAGCGAATCCCGATACTTTGACTTCTGAAAAGCTGCAGGCGTGGCGAGAGCTTGGTATACATCGGCTTTCAATTGGGATTCAATCGTTGCAAGATGGAACGCTGCTTCTGCTTGGAAGAACATATACATCCAAAACTGCGCTCACCATACTAGAAGACTTGAAGGAAGAGCTAAGTGGCTTTTCTCTTTCATTTGACTTGATCCTTTGCATCCCCAATCTGCATGCACATCAAATTGCCGATGATATTCAACATCTTCAAGCTTTCCATCCCGACCATTTCTCAATATACGCGCTGAAACTTGAGCCGGGAACTCCTCTCGCAAAGCGATTGGAAGGCAATCTCCAAGCCGTAGTTGCCGAAGAACGATATGCCGACGAAATACGCGTGGCTGAAGAAGCTCTCGCTGCCGAGGGATTCGTGCGCTATGAGATATCCAACTTCGCGCGCGACGGACGCTGGTCGCTGCACAACCTCAACTACTGGAATTGCGGCGAATACATCGGCCTAGGCCTGAACGCAAGCGGGCATGTCGCAGGCCGACGCTGGCGCAACCACCGCAACATGGAAGATTACCTGCGCGCGGTTAAATCAGGCGTGTTGCCCGAAGCCGAGAGCGAAGTGCTCACGCCCGACCAGCGAATCTTTGAGCGTATCATGCTCGCCCTGCGCACACGCTGGGGCTTGCAGCGCGACGCCGTGCCGCCCGAAATTTGGAGCGGTGTGCATGCGAACGCGCTTACCTTTAACGACGGCCTCCCCGGCCTCCTGAACATCACCGCCAACTCCATCGCCCCCACCTCCTCCGGCATGAATGTTGAACACTCCCTCGTCCTTGAACTCATCGACGGCGTGTTGTAATCTGCGCAGACTCTCCCGCATTCCCCCCCTGTAGGCGGGACTTTAGTCCCGCTCTGGAATCTCTGGCCTGAAGGGCGGGGGTTTACCCCCCGCCGTCTGGAATCTGTTTGATACTGAATAATGAACAAGAGTACGCCGGGCTCACCAGCCCGGTTTTGGAATCCCAATCCGAAGGCAGGGCTCTTGCTTATGCTAATATATTAATTTCATGAGAGCGACTCAGGCTATTTTACCTATTCTCATGTGTTTGACGATACTTATCGCAGCCATCTCTGGCTGCAACTCAAATTCTGCAAACCTACAAGAACGGCTGAAATCTACTGACTATTCAGTGAGAGTCTTAGCTCTAGCAGGTCTGATGGAGCAGGATGTCAAAACTACGGGATACTTCACGGATTCCACGACTAAGCAAGTATCCCAAGCTCTCGAGGACTTTCCTGCGATGTCGGATCGGAAATCATTTTCAATCTTGAAGAGCTTTGTTAAAAGCCGAGAACTGGAAGCCAGCGGCTCGAGAAGCAAATTGGCATTCCCAGGCGCTTACGTCGACGCTTTTCGAGTGATTATTAAGCGAGAAGGCATCGGGTAATTATCTAGCAGAAAGTAAGATTACGTAGTCCCAAAGAGCCGGGCTGGTGAGCCCGGCGTACTCGTCGTTCGGTATTACTTTCCTAACTCTCAACTCCTAACTCGCAACTCTCAACTCTCCCCTATTTCCCCCTTCGCGAGGGATGGCACGGTTTGTCCTCCGACTTGTCCACCGAAGCTTTAGCGAAGGTGGAAGCCTTGGCGAAGGAGGAGCGACGCGAAGGGCAAGACTTAATTGAAGTGCTATACTCCCTAACTATGGGAAGGCTGATTAAAAAGGAGTCTCATGTTCCGCTCCCCGAGCACCGCCTGCACGTACTCGCTCTTCTATGGACAATTGCAGCTGCAGGAACGGTCGGCTATATTTACTTTATTAGTAGGTTCATACCTCTCCTGCAAGGGAGGCTACAAGGTGAATCGAATTGGTTTAGCCCTATCGAGATTGTGACGGCTTCAGTATTAGCAATATGCCTCCCTGCGCTTTTGTTAAAGCGAGTTCCTATCCTGAAGATGCTTATTACATTTCTTCTGTGTCTCGTGCTGTTCTTCGTATTACGCTGGGCCGTGTTCTACGCCATGAGGCTCATGGAGACAGAATTGCTATTACTTCTAGTACCGGTTGTTGCACCTCCCCACGATAGGCCTTGGGACGTTCTAGGATGGGTGCAGGGCATCGTTCTTGCAACTCTCCTTTATATAGTAAGTACTGGAGTAGCGGCGGCTCCGATAGCCTATTTGAGCTATCTATGGTTCAAACGGAGTGACAGCCCGTCGCCTGGTGATTTGAAGCAATAACCCAGAATCTAGTGGATCAAAGTACACTACTCTGCCCTACCGGTTAAGCCGGGCTGGTGAGACCGGCGTACTCGTTGTTAAGTGATTAAGCTTTCACAGCTGAGTCGGCTGTGTCACCTACTTTTTCGGAACTAATCCCTTATCCCTTACCCCTAATCCCTTTCCCTAAGCCGGGCTAAAGCCACGGCCTACGGTTGCACTATTCCTCCATCTCCCCAATCTTCTCCACGCGCCTGCCATGCCTTCCGCCCTCAAAGCGCGCGGCGAGATACAACCCAATGTAGCGCTTGACGTCATCAAGCTCCTGCGTGTCGGCGCTGAAGCAAATCACATTCGCGTTGTTGTGCATCTTCACAAACTTCGCGATGTGGTCGTTGAACAGCACCGCCGCGCGGATGCCCTTCACCTTATTTATCGCCATGCAAATCCCCGCGCCGCTTCCGCATATCGCGATGCCGAACACGCCGCTTTCGTCAGCGCCCGCGCCGTGCGTCTCGGCGGCGACGCGCTCGCCCAGCATCTTCGCATAATCGGGGTAGTCCACTAAATCTTCGGCCGCAGTGCCGAGGTGCTCCGCCTTCAGCCCCAGCGCGCGCAGGTGCTCCACCAGCGCAAGCGCATATTTGGTGCCACGGTGGTCGTTTGCAATATAAGCTTTCATGCGCGCCCCTTTGTTTTAGAACTGGAACTGGAAACTCGTTTGAATCGTGTCTCCGAAGTTTCGCGTCCACGGCATTGACCGCGTCCACCGGTCGTCGCCCCGGTAGATGAACTGCCACGACACGTTTTCCGACACCGCGTAGCCGACCGTGATGTTCACCGACTGGCCGCTGTCGCGGTTGCCCGGGTGGCGGTGGTAAGCGTCGGTGCGGAACGCCGCGTTCACGAAAAGCTGCTGCGATGGTCGCAGGTTCATGCTCGCGCTGGCGAAGTATGAAATCGTCGTTGCTGTCGCCGAACAGGCCGCTGCTGTGGTCCTGCGACGTGCCCTCGCCGATGTTGAAGTTCAGGCTGAAGTTGTTGCGCACGCTCATGCGCGCGGAAAGCGAATACGAGCTGCGGTTGCTTTCGGAGCCCAGCCCCGTGTAGTCGCGGCCGTTGCTGTTGCCGATTTCGGCCGAGAGCGAGAAGCGCTGGTGCGGAGTATAGGAAAGCGTTCCCGACAGGTTGGCATAAGAGTTCTGCCGCGTCTTCGTGAGTAAATTGTTGGTCTCGCGGTTCGTTGCCGACATGGACAGGTTCAGCTCCTCGGTCGGCTGCAAGCCGATGGAGTAGGAGATGGCGTCGGATGTCTTGCGCTGCGAAGGGCCGGTGGACTGGCTAAACGATACTTCGGTGCCTGCGCGCCCGCTCCCACCGCCCGGCAGCGGCAGCCTTACGCCCGCGGTGAACGACTGCACCTGTTTTTCGCTTAGCGAGCCGTCAGGCGCTATAGTCCTGCGCTGCTCGCTGCTTGCGCTGTAGTCAAACGCGCTGGCAAGCGCAGCGCCCTGCAGTCCGACCTTTAAATACTCTTCCTGCGTCTCGCTTATCCCGCCGGGGAATACGAGGAAGTCGTTGCCTGCCTCGCGGTAGGAATACGACGTCTTGAACGTCCCCAGCGGCAGCGCAAACGCATGGTCGAACGCGAGTTGCGTTGATTCGCTTGACCGCGTGTTGCCGCCCGGCACCGTCAGCGACTCGCCGGAAGTGCGCGTAAAGCGTAGCGAGCCGTTGGGGATCTGGTATTGCATTGTGACCGTCCCGCCCGCGTTCTCAGAGCCGCTGGCAAGCGTCTTGCCGTAGAGGCTGGAGCTAAACGAGCGGGAGGCTGATGCGCTCACGGTCGGGCCGAATGGCGGCGCGAAGAGCATGGAGTATGTTTGCGTGGAGCTTGCATCGGCGCGCAACGGCGAAGCAAGCGTGGACGCCGGCTGGATGGTTGCGCGGTCGCTGAAGCCTAGCCCGAACTGTACCCGTCCGAAGCGGTCTTGGCCGGCGGCAGAGAACGAATACTCGCTCTGCGCCTTCCCGCCCGTAAGCGGCAAGTCTTGTCCTTCAAGCCTGGCGATGTAGGAAAGGCTTGCGCGCACCGACAGTCCGGGCAACTCAAAGGAAGGTAGCCCAGGCTCAATTTTGAATGACTGTGAAAAGGTCGTCGCGTTGGCGGAAAAGTCGCGTGAATTGCCGCGCGTCTCAAACGCTGTGTCGACGGCCACCTTCGGAAATGCAGCTTGCGCTGCACGAGCAAAAACAACTCTTGGAGCCACCGCGAACAGGGATGTGACCAGCGCGGCAGCCACAAGAATCCTTAGACCAACCATGTTGCTTCCATTGAGGTGGGGTTTCCCCCCGAGCTAGCAGATGCGATTATACACCATTCCCGGGCACAATGCTATAATCCAGCTATGAGCGGACGAAAAAGGGAATTTTATCCGTCCTACTACCGGGACAAGCGAAAGCGCGAACACGCAGTCCTCGTCCTGAGCAGCGTCATTGTAGGCATCTTGGTCTTGGGGCTGCTGATACTTGCAGGCGTTTACATGCTGCGCCCAAGGGAGAACCTGGACCAGCTAGCGCAGCGGCGCGACGAGATAGTTGGCACTGCACCTTCAACGCAAGCTACTGATGGAATGCCCAAGCCTGCCGCCACGCCGGTCCAGGTGGAAGATGAGCAGCTGCTCAAGCCCGAAGACGTGACGGAAGTCGGCAGCTCGGTGCCTGAGATGTCGCTGGCGCCGGTGCAGTTCTCCGGCGAGGAACCTGAAATTGATGCGCCACCGCCCCCCCAGATGACGCCTGAGGAGTCGGCTGACACCGGCGAAGAAGCTGCGCCGGGCCTGCCTTCCGATGAAGCGAAGCCGGGCACTGAAGCCGCTCCTGATAAGCCTAAAGCTCCCGAGGCCAAGCCAAAGCCCAAGCCTGAGGAGAAGCCCAAGGCGAAGCCTGAAGAAAAGAAGGAAACGCCTAAGAAGCCTGCCCCCAAGAAGCCTGAACCCAAGCCGGCCGAGCCTGCATACAAGTTCAATGTCTATGCCGGCTTGTATAACAGCGAATCCGAGGCCAATCAGCAAAAATCGCGCCTCGTGGAAATGGGCCTGCAGTCAAGCATCATCGCCCGCAACCAGGGCGACGGCAAGACATATCTGTTGGCTGTTGGCAGCGCGCTTGGAAACTACGATCAGGCTGTGTCGTTGAAGAATAAGCTGCGCGAGGCGGGCTTTAGCGGCGCGTATATCCTGCGGCGCGAAACCTAAGCCTTATCCGGCTTCGGCTTTGCCGCAGCACTGCTTGTATTTCTTCCCACTCCCGCAAGGGCAGGGGTCGTTGCGCCCCACTTTCGGCTGAGTCCTCACGACCTGCGTTTGGCGCTGCTGCGCGCCTGTCACTCCGCCTTCCGCGCCGCGCCCGGTGCCGTGAATGCTGTATGCATTCTTGCGCTCAATCTCCTGGTCTTTGCGCACGCTCACGCGGAACAGCTTGCGTATAACCTCAGTCCCGATGCGGCCTTTCAGCGCGTCAAACAGCTCGTAAGCTTCCTGCGCATACACGACGATGGGGTCAACCTGCGCATACCCGCGCAGCCCCACGCCCTCGCGCAGGTGGTCAAGGATATTAAGGTGGTCAATCCAGTTCTCGTCAATCGTGCGCAGCGTAATGACGCGCTCAATCTCGCGCATGCCTTCCGCGCCCACTTCCTCTTCTTTCTGCTCGTAGAACGCAAGCGAAAGCTCGCGCAAGTATTCCTTTATCTCTTGGGGCTCCTTCTTGTGAATCTGCTCCGGCTCAAACGGGAGGAGGGGTAGCGTGGAGCGGATCTCCTGGAGCATCGCATCTTCGTCAACCTCATGCTTCTTGCGGACGGTCTCGTAGATGTATTTATCCACCGTCACGTCAACCATCTCATCAATGAAGGTGAGCATCTGCTCGCGCATGTTCTCGCCGAGCAGGATGCGCCTGCGCTCCGAGTAGATGACGCCGCGCTGGATGTTCATCACATCGTCGTATTGCAGCACGCTCTTGCGTATCTCAAAGTTGCGCCCTTCAACCTTGCGCTGGGCGCTTTCAATAGCCTTGGACAGCAGTGGATGCTCAATGCGCTCGTCTTCGGAGAGCCCGACCATCTCCATAATCCTGGAGATGCGATCGCCGCCGTACATCTTCATTAAGTCGTCTTCCAACGACAGGAAAAACCGCGTCTCGCCGGGGTCGCCCTGGCGGCCCGAACGGCCGCGAAGCTGGTTGTCTATGCGCCGCGACTCATGGCGCTCGCTGCCGATGATATAGAGCCCGCCTGCTTCAACGACGCTCTGGTGCTCGTTATCCCATTTCGTCTTGGCGTCGGCAAGGAATGTCTCGTATTCCCCTGCGTCCTGCTCCGGGTCAAGCCCGCGCTTGCGCATCTCTTCTTTCGCCAGGTAACTGGGGTTGCCGCCGAGCACGATGTCCGTGCCGCGTCCCGCCATGTTCGTCGCGATGGTTACGCCTTTGAAACGCCCAGCCTGGGCGATGATAGCGGCTTCCTTCTCGTGGTGCTTGGCGTTCAAGACCTGGTGCACGACGCCTTTAGCGGCAAGCAGCCTGGCGATGCGCTCGCTTTTCTCGATAGAAATGGTGCCTACCAGCAGCGGCTGTCCGTTGCCGTGCGCCTCAATGATTTCGTTGACGATGGCCTTGAACTTCGCCTTTTCGGTCTTGTAAACCGCGTCGGGCTGGTCTTTGCGCACCATGTTGCGGTTCGTCGGGATGACCACCACGTCAAAGCCGTAAATCTTCTTGAATTCTTCCTCTTCCGTCTTGGCTGTGCCGGTCATGCCCGCCAGCTTTTCATACATGCGGAAGTAGTTCTGGAGCGTGATGGATGCCAGCGTCTGGCTCTCGCTCTTCACGTGCAGGTTTTCTTTCGCTTCAATGGCCTGGTGCAGCCCGTCGGAGTACCTGCGCCCATACATAAGGCGGCCGGTGAACTCATCAACGATGATGACCTGGCCTTCCTTAACAATGTATTCAACCTCTTTCTCAAACAACGCGCGCGAGCGCAGCGACTGCTGGATGAAGTGGGAGGTTTCTGTGCTCTCAAAGTCGTATAGCGAATGCCCTCGCAGCACGTCCTGCAAGCGGCTTTCAACCTTCTGATTCCAGCCGTGGTCAGCGAAACCGTGTGCGCCTTGCGGTCGTAATCGTAATCCCATGTCTTATGCGAATCGTCAACGCCCTTGCGCTGTTCAAAGATGTCGGTCTTGTCTTTCTCGCCTGTGATATCCTGGCCGCGCAGGCTGCGCACGATCTCGTCCGCGCGGTAATACATGGAAGTGTCTTCGTTGCTGGAACCACTGATGATGAGCGGGGTGCGCGCCTCGTCAACGAGGATGCTGTCCACCTCGTCAACGATGGCGTAATAGAGCGGGCGCTGCACCATGTCTTCGGCGTAGATGACCATGTTGTCGCGCAGGTAGTCAAAGCCGAACTCGCTGTTCGTGCCGTAAACGATGTCGTGGCGGTAGAGCTGCTTGCGCAGGTCAACCGGCGTGGCATGCTGCAGCGAGCCCACAGTCAGCCCCAGCTTCCTATATATAGGCCCCATCCATTCCGAGTCGCGCTTCGCCAGGTAATCGTTGACCGTGACCAGGTGCACCCCGCGCCCGGTGAGCGCGTTCAGCACCACCGGCAGCGTCGCCGAAAGCGTCTTGCCTTCGCCAGTCTTCTGTTCGGCGATACGCCCCTCGTGGAGCACGATGCCTGCGATGACCTGCACGTCAAAGTGCCGCTCGCCAAGCGTCCTAAAGGCAGTTTCCCTGGTTATGGCGAAGACCTCGGGAAGGTGGTGTCGCAGCAGTTCCTTTTGCGCTTCGCCCTCAACCTTCTCAAGCTCGGCGCGGATGACCATTACCCGCTCGCGCATCTGGTCTTCGGTGAGCGGCTTTACTTTGGGCTCAAACTCGTTTACCTGTGCGGCTTCACGCGAGATGCGCTTGACCTCGCGCTTGTTGGTATCAAAGAGTGTTTCAAATACGCCCATAGCTGCTTGAACGGGTATTTTACCATGAGGGGCTGCGGCCGGTTACGGACTGCGCCGGTTGCGCATCTAGCGCTGGCACTTGCGCGCCTGGCGGGTTATGGATTATTATGCCCCGTTCTATGAGGTTCAGGCTTGGTAGCGTGGGGAGGCCGGCCAACATCCCCCGAATGATGTTTGCCGCCAACATTACAGCGCTGTTTCTAGCGCTAGCGCTTGCCGCGCCTGCATCTTCCGAGCCGGGGCTTGAAGGAGTCACCGGCCTGCTCAACATCCCCAATGCCGAAGTCCTCAAAGACGGCGAAGTCACGCTCGGCTTCGGCCGCAACGAGAACAACATCCGCTTCCCCGGCCGCGTCCAGCGCAATTACTTCGCGGGCGTAGGCTTCTTGCCGCGCCTGGAAATCACCGCGCGCTACATAGACTTCCCCGAAATCCTTGACCCCGGCATCCCCGGCTTCGGCACCCGCAAAGACCGCTCGGTAAATGCGAAGTTCCAGCTCCTGTCCGAAGACAAGGCGCCGGTGTCGTTCGCCGTCGGCATGTATGACGTCGCAGGCAGGGCGGTGCTGGAGCGCGGCGGATACGCCGTCGCCACAAAGACGGCAGGCGATCTCCAATTCACGCTCGGCATCGGTGAGAAGCGGCTGGACGGCGTGTTCGGCGGCGTGAGCTACAAGCCCGTGCGCGAAGTCGAGCTGATGTACGAGTTTGATACATACGACAGCAACTACGGCGTGCGCTTCAACCCGCATCCCGACTGGCATCTTACGATGGGCTCCGTCGCTGGCGGCTTCAATTACGGTGTCAGCTTCACCAAAACGCTGCCCTCAAGCCGCAACCCCAAACCGGTGCGCGAAGGCGTTACGCTAGCGCGCCATCCGGTAGTGGAAGGCGAGGCCAATGCGGTCGCAGACCTGCTCGCCATTGAACTGGCGCAGCTTGGGCTGGAGAATGTGCGGATAGGTGTCAACAGCGGCGTGCTGGACGTTGAATACGAAAACCGCCGTTTCCGCAATGAGGAACAGGCGTGGGCGTTCGTGTGCGACTGGGCGGCGAAGCGCGCCCCTGCGGAAACCACGCGGGTGTGCGTGCGCTCGTTGCGCGGCCAAAGCCCGCTGGTGTCAACATCATTCGTGCCCGGCGACCTTCTTGCATACGTAAACGGCGAGATAACGGACGATGAATTCGCCGCGAAAGCCGACATCATTGACGGCGCGAATGGTCGCGTCCAATCCAAGCTGCGGGGCTCGTCAATCGGCGCAACCGACTTGTTCTTCGTCCCCGCGTGCACGCTTGATCTAGGCCGCTCATACCAGCCGGTGCGCCAGCGAAGCGGCATCGCCATTGAACATTCCACGTCCCTTGGGGGCGGCTTCTCGCTTGCGAGCCGCGAAGAAATACCATTAAGCAACAACCTAGATAATCAAAATTCGCCGTTCATCGTCAGGGGAATGCTGAACCATTCCGCGCCGTGGGGCGGGGGATGGTATTCGCATGTTGATGCGGGCTATTACAACTTCCACCGCTGGGGTGGCCAGGCTGAGCTCCGTAAGTATTGGGATGAAAGCCTCTACGACCTTGGCATCAATGCGGGCATTGTGGACAACAGCTTCTCCGATACGGTGGATGACCAGATTCTCCTATCAGGCTCTGCGAGAATTCCCGCACTGGACCTGACGCTGACCGGCACGACAGGCCGTTTCATTTGGGGTGACGAGGGCTTTAAGCTGTCCGCCAACCGGCGCATAGGCGCATACGCAGTGGAGTTCTTCTACCTCAATACGACTTATACCGAGGACGAAGCGGGCGTGCGCGTGAGCATCCCCTTGTTTGGCTATAGCGAGCATACAAGCGGGTTGCGCGCAGGTGTGGCGCCTGTCTTTAACTACGAATACCGCACGTCGGCGGCCCACCGTGGCGAGCATCTCTACGCCGGCGGAAGCATATCCGAATACCGTGCATGGCTGTATCCCTGGCACCTGCGGGAGAACCTCTATTTGCTGAGGGAAGCCGCGGGCAGGATTTTACAGCAACAGGATTGATTCTCTATCTGGAGAGTGTTATAATGGAATCTGGTAAAACTTATCTGGAAGGAGGGGATGCCCGGGAGGGATTCAATCACCTGCTTTCTATCTGGGGGATGTGACCCCAAAGTTTTGTTGTATTCATGGCCTTTATGAACTATAATGCCTGAACCAACCATGTAATCTTCCAAATCCATAGTCGAAGGAGGAAGCTAGTGAGACGACTGTTTGGTTCAATTATCGTACTCTTGGTTCTGAGCCTTTTGGTGTCTGCTTGTTGCGGTGGTAACAAGCTTCCTGGATGGAATCCTATCCAGCTCGGACCGAGGATCCAGGGTGTAACCGCACCCACGGCAGCTAACAATGCCGGAACAAACTTTACGTTTGCTGTTCAGACAACGGGCCCCGCGCTTGTTGCCTGGGCCTGGGACTTCGATGGCGGCGCTATTCCCTCAACCGCCAACACAGCTACGCCGACTGTCGTTCTGGTTAACCCCAGCACGACCGCTGACGCCACTTATAATGGCTCAGTGACAGTCACCGATGCCGATGGCCGTTCGGACACGTTTGACTTTACCTATGTAGTCGGCCGCACGCTGAACCAGTCGCCGGTGTTCGTGGGCCTGCCCGCAAGCATTGACGGCAACTTCTCGTTCAGCATTGACGACCCTGATGGCGACCCGGTGACTATCACCCTGACGCTCACCAGCGGTTCTGGTGTGACGATTGATCCCATGGTGATCAACGCCACCTCCGCGAACTACGGCCCCTTCAACATCAACGTGTCTAACACGGGCGTTGAAGATGCCGTTATCACGATTGGAATTACCCTGAATGACGGCGTCAATCCTGATGTCAATGGCAGTGTTTCCGGCACCATTGCCGGCATCGCCCTGCCAGATAACTCCATCGTGATTGTTCCCGCTGCAACCTCCGTTAACGCGGGCGACACCTTCATGGTAACCGTGTACGCCGGTAACCTGGAATTCGCCCTTGGCTACCTCAACAGCGTTGACTTTACGTTCGGCGCGAATGTAGCCCCCAACTCTGCCAGCTTCAATGTTGGTTCCGCTGGCGGTGCGATGGACTTCAAGGACGGCTTCTGGAGTGTCGTTACCGATGCTCTGTTCCCGCCTGCTACCGCCCTGTTCTTCCTGACTCCGGGCCATGTTCAGGCGAACATCTCCCTGCTCGGTAGCCCTCCGGTAGGCGCCCCCGCCGGCCATTCCGGCGCCCTGTTCAACGTGATGTTCACTGCGAACACGGCTGGCGTCTGCAACTTTGATTTCGTTCCCGCCGGCACGAACTACTTCGATCCGACCGGGGCGACTCATGACTTCACCAACTTGGTGAACGCGGCTGTAACCGTTAACTGGTTAAGTCGCTACCTTGAAAATTTGCGGAGCCCCGCCTGCAGCCAAGCGGGCGGGGTCCCGCGTGAAAAGCCGACAGGGGGGGATATTCTCCTTGTTCGCTTGGCACTGTGACTACGCCACATTTAAGGAGAGTGTCATTATGAGAAAAGTGTCATCCTTTTCGATTGGGGCTCTCGCAGTGCTACTCTTGACCTTCCTGCTTTTGGGCTGCGGCGGTGGCAGAAGTGCACCCACCGGGTCCAATCTCAAGAGTATGCCTGCGGGTCGCACCATCGACCTGAACGAGACGCTGGCTGAGCTGGATGCTCTGCAGGCGCCTGCAGGCGTTGACCTCGTTATCTTTAACCAGTTGAAGGATTCGCTGCGCGGCGCCTTAGTAGCCCGTGGCAAAATTGTCGCTACTCCTCCGACTGTCGCGGTCAACGACCTTCTGGAATCCGATCCGGTTACAGATCCCCCGACCATTTCTTGGTCGGAGAACTTCTTCCGCGGCGACGGAAGCGGCGATGGCACAATTGCCATCTCCGACGTTACCCCGCTTGCCGTCCACTACAACAAGGTCATCGCTGACAATCCTGAAGCGATGTATGCCGATTACGACGGAAATGGCTCTATTGGCATTACCGATGTTACACCACTCGCCATACATTACGGTGAGGATCTTGCCAGCTTTAACGTGGAATGGTCCGAGACTGAAACCGGGACCTACGCGCTTGCTGGCAACGTCCTCTTCGGCGATGCGCTTCCCGACAAGAACGCCAATGGCTTCAATGTTTGGAACTACCAGTTCGGTGCTGGCGTTCTGCCTGTCGTTGACAGCGTTTGGGTTCGCATCACGCCGCTCGATGCCGACGGCACCGCCGGCGTCGTTAGCGCCCCGATTGAAGTCCAGGTCGGAGGCGTAATTCCGCAGGACTTCTATGTTACTGGTATCCGCGTAGGCGTAAGCAACACGGTTAACACCGATGCTGCTGACACGGTCAACATCGGAACCACTAACTACATCGCTCCCGCTGGCGGCGGCGACACCTTCGGTGACGTTGCTTCCAATACCGTTATCCTCATCGACCTGCTGGATGTCTACTATCTGTGGAAGAACAATCCTTACGGTCCCGATGATCCGCTTCCTGCCGACCTGACTCAGGCCGAGCTGGACGCCTACATCGCTGACGCCAAGGCCTACATGAGCTACTCGGTCACCCCGGTTGACACGATTGAAGGATGGACTGCATCCGCGACCCAGCCGCCGACCGGTTATGAAGGCCGCATCGGCCCGAACGACGACCTCGTTCCGCCGAACGCTGATGGTGGCGAAATTATCGCTACCCTCGCCGACTACGAAGGCACCCAGGGCGCAGCGTCGTTCACAGTCAACATCGTCTACGACCAGACCGTTGACCCGAACGCGCCGTTGATCTTCTCGTTCGACCCGATGAGCCAGCCGCAGAACGTTACGGCGGTCAGCCATATCCGCATGCACTTCGGCGCTGACGAAGTCGGCGACGAGATGCCTTTCGCCGTTGAACTCTACAATGCGGCGACCGGCACGCTTGAGGCGACCTTCCTTCCCTCCACCACCGTTCCGGTTGAGGGTCTTGCTCCTCCGGACAACGCCGGCGAGTACACTCTCGACAAAATCACCGGCAACCCGGACTTTTCGACTATCTTACAGGTCAAGGTCGCTGCCTCACAGCTCGACCAGACCATCAACTACGTTTGGCGCATCTCTGAAGATGTTGCCGGCTTCGAGCTTAAGAGCTTCGCTTAAGAAGCCCGGCGATGTCCTCGACATTATCGGCCCCGACCTGTTCGACTTGAACACATGGCCCGAGGAAGAGTTCTACGACAAGGATCCCCGCCAACCGTGGCTCTACTTCTTACCGCAGGATCCGCTCATCCGCCGCAACCCGCTTGGGCAACGCGACCTGAGCATCCCGCCGGTATTTGTAGCGGATGATGCCGCCGCGTACACGGACTTTGTGAAGTCCACTGGCGACGAGTTCCTGGTTGTCTACGGCGAAACCGGCCCGCCGCCACACCAGACAGCCCGCTGGTTTATTACAGCTACGACTTCGTTCCTCCTGCCGGACCATCGCCGCCGCTGACGGTCAGGTTCCGATATCCAGCCGCCAGCCGCACTTGCTCGCCGGCATCGCTAGTGTCGTTGATGGGACGCCAGGTTCGTCAGTTGACGTATCCTTCGGCCTGTTCAGCACGTACGGCACTTACCTCGGTGGCGTGACCCGTATCCGTCGTCGATGCAGATCACCCGCAGCGCCCCCATCCGGGCCTTGATGGTGACTTCGGCGTCCGCCCGTGGGGTCTCGCTGGCGACGCAGCTACCCCTGACTTCACTGATAAGGTCGCGTCCATTGGTAGCGCAGACGTTGTAGTCTTTTCCTTCTACAACCTCTGGCTACGCCATGACGATACGGCACCGGCCTTCCCCAGGACCAGCAGGGTACGCACGTAATCCTTACTGACTTTATTAGCAGCGTTCCGCTACCTGACCTCAAGATGAGGACGGTATTATGGGCAACGAATTCCAGGGCGCGCTGTGCCACATGACGCTGGACGTCTCCCAGACCGTGAATATTTGGTTCCAGAACATGGACCAGCCGATCCCCTTCGGCGAATACAACGTGATGATCGAGACTCCGGGTGCAGGTAACTTCACCTATCCGAACAACCTCTTCATTACGCCGTAACCGTCCGACATCCGTCTGATTACGAAAAGAGGGCCCCGAAAGGGGCCCTCTCTTTTAACTGTTATTCTGCACCGTGTTGCAGCGCTACTGCCGGTGCAGGAGCAATGGATGGTTGCGGATAATCTCCAAGCCCTGTGAAGTCACCAAGACAACGCCCGAAGCCTCGTCGCCGCATTCCCCGCCGTCAACCGCAAGCTCAACACCCGCGCCTTCGCCAAGCTGCTCAAGAACGCCGCTAAGCGTGTGCTGCGGGGGCATACCTTCCTTGTTTGCGCTCGTGGCCATAAGCCAGCCGCCGTACGCCCTGAGAAGCTCCTGTAACGCCGTGTGGCGTGGCACACGCACTCCAATCTGCTGATAAGGCAAATTATCTATTCCCTTGGGAAGCGTGTCCTGCCAAAGCTCAAGCGCCATGACGATTGTCAGCGCGCCCGGCACCAGATCTTCCGGCTTCGCGCCGCAAATGGGCTCAACCGCGCTGCGCATGACATCAACGAGCATTGGCTCGTCGGCCGCCAGGGCCGCAATAGGCTTGTCTGCCTGCCTGCCTTTCGCCGCATTCAAGCGCACCAAGGCTTCAGGACGCGTGTATCGCGCCATCAGCCCGTAAACAGTGTCGGTGGGAAATACTATGATACCGCCTGCGTTCAGCGCCTGCGCTGCAAGCTGCACAGCCTCGCTGGAGTTTTCATTCAAGCTTATGATTTGCGCCATATTCCGCTCATAACCCGGCCGATGCCGGCAAGGTCTTTGGTGATGCTCACTTCTGAATACCCGAGCGCGCGCATAATGAGCGTAACTTCCTGCGCCTGATTTGCGCCCACTTCCATCGCAAGCATCCCACCCTCCGCTATGTGCGCCCGCGCTCCTTCTGCGATGAGCTTGTGGAAATGCGTCCCCGGCTCGCCCTCCGGCACCCGGTAGGCAAGCTGCGGCTCATAGTTGCGCACGCTGTCCTCAACCGTCTCCGACGTCTCAATGTATGGCGGGTTGCTCACGATGATGTCAAAGCGCTCGCCGTCTGCGATTGGCTCAAAGATGCTGCCTTCGTGTAGCTCCACGCCGCATTCGTGCGCTTCCGCATTGCATGTTGCCACTTCTAGCGCCGCTGCGCTTACATCAGTGCCCACGCAACGTGGCTCTTTCGCCGCCAGCTCGCAGGCAAGGCTCACGATAACCGCGCCGCTGCCCACGCCGATTTCTAAGATGCCCAGCCCGCGCGGAAGCATGACTGAATGCCGAAGCACGGTGAGAAGCAGCGTCTCGGTGTCGGGGCGCGGTATGAGGACATCGGGCGTGACAAAGAACAACCGCCCTGCGAAATACCATTCGCCCAGCGCGTAGGCTAGGGGAGTTCCCGCCTTCGCCGATGCAAGCACGCCTTCAAGCCTCGCAACCGTCTCTGCATCCAGCGGCTCATCGCACCTGGTTATCATGTCTTCGCGGGCGTATCCGCCTGCGATTTCAAGCACCAATGCGGCTTTCTCACGGGGATTGGCGATGTGCGGGAGCGCGGTGAACTGCGCCGTCAGGGTGTCAAATGCTTCGCCGAGCAGCCGCATATGGCCGCCCTTAGCCGAAGTATGCGGCGGCCTCGGCCGCGCGCAGCTTTTCAATGAGCCCGCCCAAGTCGCCATTTAAGAATTCAGGCAGGTTGTGGATGCTCTCGCTGATGCGGTGGTCGGTGATGCGGTTTTGCGGGAAGTTGTAGGTGCGTATCTTTTCGTTGCGCTCGCCGCTGCCGACCTGGAGCCTGCGCTTGCTGTCTATCTTCTCAAACTGCTTCTCGTGCTCCAACTCTAACAAATGCGAACGCAGCATGCGCATAGCGCGCTCCTTGTTCTGGAGCTGGCTGCGCTCGTCCTGGCACGACACGACGAGGCCGGTGGGCAGGTGCGTGATGCGAATGGCGCTGCTGGTCTTATTGACATGCTGGCCGCCCGCGCCGCTGGAGCGGTACACGTCTATGCGCAAGTCCTTATCGTCAATCTTGATGTCAACTTCCTCGGCTTCGGGAAGCACTGCGACGGTGACGGTGCTGGTGTGGATGCGCCCGCCGCTTTCGGTGACCGGCACGCGCTGCACCCTGTGCACGCCGCTTTCGTATTTCAAGTATGAATAAACCTTCTTGCCGCGCACGCTCATCACGACTTCCTTGATGCCGCCAAGCCCCAGCTCGTGCAGGCTCAGCATCTCCGCCTTCCACCGCATCTGCTCCGCATAGCGCATATACATGCGCATCAGTTCGCCGCCGAACAGCGCCGCCTCGTCGCCGCCCGCGCCTGCGCGGATTTCCAGGATGATGTTCTTCCCGTCCATGGGGTCGGGGGGATGAGCACACGCTTGACGCGCTCAATCTGAGCCTCGCGCTCGGCGAGCACGCGCTCGGTTTCTTCTTTCACGAATGTAAGCAACTCTTCGTCATCCAGGCTGCGCCTGTCTTCCTCAAGCTTCTCCAAATCCGCGTCCAGTGACTTGAGCTTGCGGTAAAGCTCAACAATCTCGGTGACTTCGGACATCTCTTTGCTGAGCGCTGCGTAGCGGCTGATATCATTGACGACGTCCGGCTGCGCAAGCTCCGCCTGGAGGGTCTTGTGCCTCTCTTCGGACTGCGCAAGCTTTTCGCGTATGACGTCCATAGTATTTCCTGTTACTGCGCCCCGCCTTCAACTGCGCCTATTGCCTCGGGGCCTTCCTCGCGCTTGCGCACTGCGTCCAGCGCCGCCAGCGCGACTTCAATCTGGTCGGTGGTCGGCTTGCGCGTGGTGAGGATTTGAAAGAGCATGCCCAGCATTATAAGCGGCTTGATGACAACGAACTTGCGCAGCGCGAACGCGCCCTTGAGCACTTCGTATGAAACGCCCGCGAGCAGCGGTATCGCCAATATGCGCACCGGCCAGCGCACGTACCATACCGGCCACTGCCCCGTGGAGGGGACGCCCAGTGACACAAGCCAGCGGTCAAAGAAGTAATACAGCAATGCGCTGATGATGATGAATATCACGATGAAGCTCGTGCCGCAGCGCGGGTGCAGGCGCGTGTGCTTCGCAAGCTTGGCGACATCGCGCTCCAGCGGCTCTTCTTCGTATGCGTTGATAACGGTGTGCTCCGCGCCGTGATACATGAACACGCGGGCGATGTCCGGGATGCGCCCGATGAGCGCGACATACGCCACGAACACGCCGAACTTGATGGCGGCCTCAACCGCGTTCTTGAGGCCTGCCCCGACTATCGAAACGACATGCTGGCTCACCGCGTCCACGAGGAACGTGGGCAGCACCTTGAAGATAGCCAGCGCGAGCACGATGGCGATGGCGGCGGTGACGTAAAACGTCGTTTGCGCGCCTTTGCCCTCGACAGGCTTCTCGCCGAGGTCTTCCATGTATTTTTCCTGCGAGACGTTGAGCGACCACATCCCCAGGCCCAGCATGTCCCACAGCGAGAAGAACCCGCGCGCAACCGGCGCCTTCGTAAGCCATTCGGGGAAGCTGCTCTTGAGTTCCTTTTCCACGACGTCGATGTCCCCGCTTTTTCTGCGGATGGCGACGGCGGCGTTCTTGCGCCCTTTCATCATTACGCCCTCAATGACAGCCTGCCCCCCGTAAGGGTAGGTCTTGCAGCTGTTGGGGCTAGCGGCGCTCATGGTTGAGTGCGGCGGGGTGGGCCTGCACGCGCGCAGGCTTCGAGCCGTGTTGTTCTCAAGCTACTGCTTGGCCTTCTTGCGCGTCGCTTTCTTCAAGTCCTCTTCGGACATGGCCTTGGCTGCGCGCCTCACGAACTTCTCTACGCGCCCGGCGGTGTCGATGATCTTCTTCTTGCCGGTGTAGAACGGATGGCACTTGGAGCAGATTTCCACTTTGATATCTTCGCGAACGGATAGCGTCTGGAACACTTCGCCACAGGCGCAGTTCACGGTTACCAGCTTTAGGGCGGGATCGGATTCCCTTCTTCATATCAAACCTCGTAAGTAAAGCGAACAAGTATTATAGCAGGCCCGGGCGCACCCCTTCAAGAGGGGTGGCCCGGGCTGATGCTGGAATTAGAGAAGCTAGCTTTTGGGCTCGTTGGACGGAGTTTTTCCGGCGTCCAGGTTGAACTGGTGGCCGGTCGCCGCAGCCATGCCCATATACCCGCCGAGGTTCATGGTGTCCAGCGCGCTGGACGGGATGATCATCAGGCTGCCCTTCTCCTTGAGGCCCTCGAACAGCATGTTCATCGCGCGCAGGTGCAGCGCCGTCGGGTTGTGCTCGTACTTCTTGGCCGCCTCGGCGAAGCTCTGGGCGATCTGCATCTCGCTCTCGCCGAGGATCACGCGCGCCTGGCGCTCGCGCTCGGCCTGGGCCTGGCGGCTCATCGCGTCCTGCAGCGGGCCGGGGATCTTGATCTCGCGGATCTCGACGCTCTGCACGGTGACGCCCCAGGGCTCGGTGCGCTCGTCGATGATCTCCTGCAGCGCGGTGTCCAGCACATCGCGGCCCGACCAGCAGCTCGGCCAGCATCGTCTTGCCGATCAGGTCGCGCAGCGCGGTCTGGGCGGCCCAGGTGACGGCGCTCTGCGAAGTTCTCCACTTCCAGCGCGGCCTTCTTCGGGTCGTAGACGAACCAGAACATCACCGCGTCCACGTCCACCGGCACGGTGTCCTTGGTCAGCGTCTCCTCGGCAGTCAGGTCGGTGGTCTGCACGCGGGTGTCGATCCACTTCGCCACGGTGTCGAGGAACGGCACGAGGAAGAACAGCCCCGGCTGGCGCACGCGCTGTGAAGCTTGCCCAGGCGCAGCACGATCACGCGGTCCCACTGGTCGGCGACGCGCAGGCATGCGAGCCACATGATTGAGACGATGACGCCCACGATGATGACGGCCACGCCCGAAATCTGGCGGGCATCGTTCCCCGCGTTGTCGCCCGTGATAACGAGCCAAAGCCCGAGGGCTAGGCTGGCAACCATCGTCACAAGGAACAAGAACACCGGCCACGGGTGCGTCTTGGACGATGCGGTTGCGCTGGCGATATCCAGCACGACGTCCTTCTTGGATAAATTGGTGTAATAACTCACCGCGATCACTCCTTCTTAATTCTATCAGCGAAAGCGCGCAGCATCGTTGCCGTTCCCGCGCGCGGATAAGCGATGTAACGTTGCGTTGCGCTGCTAAACAGGCTGGCGAAGTAGCTCTTCGCAACTTCTATCGTTAGCACGCAAACCAGCGATGCCAGCTCCAACAGCACCGATACCGGCGGCAGTGGCGCATCAATGCCGCCTTGCCCGTTTGCCGCCTGCAAATATTCACGGTCCATCGTGGACATGGTTATCCCTTCTCCATCCTGTCGGCAAGGTCGCGCAGGAGCTTGACGATTTCCTGCTGCGGCAGGCTCATGCCTTGTATCATGCGTATGACGCCTTCCAGCGCCGTGCGCGCATCGTGAAGCCTCGTGTCGATTGTATGCGGGGGCGCATGCTCGCTGATGAACGTGCCGCGCCCCTGGTGTCGCTCAATCAGCTCTTCAGTTTCCAGTTCGCGGTAAACGCGCGCCACGGTGTTCGCGTCAATGCCGAGGTCAAGGGCGAGCTGGCGCATCGTGGGAAGCTGCATTGCCGCTTGAAGCTGCTTGTTTTGGATCATGTAGCGAAGCTGGTTTTTCAACTGCACGTAAATGGGTATTTCGCTTCGCGCATCAAGGTGCAGCGCCAGCCCGGATTCAATGCCGGCTGGCTTCGGCGCTGCTCCGTTCTTTCGCGCTTCCCGCCTGTCAGGTTGTCGTGTCGGTTTATTCATCGCGTCTTATATTGTGCTAGTGAATTAGGACAACACAACAATTCTAGCATGCAAATCAAAGCAATGCAAGCCCTTTTAGGGTAGAATTTTCCCGTGCGGTTTTTAGCCCTAACCATCCTGATTCTCCTGGCGCTGCCGGCCGCGTCTTTCGCCGCGAACATGCGGGTAACCGCGCCGGAGATGAAGGTTGCGCGCAAGGGTGGGCTGATTCGAGCTGACCTTCCCCAAAGGCCTGCAGGCGAAGGCGAAGGACTACACTGTCAAGGCCTCGCATGGCGTCGTCATCCTGAGAAGCGGGGGCAGCAAGGACTTGCCCGAAATGCCGCAGGGCAACGACGGGGGCAAAGTGCCCAAGCTGCCTGACGCAAGCCTCTCGCTGCAAAACATCAAAGAGCTGACGTTCACCGGCGGCGCGGTATGGGACAGCAAGGAATACCATGCAGAAGCCGGCAGCGTCACTTCCGCCGATGGCGGGAAGACGTGGAAGCTTGGCGGCGGCGTGAAGTTCTCGCGCAAGGACTCGCCCCAGTCCGCCAGCGGCAAGGGCTTCACCTTCTCGCTGGCGAACAGCACGCTCTCAACCTCATCCTCCATTGAGCTTTTCGGCTTCGATGTAGGGCAGGAGCATGCGTCGTTTTCCTCAAAGAACACTGTCATCAACTTGAAATCTAGATCGGCCACGCTTACCGGCGCTGCGAAGTTTGAGTTCGCGGGCTACAGCCTCATTAGCGCGAAGATGAGCATTGACTTGAAAACGCAAAAGCTCGTTGCCGAAGGCTCGCCCAAGCTCTCAAGCGGCGATTCAGTCATTGAGGCCAAGAAGGTAACGATCACCTTCGTTGAAGGCAAGGCAGTCCTTGACGCCGTTGACCTCAAGGGCCGTCTGGCAGAGCCTAAAGACACTAAGCCCTGAGTGTAAAACTACGGGATGACTCCACCGATGACATAAGACAGTATAGGGAATGAGACTGCGACGAATGCGTAAGTCAGGAGATAGGCGGCGACTAATGCAAGCGTAAAGTATTTGAGTATGCTTAAGCGATATTTAATCCCTACAATCCCGAGCGCTAAGAACGAAATCACGATTAAAGGTGATAGAACCGGGTGCCATCTAAGAAGTGCTCCTAACTCAAGTCCCCAAAACCATTTCATCAAAGACCTAGACGCTTCCCCTCCGGTCATCGCTTCAAAACTATAACGGGGCAGAATTCGCGTAAACCATAGATTGTGAAAATACTCATGATTATCTATGCGCCCAGACGTCCAGAGATAAAGTATGGGTACGCCAAATATGTGGTATAGCGCAATGAGAAATGCCGCGCACGCCGCACCATATCGCTTGGCGAAAGCGACGAGGCGAACAAGTCGTGTTCTGAAATCATCACTCATTTGTTGCCGCCTAGCAGAGCCTAAAGCCCGGCAGACTTGAGCATTGACGAGAAAATAGCGAGGACGAAGATGGCGATCATCGGCGAGATGTCCACCATCCCCAGCGGCGGGATTATCTTGCGGAACAGCCCGAGATACGGCTCGCAAATTGTCCCCAGCGCGCGATACCAGCCCTGATACCGCGATTCGGGCACCCACGACGCGAGGACGTACACGAATATGACGAGCACATACACGTCCACCAGCGTGGATACAATGCCGCCGCCCTGTCCAATTCCAATCACGCAGCAATTCTATCATCATCATGCCGTGTGGAATATAGTCCGGACGGAGTCGGGACTTTCCAGTCCCGAATCTGGGAAACAGTAACGCGACTAGAAAGTCGCGTCCCCGTCCAGATATTGCTAACAACCGGGTAGGCCGGGCTGACCAGCCCGGCTCTTGATTCTGGAATCTCTTGAAGGCTTGCCCGCCTTTGGCGAGGCCGAGGTTTACTCCCCGCCGTCTGGAATCTGGGTTTCCTCTTGGTGGCACATGCGTCTCGCTTGTGCGTCAGGAGCACAGCCGACTCGGCTGTGCCACCTTCCAGAACTCCAGAGCGGCGCTAGTCAGCACCGCCTACCCATTGATAATTCATTTGGGTAGGCCGGGCTGACCAGCCTGGCTATGGATTCCGGCATCATTTACGGAGCCAGCCTAGCAGGAACTTATTTATGAATAACACAATGCCAAGCGCTGCGATTGTTCCTCCAAGATAACTACCTGTATAGAGCGCTTGCATCATGAATCTCCCTGCGTCATGGATAAACGGTGACAAGCCTATTACTACAACAGCCCCGGCCAGCATCGAGAAATCGCCGCCGACGGCGCAAAGCGCAAGGAAGATAAATAAGAGCACGGCGAAGTCCGTCACAAGCAGCGTTATGGCTTGTTTGCGCGACTTGAAAGGCCAGAACAACACTGCAATGACCGCAAGCCAGATGAATGGTTCGAATATGCTGCGGTAGAGCCCGGGATTTAGAAAAAATATCGGAGAAGCATATTGTTCATTAAGCTCAGATTGCAGATTGGCCTTGTCTGTTATAGAGAATGGGATGTACACAGAGAGAAAGCCTAAGAGAAGTAAGCCTAAGATTATCAAGTACTTATACTTAGTAATGTATTTTCCCAATAGCATAATCTTCCCCATTCACGCGAGAATAGAACGTATAACCATCTCCATAGCGGCGCCTGTAACGAACATCAGTAGGATTCTAGCATATATGGCGCGGCCGTCCCGGCCGTGATTTTCTGATTTCCATACACGGGCGAGACGCCCGCGCTACCGCCGTGGCTGCTTAATAATTCGGCGCAAGGATGAAGATAATTGATAAGAAAACAAAGTCAGCGATCAGCAGTCCCTGTAATAAGCCCTTTTCCCTTAAGTGCCTCATCGCGTAGTAGACGAGCGTTCGCAAGGCTAGATAAGAGATTAAGTACACGATGAACAGACTGAGGAGTGATGGATGAACGGCTGAAGTTGCGGAGGCGGCAACGACATAAAAGCCAAAGATCAAGTAGGAAACGATACGCGCTGTCAGGTCAGCTTTGTCGTATTGTATTGAAGCTTTTTCGCCAGTTCCCACTTGCCGATTATACCCCCCTGCTGGGTTCGCCCCCCACCGCCCCTTCGTATATAATAGAGGTTCGGAGTAAATCATATGAACCCGACTAAAAACAACGCTGACGATACAAAGAAGACCGGCACTTGGCGCGTGAAGGTGGGCCTCGCTGAGATGCTCAAGGGCGGCGTCATCATGGATGTGACCAACCCCGAGCAGGCGAAAATCGCCGAGGATGCGGGCGCGGTCGCGGTCATGGCGCTTGAGCGCGTCCCCGCCGACATCCGCCGCGACGGCGGCATCGCGCGCATGTCCGACCCCGAAATGATCATCCGCATCAAGGAAGCCGTGACCATCCCCGTCATGGCGAAATGCCGCATCGGCCACTTCGCCGAGGCGCAGATACTTGAGGCGCTGGGCGTGGACTTCGTTGACGAAAGCGAAGTGCTGACCCCCGCCGACGAAGCCAACCACGTGTGGAAGCACGACTTCAAGGTGCCGTTCGTGTGCGGCTGCCGCGGCTTGGGCGAGGCGCTGCGCCGCGTCGGCGAAGGCGCTGCGATGATACGCACCAAGGGCGAAGCGGGCACCGGCGACATCGTGGAAGCCGTGCGTCACATGCGCAAGGTGCAGTCTGAAATCCACTGGCTGTACAAGAGCGACGAAACCGAGCTGCCGACGAAAGCCAAAGAACTGCAAGCGCCGCTAGGAGTGGGTGCGCTGGGTCGCCAGAGCACGGCAAGCTGCCCGTGCCGAACTTCGCCGCCGGCGGCATCGCGACACCCGCGGACGCTCGCTGATGATGCAGCTTGGCGCGGAGACGGTCTTCGTGGGCAGCGGCATCTTCAAGAGCGCAGACCCCGCACCGCGCGCGCGCGCCATCGTGCAGGCCGTGCTGCACTACGAGGAGCCGACGATGCTCGCGGAGATCGCGCGCGGCTGGGCGAAGCCGATGAAGGCATCGACGTGGCGACCTGCCCGAAGAGCAGCGCATGGCCGGGCGCGGCTGGTAGGTTTACCCTTTACGCAACATTCACAAATTGCACGGCTGATATTTACGGCAAATACGGCGGCGTGAAGGCGGGCTATCGTTGCAGGCGCAAAGGTCTGATGTTATACTTTCCGCTTGCCGGCAACGGTATAAGCAGGCTCAATTAGCGTATTAAGTGCATAGTGGGCAAATTGGCGAAGGGCTGCCTGGATTGTCGCAGCATCCTTCTTTGGATATTGGCATGCGCTGTCCAATCAGCGTTTCGGAGTAGCGGGAAATGGCGATTAAGCCGAAACGGAATTATTACGAATTGTTGCAGATTACGCCCGACGCGTCCTTTGACGACATAAGGCGGGCGTACCGTGCGCTCGCAATCGAATGGCATCCCGACAACAACCCCGGCGACCACACCGCCTCCGAGCGGATGTCCTACATCAACGAAGCCTACAAGATTCTCTCCAACAAAGAAGAGCGCGAAAAATACGATTACAACCTGCGCGATGGCCTGAAGTATGACGAAACCGCCGTGCATATGTCCTCGGGAAGCTCGTCGGCGCTGTGGCCGATGTTCGGCGGAAGCCCCAGCAGGACCCGCCGCAGCCCCTTCCCAGCGTTCAAACAGCCGGTGAAGAAATGGACGGCCAACCTCGGCGATAAGGTGCGCTCGTCACCCGCGATAAGCGCCGATGGCTCAGTTTACGTCGGGACCGACGGCGGGAAAGTCTTTGCGCTGCGTCTTTACGGCGCGCAGAAGTGGGAAACCAAAATCGGTGGCGTGATCCGAAGCTCCCCCGCAATCGGGCTTGACGGCTCCATATACATCGGCAGCTACGACGGCACGTTTTGCGCCCTGGATCCCGAAACCGGCAAGAAGCGATGGGAGTTCTTCGCGCGCGATGGCGTGCATAGCTCGCCCGCGGTCGGACTGGACGGCTCGATATGCTTCGGCACCAATGAAGGCCGCATCTACTCGCTCAAGGCGGATGGCTCGCGCGCATGGGAGTTCAAGACCCAGTGGCGGGTGCGCTCGTCGCCTGCCATCGCGCACGACGGCACAGTCTTCGTCGGCGGGCTAGACAAACGCCTCTATGTGCTACATGGCGACGGCTCGCAGGCATGGAACATCCAGATGCGCGAAGGGCTGCCCTCAACTCCCGCGCTCGCCGAGGATGGCACCGTCTATATCGGCAGCAACGACGGACGGTTGTATGCCATTGCGAACTGGGGCGGGCTGCTCAGCAAGGGCGGCAAGGCGAAATGGGCGTTCAACGCCAACGAGCCGGTGCGCTCATCCCCGGCTGTGGCCGAGGACGGCACGGTTTACCTCGGGAGCTATGACAAGAATCTCTATGCGATAACCCCGCGCGGCGCTAAGAAATGGGCGTTCACCGCAGGGGGCGCGATAGACGCGTCGCCCGTGGTCTGCGCAGATGGTGCTGTGCTGGTGGCGAGCCTGGACGGGAAGCTGCACGCGGTCAATCCCGATGGAACCAAGCGCTGGAGCTTCACTGCCGGCGACGGCATCGAATCATCCCCCGCTGTCGGCCTTAACGGCACCATCTACTTCGGCTGCAATGACGGCAAGCTCTACGCCCTCGCCGAAGGCAAGCTTTAACAGCCTTCACGTCGGTTTTGTATTAAGCTTCGCTTGCGCTATCCTCACTAGCTTTCCCCAAATCGCGTCCGCGCAGCGCGAACCATACCGTCCCCAGCACGCCGAAAGCGAATGCGGTGATGAAGTTAAGCTGCGGTGACGCGAGCCAGAGGAATGCACCGCCGAACGCCGCCAGTGAAACGATGGTGTCGCGCAGGAGGTAATACAGCCCGAACATGCCCGCCTTGCGATCTTCAGGCGCTAAATCCATTATCAACGCCTTGCGCGTCGGCTCGCCGAATTCCTTGAGCCCGCGCAAGATGAACACCGGCACTAGCGCCCAAAACGATTGCGCGAAAATGAGCGCCAGCGGAAACATAGTAAAGAACACGAACGTCGCCACCACGAACGGCTTCTTGGTGCTGCGGTCGGCGAGGTATGCGACGGGGATATACACGAGCATAGCTGTCGTCATTTCAATCGCCGTGAGCGTGCCGAACTGCACCGCGCTCACCGGTGATGCAATGGACTTCATGCACCACACGACGACGAACGCGTAGGGTATTTGCTCGCAAAAGCGTATGAGGATGTCGGAGACAAGTAAGCTCTTTAGCAGCGGGTTCATCTCGCGCAGCAGCCTCAGCGGGTGTGCTTCAGGCTCGTGCTTCTTCGCCTGCGGGTGCTTCTCCTCGTCGCGGATGAGCCATTCCTGCAGCACGATAGCAAGGAGTGCCATCGCCAATGCCGCAACGAACGCCAGCCGCACTCCGCTCTTCTCGCCCCACAGCATAATGAACGCCCCGCCTGCTAGCGGCCCCAGCGCCATGGGGATGCGCCGCACCAGCGAGTGCATGCTCACGCCCATCGTGCGCTTGGACTTTGGCAGCACATCCGCGACTAGGCTCATCATCGCAGGCAGCGATACCGCCGACCATGACATGAAGAAGATGGATCCCACGATGACCGCGGGCCATGTGGGGATGAGGATGACGATGAGGTAGCCCACCATCGCCATCAAGTTGAAGACGAGCAGTGCGCGCTTCTGGCCGAGCTTGTCGGAGAGGTAGCCGCCGGGGAACGAGTAGAGTGCGCCGAGCAGGTTTTGCAGCCCGTTTAGCAGCCCGATGGCCAGCGCGCCGCCTCCAAGCGCCATGAGGTAAATGGGCAAAAAGCGCTCGGCCATGCGCTCACCCATCCCCACGAGGATGACGACCGCCAGCAGACCTATGATGCTGCTGCGCAGGCCCAGGAATTCCCGCGCGCGGTCTATCGCCTTTATCCGCCCGTTCTCAGCCACGAGCAGTGATTATAACCGCTGCTAGTCCTGCTTATTCGCCGTGTGCGCCTTAATCCAATCGGCGATGAACGCCAGCACCTCGGGAGAGAAAGTCTCCTCAATCTGCGAATACTCGGTGATGGCGCCGGTCGTCGCGTGCTGGAACAAGTGGTTCAAGCCTGCGAATTCCTTGACGGTGTAATTCTTGTTCCCGCCCTCCTTCAGCGCAGCTTCAATCGCGGGAAGGTTGATGCTTGAGTTTAACCTGCAAGTCCAGCGAGCCGTTTAGCGCAAGCACCGGGATGCGCATCTCGCGCAGCGACGGCGCGGGCTCATACGCGAGGAAGAAGCGGAACCACGGAGAGTTGACGAAGGCGACCTGCGCGTTCAACTGCGCATCAAGCTGATCCTTGGGCATCTTCTGCGCTTCGGGCTGTCCTGCTGCGACCTCGTCAAATAACGCGCGAAGCTTAGGCTCAGCCAGCTTCGCATCTGGCTCGCCCATCACGATCTCAAATATCTCCTCCTGCACCTCGCGCTGCTCTTTTATCTGCTCATCGCTCGCGCCCATCGCCTTGAGGATGTCCTGCCCCTGCTGCACCAAGATGGCCTTGCCGTCAACGCCCGGGCCTGCGAGCATCACGATGAACGCGACGTCCGTTGACTGCAGCGCCGCCATCGGCGCGATGATGCCGCCTTCGCTGTGGCCGACGAGCCCGATGTGCTTCACGTCAATTTCGGGGCGTGCCTTCAAGTAATTCACGCCTGCGAGCGCGTCGGATGCGAAGTCCTCGCTGGTTGCGCTGACGTAATCGCCGGTGGACTGGCCGAAGCCACGGTCGTCAGCGCGCAGCACGGCAATGCCACGCCGCGTCAGGTAGTCTGCAATGACAAGGAACGGCTTGTGCCCCATGATGGCTTCGTTGCGGTCTTCAGCGCCCGAGCCCGTGATGAGCACGACCGCCGGGAACGGGCCTTCGCCTTCGGGGATGGTCAGCGTGGCGGCAAGCTCAACGCCTGCCGATGCCTTGTTGGCATATTTCACATCCTCAGCCTTGTAAGGGTAGGGCTCCTTGGGCTCTTGCGGGCGGTTGTCCCTGACCAGCCCAGGCTGGCGCTTCAAGTTCAGTTCCAGCGCCATCCCGCTTTGCTTCCATTCGCCCTTGATCTCGTCGGCTGCCTTGTCCAGCGTCCCATTATATTCGGCGGCTAAAACGGAAGACTTGAGGTTTAGCTTCCCGCCCTCGAACGTCGCAGTGTCAACGGCGATGCCATTGACGCTCTGGTCAACACTGTCAATCGTTGCCACCAGGCTGCCGTCATCGGCGAGGCTGAAGTTGAACGCAATGCGAAGCTGCGTTCCCATGATCGTCAGCGTTCCCATCCACGTGCCGATGATGGGCGCGTTCGGGCTGTCTGCGGCCGCTATCGGCGCGGATGCCGCGAATATTCCCGCTGCCATTAGCGCGAGGATGATGTATAAGCGCAAGTTCCTCATTGCAGTTACCTCAATAAAATTCGTTAACTATCAGATTTCAATCTAGGCGGTTTAGTTCCCTGTATTCCATTGATACCCTTCGCCGCGTCCCGCTATTGTATCTCAGATTGCAGTTACGCCAATGCTGATACCTCGCCCCCAGCACTTGTAGGCGGCACCAGCCGAAGGCTGGCTAGCTTTAGTGCCGCTCTGGAAGAAGCTCGATTACAAGAACAAATACTAGAGTACGCCGGGCTGACTAGCCCGGCTCTGGAATCTGGAATTTACCCCTTACCCCTTTCCCCTATTTTGAATCCCTCTGTTATGAATCACCCCTTTCCTCGCTAGAATAGAATCAGATGACTACAACAGGCGACATCTGCCTGGTATCACCCGCGACCGCCGCGGCGCTGGATGCGCTGCTGCTTCTCGCCGTTCAAAAGGCCTCCGAGGTCATAGCCTCCGGCGTTCTTGAGCCGAAAGACTCCATCGCCGCGGTGAAAGTCATCGCCGAAGCCACTAAGGCGGCCTCCGAAGCCGTCTCCAAAGGCAACGGCATTGCGCCTGCGCCTCGCGCGCATCCCGCATCCTCCGACGCATCTCCCGCCAACGGTCCGCCCATCTACACCTTGAACGACGCCGTCGCTGCCGTATGCGAACGTGATGCCGATACGAAAGCGCTTGTCCCCTGGGCTCGCGTCATCTGCCGCATCCATCGCCTCTGCAACATGGTTGAAGAACAAATCGCTGAACACCGCGGCGAGCCTGTCCCTGAGCCTGTGCGGAAAACCACCAACGAGATGGCTGAGGAACTCGCGGAGAAGTACGACGTGCCATTCTCACCTTCGCGTATGCCTGCATACGAGAAGAAGCTGCGTGATTACGAGCGCGAGAAGAAGGCGCGCCAGAAAGCCGCCCGCGCAGAGAAGCGTGAAGCTTCACAGGCAGCGAAAGCCGCTAAAACTGAAAAAGCCTGGCCTCCGCCTAAGAGAGACACTTGTTCCATTGGGAACAATCCGTATTCCGATTACCGCGATCGTTACATTGAAGAAGCTAAGGCTAACCGGCCCCCTGACCCGTATCCCGACGTTGATTACTCCTGTGTAGATAACACTGACGCTGTCTCAAATGATAACGGCTGCGTTCCTCTTGACGATGAAGCGAAGGCCACTCAGTTGAATCTCATCAAGGCACTGCTAGCCGCCGACCCTTCCGCCCCCACTTGAAGTAGTTAACATTAAGGACTTGTAGGCGGGACTTTAGTCCCGCTCTGGGTCTGGGAAACCAACTATGACCTACCAATTGGGTAGGCCGGGCTGACCAGCCCGGCTCTTGCTTCCCTCCTTCCGTAGGCCGCACTTTAGTGCGGCTCGGGAATCTGGAGTCTGGAGTTTGGGATCTGAACTGAAGGGCCGGGGGTTTATCCCCCGCCGCTCCTTCTGGAATTCCAGACGGCGGCCCACGGGTGGTCGCCCTACAGCCAGACCCAGAGCTGGGCTGAAGCCCAGCCTACAGTTCTGAACTACATCTTTCTTTACCAGCCGCCGCCGCCACCGCCGCCGCCGCCGCCACCTGACGACCCGCCACCGCCTCCGCCCGAGCTTGACCCCGGCGAGGCTGATGACGAGCTGATGGCGCTGCTAAACGCGCCGCCCATGGCGCCAGCAAACGCTGCCGGCGCGAAGCTGTTCCACGAGCTGCCGTCGTGCCACGCCGGTCGGTATTCCTGGCCCTGCTCACGCAGGCGCGCAAATATCTCGGAGAATTTATCCGCCCATGCGCGCTCCACGCCCAGCGCCAGCGCATACGGCAGGTATTCCTCAAACAACAGCGGCGTCTTCTCCGGCATCGCCTCGCCGTCCGGCGTGGGCGGCATGTCCTCTTCCGCCACCGCCATATACATGCGGAAGCCCTCAATGTCGTCAAGGAGCTTGCGGCCTTCGGGCGTGTATGCCTTGAGCAGGCTGTAGAACAATATGTTCAGCACAATCATGGCGAAGAACGCGATGAACGTTATCGGCGAGACGCTGCCCGTGGAGGCCATCGCGAAGATGCTCCCAGCGAACACAAGCCCGCTGAAGAACAAGCCCATGCCGAACTTGCCGCTGTTGAGTGTGTAATACTTGCCCTCAACGGCCTTACCGGCGTTCTTCTGTATCTCGCCCATGCCGGCCTGCATTACCTGGTAGTTCTCTTGCAGCAATTCAAGCTCCATGCCTTCGCCGGGAAGCAGCGCCTCAAGCGCCCCGAGTTCCTCGGGCGGCAGGCCTGCCGTAGAGCCGTTCGTGCGCACCAGCTTGTATTTGCGCCGCTTCACTTCAACGATGCGCAGGCACCCTTTCACTGCAAGGTCAAGTATCGTCGCCGCGAACGCCTTGTAGTCGTAACCCATCAAGCGCACATAGCGCAGCGCTGCGGGCGACAATCCAAGCGGCGGCTTGTATTGCGGGAAGACCACTCCGCGCGCCGGGTCGCGCCCGAACTGGCTCCACATTTCGATGTAATAAATGAGAATGAACAACAGGCCGAGCAGCGATATGAGCATCGGCAAATTGTCGCGCAGGAGCCACATGAACTTCGTCGTTTGGGTTGGCGGCGTGACGAATCCCTTGGGGAACATCACGACGATGGTCAGCCCTTCGCTGGCGTTGAGCGTGCGCGTCGTGCTAAAGACCGCCTGTCCCTCGCTGTTCATCCCCGCCGTGAAGTCCTGTCCCTTGTCGCCATACAATCCGGTGTATGCCTCCAGCTTCACCTCGCCTGCGGGCACGCCCTGGGGCAAGTTCACCACCGCTTCCACCTCGTCAATGGGGAATGGCCAGCCGTTGCCGGTGGCGTTCCAGTAAAGCTCGTCATGGTCATCAAAGAAGCCGAGCTGGCGGTTCGTGTGATAGGCGATGGTGTAGGTGTATTCGCCCGGCGAGAGCACCACGTCCTTGCTTCCGGCATACACGCGCACGCCGTTGCCAAAGCTCTCAGTGTGAAAGGGCTCGGGCTCCATGTCCCTTAGCACGGCTTTGACCTTGAAATCCACACGCAGGCTGTTGCCGTTCTTGTCGCGGTAGCGCGTGGGGAAGTCGCGGTAGATGCCGTGGTTGATCTGCGCGTTTTCGCAGGTCACGCGGATGGTCTCGGAGACGTCCATCGTGGAATCCGCGTTGACCGTTATCTCAGTGCGGTAGGAGAGTATGCGCTCTTCCGCAAACGCGCTGATGCTAAACATCGCCACTGCCAGCGCCGCCGCGACGAGCGCGCATATTGTCATGCATAACGCCTTACGCATTCGTGCCACCTCCCGGCGCAACGCCGCCAAGGTCAATTTGCACGGCCTCGCGCTCGGTGGACATTTCAACTTCAAAGAAGTCCATGCGCTTGAAGCCGCCCATACCTGCGACGATGTTGCTGGGGAACGACTCCACGAGGATGTTGATGTTGCGCACCGCGCCGTTGTAATAGCGCCGCGCATATTGGATGTTGTCCTCGACTTCCACCAGCGCCTTGTGCAGCGAAAGGAAGCTCTCGCTCGCCTTAAGCTCTGGGTAGCTTTCCGCCACCGCGAACAGCGACTTGATGGACTGCGTCAGTGTGTTCTCGCCCTCGGCGCGCAGCTTCGGGTCGTCGCTGTCAAGGCCCTTGGCGCGTATCTGCGCGATGTCCTCAAGCGTCGTGCGCTCGTGTCCGCTGTAGCCCTTCACGGCTTCAACGATGTTGGGTATCAAGTCGTGGCGGCGCTTGAGCTGCACGTCAATGCCGCTCCATCCCTCGTTGACCATCTGCCTCGCGCGTACAAGCTTGTTGAACGCCGCGATGAAGTAGATGATTGCTACGAGAACAACCAGGCCGCCAATTCCAATGTATATGCCCATAATGCCCAGCCCTCCAGGGGATGTGCAAATGTTATCACAACGCGCGGCGTTGCGCTCTAGCCCTGGGGCGCGGCGTCCACGTGCTTGCGGTCGTCGCACTCCGCGGGGCAGGGGACGCAGTCCTCGTCGCAGGGGTCAACATGGATGGTCGCGACGCTTTGCGCGATGTGCCGCTCAATGTCGTTCTCAAGGCGGTCGGCGATGGCGTGCGAACTCGCTGACGCTCATGCCGGGGCTTACCTGGATGTGGAACTCAACGAAGCGGTGCGCGCCTGACTTGCGCGTGCGCAGGTCGTGGAAGCCGGCTAGCTTCTTTTCCTTCGCGATGCAGCGCTTTATCTTTTCCTCTTCCTCGGCGGGCAGCCTTGCGTCCAGCAAGTCCTTGCCCGAATCAAGCGTTAGCTCCCACGCCGCCTTGATGATGAGCATCGCCACGATAATCGCCGCGATGGGGTCAAGGATTTGCAGGTTGTATTGCGGCAGCACGAGCCGCCCGAGCCACACCACGCTTAGCCCGAACATGACGCCAAACGAAGTCCACACGTCGGTGCGCAGGTGCCAAGCGTCGGCGAGTAGCGCGATGGAATCGGTCTCGCGCCCGACCTTGAAAAGCATGTGCGAGACGAACATGTTCGCCGCGACCGACAGCGCCATCACGCCGATGCCGAGCTGCGTCATGCCGATGGGCTCGGGGTGGATGATTTTGCGGACGGCTTCGTAGATGATCCATCCCGCGGCGAGGAAGATTAGCGCGGCCTCAATCGTGCCGGAGATATTCTCAACCTTCCCGTGGCCGAAGGGATGCTCCTCGTCGGCGGGCTTGCCGGAAATGCGCACTGCGATTAGCGCGATGACCGCCGCGAGTAAGTCAACGCCTGAGTGGATGGCTTCCGAGATAACTGCGATGGAGCCGATGGAAATGCCGATGACGAGCTTGAGCCCGACGAGCACGGAGTTGGACACGACCGATAGCGCCGCGACAGCCGTTTTCTTGCTGCGAATGTCTGTATGCGATGGCATGTGGAATCCTCGTTGGCAGGCAGCGCCGGGCGCTTAGCCTGCGCCGCCCTTGCGGATGGATTCCAGGACGCTGCGCATCGCCGCGCCTTGGCCCCTGCCGCCGCCCTTGCCGCGCTGCGCACGCCCAGTGTTTGGCATCACAGGCTTGTGGCCGCCCGCGCCGGCATGCTTCGCCGCATCGCGGAATCGGCTGCGGTCTTGGTGCTTATAATCGGCGGGCATCTCGTCGGGCACCGGCTCATACACGCTGCCGTGCTGGTGTTCAATGCAGTTGTCGCGGTGAGGCTTATCCGGAGCTTCATCGGGCGTGGCTGCGGCTTCCTTTTCCAGCGGCACATCAACGCTTTCGTCAAGCGCGAGCAGCTTGTCAAGCTCACCGCTGTCAAGCCAGATGCCCTTGCACCCGGGGCAGATTTCAACCTCTACGCCCAGGCGCTCAATCGTCTTCATCTTTTCGCTGCAAACGGGGCAGTTCATCGTCGTCCGTCCTTACAAAGTAGGATTTGGCCGCCCCCGGCTGCGCTGATGCCACAGGGGCTTACGTCAAAGTCCCACAGGGCATGAATGAATGACCTGCTGCCTCGCATGAGGCCCGGCTGCGCCCCGCGCGTTCACCGCGCAAGGCCGCCTGTTCTTGCTCGCCTAATTGTCGTGCATCGCGCGCGCGTATGCAAGGGGGAGAGCATGGCGCGATGCTCGCCACCCACGCCTTCATCATGCCAACCGCCGTGTTAGTAACGCTGGCGGGGAAGCTCTATCCGAGGGTGGTTACGTAGGGGAAAAGTGTGCTTATAGAAAGTGGTCTTCCCACCCAATAGGAACTATGATTGGTATTTGCCTGGAAGGGGCAAAGGGCACGAACGGAGAAAAAGGGGTAAAGGGAGTAAATGGTGTGAGCGGCCTAGGCGTGAGCGTGTTGCGAAGAATGCAATCTCCTTTTCTTTCACCTAAGTGGGTTGAATCCAAGCTAAACCACTGGCCGCCAGATTCGAAAGCTATCCAATCTCCAGCAGGCTCAAAGAGGTTACTCCCTACAATGAAACCTATATAAATCCCTTGAGAGTTATAAATGTAATCCATGATTAGTATCCCGCTTATGCCCTAGCTCTTCTGCCAGCCGATTTCTTTCATTAGCTCATCAAATCGCTCCCAAGATAAGTGACGTCCGCCTTTACTCTTGTTCTTTGGAAGCCACTCAATCGTGCCCTTACTCACTTTCAGTCTGCCAAGTATGCTGCTCCCTGTGTAGATGTCGAATTGGACATCTGCGTTCTTCACTTCGTGAGAGGGTGCATTCATGTAGATTTTAGCCATTAATATCCTCCGCCCTGTTAGAAATAGACCATCTATACTATACAATTAATAGGTGTTAGGTTTCAACTCTTGGATCCCAATGACTTACCGTATCTCAAGGGATGTTTTCTTTATGAACATCAAGCACTTCGACGCGTGAGTATGGTTTTTTGACAGCTTTTCAAGCATCACCACGCATGCCGGGCAGTCGCTTAATTCAAGTGGACTGAGCGTATGCTTAAGCACTTAACGTATTTATGTAGCAATGATACAATTAGCTCACCCTCCAGTCAGGTTCGGCTGGAGTAGGATTGGAGATGGCTGGCTTGTCTCTAGCTGCGTGGTGGGCCGGATGATCTAGCCCGAGTTACTCAAAATACGAGGTGTAAAATGGCTCCTAAAGATCCTAATGCAGATGTGTTTGTGATTACTATCCGCGTGCATAGAAAGGAAGTTGTCATCAGTGGAATGTGGGAGGATGATGAAGAATCCAGTGATGATGATTCTGTGGAAATCGTAGACGCCATCATGGATATTCTTGGAGAAAAGCCTTCAGAACTGTATTACGCTGATAACTTCGGACTTGAGGACGTGGCAAGCCTTGTTGCAGAACCACTCAAGGAGTTGGGCTTTGAAAGTATCACTCTTGAAGACTGTGAGAATGCAGTACGTAATCACTCAGGAGTGGGCTTTATTGAGTGCGTGTTAGATAGCGGAAATATGGTTGAGGATCGATACGCTTATATTAAATCGAAGCGCGACCGGAAATAGAAAAGAAATGAGCCTAATACATAATCGGGGGCCGAACTGTGAATGACAATGATGCGCCGAAGCCTAATCTGTCGGATAAGCTTAAGACTGTAGCTTCAAAAGCTAAAGATGCTTCTGGGAAAGCCTTGAAGAGGGGAACCGCGCTTGCCGGGGAAGCTGCAATAAAAGCAGGGAAGACTACCAAAAGGGCTGTTGTTGCAATTCAGCGTACCCTTGGCGAAGACTATTTCGCAATACTCAAAGACAATCCGCTAGTAAACGATACCCTATCTCGTTCTGGCTACTTACTGAAAACAAGCACCTCTTGGAGACAGTTCTTAATGTCCCATGGAGAACATCGCTCATGTGGGGTATCACGTCAACTTCAATGCTTGCATTGAAACACCCTATCGTAGATGCCGCAAGAACCCTTCACGATGTTGGACACTTTAAGCTGTATCCTGATGTTGACCGATGGATAGATTCTACCTCAGGTTCAGGCCACAGATTGAAGTTCGGACATTCGTTAGACTTCTTGCCTGAAGTCGTTGAGAAATTTGGTGTTGAAGGCGTACCGGCATTTTTCTTGCATATTTCACAGGATTTCTTTAGTCATGATGGTATCCCGATAATGCCTCGAGCTTGGGATGCGAAGAAGGCCATGGAATGTGCTGCAGGGATTAAAGCAAAGCTAGCTACGAATCTAGTTTCCGCTAGCTTTTCTAGTGTTCTCAGCGTGTTTTCCTACGTCCTAATTGCGCGAGAACTGATAAAACTTGCAGAGGCGTCAGCAAAGAAGCTTAGGGCGCGCCCTCACCTTGAAAACGCTGTCAGCGCAATCCAAAGCCGCGACTTGAGTGCCGCAGCCGCCAGCTATAAGCGAGCATTAGAAATTGACCGTAATCCGATGATCATGATGGCCTTGGGCAATGTATTCATGCAACGTGCGAAAGACCGCCTTAGGGCTTACGAAGCATTTCGTGAATCAATGGCAATGTTGGATGACAATCCGGTTACTACGCTACCTTATTGTCAGGCTACGATAAGCGCGCGTGGCCTTGCTGGCATTCACGCTTTAGCGACTGCGGATGTTATGGATAGCGTCCATCCCGAGTTTTGGAACGAGCGCTTACATGAGATAGTTCATGCAACAGAACATTCATTTAGGAAAGTCGCTAAGAGGCAGGCGAGAGAAAGTGAGGATTTAGTTCCTGACATTCTAGTTACGCCGGCGTTATTTTCGGCGGCGATCAATTACTACCTCGCAGCGACGACATCGTGCTACAGCCCATTTATTGATAAGAGCCGCGACATGGTCACGGATAATCTGAAAGAAGCCCTGCGTTGCGTTGGGCTGATGGCGCAATACGACGAGAAAAAGCTTCGGCCCGTCGCTGATAGGCTGCGCATTCTTTGGGTATATGAACTGCTGCCGCCTGACGAAATTGAGGCTGCACTCGCGACGTTCTAACGCGCATACTTGAGTCAGCACTACGTTCGCATGAAAAGGCACTTGGCGATATGCTGTTAGCCCTGATATCCTTCACGAGCCCGCGGCAACAGCGCTTCAGCAAGTGGGTCGGCTGCTATTGTTAGCATAATCATTACAGGCGTAAGACATCGCCTTACAATAGTCGATAGGGCAGTTCTCGATGACAACGCGGTTTCCACGCTTGACTATGGCTAGAGCAAAACCCATACCCAGCCGCCTTCAACCTTCGTCTTGTATGTAACGAGTGAATGGGCGCTGGCAGATTGCGCAGCCACGTTGGTATTCGGCACGGGCGCGCCGTGTGCCGGATAGGGCGGCACGGCGCCGCAGAGCGCTTCGCCGGTGGTGATGTCAAACTGGGCGTAGTGCGCGGGGCAGGTGAGGATGCGGCCGTCCAGCGTGCCCAGCTCAAGCGCGGCGTTGGCGTGCCAGCACCGGCGGCTGACGGCATAGAAGCTGCCGCCGCAGTTGCAGATGACGACCTCGCGGCCGTCCAGCTTGACGGCTTTCATCCCGCCCGGCGCGATGTCGGCGGCTGCAATCGCGCGCGTGTAGTTATCACTCAAGGCCCATCTCCTTCGCCATCACCTGCGGCAGGCTGTCGGGGTCGGTGACGTCCTCATGCACGAACAGGCCGCACCAGCAGCGCTTCATCGCGTCAAAGTGCTTGCGGTTGAAGGGGATGCACGGGCAGACTATCTTCATGTCGCTGGCGCGGTCGTGCTTGAGCAGCTTGCAGGGGCAGAAGGGCGAGCCGTGCTTCGCCTCAATGCTAACCTCGCCGTCCAGGCAAAACTCCACAAGCTCGGCGTCCGGCGAGAACTTGAAGCCCATCGGCGCGACAACCTTGCTGAAGAAGTAGCGCAGCGATTCCTTTCTTGCTTCGGCGCTCATACCTGCTCGCTTTGCATATCCAGCAGCCGCGCGTATGCCTCGGGCCTGTATCCAACAACGACCTCGCTGCCAATGCGCACGAATGGAAAACTGGTGGTTCCTTCGGCATCCATCTCACGCTTAATTTTGGCCTGCGTCTCCTCGTCGGCAAGGTCGTATTCGGTGCATTCAAACTCGACGTTGCGCTCGGCGAAATAGTTCTTCGCCTTCTTGCACCACGGGCAGGTGGACATCGCATAAATGATTACGACCATGAATGCATCTCCTTTCAGCCGAGGCTGACGAACAGCTTGCCCTCTTCGGATTTTACGGGGTAAAGAACAAGCTTGATTTCCGGTGAGTCGAGAAACTCGCCCGTCCTTATGTCAAACTGCCACTCGTGGCACGGGCAGGTGAGTATGTGCCCGTCTAGCGCGCCGCTGTAAAGCGGGCATGCCATATGCGGGCACTTCCCTTCAAACGCGAAAACCTCGCCGCCCACGCGCGCGACAACGATGTTCACGCCCAGCGGATGCACCTGCGCCTTGCCGCCTTCCGCCAGTGCCGCATCATCCATAATGTATGTCCAGGCCATGATTACCTCTTAGTTCCCGGCACCTGATTGAGCCTGAGAAAGCCTGTGGCATTATACGTCCGAAGGCGCTATTGCTCGAATCCTTAATAAAACAAATCTGCACTCAAGTCGATGAGCGCGCGCCTGGGCGCAATTGAGGCAATAGGCGCTGAGAATCACGATAACTATTGGGAAATGCCGGTATAAATAATCGGTAAGGGGATAGATTGAATTTGATGCAGAAGAATATAAACGCCGCGTCTAGCCATCCAGGCATGGGAGCACAGCCCGGCTCCAAGGGCGTGACCTTCCGCGTATGGGCGCCCAATGCTGAAAATGTTTATGTTTTAGGGACCTTCAATGGCTGGAGCGCGACATCAACGCCCCTCATCAGCGAACAGAATGGTTACTGGTCTGCTGACGTGGCCGATGCAAAGCCAGGGGACGAGTATAAATACTTGATTCACTGTTCCAAGGGACTCCTGTCTCGCACTGACCCTTATGCCCGGCAAGTGACCAACTCAATCGGCAATGGAATTATCTACGATGCTAAAGCCTTTGACTGGGGCAAAAGTGATTTTCACATGGCAACGGGGAATGAGCTTGTAATTTATGAGCTACACATCGGCACTTTCAACGTTAAAGAAGATGGGCAGACGGGCACGTTCGACAGCGCCGTTGAGAAGCTGCCCTATCTTAAAGCCCTAGGCATCAATGCAGTGGAAGTGATGCCGGTCGCGGAATTCTCAGGCGACTTTTCGTGGGGTTACGACCCTTCCTATCCCTTCGCTGTTGAAAGCACTTACGGCGGGCCGAACGCGTTCAAGCGGTTTGTGAAGGCGGCCCATGAGCACGGCATCGCCGTCATCGTGGATGTTGTCTACAACCACTTCGGCCCTTCCGACCTTGACATGTGGCAATTCGACGGCTGGAGCGAGAATGATAAGGGGGGAATCTACTTCTACAATGACCGCCGTTCAAGTACTCCCTGGGGAGAAACGCGCCCTGACTATGGCCGCGATGAAGTGCGCCAATACATACGCGACAACGCACTAATGTGGCTGGACGAGTACCATGCCGACGGGCTTCGCTGGGACATGATCGTCTATATCAAGAGTATAGATGGCGATATCGGCAACTCGGGAAATGACATTCCCGAAGGCTGGAGCTTGATGCAGTGGATCAACGTAGAAATCAAACAACGATTCCCCGGTAAAATCAGTATCGCCGAAGGGATGCGCAAGAACGCCTGGATCACCAAAGACGCTGGAGCGGGCGGCGCCGGCTTTGATGCGCAATGGAATGCCGAATTCGTCCACAACGTCCGCCGAGCCGTCATCTCCCCCGACGATAAGTCACGTGATATGAATGCGGTCAAGGCAGCCATCGAGTCTCGCTTCGATGCGGACGCATTCAAGCGGGTTATCTATACAGAGTCTCACGACGAGGTCGCCAATGGCCGGGCACGCGTGCCGGAAGAAATCTGGCCGGGCAATGTTGAAAGCTGGTTTTCCAAGAAGCGCTCCACGCTTGGCGCTGCCCTCGTACTTACCTCGCCAGGCATCCCGATGCTCTTTGAAGGGCAGGAGTTCCTGGAAGACCGGTGGTTCCATGACAAAGACCCGCTCAACTGGTCCAATGTTGAGGACGAGCACGGCATTCTCGGCATGTATCGGGACCTGATTGCCCTGAGGCGTAATCTTTCGAGCGTAACGCGCGGGCTGTGCGGCCAGAACATCAATGTCTTTCATACAAACGACTCAGCTAAGATAATCGCTTTTCACCGTTGGGACAAACAAGGCCCAACCGATAGCGTCATCGTGGCCGTGAATTTGACGAATCAAAGTTGGGACGGCTATACGATTGGGTTTCCACGGCCCGGATTGTGGAGAACGCGGTTTAACAGCGACTCGTATAAATACGACGCCGCTTTCGCAAATCACAATTCTCCCGACGCCGAGGCTCGCGAGGAGAGTGCCGATGGCATGCCTTGCGCCGGGAAAATCAGCATCGGGCCGTACTCAGTCGTAGTGTTTTCGCAGGATAGCCAGTAGGCTTCCCGGCAAATGGACGGCGAAGCGTAAAGCACGCCGCATGTCGCATTCTTATACGCGATGGGCGCGCACGGCCAAATGAGTTTGCAAATACCTAACGCGCCCGCGCTGCAAGCCCCGCCGCGCCGTTCGTCACGATATCCATTCGGTGAAGCGATAGACCGGGGTACAGCCGCCGAGCCACCAGAAATAGAGCTCGCTGCCTCCCCAGCCCCAGAGCCCTGCCACCTGGTATTCGTAGCGCGCGATGATCACTCCCGGCAGCAGGGGGGCAACGAAGTGGACCTTCAGATTGAAGAACGTCTTATCCTCGTACTGCTGCGCGGCTATCCTGCACTGTTCCACGTGGTTAATTATCCTACTGTTAACGCTGACTACGCCCCAAGTCCAGTTCAGCGCATATGCGCCGATAATCAGCGCGATGATGATGTGGACCGGCGCGGCTTTAGTGTTGCGAAACACATCGTTACCCCAGCGGAGATGCTACCAGTATAACATCATTTAGCGCCGGCGCAGTGTCGGCAAAGCTATATCTTTACTTCAATGACAGCCGAGACGCCGACGCCTTCAACGCGGTTCATGTTCTTGACGCTGTCAATGGGAACGAGGATTTGTGCGCGGAACTGCTTGGCCAGAAAAGAGCCCCTGATCTCAACGCAGGCGCTTACCTTCTTCACCAGGCTTGCCGGGCCGATTACTTGCACCGCACCGACGTACTGCCCGCCGCCGAATGCGACTATCGGCACGACTTTGGTCGCTGCGCTGGTAGGCATTTTGTTATTGGCCATCGCATTGTTGATTAGCTTATTTAGTTGGCCGCCGAACTGGTCAACGGCGACTGCGATTGCGCCACCTTTCAGTATTTTCCCGGGGAGCGCGCTTTCGGCGTAAGACGAAGGTATAAGCAACGCAGCGCTTGCCAATGCAACGGCAAGAAGCAAAGCTATCCCTCTAGGAATTCCAACACGCTGATTAAGCCACTTCTCAATTCTCATGTCATGCTCCAATAACAAAGGTTCGTCCCTATAGCTTACCGGAGTACGGGCTGGATTAGCGTGAAACAGGGAGGTGGAAGTCGGGGGCTTTGGGCAGAGGGGAACACCTTTTCCGGTATCGGGATGAAACTTGCCTTTAGTAAGATGCGGTTAAACGCACTCTCAAGATACCAGGCTATTAGAAACCCGCGGTTGATAACTCTAATCATTACTATTGAGTAAGTGCTTTTCAATGGCTACTACTCGGTCGTCTCTGCCGCGTCTCCGATTAACCTGCATTTGCAGCTCTAGGGGAGGAATTTTAACGCGCTGCCCCTTGTAGGAGATCACTTCCAAGTTTTTCATCGCATACGGGCCGAAGTCTGCCGGCTCAGGGATGTCAACAAAGTCTTCAGGATCAAATGCGAGGTCAATCCTTGCGCCCATGAACAGCACGCCAAAATTGGTTACAACCCAGCCTTTAGAGCTCCTGATAGGCTCTACAATGCAATCTGCAAACAGCTCGTTCACCCTATCTATATCTTCAGAATGTAACATGATGTCGACGTCATGCGGTTGTATGTCGATTCCCCTGATGCATGTGGCGCAGCTGCCCGTCAGCCACCAGCCGATGCCGGTAATCCTTAATCCTCTCTATGAAACCATGCAAAGCTTCCTCCCAGCGCACCATCCGGAAGTAACCCATCTGCGAGAACATCTCTTCTGCGTAGTTCTCCCAGTTATCCCTAATACTAGAGATGTTCGGGGTTGCCTTCGGAAACCTCTTTACGTACGAACCGTTTTCCAAAGAATAGTAGGCGTTCTCAAACACATCCTTATATTCTGGGGAAAACTCACTAATGATGAAAAGCACATCGTCGGCATCTTCGGCAGTAGTTATCCTCACGGCATGCTCCTATGGTGTTTGTTGAAGTTGAGTCCCGAAAAACCCGCAGACCTCGGCATGATTATAGACCACGCCTATCGGAGGCCACAGGCCGTTAGCAGGCGACGAAGCAAAGCATTGCGCTCAGCATGTAGTTAGCGAAGGAACATGCCCTTCGACAAGCTCAGGGCATTCGACTACGCGCCGAGGCGCGTAGCGAATGGGCTACTCTCAACGCTCTCCGAGCCTTCTTCGAGCATAACACGAAGGGTTGATAGTAGCTTCGCTTACCCCTACTTACGCCCCTATATACTGGTAAATAGGGGTAATACTATACATCAACCCGCTCCCAATGCGGTAATAACCTGCTTCACAGGTCAAGCCTATGAACCCGACACCGCCCCTGCCGCCGCCCGCATCGCAAAGTGATTGCGCGCGGTCGTCGGCACCGGCTTGGCGCGAGTTAGTCGCGCCAGCCTGGGTCGGGTCGGCGGTATGAATTGGGGCATAGTGAGTTGCCCCACGCCGACTGTGCGCGGGGAGTTTTTGTGTTTGGGTTTCTTTAGTTTGTTAAGGTTGGATTTCGACGATTGTTCTTGGGAGTTTATGTGAAGGTTGAAAAAGAGGTGGAGAAGACGGGACTTTCTCCTACTAATCAACTGGTGGGAATAATGCTGAGGCATATTCACCACCACTATCCCAGCGATTATAGATGTCTTCTCTGTTGAGCAGACCGCCAAAGAAATCTAAGTATCGCCAAGGGGGTATCGTGCAAGGATAGTCGTCTTGAATCTGCTTCAGACGACTATCTATGCGTAAGATGTCCGAACGCAAAGAGTTTATTAGAGATTGTGCTGTTAGTTGGTCTTTTGGTTGGATGCACTTGTGAATGAGCAATCTTTTCAGCGTTCTCCTTTCTGCAAAGAGAATACACTGAATTCCCTCTAACAGCCGACAGATCCCGAAAGGGACATCAGCGATAATGTCGTCGGACTGTCCCCGTGTCTAATGGCCGCTTGGGATCTGTATTGTTCGCACATCAGAACCTCTAAGCGACCACTGTCAGACATATAGAGATACCTTTTATCTAGATCGTCTGGAGTTTCGTCATACACTTCATAGATTTCAGTATCTGATATACCGTACTCCAAGTGACAAATATGGACTCGAGCCGTGATGCCAAGGACATTGCACAGACAGCCATCGTTGGGCTCGTGCGAATTGACGTCCACAGCTTCTTCGATTATGGATTTGTACTGGGAGCATTGCGCTTTGTACTCATCAAGCGTCTTCCAATACATATCCACCAGCTGATCTACTTTGCGAGCCTTAACATCTGATGCTCGCGCATACATGGCCGTAGTTCGTTTATACGCCCAGCGAACTCCTCATGGCTGATTGCGAGCAGATAGTAGTGTGGATCCGCTTTGATAGCGCGAGACAAGTAGGGCAGCCAAACATCAGGTAACTGTCCGTCAAGCGAGGAGTAAATGGCGGCCTCAAACCAGTAATTGGTTTGCTTGGGGTGGGCTTCAGCTGCCTGCTTGATGAGATTATATGCCCGAGAGTTGTCACTTGATAAGTGGCAAACTCTGCCCAACAGGATAGAGCGCGAGCTCGATCCTCTGCGGTGCCGGCGCATTTGCTGGCCATCTTGAAATTGTTACCCGCTTGCGATAAATCTGAATAGTGAAGCCGAATGTGCCCAAGATGGTAATAGGCCAAATAGTTTGTAGTGTCATACTCTAAGGATTTAGAGAAGGCATGGGCGGCTGTATCAAGTTCGCTCTGGGAAAACCACATTAACCCTTGTCTGACATATTCTCCAGCGGTAGTAGATAACGGGTTACGCAACACATCCAGCCACCTGCTCGGTTAAATTTGTTAACCGTGTAACGTCAGACTTTAAGTTATTGAGTTTGTCGCCGAGATAGCCAAGACATACGAGATATTTCCGGTAGAAATTTCTACGTCTGGATTTGCTAATTGCGATCTCTACACGATTAGCAAGATCCTCAATCGCTTGGTCAATATCATAGATGTACTTCGTTGTAAAGTTGAATATCGTTCTGTTGTAGCCCGAGCTGCAGATCCTGTGGCAGTCTGGAGTTGATTGATTGATGTATAGCGCGCAGCATGCTGGTACTCTGTACGATGCCGTCCTTGCTGCTTTTCAGCATCCCTTCGTTAGTCCAATCAGGGAAGTTGCCCCAGATATCGGGGCCGGTAGAGGTCCGAATGGTCGGATACTGCTCATGGATTGGATAGCCTCCTTTTTCTAGTTCACAAACCGTGCAATCCAGATAAAGGATAGCAAAGTGTAACGTCAGGGAACGAATGAATTAAGCATTATTCTCTTGAAGCGGGTTTTGGTAGCACAATCGAAAGGCGTTGAATCCTTGCTTTTTGCCGTCTTCGCCAGTCCATCTGCTTTCAGCCTATGATACCCGGACACGTGTGGCAGATCAGTTTACTGGTGCTGTCCGCTAGCCAAGATGCTACAATGCGGTTGTGGATCTGCGATGGAACTTAGCAATACGTATGCTTCAGCATACAACAACAT